>NZ_JBGNUR010000004.1:0-516898 GCF_041951345.1 Actinomadura sp. 21ATH | reverse complement strand
ACCCCATCCCGGCCGCCGGGCGCTGGTGCCGCCCGGCGGCCGGGATGGGGTGCCCGCTTGGCGCCCGGACGCGCGCGCCGCGCCCGGGCCGCTCTTCTCCTCGCCCCCGGCGGGGCCCCGCGAGGCCCTCCCCTGGGCGCCGCGCTTCCGGCCAGGTGGCGGTCCCGCCGCGCCGCGTCCCGGCCGGGGCGTCACCCGGCCCCCCGCTCCCGCGGCTGCTGCGCGCCCGTGCCGGCGGCGCCGCGGTCGGCGGCCGGGGCGGGCACGTCGTCGGGCAGGACGGCGCCGGGGATCCCCAGCGCGCCCGCGGCCGCGGCGGCCGCCGCGGCGGAGGCCGGCATCGGCTTGCCGGAGCCGCCGATCACCTGCTGCGAGGTCGGGTCGACGTACGGCAGCCGCCCCGGGCCCCGGTAGCCGAGACCCTCGGCCTTGTTCGCCAGGTTGCCCGGCGCCTCCTCGCGGGCGATCTCCTCCTGGAGCGCCTCCTTCTGCTGCCCGAGCAGCTTGTTGCTCTGCTGGAGGCGGCTCATCGTGAAGGCGTCCTCGGCGAGCACGGTGTTGAGGAGCAGCAGGCTCACCAGCGCGCCGCCCAGCAGCCCGCAGATGAGCAGCACGAACGGGGCGCGCGGCGGCGCCGCGGGGCGCCGCGCGGCGGGCCGCGTGCGCGCGGCCGGCTTCGCGGCCCGGGCCGCCCTGGTCGACTTCGCCGACTTCGCCGGCTTCGCCGCCTTGCCCGGCGCGGCCTGCTTGCCCGGCTTGGTGGCGGGCGCGGCCGGCGGGGACGCCCGGACCCTGGTCCTGGACGCGGGCTCGGCCGGCTTCGCGGGCCTGGCGGGCGCGGCGGGCGTTGCGCCGGAACCGGTACGCCCGCGCGCCGGGGCCTGGCCCGGCGCGCGGCTCTTGCCCGGCCGGCGTGTCGTCGTCGTCATGTCGCCTCCCGGAGCCGCTCGGCGGCGCGCAGCCGCACCGATCCGGCCCGTGGATTGGTCGTGGTCTCCGCCTCGGTGGGCAGCTCGGCGCCGCGGGTGAGCAGCCGGAAGCGCGGCTGGTGCTCGGGCAGCGGCACGGGCAGCTCGGGCGGCGTCGTGTCGGCCGCCAGAGCGGTGAGGATCCGCTTGGTGATGCGGTCCTCCAGTGAGTGGTAGGAGAGGACCACGACGCGCCCGCCGACCGGCAGGGCGTCGAGGGCGGCGGGCAGCGCCCGGCCCCAGATGTCCAGCTCCCCGTTCACCTCGATGCGCAGCGCCTGGAAGGTCCGCTTGGCCGGGTTGCCCCCGGTACGGCGGGTGGCGGCCGGGATCGAGGTGCGCACCAGGTCGGCCAGCCGCCTGGTGGAGTCGAGTGGAGCGCGCTCGCGCTCGCGCACGATGGCGGACGCGATCCGCTGGGCGAACCGCTCCTCGCCGTACTCGCGCAGGATGCGGGCCAGCTCGGCGGGCGGGTAGCCGTTGACCACCGTGGCCGCCGTCAGGCTCTGCGTACGGTCCATGCGCATGTCGAGGGGCGCGTCGTAGGAGTAGGCGAAGCCGCGCTCGGCCTCGTCCAGCTGCGGGGAGGAGACGCCGAGGTCGAACAGGGCCGCGTCGACGTGCGCGACGCCGAGCCGGCCGAGGACCTCGGGAAGTTCGTCGTAGACGGCGTGCACCAGCGTGACGCGGTCGCCGAAGCGGGCCAGCCGCCGCGCGGACCGCTCCAGCGCGGTCGTGTCGCGGTCGAGCCCGATCAGCCGCAGCCCGGGATGGGCGTCGAGCATGGCCTCGGCGTGGCCGCCGAGCCCGAGGGTGCCGTCGAGGTACACCGGCGCGCGGCCGGACACCCGCTCGGCGGCGGGCCCCTCTATGGCGGGAAGCAGGAGTTCCCGTACGCGGTCGAGCATGACCGGAACGTGACCGGACCCGATCGCAGGGTCGCCCCCGTCCATGACTACACCCCCTCGTGCGCCACTTCGCTCGCGGACTGCGTGGCACCGCCGCCCCGATCCCGTACGCCCGCGCTCTCACGCGGGAGCCGGTGCCCCCTCCGGCGGCCTCGCCCGGCCAGGTCCCCATCCGCTGCCCGTGAGGAAGATCACCGCGTGTCCGCGGGGGGTCGCCGTCTGGCGCCGGGGAAGCTGCGCCAGCTGGCCGGAGAGCGGCTGGAGACCTGGCCGAACGTGGGCCGGTGCCGGTTTCATCGGACCGACGGGTGAATGCTCAGAGGATCCCGGGCAACACCTCCTCCGAGACGTCGGCGAAAGCCTGCTCCTCCTGCTCGAGCCAGGCTTCCCAGGCCGCGGTGTCCCAGATCTCCAGGCGCGTGTTGGCGCCGATCACGGTGCAGTCGCGGGTGAGCCCCGCGTACGTGCGCAGCGGCGGCGGGATCGTGACGCGTCCCTGCTTGTCGGGGACCTCGTCGGAGGCGCTGGCGAAGAAGACCCGGCTGTAGGCCCGCACCGCCTTCTCGGTGACCGGCGCGGACCGGAGCGCCTCGGTGATGCGCTGGAACTCCGCCATGGGGAAGACGTACAGGCAGCGTTCCTGGCCCTTCGTGATCACCAATCCCCCCGACAGCTCCTCGCGGTACTTCGCCGGCAGGAACAGTCGTCCCTTGTCGTCGAGGCGCGGTGAGTGGGTGCCGAGAAACACCGGCCCACCTCCCGCGCCGCGGTGGGCGCCACTGCTCCCCCACGGCGCCCCACTCTACTCCACTCTTCCCCACCGTCAACTACGAAAACATCTCTGCGGCGCCGTAACGCGCCGGAAATCCGCAGGTCAGACGGGGTGGTGCGGAGTGGGGGGCGGGAGGGGGCAGCGCGCGCGCCCCGTCCCGCGCCCGTCCGCCGGACCCGGTGGGGTGGAGCACAATGGGCTCCCGATCGACATGAACATCGCGACACCCGGCCCGACGACGTACTGTCGTTTGCACAAGAGCAGGGCATCGGGAACGGCGGCACGCGGCCGGGGCACGTGAACCGGGACGCGGGCGATGCCGTACCGGGTCGCTGAGGAGGCCCGCGCCGCCGGGGGCACGGACCTCCCGGCGGGGCCGGTGGCGAGGGTGCGGCCGTTCGGCTGAGGAGGGTTTGCTGGTGGCAGTAGGCACGCACGGCGAGTCGTTCAAGGAGGCGTCCGCCGGCGCCGGGGTGCCCCCGGCCCGCGCCGCGGGGCTCGACGGGCTGGCCCAGGTCGCGGGGAAGATCCGGGACGCGGTCGAGTCGGTGATCGAGGGCAAGCCCGGAGTCGTGCGGCTGGCGCTGACGGTGCTGCTCGCCGAGGGGCACCTGCTCATCGAGGACGTGCCCGGCGTCGGCAAGACGATGCTGGCCAAGGCGCTCGCCCGGTCCGTCGACTGCTCGGTGCGGCGCGTCCAGTTCACCCCCGACCTGCTGCCGAGCGACATCACCGGGGTCAGCGCCTACAACCAGGAGCTGCGCGAGTTCGAGTTCAAGCCCGGCCCGGTGTTCGCCAACATCGTGGTGGGCGACGAGATCAACCGCGCCTCCCCCAAGACGCAGTCGGCGCTCCTGGAGTGCATGGAGGAGCGGCAGGTCACGGTGGACGGCACCACCTACCCGCTGGAGCGGCCGTTCATGGTGATCTCCACCCAGAACCCGGTGGAGATGGAGGGCACCTACCCGCTGCCCGAGGCGCAGCGCGACCGGTTCACCGCGCGCATCTCGATGGGCTACCCCGACCCGGCCGCCGAGCTGGAGATGCTGGACGTGCACGGGCAGTCCTCCCCGCTCGACCGGCTGCGTCCGGTGGCGCACGCCGGCGACGTGCGGCGGCTGATCGAGGTCGTCCGGCGCCAGCACGTCGCGCAGCCGGTCAAGCAGTACGCCGTCGACCTGGTCGCGGCCACCCGCACCCATCCCGACCTGCGCCTGGGCGCCTCCCCCCGGGCCACCCTGCACCTGGTGCGGGCGGCCCGCGCGTACGCGGCGCTGGACGAGCGCGACTACGTGCGGCCCGACGACGTCCAGGAGCTGGCGGTGCACGTGCTGGCGCACCGGCTGCTGCCGACCGCCGAGGCGCAGGTCGAGCGGCGCCGGCCGGAGCACGTCGTGGCCGACCTGGTGAACCGGCTGCCGGTGCCCTCGCCGCGGGCGTGACGCCCGGCGCGGGAACCGGCGGGACCGACGGAGCCGACGGAGCCACCGGGCCCCGCGGAGCCGACGCAGCGACCGCAGCCGACCGAGAACGACCGCACTATGAGAAGACCGCCTCCGGGAAGTGACCGTTGAGAAGAGCGCTGGCCGGCCTGACGACCCGCGGCCGGTCCTTCGTGGCCGCCGGGGTGACCGCCATCGTGTGCGCGTTCGTCCTGGGCGAGCGCGACCTGCTCCGGGCCGGCGTGCTGGTCCTGGTGCTGCCGCTGCTGTGCACGGTGGCGGTGTCGCGCACCCGCTACCGGCTCGCCTGCGCGCGCCGCCTCACCCCGTCGCGGCTGCCCGCGGGGCACGAGTCGCGGGTGGACCTGCGGCTGGAGAACGTCTCCCGGCTGCCCAGCGGGCTGCTGATGGTGGAGGACCAGGTGCCGTTCGCGCTCGGCGGCCGGGCGCGGTTCGTGCTGGACCGGATCGAGCCGCACGGCACCCGCGAGCTGAGCTACCGGATCCGCTCGGACGTGCGGGGCCGCTACCGCGTCGGGCCGCTGACGGTGCGGCTGGCCGACCCGTTCGGGATGGTGGAGCTGGTCCGCTCGTTCAGCCTGTCCGACACGCTGACGGTCACGCCGGCGATCGTGCCGCTGCCGCCGGGCCGGCTGGGCGGCGCCTGGACGGGCGGCGGCGACAGCCTGGCCCGCACGGTCGCCTCGGCCGGCGAGGACGACATCGCGCCGCGCGAGTACCGGCACGGCGACGACCTGCGCCGGGTCCACTGGCGGTCCACGGCGCGGCGCGGCGAGCTGATGGTGCGGCGCGAGGAGCAGCACTGGCAGAGCAGCGGGACGCTGTTCCTCGACACCCGGCGGTCGGGGTACTGGGGCGAGGGCCCCGGCTCCTCGTTCGAGCAGGCGGTGTCGGCGGCCGCGTCGGTGGGCGCGCACCTCGGCCGGGCCGGGATGGGCCTGCGGCTGGTGACCGACGCGGGCGAGGCGGTGCCGCGCTCGGTCGGGTACGAGGGCGCCTTCGAGGGGGCGCTGCTGGACGCGCTGGCGGTGGCCCGGACCACCCGGAGCCGCTCGCTGACCCCGGGCCTGGCCGCGCTGCGCGGCTCGGCCGCCACCGGGCGCGAGGCGGACGGGCTGGTCGTCGCCGTGTTCGGGATCCTGGACCCCGGTGAGGCGCGCGCGGTCGCCGCGGCCTGCCGGGGCAACGCGACCCATGTCGCCGTACTGATCGACGCCGTCCCCCCGGAGAACGCCCTGGCACCGCGCTACGAGGACGAGACCGAGCACGAGTACGAGAACGAGCACGGGCACGGGCACGGGCACGGGCACGGCGGCGGGACGGGCCGGGCCGCGGCCGGGCCGACCGCCAGGCTGCTGCGCGCGGCGGGCTGGCGGGTGGTGGTCGTCCGGTCGGCGGCCGAGCTGGCCGGGGCCTGGGCGAGCGCCGACCAGTCCGGCGAGGACTTCGCGAGGGGCGCCTCATGAGGATCCGGATGACGATCATGGCCGCGCTGGCGTCGCTGGCCGGCACGGCGGGGCTGTACCCGCTGTTCTCGCGGGGCACCTGGTTCTGGTCGGGGCTGGGCGCGGTGCTCGCGGTCGCCGCGGGCGGCCTGCTGGCCCGCCGGTTCCGCGCCCCCGTGGCGGTCGGCGCGCTGGGCGGGCCGGCGGTGCTGCTCCTCTATCTCACCGCGCACTTCGCGCCGGGCGAGGCGCTGCTGGGCGTCGTGCCCACGCCGGCCTCGCTGGCCCGGCTGGGCGAGCTGTACGGGGCGGGCTGGGACGCGGCCAACCGGTACGCGGCGCCGGTGCCGCTGGTCCCCGGGATCACGCTGCTGGCGGCCACGGGCGTCGGGCTGGTGGCCGCCGTGGTCGACCTGCTGGCGGTGCGGCTGCGGAAGGCGGCCCCGGCGGGGCTGCCGCTGCTGGCGATGTTCAGCGTGCCCGCGGCGGTGCGCGAGGAGAGCATCGGCTGGTTCCCGTTCGCCGCCGGCGCCGCGGGCTACCTGGCGCTGCTGGTGGCCGACTCCCGCGAGCACGTCGGGACGTGGGGGCGCGTGGTGCTGGGCCGGCGCGCGCACGAGGACGTCCCGCCGGCGGCCGGTGCCCCGGCGCGGCGCCCCGACTCCGGCTCGCTGGCGGCCAGCGGGCGGCGGATCGGGGCCGCGGCGGTGGCGGTGGCGGTGCTGGTGCCGGTCGCGGTGCCCGGGATCAGGCCGCGCGGGCTGTTCGACATGGGCGGCGGCGGCCCCGGCGGCACCCAGACCGTGACCACCCCCGATCCGCTGGTCAGCCTGAAGCGGGAGCTGACGCGCGCCGACGACTCGGTCGTCCTCACGTACCGGTCCACCGACCGGGAGCCGGACTACCTGCGGCTGTACGCGCTGGACCGGTTCGACGGCGACCGCTGGACCTACAGCCCGCTGGAGAGCACCGCGCGGGACCGCGTATCGGGCCGCGGGCTGCCCGGCCCGCCCGGGCTGACCGAGGCGGCCACCCGGAGGGTGACCACGAACGTCCGGGTCCGCCGGCAGGTCCGGAACATGACGTTCCTGCCGGTGCCGTACGCGCCGTCCCGGCTGAAGATCGACGGCGACTGGCGGGTGCACGCGCCGTCGCTGATGGTCTACTCGCTGCGCGACTCGGCGGGCGGCCGCTCGTACGAGGTCACCAGCGTCAGGGCGCAGCCCACGGCGGACCGGCTGGCGTCCGGGGTGTCCTACCCGAGCGAGATCGTGACGCCGTACACGGCCGTCCCCCGCAACGTGCCGGCGGAGATCCGGCAGCTCGCGCAGAAGGTCACCGAGGGCTCCACGACGGCGCACGCGCAGGCGGTGCGGCTGCAGAAGTGGTTCACCCGGGAGGGCGGGTTCCAGTACGACCTGTCGGCGCCGGCGCCGCAGCACGGCAACGACCTGGTCGACTTCCTGCTGCACAGCAAGCGCGGCTACTGCGAGCAGTACGCGGCGGCGATGGCGCTGATGGCGCGGATCCTGGGCATCCCGGCGCGGGTGGCGATGGGCTACACCCCGGGCACTCAGGTCACGCCCGGCGAGTGGGTGGTGCGGTCGCGGGACGCGCACGCGTGGCCGGAGCTCTACTTCCCCGGCACGGGCTGGGTGCGGTTCGAGCCGACGCCCGCCGGTGCGGCCGGCCAGGGCACCGCGACCGTTCCCGGCTACACCGACCCGGTCTCCATCGGCGAGAGCACGGCCGGGCAGGAGCCGGACGCGCCGGCGCCGGACGAGTCGGCGGCCGAGGGGCCGAGCGCGGGCCCGTCGGCGGCCGACCGGCAGCGCCCGCAGGACCAGGGGCCCGCCGGCGCCGTCCCGGACCTGGAGCAGGAGGAGGACGGCGGCGCGCCCACCGGGTGGATCGCCGCCGGGCTGCTGGTGCTGCTGATCCTGACCGCCCCGATGATCGTGCGGCTGCTGGCCCGGCGGCGGCGCTGGGCGGCCGTCCGGCGGGGCGGGCCCGGACGCCTGGCCGCGCGCTGGGCGGGGATCGTCCCGCGGCGGTGGCTGGCCAGGCTCCCCCTGCACTGGGCGGTGGTCGTCCAGGACGGCGGGACGGGCGCGGGCGGCCCCGCGGGCACGGGCGGCCCCGGCGGGGCGGCGCGGCGCGATCCCGCGGACGCGGCGCACGCGGCGTGGCGGGAGATGCGGGCGGACGCGATCGACCACGGGCTGGAGTGGCGGGCCAGCGACACCCCGCGGGCGGCGGCGCGGCGGCTCGGCGAGCTGCTGGAGCTGGACGCCGAGAGCAGCGGGGCGCTGGGCCGGATCGCGCGGGCCGAGGAGCTGGCCCGCTACTCGCGCTCGCACCCGGACATGCCGGCGGAGGCGCTGCGGGCCGACGTCAGGACGGTACGGGAGGCGTTCTCCGCGGCCGTGAGCCGCAGGGCGCGCATGCAGGCGCGGTACCTGCCGCCGTCCGGGCTGGCCGCGTTCCGCTCGGCGGGCGGCCGGGCGATCGAGTCGACCGGCCGGCTGAACCGGCTCGCGGCCGGGCTCGGGGGCCTGCGCGAGCGGCTCGCCGCCCGGGCGCGCGGGATCCGCGGCCGCCGCTGAGGCGGCCGCGGCGCGGGCCGCGCCGGGACGGCGGGCCCGCTACGGCCGGGTCACTCGCCCTCGGTGCGGCGGCGCCAGCGCTCTTCCATCCGGTCCATGAAGCCGCGCTTCGAGCGCTCGCGGCGGGCGGGCCGGCCGGCGGCACCACCACCGCCGCCCCCGCCGCCCGGCGGCGCGGCCTCGGAGCCGACCCCGGTCATGCGCTTCCAGCTGGTCAGTGCCCAGACGCAGCACACGACCATCAAGAGGAATCCGGTCACGCTCACCACGATCGTGACCGTGCCAGCGTTCATGACGAGACCGGTCATCAGCGCGCACACACCCAGCACGAAACCGAGGGCGGCCTTGACGATCCGGCGCTTGTAATGGACCTGGGGGTTGGTCGAGCGGACCGCGTGAGCGAACTTCGGATCCTCGGCGTACAACGCCTGCTCGATCTGCTCGAGCATGCGCTGCTCGTGCTCAGAGAGCGGCACGGCGCCTCCCAACGACAGCCCCGCTACGGGGTATCCGATGCAGGACGGGAACCTCAACGGTGATATGCCCAGAATACGAGCCCGGACGAGGGGACGAAAGCGAACGGCCAACCGGAGACCACGAGTCGGTCATGTCCCTGCCGTCTCCCGTCACCGTACGTCCCCGCCGTCACTGCCGTCACCGTCGTCGGCGCGGCGGACCAGCGCGGCCGGCCGGACGGCACCGCTGCCGAACCGGTGCGCGACCTGGTCCATCGCGCGCTCGGCCTCTCTCCAGCCCGTCTCGGGTTCGCCGAAGGCCAGCTGGCGGGGGGCCTGATCGGCGGGTCCCAGGTTCTCCACCCGGACGCCCACCAAGCGCAGTCGTACCCGATCCAGCCCGGCGGCCTCGTACAGCTCGCAGGCTGTGATATAGATCACACGGGACAGATCGGTCGGTTCGCGCAGCGTGCGCGCCCGGGTGATCGTCTTGAAGTTCGCCATTCTCAGTTTGACGCTCACCGTGCGGCCGGCGTTCCCGCTCGCCCGCAGCCGGGCGCCGACCCTCTCCGACAGCCGCAGCAGCTCGCGCCTGATCGTCTCGGGATCGTCGATGTCGGTGTCGAACGTCTCCTCGGCACCGATGCTCTTGTCGGGCGTGTGCGGCACGACGGCGCGCGGATCGCGCCCCCACGACAGCTCGTGCAGGTGGGCGCCCAGCGCGTTCCCCAGCTCCCGCTGGAGCGTCGCCAGGGGCACCTGGGCGATCTGCCCGACCGTCCGCAGGCCCAGGCGCTTCAGCGCCTCCTCCGTCCGCTCCCCGACGCCCCACAGCGACGCGACCGGCAGCGGGTGCAGGAACGCCTCCACCTCGGCGGCCGGCACCACCAGCAGCCCGTCGGGCTTGCACCGGGTGGAGGCCATCTTGGCGATGAACTTCGTGCCGGCGACGCCGACCGAGCAGGTGATCCCCTGCTGCTCGCGCACCTGCTCCCGGATCGCCTGGGCGATCACCGCCGGCCGCCCCATCCGCCGCACGGCGCCGGCCACGTCCAGGAACGCCTCGTCCAGCGAGAGCCCCTCGACCAGCGGCGTCACGGTACGGAAGATCTCGAAGACCGCGGCCGACACCCGCGCGTAGCGCTCGTGCCGCGGCGGCAGCACCACGGCCCGCGGGCACAGCCGCCGCGCCCGCGACATCGGCATCGCCGAGTGCACCCCGTACTCGCGGGCCTCGTACGACGCCGCCGCCACCACCCCGCGCGCGCCCACACCCCCGACGATCACCGGCCGCCCCCGCAGCTCGGGCCGCTCCAGCAGCTCGACGCTCACGAAGAACGCGTCCATGTCGACGTGCAGGATCGAGCACCCGGTGTCGTCCCCGGGCGGCCCCGGCTGCGGCCCCGGCCGATGAAGCTGCTGCTTCCTGCTCATGCCGTGTTCATTGCGCAGCCCTTGGCGTCGGGCGTTGCACGCCCTCCTTCGGCGGGCTTCGCGGCGATCGCTGCATCGTCTCGACTCGCCCAGGGGCTCACTCGACGATCAGGGCCTCGCTCACGCTCGTCCCTGCCTTCGGACGCGATCGCAACGCCTGGGGTTCGTTGGGGCCGGGGCGGCGGGCCAGGGTTGGCGCGTGGTGAGTCAGACACGGTCGGCCACCACGTGGAGTTGGGTGGCGAGTTCGCGGAGGACCGGGTGGACGGCGGCCACCGCTTCCAGGGCGATCAGGGCCTCGGCGTCCTGCTCGGACTCCAGGTCGCCGGAGGGGACCAGGTCGGCGAAGATCCGGACGCCGTGCAGGGCGCCCACCCGCAGGCCGGCGTTCTCCACCAGCGCCGACAGCGACTGGCGGGTGAAGCGGCGCGGGGTGTGGTCGTGCTCGCCCCAGCGGCCGGACGGGTCGGTCAGCGCCCGGCGCGCGTCGTCGAAGTGGCCGGCCACCGCGCGGTGCAGCGCCGCGCCCACCTGGCCGGGGACGAGCGCGCTGACCGAGCCGCCCGGGCGGACGGCGTGGGTCAGCGCGGCCATGACGGCGGCCGGGTCCTCCACGTACTCCAGGACGCTGTGGCACAGCACCAGGTCGGCGGTGTCGCGGCCGAGCAGGTCGGGCAGGTCGACCGCGTCGCCCTGGACGGCGCGGACGGTCACGCCCGACTCGGCGGCGCGGCGCTCCAGCGCCGCCAGCGCGTCCAGGCTGGCGTCGACCACCGTCACCCGGTGCCCGAGCTCGGCCAGCGGCACCGCGAAACCGCCGGTGCCGCCGCCCACGTCGACCACGTCCCTGGGCCCCGACTCGGGGTCGATGCGGTCCAGGACTTTGCGCAGCGCGTCCCACAGGACGGCGCTGCGCACCCGGCCGCCGCCGCCCCGGGTACGCCTTCCCTGCCGGGTGGCCACGGCCGTCCCCCTACTGTCGCGCTCTCCGGTCATCCGTCCCCACCCTAGCCAGCTCTGCCGGGACCGCTCAGCTCTCCAGGGACAACGATGGCTTGAGCCGCTGGAGCCGGGACAGCAGCCCGTTCACGAACCGGGGGGACTCGTCGGTGGACAGGTCGGTGGCCAGCGCCACCGCCTCGCTCACCGCGACGCCGTCCGGGACGTCCTCGACCCAGAGCAGCTCGTAGGCGCCCATCCGCAGGATGTTGCGGTCGACCACCGGCATCCGGTCCAGGGTCCAGCCGGTGGCGTAGGTGGCGATCAGCTCGTCGATCCGCTCGCCGTGCTCCTGGACGCCCTCGACCAGCCGCACCGCGTGGGGGAACTCCGACAGCTCGTCCTGGTTGGGCCGGCCGCGCTGGGCCAGCACCTCGGTCGGCCGCTCCTCGCGCAGCTCGGCCGCGAACAGGATGTCGAGCGCCAGCCGCCGCGCCTTGGTTCTAGCGCTCACTTGACCGCCCTCGCTCGCGCGCGTCCATCAACCCCGGCCGAGGTAGTCGCCGGAGCGGGTGTCGACCTTGACCTTCTCGCCCGTGGTGATGAACAGCGGGACGTTGATCGTCGCGCCGGTCTCCAGGGTGGCCGGCTTGGTGCCGCCGGTGGAGCGGTCGCCCTGCAGGCCCGGCTCGGTCTCGGTGACCTCCAGCACGACGGCGGCGGGCAGCTCGACGTACAGCGGGTTCTCGTCGTTGAACGCGATCACCGCGTTCTGCTCGGGGAGCAGGTAGTCGGCGGCCGTGCCCACGACGGTGGCGGGGATGTGCGGCTGGTCGTAGGTCTCGGTGTCCATGAAGACGAAGTCCTCGCCCTCGCGGTAGAGGTACTGCATCTCCCGCTTGTCGACGCTGGCCACCTCGACCTTGGTGCCGGCGTTGAAGGTCTTGTCGACGACCTTGCCCGACATCACGTTCTTCAGCTTGGTCCGGACGAACGCGCCGCCCTTGCCGGGCTTGACGTGCTGGAACTCCAGAACGGTCCACAGCTGGCCGTCGAGGTTCAGCGTCATGCCGTTCTTCAGGTCGTTCGTCGTCGCCACAGCGTCCTCTCCTGGCGGGGCAGTCCCGCCCCGGTCGTTCCGGTGCTCGCGGACCCGCGCTCGTCATCGTCAGAGGACGAGCAGGTCCTTCGTCGTCTCGGTAAGGAGCTCCGGCCCGCCCGGCCGGACCACGAGCGTGTCCTCGATGCGGACCCCGCCCCGGCCCGCGAGGTAGACCCCGGGCTCGGCGGTGACAGGAACTCGATCCATCAGCTTACCGGTCCTGTCGTACCCCATGAGCGGTGCCTCGTGGATCTCCAGGCCCACGCCGTGGCCGACCCCGTGCGGGAAGTCGTCGCCGTGCCCGGCGGCCTTGACGAGGTCGCGGGCGGCGCCGTCGACGGCCGTGGTCTCGGCCCCCGGGACGGCCGCCGCGATCGCCGCCAGCTGGGCGCGCAGGACCAGGTCGTACACGTCGCGCTGCCAGGCCGCGGGCTCGCCGATCGCGAACGTGCGGGTCATGTCGGCGTGGTAGCCGCCGCGCAGGGCGCCGAAGTCGATCGTGACCATATCGCCGCGTTCCAGGGCGCGGTCGCCGGGGCGGTGGTGCGGGATCGCGCCGTTGGGGCCGGCCGCGACGATCGTGTCGAACGCGATCGCGTCGGCGCCGAGGTCGATCATCCGGCGGTCCAGCGCGACGGCGATCTCGCGCTCGGTCCGGCCGGGCCCGATCGAGGGGAGCACGTCCGCCAGCGCCCGGTCGGAGATCGCGCACGCCTCGCGCAGCAGCGCGATCTCGTCCTCGTCCTTGACGAGGCGCAGCTCCTCCACCCGGTGCCCGGCGGGGGTGAACGCGACGCGCTCGTCCAGCGCGGCGAGGGCGGAGTGCTTCTCCACGGTCATGACGTGCGCCTCGAACGCGAGCCGCCGGACGCCGTCCGCGGCGGCGCGGGCGGTCAGCGCCTCGGCGGTGGCCCGCTCGACGATCAGGTCGAGTTCGGGGCAGATCCGGGCGGCCGTCCCGGCGTACCGGGAGTCGGTGGCCAGCACCGCCGCGCCGCCGGCGGCAACGAGCAGGGCGGCGTTCGAACTGGCCAGGCCGGTCAGGTAGCGCACGTTGACCGGCTTGGTGATCAGTACGGCGTCGGCGTCGGCGGCGATGCGGGCGGCGAGCGCGCCGCGCCGCCGCTGGTGCTGGTCACTCATGGGCGCACTGTATCGGTGCCGTCTCAAAACATGAATAACTCTCGATTCCGGTGAGCGGGGTGCCCTACCGTGGCGCCCGCACGTGATCCCCGCCGCGGCCGCCCACGGCCCCTTCCCCTGGAGTGATCTCATGCCACCAGTCAGCAGGCGCGGAGTGCTCGGCGCGGGCGCGCTGACCGCCACCGGCGCCGCCCTGTCCGCCCTCCCCGCGGCCCCGGCCGCCGCCCGCTCCCGCACCGCCCCCGCGGCGGCGGACGTGGTCGTCGTCGGCGCCGGGCTGTCCGGCCTGGTCGCCGCCCGCGACCTGGCCGCCGCCGGCCGGTCGGTGATCGTCCTGGAGGCGCGGGACCGCCCCGGCGGCCGGGTGTACGCGCTGCCGCTCGGCGGCGGCGTCTTCAGCGAGGGCGGCGCCGAGTTCATCGGCCCCACCCAGGACCGCATCGCGGCGCTGGCGAAGGACCTCGGCGTCGAGACGTTCGCCACGTACAACACCGGCAAGAACGTCTACTACCGCAACGGGAAGCGGTCGGAGTACGCCACCGACGGCCTGCTCGGCTCGGTGCCGCCGGACTGGGGCGTGATCGACCTCCAGTTCGCGCTGGTCGCGCTCGGGAACATGGCCAAGACCGTCCCGGTGGGCGAGCCGTGGAAGGCGCCCAGGGCCGAGGAGTGGGACGGTCAGACGTTCCACACCTGGTCGCGGTCCAACTCGCTCAGCTCCGGCGCGCGCTTCCTGCTGGACGCGTTCATCAGCGCCACGCTGTCGGTGCGGTCCCGCGACGTGTCGCTGCTGTACGTCCTGCACTACATCGCCGCCGCCGGGAACGCGAGCACGCCGGGCGACGTGAACCGCCTCATCGACACCAAGGACGGCGCGCAGGAGACGCGCTTCGTCGGCGGATCGCAGGAGATCCCGGTACGGCTCGCCGCGCGCCTGGGCGACCGGATCCGCTACAACGCGCCGGTGCGGAGCGTCTCCAGCGGCGACGGGGGCGTCACCGTCACCGCGGACGGGATCACGGTCACCGCGAAGCGGGCGATCATCGCGATGTCCCCCGCCATCGCCGCCAGGATCGACTTCTCGCCGGGGCTGCCCGCGAGCCGGGCGCAGCTCATGCAGCGCTACCCGATGGGCTCGGCCGCCAAGTTCGTGGCGCTCTACGACACGCCGTTCTGGCGCGCCGACGGGCTCACCGGGCAGGCCGTCGCCGACAGCGGGGCGATCGACACGACCTTCGACAACAGCCCGCCGGACGGCTCCCGCGGCATCCTGATGGGCTTCATCAACCAGACCAACATCCGGCGCCTGGACGACGCGTCCGAGGACGAGATCCGCCGCGCCGGGCTGGAGTCGTTCACCAGGCTGTTCGGGGAGAAGGCGGCGAACCCGCGGAGCACCGCGGTGCAGCGGTGGGACAACGAGGTGTGGAGCGGCGGCGGGCCGGTCGGGATCGCGCCGCCCGGCGTCCTCACCGACTTCGGCGCCGCGCTGCGCGCCCCGTGCGGCCCGGTGCACTGGGCGGGCACCGAGACGTCCGGGTACTGGACCGGCTACATGGACGGCGCGGTCCGCTCCGGCGAACGCGTCGCCGGCGAGGTCCACGCCGCCCTGTAGACGCCAGAGGCCGGTTCCTCCTGGGGGGGCGCCCCCCAGGACCCCTGTCAGAGATCGGCGGCCATCTCCTTGACCTTCTCGATCAGCGCGAGGCGGCTCTTGTGGTCGCCCGCGATCGGGGAGACGTTCAGGGTGGTGATGCCGGACTCCTTCATGGCCGCCAGCCGCTCGCGGACGTGGCCCTCGGAGCCGATCAGCGACATCTTCTCCAGCAGCTCGGCGGGGACCTTGGCGGCGGCCTCGTCCTTCTTGCCGTCCAGGTAGAGGTCCTGGATCTCCTCGGCCTCCCTCTCGAAGCCGTACCGGCGGGCGAGGTCGTTGTAGAAGTTCTTGCCCTTGGCGCCCATGCCCCCGATGTAGAGCGCGGCCATCGGCCGGCCGAACTCCAGGAAGCCCTGGACGTCGTCGCCGATGGCCAGCGGGGCCTGGCCGACCACGTCCAGCTCGCCGAGGGCGGGGTCGCGCCTGGCCTTGCCGGCGGCGAGGGCGTCGCCCCAGACGTCGGCGGCCTTCTCCGGCATGTAGAAGATCGGCTCCCAGCCGTTGGCGATCTCGGCGGTCAGCTCGACGTTCTTGGGGCCGATCGCGGCCACCAGGACGGGGATGTCGGCCCGCACCGGGTGGTTGATGATCTTGAGCGGCTTGCCCAGCCCGGTGCCCTGCTCCGCGGGCAGCGGGAGGGTGTAGTGCTTGCCCTCGTACTGGAGGCGCTCGCGCTTCCAGACCTTGCGGCAGATCTCGATGACCTCGCGGGTACGGCCGAGCGGGGCCTTGTACGGCAGCCCGTGGAAGCCCTCGATCACCTGCGGGCCGGACGCGCCGAGGCCGAGGGTGAAGCGGCCCTCGGAGACGAAGTCCAGCCCGGCCGCCGTCATCGCCATCAGCGCGGGCGTCCGCGAGTAGATCGGCAGGATCCCGGAGGCGATCTCCAGCCGCTCGGTCTTGGCGGCGATGTAGCCCATCTGGCTCACCGCGTCGAAGCTGTAGGCCTCGGCGACGAAGACGATGTCGAGGCCGGCCTTCTCGTAGTCGGCCAGCTCCTCGACGGTCTCCTTGAAACCGCCCGCGTAGCTGAGCGCCATCCCGATGCGCATCCGGCGTCCTCTCCTTGACCGAATCTGATTCCAGTTGAACGTAACCTAGTCCCCGGACGCCCGCGCGCCCAGGGGGCCGGTCCGGGCGTCAGCCCAGCGCGGGGCCCCGGAGCGCGGCCAGCGCCGGGGCGTACATCCCGGTCCGGATCCTGCCCACGGTGGCGCCGTCCTTACCGGCCAGCGACGCGGCCAGCTCGACGGCCGCGGGCAGCACCTCCGCCTCGGGCGCCGTCCGGTGGACGATCCCGGCGGCGCGGGCCTCCTCCGCCGTGTACCGGCGCCCGCTGATCATGGCCTCGTGCGCGGCGGCCGGCGACAGCCGCGACTGGATCAGGGCGAACATCCCGGGCGTGAAGTTCATCCCGAGGTCGACCTCGGGCAGGCAGAAGTAGCCCCGGTCGGTCCGCATGACGGCGAAGTCGTGCGCCAGGGCGAGCATGCCGCCGCCGGCGAACGCGTGGCCGTTGACGGCCGCGACCGTCGGGACGGGCAGCTCCAGCAGCCGCGCGAACAGCGCGTGGACCCGCCCGAGGTACTCGGCCATCCGGTCGCCGTTGGCGCTCAGCCAGTCGAGGTCGAGCCCGTTGGAGTAGAACTTGCCCGTTCCCGCGGTGACCAGCGCGCGGGGCGCCGCGGCGGCCGCGACCTCGTCGAGGGCGCCGTCCACGGCGTCCAGGAAGTCCGGGCTGAACCGGTTCTCCCCGTTGTCGTATCGCAGGACGAACACGTCGCCGTCGCGCTTGAGCTCGATCACGCTGTCTCCCTCTCCCCACCGGGTATCCCCGACACCTGTTTATGACGGGCGTCATAGGCAACGCCGAAACAGTATGACGTCCGTCATGGGGACCGCGAAAGACCTATGATGAATGTCATAATCGCTGGCATGGGGACCGACAGCCGGGAACGCATGGTGCGCAGCGCCGCCTACCTCTTCCGCGAGCGCGGCTACAGCGGGACGGGCTTCCGCGACGTGATCACGCACAGCGGCGCCCCGCGCGGATCGATCTACCACCACTTCCCGGGCGGCAAGGTCCAGCTGGCGGAGGAGGCGGTCCGCTACGCCGGGGAGTTCCTGAACGCCGGCATCGCGGCGGCCGTCGAGGGCGGCGACGCGGCCTCGGCCGTGGACGCGTTCGTGGGCTGGTGGCGGCAGGTGCTGATCAAGAGCGAGTTCCGGGCCGGCTGCCCCGTCGTCGCGGTCACCGTGGAGTCGCACGAGGAGGCGCCGCAGCTCGCGGCCGCCGCCGCGGCCGCCTTCGGGCGGTGGCAGGACACCCTGGCGACCGGGCTCGGCAACGCCGGCGTGCCGGACGCCCGCGCCGGCCGCCTCGCCACCATGATCGTCGCCGCCGTGGAGGGCGCCACGGTCATGTGCCGGGCGCGCCGCGACGTGGCGCCGCTCGACGAGGTCGTCGCCGAGCTGAAGGACCTGGCCCGCGCCGCCGTGGCCGGCGGGTGAGCCCTGCCGGGCCCTACCGGGGCTTCTCCTCGGCGAGGATCTCGGCGACGGCCTGGAGCGCCAGGACGTACGACATGAGCCCGAACCCGGCGATCGTGCCGGTGGCCACGCCCGCGACGACGGAGGTGTGCCGGAACTCCTCGCGCGCCGCCGGGTTGGAGATGTGCACCTCGACCAGCGGCGCGGTGCGCTGCGCGAGGGCGTCCCGCAGCGCGTACGAGTAGTGGGTGAACGCGGCCGGGTTCAGCACGACCGGCAGCCGCGCGTCGGCCGCCTCGTGCACCCAGGCGATCATCTCCGCCTCGTCGTCGGTCTGCCGCACCTCCACCTGGAGGTCCAGCCGGCGGCCGGTGTCGCGGCACAGCGCGGTCAGGTCGTCGAACGACTCGGCGCCGTACACGTCCGGCTCCCGGGTGCCCAGGCGGCGCAGGTTGGGGCCGTTCAGGACCAGGACGCGGCTCATCCGGCCACCCTCGCGTAGGCGCGTTCCAGCAGTTCCTCGCCGGGGCCCTCCAGGCGGCCGGGCTTGGCCAGGCCGTCCAGGACGACGAAGCGGAGCGTGGAGCCGCGGGACTTCTTGTCGATGGTCATGGCGGCCCGCAGCTCGGGCCAGGCGCCGGCGCCGTACGTCACCGGCAGGCCCGTGGACGCCAGCACCGAGCGGTGCCGCTCGACGACGTCGGCCGGCAGCCGCCCGGCGAGCGCGGCCAGCTCGGCGGCGTAGACCATGCCGACGGCGACCGCGTGGCCGTGCCGGAACCGGTAGTCCTCGGCCTTCTCGATGGCGTGCGCCAGCGTGTGGCCGTAGTTGAGGATCTCCCGCAGGCCGGCCTCCCTGAGATCGGCGGAGACGACCTCGGCCTTGACCCGGACGGCGCGCTCGACCAGCTCGCGGGTGTGCGGGCCGCCCGGCGACGCGGCGCCCGCCGGGTCCTCCTCGACCAGGTCGAGGATCACCGGGTCGGCGATGAAGCCGGCCTTGATGATCTCGGCGAGCCCGCTGATGTAGTCCTCGCGCGCCATCGTGGCGAGCGTGCCGAGATCGCACAGCACCCCGGCCGGCGGGTGGAACGCGCCGACGAGGTTCTTGCCCTCGGGGATGTTGATGCCGGTCTTGCCGCCGACCGCGGCGTCCACCATGCCCAGCAGCGTGGTCGGCACCAGCACGCACTTCACGCCGCGCAGCCAGGAGGCGGCGGCGAAGCCGGCCAGGTCGGTGGTGGCGCCGCCGCCGACGCCGACGATCGCGTCCGAGCGGGTCATGCCCAGCTCGGCGAAGCGCGACCACAGCCCGGCGAGGACGCCGGCCTCCTTGGCCGCCTCCCCCTCCGGTACGGGCAGCGCCTCGACACGGTACCCGGCCTCCTCCAGCGCGGCGCCGACCGGGCGGGCCAGCGCGGCGAGGCTCCGGTCGTGGACGAGCGCGACGGTGCGGACGCCCGCGCCGAGCAGGCCGGGCACCTCGCCGTGCACGCCCGTGCCGATCACCACGTCGTACGGTTCGCCGCCGCCGACGCGCACCCGTGCCGCGCCCGTGCCGCCGCCGTCCGTTTCGGTCACGCGAGCTCCTTGACGATCTCTTCGACGATCTCCTCGGGGGTGCGGCCGTCGGTCTCGACGTGCAGCGTCCCGAGCCGCTCGTACACGGGGAGCCGCTCCTCCAGCAGCTTGCGCAGCTGGCTGCGCGGGTTCAGCACCAGCAGCGGCCGGGCCGAGGCGAGCCCGACCCGCTTCACCGCCTCCGACAGCCCGACCCGCAGGTAGACCACCGTGTGCCCGGCCAGCAGTTCCTGCGTCTCGGCGTGCAGCACGGCGCCGCCGCCGAGCGCCAGCACGCCCTCGTGCTCGGCCAGCGCGGCCCGCACGGCGCGGTGCTCCAGCTCGCGGAACGCCTCCTCGCCGTCGTCGATGAAGATCTCGCCGATCGGCTTGCCGGCCATCGCCTCGGCGTCGGCGTCGGTGTCGCGCAGCGCCAGCCCGAGCCGGCCGGCCAGCGCCGCGCCGATCGTGCTCTTGCCCGAGCCGGGCGGGCCGATCAGCACCGCCTTGGGTCGCGTCATCGTCTCCGCTTCCATCGCGTGCTCTCCACTTGACGGCCTGCTACTTGACGGCGAGGGAGGAGACGTACCCGCGCAGGTTGCGGGCGGTCTCCTCGGCCGAGTCGCCGCCGAACTTCTCCAGCGCGGCGTCGGCCAGCACCAGCGCCACCATGGCCTCGGCGACCACCCCGGCGGCGGGCACGGCGGTGACGTCGCTGCGCTGGTTGATGGCCTTGGCGGGCTCGCCGGTCTTCACGTCGATGGTGTCGAGCCGGCGCGGCACCGTGGAGATCGGCTTCATCGCGGCGCGCACCCGCAGCACCTCGCCGGTGGTCATGCCGCCCTCGACGCCGCCGGCCCGGTTGGTGCGCCGGCGCACCCCGTCCTCGGTGTTGTCGATCTCGTCGTGCGCCCGCGACCCGGGGCGGCGCGCGGTGGTGAAGCCGTCGCCCAGCTCCACGCCCTTGATCGCCTGGATGCCCATCAGCGCCCCGGCCAGCCGGGAGTCCAGCCGCCGGTCCCAGTGGACGTGGCTGCCCAGGCCGGGCGGCAGCCCGTACGCGAGCACCTCGACGACGCCGCCGAGGGTGTCGCCGGCCTTCTTCAGCTCGTCGATGTGCGCGATCATCGCGGCGGCCGTCTCGGGGTCGAAGCAGCGCACCGGGTTGGCGTCCACGGCGGCCAGCTCGTGCGGCCGGGGCAGCACCCCGTCCGGGGCCGCGACCTCGCCGAGCGAGAGCACGTGGCTGAGCACCTCGACGCCGAGCGCCTGCCGGAGGAACTGCTTGGCGACCTCGCCGAGCGCGACCCGCGCGGCGGTCTCGCGGGCGCTGGCGCGTTCGAGGATCGGCCGGGCGTCGTCGAACCCGTACTTCTGCATGCCGACCAGGTCGGCGTGCCCGGGCCGCGGCTGCGACAGCGGCGCGTTGCGCGCCTGGGCCGCCAGGACGTCGGCGTCGACCGGGTCGGCCGACATCACCGTCTCCCACTTGGGCCACTCGCTGTTGCCGACCTCGATCGCGATCGGGCCGCCCAGCGTCACGCCGTGGCGGACCCCGCCGATGATCGTGACCTTGTCCTGCTCGAACTTCATGCGGGCGCCCCGCCCATGCCCGAGCCGGCGGCGGCGCAGGGCCTCGGCGATGTCGTCCGAGGTCACGCGCACGCCGGCCGGCAGGCCCTCCACAATCGCGGTGAGGGCCTGGCCATGGGACTCCCCCGCGGTCAACCAGCGCAGCATGGGCCCAATCCTCCCATCTCCCCGGGCATGCCCGCGCACCCGGTACGCGCGGGGCCGCGCCTCAGCCGGACAGCCGCTCCAGGTCGGCGAGTGCCTCCGACAGCAGGACGGGGTCGGGGCCGCCGGTCCCGGTGATCCCGACCCGTTCCAGCCGCTGCTCCGGCAGGTCGTCCCCGGAGGCCCAGAGGCCGGGGTCGAGCTCGACCGTGATCTCCGCATCGCCGCCCAGGGGGCGGCCGATCTCGTCCTGCACCCCGTCGTCGCCGGCCTGGAGCAGCCAGCCGCGCCGGACCAGGCCGCGCACGGCGCCCGAGGGCGCCCGGAGTCCCTCGAAGCGGTCCGCCGGACCGGTGCCGACGGTACGGCCGAGCTGCGGGAACGGCTGGAGGATCTCGTAGTCGGCGAAGATCTCCGTCCACGCCTTCACCGCCGCCTCGCCCAGCGCCAGCGGGTGCGGGATCGCGACGGCCGCGGCGGCCGGGAGCGTGAACGTGTCGTCGCCGGCGCCGGCGAGCGTCCGGTCCTCGGCGATCCGGAACGGCACGCCGTCCGCCGTCCACACCAGGCGCCGCGCGATGTGCCGCACCAGCGGGTGATCGGCGAAGTAGGCGCGGAACTCCTCCGGCGTCCAGCTCCGCCCGTCCACCATCGCCTTCTCCAGGCGCGCGATCTGGTCGGCCGCGACCGCCCGCGCGTCCTTCTTGAGCCGCCCGAACCTCTTGTACGCGGCGGGCGCCAGTTCCGGGTCGTCCTTGGCGCCCGGCTTGGGCAGCGCCTTGAGCGGGCGGCCGTCCGGGCCGGTGACGAGCGGCCGGAGCCGCTCGTCGAAGGCGACCGTGAAGCGGCGCGGCCCGTAGTCGAGGGCGAGCGAGCCGTCCGCGTCCAGCCCGAGGTCCGGGACGAGCCGGTCGCCCAGCTCGTCGGCCGTCAGCCCGAGCCGGGCCGCGATCTCCGCGATCTTCTCCCCGGCCCGGGCGCGGAGCCCGGCGAACCGCACCCGCTGGGCGATGCCGTGCAGGTGCGCCAGCGCGGTCTCGGTGCCGATCTCGGCGAGCACGTCCAGCGCCTTGACCGCCTTGGCGTGCCCGGACTCGCCCGGCCACGCCCTGATCAGCGGGGCCAGGCCCCGGACGGCGGCGTCGTCGCCGAGCGGGCCGAGCGCGGCCAGCGCCCAGGTGTCGGCGGCCGGGGCGCCGGCCATCTGCCAGTGCTCGAACAGCGACCAGGCGAACTCCGCGAGCGACGCGCGGTCGCACTCCTCCCGGATCCGCGGCACGCCCGGGTAGGGCTCCCCCGGCGCGCCCAGGGCGAGCATCGCCACCAGGTTCCGCGCCGCGGCCTCCGGCAGGGCCGCCTCCCGGCCGGGCAGCAGGACCTGCGGGAGTGCCGCGAGGTCCACCCATCCGCCGTACTTCGGCGGCCGGGTCGCGAGCCGCTCCAGGGGGTCGGCGGCGAGCAGCGCCGCGACCGCCTCCGCCGCCCGGCCGCCGTGGACGCGGGCGGCCTCGGCGACGGCCGCGTCCCCGTGCGCGCCGGCCAGCAGCCGCAGCGCCTCCTCGGCCGCGCGCCGCCGCCCGGCCGCCCTGGCGAGCGCGGCGGGCACGAGCGGCGGGACGGCGTCCAGCCCGTGCCGGCCGAACCAGGCCGCCGCGGCCTGGCGCGCCCCCTTCGGCTTGATCAGCCATCCGGCCATCAGCGCCGCCACCTCGGCGTCCAGGTACGGCAGCAGCGGCCCGGGGCCGTTCTGCTTCACGGCGACGTCCCGGAAGTCGTCGCCGAACCGGGCGGCCAGCGGCCGCCACCAGTCGCCCTGGTACGGGAGCGGCCCCTGGTCCGCCCACAGCTCCAG
This sequence comes from Actinomadura sp. 21ATH, assembly GCF_041951345.1. Taxonomy (NCBI): domain Bacteria; kingdom Bacillati; phylum Actinomycetota; class Actinomycetes; order Streptosporangiales; family Thermomonosporaceae; genus Actinomadura; species Actinomadura sp. 21ATH. The sequence goes on along the minus strand of NZ_JBGNUR010000004.1, from coordinate 494,367 downwards.
CAGGGGCCGTACGATGCCGTCCGGTCCGTGCGCGAGCAGGCTGAGCCGGTGCTCGCGGCCGAGCTTCCCGGTCCGGAACCGCGCGGCCATGCGCTCCGGATCCGCGTCCGGGTCGAGCGGCGCGATCCGGTGCGCGCCCGCCGCCGCCCATTCCTCGCGCTCGCCGGGGGCCCAGCGCATCGACCGCCCGGCGGGCGGTTCGAGTCCGGGCACGACGATCGGCGCGCGCTCGCGCGTCCACGGCGGGTCGGCCAGCAGCGCCGGGACCGCGCCCGCCGGGGCGTCCGGCCTGCGGCGCACGTCCGGGAGGCCGTCGCCGGACGCCAGGTCCGGGTGCCGGCGCAGGTGGATCCTGAGCAGCTCGGTGGCGAGGGCGGCCTTCCGCGACGTTCCGGACGTCGCGGGCGCCAGCAGGCGGACGGCGCGTTCGGGATACCGCTCCATCGCCCCCAGCAGCGCGGCCTGCGCGACCTGGAGGTCGACCCGGTCCACCAGCACGGCGAACGCCGCGTCGGAGTCGATGGTGCACAGCGCGTCCAGGAGCTCCTCGTGCCCGGCGGGCGCCATGCCCTCCGGGTACGGCTCCAGCGCGGCGGCGAACGCCGGTACGGCCGCCGTGCCCAGCCCGTCGGCCATCGTGTGGAAGACGCCGTCCCAGCAGTGCTCGTACCCGAGCCGCAGGGCGCCGCCGAGCAGCTCCACGTGGCGGGGCGTGCTCAGCGAGGCCAGCAGGAGGTGCCCGGCCCTCTCGCATTCGGCGCAGCACTCGTCCACCCAGTCCGTCCGGGTGGGGACGAGGTAGGAGGCGATGAGCCGCTGCTTCCGGGTGCGCCGGTGCCCGGCCAGGCGTTCCACGGCGGCGCCGTACTCCGCGTCGCCGCACCCGGCGAGCAGCGCGCGGACGAGGCGCAGCGGCGCCCCGCCCACCGCGCTCGCGCCGGGACGGACCCCGCGCTGGGAGTGGGCGGTGACGTCGCCGAGTTCGGCGAGCGCGCAGGCGGCGAAGGCCGGGCCGTGCCCGGCCGCCCAGGCGGAGGCGAACCGCGCCTCGCCCTCGTCGCGGTCGTCGCGCCGGGAGCACGCGATCGCGGCGACCACCGCCGCGCCCGCCGGATCGGGCGTGCCGTCCAGATGACGCCGGGCCCGCCGGACCGGCTCCGGGTCGGACTCCGGGTGCCCGAGCATCTCCTCGATCAGGTCGCGCTTGCGCTCGACCAGCCGGGCGATCCACGCGGCCGCGTCCGCCTCCGGCTCCACGGGCGGGCAGGGTGTCCCGCCGCGCCGCGGGTGCACGTCCATGGTCATCGGGCGGCCTCCGCGGCCCGCCGGGCGGCCGTCGTGACGCTGTAGTGGACACCGGAGGCCGCGATGCCCTCCAGCGCCGCGAGGGCGCCGCCGGAGCCGATCCGGGCGATCGCGTCCACGGCCTTGACGCCCCTGGCCCGGCCGCCCCTGGCGACCCAGCCGGGGATCAGGTCCGCCAGGTCGCGGGCCGTGCGGTCGTCGCCGAGGCGGCCGAGCGCGGGCAGCGCCCAGGGGTCGCCGTGCAGGAACAGCGCCCAGCCGAGGTCGGCGAGCGAGCGCCGGTCGCAGGCGTCCCGGAGCACCTCCAGCCGCGGGTCGTCCTTCTTGGCCAGCGCGATGAGGCGCCTGACCGCCTCGGCGGGCAGCGCGCGGGCGCCGTCCTTGAGGAGCACCTGCGGCAGCGCGTCAGGGTCGGCGTACGCGGGCAGCCGCGGGGCCCGTCCCGGCTCGGTCAGCAGGGCCGGGACGTCCCCGGCGGGCGCGTCGGGGACGCGCGGCGGCGCGGGCGGCCCGGCCAGTTCCGGGTGGGCCGCCAGGTGCGCGTGCAGCAGGCCGGCGGCGAGCAGGGCGGACTTCGACCCGCTTCCCGCCACCTCGGCCAGCACCCGCGCGGCGCGCACGGGGCAGCGTTCCATGGCCGCGCGGAGGTACTTGCGCGCGTGCTCGCGGTCGTACCGCTCCAGCAGCAGCGTGAACGCCTCGTCGCTCGGCAGGAGGGAGATCAGCTCGACGAACGCCTCCCGCCACGGCTTGTAGATCGTCATCCGGTCCCACGCGTCGACCAGCACGGGCGCGATGGCCGCGCCGGCGCCGTCGGCCATCGTGGCGCGCATCCCGAAGGAGAACGGCCCGAAGTCCCAGTCCTCCAGGCGCCAGTCCCCGAGCAGTTCCAGATGCCGGGGGGTGCTGATGGACGCCCACAGCAGCGCGCGGTACGCGCCCTCGTCGTACCCTTCGGCGGGCGGTTCGAGGCAGCACTCGTCGACCCAGTCGTCCCGGGTGGGCACCAGGTAGGAGACGACCAGCCGCTGGGACCGGGTCCGGCGGGAGCCCGCCAGCCGCTCCACGGCCCGCCGGTACTCCTCCTCCGGGCCGAGGGCCAGCAGCCCCCGGACGCGGCGCAGGCAGACGCTCTCCAGGAAGCGGAACGAGTTCGCCTCCAGCCGCTCCAGCCGCGAGGTGGAGTTCGCGATGGTGTTGTGCTCGGCGAGCGCGCAGGCGGCGAAGGCGGGCCCGCGGGCCGCGATCCAGCCCTCGGTGAAGGTCCGCGCCGTGTCCCGGCCGCTCACGGCGCCGACCATGGCGAGGACGGCGGCCGCCCCGGCCGGGTCGTCCGCGCCGGCGAGGTACGCGCGGGCGTGCTCGGCCAGGTCCCGGTCACCGCCCGAAGCCGACAGCACCCGGTCGAGATGCCGCCGGTTGTCCTTCACCAGCTTCGCGGCCTCGGCCTCGGCCGCGGGATCGGCGGTGTCGCCGGGCCGCACCTTGCCTTCGGCCCGGTCGTACACCGTCCGCTCGCCGGGGAGCGCGCCGCCGCGGCGGGGGTGCAGGTCCTCGCGCAGCGGCTCGGGCAGGGCCAGGACGTCCTCGTCCGGGGGGAACTGATCTTCCATGGCCGATCACCGTAGGGGACCCCGGTGACAGTCGGCCGGGGTTCGGGAGATCCTTCGGGCCGCGCCCTGGCCGTCGCCGCCGGCCGCTCGCCGCGATCAGCGACGGCACGACCCGCGTTGGCGATCATCGTGCCGAGCGAGGTGGCGGCCGCGCCGCAACCCGTGTAGCGCCGCCCCGCCGCCCCCGCTCAGGCGATCTGCGGCCAGTCGAGCACGCCCCCGACGAGATCGCGCACGGCGGCCAGGAACCCCAGCCGGTTGGCGCGCAGCGCCGGGTCCTCGGCCATCACCATGACGTCGTCGAAGTACCGGTCGATGGGATGCGCCAGCGGGAACGCCGCCGTGGTGAACTCCGGCAACGGCGCCCGCTCCGGCAGCACGTCCGCGACCTTAGTGAACGCCTCGTGCAGCCGGTGCTCGGCCGGCTCCCGGAACAGCGCGGGGTCGTACCCGGCCGCGGTGCCCCCCGGAACGATCCGCAGCACCCGCTGGAGCGCCGCCGTCAGCCGCCGGAAGCGGTCGTCGTCCAGCAGCTTGGCCAGGTCGGCGGCGGCCTGCTCGGCGTACGCGGGCGCCCCGGCGTGCGGCAGCACCGCCCGGACGACCGCGACCGCGTGGCCGTCGTCCAGCAGCGACCGCTCCAGCCGCCGCGCGACGAACCGGACGGCCTCTCCCACCGCGTCCGCCGTGACCTCGACCGGCTGGTGGCGGGCCGCGACCGCCAGCCCCTCCTCGACGGTCAGCGGCGCCAGCCCGACCTCCGAGCGCAGGATCGCGGTCAGCGCGAGCGCGGCGCGGCGCAGACCGAACGGGTCGGAGCTGCCGCTCGGCGCCGAGCCCACCGCGAACAGCCCGGCCAGCAGGTCGAGCCGGTCGGCCAGCGCGAGCAGCGCGCCGGGCCTGCTCGCCGGCAGCGCGTCCCCGGCCGACCGCGGCAGCTCCATCTCGTACAGGGCGGCGGCGACGGCCTCGTCCTCGCCGGCCCGCCGCGCGTACTCGCGGGCCATCGTCCCGGCCAGCCCGGACAGCTCGGTCACCATGGCGGAGGCGAGGTCGAACTTGGCCAGCTCCCCGGCCCGCGCCAGCACGGCCGACTCCGCGCCGGTCAGGTCGAGCCGGCCGGCCAGCTCGGCGGCGATGGCACGGATCCGCGCGGCGCGGTCGGCCATCGAGCCGAGCCGCTCGGTGAACGTGAGCTTGCCGAGCCCCTCCCCGATCCGCTCGGGCGTGCTCCGCAGGTCCTGGTGGAAGAAGAACGCGGCGTCCTCGTAGCGGGCGCGCAGGACGGCCTCGTTGCCGGCCCGCACCGCCTCGTGGTCGCACTCTCCGTTGGCCACGGCCACGAAGTTCGGCAGCAGCCCGCCCGCCGCGGCGCGCACCGGCAGGTAGCGCTGGTGCTTCTTCATGACGGTGGTGAGGATCTCCTCCGGCAGCTCCAGGTAGGAGGGGTCGAACGCGCCGAGGATCGACACCGGCTCCTCCACCAGGTTGACGATCTCCTCGACCAGCGCCCGCTCGCCCGCGAAGTCGATCGCGCCGCCGGCCCCGACCGCCAGCGGCCCGGCCGTCTCGACGATCTGCGAGCGGCGCCGCTCCACGGCCGGCTCGATGCCGTGCGCGCGCAGCGCGGGGATCAGCGCGCCCGCGTCGGGCACCGACACCGACGTGGTGGTCGCGGTGCGGTGCACCCGGGTGATGCGGCCCGCGGTCATCCCGGCCACCTCGAACGGGATCTCGTGCTCGTCCAGCAGCGCCAGCAGCCACCGGACGGGCCGCGCGAACGACAGGCCCGGGGCGTTCCACCGCATGTTCTTGTCGGCGCGCAGCCCCTCGACGATCCCGGGCAGCAGCTCCATCAGGACCTCGGCGGCGGAGCGGCCGGCGATCCGCCGGACGTACCCGGCGTACTCGCCGCCGCCGACCGTGACCGGGCGGACGTCGGCGACGCCGATGCCCTGCCCGCGCGCGAACCCCTGGAGCGCCTTCGTCGGCGCGCCGTCCGCGTCGTACGCGGCGGACAGCCGCGGCCCCTTGACGACCTGCTCGGTGTCGGGCTCGCGCGGCGCCACCTCGCCGACCGTCACGATGACGCGGCGCGGGGTGGCGTAGGTGTGGACCTCGCCCGCGGGGCCGTGCAGCCCGGCCTCCTCCAGGCCCTTGACGAGGCGTTCCGCCACGCTTTCGGCCGTGCGGGCGACCTCGTGCGGCGGCAGCTCCTCCACCCCGATCTCCAGCGCGAACGAGGCGGGCGCGACCAGCGTCGGCAGGGCGGGCGCGAACGGCCGCTCCGCCGCCGGGGCGGCCGGCCGGGCGGTCGCGTCGCCGAGCGGGTGGCCCAGCTCCGCGCGGCGCTCCACCCACAGGCCCGCCACGTCGTGCGCGAGGCGGCGCATGCGGGCGAACGCGCGGGCGCGCTCGGTGGTGCCGATCGCGCCGCGCGCGTCGAGGACGTTGAACGCCTGCGAGCACTTCAGCACGTACGAGTGCGCGGGGACGGGCAGCCGCGCGTCCAGCATCCGCCGCGCCTCCGCCGCGTACGCCTCGAACAGCTCCCGGACGGTGCCGATGTCGGCGTCGTCCAGGTAGTAGCGGCTCATCTCGTACTCGGCCTGCCCGAACGCCTCGCCGTAGGAGATCCCCGGCGCGTACACGATGTCCTTGAAGTGGGACACGCCCTGGAGCGCCATGATGATGCGCTCCATCCCGTACGTGATCTCGACCGCGACCGGGTCCAGGGTGAGCCCGCCGGACTGCTGGAAGTAGGTGAACTGGGTGATCTCCAGCCCGTCCAGCCACACCTCCCAGCCGAGCCCCCACGCGCCGAGCGCGGGCGAGGCCCAGTCGTCCTCGACGAACCGCACGTCGTGGGCGCGCAGGTCGATGCCCAGCGCCTCCAGGCTGCCCAGGTACAGCTCCTGCGCGTCGCCCGGCTCGGGCTTGAGGATCACCTGGAACTGGGTGTGGGTCTGGAGCCGGTTCGGGTTGTCGCCGTAGCGCGCGTCGTCGGGCCGCACGCTCGGCTCGACGTAGGCGACCCGCCAGGGCTCGGGACCGAGGACGCGCAGCGCGGTGGCGGGGTTCAGCGTCCCCGCGCCCACCTCCGTGTTCATCGGCTGGGTGATGAGGCAGCCGTGCCCCGCCCAGTGGTCGGTGAGCCGGATCAGGGCGTCCTGCATCGTCAACACGGTCGTTCCTCCGGTACGGGTCTCGGGTGCTCAGCCTACGGCGGTCAGCCTCCGAGACCTCGCCGGATCGCCTCGGCCACCGGAGAGTCCGCGGCGGGCGCGGCACCGGCGGGTTCGAGGGGCGGCTGCGCCATGAAGCGCGGCCGGGTGCCGCGGTGCGGCTGCGCCGCGTGCACCAGGAACGGATGGCACAGGTACACGTCGCCCGCGCGGCCGGTGGCGTACGCGACCGGCCGGTGCTCGCTGGCGGGAACGGCCTTCCCCGCCAGCTCCATGAAGGAGAGGCCCGCGTCCCCGGCGGGCTCCAGGATCGGCGGCACGTCCAGATGCGAGCCCGCCCTGATCCTGGTCGGCGCGTCCTCCTCGCCCACGTCGGAGAACAGGAACAGCAGCAGCAGCGCCCGCCCGCGCGAGGCGACGTCGATCCGCCAGGACATGATGTCGGCCGGGTCGTCGCCGGGGTAGCTGGCCTCGACGTGCCAGCCGTCGTCGCCGGGCTCGTCCGGGCTCGGGAACCGCACCGGCCAGGTGCCGAGGCCGCCGCGCGGCTTCCATCCGCCCGGCCCGGCGAGGGCGTCGTAGGCGGCGGTCAGCCGGGGCGTGTTCGCGGCGAGCCGGAACGGCTCCTGCGCGTAGCCGCCGAGCCGCACGACGGGCCGCGTCCAGGTCGCCGGATCGTCGGGGTCGCACCCGGTGTCGCGCCAGAGGATCGCCAGGCACTCCTCGACGAGATCGCGCGGAACGGCCTCCTCGACGCGCACGAAGCCGTTCTCGACGAACGCGCGGGCGTCCACGCCGGTGCCGGTGTTGGTGTCGGTGTCATCGGTCATCCCGCAACCCTGCCGCCCGCGCAGCGCCCATGGCCAGCGGTTTTCCGCGGCCACGCCCCGACGTCGACTCGTGGCGTGTCTCTCTCCAGGAGGCGCCGCGAAGGGCGGACACGCCACGAGTCGACTCGGCCGGCCGGCGGGTGAACGGCGGTGGACGGGCCGTCAGCGGCGGACGATGCTCAGCTCGACGCCGCCCACGACCCGGCCCCGCAGGACCTCGGCGAGCCGGTCGGACACCCGCTGGACGACCGCGCGCTCGTCGTGGCCGGGCGCGATCGCGAACCGGATCGCCAGCTCGGCGGCGGTGCCCTCGGCGATCCGCACGCCGCTCACCGCCTCCTCGGGCCCCACCGCGGCCTCGACGGCCGCCATCACCTCGGGATCCTCGTGCGGCGGCGGGACCGGGCGGCCCTCGGCCAGCAGGTGCAGCCGCAGCCCGTCCACGGCGAACGGCACCGGGCCCGCCACGTCGACGACCAGCGCGTGGGCGCCCTCGTCCAGCGCGGCCAGGCACGCCTGCCGGGCGTGCACCGCCACCGGGCGGGCGTCCGGGCGCCACGCCTTCATGGTCTCGGCCGAGGTGAAGCCGAGCACGCCGCGCCGGCCGTCCTCGCCGATGAGCGTCGGCAGCGCCATGTCGCTGGACTTCTCGCGGCGCAGCTCGCCCGGCTCCACCTCTTCCTCTTCGGTGAGCACGGCGACGACGGGCACCAGCAGGCGCGCGTCGTGCAGCTCGCCGAGGACGCGGTGCGCGCTGACGCGCCCGGCCGCGTAACCGGCCAGGGCCTCGCGCAGCCGCGGGTCGGCGGTGCCGTCGTCCTCGGGGAAGGCGGGTTCGGGAATGGTCAGTCCGGACACGGCAATGAGGCTATAACCTCCCGTCCCCGCTTACCGCGCGACTCCGGGTACTCTTCGCAACGATCGTGTGACGTTCGGTACATCAGCGGTGTCAGGGCGCGACGATCGCGGCGACCGTGCCGCCGCCCGAGGGCCCCTGGTGGACGGCCGCGACGGACACGAACACCGCCGGGTCACCGGTCACCGACGCCGCCACGCCGCCGACGCACGCCTTGATCTGGCGGTGCCAGTGCACGTCGGAGTCGTCCAGCATGATGTTGCGGCGGCCGCGCACCGATCCGGACGGGTCGGCCTCGCACTTGATGAACGCATTGACGAGGCGGCCGCCGAGGTCCTCGGCGCGCGGCCGGTCCGGCAGGTCCAGCCCGGCCGACCGGATCGCCGCCCAGATGCCGTCGGCGTCCAGCGCGTCCCGCATCACGCCGTGCCCGGCCCGGTACCGGCCGCCGATGCCGCGCACGTTCCCGACCAGGACGATCTGCGCCCGATCCAACTCCACGCCGGACGAGCAGGACGCGACCGAGGAGTACAGCGAAAGGTCCCGGTGGATCCGGTCGGCCTCCGGCATCTCGATCTCGCCGAGCGCCACCGCGATGCCGAGCGCCGTCGTCGAGTTGGAGATGTCCATCGACTTCAGCGTGTCCTCGGTGACCACCGTGTTGCCGCGCGACCTCGCGTCGTTGATCGTGTCGAGGGTGAGCAGCGGCGTCTTCGTCTGGACGTAGTGCACGTCGGCCGGATCCTCGATCCCGGCGGTCTTCATGGCCTCCCGCACGCCCGCCGCGACCGTCTCCACCATCGCCGGGCGGCCGATGTCCTCCGGAAGGATGATCTCGCTCATCGCGACGCCGACCGACAGGCGCGGCTCGGCCGAGGCCGGGACGGTGGCCGGATCGGCGGTCGCGAACACCGTCGCGTGCGGGCTCAGCACCCCGTCGGTGCCGCCCGACCACACCAGCGGGACGCCCCGCACCTCGTCGGCGGTACGGGTGCCGCGCGCGGTCAGGACCTCGCGGAACGCCCGGTCGGCCAGCAGCCGGGTGTAGTCGTTGACGCCGCCGTTGCCCTCGGTCTTGCCGACCACCGCCAGCACCCGGTCGGCCTCCAGCACGCCGTCGTCGATCAGCCGGGCCAGCCCGGAGGCGTCGGTCACGCTCTCGATGGGGATCTTGCGGACTTCGATCGGATCGGGCACGTTCGCCACTCCTCGGTGCTAGCCACTACTCGATGACGGTCCCGGCCTCGCCGCGCGCGGCGGCCACGATGTGCCGCAGCGACGCGATCGCCGCGCGCCGCCCGCCCGCCGCGGCGAACCGCAGCGCGGCCTCGACCTTCGGGCCCATGCTGCCGCCGGCGAAGTGCCCGGCGGCGGCCAGCGCCCGCAGCTCGGCCGCGGTGGTGCGGCCGAGCGGCCGCTCCCGGTCCGTTCCGTACCCCGCCATGACGTGGTCGACGTCGGTGGCGATGACCAGGACCTCCATGCCCAGCTCGCGGGCCAGCAGCTGGGCGGCCAGGTCCTTGTCCACCACGGCCTCCACGCCGTGCGGCTCCCCGTTCGCGCCGCGCACGACGGGCACGCCCCCGCCGCCGGCGGCGACCACCACGTGCCCGGCCGCCAGCAGCGCCGCCGCGGCCGGGGCGTCCAGGATCTCCAGCGGCTCCGGCGAGGCCACCACCCGCCGCCAGCCGCGGGCGCCGAACGAGCGCCACGACTGCCCGAGCGCCATGAACCGCTCCGCCTCGGCCTTGGGGAAGTAGCGGCCGACCGGCTTCACCGGGTCGGCGAACCCGGGGTCGGCGGCGTCCACGAGCGTCCGCGTCACCACGGTGGACACCGGGCGGGACGCGCCGCGCGCCGCCAGCGCCCGGCCCAGCGCGTTCATGATCAGTACACCGATGGTGCCCTGGGTCTGCGCGCCGCACCAGTCCAGCGGCACCGGCGGCACCACGTGCGCGGCCAGCTGGTTCTTGATGAGCAGGTTGCCGACCTGCGGGCCGTTCCCGTGCGTGAGGACCACCCGGGCGCCCGCCGCGACCAGCTCGGCCACGCCGTCCATGGCGCTCTCGACCGCCGCCTCCTGCGCCTGCGGGGACGCGCTCCCGTCCGGCGCGGTCATCGCGTTGCCGCCGAGAGCGATCAGCACCCGTCCCGGTCCCCCGTCGCCGCCCACGAGCCGTACCGTACCCACGCGGGCGGGCGCCGCTCACCGTCGAAATCCGCCCAACCGGCGCCGGTCCCGTTGGCGAATGGCCGTCATGACCTGGTTCGTCCGGTCACACTCCCCGCCGTGCAACCGGCCACCCCGGCACCGCCGGTCCCCGCGGGCAGCGCGGCGTTCAGCGCGTGGCGCGAGCGTGCCAGCAGGCCCACGGCGGACCGCTGGCCATCGGCGACCTGGGGCTGGACCACAGCGCCGAAGAGATCGCCGCCTCGGCCGCCGCGCTCGGCGGGCTGCCCGTACGGCGCTCCGGCGCCGGCGAGGGCTAGCGCAGCCGGCTCAGCCGCTCCACGGCGGCGTCGATGACCTCGTCCTTCTTGCAGAACGCGAACCGGACGAAGTGCGCGCCCGCCTCCGGGCGGTCGTAGAACACCTGCGTCGGGATCGCGACCACGCCCGCCTTCTCCGGCAGCGCCTTGCAGAACTCGACGCCGTCGGTGAAGCCCAGCGGCCGGATGTCGGCCTGCACAAAGTACGTGCCCTGCGGCCGGTAGACCTCGAACCCGGCCGCCTCCAGGCCGCCGACCAGCCGGTCCCGCTTGGCCTCCAGCGACGCCCGCAGCCCGGCGACCCACGGCAGCTCGTTGCGCAGCCCGTACGCCGCCGCCCGCTGCCAGGGGCCGCCCGTCGCGTACGTGAGGAACTGCTTCACCGTCTGCACCGCCCGGACGTACCGCGCGGGCGCCGTCACCCAGCCCGTCTTCCAGCCGGTGACGGAGAAGCTCTTGCCCACGGAGGAGACGGTGACCGTCCGCTCCCGCATGCCGTCCATGGTCGCCAGCGGGACGTGCTCGACGCCGTCGAACGTCAGGTACTCGTACACCTCGTCGGTGACGGCGACCAGGTCGTGCTCGCGGCAGACGCCGGCGATCACCTCCAGCTCGTCCCGGGTGAACACCGTCCCCGCCGGGTTGTGCGGCGAGTTGACCAGGATCAGCCGGGTGCGCGGGCCGACCGCCGCGCGCAGCTCGTCCGGGTCGAACGTGAAGCGCCCCTCCACCGGCCGCATCATCACGGGCCTGCGGGCCGCCCCGGCCAGCGCGATCGTCGCCGCGTACGAGTCGTAGTACGGCTCGAAGACGATCACCTCGTCGCCCGGCCCGGCCAGCGCCATGACGGACGCCGCGATGCCCTCGGTCGCGCCGACCGTCACGTACACCTCGGCCGCCGGATCGAACTCCAGCCCGTACCGCTCCAGCCGCTGCGCCGCCACCGCCTCCCGCAACTCCGGCAGTCCGGGGCCGGGCGGGTACTGGTTGCCGCCGCCGCGGACCGCCTCCACCGCGGCCTCCAGCATCGCCGGCGGGCCGTCGGTGTCCGGGAAGCCCTGCCCCAGGTTGATCGCCCCGGTGGCGGCGGCCCGCGCGGACATCTCCGCGAAGATCGTCTCCCCGAACTCCCGCATCCGTTCGACCAGCGGCTCGCTCATTCAGGTCAACTTACCGGGTGTCGCCACGACCACCTCACCATGAAGCCCGCACCGACCGCACCCCCAGCTCTCACCCGGTGTCAATAGGCCCAGAGGGAGGCCCGACACGACCCGCCGGCCACAGGACGGACCATCCACCCCAACAACCGTCACTCAGACATTGGCCAGCGATTACGATTTGCAAGACAAAATACTCAGCAACGGATACTGTGTTCACATTTTCTTGACATGGACGGCCCCATGCTTGGTATCTTGTTCGAGTGAGCGACGAACTGGCGTTCGAAAAGCGGTATTTTGGCCATCGCGCACGACTGGTACTGACCCCTGCACAGTCCGCGCTGATCGACGACCAGGCGCATGCCGCTAGGGCAATGTGGAATCTGTTGCATGAGTGGTGGACGATGCTACCCAAGCATCAAAGATCACTTACTGCGGCCGACGTCGCAATACGTCGAGCGAGAAAGGAGATCGACTGGCTCGCCGCACTGCCCGCCCAAGGCGCACAAGCGGTACTGAGAACGTACTACCGGGCATGGAAGAACTGCTGGGAAGGTCGCGCCGACGAACCCCGATTCAAGGCCCGATATCGCACACCAATGTCAGTGGATCTTCCACAAGGTGAACACCTGAAGGTCGCCCGGGTGCACCGCCGGTGGGGCATGGTCAATATCACCAAGGTCGGCCGGGTCCGTTTCCACTGGAGCAAGGATCTGCCGGTCGGCAAGCTCACCAATACCCACGATCGCATCAGCGGGGCACGCCTGGTGAAGGATGCACTCGGATGGCACATCGCCTTCCGAGTCCAGAGCTTGATTCCCAAACCGGAGCCACACCCGGGACCGCAGGTGGGGATCGACATGGGCGTAAAGGTGCCGCTGGCCTTGTCCGACGGTACGGCCTTCCGCCACGACTCCTGGCTGAACGGCCCAGAACGAGAAGAACTGCTACGGCTGGAGCGGCAGGCGGAGCACCGCAAGCGGTGCCGTCATCCAGGAGAAAAAACCTCTCGGCGACTCCAGGCCACCTATGACCAGATTCGGGCACTACACGCGAGAGCCAAGCGACGACGCCTGAACTGGCAGCACCAAATCACCACCGCCATCGCACGAACTTACGGCACAGTGGTCGTGGAGCGGCTCCACATCACCGCCATGCTCGGGTCCGCCAAGGGAACTGTTGAAGAACCAGGGAGATGCGTCCCCCAGAAATCTGGCCTCAACCGCGCTATAAGCGAACAAGCTTGGGGACGCACCATCGAAATGCTGGCCTACAAAACAGCTCATAACGGTGGGTCTCTTATCAAGGTCCCTGCTGCCGACACCTCCCGGCGCTGCAGTATGTGCGGACTCATCACGCCGGGCAGCCGAGAGTCCCAGGCGGTATTCGTGTGTAAGAACGCAGACTGCGGCTGGAGTGGCAACGCCGACCACAACGCAGCCTGCAACATCTTGCACCTGTATCGAGCGGGCCACGCGCTCGCTCCGGTTGCCGGAAGGCGCAGTCGTCAGGCGCGGAAACGCGTCGAACCCACCACCGCGAGGTAGGAGGGAATCTCCAGGCTCCGGTCAGGAGAAAACTTCAATGGTACTACTGGGTTGGGCTGTGTATCGGGCCCTCGAACATGTCCTGTCCGGGATCGAGGACGCTCTCGGGAACGTCCTCGACCTGGACGAACGGGAGCGTGCGGTCAGCGACTACGGCGAACGGCTCGTCACCGTGCCCGCGGGCAGCCTACCTCGCCGCCGCGAGCGGGAACGCCGCCGGTGCCCGGCGCTCATTGAACGACCTCGGCACGACCTTCGAGAAGCTTCCGGATGCGACGAGCCAGTCGGTCCTGGCCTTCCGGGAGAGCCAGTTCGCCTGGGCCGAGTCGTACGCCGCCACGTGCGCGGGCGATCACCGCGCGGACGAGAAGCTCGACCGGGCACTCTCCCTCTATCCCGCCCGGTCCCTGGCACCACGCGCCGACCTGTCGCTGATGCAGGCCGCCGTCATGGTGCGGAGCGGGGAGGTCGACGCAGGTCTCGGGCAGGCCCTCACCGAGATGGAGGACCGCCGTTCGGCGTGCGCCGGGCGAAGGCATCATCGCGGGGGAGGTCGTGCGGGGGTTGCCGGAGGAAGCTCGGGGGCTGGAGGCGGCGCGGGAGTTGCGGGCCGGTCACGGCGGGAGTCTGAAGCGGCCGGGGCCCGTTCAGGGAGCCCGTTCGCGGGTAAAGGGCGGGCATGGTCGCGGAGTTGGCGAAGTTGTACGAGCGGTGGCTGCTGGAGATGTGGGCCGGGGACTTCGGGCTCGCGCACGAGCTCGTCACGCCCGATTTCGTCGGGCACTGGCCGGGTCTGGAGGTGCGGGGCGCCGAGCAACTGATCGAGACGCTCGCGCAGGGGCACGCGCCGTTCGAGGGCGTCACCGTGTCCCTGGACGTGGGGCCGATCGTGGACGGTGACCGGGTCGCCGCGCGCTGGACGTTCGGCGGGCGCTACAGCGGCGGCATGCCCGGGGCGACCGTCCCGGAGGGGACGAGCGTCGCGTTCAGCGGGCACGACGTCCTGCGGGCCGAGGGCGGCCGGTTCGCCGAGTACTGGGTGATCTCGGACGTGCAGACCTTCTCCCGCGAGCTGGGGATGGGCTGACGCCGGTCAGATCCAGCCCATCTCGCGGGCGGCGCGGATGGCGGCGAGACGGTTGGACTCGCCGAGCTTCGCCATCGCCGAGGAGAGGTAGTTGCGGACGGTGCCCTCGGAGAGGTGGAGGAGGGCGGCGATCCGGGACGTCTCGGTGCCGGCGCCGATGAGGCGGAGGATCTCGCGCTCGCGGGCGGTCAGGGGGTTGTCGCCGGCGGCCATGGCGCTGGCGGCGAGTTCGGCGTCGAGGTAGCGGCCGCCGGTGTGGACCTTGCGGATGGCGGCGGCCAGCTCCTCGGTGGGGGCGTCCTTGGCGACGAAGCCGCGGACGCCGGCGGCCATCGCGCGGCGCAGGTAGCCGGGGCGGCCGAAGCTGGTGAGGATGCAGATCGCGCAGGGGGCGTTCGCGGCGTCGAGCCGCTCGGCGACGGTGAGGCCGTCGGCGCCGGGCATGTCGATGTCCAGGACGGCGACGTCGGGGGCGTGCTCGGCGACGGCGGCGGCGACCTCGTCGCCGCGGCCGACCTCGGCGACCACCTGGAGGTCGGGTTCCAGGTTGAGGAGGGCGGCGACGGCGCCGCGGATGAGGTGCTCGTCGTCGGCGAGCAGGATCCTGATCATGCCGGGACGACCGCGCGGAGCAGGAAGCCGTCGCGGCCCTGCCGGGAGGCCGTGAGGGTGCCGCCGAGGACCTCGACGCGCTCGGCCAGCCCGGCCAGGCCGGAGCCGGGGGCGCCGCGGGCGGCGCGGGCGCCGTCGTTGCTCATCTCCAGCACCACCGAATCACCATAGGGAGCGATCGTAATGGCGCAGCGGGCGGCCTCGCTGTGCTTGATCACGTTGGTGGCGCCCTCGCGGATCACCCAGGCCAGCACGGTACGGACGTCCGGCGCCAGCTCGGGCGGGTCGCCGATCTCGCAGCGGACGCCGGCGGCCTCCAGCACAGCGCGGACGCCGGCCAGCTCGGCGTCCAGCTCGACGGCGCGGTAGCCGCGGACGGCGGCGCGCACCTCGCGGAGCGCGTCGCGGGCGGCGCGGCGGACGTCGGCCATCTCCTCGCGGGCGCGGGCCGGGTCGTCCTCGGCCATCCGCATCGCGAGCTCGCTCTTGACGGCGATGAGGGAGAGGCTGTGGCCGAGGAGGTCGTGCAGGTCGCGGGAGAAGCGCAGCCGCTCCTCGGTGACGGCGAGGCGGGCCTGCGCCTCGCGGGCCGCGTCGGCCTCCATGTGCAGGTCCCACATGCGGCGGTAGAAGAGGTTGACGTAGAGCGCGGCGCCGCAGCCGACCATGAAGAGCGCGAACATCGCGAGCGGCTGGTACCAGCGCGCGGGCCACCCGTCCGCGAACGAGATGATCACCGCGCAGACCGCCGCGGCGGCCGCGCACAGGGCGGCCTGGTTGCGCACCGGCCGTACCCACAGCGCCACCGTGGAGACCCAGAAGACGGGGATCATGCACCACAGCGGGTGGGTGAGCATCATCAGGCCGAGGAGCAGCGTGAGGGCGCCGCTGGCGGCGATGTCGCGGCCCGGCAGCCGGCCGTTCAGCCCGACCCTGATGAGCCGGGCGTAGTAGGCGAGGAACAGCACGGCT
Organism: Actinomadura sp. 21ATH; assembly: GCF_041951345.1. NCBI lineage: Bacteria > Bacillati > Actinomycetota > Actinomycetes > Streptosporangiales > Thermomonosporaceae > Actinomadura > Actinomadura sp. 21ATH. The sequence goes on along the minus strand of NZ_JBGNUR010000004.1, from coordinate 478,713 downwards.
CCCAGCGCCGCCGCGAGGGTGAGCGGGAGGGCGATCTCGCCGCGGCCGTAGGCGGTCGCCAGGGCGCCCGCGCACGGGACCGCCACGCCGAGGGCGGCGAGCAGGAACGTGCGGTACATGGCGCGGCGGTAGCTCTCCAGCCGGCCGGCCGCGCGCTCTTCCAGCTCGGCGGTCGTCGCGCCCATCGAGCCTCCTTCCCCTCGTACGTTATCCGCTCACGATCGGCTGCGATCCGCTCAGGCGTGCCGCGGTTCCCAGCGGAACCAGCGGGCCGCCAGCGTGCGCCCGGCCACCGCCCACAGCGCGAGGACGGCGAACGACCGCGCGCAGACCCGCCAGCCTTCGACGAAGCCGACCTCGGGGTGGGAGCCGGCGGACGTGTGGTCGCGGCCGAGGTAGCCGGTCTGGATGATCTCGTTGACGGGGGTCAGCGGGATCCAGTGCGCCGCCTGCTGGACGGCGGCGGGCATGTCGTCCAGCGGGAACATCACGCCGAACATGCAGGCGAAGAGCAGCGGCAGCACGGTGAGCTGGGTGCTCTCGGCGGTGGGGCTGAGCCCGGAGACCACGAACGCCAGCACGGCGAAGACGGCGACGCCGCCCGCCATGCCGGCGAGGACGAGCAGCGGGTCGGCGGGCAGGCCGCCGCCGAGCGCGGTGCCCAGGACGACCAGCAGCGCCGCCGCCTGCACCGCGTACATGCCGGCCGCCGCGAGGACGCTGCCGCCGAGGATCTCGGCGTCCGACAGGGTCGTGCCGCGCAGCCGCTTGAGGGAGTGGTCCTCGCGGCGGGCGGTGAAGAGGGGGACGAGGTGGGCGTACACCGCGAAGAGCAGGAAGAGGCCGGGGAGCGCGGCGCCCTGGACGATCGCGTCGTCGCCGGCGGGCAGGAGCAGCCCCGCGAACATCACCGGCAGGCCGACGACCGTGAACATCGCCGTCTTGTTGCGCCACAGCAGGGTCAGGTCGAGCCGCGCGACGCGGACCGCGTTCTTCATCGTGCCGCTCCTTCTTCCGCGGTGTGCAGGAACACGTCTTCGAGGGAGGCGCTGCGGGCCTGGAGTCCGCCGAGGGCGAGGCCGGCGGCGTCGGCCCAGCCGAGCAGCTCGCGGAGGGCGTCCTGGAGCCCGGCGGCGGCGACGCTGTACGCGGCGACCGCGCGGCCGCCGTTCACCGAGACCTCGGCGGCGGCGCCGCGCAGCACGGGCAGCCGGGCGACCTCGATGCGGTCGGGCACCTGGAAGGTGATGCGGTCGCCGCCGCCCGCGACGACCTCGGCGACGGTGCCGGCGACCTCGATCCGGCCCCGGTGCATGATCGCCAGCCGGTCGGCGAGCTGCTCGGCCTCCTCCAGGTAGTGGGTGGTCAGCAGGACGGTGGTGCCGGCCGCGACCACCTCGCGGACGGTCGCCCAGGTGGCGTGGCGGGCCTCGGGGTCCATGCCCGTGGTGGGCTCGTCCAGGAAGAGGACGCGGGGGCGGCCCAGGAGGGCGAGCGCGAGGTCGAGGCGGCGCTTCTGGCCGCCGGACAGCTGCCGCACGCGGACGCCGGCCTTGTCGTCCAGCGCGACCATGCCGAGCGCCTCGGCGCGGCTGCGCGGGCGCGGGGTGAAGCCGCGCCAGTGGTCGACCGTCTCGGCGACGGTGAGGTCGGGGAACAGGCCGCCCTCCTGGAGCATGATCCCCAGGTGCGGGCGGACGGCGCGGCGCTCGCGGTGCGGGTCGCGGCCGAGGACCCGGACGGTGCCGCCCTGGGCGGGCCGGAACCCTTCGAGGGTCTCCAGCGTGGTGGTCTTGCCGGCGCCGTTGGTGCCGAGGAGGGCGAACAGCTCGCCCTCGCCGACCTCGAACGACACGCCGGCGACGGCCTCGAAGTCCCCGTACCGGCGGCGCAGGTCCTGCACCTGGATGGCTGCGTTCGTCTGCATGGCCCAAGCGTCGCGAACGGGCCCGCGCGCCGGTAGAAGCCGCTGTCAGCGGTTCGATGTGACAGCTGTCATGTGGCGCGTCCGTCAGGTGGCGATCGTGACGATGTGCCGGACCGATCCGCGGTCCTCGACGTGGTCGAGCAGGGCGGTGGCGACGTCGGCGCGCGGGATCTGGTAGCCGCGCCTGACGTTGAGGTCGACGGCCCGGCGGTAGGTTCCCGTGCCGGGCCTGTCGAGGAGCCGCGGCGGCCGGACGACGGTCCAGTCCAGGCCGGTGCCGGCGAGGACGGACTCGGCCTCCCTCATGTCGGCGAACGCGTGCCGCAGCAGCCGCTGGACGATCATGGGCTTGACGACGTACCGGGTGACGGCGCCGTCGCCGGCGTCGGCGGCCAGGCCGCTGGCGCTGACCATCAGCACCCGCCGGACGCCGGACGCCTCGCAGGCCGCCGCGATGCTGCGGATGCCGTCGGCGCAGACCGTCGTCGGCCCGCGGCCGCGCGGGCCGAGCGCGCTGATCACGGCGTCCCGGTCCTTGACGGCCGGCCGGATCGCGCCGGGGTCCATGACGTCCGCCGTGACGACCTCGGCGCGCTCGCGCAGCTCGGCGGGCAGCCCGGCCGGGTCGCGCACGACGGCGGTGACCTCGTGCCCGGCGGCCAGTGCCTGCCGCACCACCTCGACGCCCGTGCCGCCGGTCGCCCCGAAGACCGTGAGCCTCATCGTTCCTCCCAGGGTTAGTGAATACTCACTCACCCCTTAGCCTGGATAGGATCCACCCGTCTGTCAAGCTGGGGAGCGATGAGCGCGCGAGAGAAGATCCTGGACGCGGCCGCCGAGGTGATGCGGTCGCACGGGGCCGCCCGGACCACCACCAAGGAGATCGCCCGCGCGGCGGGCTACTCCGAGGCGCTGCTCTACAAGCACTTCCGCGACAAGGAAGAGCTCATCCTGTGCGTCCTCAAGGAGCGGATGCCCGCGTTCCAGGGCGGCCTGTCGCCCGGCGAGCGGGAGGTCGCCGCCAACCTGGCCGACCTCGTCCACCGCGGGCTGAACTTCTACCTGCGGGCGTTCCCGATGATGGCGTCGATGGCCGCGCAGCCCCGGCTGATGGCCACCACCCGCGACTCGATGCGCCAGTACGGCGCGGGGCCGCACGTGGTCCCCGAGTCGCTGGCCGCGTACCTGCGCGCCGAGCAGGGGCTCGGCCGCGTGGCGGCGGCCGCCGACCCCGACGCCGTCGCCGCCCTCCTCATGGGCGCCTGCTTCCAGCAGGGCTTCCTGCGCTATGTCGCCGACGGCCCGGACGGCCCCGACATCCCCGAGGCCGAGGCGCGCGCCCTGCTCGCCCCCGTCCTCCCCGCCCTCGGCCTCTAGACCGTGTTCCAGAGTCACGTGCGAGCGCGACATCGCTTCGCGATCCGCCCGGTGAGGCTCGCCTCCGGCATCGCCTCACCGGCCACGCAGCGCACTCGCGTGGCGGCTGAGGCGACTTCGGGACGGGCTCCAGGTTCTAGGCGCGGTCGCGGGCCCGGGTGAAGTCGACGTCCTCCGGGTCGCGGCCCGGCCAGGTGAGCCGGGTCGGCGCGGCCGGCGTCTCGGCGACCAGCCGGCCGCGGCTGACGACGTGCGAGGGCCGCGTCTGCCGGCGTACGGCGTCGTACGGCGACGCCGCGGGCAGCACCACGAACGACGCCGGCCGGCCCTCCTCGATGCCGTAGCCGTCGCCGAGGCCGAGCACCCGCGCCGCCCGGGACGTGATCATGGCGAACGCCTCGTCGATCTCCGCGGCGCCGGTCAGCTGCGCCGCGGCGATGCCGACCAGCGCCACCTGGAGCGGCGAGGCCGTCCCCAGCGGGAACCACGGGTCCATCACGTCGTCGTGGCCGAACGCGACGTTCACCCCGGCGCCGAGCATCTCCTTGACCTGCGTCAGCCCGCGCCGCCTGGGGTACGCGTCGAAGCGCCCCTGGAGGCACAGGTTCGCCATCGGGTTGCAGACCAGGTTGACGCCCGACCGGGCCAGGATCCGCTGGAGCTTGTACGAGTACGCCCCGTTGTACGAGCCCATCGCCGTCGTGTGCGACGCCGTCGCGCGCTCGCGCAGCCCGCCCCGCCGCGCGAGCGTGGCCAGCACCTCCACGAACCGCGACTGCTCGTCGTCGATCTCGTCGCAGTGCGCGTCCAGCCGCAGCCCGTACCGCCGCGCCACGTCGAACGCGATCTCCAGGGAGCGGACGCCGTCCTCGCGGGTGTCCTCGAAGTGCGGGATGGCGCCGACCGCGTCCACGCCGCGCCGCGCCGCCTCCTCCAGCAGCTCCGCGCCGTTCTCGTACGAGACGATCCCCTCCTGCGGGAACGCGACCAGCTGGAGGCCGATCACGTCCCGGACCCGCTCGCGGACCTCCAGCATCGCGTCCAGCGCCACCAGGCCGGGGTCGGTGACGTCCACGTGGCTGCGGACGTGCAGGACGCCGTTGGCCGCGTACCAGCGCAGCACCTCGGACGCGCGGTCGATCACGTCGTCCCGGGTCAGCGTCTCCTTGCGCTCGCTCCAGACCGCGATGCCCTCCCAGAGCGAGCCGGAGGCGTTCCAGCGCGGCTCCCCCGCGGTGAGGGTGGTGTCGAGGTGAACGTGCGGCTCCACGAACGGCGGGCTGACCAGCGCGCCCGCCGCGTCCAGGAACGTCGGCCCGATGCCCTGGCCCGCCGGGAGGATCCGGCCGAACCGGCCGCCGTCGATCTCGATGTCGAACGGGCCGCCGTCCGGGCCGGGCAGCCGGGCGTTGCGCAGCAGGGTCACGGGCGCTCCTCGAAGGTCACGGACGATCACGATACGACGCGCGCGACGGGGGGTGGTGCACCGGGCACGCCGGGTGCGGGAGTAGCCTCGGGCGGGATGGAGGCACAGGAGACCGTTCCCGAGCCGCCGCGGGGCACCCCCGGCATGGCGGCCGGCGACGACCCGGCCGAGGTCAGCGGGTTCGTCGCCGCCCAGGCGGCCCGCCACGGAGTGATCGGCAACCGGGCCGCGCTGCTGGTGATCGCCGCCGGCGAGGTCGCCGCCCGCCTGCGCGAGCCCGCCGACGTGCGGGTGTGGCGCGCGGAGGACGGCCTGTACTGCACGTTCCGTACGGCCTCCGGGCGCCCGCCGGAGCCGCGCCCCACGCCGGGGATCGAACTCGTCGCCGCCGGGCCCGCCACGGTCCTGCGGCTGCCCCTCTAGCCCCTCGCCCCTTTCAGCGGAGCCGGGTCTTGACGACCTTGCCCATCGCGTTGCGGGGCAGCGAGTCCACCAGATGGACGGTGCGGGGCCGCTTGTGCGCCGACAGCCGCTCCGCGACGAACGCGGCCAGCGCCGGGCCGTCCACGCCGTCGGCCACCACGAACGCGGTCACCTGCTCCCCCAGATCGGGGTGCGGGGTGCCGAGCACGGCCGCCTCCCGCACGCCCGGATGGGCCAGCAGCGCGTTCTCGACCTCGCCCGCCCCGATCCGGTAGCCGCCGCTCTTGATCAGGTCGGTGGAGGCGCGGCCGACGATCCGGTGCCAGCCGTCCGGGCCGACCGTCGCGATGTCACCCGTGCGGAACCAGCCGTCCGCGGTGAACGCGGCGCTCGTGGCCTCCGGCCGGCCCAGGTACCCGGAGAACAGCATCGGCGCCCGGACGTGCAGCTCGCCCGGCGTCTGCCCGTCCGCCGGCACGGGCGCGCCGTCCTCGGCGGCCAGCCGGGTCCGCACGCCCGGCAGCGGCAGCCCGACCTGGCCGGGCCGCCGGTCGCCGCCCGCGCGGGCGCTGACGGTGATCAGGGTCTCGGTCATCCCGTACCGCTCGACCGGCTCGTGCCCGGTCAGCGCGGCCAGGCGCTCGAACACCGGGACGGGCAGCGGGGCGCTCCCGGAGACCAGCAGCCGCGCCGGGCGCAGCGCCCGCGCGGCGGCCTCGTCCGCGCAGACGCGCGACCAGACGGTGGGGACGCCGAAGAAGAGCGAGCCGCCCGCCTCCGCCGCCGCCGCGTACGCCGCGGGGCGCGGCCGCCCGGTGTGGACGAGCGGCGACCCGGCCCGCAGCGCCCCCAGCACGCCGAGGACGAGGCCGTGCACGTGGAACAGCGGCAGCCCGTGCACCAGCACGTCCCCGGGCGTCCACTCCCACGCCTCCGCGAGCGCGTCCAGGCCCGCCGCGATGGCCGGCCGCGAGATGAGCACCCCCTTGGGCGGGCCGGTCGTGCCACTGGTGTAGAGGATGAGCGCGGTCGCGTCCCCTTCTTGTTCGGTCTCGTGTCCGGCCTCGTGTCCGGCCTCGCGGGGCGTCCCGGGCGGGACCTCGTCGACCGGGACGAGCGGCGGCCCCTCGCCCTCGTACGCGCCGCGCGCCGCCAGCAGCAGGCCCGCGCCCGAGTCGGTCAGGATGTGCGCCCGCTCGTCCGGCCCCGAGTCGGGCGGCACCGGGACGACCGGCACCCCGGCCAGGAGCCCGCCCACCACGGCCACGACCGTCTCCAGCGACGCCGTCGCGTGCACCGCCACCGCACCCGCGCCCGCGATCTCCGCGGCCACCCCGGCGGCCCGTTCCATCAGCTCGGCGCGGTGCAGCGTCCGGCCGTCGACGGTGATCGTCATGTCGCGCGCATCGCCGAGCATCAGGCGGTCCTCTCCTCCGGCGGGTCTCCTCGGGCAGTATGCCGTTCGTGCCGGAACCGACGCCCGACCGCCCTCACCTGCCCGACCGGCCCGGCCTCGCCGCCCGCCTGCGCGCGCTGCCGCCGTCCTGCGGCCCCGTCCGGCTGGTCGCCGTGGACGGCCCCAGCGGCGCGGGCAAGTCCACGTTCGCCCGGCGGCTGGCGGCCGCCCTGGACGGCGCGCCGCTGATCGGCTCGGACGACTTCCGCGTCCCCTGGGACGCCGATCCGCTGACGTGGTGGCCGCCGTTCGAGACGGGCGTGCTCGGCCCGCTGCGCGCCGGCCGCCCGGCCCGGCTGCGCCGCTTCCGCTGGCACGAGGAGACCTACGGCCCCGAGGAGGAGATCCCGCCCGCCCCCGTCATGATCGTCGAGGGCGTCGGCGCCGCCTGGCGGGCCTGCCCGGCCGCGTACCGGATCTGGATCGACGCCCCGCGCCCGCTCCGCCGCGCCCGCGTCCTGGAACGCGACGGCGCCGTCTTCGCCGCGGCCTGGGACGCCTGGTCCGAACGCGAGCGCGCGCACTTCACCGCCGACGCCACCCGCCGCCGTGCCGACCTGATCATCGACGGCACCGCCCTCCCGCCACGTTGACTCGTGGCGTGTCCCCTCCGGCGGCCGCGCGGCAAGGCGGACACGCCACGAGTCAACCCGGTGGGGGCCGGTCGACTTCGGCTGCCGTTCGGCCTCCCGACAGCCTGGGGAAGCCCGGGCCCCGGTCGAAGAACGCCGGAGCGGGACGGGTCGCGCGCAGGCGCTCCCGCAGTGCGGCGGTGGCCCGCTCGTCCCAGCCATCCCCGTCGATGATCACGCCGTAGTCGTCGCGGGCGCCCGCCGGCGTGACCTTGCCGTCGCGGACGTCGGCGGCGACGCGGGCCGGGTCGCGGTCGAGCGGGTCCCCCCAGCCGCCGCCCCCGGTGGTCCGGATGCGGATCACCTGCCCGGCGCGGACGGGGCGCCCGTCGACCAGGCCGTCCAGCTCCTCGCCGTCGATGTCGACGCGGAACGGGCGGCCCGCGCGGCCGCCGTTCACGCCCCAGCAGGACAGGATGGAGCGGTCGGCGATCGACATGTAGCTCGCGTCGCGCAGCATCCGGATGTGCTTGTCGTAGCCGAGGCCGCCGCGGTGCTCGCCGGGGCCGCCGGAGTCGGCGGCCAGGCCGAGGCGCTCCACGACGAACGGCCAGCGCGCCTCGGCGAACTCCGCCGGGATGTTCCGCGAGTCCGGCACGATGTGGACGGTGTCCTCCCCGTCGGCGTACGGCCGGCCGCCGGAGCCGCCGCCGAGGACCTCCCGCATGAGGTACGGGCCGCGGTCGTCCTCGCCGTACACGCCGGTGTAGCGGATCGTCTCCTGGTCGGCCGGCATCCGCCCGCCCGTCGCCTTCGCCAGGACGCCCGCGAGGACGCCCAGCAGCCGCAGGATGACGAACGTGCGGGCGTTCGTCGGCGCCGGGAACACCGGGGTGAGCAGCGTGCCCTTCTCCGGGAACCGCATCTCGATCAGGGGGACGACGCCCTCGTTGACGTCGAGCTCGGCGGCGCGCTCGGGCGTGTCGGCCAGGTTCCGCAGGACGGGCGCGAGCCACTTCTTGAGGAAGACGCCGTCCGCGTAGTCGCCCGCGTGGTTGATCGGCCCCTTGGCCTGCGGGGACGTCCCGGTGAAGTCGATGACCAGCGGGGCGGCGGCGGCGTGGTCGACGGTGAGCGTGATCCGCTGCGCGTGCAGGCGGGGCGGGTCGACGCCGTCGTGCTCGGCGTAGTCCTCCCACACGTACGTGCCGTCCGGGATCTTGGCGAGCAGCTCGCGGCGGAACGTCCGGGTGGTGTTCTCGATGATCGCGTCGAAGCAGTCCTCGACGGCGGCGCGGCCGTACCTGGCGAACAGGTCGGCCAGCCGGCGGGCGCCCATCAGGCAGGCCGAGCACTCGGCGTCCAGGTCGCCCGCCAGCGAGTCCGGCATCCGGGAGTTGCGGATCATGATGCGCAGCGCGGCCTCGTTCGGGACGCCCTGATCGTAGAGCTTGATCGGGGGGACCATCAGGCCCTCCTCGAACGCGCTGCGCGCGTGGCTCGGCATCGACCCCGGCACCGCTCCCCCGATGTCGTCGTGATGCCCGAACGCCTGGACGAACGCGACCACCTCGCCCTCGTGGAAGACCGGCACGGTCACGCACAGGTCCGGCAGGTGCCCGATGCCGCCCTCGGACAGGTAGACGTCGTTGTGGAAGTACACGTCCCCGGGCCGCATCGTCTCGACCGGGAAGTCCCGGGCGACCGGCTGAACCAGCGCGGAGTACGAGCGGCCGGTGAGCTTCCGCAGCCGCCGGTCGTGGATCCCGGCCCGGAAGTCGTGCGCGTCCCGGATCATCGGGGACCGCGCCGTCCGCGCGATGGCCGTCTCCACCTCCCGCTCGACCGAGGCGAGCGTCCCCTCGACGATCTCCAGCAGGATCGGGTCCCTGTTCATGGCCTCGCCTCCGCTCGGCGGCTCGCGGCCTTCGTCCGCGCCGGCTTCCCTCGTCGCTCCGGTCGCAAGCTCCCTGCACTCCTCACTCCAGCCGACACGGGCCGCTCGCAGCTCATGGCCTCGCCTCCGCTCGGCGGCTCGCGGCCTTCGCCGCTCATGCCCGGGTCACCACCAGGTTGGCGTGGCCGTCGACCTCGGCGCGGAAGCCGGGGTGCAGCGGGAGGGTCGAGCCGAACTCCTCGATCACGGCCGGGCCCTCGACGGTGTCGCCGGGGGCCAGCCGCGCGCGGTCGTAGACCGGCGTGTCCGCCCAGTCGTCGCCGAAGTGGACGCGGCGGGTGCCGGTGCGGGCGCGGGAGGCGTCCTTGTCGCCCGGCGGGCGCTCCCTCGGGCGGGGGCGTTCGATCGGGCCGATGCCGGAGACGCGGTAGTTGACCCATTCGACCGGGTGCCGGGGGTCGTCGCGGTGGCAGTAGCCGTAGAGGGACTCGTGGGCGTCGTGGAAGCGGCGGACCACCTCGGCGCGGAACGCCCCGGTCACCTCGCCCGGCGGGGCGGGGACGCGCACCTCGAACGCCTGGCCGTAGTAGCGCAGATCGGCCGTGCGGGCGAGGCGCCCGGCCCCGGCCGCGAACCCCTCGCGTCCGAGGGCGGCGGCGGCCTCGCCCTCCAGGTCCGCGAACGTCCCGGCGACGGCGGCCAGGTCGAGGTCGGAGTCGCGCATGACCCGGGTGCGGACGTGGTCGGTCCGGACGTCCACGGTCAGCAGGCCGAACGCCGAGAGGTTGCCCGGATTCTCCGGGACGACGGCGGCGGGCAGGCCCAGCACGTCCAGCAGGCGGCAGCACAGCAGCGGGCCGGAGCCGCCGAACGCGACGAGCGGGTAGTCGCGGACGTCCAGGCCGCGCTCCACGGTGATCTGCCGGATGGCGTTGGCCTGGTTCCAGGCGGAGATCTCCAGGACGCCGGTGGCGGCGCGTTCGAGGGTGAGGCCGAGCCGGGCGGCGAGGCCGGCCAGGCCGGTGCGGGCCGCCTCGACGTCCAGCGGGATCTCGCCGCCGAGCAGGTGCGGCGGGATGCGGCCGAGGACGGCGTGCGCGTCGGTGACCGCGGGCTCGGTGCCGCCCCGGCCGTAGCAGAGCGGCCCCGGGTCCGCGCCGGCGCTGCGCGGGCCGACCTTCAGCGCGCCCTCCGGGGAGATCCGGGCGATCGAGCCGCCGCCCGCGCCGACGGTGACGATGTCGATCATCGGGATCCGGACGGGATGGCGGCCGATCGCGCCCTCGGTGGTCAGCGCCGGCTCGCCGTCCAGGATCACCGCGACGTCGGTGGAGGTGCCGCCGCCGTCCAGGGTGACGGCCGAGCCGCGCCCCGTGCGGGCCGCGACGAACGCGGCGCCGAGCACGCCCGCGGCCGGGCCGGACAGCACGGTCGTGATCGGCTGGTGCGCGACCTCCTCGGCGGACAGCACGCCGCCGTTGCTCTTCATCACGTGCAGGCGGGCCGGCGCCCGCTCGACCACCCGGGCGAGATAGCGCGACATGACGGGCTTGACCGCGGCGTCGACCAGGGTCGTGACCGACCGCTCGTACTCCCGGTACTCGCGCAGCACCTCGCACGACAGCGACACCACCGCCTCCGGATGCTCGCGCCGCAGCACCTCGCGCATCGCCAGCTCGTGCGACGGGTCGGCGTACGAGTGCAGGAAGCACACACCGATCGCGGAGATCCCCTGGTCGCGGAACCAGCGGGCCGCCGCCACCGCGCCCGCCTCGTCGAACGGCCGCAGCTCGGCGCCGGTGTGGTCGAGCCGCCCGCCGACCTCCCGCACCCGGTGGACGGGCACGATCCGCGGCGGCTTGACCCAGAAGTAGGAGTTGCCGTAGCCGTCCGGGACGCTCTGCCGCGCGATCTCCAGCAGGTGCCCGAAGCCCTCGGTGGTGACGAACCCGAGGCCCTCGATCCGGTCCTCCAGCAGCCGGTTCGTCGCGACGGTCGTCCCGTGCGCGAGGCCCGCGGCGGCCGCCCCGGGACGGCTGTCCAGGATCTTCGCGACGCCGGCCAGGAAGCCCGCGGCCGGGTCGGCCGGAGTGGACGGGGTCTTGGTGGTGACGATCTCGCCGGTGTCCTCGTCCAGCGCCACGACGTCGGTGAACGTCCCGCCGGTGTCGATCCCGATCCGCAGCCGTGCCGTCATGGTCATCCTCCTGCCCCGCGCCGCTTCCCGGCGAACCGTCGCGTTGTGCCAATGAGCGCGCCGTTCTTTGGCGACTCGCGACGGGCACTAAGCTGGGGCGATTCTTCCGACCTACATCGCTGGAGCCCGAACGATGGCGCTTGAACGGCCCGAGATCGACTTCCCGGAGGGGCAGCCCCCGGCGTACCTCGACATCACCGACATCACCGAGGGGGACGGCCCGGAGGCGACCAAGGGCTCGACCGTCTCGATGCACTACGTCGGGGTGTCGTTCTCGACCGGCGAGGAGTTCGACGCCTCCTGGAACCGCGGGAGCACCCTGGACTTCGAGCTGGGCTCCGGCCGCGTCATCAAGGGCTGGGACATGGGCATCGCCGGCATGAAGGTCGGCGGCCGCCGCAAGCTGGTCATCCCGCCGCACCTGGCGTACGGGGACCGGAGCCCGAGCCCCGCGATCAAGCCCGGAGAGACGCTGATCTTCGTTGTGGACCTGGTCGGCGTGAGCTGATCCGGCGGCGGCGGTCCGGGGGCGCGCCCCGGGCCGCCGCCTCAGTCCCGCCCCTTGCGCGGGAACGGTGTCACGGCCGGGGCGAACAGCTCCGCCGCGTGCCGCTCGTACAGCGCCAGGTTCCGCTCGGCCAGGTGGTCGAAGCCGTGCGGGACCGAGGAGCCGGGGGTGAGCGAGGCCAGCGCGGCGTCCGGGTCGAGCCGGGCCGCGGCCCAGCCCTCGTGGCTGGCGGCCCGCGCGACCACCTCGGCGACCGGCGACACGATCATCGAGTTGCCGAAGTAGAGCGTGCCGGCCGGGTCGGCGCCGACCGCGTTGGCGCCCACCACGTACACGTGCTCGTCGTACGCGCGGGCGCGGCACGTCAGCTCCCAGATGTCGGCCGAGCGCAGCAGCGCCGACGGGCGGCAGACCAGCTCGGCGCCGCGGACCGCCTGGATCCGCCACAGCTCGGGGAAGTCGCCGTCGAAGCAGATCGCCATCCCGATCCGGCCCAGCCCGGTCGGGACGACGCACACGTCGGAGCCGTGCGTGGTCCAGCCGCCGTGCCGGGCGTCCTCCAGCCGGAACGGGTGCGTCTTGCGGTAGACGCCGAGCACCGAGCCGTCCGGGCCGGCGAGGACGGCCGAGTTGTAGACCGTCCCGGGGCCGGGGCCGCGCTCGTACGTCCCGAAGCACACGTGGACGCCCAGCTCGCGGGCCGCCTCCTGGAACGGCTCGCTGACCGGCCCGGGGATCCCGGAGACCAGCTCCCACAGCTCTTCCGCGCCCACGCCGGGCGCGAACCCCGTCGTGCACGTCTCGGGCAGGACGATCAGCTCGGCGCCGGACTCCCGGACGCACCGCGCGATCCAGCCGGTGGCGTTGCCGATGTTGTCCCGTACGGTCGCGGGCGTGAGCGGGCCGGGGGCCGGCGCCAGCTGCACGGCCGCCGCGGTGAAGGGCCTCATCGTGTCCTCCCTGGTCAGGTTCTCGTCCGGCGTCCCAGGACGTACCCCACGACGACGCCCGCCAGCGCGACCGCGCCGCCCGCCGCGAACGCGGCCACCGCCGGGACCGCCGCCGCCGCGGGCCGCGCCTCGGCCCGGCCGCCCGGATAGACGCCCGGCACCGCCCGTTCCGCCTCCTGGACGGGCGCCCCGGCCGGCCCGGCCGGTTCGGCCCCGGTCAGCGACCGTTCCACGGCGGCGAAGAACTCGCCCGCCGTCCGCCGCGCCACCGACCCGATCATCCGCTGCCCGACGCCGCCGATCATGCCGCCGACCACCGCGTCCGCGTCGTAGTCGACCCGGGTGCCGGCCTCCTCCTCCGACAGCCGCACGCGGACGGTGGCGTCGACCGTCCCGGGGGCGCCCTGGCCGCGCGCCCGCAGCGTGAACGCGCGCGGCGGGTCGGGATCGGCCAGCTCGACGCGGCCCACGTAGGTGCCCTTGATGGAGGCGACCCCGGCCGTCACGGTCATCTTGTACGCGTCGCGCCCGGTCTCCTCCAGGGAGTGGCAGCCCGGGATCGTCCGGGCCAGCACGGCGGGATCCTGCAGCGCGTCCCAGACCCGAGGGAGCGGCGCCGCCACGTTGGCACTGCCGGTGACCTTCATGTCACGACCTTACGGAAGGCGTTCGCGGCGCCGTACGGCAACTTGTGCCGAGCACACGCCGAGAGTTGGGCAGATACGCCCCGTTCCGTCCCTACAGGTGGAGAATGTTCTTGCATCGGGGCGCGAACCCTCCCCCGCCCCCGCGCGTCAACCGATGCACACCCCCTGGTCTCGACGTACCGAACGGAGAACGCGGCTGATGCGAGGAACGATGCCCGTGGTCGCGACGGTGGCCGCAGGCGTGATCGGCGTAGCCGCGGGAACGTGGCCGTCCGTGCGCGCGCAGGCGGCCGGCGGCGAGGAGGGCCCGTCCATGCGGACCCAGCTCGCCTCGGTCCTGCAGGACCAGCAGTGGGCGAAGCCGAAGCCCGGTTCCTGGAAGCCGCCGCGGCCGGCCCCGGACGGGCTGCCGCCGGTCATCAGCCGCATCGACACGCAGGAGAAGGTCGTCTTCCTGACCATCGACGACGGCTACGAGTACGACCCCGAGTTCGTGAACCTGGTGCGCAAGGAACGCGTGCCGATCATGACGTACCTGACCACCCGGTACGTCAAGGGGCAGGGCCAGTACTTCTGGGCGATGCGCAACGCCGGGTCGGTGATGGAGAACCACACCGTCAACCACCTCAACATGGCGCTCCAGCCGCCGGAGAAGCAGAAGCAGGAGATCTGCGAGGCGTCCGACACGATCGCGCAGCAGTACGGCCGCCGCCCGCAGGTCTTCCGGCCCCCGTTCGGCAGCATGAACGAGACCACCCGCAAGATGGCCAAGGAGTGCGGGATCAAGTCGATCATGCTGTGGTCGGCGGAGTTCTACAACGGCACCACCGGCCCCGGCGTCGGCTTCAACGGCTTCGCGCGCGGCGACGGCGGCAAGGGCTTCAAGCCGGGCGACATCGTCCTCATGCACTACCGCAAGGGTCTCGCCGAGCAGTTCAGGACGATTTTGGGCTGGATCGAGCAGCAGGGCTTCCGGGCCGCGGCCGTGGAGAACTACCTGCCCAAGTCCCTCGGCGGCAACGCCCCCGACAAGCCCCCGGCCTCCCCCGCCAAGCCCTGACCCCGGCGGGTGCGGAGGGAGGCGTCGGACCCGGCGCGCTCGCGGAGGTGGAACAGGTCGTCCGGGCCGATCGGCATCGCGTCGATCCGGATGCCCTCGGCGTCCTCCACCGCCGACGCGATCACGGCGGACACGGGGATGACGCCCGCCTCGCCCGCGCCCTTGATGCCCAGCGGGTTCAGCGGCGACGGCGTCTCCAGGTGGTCGGTCTCGATCCGCGGGATCTCGCTCGCGTACGGCATCAGGAAGTCCATGAACGAGGCGTTGAGGAGCTGGCCGGAGGCGTCGTAGGCCATCCGCTCGTACAGGGCGCCGCCGATGCCCTGCGCCACCCCGCCGTGGATCTGGCCCTCGACGACCATCGGGTTGATGAGCCGGCCGCAGTCGTGCACGACCGCGTACCGGAGGATCGCGATCTCGGCGGTGTCGGGGTCGACCTCGACGATCGCGGCGTGCGCGCCGGCGGCGAACGTGGAGCGGACGGGCGAGTAGTAGTCGCGGCCTTCGAGGCCGGGCTCCTCGCCGCGCGGCACCGGCGGCTCGGTCGGCGGCGCGCCGACGGCGAACTGCGTGGCGCGCGCCGTCTCCTCGTCGAACGCGTAGCGCAGCGGGTTGGACAGGACCGCCACCGTGCGCAGCGGGACCGCGGCGGTCCGGTCGCCGCGCACGTGGACGACGCCGCCGGTGATGTCCAGGTCGTCCGGGTGGGCCTCGAGGGCCTCGGCGGCGATCCGCAGCGCCTTCGCGCGGACCTTGCGGCAGGCGAGCGCGATCGCGTTGCCGCTCATCACGGCGGCGCGGGACGCGAACGTGCCGACCGCGTACCCGAACCGGCGGGTGTCGCCGGTGGTGACCCGCACGTCCTCGATCGGCACGCCCAGCTCGGCCGCGGCGATCTGGGCGAAGACGGTCTGGTGGCCCTGCCCCTGCGAGGTGAGGCCGGTCGAGACGTGCACCCGGCCGGCCGAGTCGATCTCGACATGGCCGCCCTCGTACGGGCCGACGCCGGTGCCCTCGACGTAGCAGCCCAGGCCGATCCCGATGCGGCGGCCCGCGCGCGCCGCGGCGGCCCGGCGCTCCTCGAAGCCGTCCCAGCCGATCAGCTCCCGCACCCGGCGCAGCAGCTCGGGGTAGTCGCCCGAGTCGTAGATCAGCGGGCGGCCGTCCTGGAACGTGAGGCCCTGATCGTACGGGAACTCGTCGGGCCGGATCATGTTCGCCTCGCGCACCGCCGCCCGGTCGAGCCCGAGGTGGTCGGCGATCCGGTCCATCGTCCGCTCCATGCAGAACACGCCCTGCGGGCGGCCCGCGCCGCGGTACGGGGTGACGATCAGCGTGTTGGTGTAGAGGCTCACCACCTCGGCCCGGTACGCGCCCGGCTTGTATGGGCCGAGCAGCTGCGTGGACGTGACGATCGGGATGATGATGCCGTACGGGGTGTACGCGCCGTGGTCGTGCAGGATCCGCACGTCCAGGCCGAGCAGCCGCCCGTCGCCGTCGAAGCCCGCGCGGACGTGCTGGACCTGGCCGCGCTCGTGCGCGGCGGCGACGAAGTGCTCGCGGCGGTCCTCGGCCCACTTCAGCTCCCGGCCGAGCAGCCGCGCCGCCCACGGGACCAGGATCTCCTCCGGCCACGGATGCACGATCTTGACGCCGAAGCCGCCGCCGACGTCCGGCGCGATCACCTCGACGCGGGACGGCGGCAGCTCCAGCTTGGCGGCGATGGCGGCGCGCACGCTCGTGGACGCCTGCGTGGAGGTGTAGACGCGCAGGGACGCGTCGTCGGCGTCCCAGCGCGCGTACACGCCGCGCCCTTCGAGCGGCATGGACGCGCTGCGCTCGATGTCCAGCCGGAACTCCAGGACGTGCGGCGCCGCGGCGAGCGCCGCGTCGACGTCGCCGGTGTTCTGGTGGAGGACGGCCGCGACGTTCCCCGGGACGTCCTCGTGGACGAGGTGACCGGCGCGTTCGGCGTTCTCGATGCCGACGACGGCGGGCAGCGGCTCGTACTCGACGCGGACGCGCTCGGCGGCGTCCTCGGCCAGGTAGCGGTCGCGGGCGACGACCATGACGACCGGCTCGCCCACGTGCCGGACGACGTCGCGGGCCAGCGGGTACGCGGTGCGGCCGTGGGTGAGGGACGGGTGCGGGATCAGCAGCGGCAGCGGCTCGCCGACGCGGCCGGGCAGGTCCTCGTGGGTGTAGACGGCGACGAGGCCGTCCACGTCGAGCGCGTCCGACACGTCGATGCCGGTGACGCGGGCGTGGGCGTGCGGCGACCGGACGAACGCGGCGGCGAGCGCGCCGCGGCCCAGGTCGTCCAGGAAACGGCCCTGGCCGGTGAGCAGCCGCGGGTCCTCGCGGCGCGGAACGGGCCCGCCGAAGTCGCGCGTCCCCATCAGAACTCCTCGGCCGCCGTCTCGTTCCGAGGGGGCGGCCCCCCAGACCCCCCACCCGCCGCGCCGCCGCCTTCCTCCGCGGAGCTCCGGATGGCGGCGCCGCGGCGGGTGGCCTTGACGATGTTCTGGTAACCGGTGCAGCGGCACAGGTTGCCCGAGATGCCCTCGATGACCTCGTCCTCGGTGGGGTGCGGGTTCTCGCGGAGCAGCGCGGTGACCGTGCAGAGGAAGCCGGGCGTGCAGAAGCCGCACTGGAGGCCGTGGCACTCCTGGAACGCGCGCTGCTCCGGCGACATCTCGCCGTCCGGCCCGGCCAGCCCCTCCACCGTGGTGATCTCGTGGCCGCGGGCGGTGGCGGCGAGCGTCAGGCACGAGCGGACCGGCTCGCCGTCCATCAGGACGGTGCAGCAGCCGCACACGCCGTGCTCGCAGCCGACGTGCGTGCCGGTCAGGCCGAGGTCGTGGCGGAGCAGGTCCGACAGCAGCCGGCGGGCGGGGGCGCGGGCGGCGCGGTGCACGCCGTTGACGGTCAGCGCGATCTCCAGCGTCTCCTCCGGCTCGGGCATGTCAGGGCTCCCGTCGCAGTGCCTCGCTCGTCGCGGCGCGCAGCGCGCGTTCGGTGAGGACGCCGGCCAGGTGGCGCCGGTACGCGGCGCTGGCGTGCAGGTCGGCGTCCGGGTCGAGGCGCTCGCGCGCGTACGCGGCTACGGCTGGCCAGTCGCCGGTGCGGACGGCGGACGCGGCGGCCTCGGTCAGGTCGAGGACCAGGGGGGTCGCGGCCACGCTCAGGTAGCCGGCGCGGGCGGACGTCACGCGCAGGTCGTCGTCCAGCTCCACGACCGCGGCGACGCCGGCGAGCGCGTAGTCGCCGTGCCGGCGCGCGGTCTCGGCGAACGCGGTGCCGGCGAGCGGCGGCACGGCCGGGAAGAACGCCGACACCGCCAGCTCGTCCGGGCGCAGCGCCGATTCCAGCGGGCCGGTGAAGAACTCCGCGGCCGGTACGGTGCGCCGCCCGCGCACGGACGCGGCCTCGACCGTGCCGCCGAGGACGGCCAGCACGGCGGGCAGCTCGGCGGCCGGGTCGGCGTGCGCGAGGCTGCCGACGACCGTGCCGCGGTTGCGGATCACCGGGTGCGCGACGTGCCGCAGCGCCTGCCGGAGCAGCGGCTGCGCGGCGGCGGCGGCGCGGTCGCGCTCGACGCGGGCGTGCCGGGCGAGCGCGCCGATCCGCACGCCATCGGCGCTGACCTCGACGGTGTCGAGCTCGGCCAGCCCGTTGACGTCCACGATCCTGGCGGGGGCGGCGAGCCGCATGTTGAGCAGCGGGATGAGGCTCTGCCCGCCCGCGAGGACCTTGGCGTCGCCGCCGCCGAGGGCGCGCAGCGCCCCGGCGGCCGTCTCCGGCGCGGTGTACTCGAAGGGCGGCGGCTTCACGGGCGGGCGCCGCCGCCCGCGCCCGCCGGGCCGTCCGCCGCCGCGGCCGGCTCCCCGGCGCCGGGGCCGCCGACGCGCCCGGAGATCCAGCGCAGCAGGTGGTAGCCGGCCAGGACGACGATCGTGCCGAACGCGATGCCCTCCAGTTTGAAGTCGTCGCCGATCGCGTGCACGACCGGGCCCAGCGCCAGGATGATCCCGGCGCCGATCGGGACCATGTTGACCGGGTCGGCGAAGTCCACCCGGTTCTCCACCCAGATCTTGGCGCCGAGCAGGCCGATCATCCCGTACAGGATCACCGTGACGCCGCCCAGCACCCCGCCGGGCGTGGCCGCGACCAGCGCGCCGAACTTGGGGCACAGCCCGAACGCGATCGCGATCAGCGCGGCGACGTAGTACGCGGCGGTGGAGTAGATCCGGGTCGCCGCCATGACCCCGATGTTCTCGGCGTACGTGGTGGTCGGGGAGCCGCCGACGGAGGTGGTGACGACCGTCGCGGCGCCGTCGGCGAAGATGGTGCGGCCGATGAGCGGGTCGAGGTCGGTGCGGGTCATCTCGCCGACCGCCTTGACGTGCCCGGTGTTCTCGGCGATCAGCGCGATGACCGCGGGCAGCACCAGCAGGATCGCCGACATCTTGAAGTCGGGCGCGTGCATCTGCGGCAGCCCGAACCAGTCGGCGGACCGCACGGCGTCGAAGCTCACCCGGTCGTGCGGGAACGCGGTCGCCACGCAGTACGTGCCCTCGGGCTGGCACGCCCGCCCGTCCGGCCCGATGAGGTTCTGGCCGGGGAGCACGGCGGTGACGGGGCCGGCGACCCGGTCCAGCACCCACGACAGCGCGAACCCGAAGACCAGCCCGAGCAGGATCGCGATCCGGCCGAGGAAGCCGCGGAACAGCACCATGACCAGGAACACGAACGCCATCGTGGTGAGCGCGACCCAGTGGTCCTGCGGCCAGTACGTGTCGGCGACCACGAACGCCAGCCCGAACCCGATCAGCATCACCACCGCGCCGGTCACCACCGGCGGGAACACCCGCTGGATGATCGCGCCGCCGAGGACGTGGATGAGGATGCCGCACAGCGCCAGCACCACGCCGGCGACCAGGATCGCGCCGGTCACCCACGCGTCGGCCTGCGCGCTGTCGACCCCGGCCCGGATCGCGAAGACGCCGCCCACGAACGAGGCGCTGGTGCCCAGGTAGCTCGGCACCTTCCCCTGCACGATCAGCAGGAAGAGGATCGTCGCGACGCCGGACATCATCACCGCGAGGTTGGGGTCCAGCCCCATCACCAGCGGGAAGACGAACGTCGCGCCGAACATCGCCACCACGTGCTGCGCGCCGATGCCCGCCGTCCGCGGCCACGACAGCCGCTCGTCCGGCGCGACGACCTCACCCGGCGGCGGCGTCCTCCCGTCCCCGTGCAGCCTCCAGCCCCACCTGCCCGGTCCAGACGCCATGCGCACCCTCCCTGGTGTCCTGCCGGGCCCGCTGGGTGACGGGTCGTTCACGGCCTTGCGCGCAACCTAGAACGACCCTGGTCAGCAGGCATCGGCGACTCTTGCCAAAGGACCGGCCCCGGGTTGGGAGACGGGCACGGTTCCGGCATGATCAGTTATCACCCGGCGGGCCGGGTCTCACTCCTCAGATGCCGCGCATCCGCAGCACGTGCAGCGCCAGCGTCAGGTTGAGCCGCAGGTGGGCGTCCTCGGTGAACGGGCCGAGCATCCGCTCCAGCTTCCCGATGCGGTACCGCAGCGTGTTGTAGTGGAAGTGCAGCCGGCGGGCCGTCTCGGCGACGTTGAGGTTGGTCTCCAGCAGCACCTGGAGCGTGCGGCGCAGGTCGACCAGCTCGGGCTCGTCGTCGCCGGCCAGCTCGCCGAGCGTCTCGCGGACGAACGCGTGCAGCTCCGCCGGGTCCGACACCAGGCTCAGCAGCCGGTAGACGCCGAGCTGGTCGAAGTGCGCGCGGGCCCCGGCGCCGTGCAGCTGGCGGCCGACCCGCACCGCCTTGACGGCCTGCTCGTACGCCTCGGGCAGCCCGGCGGGCGTCTCGACGGTGCGGCTGACGCCGGTGGAGAACGTCCGGCGGTGCTCGGCGAAGACGGCGGCGGCCTCCTTCACCATCGCTTGGACCGGTCCACCGGTCATCGGCGCGGGATCGTCGGCGTCCGCTCCCACCACGGCGACCACCTCGTGCGCGAACGTGGCGACCGCCGCGCCCGGGTCGTGCCGCCGCACGGCGGTGGTCCAGGCGGCGGCGAGCCGCTCCTGCGCGGCGCGCTCCTCGGTGCCGCGCGCGTCCCGCGCCACCGCGTCGCGTCCCCGCGCGTCGCCGCCCCTGCCGTCGCCGCCCCTGCCGTCGCGGGCGTCGGCGCGCGGCCGCCCGTCCAGCTCGGCGACCAGCACCATCGCGGGCCGGTCCAGGTCCCAGCCGAAGCCCGCGCAGTGCGCGATGACGCGGTCGTCGTCGCCCGCGCGGCCGGCGAGGATGTCGCGCAGGAAGTCGGCGCGGTACTTGCTCTCCACCGCCGAGACCGCCTGCTGCTTGGTGATGACCAGGGCCGCGACGGTGGCGGCGCGTTCCAGGATCGTCAGGTCGGCCTCGCCGAGCGTCCCGCCCGGGCTGTAGGCGACGAGGCGGCCGTGGTCGAACCCGCCGGCGACGACGGGCGCCACCAGGTGGTCGCCCTCGTGCGCGGAGCCGCGGCCCAGCGCGCGCATCGCCCGCACGTGCTCGTCCGGGCCGGCGCCGGCGAGGACGCGCTGCTCGCCGTCCAGCGCTACGACCGCGACCTCCAGCAGCGCCGCGACCTCGTCCACGACCTCCTGGAGGCCGCCGCCGCACAGCACGATCTGCACCAGCGCCCGGTGCACCTCCTCGGTGCGGGCGAGGACGGCGGCCTGCCGGTTGAGGATGTCGGTGAGGACCTGGTTGAGGATGTCGTCGAAGCCGACGTCGTCGGCGAGTAGGATCAGCGGGAACCCGCGCCGGTCCGCCTGCGCGATCATCTCGGCGGGCAGCGAGTCCAGGTACCGGCCGAGCTTGATGGCCAGCGCGGCCAGCCCGCGCTCGTCGAGGTCGGCGACCAGGTTGTCCAGCGACTGCGGGGTGTTGCGCAGCGGGTAGCCGGTGGTCAGCAGCAGCTCGTTCGGCTTGACCCACGACAGGATGTCGGGGACCTCCATCACGTTCAGCCGCTGGACGACGCGGCCCAGCCCGGACCGGCCGGCGATGACGCGGGCGCCCTTGAGGGAGGAGACGCCGAGGACCTCGCCCACGGGGAGCCCGTAGGTGAGGGTGCCGGTGCTGGCGAGCCGGAGGGCGGGGGGATCCATCGCGAAGGATTCGGGCGCGGGGCGGGGGCGGGGCGGTTTGGGCGGGGGGTCCTGGGTGGAGGTGGTGGAGGTGGTGGAGGGGGCGGGAGGCGGGAACGACCTCGGCTCCACGGGGATGGACATCAGTTGACTCCCAACTGGGTCGGCTCCGGCGTCGAGTTCCTCGCACGCCGAGGTGCGCGGGTCGGGCTCTGGTGGAGCCTTTCCCGTTCGGCCCGGGTCGTGCCGCGCGCGCCGGGTACACGTCCTGGTGCGGGGTGCGCGTGGTCGTGCGCGTCACGAGCTGGTCGAGCGCGTGGCGGGGGCCGGTGGTCCGGCCTGTGGCCGAGTGAGGCGTTCATGGACGCTGGCTCACGGGAACGGTCACCTCGCTCTTTTGGTGCTGACATCGCCCGTTCGGGCGTGATCGCTACCGCTGTGCGATCAACCCTGACAACAAAGACGAAGGATGACAACCAGTCTTGGCAGCTTTCTCCATACGTCACGCCGCGTGCCCGGCCGTACGGTCGCGGCTAGAGAGGCCGGGCCCCGGTGACGACTCCGGCCCTCGGGAGGACCCCGTGACTGCCCTCGTGCGCGACCCGATCACGCTGGCCCCGCGGCCCGGCCACCGGCCGCCGGCCGCGGGCGCCGCGAGCCTGGCGCTGCGCCCGGTGCTGGACGCCGCGCGCCGCCCGGCCCGCGTCATCGCGGCCTTCCCGTCGGCCGTCTACCTGGAGCTGCGCGGCGCGGCCGAGCCCCGGGTGGTCGCCGCGGTCACCTCCGACGCGGTACGGCTGCCGAACGCGGTCGTGATGGTGGCGACGCGCCGCGAGCGCCCGTTCCGCCGCGTCCGGGAGGGCGCGGACGCCTGGGTCGGCGACGGCCGGATCGACACCGAGGGGCTGGAGGCGCGGGTCCGCCGCTGGTGGGACCCCTCCCCCGCGCTCGGCGCGGTGGCGCCCGGCGCGCTCGCGCACGGCGTGCGCGCCCTGGAGGCGGCGCTGCGCGAGGCTGGCGGCACCGCCCGCGGCGGGCTGGCCGGGCACCCCGATCCGGACCTGCTCGCCGACCGGTGCGCCGCGGGCGACCTGGTCGGCGCCGTCGAGTGCGCGGAGCGGATCGTCGGCCTCGGTCCCGGCCTGACGCCCAGCGGCGACGACATCCTGGCGGGCCTGCTGGTGGCGCTGCGGCTGGTCGGCGGCGCCTGCGACCCCGGCGGCCGGGCGGAGTGGCTGGCCGGCTGGCTGGGCGCCGCGGTCACCGCCGACGCGGGCACCCGTACCACGGCGCTCGCGGCGACGCTGCTGCACTGCGCCGCGTCCGGCGGGGCGGGCGCCGAGGTGGCCGCCGTGCTGCGCGCGGTCGCGGGCCACGAGCCGGCCGCGCCCGCCGTGCGCCGGCTGCTGGCCGCGGGCCACACCTCCGGCGCCGACCTGGCCGCCGGCGTCCACGCGGGCTGCCGCGCCGCCCTGGCCCTCTGCGCCACCGGCGACCGCGCCCGCAGGGTCCCGGCATGACACGGCACCCTCGGGGGGAGCGATGAGGGCTTTCGTCGAGGTGCGGCGGGGGGCGTACCACGACTCGGTCACGCTGATGCGGGTCAGCCGGCGGGTGGGCGAGCTGGACGGGGTCGCGGGGGCGATGGCGGCGATGGCGACCGGCCTCAACCTGGAGATGCTCGGGCGGATGGGCTTCGAGGTGCCGGAGGCGGCGGGGCCGGCGGACCTGGTCGTGGCGATCCGGGCCGAGGAGGGGGCGCTCGGCGCGGCGCGGGCCGCGCTGGACGGGCTGCTCCGCGAGTCGCGCACGGACACGGGCGCGGCGGGACCGGACGCGGCGGCGCCCGCGCGGACGACGGGGGCGGCGGCGCGGCGCGCGGGCGCCCGCGCGGGCGGCGGCACGGGCGCGAGCGTCGCGCTGGTGTCGGTGCCGGGGCCGCACGCGTTCCCGGAGGCGATGGACGCGCTGGAGGCCGGGCTGAACGTGATGGTCTTCAGCGACAACGTCCCGCTGGAGCAGGAGATCGCGCTCAAGGACGCGGCGGCCCGGCTGGGCCTGATCGTGATGGGGCCCGACTGCGGGACGGCGCTCGTCGGCGGGGCGGGGCTCGGCTTCGCGAACGCCGTCCGGCCCGGGCCGGTGGGGCTGGTGGCGGCGTCGGGCACGGGCGCGCAGCAGGTGGCGTGCCTGCTGGACGCGGCGGACGCCGGGGTCAGCCACGTGCTCGGCGTCGGCGGCCGGGACCTGTCGCTGGAGGTGAGCGGGCGGTCGGCGCTGGCCGCGCTGGCGGCGCTGGACGCCGATCCGGCCACCGAGCTGGTCATGGTGGTGGCCAAGCCGCCGGCGCCGCAGGTCGCCGACCTGATCCGGGAGGCGGCGCGGCGGCTCGACACGCCGGTGGAGTTCGCGTTCGTGGGGGCCGGCGACGATCTGACGCGGGCGACGGAGCGGGCGCTGCGGCGGCTCGGCCGCACGCCGCCGGCCTGGGCGGCGGGCCACGCGGAGCACGCGCCGCTTCCGGGCCCGGGCACCGTGCGGGGGCTGTTCGCGGGCGGGACGCTGTGCGCGGAGGCGGCGGCCGTCCTGCGGGCCGAGCTGGGCGGCGACCTCGCCGCGGGCGGGCACTCGCTGACCGACTACGGCGACGACGCGTACACCCGGGGGCGGGCGCACCCGATGATCGACCCGACGCTGCGGCTCGCGGCGATCGAGGAGCGGGCGGGGACGCCGGACCCGGGGGTGCTGCTGATCGACGTGGTGCTCGGGTACGGCGCCGACCCCGATCCGGGCGGCCCGCTGTCCGGCCTCCTCCGCGCGGTGCTGCGCGCCAACCCGAACCTGCGCGCGGTCGTCTCCCTCTGCGGCACGCGGCGGGACCCGCAGGGGTTCGACCGGCACATGGCCGGGCTGCTCGACGCGGGCGCGTCGGTCTTCCTGTCGAACGCGCAGGCCGCGCGGTTCGCGGCGAAGCTGGCGAAGGGGCCTCATGGGTGAGCGGCGGCCGCGGCTGAACGGCCTGCTGACCAGGGACC
Source organism: Actinomadura sp. 21ATH (assembly GCF_041951345.1). Taxonomy (NCBI): domain Bacteria; kingdom Bacillati; phylum Actinomycetota; class Actinomycetes; order Streptosporangiales; family Thermomonosporaceae; genus Actinomadura; species Actinomadura sp. 21ATH. Next base: position 454,084 of record NZ_JBGNUR010000004.1, on the reverse strand, counting down.
CGGCCGTCGTGGCGGCCGGGGCGGGCGTGCTGGCCGACGCGCTGGAGGAGCAGGCGGTCCCGGTGGAGCGCGTCGACTGGCGGCCGCCGCCGGAGGAGATGGCGGACGTCCTGGTCGCGGTGATGGGCCGTCCCGGGTACGCGGCCGCCAACGAGCGCGCGGCCGGCCGGATGCTCGCCGCGCGGCCCCACCTGGTCGACGTGCGCCCCGCCGCCGAGGTCCTCGGGCTGGAGCGCGGCACGTTCCTGCACGCGGGCCCGCCCCTGGAGTGGGACCGGGCGTCCGGCCCGATGCGCGGCGCGCTGGTCGGCGCGATGCTGCTGGAGGGCCTCGCGGATTCGCCGGAGAAGGCGGAGCGCGCGCTGGAGAAGGGCGCGGCCGCGCTGGAGCCGTGCCACCACCACGCGGCGGTCGGGCCGATGGCGGGCGTGGTGAGCCCGTCGATGTGGATGCTCGTGGTCGAGGACGCCGAGCACGGCGGCACCGCGTACTGCTCGCTGAACGAGGGCCTCGGCAAGGTCCTGCGGTACGGCGCGTACGGCCCCGAGGTGATCGACCGGCTGCGCTGGATGGGCGCGGTGCTCGGCCCGGTGCTGCGGTCGGCGGTGCGGCGGCACGGCCCGGTGGACCTGCTGTCGATCATGGCGCAGGCGCTCCAGATGGGCGACGAGCTGCACAACCGCAACCGGGCGGCGACGTCGCTGCTGCTGCGCGAGCTGGCGGCCGGCATCGCCGAGGCGGACGCGCCCCGCGCGCAGGCGGCCGAGGTGCTGCGGTTCGCGGCCGGCAACGACCACTTCTTCCTCAACTTCGCGATGGCGGCGGCCAAGGCGTCCGCCGACGCGGCCCGGGGCGTGCCGGGGTCGAGCATGGTGGTCGCGATGGCCCGCAACGGCACCGACTTCGGTGTGCGGCTGTCGGGGACGGGCGACCGCTGGTTCACCGGCCCGGCCGGCGTCCCCGACGGGCTCTACCTCGGCGGGTACGGCCCCGCCGACGCCAACCCCGACATCGGCGACTCGACCATCACCGAGACGGCCGGGGTGGGCGGCTTCGCGCTGGCGGCGGCACCGGCGATCGTCCGGTTCGTCGGCGGCGAGGTGCCCGACGCGCTGGACGCGACCCGGCGGATGTACGAGATCACGCTGGCCGAGCATCCGGTGCTGCAGATCCCGCTGCTGTCGTTCCGCGGCACCCCGGCCGGAATCGACGCGGCGAAGGTGGTGCGCACCGGGATCCTGCCGGTGATCGACACCGGGATCGCCGGCCGCGAGGCGGGCACCGGCCAGGTCGGGGCGGGGCTGGTGTCGCCGCCGCCGGAGGTGTTCCGGGACGCGCTGCGGGCGCTGGCCGAAACGGCGTGACGGCGGCCCGGCGCCGGGTACGTTCGACCGCATGACCGAGTCGATCACCGGGGCCCAGTACGAGATCGCCGCGGGCCCGTACCGCGCCGTCGTGACCGAGCAGGGCGCCGGCCTGCGCGAGCTGACCCGCGGGGGCCTGCACCTGATCCTGTCGCACGGCGCGGACGAGCCGGTCCCGGCGGCGATGGGGCAGCTGCTCGTCCCGTGGCCCAACCGGATCGACCGCGGCCGGTACGCCTACGACGGCCGCATCCACCAGCTCGACCTGTCCGAGCCGGGCAACGGCTGCGCGATCCACGGGCTGGCCAGGTCGGTGCCCTGGACGGTGGTGGAGCACGGGCCGTCGCGGGTGCGGCTGGCGCACCGCCTCCTCGGCGGCGCCGGCTATCCGTACCGGCTCGACCTGGAGGCCGACTACTCGCTGGACGCCGGCGCGGGACTCACCGTGCGGCTGTCGGCGGTGAACGCGGGCTCGCGGACGGCGCCGTACGGGCACGGCGCGCACCCGTACCTCACGGTCGGCGAGCCGCTCGACGTCTGCACGGTGACGGTCACCGCGGACCGGTACCAGCCGGTCGACGACCGGATGATCCCGGAGGGGCCGCCGCTGGACGTGGCGGCGACGCCGTACGACCTGCGCGACGGCCGCCGGCTGGACGGCCACGCGATCGACAACGCGTTCACCGGGCTGCGCCGCGACGGGGACGGCCGCGCGTGGGTGCGGCTGAGCGGCGGCGGCCGGACCACGGCGCTGTGGGCGGACGCCGCCCATCCGTGGCTGGAGATCTACACCGCCGACCAGGTCCCGGACGACCGGCGGCGGCGCGGGCTGGGCGCCGAGCCGATGACGTGCCCGCCCAACGCGTTCGCCACCGGGACCGACGTGATCCATCTGGAACCGGGTGCACAGGCGGCCGGTTCTTGGGGGATCATGGCGGAGTGAATCTCAGCGTCCCCTCGTACGACGACCTGTCCGCACGGATCGCCGCGGTACGCGACGATCACGAGAAGCAGTTCCCCGGGCCGGCCGCGGGGCGGCAGCCGGTGCACACCGTCTACGTGCCCGCCGACCGGTTCTCCCGGTCCACCCCCGCCGACTTCGGCGCCGAGGCGCTGCGGCTGCTCAACACCCACACGCCGGGCGCCGGCTCGTTCGGCAGCGCGTTCGGCCTCGATCCGGAGATCGCCGGGCCGGTCCGGGAGCGGGTCGCGGCCAAGCTGGCGAGCGAGCCGGTGGAGGACGTCCGGATCGACTTCGAGGACGGCTACGGGCTGCGTCCCGACGACGAGGAGGACGCCCACGTCACCCAGGTCGTGGAGGCCGTCGGCGCCGCGTACCAGGTGAAGGCCCTCCCCCACTACTGGGGCGTGCGGGTCAAGTCGTTCGCCGACGGCGCGCACGAGCGTTCGATGCGCACCCTGGACGGCTTCCTCACCGCGCTGCGCGACCGGCTGGGCCGGCTGCCGGGCGGGTTCACCATCACCTTCCCCAAGGTGGTGTCGGCCGAGCACGTCGCGCTGTTCGTGGAGTACCTGGACCGGCTGGAGAGCTCGCTCGGGCTGCCGGGCGGCATCCTGCGGTTCGAGATCCAGGTGGAGACCCCCGAGGCGATCGTCGACCCGGAGGGCCGGATCGGGCTGCGGGCCATCGTGGCGGCCGCCGGGCCCCGGCTGACCGCCGCGCACTTCGGCGTGTTCGACTACACCGCCGCCCTGGGGCTGCCGCCCGAGGAGCAGCGGCTCGACCACCCCGCCTGCGACCACGCCCGGCACGCCATGCAGGTCACGCTGGCCGGCACCGGCGTGCGGATCTCCGACGGCTCCACCAACGTCATCCCCCGCAACGACGGGCCCGACGAGGTGAACGAGGCGTGGCGGGTGCACGCGCGGCACGTCCGGCACTCGCTGCGGCACGGCATCCACCAGGGCTGGGACCTGCACCCGGCGCACCTGCCCAGCCGGTACGCCGCCGTGTACGCCTACCACCTGACCGGCGTGGACGAGGTCATCGGCCGGGTCCGGGCGTGGCACGAGCAGGCGGCCGGCAGGGAGAGCGGCGTGCTCGACGAGCCCGCGACGATCCGGGCGCTGACCGCCCGCCTCCAGCGCGCCGTCGACTGCGGCGCCCTGGACCCGGGCGTCCTCCCCGCACCCGCCGAACACTGACCGCCCGGACGGTCCGCGACGGGGGTCAGAGCCGGAGCGCGTTGAGGGCGGTGACGAGTTCGGCCTCCTCGTAGGCGTAGTGGGCCTCCAGGCCGGCCGTCACCCGGTCGAGCTCCGCGCGGACCCGGGCGGGGTCGGCCGTCCCGGTCGTCCCGATGTCCTCGAACAGCGCGGCCAGCTCGTTCTTCATGCCGGTCACGGCGGTGTGCTCGCGGCGGAGCCGGTCCAGGACGGGGGCCAGCTCGGGGTGGTGCTTCTCCAGCAGCGGGAAGCCGCGGGCCTCCTCGTTGCCGTGGTGCTCGCCGAGGACGTCGCAGAATCCGACGCAGCGGGCGCGCAGCTGGTCGGCCAGATCCGGCCGCGGCCGTTCGGTGCCGCCGCCGAGGTACGCCTCGGTCTCGGCGCGGAGCGCGGCGAGGTCGCGGCGCAGCGTCTCGTGGATGCGGACCAGCTCGTCCCCGATCGCGGGGGCGTTCCCGGGGGCGGCGCGGCGCAGCGACACGACCGGGATCGTGCGCGCGGTCATCCGCTGGTACTCGGCGTACGCGGGGACGAGCGCGCTCTGCTCGGCGTAGAGCCGGTCGCGCTCCTCGCCGTGGACGGCGAGCGCGACGGCGTCGTACGACTCGACGCCGCCGCCCGCGCCGATCTCGACGGTGACGCGCGGATGGGCCAGGACGTTGGCGTACCAGGCGGGGTCGCGGTCGGAGCCCGCGTTGGAGGCGAAGACGAGCAGGCGGTCGCCGCCGTCCATGTAGGTGAGCGGTGTCGTGTGCCGGCGGCCGCTGCGGCGGCCGGTGGTGGTGAGCAGGACGAGCGCCGCGCCCTCGAACATGCCGCCGACGCGGCCGGCGTTCGCGCGGAACTCCTCGATGATCGCCCGGTTGAGGTCAGCGGGCGAGAACTCCTCCGCCATGGCGGTCCCCTTATCCTTGAGCAGGCCGAAGAAAGACTTTGCTTTGCAAGCAAAGTAACTTTAGATGCAAAGGTATTGGAGGTGCGCGCGCGTGTCAACGGACGGCGGGCTCAGCGTGGACGACGGCGTCCGGACGATGCTGCTGCTGATGCCGCGGCTGGTCGGCCGGGCGAAGAAGATCAAGGTGCCCGCGGCGCTGCGGGCGTTCGACCTGGCCCCCCGCCACCTGTCGCTGCTGTCGTACCTGCTGTTCGACGGGCCCCTCGGGGTGAACGAGCTGGCCGCGCGGCTGGAGGTCGCCCCCGCCACGGTCAGCCTCATGGTCAGCGACCTGAACCGGCAGGGCATCCTCGACCGCGGCGCCGACCCCGCCGACCGGCGCCGCGCCATCGTCAGCATCGCGCCGGCGCACGAGCCCGCCATCAAGGACTGGCTCGCCCAGGGCGCGGGCGCGTGGCGGACGGCCCTGGCGCCGCTCACGCCGGAGCAGCGCCGGCTGGTCGCCGACACGCTGCGCGCTTACGAGGAGGCGGTCACCGGGGAGGCCGGCGGGTGAACGCCTCCAGGTCGGCGGGCGTGTCGATGTCGTCGGGCGCCGCCACGTCCGCGCACGGCACCGGCGTCACCAGCTCCGGGTGCGCGCGCAGGAACGTCCGCGCCCCCGCGTCGCCGCGCGCCGCCTCGGCCACGGCCGCGAAGTGCTCCCGCGCGATCAGCACCGGGTTGCGCGGCCTGCCCGCGTAGGTCGCCACGGCCACCCGGGCGCCCTCGCCGTACGCCTCGATCAGCCGCCGCACCGCCTCCGGCGTGATCCGCGGCTGGTCGACCAGCGCGACCACCACCGCCGGGCAGCCGGGCGGGAGCGCCGCCAGCCCGGCGCGCAGCGACGACCCCATGCCGGTGCGCCAGCCGGGGTTCGGGACGACCACCGCGCCGATCACCTCGACGGGGGCCGCGCCCGCCACCACCAGCACCGGCCCGCAGCCGCCGTCGCGCAGCGTCCGCACGCCGCGGTCGACGAGCCGCTCCCCGTCCAGCTCCAGCAGGGCCTTCGGCCGGCCGAGCCGGCTCCCCGCGCCCGCGGCCAGCAGCAGGCCGGCCGGGCCGTCCGCGCCACGCAAGGTCATCCCGCGAGCGTAACCCGGTCAGCCGTCCCCGCCGTGGATGCGGCCCGCGGTGTCGGTCAGCGGCCGGCCCGACCCGCCCCAGCGCAGCTGGATCAGCTCCGCGGCGATCGACACCGCCGTCTCCTCCGGCGTGCGGGCGCCCAGGTCCAGCCCGATCGGCGAGCGCAGCCGGGCCAGCTCCTCCCCGGTCAGCCCCGCCTCGCGCAGCCGCGCCATCCGGTCGTCGTGCGTGCGCCGCGACCCCATCGCGCCCACGTACCCGGCGGGCGTGCGCAGCGCCGCCTCCAGCAGCGGCACGTCGAACTTCGGGTCATGCGTCAGGACGCAGATCGCGGTCCGCTCGTCGACGTCGGTGCCGTCCAGGAACTTGTGCGGCCACTTCACCACGACCTCGTCGGCCTCCGGGAACCGCTTGGGCGTCGCGAACACCGGCCGGGCGTCGCACACCGTCACGTGGTAGCCGAGGAACTTGCCGACCCTTGCCACCGCCGCGGCGAAGTCGATCGCGCCGAACACCAGCAGCCGCGGCGGCGGCGCGAACGCGTGCACGAACACCGCCAGTTCGTCCAGCCGCCGCTCCCCCTCCCGGCCGTAGTGCCGCCGCCCGGTGAGGCCCTGCGCGAGCATCCCGCGCGCGTCGTCGTCGGCCGCCGCGTCGAGCCGCTCCGCGTACGGGGCGCCCGGGGCCAGCGAGCCGCTCGCCCGGTCCGGCCAGATCACCCGGCGGGCGCCGACCGTCCCCGGCCCGGACACCACCGTCGCGACCGCGACCGGCTCCCGCGCCGCGATCGACGCCGCCACCTCCGCGAACTCCGGGAACGTGGCGGGGCCGACCGGCTCGACCAGCACGTCCAGGATCCCGCCGCAGGTCAGGCCGACGGCGAACGCGTCGTCGTCGCTCACCCCGTACCGCTGCACGACCGGCCGCCCCGACTCCATCACCTCGCGCGCCAGCTCGTACACCGCGCCCTCGACGCAGCCGCCCGACACGCTCCCCGTCACCTCGCCGGACGGCGCCACCGCCATCGCCGCACCGGCCGGGCGCGGCGCGCTGCGGAACGTGCCGACCACGGTCGCCAGCCCGAACGTCTCCCCCGCGGCGTACCACGCCGCGATCTCGTCGAGCACGTCACGCATGGGGGCCTCCGATCAGCCGGGCCAGGTCCTCCAGTGCACCGAGGCTGTGCCCGGAGGTGAAGTCGTCGACGTACGGCAGCGCCGCGGCCATCCCGGCCGTCAGCGGCTCGTACCCGGGCCGCGCCTTGTGCGGGTTGGCCCACACGACGCGGTGCGCGAGCCGGTGCAGCCGCGCCATCTGCGCGCCCAGGAGGCCGGCGTCGCCGCGCTCCCAGCCGTCCGAGGCGATGACGACGATCGCGCCGCGCGCCAGGCCGCGCTGCCCGAACCGGTCGAGGAACTCCTTCAGCTCCTCCCCCAGCCGGGTGCCGCCGCTCCAGTCGGGGATCGCCGCCGACGCCGCCGCCATCGCCGCGTCGGGCTCGCGGTGCCGCAGCTCGCGGGTGATCCGGGTCAGCCGGGTGCCGGCGCTGAACACCTCCACGTTCCGGCCGCCGGAACGGGCGGCCGCGTGGGCGAAGCGGAGCAGGGCGTCGGCGTACGGGCTCATCGACCCGCTCACGTCCACGATCAGCACCACCCGCCGCGGCCGAGACCGGTGCGCGCGGTACTTCGGCAGGGACATCTCGCCGCCGCGCCGCAGCGTCTCCCGCACGGTACGGGCCGCGTCCGGCCGCCCCCTCGGCGCGGGCGCGAACCGCCGCGACCGGCGCCGCTCCGCCGTCGCGTCCAGCACCGCGATGAGCCGGTCGACCTGCGCGCGCTCCTTGGGGCCGAGCCGCGCCACGTCCCGGTGCCGCAGCACCTCCACGCCGCTGGCGGTCACGGCCTGGACCTCCCGCTCCTCGCCGTCCCCGTCCTGCCGCACGGGATCGGCGGCCACGACGGGCGTCCGCCGCACGACCACGGCCGGCGGCCGGGGCGCGGGCCTCGGCAGGGCGCCGGAGAAGTACGCGGCGAAGCAGCGGTCGTACCGGGGCAGGTCGCCGGGGTCGGCGCACAGCGTCAGCCGTCCCGCCCAGTACACGTCGGAGCGGTCGAGGACGTCGAGATGGCCGAGGGCGGCGACCATCGCCTGGACCCGCTCGGGGTCGGCGGTGCCGCCCGCCGCGCGCAGCGTCCGCGCGAAGCCCACGATCGTCTCCGTGGCGTCCCGCCCCGCGGCCACCGTCACCCCCCGTTGAGGAGGGCGGCCAGCCCGCCGGCGACCACCCGCTCCTGGTCCTCGCGGTACTTCAGGACCGTGCCGAGCGTCGCCGCCGCGACGTCCGGGGCCAGCTCGCGGACGCCCAGCGCGACCAGCGCCTCCGTCCAGTCCAGGCTCTCGGCCACGCCCGGCGGCTTGAGCAGGTCGGCGGCCCGCAGCCGCTGCGCCGCGCCCGCCACCTGCCCCGCCAGCCGCTCGGCCGCCCCGGGCAGCCGCCGCCGGATGATCGCCACCTCGCGGTCGAACGTCGGATGCTCCAGCCAGTGGTACAGGCACCGCCGCTTCAGCGCGTCGTGCACCTCGCGGGTGCGGTTGGACGTCACGACCACGACCGGCGGGCGCTCGGCGCGGATCGTCCCCAGCTCCGGCACCGAGATCGTGAAGTCGCTCAGCACCTCCAGCAGGAACGCCTCGAACTCGTCGTCCGCCCGGTCGATCTCGTCGACGAGCAGCACGCTGGGCGCGGTCTCCAGCGCCTGGAGCAGCGGCCGCGCCAGCAGGAAGCGCCGGTCGTACAGCTCCCCCTCCAGCCGCGCCACGTCGGTGACCCCGGCGGCCTCCGCCGCCCGCAGGTGCAGCAGCTGGCGCGGGAAGTCCCAGTCGTAGAGCGCCTGCGACGCGTCGAGCCCCTCGTAGCACTGCAACCTGATCAGGGGCGCGCCGAGCACCGCCGCGAGGGTCTTGGCCAGCTCGGTCTTCCCGACCCCGGCCTCCCCCTCGAGGAACAGCGGCCGGCCCATCCGCAGCGCCAGGAACCCGGCCGTGGCCAGCCCCTCGTCGCACAGGTAGGCGTGCCGGTCGAGCAGCTCCGCCAGCTCCGCGGGCGACGCGATCTCCGGAGACGTCCGCACGCTCACAGGCTACTCACCGATCCGCCACTTCTCACGGCCGGGAAGCACCGATCTCGCGGACGGGCTCCACCGCTCCGGTCCGATCGCCCGCCCTCCTCCGCGGAGGACCGCCGCGGACCGGCGGTCGGGTCAGGACGGGTCGGGGGTCTCGCCTCGGGCGGTGACCAGGGTCTTGAGCTCCTCCAGCTGGCGGGCGGCCAGGCGGCGCTCGGTGCCGTTGATGCCCATCGCGCCGAGGGACGTGCCGTCGGCCAGGTCGAGGGTGGGCCAGGGCTCGCCGGTGTTCATGTTCACGTCGACGATCTCGGCCCATTCGAGGCGGCGGGTACGGAACGCGTTGACGACCGTGACGCCGGCGTCGTCGGCGGTGATGCGGCAGCGGGCCAGCATGTGCAGGATCCAGGCCAGGAACGCGCCGAACGCGACCATGAGGATCCGGTCCCAGAGGCCGAACGGGGGCGCCACCACGATGGCGAGCACGACCATGGCGACCATGATCGTGCCCGCCGTCGCGTAGGCGACCACGCGGGTGGTGCGGGGACGCCACACCGCGGGAAGGGCCGGTACGTCGGTCAACGGTCGCCCGTCAGTCGACGATCTTGGAGATGGGGAGTTCGAGGATGTCGTGGGCGCCGGCCGCCTTCAGCGCCGGGATCAGCGTGTTGACCCCGCGCTTGGCGACCACGCTCTCCACCGCGTTGCTCTCGCCGCCCGCCAGCGAGGTGACGGTGGGCGCCGACATCGACGGCAGGATGTCCACGACGGCCTGGAGGTCGGCGGCGGCGACGTTCAGCTTCAGCAGGACGTTGCCGCGGGCGCGGATGGCGCCCTGGAGGAGGAGCGCGATGTCCTCCATGGCGGCGCGCTTCTCGGGGTTCTCGTACGCCTCGCGGTTGGCGACCAGCTCGGTGTAGCTGGTGAGGAGGGTGTCGAGGATGCGCAGGCCGTTCTTGCGCAGCGAGGAGCCGGTCTCGGTCAGGTCGACGATCGCGTCCACGATGTCGGGGACCTTCGCCTCGGTCGCGCCGTACGAGGGGACGACCGTGGCCTTGACGCCGTGCTGCTCCAGGAAGCGGCGGGTCATGGCCGGGAACTCGGTCGAGATCCGGACCCCCTCGGGCAGGTCGGAGACCTTCTGCCAGGGGGCGTCGTCGGGCACCGCCATGATGACCCGGACCGGGTTGCTGGTGGCCTTGGAGTACTTCAGCTCGCCGAGGGAGACCACGTCGGAGTCGGTCTCGGTGATCCAGTCGCGGCCGGTGATGCCCAGGTCGAACAGGCCCTGCTCGAGGTAGGTCGGGATCTCCTGCGGGCGCAGCACCCGTACCCGGTCGACGCGCGGGTCGTCGATCTGGGCGCGGTAGTCGCGGTCCGAGGTCCGCCGGACGGTGAGGTCCGCGGCGTCGAACAGCGCCATCGTGGCCTTTTCCAGGGAGCCCTTGGGCAGGACGAGAGACAGCACGGTGAAGCCTTTCGTGATGGGAAGCGTACGGAGTGCCGGGGGCGTGCTCAGGAGCTCGGATGCTCCACGCCATGCCCGGCGTGACCGTGATGCCGCGGGCCTCGCAGGGTCAGTGCCAGGTCGAATGCGGCCACCATCGCCTCCCATCCCGTTCTCGCCTTCGCCGCGCCCGTCCGGCGCGGATACCGGAAAGAGCCTACCCGGTCCCCGGCCTAGGCCCGCGCAGGGGAGCGCAGGCGGCGCAGGGTCAGGGCGGTGTCGAGCGCGGCCACGACCGACTCCCAGCCCTTGTCCTCGCTGCTGCCGGGGAATCCGCTGCGGGCCAGCGCCTGCTCCAGCGTGTCGCAGGTGAGGACGCCGTTGCCGACCGGCGTGGCCTCGTCCAGCGAGACGCGGGTGATGCCGGCGGTGACCGAGTCGCAGACGTAGTCGAAGTGAGCGGTCTCACCCCGGACGACCGCGCCCAGGCACACGACGGCGTCCAGGTCGCGGGCCAGCTGCTGGGCGACCACGGGCAGCTCCAGCGCCCCGGCGACGCGCGCCACCGCCGGCTCCTGGACGCCGCACGCCTTGGCCGCGGCGACGGCACGTTCCAGGAGCCGGTCGGTGACCTGGCCGTGCCACCGCGTGCACGCGATGCCGAGCGTCAGCCCGGCCGCGTCGACGACGGTGTCCTCGGGACGTCCCGTTCCGCTCATGAGATCTCCCCGATCTGGTGTCCGAGACGGTCGCGCTTGACCGTCAGGTAGCGGCGGTTGTGCTCGGTGACGACGACGGGCATCGCCTCGCGGCCCCGCACGTCCAGGCCGAAGCCGTCCAGGCCCTTGAGCTTGGCCGGGTTGTTGGTCAGCACGCGGATCGAGCGCACGCCCAGGTCGCGCAGCATGTGGGCGGCGTTGGAGTACTCCCGCGCGTCGGCCGGCAGGCCCAGCTCCAGGTTGGCGTCCACGGTGTCGGAGCCGTTGTCCTGGAGCGCGTACGCGCGCAGCTTGGCCAGCAGCCCGATGCCGCGGCCCTCGTGCCCGCGCAGGTACAGGATCACGCCGCGGCCCTCTTCGGCGATCCGTTCCATGGCGGCGTCCAGCTGGGTGCCGCAGTCGCAGCGCTCGGAGTGCAGGACGTCACCGGTCAGGCATTCGGAGTGGGCGCGGACGAGGACGTCCTCGCCGGTGCCGATCTCGCCGAGCACGAGCGCGACGTGCTCGCCGCCGTCGATGGCGCTGGAGAAGCCGACCGCGCGCCACGCCCCGTACCGGTTGGGCAGCCGGGTCTCCACGACCCGCTCGACCAGCGGCTCGCTGCGCCGGCGGTACTCCACCAGCTGCTCGATCGAGATCAGCTTGAGCCCGTGCTCCTTGGCGAACACCTGCAGCTCGGGCAGCCGGGCCATGGTGCCGTCCTCGTTCACCACCTCGGCCAGCACGCCCGCGCCCGGCAGCCCGGCCAGCCTGGCCAGGTCGACGGCGGCCTCGGTGTGGCCGCGGCGGCGCAGCACGCCGCCCGGGTGGTAGCGCAGCGGGAAGATGTGGCCGGGCCGGACCAGCTCGTACGGCTCCGTCGCCGAGTCGCACAGCGTGCGGATCGTCTTCGCGCGGTCGGCCGCCGAGATGCCGGTGGTGACGCCGTCGCGGGCGTCCACGCTGATCGTGTACGCGGTGCGCATCCGCTCGGTGTTCTGCGCCGTCATCAGCGGGATCTGCAGCCGGTCCAGGTCCTCGCCCAGCATCGGCACGCAGATCACGCCGCTGGTGTAGCGGATCGTGAACGTCAGCAGCTCCGGCGTCGCCTTGGCGGCGGCGAAGATGATGTCGCCCTCGTTCTCCCGGTCCTCGTCGTCGACGACCACGACCGGCCGGCCGGCCGCGATGTCGGCGACCGCCTCCTCGATCGGATCGAAGATCCCATCACTGCCGTCGTTCACACCGTGCACCCCGCTCATACCGTGCACCCCGCTCGCCTCCAGTGCGCCTTCGAGGCGGCGCCTTCCCTCCTCGCTCGTACCTCGCTCGTCAGTCCAGGCGCCGCCGCGCCCCTCCGGCTCGCTCATACCGATACCGCCTCGGGTAGGGGGTCGCGCGCGATCCGAGCCCGGGACTCCCGGTGCCAGTCGCGGAACCCGATCATCACCATCACGAAGAAGACGCCGTACACCGCGGCCGAGACGTACAGCCCCGACTTCAGCGCCAGCGGGACGCCGACCAGGTCGACCAGCACCCAGACGATCCAGAAGTCGACCAGCGCGCGGCTCTGGGCGAACGTCGCCACCGCGCTGCCGACGAAGATGTAGGCGTTCGCCCACGGCGACCAGGCGATCTTCAGCCAGTCGAGGTGGACGAACAGCTGCGCCACCAGCGCCGTGCCGCCCGCCAGCACGGCCAGCAGCACCAGCCGCTCGCGGGCCGTTGCCCGCCGTACGGCGAGCTCACCGCCGGAGCGCCGGCCGCGCGTCCAGCTCCACCAGCCGAACCCGGCCAGCCCGATGAACAGCACCTGCTTGAGGGCGTTGCCCGGGGCGGCGGCGTGCAGCGACGCGGCCAGCAGGAGCAGCGCGCCGGTCAGCTGGACGGGCCAGGTCCAGATGGTCTTGCGCATGGCCAGCCACACGACGGCGAGGGAGAGCACGTTGCCGGTGAGATCGGTCCAGAGGACGTGCTCGCCGAAGAGTTCGAAGCCCGCGTCCAGCCAGCCCATCAGTGTCCCCCGCTCACTTCCGGTCGCCCAGCATGCGCTCGACGTACTTGGCGACCACGTCCACCTCCAGGTTGACGGGGTCGCCGGGGCTCTTGTGGCCGAGGGTCGTCAGGGAGAGCGTGGTGGGGATGAGCGCGACGCTGAACCGGTCGGCGCCCGCCTCGGCCACGGTGAGGCTGATGCCGTCGACGGTGATCGAGCCCTTGTCCACCAGGTAGCGGGCGAGTTCGCCGGGGAGGGAGATCGTGACGACGTCCCAGCGCTCGCCGGGCTCGCGGGAGAGGATCCGGCCGACGCCGTCGACATGGCCCTGGACGAGGTGGCCGCCGAGCCGGTCCTGGAGCCGGACGGGGCGCTCCAGGTTGACCTTGGAGCCGGACTCCAGCGCGCCCAGGCTGGAGCGGTCGAGGGTCTCCTTGATGACGTCGGCGGTGAAGGTGCCGTCCTTGACGTCCACCACGGTGAGGCAGACCCCGTTGACGGCGATCGAGGCGCCGTGCACGGCGTCCTGGGTGACGAGCGGGCCGTGGACGGTGAGCGCGGCCGAGTCGCCCGCGGGCTCGATCGCCACGATCTCGCCGAGCTCCTCGACGATGCCGGTGAACATCTCCCGGGCCTCCAAATCCGTGGGTACGGAGGCTCCGGGGGGTCGTGACGGGTCGAACACACGTCCCCGCCACGCAGGGACGTCTTGCGCGCTGCCTCCCATCCGGACTTTCACCGTCGGTCCCGGAATTCCACCGGATCAACCGGCCGATGGCTTCGGCCGGGTCGCGGACTGTCACCGCCGGTTCGGAATTGCACCGACCCCGGAGCACGCGTTTACTGCTGCCAACCAGTGTGCCATGCCGGGCATTCCCGGTCCTTGTGAGGAACGCCACGGCCACGACAAGCAACCAAGCACTTGCTAGGTTAGCACGTTCCCAACGTTTTAATGTTCAACGAACCGCGGCCCTGGGTAGAGATCCCGCATCGGGGCGGTGCCTGACGGAGACCCACACGGAGGTGTGTCATGGACGTCATCGCTTTGATCGGGCGCATCGTCTTCACGGCCATATTCATCGGGGCGGGGATCGGCCACCTGACCGCCACCGAGGCGATGAGCGGCTACGCGGCCAGCAAGAAGCTGCCCCAGCCCAAGCTGATGGTGCGGCTGTCCGGGGCCCTGATCCTGGTCGCCTCGGTCATGCTCGTCCTGGGCGTCTGGCCGGACCTCGCCGCCCTCGGGCTGGTGCTGTTCCTGCTGCTCACGGCGTTCCTCTTCCACGACTTCTGGACGCAGACCGACCCGGCGGCCAAGCAGAACGAGCAGCTCCAGTTCCTCAAGGACCTCTCGCTCGCCGGCGCCGCACTGTTGATCTTCGCCGTGTACGCCGCCGACCCGCACCCCGGCCTCAACCTGGTCGGGCCGCTCTTCTGACCCGTCCGGCGGGCCGCGCCGGGGTCAGCCCTTGGAGGAGGCCCCGGCCACGCCCCATGCCGCGGGCGAGCGGTAGTGGTTGCGGTGGCCCGCCGCCAGCACGGCACGGAGCGCGTCCAGGTGCTCCGTGCCGGGCGGGAGATCCAGGCTCCGCAGCAGCGCGAGGGCCTCGTCCGGGACGAGGTCGCCGTAGAAGTCGTGGTACGCGGCGAGCAGCGCACGGAAAACGGAGTCCCGCAGAGCGGGATCGGCGGCCGCGGCCCGCAGCACGGGGAGCTTCGTCTCCCACGGCACGGGCCCCGAATGCCTCAGGACGCGCCGCATGCGGCGCTCCCCCGGCGTCCCGGCGAGCACCTCGGCGAACGCCTCGGCGACCGTCTCGCGGTCCTCGAACCAGTCGACCCACAGCGAGTACGTGACGGCGTCGGGCTCGGCGGCCGCCTCCAGCCGGCGGCGGTAGCCGTCCCAGAGCACCGCGCGCGGCACCTTGCCGTTCAGCACGGCGAAGCGCATCTCGCAGGTCACCCAGTACTCGTCGACCAGGTCCAGCAGCCCGAACGCGAGCTCCAGCCGCCCCGCGGGGTCGAGGTCGGGGTCCTCCAGCATCGCGAAGGCGCACTCGTGGGCGAGTTCGCCAGGGGTGAGCGGCCGCCCCTCGGGATCGGTCCAGCCGCCTTCCCAGGTGATGCCCTCCTCGGCCAGCCAGCGGCGCGCGCGCTCCTTCTCGTCCGGTTTCACCGGACGATTCTCGCGCCTACCGGGTGCGCCGGAAACCGAGTATCAGCACGGCCCCCACCACCAGGTGCAGCAGTCCAAGGGTCACCTTGGTGCTGCCCGCCGCCTCAACCTGGAGGACCGGCGAGAACGAGAGCACCAGGACGGCGGCCGCGACGGCCGTCCAGACGACCATGGCGCGGGCCCGGGCCACCAGTTCGAGCAGGGCGAGCAGGGCCCAGCCGGCGAGCGAGGACAGCACCGAGGACACCAGCACCATCGTGATCCCGACCGTCGCCGGCTCCCGGCCGGGGAAGGCGGTGTCGAGTTCCTGGCCGAGGACCGGCACCGCGACCAGCCACACCGCCGCCGCGGCGGCCACGGCCGCGCCCACCGCCGCCGCCCGGCCCCGCAGGCGGGCGCCCCGCCCCGTACGCTCCTGGACTTCTGCCACCATGGGTTGCCTCCATTGTTGAGGTGCTCAAGTAATTACCGTAGCGCGAATACTTGAGAACCTCAACTATGATCGGGAGCATGGACGACCGCCTCGCCGACGAGCTGATGGAGCTGGCCTTCCGCCTCGCCGGGCGGATCCGCACCGGGATCGACCGCACCGCGACCGGCCTCGACCTGCCGCCCGCCCAGGCGCAGGCCCTCATGCACCTGCGCTCCCCCGCCCCCATGCGCGAGCTGGCGGACATCATGGCCTGCGACGCCTCCAACGTGACCGGCATCGTGGACGGCCTGGAGCGCCGCGGCCTCGTCCAGAGGCGGCCCGACCCCAGGGACCGGCGGGTCAAGAACCTCGTCCTGACCGAGGAGGGCGAGGCCAAGCGCGACGCCCTCCGCGCCGGGATCAGCGAGGTCGCCGCCGAGGTCTTCCACCTCCCGGCGGCCGACCGCCGCGCCCTCCGCGACCTCTTCCGCAAGATGCTCGACGACCCCGCCGACGGCCCCGTCGGCGCCCCCACCGGCGCCTCCGCCCTCTCCCGCCCGGAGTAGCGCGAGCGGGCCGCCGGCCGCCAGGCGGGATCAGCGGTCGCGGATGGCGATCCGGAGGCCCTCGGGAACGGGAGTGAACGGCGTCAGGTCGGCCACGATCAGATCGGCGGCGGTGAGCTCGGCGCGGTCGTGGCTGGTGGTGACGGCGACGACCGTCGCCCCGGCCGCCCGGCCCGCCGCGACGCCCGCCGGGGCGTCCTCCACGACGACGCAGGCGCGGGGGTCCACGCCCAGCCGGCGGGCGGCGAGCAGGTAGCCGGCCGGGTCCGGCTTGCCCACATGGACGTCGGAGGCGGTGACGACCACCTCCGGGAGCGGGATCCCGGCGGCCCCGGTACGGGACTTGAGCTGGTCCGGGTCCATCGAGGTGACCACGGCCCACGGCAGGCCGCCCATGGCCGCCAGGAGCTCGCGGGCGCCCGGCAGCGCGGTGACCCCGTCCACCCCGGCCGCCTCCAGGGCGTCGAGGTGCTCGGTGGCCGCGCGGACGCGCTCGGGCGGCAGGAAGTCGGCGATCCGGTCGCTCGTCCGGCGGCCGTGGGCCCCGGCGAGGAACTCGTCGGGGTCGATGTCGTAGTCCGGCGCCCACTGCCGTGCCGCCCGTTCCACCAGGGGCGTCGAGTCGACCAGCGTCCCGTCCACGTCGAACAGGACCGCCGGGCACGGCAGCGTCAGCGTCGTCACGAGGAGGCGGCCCCCTCGGCCTGGGCGCGCAGCTTGCGGACGGCCTCGGCGGGGTCGTCGGCGCCGTACACGGCGCTGCCGGCCACGAAGACGTCCGCGCCCGCCTCGGCGCAGCGCTCGATGGTCTCGGCGCTGACGCCGCCGTCGACCTGGAGCCAGACGGCGCGGTCGCCGATCAGCCGACGGGCGCGGCGGACCTTGGGGAGCACGACGTCCAGGAACTTCTGGCCGCCGAAACCGGGCTCCACCGTCATCAGCAGCAGCATGTCGATCTCGCCGAGCAGGTCCTCGTACGGCTCGATCGGCGTGGCCGGGTTGATGCCCAGCCCGGCGCGGGCGCCGGCGGCGCGGATCGTGCGCAGCGTGCGGATCGGGGCCTTGGCCGCCTCGGCGTGGATGGTCACGCTCCCGGCCCCGGCCTCGGCGTACTGCGGCGCCCACCGGTCCGGGTCCTCGATCATCAGGTGGCAGTCGAGCGGCAGCGCGCTGGTCTTCAGCAGCGCCTCGACCACCGGGAGACCGAGGGTGAGGTTGGGCACGAAGTGGTTGTCCATCACGTCGACGTGGACCCAGTCGGCCGCGTCGGAGATGCGCGCGACGTCGTCGGCGAGCCGGGCGAAGTCGGCGGACAGGATGCTGGGTGAGATCTGCGGAGCCATGATGCCCCGAGTCTATTGCCGCGCCCGCACGGCCTCCTCACCCGCCCGGGTGAGGGAACGGGGGGCACGGGAGGAACGGCCCGCCAGCCGGAGCCGGACGAACAGCTCGGGCGCCCCCGCGGTGGCCCACAGCCCGAGCAGCGCGTGCACGGCGAACGCCTGCGCCGGCTGCGTGCCCAGGAACAGGCCGAGCACGTAGAGGCCCAGCGCGCCCGCGGCGCCGACCGGGATCCGGGCCAGCCGCCGCCACGGCTCGCCGCCCGCGTCGAAGCCGATCCGGTGCGCCGCGTACGAGAGCCCGGCGAGCAGCCCGAACAGCCCGCCCGCGGCGGCCGCCCCCTCGCCCAGATCGATCGGCTCGACGCTGCCGCCCGCCTGCACGATCTCGCGGACCCAGGTGGCCGGCCAGCGCCAGCCGTCCAGCGACTGGACCGCCGCCCACATCCCGGCCAGGAACGCCAGCCCGACCGCCAGGCTCAGCGCCAGCTGCACCGGCAGCGTGCGCCGGAACCACCAGGGCACCACGTACGGCTCCAGCCGCAGTACGAGGACGAGCACGGCCGCGCCGATCCCCCAGCCCGCCAGCACCTGCCCGGCCGAGTGCACGCCGAGGGCGACCCGGGAGACGCCGATGCCGAGGACCAGCAGCAGGGCGCCCGCCCACAGCAGCCGGCGGCGCGTGCGGCTCGCGAGGAACCCCCAGGTCACCGCGGCGTTCTGGGCGTGCCCTGACGGCATCCCGAACGAGTCGCGCGGCTCGTGGCCGGTGACCGACGGGTCGGTCCAGAACGGCCGCGGATCGTGGAACAGCAGCTTCAGCCAGGTGTTGACGATCGAGCCCAGCGAGAGCACGACCGCCGCGCGGGCGCCCAGCCGGGCGTCCACGCACCAGTAGAGGACCACCAGCAGCGGCAGGTAGAAGGCGGCGCTGCCGATGAAGGACAGGACGTGCATCGCGCCCGTGAGCACGAGTCTCCCCCGGGGTGGTTCTGCGGACAGGGCCGGTCAGCCGCCGACGAGGCTACTGACGTACCCCAGGAATACGAGCGTGCGACACGTAAAGGTTCCCGGCCCGCCGCCGGGGTCAGGTACGGCGCAGCAGGGCCAGGAACATCGCGTCGGTGCCGTGCCGGTGCGGCCAGAACTGCGCGTACGGCCCGTCGCCGACCCCGGTCAGGCCGGGCGCGACGGCCGCGAGCGCGGCGGGCGAGTCCAGCGGCTCGACGCCGTCCCGCTCGCGCAGCACGTCGTCGACCACCACGCGCGTCTCGGCCAGGTGCGGCGAGCAGGTGACGTACGCCACCACCCCGCCGGGCCGGACGGCGTCCAGCGCCCGGCGCAGCAGCTCGCGCTGGAGCGGGCCCAGCTCGGCGACCGCCTCCGGGCCGCGCCGCCAGCGCGCCTCCGGGCGCCGCCGCAGCGCGCCCAGGCCGGTGCACGGCACGTCCAGCAGCACGCGGTCGAACGCGCCGGGCCGCCAGGCGGGCGCGGTGCCGTCGGCGGCGACCACCGCGGCCCGGTCGTCGACGGCGCGGGCGACCAGGCCGGCGCGGTGCGGCTGGACGTCGGCGGCCAGCAGCCGGGCGCCGCGCTCGGTGGCCAGCGCCGACAGCAGCCCGGCCTTGCCGCCGGGCCCGGCGCACAGGTCGGCCCACCGCGCGTCGCGGCCGTCGGAGGGCGCGACCGGCGCGGCGGCCAGAGCGAGCGCGACCAGCTGGCTGGCCTCGTCCTGGACGGCCGCGCGCCCCTCCCGTACGGCGGCGATGGCGGCCGGGTCGCCCTCGGGCAGGATCGCGGCGTACGGCGAGTACGGCGCGGGCTCGGCGCCCGCCTCCGCCAGCTCGGCCACGGTGGCGCGGCCGGGCCGGGCGGCCAGCGTGACGCGGGGCCGCAGGTTGTCGGCCTCCAGCAGCGCGGCCAGCTCGGCGCGGTCGGGGCCGAGCGCGTCGCCCAGCGCGTTCACGATCCAGCCGGGGTGGCTGTAGCGGGCCGAGAGCCGGGCCGACTCGCTGCCGCCGGGCGGGGCGATGATCTCGAACCAGCCGTCCAGGTCGCGGCCGGCGACCTTGCGGAGGACGGCGTTGGCGAACTTGGCCTGGCCGGGCCCGGCGACGGTGCGGGCCAGGTCGACGGCGGTGCCGACGGCCGCGTGCGGCGGGATGCGGGTGGCGAGGACCTGGTGCGCGCCCAGCCGCAGCACGTCCAGCAGCGGCGGGTCGATGCGGCGCAGCTCGCGGTCGCTGCACAGCGCGAGGACGGCGTCGTAGGTGCCGCGGCCGCGGAGCGTGCCGTAGGTCAGCTCGGTGGCCAGGGCGGCGTCGCGGCCGGTGAGCTCGCGGTCGCGGAGGCGGGCCGGCAGCAGCAGGTTGGCGTACGCGTCGCGGGTCTCGACGGCGCGGATCACGTCGAACGCGGTGCGCCTGACCAGGTCCTCGGGACGGCCCGTGCGGCGCGGCCCGCCGGGCCTGCGGTTGCGGGACGGGTGGCCGTGGCCGTGGCGGCGGGGTGCGGGAGACATCAGGCGAGCGCGTCCTCACCGGTGAGGGCGGCGCCGCGGGCCCAGTCGAGCGCGCTCATCATCCGCTTTCCCTGGGGCTGGACCTGGCCGAGCGCGACCGGGTGGGTCGCGGTGCCGGCCAGCACCTCCTTCTTGGACGCGCGCAGCTCGCCGGGCTTCAGCGGCCCGGCGCCCGCGGCGAGCCGGACCGGGCCGAGCTTGAGCCGCTCGCCGCGGAACGTCGTCCAGCCGCCGGGCGCGGGCGTGCAGGCCCGCACGAGCCGGTCCACGTGCTGCGCGGGGGCGTTCCAGTCGACCCGGGCGGTCGCCGCGGTGATCTTGGCGGCGTGCGAGACGCCCTCCTCGGGCTGCGGCCGCGGCTCCAGCACGCCGGACTCGATCCCGTCCATCGTGTCGGCCAGCAGCCGGGCGCCCGCGACGGCGAGCCGGCCGAGCAGCTCGCCGGTGGTGTCGTCCGGCCGGATCGGCTCGGTCAGCACCCCGTACACCGGGCCGGTGTCCAGGCCCTCCTCGATCAGGAACGTGGCCGCGCCGGTCACGTCGTCGCCGTGCAGGATGGCGCGCTGGACGGGCGCCGCGCCGCGCCAGGCGGGCAGCACCGAGAAGTGCAGGTTCACCCAGCCGTGCCGGGGGATGTCGAGGGCCTCGCGCGGGAGCAGCGCCCCGTACGCGACGACCGGGCAGCAGTCGGGCGCGATCGCGCGCAGCCGGTCCAGGAACTCGGGGTCGCGCGCCTTGGCGGGCTTGAGCACCTCGATCCCGGCCTCCCGGGCGCGCGCCGCGACCGGGCTCTCCGCCGGCTTCCGGCCCCGCCCGGACGGCGCATCCGGCCGCGTCACCACGGCCGCGACCTCGTGCCGGGGCGACTCCAGCAGCGCCTCCAGCGGCGGCAGCGCGGTCTCCGGCGTGCCTGCGAACACCAGCTTCATCTACAGGGCCTTCCCGAACGTGCGGTGGGGGGACTCCTTGACCACCGGGGCGGGCTCCCCGAACCACTCGGCCTCGCGGATCGCCTTCATCGCCGCCTTGCGCTGCTCGGGGTCCATCCGGTCGATGAAGATGATCCCGTCGAGGTGGTCGGTCTCGTGCTGCACGCAGCGCGCCAGCAGGTGGGTGCCCTCCAGCGTGATCGGCTCCCCGTGCATGTTGAAGCCCTTCGCGACCGCCCGCACGGCGCGCGGGGTCGGGAACGACAGGCCGGGCAGGGACAGGCAGCCCTCGTCGCCGGTCTCCCGCTCGTCCGACAGGTCGAGGGTGGGGTTGACCACGTGCCCGAGCCGGTCGTCGACGTAGTAGGTGAACACGCGCAGGCCCACGCCCAGCTGCGGCGCCGCCAGCCCCGCGCCCGGCGCGTCGATCATCGTGTCGGTGAGGTCCTTGACCAGCTGCCGCAGCTCCTTGTCGAAGTCCTTGACAGGGTCGGCCGCGGTGCGCAGTACCGGGTCGCCGAAGAGGCGGATGGGCTTGACGGCCAACGAGACTCCAATTCCTGATGATCCCCGGCGTTCCCTGAATGATCGGGGACGGACGTCCAGTGTACGAAGGGCGCGGGTCTCCTCAGCCGCCCGAGCGCGCCGAACGCGCCTTGTAGGCGGCGGTGCGGGCGGCCTTGGCGATCGCCTTCTCGGGGTGGTGGTCGCCGAGGGCCTCCAGGACCGCGCCGGCGCCAGGGTGGCCGGTGCGCCACATCTCGTCGACCATCCCGGCCAGGTCGGAGCCGGCCGGCGCGTCGGCGACGGCGGCCGCCACCGCGTCCCGGGGCTCGGCGGTCTCCAGCATCCCGGCGACGGTGTCGACGAACAGCCACAGGAAGTCGTCGCGTTCCAGGTCGGGCGTGCCGTCCAGGCCCTGGAGGCGGTGCAGCCACAGCAGCGCGTACGGCCGTACGGGACGGTCGGCGGCCGCCTCCCGCACGGCGTCCTCGGCCGCCGGGCCGACGCGCTGCAGGACGGCGGCGGCGAGGTTGCGGGCGCCGGGCCCGCCGTCGCGCATGACCGCCAGCAGGTCGCGGGCGGCGGCCGGGGCGTCCCGGCCCTCCAGCCAGCCGTCGATCTCCTCGTCGGCGGTGTCCTGCCGGTGCCAGGTCAGCCCCGCCACCAGGTCGGCGGCGGGCGCGTCCGCGAGGTCGCCGACGACGGGCGCGGTGAAGCCGTCGGCCAGCAGCAGCTCCCGCACGCCCCACACGCCGAGCGGGGTGAGGGCGATGCCGTCGCCCCCGGCGGGCGCGAGGACGCCCCAGCGGGCGAGGTCCTCGACCTCCAGGGCGACCGCCTCCCCGATCGCGGCGGCCAGCCCGCGCGGGTCGGTGACCTCGTACGCCTCGGTGACGTGGCCGGTGAGCGCGGCGGCCAGCTCGGCCGGGCGCGCCGGGGCGTCCTGCTCGTACAGGTGGATCAGGACGCCGGTGAGCTCGTTCTGGACGAGCCGGATCGGGTCGAGGCCGTCGGACGGGTCGTGCTCGGGCACCGCCACGCCGTCGAACAGCCGCAGCCAGGCGTCCAGCGCCGCCCCGTCATCGGCGCCGTCCGCGCCTTCCGCATCGTCGCCGGCGCCGTCGAGCCGGGCGGCGGCCGGGCCGGGCGCCGCGGCGCCGTCGGCGACGGTGATCACCTCGGCGTCGACGGCCGCCCACCACAGCCGGTCCAGCTCGGGCAGGTCCGCCAGCGACTCGACACCGCCGTCCTCGCCGTCCGGGGTGCGGCGCGGGGACGGCAGCTCCATGGCCGCGACCGCGGCCAGCGCGTCGGCGGCGGGCGGCTCGTCGTACTCGTCGACGGCCCGGCCCCCGCCCAGCCAGGAGACCAGCGCGCGGGCCTGCGCGGCCAGCCCCGACGCGCGCGCCGCGGCGGCCAGCTCGGCCCGGGGCGCGAGCCGCACCGGCGGCACGGCGCGGTCGCCGCTCTCGCGCAGGTACTCGTCGGTGCGGGCGAACCGCTCCTCGTCCGGCAGCGCCTCGAAGTCGCTGATCCACCGGCCGACCGCGTCCTCGTCGCCGAGCGGGACGCCCTCGGCGCGCATCATCCCGGTGAGCAGCTCCGCGGCCGCCTGCCGGTCCTCCTCGTCGACCGCCGCGATGACCTCGGTGAACTCCGGGACGATCAGGTCCAGCTCGGCCTCCAGCTCCGCCGCGGCCGGCGCCCCGGCCGCGCCGGTGTCGCGCAGGAAGGCGATCAGGTGGCGGGCGGCGGCGACCATCGCGGGCACCTCGCCGGGCCCCGCGACGACGGACTCGGGCACCGCGTCCAGCATCAGCTCGCGCAGCGCGCCGGGGGTCAGCGCGTCCGGCCCGGGGAGCCGCAGATCCTCCCGGGCGAGGTCGAGCAGGAGCCGCACGCCCCCGGCGTCGACCCGGTCGCCGTCCTGCTTCCCGGCCCAGCTCTCCAGCTCGCCGGCGATGGTGTCCACCCAGTTGTCGGCCACCCGGGAAACCCTAATGGTCAGATCAGTTCCAGGGGGTCGATCTGCACACGTACGCTCTCGGGCGCCTTGCGCGCGCTGCGCACCCCCTGCGCCTCCCGCAGGGCCTTCGCCAGCGCCTGCCCGGCCGGGCGCGGCACCCGGACGAGCGCGCGCTCCTTGTCCGCCGCCGGCACGGGGCCGAGCACCTCCGCGCCCTCCGGCAGCCGGGCGCCCGACAGGAACTCCCGGATGGCGGCGGGCGTGCCCGTCAGCGACGCCATCCGGGCGGCCGGCGGGAACCCCACCTCGCGGCGCTCGTCCAGCTCCCGCTCGGCGTAGGTGACGGGGTCCCAGCGGACGAGCGCCTGCACGGGCGCGAGCGCCCCGTCCGCGGCCACGACCACGGGCGCGGACGGCCGCACCAGGGCGGCGGCGTTCATCCAGCGGCGCAGGGTCTCCTCCCCCGCCCGCAGGTCGGCGCGGCCCAGGAGCACCCAGCCGTCCAGCAGCAGCGCGGCCGCGTACCCGCCGCCGCGCTCGGCGGCGGGCTCCGCTCCCGGCGTCGCCACCACGAGCGCGCGCTCGTCGTCGATCCGGTCCAGGACGGCCTCGCGCCCGGAGGTCCGCACCGGGACGCCCGGGAACGCGCGCCCCAGCTCCTCGGCCGTACGGCGCGCGCCCACCACCACCGCCCGCACGTGGAGGAACCCGCACTCGGGGCAGTTCCAGTCCCCGGCGATGCGCCCGCACCAGCGGCAGTAGGGGGCGGCGTGCGCGGACGTCATCGACAGCGGCCCCTGGCACGCGCCGCACCGCGCCGGCGTGCGGCACCGCCCGCACGCCAGCCCCGGCAGGTAGCCGCGGCGCGGCACCTGCACCAGGACCGGGCCGTGCTCCAGGGCCTGCCGCGCCGTCTGGAACGCCAGATGCGTCAGCCGGGCCGTCCGCGCGGCGCCGTCGCGGGCCAGCTCGGCGTCGTCCCCGGCGGGCCGGACCCGCGGCATCACGGCGCGGACGCGCGCCCGTTCGGCCGCCAGCGCGTGCGCCCACCCCGCCTCCACCAGCTGCGTGGCCTCGGTCGTCCGGGTGAACCCGCCGATCAGCGCGGCCGCCCGCGCCCGGTGCGCGCGCAGCGCCAGCACCTCGCGGGGATGCGGGTACGGGGCGTGCGGCTCGGCGTGCACGTCGTCGCCGTCGTCCCAGAGCACCACCAGGCCGAGGTCCTCGACGGGGGCGAACATCGCCGCCCGCGTCCCGACGGCCGCCCGGACCGTCCCGCGGCGGACCGCCAGCCAGCGGCGGTAGCGCTCGGCGGGGCCCAGCTCGGCCGTCAGCGCGATGTGACGGCCCTCGCCCAGCTCGGCCTTCAGCGCCTCGTCCATCCGCGCGACGTCCCGGCCGTCGGCCATGACGACCAGCGCGCCGCGCCCGCTCGCGAGCGCGACCGCGACGGCCCGCGCGATCGCCGCCCGCCACGCCGGTCCCGGGAGGGCCGTCCACACCGCGCGCGGCGCCCGCCCCTCCCCCAGCGCCTTCAGGAACGAGGGCCCGGCCGGATACTCCGCCCACGGCCCCGGCCCCTCCCCGGAGCCCCCGCCGGCGGCTCCGGCGTCCCCGGCGGGGCGTTCCGGCGGCTCCTCGGCCTCCACGCGGGCGTGGCGCGGCGGGATGGCGAGGCGCAGCACGTCGGCGAGCGTCCCCGCGTACCGGTCGGCCACCTCCCGGGCCAGCGCCGCGATCTCCGGGCTCAGGACCGGCTCGGCCGAGGTCACCCGCTCCAGGTACGACAGGCGGCCCTCGTGGTCGCTCTCGGCGGCGCGTTCCAGCACCAGCCCGTCCACGAGCTGCCCGGCGAACCGCACCCGCACCCGGCACCCCGGGACGGCCTTCCCGGCCAGCTCCGCCGGGACGAGGTAGTCGAACGGCCGGTCCAGGTGCGGCAGCGACATGTCGACGGCGACGCGCGCCACCGGCAGCGCCTCGGCCGGCCGCCGCGCCCCCTTCTTCGCGGCGCCCTTGCTCTTCTTGCCGTCCTTCCTGGTGCCGTCGTTCTTGGCGGGCGCGCGCGGGACGTCCCCCAGCCCCGGTATCAGCTCCGCTTCCCCGCCCTCGCTCACGCCCCCGTCCTACCAGATCAGGCCGACAGCGGCGGAATCCCGGCGGCCCCGCGGATCATCTTCCGCTAGAGTGCCGCCCGGCGGGCGGTAGCGCAGAGGTCGTCGCGCCTGGCTGTCACCTAGGAAGACGCCGGTTCGAATCCGGCCCGTCCCGCCACCTCGCCCCCGGAGTGCACAGTGAGTCCGCCGCCCCGGCCGGGAACGCCCGGACGTCCCCCCGTCCCTCCGCGGCTCGCCGGATGGTGGACGCGGCCGCGGATCCACGAGGTCCCGCGCGACATGATCGAGCAGGCGGCCGGACGGCGGCTGGCCGGCGACTGGCGGGGCGCCTGCGCCGCCGCCCGCGTGGACGTCGCGTTCGACCTGCCCGGCGTGGCCCGCGAGTACGGCGGCGCGGTCGCGGCGGCGCTGGAGGACGACCTGCGCCACCTCGTCCCCGACCTGCTCCGCTGGCACCTGCCCGGGGAGACCTACGAGTACCGCGACGACGGACCGGCACGCATCCCGGAGACCCTGGTCCTGGCCGTTCACGGGGGCGCCTCCCTCCAGGTCCGCACCGGCGCCTGGCCGCGGCTCGGCCTGTTCTTCGGCCCCTCGGCGGCGCATCGCGTCCGGTCCGACTGGACGGGGGTGCGCCACCTCTGGGACGCGCGCCGCACCGCCGAGCTCCTGGCCCGCCACGGCGGGACGGACCGGGCGCCGTTCTTCGAGC
This sequence comes from Actinomadura sp. 21ATH, assembly GCF_041951345.1. NCBI lineage: Bacteria > Bacillati > Actinomycetota > Actinomycetes > Streptosporangiales > Thermomonosporaceae > Actinomadura > Actinomadura sp. 21ATH. The sequence goes on along the minus strand of NZ_JBGNUR010000004.1, from coordinate 427,998 downwards.
CCGACGGCACCCCGCGGGACGCGCGCCGCCTGCCCGCCGCCGACCCTGGCGCGGCCGACCCGGCCGCCCGCGCGGAATGGATCACGCTGCTGCACGAGCGGGGCGAGATCGCCGAAGCCTTCCGGGCCGCCGGCATCGCCCTCGTCATCGCGGAGGAGGACCGCCGGCACTCCTGGCACCACTCGTTCCTCGGCCGGTTCCCGCTCGCCCTCCACCGCCTCGTCCCGGAGGCGCGGGCGGTGGGCGCCCGGCGGCCGGGCGCCCGCGTCCTCGTCTCCAGGGACAGCCCGCAGTTCTGGTCCCTGTACCTGGAACCCGGCCCCGGGGAGACGATGCGGGCCCGCCTGCTCCAGAACGCCGGCCGCCACGACGGCCACCTCGAACTCGCCGAGCCGTACTGGAGGAGGCTCCCGGACCTCGACGCCGTGCGGGCGGGACGGCTCACCCCCGAGGAGCTGCACCCTCTCGTCCGGGAGGCGCTGTTCCCCCGGAGGCCCGCCCCGGACGGCCCCGTGGGGCCTCCGCCACCGCGTCCGCCGCGCACCGCCAGGGTGCGGTGCGGCGGCGAGTGGCACGAGGTCTCCATGCGGAACGGCGTCCTGGTCGCGCACCGGCACGGTGAGGACGAGCAGCGGCGCGAGGTCGCCCTGGGAACGCTCGGCGGGGCCGTCCAGGGATGCTTCGCCGTGCGGCAGAGCTGGACGTCCGGGCGGGGCCGGCTGCTCACCCCGTTCCGCGAGCAGCGGCGCGCCCTGTTCGACCGGGCCTGGCACGGCGACACGGCGGGAGTGCTGCGGATGCTGGACCTCGGTTACGACCCCCACACGCGCCGCGGGGACGGTCTCACGCTCCTGCACCTGCTGGACCGCCTCGACCCCGACCCGCTGCTCCGCCGCGTCCTGGACGCCGGCCTGGACGTCGACACGCCCGACGGCGACGGCAACACGCCCCTGGCGCACGCCGTCCGGAGGGGCGCCGCCGAAACGGCCGTGAGGGCGCTGCTGGCCGCGGGCGCGGACCCGCACGTCCGCTGGCACGACCCGTCCGAACCGGGCCCGGCGCCGCCCCTGGCGGAGCTGGTGCGCGCCCCCGAACGCGCGCATCTGGCGTTCCTCGCGACGCTGTAGGGTGCCGCCTGGTGGGCCGTAGCGCAGAGGTCGTCGCGCCCGGCTCCGATCCGGGAGGACGCCGGTTCGATTCCGGCCGGCCCCACCGCCCCTACCTCCGCGCCCCCGAACGTGCGAAGGCCCCGGGGGCGCGCCCCGGGGCCCTTCACTCACGCGCGATCAGAGACCGGCGGCCTTGGCCAGGTCGGGGGCGCGGTCGGTGGACTCCCAGGAGAAGTCCGGCTCCGACCGGCCGAAGTGGCCGTACGCGGCGGTCTGCGAGTAGATCGGCCGCAGCAGGTCCAGGTCGCGGACGATCGCGGCCGGGCGCAGGTCGAAGACCTCGTCCACGGCCTTCTCGATCTGCTCGACGGCGACCTTCTCGGTGCCGAACGTCTCGATGAACACGCCCACCGGATGCGCCTTGCCGATCGCGTACGCGACCTGCACCTCGGCGCGGTCGGCGAGGCCGGCAGCGACGATGTTCTTGGCCACCCAGCGCATCGCGTACGCGGCGGACCGGTCGACCTTGGACGGGTCCTTGCCGGAGAACGCGCCGCCGCCGTGCCGGGCCATGCCGCCGTACGTGTCGACGATGATCTTCCGGCCGGTGAGGCCGGCGTCGCCCATCGGGCCGCCGATCTCGAACCGCCCGGTCGGGTTGACCAGCAGCCGGTAGCCGGAGGTGTCGATGTCCAGGCCGGCCAGCACCGGGTCGACCACGTGCTCCTTGATGTCCGGGGTCAGCAGCTCCTTGAGGTCGATGTCCGGAGCGTGCTGGGTGGACACGACCACGGTGTCCAGGCGGACCGCGCGCTCACCGTCGTACTCGATGGTGACCTGGGTCTTGCCGTCGGGGCGCAGGTAGGGGACCTTGCCCTCCTTGCGGACCTGCGACAGCCGCTGGGACAGCTTGTGCGCCAGCGTGATCGGCAGCGGCATCAGCTCGGGGGTCTCGTTGGTGGCGTACCCGAACATCAGGCCCTGGTCGCCGGCGCCCTGCCGGTCCAGGTCGTCGCCCCGCTTGTCGCGGTCGTCGCCGTCGCGGGTCTCGTAGGCGTCGTCGACGCCCTGCGCGATGTCGGGCGACTGCGCGCCGATCGACACCGAGACGCCGCAGGAGTGGCCGTCGAAGCCCTTCTTGGACGAGTCGTAGCCGATCTCGAGGATCTTCTCGCGGATGATCCGGGGGATGTCCACGTAGGTCTCGGTCGTCACCTCGCCGGCCACGTGCACCTGGCCGGTGGTGATCATGGTCTCGACGGCGACCCGGCTCTTGGGGTCGTCCTTGAGCATCGCATCGAGGATCGCGTCACTGATCTGGTCCGCAATCTTGTCCGGATGCCCTTCGGTGACGGACTCGGAGGTGAACAGGCGGCGAGACACGTACGTGAACTCCTTGCAGCGGCTGCTGACTGACGTCGCAGAACGGACATGTGGATGTCGGTCCGGCGGGAAACGCGCTGTCCCGCGCGGGCCTTTATCGGTTTTCGCTTGGCGCGGCGGACCCCCGCCCGGCGGATTTCCACGCGAGTCTATCGGGAAAGGCCCGGACGACAGGTATACCGAACCTTTGCCCGCGGCGCAGCCCCGGGGGGCGTCCGGTCAGTCCGGCGGCCGCGGCGCCAGCCGCGCCGCGACCAGGTCCCAGACCGCCTCGGAGAGGGCCTCCTTGGCGCCCCGCGGGATCTCGGTCGACGAGCCGTCGGCCCCCAGGACGACGGCGGCGTTGTCGGGCCGCCCGAACCCCAGCTCCTCGCCGACCTGGTTGACCACGAGCAGGTCGCAGCCCTTGCGGGCCAGCTTCTCGCGGCCGTTGGCGAGCACGTCGTCGGTCTCGGCGGCGAACCCCACGATCACCTGGCCCGGATGGGGCCGGGCGCCCAGCTCGGCGAGGATGTCGGGGTTCTTGACCAGCCGGATCGGCTCGGGCTCCGCGCCCTGCGCCTTCTTGATCTTCGAGCCCCGGTAGTCCGCGGGCCGGAAGTCGGCGACCGCGGCGGCCATCACGACCGCGTCGGCGGCGCCGGCCGCCTCCAGGACGGCCTTGCGCATCTCCTCGGCCGACCCCACCCGCACGACCGCGGCGCCGGCCGGGTCGGGCAGCGCCACGTTCGCCGAGACGAGCGTCACCCGGGCGCCCCGCGCCGCCGCCGTGCGCGCCAGGGCGTACCCCTGGAGGCCGGACGAGCGGTTGCCGAGGAAGCGCACCGGGTCGAGGGGCTCGCGCGTGCCGCCGGCCGACACCACCACGTGGCGGCCGTCCAGGTCGCGGCCGTCCGCGCCGCGGGCGAGGACGTGCCGCGCCACCTCGAACAGCTCGGCCGGGTCGGGCAGCCGCCCGGGGCCGGTGTCCCTGCCGGTGAGCCGCCCGGACGCCGGGTCCACCACGACCGCGCCGCGGGACCGCAGCGTCGCGACGTTCGCCTGGGTGGCCGGGTGCTCCCACATCTCGGTGTGCATCGCGGGCGCGAACACCACCGGGCACCGCGCGGTCAGCAGCGTGTTGGTGAGCAGGTCGTCGGCGAGCCCGTGCGCGGCCCTGGCCAGCAGGTCGGCCGTCGCGGGCGCCACGAACACCAGGTCGGCGCCCTGCCCGAGCCGCACGTGCGGCACCTCGGCGACGCCGTCCCACACCTCGGGCGAGACCGGATGCCCCGACAGCGCCGCCCACGTCGGCTCCCCGACGAACCGCAGCGCGTCCGCGGTCGGAACGACCCGCACGTCATGCCCGGACTCGGTGAACCGCCGCAGCAGCTCGCACACCTTGTACGCGGCGATCCCCGCGCCCACACCCAGAACGACCCGCGGCCGGGAGGAGTTCATTGCTTCAGGTCGCCTTCCCGAGGCTCGGTTGATTCAGGCTTCCCCGCCCTCGGGGGGCTCCGTGCCGGTCCTAGCCTTCGATGGGCTCCGCGTTGAGGAGGCCCTCGCGGGTCTCGCGCAGCGCGATCGACAGCGGCTTCTCCTGGACCTGGGTCTCGACGAGCGGGCCGACGTACTCCAGCAGGCCCTCGCCCAGCTGGGCGTAGTAGGCGTTGATCTGCCGGGCGCGCTTGGCCGCGATGCTCACGAGGCCGTACTTGGTGTCGACGACCTCGAGGAGCTCGTCGATCGACGGGTTGGTGATGCCTTCGCTGCTGGCTGCCACTCCGTGGCCTTCCACTCGGTACTTGACTTCGACGCTCGTTCTGATTAACGAACAGCCATCAAGGCTAGCAGCTCATGGCACACGTCCTGCACGGCCGTGTTGACCAGCGTGACGTCGAACTCCTTCTCGGCGGCCAGCTCGACGCGGGCGGCGTCCAGCCGGCGCTCGATCACCTCGGGGGGCTCGGTGCCGCGGCCGACCAGCCGGCGGACCAGTTCCTCCCAGGAGGGCGGGGCCAGGAACACCAGGAGGGCGGCCGGGTCGGACGTGCGGACCTGGCGGGCACCCTGGAGGTCGATCTCCAGGAGCACCGGCTCGCCGCGGGCGAGCCGGTCCTCCACGGGGCGGCGCGGGGTGCCGTAGCGGTTCCCCGCGAACTCCGCCCATTCCAGGAGCTCTCCCTCGGCGACGAGCCGGTCGAAACCGGCGTCGTCGACGAAGAAGTACTGCACCCCGTCGGCCTCGCCCGGTCGGGGGGCACGGGTGGTCACCGAGACCGACAGCCACACCTCGGGGTGGGCCCGCCGGATCTCGGCGACGACCGTGCTCTTGCCGACGCCCGACGGTCCGGACAGGACCGTCAGCCGCCGCATGAGCGAGTCCTTCGGGGGGGAGCCGTCCGGCGCAGGAATGGGTGCGCCGGAGAGGGGCGGGATGGTGCCGGCCGGTTCGGGTACGTCCGAGCCGGCCGCGGCGGAAGAACCGCCGCGCCCGCCCGTGAATCGCGGATCAGCGGTTTCCACCGCCGCCGAACTCACGCTCCAGGGAGGCGCGCTGGTTGGCGCCGAGGCCCCGCACGCGGCGGGACTCGGCGATGCCCAGGCGCTCCATGATCTGCTTGGCACGGACCTTGCCCACGCTGGGCAGCGATTCCAGGAGGGCCGACACCTTCATCTTCCCGATGACGTCGTCGGTCTGCCCCTCCTTGAGGACCTCGGCAAGCGAGAGTCCCCCGTGCTTGAGCCGGTTCTTAACCTCGGCCCGCTCCTTGCGGGCCTTGGCAGCCTTCTCAAGGGCTGCGGCGCGCTGTTCGGGGGTTAGGGGCGGAAGAGCCACGCCGGGTCACCTCAGGTTTCCACTCGACGGAGTCGGACGAGGGTGGAAACTAGCGAGTTCACGCCCCATAAGGCAACGTGAAGTGCCGTTTAGCCCACCACAAAATCACGAAATTCACTCCTCGAAGTGTCCTGAATACGGAGTGTACCCAACTCGACCGCGTTCCGCGACCATCCCGCCCCCTTCCTGCGCTCTTGCATGATCGTGAAAAATCGCCTTTCAGGGCCCCGATGGCGTCACTCGCCACCCCGGTCACCGGACCGTCCGGTACGGGGCGAGACGTGACGCTCATCACGCCGGGGCCGTATCTCCGGCACGGGCGCCGGGAAGCGGCGATGCTGGAGTTCGAACAGCCCTTCTACGGGGCGCTCACGGGGTGCCCGCGGACGTGCGGCGCAGCGCGGTGGCGATGGCGGCCGCGGCGGCGCCCGGGTCCGGGGCGCCGGTGATCGGGCGGCCGATCACGAGCAGGTCGGCGCCCGCGGCGAGGGCCTGCTCGGGGGTCGCCACCCGGGCCTGATCCTGGACGTCGGCGCCCGCGGGCCGCACGCCCGGGGTGATGAGCGTGATGCCGGGGCCGACCTCCGCGCGGACGGCCGCGGCCTCCTGCGGGGAGCACACGAGCGCCTGCGCGCCCGCGTCCACGGCGAGGGCCGCGAGCCGCCGGACGGCGTCGGAGGCGGGCCCGGCGACGCCGAGCGCGGCGAGGTCGGCGTCGTCGAGCGAGGTGAGAACGGTCACGGCCGCCACCTTGGTGGCCGGCGCGGCCTCCACCGCGGCGCGGATCATCGCCGGGCCGCCGGCCGCGTGCACGGTCAGGTAGGCGGGCTTGAGCCGGGCCACGGCGCGCGCGGCGCCCGCGACGGTGGCCGGGATGTCGTGCAGCTTGAGGTCCAGGAAGACCTGGACGCGGCTGGCGCCGCGGACGCTCGCGACCACGTCCGGCCCGTACCGCAGGTAGAGCTCCAGGCCGACCTTGACGGTGCTGACGTGCGGCGTGACCAGGGTGGCCCAGCGCGCGGCCGTCTCCAGGTCGGGTGCGTCCAGGGCGACGGCGATGGGGGCGGGTGCGGCGGTCACGAGGTCTTCTCCTTCACTTCCCCGGCCTCGGGCTCGGGGGCGGGCGGCTCGGGCCGCACCTGGGGCGGTACGTACCCGGCCGGCTTGTGGGCAAGCCCCACCACGTCGCCGATCCGGCCGATCCGGCGGGCGGCCAGCGCCTCGTCCAGCTCGCGCAGGATCCGCGGCACGGCGGTGGGGTCGTGGAACAGGGTGGTGCCCACCCCGACGGCGGACGCGCCGGCGAGGACGAACTCCAGGGCGTCCAGGCCGGTCGCGACGCCGCCGACCCCGACGATCGGGACGTCGGGCAGCGCGGCGTGCACCTGGTAGACGCAACGGAGGGCGACCGGCCGGATCGCGGGGCCCGACAGGCCGCCGGAGACGCCGGACAGGGCGGGCCGGAGGGTGCCGGGCCGGCCGGCGGCGCCGGTGTCGATCGCCATCCCCTCCATGGTGTTGATCAGTGTGAGCCCCTCGGCGCCGGCGTCCACGCAGGCCAGCGCTATGGTGACGATGTCGGTGACGTCGGGGGCGAGCTTGGCGAGGACGGGGACGCCGGGACGCGCGTGCGCCCGCACGGCCCGCACGACGGACGCGGCGGCGCCGGGGTGCCAGGCGAACATGCGGCCGCGGTCCTCGACGTTGGGGCACGCCACGTTCACCTCGATGGCGGCGATCCCGGACGCGCCGCGCAGCCGCCGGGCCAGCTCGCCGAACTCCTCGACGCTGCCGCCGGCGACCGACACGACGGTGCGGACGCCCTGCTCGGCCAGCCAGGGCAGGTCCCGCTCCAGGAACCCCTCGATGCCCGGCCCGGGCAGCCCCATCGCGGTCAGCAGGCCGCTGGGCGTCTCGGTCATCCGCGGCGTGGGCCGCCCCGCGCGGGGCCGCGCCATCACCGACGTGGTGACGAACGCCCCCAGCCGGTCGAGATCGAAGAACTGCGCCAGCTCCCGCCCCGTACCGCCGCACCCGGAGGCCGTCAGCACCGGATTGGGCAGCTCCAGCGCCCCCAGCCGCGTCTCCAACCGGGAACCCGTGCTCATCGCCTCGCCTCCGCTCGCCCGCTCACGAGTTGCCGCCTTCCGTGAGGCTCAGGGCGCGGGGGGCGCCCAGGGCGTCGAACGGGATGGTGCCGAGATCGCCCCAGCGGACGCGGTCGCCGCGCAGGACCGGGCCGTCGGCGCAGGCCCGCACCATGCGGGTGACGCCGTCGTCGCCGTGCATGGGGAGCATGCAGGTCATGCAGACGCCGATGCCGCAGGCGCCGGTCTCCTGGAGGAACGACTCCACCGAGACCTGGGACGGCAGGCCGTAGTCGCCGGCCACCTGGGTGACCGAGCGGAGCAGGGCGGTGGGGCCGCAGCCGTACACGACGTCGGCGCCCGTCTCCTGGATCACGCGGGGCAGCACGTCGCGCACCGCGGCCTCCTCCCCCAGCGTGCCGTCCTCGGTGGTGACGGTGGCGGAGTCGCCGATGCGCTGGGCCATCCGGGAGCCGAACACCTGCCGCGCGGACGGGCCGCCGAGGACGAAGTGGACCTGGCAGTCGCGGCGGCGCAGCGTGTCGGCCAGCGCGAACAGGGCCGCTCCCCCGGGACCGCCGCCGACCAGCAGGCAGCTGACGGGGTCCCTGGGGAGGCGGAACGGGCGGCCGAGCGGGCCGACGAGGTCGAGCTGGTCGCGGGAGCGGCGGCCCGCGAGCCAGGCCGTGCCCGGCTCGCGGTCGGCGAAGACCAGCTCGACCGTCCCGCCGTAGTCGGACTTGACCTCGTACACCCCGAAACACCGGCGGACCAGCCGGCCCGTGTGCTCACCGCCCACGGCCAGCGCCACGAACTGCCCCGGCCGGAACCGCTCGGCGATCGCCGGGGCCACCAGCGTCAGCGCGTGGTAGTCCTGCACCTGGCGGACCGTCAGAACGGTTGCCGACGTCTGCACCGGTGTGTCGGACACCCGTCTCCCTCTCCTCGTCGTGCACGGGGCCCGGTCGTGCCCGGCCGGGCTTACCCCCGGCCGTGCGCGCCGCGCAGCCGCTCGGCGTGCTCCTGCAGCGACCGCACGCCGACGTGGCCGCCCGCGATGGCCTCGACGCCCTGCACCGCGGCGGCGAGTCCCTGGACGGTGGTGACGCACGGTACGCCGCGCAGCACGGCGGCCGTGCGGATCTCGTAGCCGTCCAGCCGCGGCCCGGACTGGCCGGGCCCGCCGAACGGAGTATTGACGATGAGGTCCACCTCGCCGTCGAGGACGCGCCGCACGATCGTGGGTTCGCCGTCGGGTCCGGGTCCCTCGCTGTGCTTGCGCACGATCTTGGCACGCACGCCGTTGCGCCGCAGGACCTCGGCGGTCCCCTCCGTGGCAAGAATCTCAAAGCCCAGGTCAGCGAGGCGCTTGACCGGGAAGATCATGTGCCGCTTGTCCCGGTTGGCGACCGACACGAACGCCCGGCCCTTGGTCGGCAGCACGCCGTAGGCGGCCTGCTGCGACTTGGCGTAGGCGGTGCCGAAGACCTCGTCGATGCCCATGACCTCGCCGGTCGAGCGCATCTCGGGGCTCAGGATCGTGTCGACGCCCTGGCCCTGGGCGTTGCGGAACCGGTCGAACGGCAGCACCGCCTCCTTGACCGCGATCGGGGCGTCCAGCGGCAGCGAGCCGCCGTCGCCGCTCTCGGGCAGCAGGCCCTCGGCGCGCAGCTCCGCGACGGTGGCGCCGAGCATGACGCGGGCGGCCGCCTTCGCCAGCGGCACGGCGGTGGCCTTGGACACGAACGGCACGGTACGCGAGGCGCGCGGGTTGGCCTCCAGGACGTACAGGACGCCGGCCGACAGCGCGTACTGGACGTTCATGAGGCCGCGCACGCCGATGCCGCGGGCGAGGGCCTCGGTGGACTCGCGGATGCGGCGGACGTCGTCGTGGCCGAGGGTGATCGGCGGGAGCGCGCAGGCCGAGTCGCCGGAGTGGATCCCGGCCTCCTCGATGTGCTCCATCACGCCGCCGAGGTAGAGCTCCTCGCCGTCGAACAGGGCGTCCACGTCGATCTCGATGGCCTCGTCCAGGAACCGGTCGACCAGCACCGGGTGCTCCGGGCTCGCCTCGGTCGCCTTGGCCATGTACGACTCCAGCGTGGCGTCCTCGTACACGATCTCCATGCCGCGGCCGCCGAGCACGTACGAGGGCCGCACCAGGACCGGGTAGCCGATCTCGGCGGCGATCTCGCGGGCCTCCTCGAACGAGGACGCGGTGCCGTGCTTGGGCGCCAGCAGCCCGGCGCGGCCGAGGACGCGGCCGAACGCGCCGCGCTCCTCGGCGAGGTGGATGCTCTCCGGGGAGGTGCCGACGATGGGGACGCCGGCGTCCTTGAGCTTCTGCGCCAGCCCCAGCGGGGTCTGCCCGCCGAGCTGGACGATCACGCCCGCGACGGTGCCGGTGGCCTGCTCGGCGTGCACCACCTCCAGGACGTCCTCCAGGGTGAGCGGCTCGAAGTAGAGCCGGCCGGAGGTGTCGTAGTCGGTGGAGACGGTCTCGGGGTTGCAGTTGACCATCACGGTCTCGTAGCCGGCCTCGGCCAGCGTGAACGAGGCGTGCACGCAGGAGTAGTCGAACTCCACGCCCTGGCCGATCCGGTTGGGCCCGGAGCCCAGGATGATGACCTTGGGCCGGTCGCCCGGCGGCACCTCGGTCTCCTCGTCGTAGGACGAGTAGAGGTACGGGGTCTGGGCGGCGAACTCGGCGGCGCAGGTGTCGACGGTCAGGTAGACGGGGCGGACGCCGAGCGCGTGCCGCAGCTCGCGGACGACCTCCTCCGACAGGTTGCGCAGCTGCCCGATCTGGGCGTCGGAGAAGCCGTGCCGCTTGGCGCGCAGCAGCTTGTCGCGGGTGAGCGCGTCGTCGGCGGTGCGGATCCCGTCGGCGATCTCGTTGATCGCGGCGATCTGGTCCAGGAACCAGGGGTCGATGCGGGTCGCCTCGTACGCCTCCTGGACGGTCGCGCCCGCCCACAGCGCCCGCTGGACGGCCCGGATCCGCCCGTCGGTGGGCCGGGCCGCCGCGGCCAGCAGCTCGGCCGGGTCGCCGCGCTCGCCGTCCCAGGAGAACGAGGAGCCCTTCTGCTCCAGCGACCGCAGCGCCTTCTGCAGCGCCTCGGTGAAGCAGCGGCCGATGGCCATCGCCTCGCCGACCGACTTCATGTGGGTGGTCAGCGTGGTGTCGGCGCCGGGGAACTTCTCGAACGCGAACCGCGGCACCTTGACCACCACGTAGTCGAGCGTCGGCTCGAACGAGGCGGGGGTCTCGGCGGTGATGTCGTTCGGGATCTCGTCGAGGGTGTAGCCGACCGCCAGCCGGGCCGCGATCTTGGCGATCGGGAAGCCGGTGGCCTTGGACGCCAGCGCGGAGGACCGCGACACCCGCGGGTTCATCTCGATGACGATCATCCGGCCGGTGCCGGGGTGCACGGCGAACTGGATGTTGCAGCCGCCGGTGTCGACGCCGACCTCGCGGATGACCGCGATGGCGACGTCCCGCATGTTCTGGTACTCGCGGTCGGTGAGGGTCTGCGCGGGCGCGACGGTGATCGAGTCGCCGGTGTGCACGCCCATCGGGTCGAGGTTCTCGATGGAGCACACGATGACCACGTTGTCGTTGCGGTCCCGCATGACCTCCAGCTCGTACTCCTTCCAGCCGAGGATGGACTCCTCCAGGAGCACCTCGCTGGTCGGGGACGCGTCGAGCCCGGCGCCGGCGATGCGGCGCAGGTCGTCCTCGTCGTGGGCGAAGCCGGAGCCGGCGCCGCCCATGGTGAACGAGGGCCGCACCACGACGGGGTAGCCCAGCTCGCCGGCGGCGGCGAGGACCTCGTCCATGGTGTGGCAGATCCTGGAGCGGGCGGACTCGGCGTTCAGGCCCTGCTCGCGGGCGACCTTGGCGACGACCTCCTTGAACCGCTCGCGGTTCTCGCCGGCCTGGATCGCCTCGACGTCGGCGCCGATCAGCTCGACGCCGTACTTCTCCAGCACGCCGCTCTCGTACAGCGCGATCGCGGTGTTGAGCGCGGTCTGGCCGCCCAGCGTGGGCAGCAGCGCGTCCGGGCGCTCCTTGGCGATGATCTTCTCGACCACCTCGGGGGTGATCGGCTCGACGTAGGTGGCGTCGGCCATCTCCGGGTCGGTCATGATCGTGGCGGGGTTGCTGTTGACCAGCGTGACCCGCAGGCCCTCGGCCTTGAGCACCCGGCACGCCTGGGTGCCCGAGTAGTCGAACTCGGCGGCCTGGCCGATCACGATCGGCCCGGAGCCGATCACCAGTACGGACTCGATGTCCTGGCGGCGCGGCATTACTCGGCCACCTCCTTCCGCGACCCCTGCATCAGCTCGCAGAAGCGGTCGAACAGCCCGGAGGCGTCGTGCGGGCCGGCCGCGGCCTCCGGGTGGTACTGGACGCTGAACGCGGGCCGGTCGATCAGGCGCAGGCCCTCGACGCAGCCGTCGTTCAGGTTGACGTGGGTGACCTCGCCGGGACCGTACGGCGTGTCGAAGGGGCCGTCCACCGGCGCCTCGACGGCGAAGCCGTGGTTGTGGGCGGAGACGTCCACCCTGCCCGTGCCGCGGTCCTGGACGGGCTGGTTGATGCCGCGGTGGCCGAACCTCAGCTTGTACGTGCCGAGGCCGAGCGCCCGCCCGAAGATCTGGTTGCCGAAGCAGATGCCGAAGAACGGCTTCCCGGCGTCGAGGACGCCGCGCAGGGCGTCCACCGCGTACGTGGCGGCGGCCGGGTCGCCGGGGCCGTTGGAGAAGAACACCCCGTCCGGGTCCAGCCGCAGGATGTCCTCGGCGCTGCTGGTGGCCGGGAGCACGTGCACCTCGACGCCGCGCTCGGCCATCCGGTGCGGCGTCATCGACTTGATGCCCAGGTCGACGGCCGCGACGGTGAAGCGCTTCTCGCCGATCGCCGGGACGACGTACGGCTCCGGCGTGGACACGTCGCGGGCCAGGTCGGCGCCCTCCATCGACGGGCTCGCCTTGACCCGCTCGACCAGCTCGGCCTCGGGCGCGGCGGCCGCGGCGCCGCTGAAGATCCCGGCGCGCATCGCGCCGCGGTCGCGCAGGTGCCGGGTCAGCGCCCGGGTGCCGGGGATCGCGATGCCCACGACGCCCTGCTCGCGCAGCGCCGCCCCCAGCGAGCCGGTGGCCCGCCAGCTGGACGCCACCCGGGCGGGCTCGCGCACCACGTACCCGGCGACCTGGATGCGCCGCGACTCCGGGTCGTCCTCGTTCACTCCGGTGTTGCCGATGTGCGGGGAGGTCATCGCCACGATCTGGCGGGCGTAGGACGGGTCGGTGAGCGTCTCCTGGTACCCGGTCATGCCGGTGTTGAAGACCATCTCCCCGAAGGTCTCCCCCTCGGCGCCGTACCCGGCACCGCGGAACACCCGCCCGTCCTCCAGGACGAGGAGTGCTGAATCTTGCGCGCTCACTGAAGCTTCCCTTCCAGGACGGTGGGCCGGCCGCGCAGGAACGTGGCGACGATCCGCCCCGGCAGCTCCAGCCCCACGTACGGGGTGTTGCGGCTCTTGGACGTCATCCCCAGCGGGTTCACGGGGCGGCGCGGCGCCGGGTCGTACAGCGTGATGTTGGCGGGCTCGCCGGCCTCCAGCGGGCGGCCCTGGCCGGACAGCCGGCCGATCCGCGCCGGGCGGAACGCCATCCGGTCGGCGACCCCGGCCCAGTCCAGCAGCCCGGTCTCGACCATCGCCTCCTGCACCACGGGCAGCGCCGTCTCCAGGCCGATCATCCCCATGGCGGCCACGGCCCACTCGGTCTCCTTGGCCTCGACCGGGTGCGGCGCGTGGTCGGTGGCCACGCAGTCGATCGTGCCGTCGGCGAGCGCGTGCCGCAGCGCGGTCACGTCGTCGGCGGTGCGCAGCGGCGGGTTGACCTTGTAGATCGGGTCGTAGGTCTCGGCGCAGGCGTCGTTCAGCAGCAGGTGGTGCGGGGTGACCTCGGCGGTGACCCGGCAGCCCTTGCTCTTGGCCCAGCGGATGATCTCCACCGAGCCGGCCGTGGACACGTGGCAGACGTGCAGGCGGGAGTCGACGTGCTGGGCGAGCAGCACGTCCCGGGCGATGATCGCCTCCTCGGCGACGGCGGGCCAGCCGCCCAGGCCGAGCCGGGCGGAGATCTCGCCCTCGTTCATCTGCGCGCCCTCGGTCAGCCGCGGCTCCTGCGCGTGCTGGGCGACCACGCCGTCGAACGCCTTCACGTACTCCAGCGCCCGCCGCATGATCACCGCGTCGGAGACGCAGTGGCCGTCGTCGGAGAACACCCGCACGCCGGCCGCCGAGTCGGCCATCGCGCCCAGCTCGGCCAGCTGCTCGCCGCGGATGCCGCGGGTGACCGCGCCGACCGGCTGGACGTCGCAGTACCCGGCCTCGCGCCCCAGCCGCCACACCTGCTCGACCACGCCCGCCGTGTCGGCGACCGGGTCGGTGTTGGCCATGGCGTGGACGGCCGTGTAGCCGCCCATCGCGGCCGCCTTGGTGCCGGACTCGACGGTCTCGGCGTCCTCGCGGCCCGGCTCGCGCAGGTGCGTGTGCAGGTCGACCAGCCCCGGCAGCGCGATCAGCCCGGCGGCCTCGACGGCCTCCGCGCCGGCCTCGTCGAGCCCGGTCCCGATCCGCTCGATCTGGCCGTCCCGGACGAGGATGTCGGCGGGCTCCCCGCCGAGGATCCGGGCACCCTTGATGATGTAGCTCTTGTTCACGCTGTGTACCCCACTCGCCTCCGGGGCGCCTTCCGGCGCCGCCTTCCCTCCTCGCTCGTGCCTCGCTCGTCGGTCCAGGCGGCGCCGCGCCGCTCCGGCCCGCTCATTCCTCGACCTGCTTGCCGAACGCGGGCTCGGAGCCTCCGAGGAGGAGGTACAGGACGGCCATCCGGGCGCTCACGCCGTTGGCGACCTGCTCGACGATGGTGGAACGGGGCGAGTCGGCGACCCCGGCGGCGATCTCGACGCCGCGGTTCATCGGCCCCGGGTGCATGACGATGGCGTCGTCGGACATGCGGGCGAGCCGCTCGTCGTCCAGGCCGTACCGGCGGCTGTACTCGCGGACCGTCGGGAAGTAGGCGGCGTTCATCCGCTCGGCCTGGACCCGCAGCATCATGACCACGTCGCTCTTGGGGAGCACCGCGTCCAGGTCGTACGAGACCTGGCAGGGCCAGGTGTCGACGGCGACCGGGAGCAGGGTCGGCGGGGCGACCAGCGTCACGTCGGCGCCGAGCGTGTGCAGCAGCAGGACGTTCGAGCGGGCGACCCGGCTGTGCAGGACGTCGCCCACGATGGTGATCTTGCGTCCCTCCAGGTCGCCGAGGCGGCGGCGCATCGTGAACGCGTCGAGCAGCGCCTGGGTGGGGTGCTCGTGGGTGCCGTCGCCGGCGTTCACGACGCTGCCCTGCACCCAGCGGGCCAGCCGGTGCGGCGCGCCGGACGCGCCGTGCCGGATGACCACGCCGTCGGCGCCCATCGCCTCCAGCGTGAGCGCGGTGTCCTTGAGGCTCTCGCCCTTGGAGACGCTGGAACCCTTCACCGAGAAGTTGATCACATCGGCGGACAGCCGCTTGGCGGCGGCCTCGAACGAGATCCGGGTCCGCGTCGAGTCCTCGAAGAACAGGTTGACCACGGTCATGCCGCGCAGCGTCGGCAGCTTCTTGATGGAGCGGCCGGAGATCTGCGCGAGCTCCTCGGCGGTGTCGAGGATCAGCAGCGCGTCGTCGCGGGTCAGGTCGGCCGCCGAGATCAGATGGCGCTTCACTTCCCGCCCCCTTCCTCGGCGGCGCGCGGTCCCGCCGCGGGGCCGAGCACGACGGCGTCGCGCTCGTCGTTCTCCGCCAGCAGGACCTTGACGTTCTCGCGCATGGAGGTGGGCAGGTTCTTGCCCACGTAGTCGGCGCGGATCGGCACCTCGCGGTGGCCGCGGTCCACCAGGACCGCCAGCTGGACGGCGCGCGGCCGGCCCAGGTCGTTGAGGGCGTCCAGCGCCGCGCGGACGGTGCGGCCGGAGAACAGCACGTCGTCGACCAGCACCACGATGCGGTCGTCCACCCCGGTGGCCGGCAGCTCGGTGCGGCCGAGCGCGCGGGCGGGCTTCATCCGCAGGTCGTCGCGGTACATCGTCACGTCGAGCGAGCCCCAGGGAACGGGCCGGCCCTCGACCTCCTCCAGCTTGGCGGCCAGCCGGCGGGCCAGCGTCACGCCGCGGGTCTGGATGCCGAGCAGCACCACGGCCTCGCCGCCCTTGGTGCGTTCGAGGATCTCGTGCGCGATGCGGGTGAGCGCGCGCCGGATGTCGGGGCCTTCGAGAACGGCCTTCTGCCGGGGGTCACCGTCTGCCACACGCGCCGCGCCCGGACCTTCCGGCCGGGAGGCAGCATTCACCACCGAAACCTCCTTTCCCGCCTCACGGGACGGGCCTTAAAGGACGTCTTGTCCGTCTCACCGTAGCAGTCCGGCGCCGCTGCCCTGTACCCGGCCCGCCCGCGTCTTCGCTGGTGAGAGGGGTCACACCGCGGGTACGAACGGGGATAGGGCGCGGGGGCCGCACCGGGCCTGAACAGGCTCGGACAAGGCGGAAAAGGCCCGCCGGGACGGGGGCCGCGGGCCGTCCGGGGCGCGAACGGGCCCCCATTCGAGACCTGCGGATTCGACCGCTTTTTTCCAATCGGCTTGACCTGGGGCCGTACCCGTTTTACCGTCACTGTCCGTAACCATCCCTGGAGACAGAGTCCCACGGCGTCACAGCCTGAAGAACCTGACTCCCCCCGGGAAAGTCCCGGGGCCGACGACAACGACGAAAAGAGCCTGGGGGCCACAATGCCGTCTGAATACGCCAAGGCTCTGGGTGGGCGCCTGCGCGCCATCCGCACCCAGCAGGGTCTGTCCCTGCACGGCGTGGAAGAGAAGTCCCGGGGCCGCTGGAAGGCCGTCGTCGTGGGTTCGTACGAGCGGGGCGACCGCGCCGTCACCGTTCAGAAGCTGGCCGAGCTCGCCGATTTCTACGGCGTGCCGGTTTCCGAGTTGCTGCCCGGCGGTGCCGCGCCGAGCCCGCTCGGGCCTACACCGAAGCTCGTGATCGACCTCGAGCGGCTGCAGGCGCTTCCGAAAGACAAGGCCGGTCCTCTCGCCCGCTACGCCGCGACGATCCAGAGCCAGCGGGGCGACTACAACGGAAAGGTCCTGTCCATCCGCCAGGAAGACCTGCGCTCGCTCGCGGTCATCTACGACAAGTCGCCGACCGAGCTCACCGAGGAGCTCATCGGCTGGGGCGTCCTCGACCCCGAGGCGCGCCGCGCGGTCGAGTCCTTCTGACGGAGGACCGGACGACGACGGCTCAGGGCGTTCCCGCGGTGGCGGGAACGCCCTGAGCCGTCTCTGGGGGCCGCCGGCCGGCGGGCGGGTCAGCCGGTGCGCGCCGGCTCCGCCGGGCGCTCCAGCGACACCTCAGGGATCCGCCGGGCCAGCGGGGCGGGCAGCCACCACGCGTACCGGCCCAGCAGCCGCAGCACCGCCGGGACGATCAGGCAGCGGATCACCACGGCGTCCAGCAGGATGGCCACCGCCAGGCCGAGCCCGAACTGCTGCAGCATCCGGCTCGGGCTGAGGACGAACGCGGCGAACACCACGATCATGATGGCCGCGGCGGCGGTGATGACCTGCCCGGTGGACGCCAGCCCCTCGCGCACCGCCGCGGCCGGGTCCCGCGTCCGGACCCACTCCTCGTGGATCCGCGACAGCAGGAACACCTCGTAGTCCATCGAGAGCCCGAACACGATCGCGAAGATCATCACCGGGATGAACGCCTCGACCGGGCCCGCGGGGACGCCGAACCACCCGTACTGGAACACCGCCGTGATCACGCCCAGCGCGGCGCCGATGCCCAGCAGGTTCAGCACCGCGGCCTTGACCGGGATGAGCAGCGACCGGAACACCACCAGGAGCAGCAGCGAGGACAGCCCCACCACGATCGCGGCGAACAGCGGCAGCCGCTTCGACACCGTCTCGGAGAAGTCCAGCGCGGCGGCCGTCGAGCCGCCGACCACGGCCCCGGCGGGCAGCACGTCCGCACGGAGGGTGTGGACCAGGTCGGCCGTCCGCTCGTCCTGCGGCGCCGTATCGGGGATCACCAGGACGGTGTAGATCCGCCCGTCCGCGGACGGGATCGGCGGGGTGGCCGAGGCGACGCCGTCCGTGCCGGCCAGGGCGCCGCGGACCTGCGCGCCCGCGGCCGCGCCGCCCTCGCCGACGACGATCAGCGGCCCGTTCACGCCCGGCCCGAAGCCCTCGGCCAGCAGGTCGTACGCCTGGCGGCTGGTCGACGACTCCGGGTCGTTGCCCGCGTCCGCGAAGCCCAGCCGCATGTCCAGCGCCGGGGCCGACAGGGCGAGCAGCCCCAGGACGGCCACCGCCAGCGCCGGCACGGGCCGCCGCTGCACGGCCGTGGCCAGCCGCCGCCACCCGGCGCCCGGCTCCCGGCGGCTCTTGGCCGCGCGCCTGCGCACCGTCCGCTCGATCCGGCCGCCGAAGATCCCCAGCAGCGCGGGCAGCAGCGTCAGCGAGGCGAGCATGGTGACCAGGACGGTCAGCGCGACCGCCAGCGCCACGCCCTGCAGCGCGCCGAGCCCGAGCACGACCAGCCCCAGCAGCGCGATGATCACCGTGCAGCCGGCGACGAAGACCGTGCGGCCCGCGGCGTCCAGCGCCCGTACCGTCGCCTCCCTGGGGGCCGACCCCGCCAGCAGCTCGTGCCGGTAGCGGTAGAAGACCAGCAGCGCGTAGTCGACGCCGACGCCCAGCCCGACCAGCATCATGATCGGCGGGGTGAAGTCGGCGACCGTGGCGGCCCGCGACGCCAGCACGATCAGCCCCATCGCGCCGCCGACCGCGAACAGCGCGGTGACCAGCGGCAGCGCCGCCGCCAGCAGCGAGCCGAACAGCAGCACCAGGACCACCAGCGCCGCCAGCATGCCCGCGCCCTCGGCCCCGCCGCCCTCCTCCTCGGCGCCGCGCACCGCCTCGCCGCCGATCTCGACCCGGGTGCCGGGGCCCTCGGCGGCGCGGGCGGCGTCCATGATCGCCTTGACGTCGTCCTTCGGGACGCTCTCGGCCTTCCCGGTGAGGGTCACGGTCGCGTACCCGATCGTGCCGTCCCCGGAGACCGCCCCCGGGTCGTCGTACGGGAGGCGCACGCCGGCCACGCCCGGCAGGCCGCCGACCTCGCCCATCGCGGCGCGGAGCCCCCGCTCCACGGCGGGCGAGCGGAGCCCGTCCCGCGCCTGGACGACGACCTGGAGGCTGTCGCCGGCCTGCGGCGCGCCGTGCGCCTTCAGCAGCTCGGTCGCCCGCTGGGACTGCGTCCCGGGCAGCGAGAAGTCGTTGCGGTAGTCGGAGCCGGCCGCCTGCGAGCCCGCCGTGATCGCGACGAGCACCAGCACCCAGGCGCCCAGCGCGTACCAGCGGTGCCGGTACGCCCAGGACGCCAGCCGCGCGAAGACGCCCATCCTCACCGCCCCCTGCGCGCCGCGAAGCGGTGGAGGCCGAAGGCGCCCGCGACGGCGCACAGCAGCGGCACGCCCGTGAAGACGGCGATGAGCGCGGGCGTGCCCTCCACGTCCGGCGTCATGTCCAGAACGAAGTGGAAGAACGCGGCGAACGCCTCGGTGAGCACGAAACCGGCGATGCCGCCGGCGAGGAATCCGGCGACGGCGGCGCCGGCCTTGTTGGGAGGTGAATCGTCCATGCCTCCACGGTGCGGCGCCGGCACCGGCGGCCACATCGGCCCGCGGTCCCGACCGGCGTACCCCCGTTGTTGCGCCCGGCCGCCCGGCGCCTGCACCCCGTGTTGCGCGGGGGCCGCGGGTCAGCCGATCCAGCCCGGGCTGACCAGGCCGCTCTCGTACGCGAGCACCACCAGCTGCGCCCGGTCCCGCACCCCCAGCTTCGTCATCAGCCGGCTCACCGCGCTCCGGGCCGTCGCCGGGCTCAGCCCCAGCCGCGCCGCGATCTCGCCGTTCGACAGGCCCCCCGCGACCAGCGCCATCACCTCCCGCTCGCGCGGCGTGAGGCCGTCCAGCCGCGGATCGGGCGCCGGCCGGGCCGCCCGCCCGGCGTACTCCGCGATCAGCCGCCGGGTCACCGGCGGGCTGATCAGCGCCTCGCCGCGGGCCGCGACCCGCACCGCCCGCAGCAGCTCCCCCGGATCGGTGTCCTTGACCAGGAACCCCGACACGCCCGCGCGCAGCGCCGCGTACACGAACTCGTCCAGATCGAACGTCGTCAGGATCACGATCCGCACCGCGGTGTCCGCGGCCAGGATCCGCCGGGTCGCCTCCAGCCCGTCCATCCCCGGCATCCGGACGTCCATCAGGATCACGTCCGGCCGCGCCGACCGCGCCGCCTCGACGGCCCCCGCCCCGTCCGCCGCCTCCGCCACCACCGCGATGTCGTCCTCGTCGTCCAGCAGCGAACGGAACCCCGCGCGCACCAGGGCCTGGTCATCGGCGAGCACGACCCTGATCATGCGTCCTCACCGTAGGGCAGCCGCGCCCGGACGCGGAAACCGCCGCCCGGCACCGGGCCCGCCGCCAGCTCCCCGCCCAGCGCCCGCGCCCGCTCCCGCATGCCGCGGATGCCCGCGCCGCCCTTGCCGCCGCCGGCGCCCGTCCCGTCGTCCCGGACCTCCAGCCGCAGGTCCGCGGGGCCGTAGGCGATCGTCAGCCGGAGGCTCTCCGCCGCCGCGTGCCGCGTCACGTTCGTGATCGACTCCTGGAGGATGCGGTACGCGGCCAGATCGACGCCCTTGGGCAGCTCCCGCACCGCGCCCTCGGTCTCCCGCGCCACCTTCAGGCCGGCCAGCTCGGCGTACCGCACCAGCTCGTCCAGCCGGTCCAGGCCCCCGGCCGGCGGATCGACCTGCCGCAGCACGCCCAGCGTCGAACGCAGCTCGCGCAGCGTCTCCCGGCTCGCGTCGCGGATCACCGTCAGCGCCGGCGCCGGATCGCGCGGCAGCCGGTACAGCGCCGTCCCCGCCTGCACGTTGATCATCGACAGATGGTGGCCGACCGCGTCGTGCACCTCCCGCGCGATCCGCAGCCGCTCCTCCACGGCCCGCAGCCGCGCCTCCTCCTCCGCCCGCCGCACCGCCTCCCGCAGCGCCTCCCGCCGCCCGTGCCGGACGCCGCCCAGCGCCACCAGCGCCACCACCCAGCCGGTCATCATGAACAGCGCGATCGCGTTGATCTCGTCGTTGCCGGCCAGCGTGCCCAGCGCCGTCGAGAGCACCGTCGCCGCGCCCAGCGCGCCCGCGGCCACCAGCCGCCCCTCGGCCGCCACCCGGTACAGGCCCAGCATCACGACCACGAGCAGCGGCCCGTCGACCGGGCTCAGCACGTAGTAGGTCACGCTCAGCACCACGGCCGCCGCGCACGCCGCCACCACCCGGCGCCGCACGAACAGCGTCCCGCACACCGCGAGGAGCAGCGCCCAGTCGGCCAGCGGGCGGCCCGGCGTCGCGAGCCACGCCGGCACGGTGCCGGCCACCACCAGCGCCGTCACACCAGCGGGGAAGAGCATCGCCCCAGGATCACACGGTGGACGCGTGCCGTTCCACCGGAGGCCGCCGCGCGCCGCGCCGCCGCCCCGGCGCGATCAGCGCCAGCGCCATCACCGCGACCATCGCCGCCGCGCTCACCGCGAACCCGAGCGTGTACCCGCCCTCCGCCGTCGCCGCCACGGCGACCAGCACCGCGCTCGCCTGCGCCCCGACCGAGTTGCCCGCGTTCCGGATCAGCGTGTTCACCCCGGTCGCCACGCCCGTCCGCGATACCTCCACCGAATGCACCACCAGGTTCGCCACCGCCGCGTACGCCAGCCCCAGCCCCACGCCCCGCGCGACGCCTCCCGCGTACAGCTGCCACATGTGATCGTGCTGGAGCGCGACGTACCCGTACCCCGCGCCCGTCAGCAGCGCCCCGGCGAACAGCACCGCCCGCGTCCCGACCCGCCGGTCGAGCAGCCCGGCCGTCATCCCGGCGACCGCCATCGCCGCGCTCGCGGGCAGCTGCAGCAGGGCCGCCTCCGTCGCCGTGCCGCCGAACCCGAACCCGTCCTCCTCGGGCAGCTGCACCATCAGCGGGAACAGCAGGCCGCCGGCCATCAGCGCGTACCCGGAGAGCAGCGATCCCAGGTTGGCCGTCCACACCCCGCGCCGCCGCATCAGCCGCAGATCGACCAGCGGCTCCGCGACCCGCCGCTCCACGACCAGCCAGACCCCGAGCACGGCGACGCCCCCGGCCACCAGCGCCAGCACCCCCGGGGAGGCCCAGCCCCACTCCATCCCCTGGGTCAGCGCCGTGAGGAGGGCGACAAGCCATCCGGCGAAGAGCAGCGACCCCCACCAGTCGATCCGCGCGTCCCGCGTCCCCCGCGTCGCTGGAACGATCCACCACGCCGCCACGATCCCCGGCACCAGCCCCGCCACCGGGAACCACAGCAGCCACCGCCACCCCAGATGGTCGATGACCGGCCCGGCCAGCACCCACGAGACCGCCCCGCCCAGCCCCAGCATCGACGACATCAGCCCGACCGCCGACGCGGTCCGCTCCGGCGGGTACACCTCGCGGATGATCGTGTACGCCAGCGGGAACACGCCCCCGCCCACCCCGCTCAGCGCCCGCCCGGCGAGCATCACCCCGAGCGAGGAGGCCGACGCCGCCACGACCATCCCCGCCACCGCGACGACCAGCACGGCCAGCAGCACCCGCCGCGGCCCGTACAGGTCCCCGAGCCGCCCCGCCACCGGCGTGCAGACCGCCGCCGACAGCGTCATGGCCGTCAGCGTCCACACGGCCCCCGCCGCCGTGGTGTCCATCGACCGCTGCAGGAGCGGCAGCGCGGGCGTCATCACGCCCATCGCCAGCGAGTAGGCCATCACCCCGAGAAAGGCCAGCAAAGGCACCAGCCCCCGCCCGCCACGCGCCGTCAACGCCCCTCCTCGCAACCGCCCCCAACATTCTCATACCGCCGATTTCCCCACCGCCCCATCCCACTGACCGACACCGCCCCTCCTGGGAGGGAACGGAGCGGGCCGGGGCGCCGGGGCCTGGGGAAGGGAGGAGGCTCGGCGCCCCGGCGTGGTGCGGCCGGGGTCGAAGGGGAGGAGACCGCGGCCGCTGGGGGCGGGCCGTGTTGGCGGGCCTACTTCAGCGGGTCCTCTTCGCGGTCGGGCGCGAAGCGGTTTCGGGTCTGCGAGAGAACGATCGCGGAGGGGCCGTCTAGGCGAGGCGATGCTGGCGCGGGGCGCGGCCGGGGATCGTTACGGCCTGGCGCCAAGGCGTCTCAAGAACTCTCCTCAGCTGGCTTCGGGGATGGGGAGGGTCGGCTGGCCGGGGACGCCCAGGGTGTCTTCGACCAGGGTGACGAAGACCTCGGCGTCGTGGAGGAGCTCGTCGGCCTCGCGGGGGGTGACGGCGCGGGGCAGGCCGGCCTCGGCGGCGGCGCGCTTGTCGGCGCCGGCGGCGAAGAACGCGGCCCATTCGCGCAGGGCGGGCTCGGCCTCGGGGAGCAGCACCCAGACGCTGCGGGGGCGGCCGCGGTGATGGGTGTCGCGGGGCTCCTTGGACGCCAGCACCGCCGCGGCGGCGCGCAGCGCGGACAGGTGCGCGCAGACGTAGCGGACGGCGGGCGTGGTGGCCTCGGCGGCCTCGGCCAGGCCCATGCGGGCGGCGTGCAGCTGGCCGACCGCGGTCTGGGCCGGGCGCGGCGCCGGCACCGCGCGCGGGCGGGGACCGGGCATGCGCTGCGCAGAAGAGTGGAGACCGTGTGCGGTCATCGTTCCGGACATGACTGCCTCCTTCCGGGCTCGGGCCGGCCGGGCGGAGAGCTTCCCCTCACTCCGCCCGGCCGTCCGTCCCGCCGTCTCTGGCGGGGACGTCGCCCTGGCACGGTCCGCGAGTCCCGTACCACCTCGAACATAAGTTCGACGCATTCACAGTAAACCGCCCTGACGCCGATTCGTCAACGTGTTCGAACGAGTGTCACTTCGGGCGCCGGACGTGGACGGGCGCGCCGGTCCTCACCAGGTCGGGGAAGTACTCGGCGATGTGCATCGGCAGGCGGACGCAGCCGTGCGAGGCCGGGTACCGGGGGACGTCGAGGGCGCCGTGGAACGCGATGCCGCCGTTGAAGTAGACGGGGTTGTAGAGGCGGCCGAGCGGCGAGACCTCCCAGCCGGAGGCGCGGCGGCCCGTGCGGAAGTCGCCGGTGCCGGTGGTGGCGTAGCGGCAGCGGGCGACCGTGGCGCCGCGGTCCTTGGCGCAGTAGTACTCGCCGGAGCCCGACGAGATGTGGGAGATCAGCTTCGGCCGGCCGTCCCGGTAGACGACGAGGTACTGGCGGCGCAGGTCGACGTCGACGCGGTCGGCCTCGCGCTTCCTGGCCATGGGACGCGGCGGGCGCGGCGCGTCCAGGGCGGCCCAGGTCCTCGCGCCGACGCCGCTGTTCACCTTGAGGCCGTTGACCTTCTTGAACGCCCACACGGCCATCTGGCTGGAGATCCCGTACTTCCCGTCGGCCTTGCCGGGGTCGTAGCCGAGGTCCTTGAGTCGTTTCTGCAGCCGTTCGACGTCGGGGCCCTTGGCGCCGGCCTTGAGGGTACGGGGCGGCGGCTTGGGGGCGGGGGACGCGGTCGTCGGGGAGGCGGTGGGGGTCTTCGGCCGTTCGGCGGCCGGCTCGCCGTCCGCGCAGCCCGCGATCAGCAGGGCTCCGCCGGTGAGCAGTGCAACGCCGCGCTTCATGCTCATGTGGCTCCTCGCGTCATCCCCTTTGGACGCGCGTGCCCGCGGGGAGGATTCCGACACTTTAGAGTGGTCGCCATGCATCCCAACGTCGAACGTGTCGCCCGCGCGCTGCGCGATTCGGGCGCGGCCGGGGAGGTCGTGGAGCTGCCCGAGCCGGTGCCCACCGCGAAGGCCGCCGCCGAGCAGGTCGGCTGCGAGGTGGGCGCCATCGCCAACAGCCTGGTCTTCGACGCGGACGGCGTGCCGCTGCTGGTGCTGACCAGCGGCGCGCACCGGGTCGACACGGCCAAGGTGGCCGCGCTCGTCGGCGCGGCGAAGGTGCGGCGGGCGAAGCCGGAGTTCGTCCGCGAGGCGACCGGGCAGGCGATCGGTGGCGTCGCGCCGGTCGGGCATCCGGCGCCGGTACGGACGCTGGTGGACGTGTGGCTGGCCAAGTACGACCGGGTGTGGGCGGCCGGCGGGATCCCGCACACGGTGTTCCCGACCTCGTACGATGAGCTGCTCCGGATCACCGGGGGCGAGTCCGCGGACGTGGGGATGGACGAATGAGCACCGAGCTGTGGCACAACCCGCGCTGCTCCAAGAGCCGGGCGGCGAAGGCGGCGCTGGACGAGGCGGGCGTGGAGTACGTGGAGCGCCGCTACCTGGACGAGCCGCCGACGGCCGAGGAGTTCACGGCGGTGCTGGAGCGGATCGGCGCCGAGCCGTGGGACGTGGCGCGGCTGAACGAGCCGGTCGCCAAGGAGCTCGGCCTGAAGGACATGGAGCGCGACCGGGCGCGGTGGATCGAGATCATGGTGGCGAACCCGTCGCTCATCCAGCGGCCGATCGTGCTGGGCGGGAGCGGCGCCGCGGTGGTGGCGCGCGACCCGGAGTCGGTCCGCAAGGCCCTCGACACCGCGTGACGCCGGTGTGATCCTGGGAGTCGCCGAGCTTCGGGAGGGTGGATGACCGGGCAGATGCGGACCGGCCCGGCCGCGCGCGACGCCGACTTCCGCGGGATCGATCCGCCCGCGCTCAACCATCTGATCCGGCAGATGCAGGACGCCGACAACGCGATCCGGGGCTGGCTGAACGGTCACCGGCCGCCGCCGGGCGTCCCCGCCACGGGGTACCGGGAGGCGCAGCGGGTGGCGGAGTGGACCGCCGGGCAGCTCGGCATGCTGACCCGGCGCTACAACTACGCCATCACGCATCCCGATCGCGGCGGCGGGGTGGAGGCGCCGGCGGTACCGGTGCTCCCGGGCACGCCGGGCACACCGGGCAATCGTTCGCCGGGCGATGCTTCGCCGGGGAACGGCTCGCCGTCCCCCGGCCCGAAGCCGGTGGAGGCGCCCGCGCGCCCGCGGCCGGTCACGCCGGTCGGGGCGGGGGGCGATCTCGGCAACTTCCCGACCCGGCAGGACGCGGCGAAGGCGGCCAGGACGGACGCGCTGGCGGTCGCGGCGGCCGTCCAGGACCGCGACCCCGTCCCGAAGGCCGTGTGGGAGCGGCTGCGGGCCAACGCCGGCGACCCCGACTACACCGAGAAGCTGTACGAGCGGCTCGGCCCGGCCGCGGCGGCCGACCTGCTCAAGGCGGCGGGCGGCGACGAGGCGCGGCTGGCGGCGGTGCGGGAGTCGCTCGGCACGGCCAGCCACCACGCGGCGATGGACGTGCGGTGGCTGCGGGCGTTCCTGGCACAGGCCGACCACGCGGAGATCCGGCCGGTGGCCGTGCAGGTGCTGGCGGGGGCGCCGCTGAGCGAGCGGACCCGCGAGGCCCTGAACCGGCTCGGCCTGGACCGGAAGGCGGGCTGACGTGGCCGCGCCGCCGCCTCCCGGGAGCGTTCCGCCGCCGCTGGACTCGGCCGCGGCGGCGCAGCTGCCGCCGACGGAGCGCCCGAACCCGGCGTACCGCGAGCTCTACCAGGCGTACGCCGACGCGTACGGCGGCATCGACCGGCTCCGCAAGGCGCTCGACCCGGCGGTGCGGACGCTGAACGGCACCGACGCGTGGCTCGGCCCGGAGGCGCGGCAGTGGGGCGGGCAGCTGGAGGCCACCCGGGGGTCGTTGCAGAAGGCCGCCGACAAGATCCTCTGGGACATCTACGACCGGCTGTCGGCGACGCGGCGGACCGTCGCGCGGGTCTAATCTCTAGCGGGTGAAGGAAGCGAAGCTGCGGGACATCGACCACCGGGCGTTCCAGCGGCGGCTGGGCCCGATCCTGGCGGTGTACGCGGCGGCGATGCGGCCGCCGGCCGAGCAGCTCCCCGGCCGGCACACGATCATGGAGCGGCACACCGCGCACCCGCGGTTCCGCGCGGTGGTGGCCGAGCGCCGCGGCGTGCTCCCCATCGGCGGAACGCTCCAGGGATTCGGGTACGGCTTCGCGGGCGAGCACGGCCAGTGGTGGCACGACGTGGTGTACGGGGCGCTGACCGAGGCCGGCGGCCCCGAGCACGCGGCGCGCTGGCTGGACGACTCGTTCGAGGTGGCGGAGCTGCACGTGCATCCGGACCACCAGGGCAGGGGGCTCGGGCGGCGGCTGCTCACCACGCTGTGCGAGGGCCGGCCCGAGCGCACGGTCGTGCTGTCGACCCTGGACCGCAGGCCGGACACGCCCGCCCGGCGGCTGTACCGCTCGGTGGGCATGGTCGACCTGCTGACCGGGTTCGACTTCCCCGGCGGCGGGCCGCCCTACGCGGTGATGGGGGCGGCGCTGCCGCTCGCGGCGTACGACGCGGCGTCCAGCAGCCCGTAGACCTCGCGGGTCGCGGTCGACTGGTTGAAGGTGATGAAGTGGATGCCGGGGGCGTCCTGCTCCAGCAGCTCCCGGCACAGCTCGGCGGCGTGCTCGATGCCCAGCCGCCGCACCGCCTCCGGGTCGTCGGCGACCGCGTCGAAGCGCTCCTTGACCTCGGGCGGGAACGGCGCGCCCGACAGCTGCTCGGACCGCTCGATCGTGCTCATCTTGGTGACCGGCATGATCCCGGGGATGATCGGGACGTCGCAGCCGGCCGCCTCGACCCGGTCGCGCAGCCGGAAGTAGTCCTCGGCGCGGAAGAACATCTGGGTGATCGCGTAGTCGGCGCCGGCCCGGCACTTCTCCACGAACCAGCGGGTGTCGCTCTCGATGTCGGCCGAGCGGGGGTGCTTGTACGGGAACGCCGCGACGCCCACGCAGAAGTCGCCGTACGAGCGGATCATGCGGACCAGCTCGGCGGCGTACTCGACGCCGTCGGGGTGCTTGATCCACTCCCCCATCGGGTCGCCCGGGGGGTCGCCGCGCAGCGCGAGGATGTTGCGGACCCCGGCGGCGGCGAACCGGCCGATGAGGTTGCGCAGCTCGGCCTGGGCGTGGTTGACGGCGGTGAAGTGCGCGACCGGGGTGAGGGTGGTGTCGGTGGCGATCCGCTCGACGATGTCGACGGTGGTGTCGCGGGTGCCGCCGCCCGCGCCGTAGGTCACCGAGACGAACGTCGGGTGGAGGGTCTCCAGCTCGCGGATGGTGCGCCAGAGGGTGCGGGCGCCCTTCTCGGTCTTGGGCGGGAAGAACTCGAAGGAGAAGGACCTGCCCCCGGCCGCGAGCAGCTCACGGATGGTGGGGGCGCGATCGGGGCGTTCGGGTCGCATCCCTCAAGGGTAGTGCCGTTCGGCCCGGCGCGGTCCTGCCCGGTCGCACCGGGTCTCACCAGGTCCCGCCCGGTCCGGGCGGTCCCGGCGGGCGGCACCGTGCGGATACGATCACAGCATGTCCACCAGCCGCGTCCGCAAGGAGGTCGACGACGCCCTGATGGCGTTCGTCGACCGGCAGCGTCCAGGTCTCCTCTCCATCTCCCCGGATCTCGCGCCCCTGATGGCGGCCCTGGACGTCCTGCTGGCCGGCGGGAAGCGGCTGCGTCCCGCGTTCTGCTACTGGGGATGGCGGGCCGCGGGCGGCACGCAGCCCCGCGAGGCGGTGGTCGCCGCCGCGGCGTCGCTGGAGCTGCTGCAGGCCAGCGCGCTGATCCACGACGATGTGATGGACTCCAGCGACACCCGCCGCGGCCAGCCGTCGGTGCACCGGCGCTTCCAGGCGATGGCCCGCGAGGAGGGCTGGGCGGGCGGCCCGGCCGGGCCGTTCGGCGAGGGCACCGCGATCCTGCTCGGCGACCTGTGCCTGTCCTGGTCCGGGGAGATGTTCGAGTGGAGCGGCCTGGACGAGGACGCCCGGCTGCGCGGCCGCGAGGTCTACGACCTGATGCGGACCGAGGTCATGTGCGGCCAGTACCTCGACCTGCTGGAGGGCGTGCGCGGTTCGGGCACCGTGGACGCGGCGCTGCGGGTGGTGGAGTACAAGAGCGCCAAGTACACGATCGAGCGGCCGCTGCACCTGGGCGCCGCGCTGGCCGGGGGCGCCCCCGGGGTGGTGGCGGCGCTGCGGGAGTACGGGCGGCCGCTGGGCATCGCGTTCCAGCTCCGCGACGACGTGCTGGGCGTGTTCGGCGACCCGGCGCAGACCGGCAAGCCCGCCGGGGACGACCTGCGCGAGGGCAAGCGCACGGTGCTGATCGCCCAGACCCTGGAACGGGCCGGTGCGGAGGGGGCGGCCACGGTCGAGCGGCTGCTGGGCGATCCCGGGCTCGACGCCGCGGGCGTGGCCGAGGTGCGTTCGATCATCGAGGGCACCGGCGGGCTGGCCGCCTGCGAGGCGATGATCGAGCAGTACGCGGACCGGGCCGCCGCGGCCCTGGCCGCCGCGCCGATCGACGGCGAGGCGCGGGCCGCGCTGGAGGAGCTCGCGGTCGCGGCCACCGCCCGGCAGGCATGAGGCGCTGAGGCCGCTGAGGCCGGTCGCCCCGGAGGCGACCGGGGCGACCTGATGTGGCGTGCGGTGGCGTGATGTGGCCAAATCGCCGCGACGCCTAGAACTCTCCCACCGGACGGTGGCAGAAAGGCGGCATGGCCGCCGACACGCCGCACGCCGCCACCGACGCCGCCGTACCCGCCACCGCGCGGAGGCCGTACTCGAAGCACCCGGAGTACCCGGAGCACCCGGAGTACTCGGCGGGGCGCGCGGGCGGGCGCCGGAAGCGGGCCGCGGCGGCGCTGGCCGCCGTCCTCGCCGCGGCCGCCCTCGGAACGGCCGCCGGCGTGCCCGCCGAAGCCCGGGTCCAGGCGCAGGTTCAGGCTCAGGCGCGCGCGGCGGCCCGCTGCGGCGACCCCGCCCAGCGGCCCTGGTGCGCGCCCTCCCTGGACGCGGACGAGCGCGCGCGGCTGCTGCTCAAGGCCATGACCGCGGACGAGAAGATCGCGCTGCTGGCGGCCGACGACCCGCTGGGCGGCCCGCTCGGCGGCTTCATCGAGACCGCGCACGCCGACACCGACCACGGCATACCGCGGCTGGGGATCCCGCCGCTGTACATGGCCGACGGCCCGGCCGGCGTCCGGCAGGGCAAGGCGACCGGGCTACCCGCCCCCATCGCGCTCGCCGCCGGGTTCGACCGCGAGGCCGCCCGGAAGTACGGCGGGGTCGTCGGCTGGGAGGCGCGGCACCGCGGCAACGACGTGATCTTCGGCCCGACCGTGGACGTCCTGCGCACGCCGCTCAACGGCCGCACGTTCGAGGGCTTCGGCGA
This sequence comes from Actinomadura sp. 21ATH, assembly GCF_041951345.1. Classification (NCBI taxonomy): domain Bacteria; kingdom Bacillati; phylum Actinomycetota; class Actinomycetes; order Streptosporangiales; family Thermomonosporaceae; genus Actinomadura; species Actinomadura sp. 21ATH. The sequence goes on along the minus strand of NZ_JBGNUR010000004.1, from coordinate 398,180 downwards.
GGACCCGTACCTGTCGGCCGGGCTGGGCGCGTCCTGGATCCGCGGCGCGCAGGACCAGGGCGTGCTGGCCGCGGTCAAGCACCTGGCCGTCTACACCCAGGAGACCGACCGGCTCTCCCTCGACATGAGGGTGGCCGAGCGCACGCTCCGCGAGATCTACCTCGTCCCGTTCGAGACGGCCGTCAAGGACGCGGAGCCGGCCGCCGTCATGTGCGGCTTCGGCAGGCTCAACGGGCGCTGGGCGTGCGAGGACGGCGCCGTCCTGAACGAGGTCCTGCGCGACGACTGGGGCTTCGGCGGCCTCGTCGCCTCCGACCACTTCGCCGCCAAGGACACCGCGACCGCCGCCAACGGCGGGCTGGACCTGGAGCTGCCGATCGGGCTCAAGTACAACGCGTTCCTGCTCAAGCGGGCGGTCTCCCAGAAGAAGGTCGCCCAGGCCACGATCGACGGCCACACGCTGAACATCCTGCGCACGATGTTCCGCCACGGCGTCTTCGACCGGGCCGCCCACCCCAACGACCTGTCGGCGGTCGACCGCACGGCGAGCGAGACCGCCGCGCAGCTGCTCGCCGAGGGCGGGATGACGCTGCTGAAGAACGACGGCGCCCTCCCGCTCTCCTCCCCCGGCTCGATCGCCCTCATCGGCAGGGGCGCCGACGCGGTCCCCAGCGGGTTCGGCTCGGCGAAGGTCGAGACGTTCACGCGCGTGTCGCCGCGGGCGGGCATCGCCGCGCGGGCGGGCGCCGGAACGCGGGTCACCTACCACGACGGCGGCGACCGCGGCGCCGCCGCCCGCGCCGCCCGGGACGCCGACGTGGCGATCGTCTTCGTCACCGACAGCCAGGGCGAGTTCTTCGACAAGTCCTGCCTCACCCTCCAGTGCGGCGACCCGCTGCGCGGCGACCAGGACGCGCTCGTCTCCGAGGTCGCCAGGGCCAACCCGAACACGGTCGTCGTCCTGGAGACCGGCGGGCCCGTCCTCACCCCCTGGGCGGACGAGGTCAGAGCCGTCCTCGCCGCCTGGTACCCCGGCCAGCAGGCGGGCCGCGCCCTCGGCCGCGTCCTGTACGGGGACGTCGACCCCGGCGGGCGGCTCCCCGTGACCTTCCCGGCGAACGCGGGCGACGCGCCCGCCGCGGGAAACCCGGCCCAGTATCCCGGCGTGAACAAGACGGTGACCTTCTCGGAGGGCGTCCTCGTCGGCTACCGGCACTACGACGCCAAGGGCCTCGCGCCGCGCTTCCCGTTCGGGCACGGGCTCTCGTACACGACGTTCCGCTACGGCGACCTTGAGGTGAGCCCCGGCTCGGTCCGGGTGCGGGTGACCAACACCGGGTCGCGTCCCGGCACCGCGGTGCCGCAGCTCTACCTGGGCCTGCCCTCTCCCGGCCGCGACGTCCCGCAGCCGCCGCGGCAGCTCAGGGGCTACCAGAAGATCACCCTGGCGCCCGGCGCGAGCGCGCGCGTCACGTTCCCGCTCACCGCGCGTTCCCTGGCGTACTGGGACGAGGAGGGCGACGCCTGGAACGTCGCACCCGGGTGCTACGAAGTGACGGTCGGCGGGTCCTCCCGGGACGCGGCGCTCCAGGGCTCCTTCGCCCAGGGCGGTGCCCGCTGCTGAGGCAAAGATCACTGTTCGCCTGCCGCGCCCCGAATGCGCGCGATACAAATAGAGGCCATCTTCGTCCGCCCCCGCCGAGCCGGAGCCCCCAGTGCCGCACGATCCCTCCCGCGGGAGGACGCCCTCCCGCTCCGCGCGCGCCGTACCGGTGCCCGCCGGAGCCCCCGCCCGCACCGCGGCCGACGCCGACCGCCCCGCCCGCGGGCGGGGCACGCGCCCCGGCGAGCGCACCACGGAGCAGGACGTCCCGTCCACGGCCGGCAGGGCCGGCCGCGGCGGCGCGCGCGATGACCGCGACGCGCCGCAGGACGGCCCCGTCCCGGCCGAGGCCGGCGGCACCGGCCGGCCCGCGCGGCGGCGGCGGTCGCGGGCCGGCGGCCCGCCGGCGGGCGAGCACGCCACGCCGCAGGACGCCCCGGCCGGTGGACGGCAGGGCGGGGACGCCGCGGACGCGCGGGAGGACGGGCCCCTCGCCGGGACCGGCCGGGACGGCGCGGGCCGATCGCGATCCGGGGCCGCGGGGCCCGACGGCGTGCGCGGCGCCTCGTCCGGGAGGGGGCCGCTGGCTCCCGGCGACCCGGCCAGGCTCGGGCCGTACCGGCTGGTCGAGCGGCTGGGCGCGGGCGATCGCAGCGTGCTTTTCCTGGGGCACGACGACGAGGACGGCGAGCGGGTCGTCGTGCGGATGCTGCGCGGCGGCCCTGGCGGCCGGGGCGGGCTCGACCGGCTCGCGCGGGAGGCCGAGGCGGCGATGACGGTCACCGGGCGGCACACCGCGCGGGTGCTGGACGCCGACCTCGCCGGCGAGCGGCCGTACGTCGTCAGCGAGTACGTCGAGGGCCCGACGCTGCGCGCCGCCGTCGAGGCGGACGGGCCGCTGGCCGAGGGGCCGCTGCGCAAGGTCGCCCTGCGGACGGCCGCGTCGCTGGCCGCCACGCACAAGGCCGGGGTCGTCCACCGCGGTTTCACGCCGGGGCACGTGCTGCTGGGGCGGGACGGCGCCAAGGTCGTCGGCTCGGGGGTGCCGCGGTCGCTCGACATCGCGCCGGTGATCGGGCGGCGCGGGACGGCGCCGCCGGCGACCGGCTACCTGGCGCCCGAGCAGATCGAGGACGAGCCCGTCGGGCCGCCCGCCGACGTCTTCGCCTGGGGCGCGACCATGGTGTACGCGGCGACCGGGCGGCCGCCGTTCGGGACCGGCACCGGCGCGGCCGTGCTGCGCCGGATCACCTCCCGGCCGCCCGACCTGGGCGACCTGGAGGGGACGCTGCGCGAGCTGGCCGCCCGCAGCCTGGACAAGAACCCGGCGGCCCGTCCCACCGCGCGGCAGCTGGTGCGGGCGCTGCGCGACGACCAGGCGCCGGCGCCGAAGGCGCGGCCGAGGCGGATCCCGCGCTACCGGTGGCGGATGATGGTCGCGCTCGGCATCGTGATGGCCGCCGGGTTCGTGGTCGGCGTCCTCTTCTGAGGCTTCCGAGACCTCCGAGAACTCCGAGAACTCCGGGGCCGCCAAGGCCGCCCAGGCCCCGCGGGGCTCACCAGTGCGGCGGCCGGTCCTCGATCAGCCGGTCGTCGTCGTCACCGCCGCCGCGCCACTCGCCCCAGCCGGTGTCGGTGTCGTCGGAGGTCTGGTCCGGCAGGATCTCCATGTCGTCGTCCGACAGATCCACCGGGCGCTCGTCGTCGGGTCCCTGGCTCATGCCCCCATTGTCGGCCATCCGGGCCGGTGATCGGTGCGTCAGGAGGCGTCGCGGAGGCGTCGGGAGAGTGACCGGGCGGCGGCGCGCGGGTCGGCCGCCTCGGTGATCGCCCGGACCACCACGATGCGGTGCGCGCCGGCGTCCAGGACCTCGTCCAGGTTGCCCTCGTCGATGCCGCCGATCGCGAACCAGGGGCGGCTCTCGCGCTGGGCCGCCACGTACCGCAGCAGCTTGACGCCGGGCGCCGCGCGGCCGGGCTTGGTCGGGGTGGGCCAGACCGGGCCGGCGCAGAAGTAGTCGACGCCGGGCTCGGCCGCGGCGGCCGCGGCCTGCTCGTCGGCGTGCGTCGAGCGGCCGATCAGGATGTCCTCGCCGACGATCGCGCGGGCCGCGGCGACCGGCAGGTCGTCCTGGCCGAGGTGCAGGACGTCGGCGTGGACGGCGTGCGCGATGTCGGCGCGGTCGTTGACGGCGAGGAGGGCGCCGTGCCGCTCGCAGGCGGCGCGGAACACCCGCAGGTACTCCATCTCCTGCCGGGCCTCGAGGCCCTTCTGGCGGAGCTGGACGATGTCGACGCCGCCGGCGAGGGCGGCGTCGAGGAACTCGGGAAGGTCGCCCTGCCGCTCGCGCGCGTCCGTGCAGAGGTAGAGACGGGCCCGGTCGAGCCGGGCGCGCAGGGCCACGGCCCGGTCGGAGAGCAGGTGCCTGGACACGGTGGGGGCGGGTTCCTTCCTGGCGTGCCGATCGCGGGACCGCGCGCGGCGGGCGGCCGCCGCGGGCGGCCCCGCAATCCTGTCACGTGCGTCCGGCCGGGCCTTACCGGGGTGGCCCCGGCCGGGAAAGGCTCAGAACGCCAGTGCCTGGGCGCGCCGGCGGACCTCCGTCCCCCGGTTCTCGCTGAGCGCCTGGACGGGCGTCCCCGGCAGCGTGTCGTCGGCGGTGAACAGCCACCGCAGGGTCTCGACGTCGTCGAAACCCGCGTCCGACAGCAGCGTGAGCGTGCCGGAGAGGCCCTTGATGACCTGCCCGTCCTGGATGAAGGCGGCGGGCACCATCGGCTTCCCCTCGCGGCGGACCGACAGCAGCTTGCGCTCGTTGAGGAGCTGCTTGATCCGGCCGGGCTTGATACCGAGCCGCGCGGTCGCCTCCGGGAGGGAGAGCCACTCCCCGGCGAGGGCGTCGGTGTGGGGGTCGAGAGCGCTTTCTACGGTTGCGTGCAGTTGCGTCACGCCCCCTTGCTACCACGCCCCCACGACGCTCAAACCCTCACGGCCGGGCGGCGTCCCGTACCGGCACCGAGGGGTCGGCGAGCGCGGCGGCGTCGACGGGGGTGCGGTTGGCGATGAGCCGCTTGGCCTGGACCATGTCGCGGGGGGCGCCGACCGTGAGGATCGCCTCCAGCCGGTCGCCGGTGAGCCAGCAGACGGCCCACTTGGCGCCCGCCGGGTCGCCCCGGCGCACCATGCGCTCGGCGACGGGGTGGTGGCCGACGTACTGCACCATCCGCCCGAACTGCTCGGACCAGAAGTACGGGACGGCGTCGTACGCCCCGTCCTCGCCGAGGAGCGTCGCGGCGGCGACGGCGGGGGCGTTCAGCGCGGTGTCCCAGTGCTCGACGAGCAGCCGCCGCCCGAACCGGGCGGACCACCAGGCGGCGCAGTCGCCGACCGCGACCACGTCCCGCCGGTACGGGCCGTCCTCGCCGCCGGTGGAGACGCGGAACGAGGCGTCGGTCACGACCCCGCGGTCGACCAGGACGCCGGAGCCGTCCAGCCAGCCGAGATCCGGCCGGACGCCGATGCCCACCACGACCTCGTCGGCGTCGATCCGCTCGCCGCCCGCCAGCAGCAGGCCGCCGGGCTCGACCGCGGCGACCTTGACGCCGGTGCGCAGCTCGACGCCCGCCTCGGCGTACCAGGGGACGGTCAGGGCGCCGACCTCGGGGCCGACCGCGTTGGCGAGCGGGGTGTCGGCGGCCTCGACGACCGTCACCGCGCAGCCCTTCTTCGCGGCCGTGGTGGCGACCTCGGCGCCGATCCAGCCGGCTCCGACGATCACCACCCGGGCGCCCGCGGTGAGCCGGCCGCGCAGCGCGCGGGCGTCGTCGATGGTCCGGACGACGTGCTGCGGGCCGTCGCCGGGCAGCGTGACCGGGGTGGCGCCGGTGGCGATGACGAGGCCGTCGAACGGCAGGTCGCCGGCCGCGGTGGCGACCGTCCCGCCGCCGCCGGGAGCGAGCCGCAGGCCGGTGGCGCGCTCGCCGAGCAGCAGCCGCGCGCGCAGGGCGTCCCAGTCGGCGTCGACCGTCGTGTCGTCGCTCTCCCCCGCCAGCACGGCCTTCGACAGCGGCGGCCGGTCGTACGGCCGGTGCCGCTCGGCCGACAGCAGGGTCAGCTCGCCCTCGTACCCCTTGCCGCGCAGGGCCTCGACGGCGCGCACGCCGCCCAGCCCGCCGCCCACCACGATCACGCTCTCCATGGCCGTCAACCCTAGTCGGCGGGCCCGGACGCAGACCAGACAGGTGTCCAGACGGGTGACCAATATCATCCCGGTCGCGGGCGGACGTATGGTGGGGGTGCAAGGAGCGCGGGAGCCCGGTCCGACCGGGCTGAGAGGGCGGCTGACCGGGCCGCCGACCGCTGGAACCTGATCCGGATCATGCCGGCGAAGGGAGCGAGGATTGGACATCGCCATCATCGGCGCGGGCGTCGTCGGGCTGGCCGCCGCGTGGCGCACCGCCGCCCGCGGCGCCGCCGTCACCCTGATCGACCCGGCCCCCGCGAGCGGGGCCTCCGCCGTCGCGGCGGGCATGCTGACCCCCGTCAGCGAGCTGACCTACGGCGAGGAGCCGCTGCTGCGCCTCGGGCTCGCCTCCCGCGACCGGTACGGCGCGTTCGTCGCCGAGCTGGAGGAGCTCACCGGGCTCGGCACCGGTTACCGCACCGACGGCATCATCGAGGTCGCGTTCGACGCCGACGACCTCAGGCACCTGGACGACCTGCGGCGCTTCCAGGAGTCGCTCGGCATCCCCGCCGAGGCCCTGAACGGGCGCGAGTGCCGCAGGCTGGAGCCGATGCTGGCGCCCGGCGTCCGCGGCGGCCTGCTCGCCCCCGAGGACGGCTCGATCGACCCCCGGCGGCTGGCCCCGGCGCTGCTGGCCGCCGCGGAGAAGCACGGCGTGCGGCTCGTCCGCCGGAAGGCCGCCGCGCTGCTGGTGGAGCACGACGCCGCCGCGGGCGTCCGGCTCGACGACGGGTCCGAGGTCCGCGCGGACAGGGTGCTGCTGGCCGCCGGCCCCTGGTCGGGCGACCTGGAGGGGCTGCCGCCCGGGACCGTTCCACCGGTCCGCCCCGTCAAGGGCCAGGTGATCCGGCTCCGCACCCGCGTGCCGTTCCTGCGGCGCGCCACCCGCGGGCTGGTGAAGGGCTCGTCGGTCTACCTCGTGCCGCGCGCCGACGGCGAGATCGTCCTCGGCGCCACCCAGGAGGAGATGGGCTTCGACACCCGCGTCACCGCCGGCGGGCTGTGGGAGCTGCTGCGCGACGCCCGCGAGCTGCTGCCCGGCATCACCGAGCTGGAGTTCGCCGAGGTGACGGCGGGGCTGCGGCCCGGCTCGCCCGACAACGCCCCCGTGATGGGCCCCACCGCGCTGCCCGGCCTCGTCCTCGGGACGGGCCACTTCCGCAACGGCATCCTGCTCACCCCCGTGAGCGGCGACATCCTGGCCGAGGTGCTGCTGGACGGCACCGTGCCGGACGTCGGCCGCCCCTTCACCCCCGACCGCCTGACGGAGACGGCATGAAGATCATCATCAACGGCGAGCCGCGCGAGCTGCCCGCCGGCACCAGCGTGGCGGCCGCGGTGGCCGGCTACACCGGGCGGTCCGGCCCGGCCGAGGCCGGGCTGGCGGCCGCGCTGAACGACGAGGTCGTCCGGCGCTCGCAGTGGGAGGCGACGACGCTGAAGGAGGCGGATCGGCTCGAGGTGCTGACCGCCGTGCAGGGAGGTTGAACATGAACGGCACCGACGGCACCGGCGTTCCCGGCGGCACCTCGGGCGGCGCGGCGGACGGCCCGCTGGTCATCGCGGGCGAGGAGGTCGGCTCCCGGCTGATCATGGGGACCGGCGGGGCGCCCAGCATGAGCGTGCTGCGCGAGGCCCTGACCGCGTCCGGCACCGCCCTCACCACGGTCGCGATGCGGCGGGTCGACCCGTCGGCGCGCGGCTCGGTGCTGGACGTCCTGCGCGAGTGCGGCATCCGCGTGCTGCCCAACACCGCCGGCTGCTTCACCGCGGGCGAGGCCGTGCTCACCGCCAAGCTGGCCCGCGAGGCGCTCGGCACGGACTGGGTGAAGCTGGAGGTCATCGCCGACGAGCACACCCTGCTCCCGGACCCGATCGAGCTGGTCGAGGCCGCCGAGCAGCTCGTGGACGACGGGTTCACCGTGCTCCCGTACACCAACGACGACCCGGTGCTGGCCCGCCGCCTGGAGCAGATCGGCTGCGCGGCCGTCATGCCGCTGGGCTCCCCCATCGGCTCCGGCCTCGGCATCCGCAACCCGCACAACATCGAGCTGATCGTCGAGCGGGCGGGCGTCCCGGTCATCCTGGACGCCGGCCTCGGCACGGCCAGCGACGCCGCGCTGGCGATGGAGCTGGGCTGCGACGCGGTGCTGCTGGCGACCGCCGTGACGCGGGCCCAGTCGCCGGCCCGGATGGCCGCCGCGATGCGGCACGCCGTCGAGGCCGGGCGGCTGGCGCGGCTGGCCGGGCGCATCCCGCGGCGCAAGTACGCGCAGGCGTCCTCGCCCTGGGAGGGCCTCAGCACCTGAACCGCGAGCGTTAAGCAACGCTACAGCCACGGTTGTAGCAGATTTAACTGGACCTGAAGCGCAACCACGGGCGATCGTTCGGTGTCCGTCGAAACGATCCGTACCTAAGGTTCAGCGCATGATCCAGCAAGAAGAGGCCGTGCCGGCCGGACCAGGGCGGCGGGCCCAGCGGCTCGCCGTGGCCGCCGCGACCGTCACGGTCGTCCTGTGGGCGTCGGCGTTCGTGGCCATCCGCAGCGCGGGCGAGGACTACGGGCCCGGCGCCCTCGCCCTCGGCCGGCTGCTGGCCGGCACGGTCACGCTCGCCGCGTTCTGCCTGATCCGCCGCGAGGGCCTGCCGCCGCGCGGCGCGTGGCCCGGCATCGCCGCCTCCGGCGTGCTGTGGTTCGGCGCGTACATGGTCGCCCTCAACTGGGGCGAGCAGCTGGTCGACGCCGGCACCGCCGCGATGGTGGTCAACATCGGCCCGCTGCTGATCGCCCTGTTCGGCGGCTGGCTGCTCAAGGAGGGCTTCCCGCCCGCGCTGCTGGCCGGGATGGCGGTGTCGTTCGCGGGCGCGGTCGTGGTCGGCCTCTCCATGTCCGGCGAGGGCCGGTCGCCGCTGCTGGGCGTCCTGCTGTGCCTGGTCGCGGCCGTGACGTACGCGGCGGGCGTGCTCAGCCAGAAGCCCGCCCTCCGGCACGGCTCGGCGCTCCAGGTCACCACCTGGGGATGCGCGATCGGCGCGCTGACCTGCCTGCCGTTCGCCGGGCAGCTGGTCTCCCAGGCCGCCGACGCCTCGTTCGGCTCCACGCTGAACATGATCTACCTGGGCGTCTTCCCGACCTCGATCGCGTTCACCACCTGGGCGTACGCGCTGGCCCGCACCTCGGCCGGGAAGATGGGCGCCACGACCTACGCCGCGCCCGCCCTGGTGGTCGGGATGTCGTGGGTCCTGCTGGACGAGGTCCCCGGCACCCTCACTCTCGCCGGCGGCCTGCTCTGCCTGGCCGGTGTCGCCGTCTCGCGCCGCCGGGGCCGCGCCCCCGTCCCGGCCGCCCCGGCCCCGGTCGCGGCCGTCCCGACTTCTGGGGCGGAACCCGTACAGGCCGGGAAAGAACCCGTACCATAGGGTCCGGCGGCCTGAGCAAGGCCCGGCCCCGCCGCCGAAGATCACCCGGAGAGGTCATCCTCCGGGCTGATGGGTTCCGTCCGGGAAGGCCTTTACACTCGCTCTGATGGACACTACGGTCGCTGATCCACTCGTCGGGCAGGTGCTCGACGGGCGCTACCGCATCGAGTCCCGGATCGCCCGCGGCGGGATGGCGACGGTCTACGTGGCCCGCGACATCCGGCTCGACCGCACCGTGGCGATCAAGGTGATGCACGCCGGGCTCGCCTCCGACGAGGACTTCGTCCGCCGCTTCATCGGCGAGGCCAAGGCCGCCGCGGCGCTCTCCAACCCCAACGTCGTCGCGGTCTACGACCAGCGCACCGACGGCGAGCACGTCTTCCTCGTGATGGAGTACGTGCGCGGGCGCACCCTGCGCGACCTGCTGGCCGAGCGCGGCCGGCTGGGCCCGCGCGCCGCACTGGAGATCATGCAGCCGGTGCTGGCCGCGCTGGGCGCCGCCCACCGGGCCGGCCTCGTCCACCGCGACGTCAAGCCCGAGAACGTCCTGATCGACCAGGACGGCCAGGTCAAGGTCGCCGACTTCGGGCTGGCCCGCGCCGAGACCGCCAGCGGCATGACCAAGACCGGCATGATCATCGGCACCGTCGGCTACCTCGCCCCCGAGCAGGTGCTGTCGGGCAGCGCCGACGTCCGCTCGGACGTCTACGCCGCCGGCATCCTGCTGTTCGAGCTGCTCACCGGCGAGCTGCCGCACCAGGGCGACACCCCCCTGGCCGTCGCCTACAAGCACGTCAACGACCGGGTGCCGCCGCCGTCCACGCTCGCCCCCGGCCTCCCCCACCCGGTGGACGCCCTGGTCGAGCGGGCGACCGCCAAGGACCCCGCGTACCGCCCCCAGGACGCCAACGCCTTCCTCGGCGAGGTCGCCGAGGTCCACGCCGGCCTGCCGCGCGACATCGACGAGCGCCTCCAGGCCGCCGCGCCCGCGCCGGGCCGCACCGCCGTCATGGAACCCGCCGCCCACAGCGGCACCCGGGTGTACGAGGACGTCCTCACCCTCCCCCGCGACGCCGGCCCGCCGCCCCGCCCGTCCGCCGGCGAGCGCACCGTGCGCGCCCTCACCGGCCGCTACACGCTCATCGCCATCGGGGCGGTCGCGGCGATCGTCCTCGGCTGGGCCATCTGGTACCAGACCTCCGGCCAGTACGACCACGTCCCCGAGCAGATCATCGGCAAGCCGGTGGCCGAGGTGCGCGACCAGTTGGAGGCCGGCGGCCTCGACGTCCAGGTCGCCGAACCCGCCTACAGCGACCGCGTCCGCAAGGGCGGCGTCGCCGCGTCCGACCCCGGCCCCGGAGCCCGGATCACCGAGGGCGGAACGGTCACCCTGACCCCGTCCAAGGGCCTGACGCCCAAGGAGGTCCCCGACGTCACCGGCAAGCCGGTGGACGAGGCCAGGCGGATCCTCCAGGAGAAGGGCTTCCGGGCCGGCCAGGTCAGCACCTCGCCGTCCCAGACGGTCGCCAAGGACAAGGTCATGCGCACCGACCCGCAGGCCGGCGAGACGCAGTCCCCCGACGACCCCGTGAAGATCGTCGTCAGCAGCGGCATGTCGATGCCGTCGCTCCTCGGCCGCAACGGCGACGAGGCCCAGAACCAGCTGCGCTCCATGGGCCTCGACGTCAAGGTCGAGAAGCGCCGCGAGGAGAGCAGGCGCCCCGGCACCGTCATCGGCCAGGACCCCGAACCCGGCACCGGCGTCTCCCGCGGCGACGACGTCACCCTCGTCGTCAACGAGCGCGACTGCCTGTTCGGCAACTTCTTCTGCGACGAGGGCGACCGCGGCGACGGCGAGCAGATCCCCGTCCCCCGGGTCATCGGCCAGTCCTTCGACGACGCCCGCCGCGCCCTCCGCTCCTCCGGCTTCAAGATGAAGATCGGCAGCCGGGTCGGCGGCCGCGTCCTGGGCCAGAACCCGGTGTCGGGCACGGCCCCGAGAGGCTCGGAGATCACCGTCTGGGGCTGACTCTTCGTGGAGGGGCGACCCTCCACACCACCCGGCCCGGGGCGGCCGCCCTCCGCTCGTTCCTCGCCGCGGGCACCCACCCCGGGGCAGGGGACTCCGTCCCCCGCACCCCCTGCTGGGGACTTCGTCCCCTCGACCCTCTTTTGGCCCTCCGGCGCTCGCGCGGCTTGGCCGGGGCTGTCGGGGGGCGCGACTAGGCTGGTCCGGTTATGACTTCTCTGAATAACCCCGTCGGGGGGCATGTTCCGGTGGCCGGAGGGCTGGCCACGGGCGGGCTGAAGTACGCCGCCGAGATCGGGGCCGAGACCGTCCAGGTGTTCGTGTCCAACCCGCGCGGGTGGGCGCTGCCGGAGGGCAAGCCCGCCGAGGACGCCGAGATGCGCGAGCAGGACGCGGTCTCCGTGTTCGTGCACGCGCCCTACCTGGTCAACTTCGGCTCGCCCAGCGCCGAGACGCTGGAGAAGTCCGTCGCCACCGTGCGGCACTCGCTGCGCCGGGGGCACGCCATCGGGGCGCGCGGCGTCGTCGTCCACACCGGCTCGGCGGTGAGCTGGTCGTACGAGGAGGCGATGGACCAGGTACGCGAGCACGTGCTGCCGCTGCTGGAGGAGATCCCCGAGGACGGGCCCGACCTGCTGCTGGAGCCGATGGCGGGCCAGGGCAAGATGCTGTGCGCCCGGGTGGAGCAGCTGGGGCCGTTCTTCGAGCGGCTGGAGCGGCATCCCAAGCTCGGCGTCTGCTTCGACACCTGCCACGCGTTCGCGGCCGGGCACGACCTGGCCGCCCCCGGCGGGGTGAAGGAGACCATGGACGCCCTCGTCGCCACGGTGGGGGCGGGCCGGCTCAAGCTCGTGCACGCCAACGACTCCAAGGACGACTGCGGCTCGTTCAAGGACCGGCACGAGAACATCGGGGCCGGGCGGATCGGCGAGGCGCCGTTCGCGGAGCTCTTCCGCCACCCGGCGGTGGCGGGCGTGCCGTTCATCATCGAGACGCCGGGGCGCGGCGCCGAGCCGCACGGCAAGGACGTGGCGACGCTCAAGCGGCTGCGCGACGGCTGACGGGCACGGAAGAAAAAGGGCCCGGACGCCGCTGAACAACCCCCCGACTGTCCAGCGGCGCCCGGACCTGCCGCCGCCTGATCCCACCCCCCCGGTACGGGATCTGGCGGCTCTGATCCGGCGTTCGACGCAACGTCACGCCGGATCTCCAGTTGTGTCCATCACCGGAGGTTCGCGCCCTCCGGAAGCTTTGATGCGGTGTTGTGATGTTGCACCGTGCGCCTGCACTTTCCGATGCGCGGTGCCACTGAGAACACTAAGCCTCCGCAATACCGATCGGGACCCGTGACCCGCCGCACGCGATAAACGGTCAGTAGCGATCGGTGTACGTAGCGTAGTGGCCGGACGAGCGGTCGATTCCGCGCGACGAGCGGCATCGGGAACGGTCCACCCGCCCGGACGAGCGGTGTCGAAAAATCACCGGGCCCATGTCAACGCCTCCCCCGCCGCCTCCCGGCCCCCCGCCGCCACGGAGGGTGAGCACCGGAAGCCCCTCAGCGCGCCGCACAGCGCCTCCCGGCCCGCAGGACGAACCCGCGTCCGGCCCGGCACGGACGGCAAGACGTACGGCGCGCAGAGCCGCCGGCCCGCAATACTGCTGCGGCGGCCGGAACCCGGGCGGGACGGCACGGGGATCAGTTCGGGGTTTCGGGCGGCGGCGCGGCGTGCCGGAACCGGCGGACCAGCAGATCGCGGACCTCCCGGGTGTGGCGCCGGCTCACCGGGAGCAGCTCGCCGCCCACCTGGACGGCCGCGCGGCCGCCGTCGAAGCGCAGCTCGCTGATGTGGGCGGACGCGACGAGCGTGCTGCGGTGGATGCGGATGAAGCCGGCCGGCTGCCAGCGCCGGGCCAGGGCGGCCAGCGGCATCCGCACCAGGAAGCTGCCCTCCTGCGTGTGCAGCCGCACGTAGTCGCCGTGGGCCTCGACGTGGGTCACCGCGCGGCGGGACACCAGCCGGGTGCGGCCGGCCAGCTCGACCGGCACCATCTCGTCCTGGTCGGGACGCTCGGCGCCGTCCTCCGCCGCGGCGTTGCGGCGCACCACCTCGTCCAGCCGCCGGACGGCCTCGGCGAGCCGTTCCGGCCGGACGGGCTTGAGGAGGTAGTCGAGCGCGCCGAGATCGTAGGCGGTGACGGCGCAGTCGTCGTGCGCGGTCACGAACACCACGTGCGGGGGCGCCGCGAAGCCGGTCAGCAGCCGGGTGAAGTCGAGCCCGTCCAGGCCCGGCATGCGGATGTCGAGGAAGACGGCGTCGAGGCGCTCGCCCGCCACCAGGACCCGGCTGACATCGCGGAGCGCGGCGGCGGAATCGGCGGCGCAGCCGACGTGGGAGATCCGCGGATCGGCCCGGAGGAGCCGGACGAGCTCCTCCAGAGCGGGCACTTCGTCATCGACGGCCAGTACGCGCAACATGAGATGACCTTGCCGCGATTACCGTACGTCCGCAATCGGTTTCGCTAGGTGAGTCTGTGTTTCTACAGCGGCGGCGACTCGTCCGCGTCCTCCTGGTACGAGTAGCGCTGCTCCCGCCAGGGGTCGGCGACGTTGTGGTAGCCGCGCTCCTCCCAGAAGCCCCGGCGGTCCTTGACCATGTACTCGATGCCGCGCACCCACTTGACGCTCTTCCACGCGTACAGGTGCGGGACGACGAGCCGGATCGGGAAGCCGTGGTCGGGCGACAGGCGCTCGCCGTCGCGGTGGGTGGCGAACATCGTCCCGTCGGCCAGGAAGTCGCTCATCCTGATGTTGGCGCTGTAGCCGTACTCGGCCCACACCATCACGTGCGTGGCGGCCGGCTCCGGCGGCGCCGCCTCCAGGATCGCGGCCGTGGACACGCCCTCCCAGAGGTTGTCCGGGATCGTGAACTTGGTGACGCAGTGGAAGTCGGCGACGGCCTTGGTGCGGGGCAGCGCCTCGAACTCGTCCCAGGACCAGCCGTACTGGCCGCCCGACGCGGTCGCGCCGAACACCCGGAAGTCCCAGTCCTTGGGACGGAACTTGGGGACGGGGCCGTAGTGCAGCACCGGCCAGCCGCGGGGGACGTACTGCCCGGGCGGGAGGGCCCGCTCTTCTTCATCGGGTGGGGACATGACGCGGGCAATACTGCCATCCGTAGTGAGCTGAGCCATATTCGCCCCCCGTCCAGGCGGACCGGCGGGGCCCATGGGCTACGCTGTGGGCCATGCGCAACGTGGTGTATCTCTTTTGGTTCGACCGGCCCGGGAGGCTGGTCTGCCAGGCGTTGCGCTGACAGACCTCGAATGACGAAGCCCCGGGCCGCAGGCCCGGGGCTTTTCGCGTTCAAGGGTGATTTCCGCGGACCTCGCGAGGAGGTGCCGCGCCACGAGGAGAGGCAGCAACCATGGTCGTCGTCATGGCTCCGGAGGCCACCGAAGCCGATATCAAGGCCGTCGTCTCACTGGTCGAGACGGCGGGCGGCGACGCCTTCGTCAGCCGCGGGGTGGAACGCACCATCGTCGGCCTGGTCGGGGACGTCCAGCAGTTCGGCTCGCTCAACCTGCGCGGCATGGGCGGGGTCAGCGACGTCATCCGGATCTCGGCGCCGTACAAGCTGGTCAGCCGGGAGAACCACGCCGAGCGCTCGGTGGTGCGGGTCGGCGGGGTGCCGATCGGCCCCGGCACGATGACGCTGATCGCCGGCCCGTGCGCGGTGGAGACGCCGGAGCAGACCCTCCAGGCGGCGCAGATGGCGCAGGCCGCGGGCGCCACGCTGCTGCGCGGCGGCGCGTTCAAGCCGCGCAGCTCCCCGTACGCGTTCCAGGGGCTCGGCGAGGCCGGGCTGCGGATCCTGGCGGACGTGCGCGCGGAGACCGGCATGCCGATCGTCACCGAGGTCGTGGACGCGCAGGACGTGGAGCTGGTCGCCTCGTACGCCGACATGCTCCAGATCGGCACCCGGAACGCGCAGAACTTCGCGCTGCTCCAGGCCGCCGGCGAGGCGGGCAAGCCGGTGCTGCTCAAGCGGGGCATGAGCGGCACGATCGAGGAGTGGCTGATGGCGGCCGAGTACATCGCCCAGCGCGGCAACCTCGACATCGTGCTGTGCGAGCGCGGCATCCGCACGTTCGAGAAGGCCACCCGCAACACCCTGGACATCTCCGCGGTACCGGTGGCGCAGCGCCTCTCCCACCTGCCGGTGATCGTGGACCCGTCGCACTCGGGCGGCAGCCGCGACCTGGTGCTGCCGCTGTCGCGGGCCGCGATCGCGGTCGGCGCGGACGGCGTGATCATCGACGTGCACCCGCACCCGGAGACCGCGCTGTGCGACGGGCCGCAGGCGCTCGTGGACGGCGACCTGCGCGAGCTGGCCCGGCTGGTGCGCGACCTGCCGCCCATCGTCGGCCGGTCGCTGGTGACCCCGGACGACGCCGCCGTCCCCGCCTGATCACCTCGCCTCTCCTCGCCGCGGTTCCGCGCGGCCGGCCCGCCCGGCCGCGCGGGACGGCTGGTAGCCTCGGCGCCATGGACTACTGGACGCCGAACTGCGGGCCGCCCCGCGCCTGAGGGGCGCGGCGATCATTCCCTGAGTTCTCGCGGTCCCGGCGCGCGCACGCGCCCGGACCTCTTTTCCCTGCGCCCCGAATCCGGATTCCTTCGTCCGATTCGAGTCCAGGAGCGTTCTCCTCGTGTCCGCATCTTCAGGCCGGTACGCCCGCGCCGCGACGCCCGGCGCCGGTACTTCCGCCGCCTCCCACTCCACCTCCCACTCCGGTTCCCACTCCCCCGCCCACGCCTCCCGCGGACCGCGCCGGTCGCCGGCCGGCGGCGGGGGCCTGCACATCCTGGTGGCCGCGTCCCTGTGGGGGACGACCGGCACCGTCCGCACGTTCGTGCCCGAGGCGTCCAGCGTCTCGATCGCGGCGGTCCGCATCGTCATGGGCGGCCTGCTGCTGCTCGCGCTCGCCGCGTGGACGGCGCGCGGTGCCGGGCTGCGCCGGCTGCTGGCCGTCGGCGGCCACCGGTGGTGGCTCTGCCTGGGCGCGGTGGCGCTCATCGCGTACCAGACGCTGTTCTTCGTCGCGGCCGCCCGGACCGGGGTCGCGGTCGGCACCGTGGTCACCATCGGCGGCGCGCCCGCGTTCGCCGGGCTGATCGGGCTGGTCACCCGGCAGTCGGCGTTCAGCGGCCGCTGGGCACTGGCCACGGCGGGCGCCGTGGCGGGCTGCGCCGCGCTGGTGCTCGGCGGGTCGGACGCCGGCGCGGACCCGCTCGGCATCGCGCTGGCGCTGCTGTCGGGGTTCTCGTACGCCGTGTACGCCACGATCGCCGGGATGCTGATCGCGCGCGGCGAGGACGACCGGGCCGTCGCCGGCGCGCTGTTCGGGATCTCCGCGGTGCTGATCCTGCCGGCCCTGCTGGCCACCGGCCCGGGCTGGGCGTTCGGCGGCACCGGCGCGCTGGTGGCCCTCCACCTGGGCGTGCTCGCGACGGCGGGCGCGTACGCGCTGTTCGCGCGCGGGCTGAAGACCACGCCCGCGACCGCGGCGACCACGCTGACGCTGGCCGAGCCCGCCGTCGCGGCGGTGCTCGGCACGGCCGTGCTGGGCGAGCGGCTCGGCGGGGTGGCGCTGGGCGGGCTGGCGCTGCTGGCGCTGAGCCTGCTGGTGCTGATCGTTCCGGCGCGCCGCTGAGCGTCCGCGCCCGGCGGCCCGCGCGGCCGCCGGGCGCGGATAACGGGAACGGAAAATTGGTCTGAACCACTGGGCAGCACGGGCCATGGCGAGGATGATGTCCGGCATGACAACGGGCGACGGGGACGCCGGCGGGCGGCTTTTCCCCGAGGACCTGGACGGCGTCGATCCGGTCGCGGCCGTGATGCTCGCCGACGCCTGCCGATCCATCGCGGCCTACCCCGAGCTGGTCGCGGTCGGCGCGCTGTTCACCGCGGCCGAGCGGGTGCCGGGCGGCTGGCAGGTCGTCTGCCCCTGCGATCCGCTGCCCCAGGGCGCCCGCGAGCTGCTGGCCGACCATCTGGAGGACGGCCGCGCGCCCGGCGCCGGGGACGGCCCGCTTCCGCGCGCCGTACGGCGGCTGCGGCTGGAGCCGGTCGACGAGCTGGCGGTGGACGGCCGGCACTTCCGCGTCATCAGGATCGAGCAGCTCGTCCGGACCGGCCCGGACGGCCCCGAGCCGCCCCGGCCCACCGACTTCGACCCGCATCCCGCCGACCGCCGGCTCCCCCGCCACCGGCCGTACGACCTGCTGGACGACGGGCAGAGCACCCCCGACCTGGCCACCGCCGAGCTGCTGTGCCAGCTGCTGGACGCCGCCGCGCGGGCCGGCACCGAGCCGTCGGAGTCGTTCCTGACGCCGGTGCAGCTGGCCCCCGCGTTCACGGTGGCGGAACGTTCCCACGGGCACTGGCGGCCGGTCGGCCGGCTGCACGACACGCCCCAGCAGGCGCGGGACGCGCTGGCGACCTACTTCCGGCACGTCGTCCCGGCGATCGAGCGGCCGGGCGAGGCGGAGCTGGCCGACTACGCCGAGGCCGCCGCGCTGATGTCCGGCGCGGGCCGCCGCAACGGGATCGGGGTGGCGGGCCGGCGCTTCCGCATCGTCCGGCTGGAACGCCTCACGCTGCTGGGCCCGGACGGGCCCGAGCCGCCCCGCCCGGGCGACGCCGACCCGCGCTGAGCCCGCCCGCGAAGGCCGGCCGGGTCAGCCGTCGCCGTAGACCGGGCGGTGCTCCTGGACGGACTCGGCCAGCTGCTCGGCGAGCTCCTCCACGTCCAGCCGCTTCTCGATCCTCTTCAGGTCGTCGATCTTCGCGCGGGTCTCGGCGCGGCGCGGGGCCAGCATCGAGCAGCAGTCCTCGTCGGGCAGCTCGGAGATCGAGAGCGTCCGGATCCGGCGCGCCTGGTCCATGATCTCGGTCTTGTCCATGCCGATCAGCGGCCGCATGATCGGCAGCTCGACCGCGTCGTCCAGCGCGGTGATGTTGGTGAGCGTCTGGCTGCTGACCTGGCCGAGCGCGTCGCCGGTGATCAGCGTGCCGCCGCGCAGCCGGCGGGCGACCAGCTCGCCGGTGCGCAGCATCAGCCGGCGCTGCGCGATGACCGCGAGCCGGTCGGCGCCCGACGACTTGATCTGCTGCTGGGCCTTGCCGAACGGCACCACGAACAGCCGCGACCCGCCCTGGAACTTGTCCAGCTCGCGGACCAGCGCGTACGCCTTGTAGATCGACTCCGGGCCGGTGAACGGCATCCCGGAGAAGTGCAGGTAGTCGACCCGCAGGCCGCGGCGCATCATCCGGTACGCGGCGACGGGCGAGTCGATGCCGCCCGACATCAGCACCAGGCCGCGGCCGCTCATCCCGACCGGGAGGCCGCCCTGTCCGGGGAGCCCGCCGGAGTAGACGAACGCCTCGTCCCGGTCGATCTCGATCGAGAGCGTGTGGTCGGGGTTCTTCAGCTTGACGCCGAGGCCGTACTTGACGGCGATGCTCGCGCCGATCCGGCGGTCGAGCTCGGTGGAGGTGAGCGGGAAGCGCTTGTCGCGGCGGCGGGAGCGGACGGCGAACGTGCCCTCGCGGCCGGCCATCAGCTCCAGGGCGGCGCGCTCGACGCTCTCCACGTCCTTGCCGACCCGCCACGCGCGGTGCGCCCAGACGATGCCCATGACGTCGCCGATCCGCGCGGCCAGGGCGTCGATCTTCTCGACGGTGGCGTCCTTGGTGCGGACGATCATCACGCCGTGCCGGCGGATCACGTCCACCCGGGCGATCGGGCGGACGGCGAGCCGGACGTTGTCGGCCAGCCGCCGCTCGAACTGCTCCCGGTTCTTGCCCTTGAGGACGACCTCGCCCAGCTTGAGCAGCACGCACGGCTCGCCGTCGACGGGTGCCTGCGCCGGCGCCCGCTCGGTGACGGGGGCGGGCGCGGCGTCGAGGGTGGTCATGCGGGATCCTCCTGGGGGAACACGTACGGGGGCGGGTCTCTAGTGTGACCCACAGACCGCAACGCCGCGACCGGGAAAGCTGTTCCCCGGCGCAGGCCGCCGTTCCCCCAGGAAGGAGGCCCGGCGGTCAGCCGAAGAAGACCTCGGCCTCGGCGTAGCGCTCGACCGGGACGGTCTTGAGCTCCTTGGTCGCCTCGTCGAGCCCGACGCGGACGATGTCGGTGCCGCGCAGCGCGACCATCTTGCCGTAGTCGCCGTCGCGGACGGCGTCGATCGCCTGGAGGCCGAACCGGGTGGCCAGCACCCGGTCGAACGCGGTGGGCGTGCCGCCGCGCTGGATGTGGCCGAGCACGGTGGCCCGGGCCTCCTTGCCGGTGCGCCGCTCGATCTCGTCGGCGAGCCGCTGGCCGATGCCGCCCAGCCGGACGTGGCCGAACGCGTCCTTCTCGCCGGTCTGCAGCTCCATCTGCCCGTCGATCGGGTGGGCGCCCTCGGACACCACGATGATCGGCGCGTACCGGGTCTTGAAGCGGCTCTCGACGTAGGCGACGACCTTGTCGATGTCGAACGGCTGCTCGGGGATGAGGATCACGTTGGCGCCCGCGGCCATCCCGGCGTGCAGGGCGATCCAGCCCGCGTGCCGGCCCATGACCTCGCAGATCAGGGCGCGGTGGTGGCTCTCGGCGGTGGTGTGCAGCCGGTCGATGGCCTCCATCGCCACGCCGACGGCGGTGTCGAACCCGAAGGTGTAGTCGGTGGCGTTGAGGTCGTTGTCGATGGTCTTGGGGACGCCGACCACGTTGACGCCGTTGGCGTACAGCTCGCGGGCCACCCCGAGGGTGTCCTCGCCGCCGATGGCGATCAGCGCGTCCACGCCGAGCCCGGCCAGGTTGTCCTTGATCCGCTCGATCCCGCCGTCGACCTTGATCGGGTTGGTCCGGGACGAGCCGAGGATGGTGCCGCCGCGCGGCAGGATGCCGCGCACCGCCTCCACGTCGAGGGCCATGGTGTCGCCCTCCAGCGGGCCGCGCCAGCCCGCCCGGAAGCCGACGAACTCGTAGCCGAAGACCTGCACGCCCTTGCGCACCACGGCGCGGATGACGGCGTTCAGGCCGGGGCAGTCGCCGCCCCCGGTCAGCACTCCGACGCGCATGCCCTCTCCCTCAGCAGACACCGGGCTCCTCCCTCGATCTCACGGCCAAGACTAGCGGTGCGCGCGCGGTCACACAGGGCATTCGCCCTCCGGCCGCGCGCGCCCTATTGGTCTAGACCATAGCCCGTCGCGCGCCCGCCGTGGCAACTTCCCCGACACGGCCGAGGACCTGGAGGGCGAACCCGCCCGGAACGCGCCGCACGGCGGCCCGCCGGCGGCGCGGCGGGGCCGTCCCGTCATAGGACCACCGCACCTCCGCCAGGGCCAGTTCCCGCGCCGCCGCGGGGTCCAGACCGTCCCGGTGCGCCCGCGCGAAGTCCCATCCGTCCCGGAACGACCCGCGCACCGGCCGCTCCCGCGCCCACGCGGTGAACGCGCCCCGCCAGGACGTCCCGAACGACGCGGCCAGCGCGGGCCAGGCGCGCGCCACCTCGCCCGCGCGCTTGAGGAGGATGCCGTCCGCGGCGGCCCGGACCGCCCCGGCGTCGAAGCCGGCCGGCATCGGCCCGCCCGCCGCCATGGCCCGGACGAGCGCCTCCTGCGCCGCCGCCAGCCCGGGATCGTACGGACCGGCCCCCTCCGGCGGATCGTGCGAGGCGGCGGCCTTCGGCGGGTCGTGGGGGGCGGTCATGTGACGGGGGCCAGCCCGGCGGCCGCGGCGATGGCGTCCAGCTCGGCCCGCAGCTCGGCGGCGGGCGGGTAGCGGCCGTCGCGCTCCAGCAGGAACGCGGGCGGGCGGTGCCGCGCGCACAGCTCCCCGATCAGCTCCAGGACCTCGCGCGGCACGGGCGCGGTGTGGGTGTCGTGGTACCGGCCGCCCGCCTCGGCGCCGCCGGCGACGTGGCAGTAGGCGACGCGTTCGAGCGGCAGCCGGTCGAGCAGGGCGGCGGGGTCCGCGCCGCGGTTGCGGGCGTTGGCGTGGACGTTGGCGACGTCGAGGAGGAGGAAGGCACCGGTGCGTTCCGCCAGCTCGGTCAGGAAGTCGCCCTCCTCGTACTCGGCGTCCGGCCAGTCGAAGAGGGCGGCGATGGGCTCGACGGCCAGCGGCACGGGCAGCCCGTCCTGGGTGCGGCGGATGTTGGCGGTGAGCGCGTCCAGGGCGGCCCGGGTGCGCGGCACGGGCAGCAGGTGCCCGGCCTCGATCCCGCCCGCCCGGACGAACGCGACGTGCTCGCTGACCAGCGGCGCGCCCAGCGCCTCGGCGCAGGCGGCCAGGTGCGCGACCCGGCCGGCGGCCACCGGCTCGGCGCCGCCGAGCGACAGCTTCACCCCGTGCGGGACGATCGCGGCGCCGCGCTCGCGCAGTTCCAGCAGGGCGGGCGCGGGATGCGCCGGATGCACGGACTCGGCGATCACCTCGGTGAAGCGCAGCCCGGGCAGCGCGGCGACGAAGCCGGCGATCTCCGGCCGCCAGCCGATCCCGACGCCCACCTCGGGAAGGCCCATCAGCCGCCACCGCCTCCACCGCCACCGCAACCGCCGCCTCCACCGCCGCCCCCGCCGCAGCCGCCACCGCCGCCCGAGCCGCCGCCTCCGCAGCTCGATCCCCCGCCGCACGAGCCGGACGAGCACACCGCCGCCGTGGAGGAGCAGGACGAGCCGCCGTGGCCGCCGGAGGCGGTCGGGACGCCGGTCAGCGCCAGGTAGCGGCCCAGCCCGGCGGTGTGGGCGAACAGCGGGTCGACGGCCATCAGCGCCGCCGTTCCGAACAGGGCCACGCCCGTCAGGACGGCGGCGGGCGGCAGCCCGGTGTAGGAGGGCGAGTACGCGGGGTCCAGATGGGTGTGGGCGGCCCGCACCGCCTCCAGCGCCCGCTCGCCCTCGCCGGTCGGCTCCTTGCCCGGGCCGAGCGCCTCGGACGCGAGGTACAGCCCGAGCAGTGTCGCGAACACCAGCAGGACCTGGGGGAAGTCGCTGTAGACGTCCGCGATGACGAAGACCACGAAGCCGAGCACGCCCCAGCCGCGGACCGTCCACTGGAGCGCCCGCAGCCGGGTCCGCCCGGCGGGCGCGACCACCAGCCCCAGCGCCGCCAGCCCGTCGCGCAGCTGGCCCACCGCCGCCCGCACGCCCGGCTCGGCGGTCAGCTCGGCCAGGGTGCCCGCCCGGCCGGAGCCGAGCGCGCCGTAGACCGCGGCGTCCAGCGGCATCTCCGCGGCGCGCGGCCCGCCGGCCGCGCGCGGCACCGCGACGAGCCGGCCGTCGGCATGGACGTCGACGGCGCCGTCCAGCCGCATGGCCGTCAGCGAGGCGGCGATGGCGTGCCGGCCGCCGCCGTGCATGTACGCGATCTCGTACGGGTGCGGCTCGCGCTGCGGCGGGCTCCCCCGCCGGACCCGCCGCCGGACGGCCCCGAGGACGGCCAGCAGTAGCAGGCCGGCCAGGAAGTGGGCCGCGACCGCCCCCAGGGCGGGGGTCCAGAACTCGTCTCCCATCGCGCTCCCGTCCTCGATGCTCTCTGTCGCTCAGACGCCGGAACGGCCGGGCCGGTTCGGGGCGGGCGGCTACTCCCGGTCCAGGCCCTTCTCGATGGCGTAGCGGACCAGCTCGACGCGGTTGTGCAGCTGGAGCTTGCCGAGGGTGTTCTGGACGTGGTTCTGGACGGTGCGGTGGGAGAGCACGAGGCGCTCGGCGATCTGCTTGTACGTCAGGCCCTTGGCGACCAGGCGCAGCACCTCGGTCTCGCGCTCGGTCAGCCGCGGGGCGCCGTCGTCGGCGCGCGGCGCGGCGGCCAGCCGGCGGTACTCGCCCAGCACCAGCCCGGCCAGGCCGGGGGTGAAGACGGCGTCGCCGTCCCCGGTGCGGCGGACCGCGTCGAGGAACTCCGCGCGCCCGGCCGACTTGAGCAGGTAGCCGGTCGCGCCGGCCTTGACCGCGTCGAGGACGTCCTGCTGCTCGCCGCTGGCCGACAGCACCAGGACGCGGACGGGCGGGTCGGCGGCGACCAGGTGGCGGGTCACCTCGACGCCGCCGACGTCGGGGAGCTGGAGGTCGACGACGGCCACCTGCGGGCGGGCCGCCGCGGCGATGCGGATCGCGGCCTTACCCTCGCCGGCCGTGGCGACCACCTCGTGCCCGGCCTCGGCCAGGTCGCGGGCCACGGCGTCGCGCCACATCGGGTGGTCGTCCACCACCATCACCCGGAGCGGCGCACCGGAGGACTCGTTCACGCCCGCATCGCTAACGCCCACATCGTTCACGTCCACAGCGTAGGCCGACCCTGGACAGCGAAATGCCCGTGTGATTCAACCGGGATCGGGGTGTGATACGCGGATAGGGGCATAACTGGATGGAACAGCCCTATACAGCCCCTTCCAGCCCCCTCGCGGAGGCCGCATGGCGCGCCGTGCGTACCGTCTCCACGCGTCCATGGCCTGGCCGTCCGCCCTGGTCATGGCCCTGTCCCCCGCCCTCGCCGGATGCGGCGCGGCGGAATGGCACTACGTCAAGAACTCCGGCGCCAGGACGTACTTCAAGGTCCCGGCCGGCTGGCGGGAGATCGACCAGCGGACGCTGGACCGCACGCTCGCGCCCGAGGACCCCGACTCCGCCGCCGCCGGCGTCCGCGCGAGGAACATCTGGTCGATCGCGTACGACGCGCACCGCGACCCGGACGCCACCCACCTGTACGGGCTCGGCAGCGACGAGCCGTTCGTCTACGCCGTGATCCGCCCGCTGACCGAGGCCGAGCGGAACGCGGTCTCGCTGGACCAGCTGCGGGACGCGTTCCTGCCGGTGACCGAGAAGGCCCGGCAGGCGAGCGCGCAGGAGGGCGCGGCGCTCGGCGCGTTCGAGCTGCTCCGCGACCGGGTGCTGACGCCCGGCGGCGGGCTGCGCGGGGTCCGCGCCACCTACAACTACCGGCTGCCCAACCTCTACTCCTTGCAGACCTTCGACGTGACCTCCTACAGCAGCGACCAGGGGCGCCTGTACGTGCTGGTACTGCGCTGCTCGGCGCGCTGCTTCCGGGAGCGCGCGAAGGAGCTCGACACGATCGCCCGGTCCTTCACGGTGAGGAACGACCGATGATCTTCCGGCGCCACAGGCCCGCCGCGACTCCCCCTGGCACGCCCCCGAAGGTCTCGCTGGTCAAGGAGCCGCGGCCGGCGCGCGGGGCCACCCGGCCGAGGCAGGCGGCGTGGGACCGGGGCAAGTACCTCCTCCTGCTGACGCTGGTGTGGTTCGTCCTGGTGTGGGCGGCGATGGCCGACAACCCGCTGCTGCCGTTCACGGACGCGATGCGCGAGCAGTCCCGGGCCGCCTCCTGGGTGATCGCGCTGTTCGGCCTGGAGCTGGTCCGGCAGGTCCACTTCCTCGTCAGCGAGCGCTGGGCGGGCTACCACCGGTTCTGGACGCACCGCGTCTTCGGCGGCTTCGAGCGCTTCACCCACCGGCGGTTCCGGCCGTGGACGCGGTTCCGGGTGTGGCGGGCGACGGTCTGGGCACTGTGGATCGCGGTGTTCGCGGTGGTGGCGGGCAAGATCCTGGACACCTCGCCCGCGCTGGCGCTGTTCGAGGCGCCGCGGCTGCTGTGGCAGGCGCTGCCGTTCCTGCTCCAGATCGTCTTCCTGTTCTTCGTGATCATCATCCAGTTCGTCGGGCTGTTCTGGTTCCTGTCGCGCGGCGGCATCGACACGTACATGCCCGACGACATCACCACCCGGTTCCGCGACGTGTGGGGCCAGGACCACGTGGTCGAGCGGATCAAGGAGAACATCGTCTTCCTGGAGCGGCCCCGGGAGATCGAGGCCAAGGGCGGGTACGTGCCCGGCGGCATCCTGCTGTGGGGCCCGCCCGGAACCGGCAAGACCCTGATGGCCGAGGCGGTCGCGGGCGAGACCGGGCACCCGTACGTGTTCGTCGACCCCGGCGCGTTCATCCAGATGTTCATGGGGATCGGCGTGCTCAAGGTCAAGTCGCTGTTCCGGAAGCTGCGCAAGCTGGCGCTGCGGTACGGCGGTGTCATCGTCTTCTTCGACGAGGCCGACTCGCTCGGCCGGCGCGGCGCGCTGGCCCAGGCGGGGCCCGGCGGCCGGCCCGCGGGCGCGTACGAGGCGCCCGGGTGCCACGGGACCTCCTACCTGTCGGACGACGTCCGGCGGCGGCTGGCGCGCGACCGGTTCTTCATGGGCGGCGGGATGAACGCGGGCGGCGGCGGTGACATGGGCACGCTGCAGGCCCTGCTCACCGAGCTGTCCGGGCTGAAGAAGCCGCGCGGGTTCGTCAACCGGTACGTGCGGCGGCTGTTCGGGATGCGCCCCAAGCCGCCGCCCAAGTACCGGATCCTCGTCATCATGGCCACGAACATGCCGGAGGCGCTGGACGAGGCGCTGCTGCGCCCCGGCCGGATCGACCGCATCTACAAGGTCGGCTACCCGTCCAAGGCCGGCCGGACCCGCACGTACGAGGGCTACTTCGGCAGGGTCCGGCACGAGCTGACGGGCGAGCAGATCGCCAAGCTGGCCACCATCACCCCGTACGCCACCGGCGCGACGATCAAGGACCTGGTGAACGAGTCGCTCATCACCGCGATCCGGGCCGGCCGCGAGGTCGTCACCTGGGCGGACGTGATGAAGGCCAAGCAGCTCAAGAGCCTCGGCCCGCCCGAGGGCGTGGAGTACCACGACCGCGAGCGGCACGCCACGGCCGTCCACGAGGCGTGCCACGCGCTGGTCGCCTACCGGGTGCGGCGCCATCTGGAGATCGACGTCGCGACCATCGAGAAGGGCGCCGAGTACCTCGGGATGGTCGCCAGCATCCCGGTGGAGGACCAGTTCACGCAGTGGCGCAGCGAGTACGAGGCCGACATCCTGGTGTCGCTGGCCTCGCTCGCCGGCGAGCGGATGTTCTTCGGCGGCGACAGCTCGTCCGGGGTGTCGGGCGACCTGGAGTCGGCGACCCGGGTGGCCTCGCTGATGGAGGGCTACTGGGGCATGGGCTCCACGGTGTCCTCGCACGCGGTGTCCAGCCAGCTGGGCGTCGGCGCGCCCGGCGGGGGCGGCGGCAAGGGCGCCGAGGCCGCCGAGGCGGAGATGCGGCGGCGGCTCGCCGACCGGATCGAGGCCCGGCTCGCCGGGCTGCTGGCGAGCGCCGAGCGGATCCTGGCGGACGACCGGGCGCGGGTGCTGGCCGTCGCGCACGCGCTGGAGACGCACAAGACGCTGCAGGGCGACGACGTGGCCGCGGTGATCGAGGGGCGGGCGGGCCCGCTGGTGGACGGGCGGATCTACGCCGACGCCGCGTTCGCCCGGAAGCTGGAGTCCTACCACCAGGCGGCGCTGGCCGCGCACCGCGGGCGCACGCCCGTGCGGCTCGCACTGCCCGCCGTTCCGGAACCGCCCGTGCGCGACAGCGCGCGCACGCCCTAGCCGTCCCGGGGTCCGGGCCGGCCGGCGGGGACCGTCATCTCGATCTCGGTGCCCTGGCCGGGCGCGGTGACGACGGAGACCGTGCCGCCGAGGTCGCGGATCCGGCCCCGGATCGACTGCGCGACGCCGAGCCGGCCGGCCGCGGCGGCCTCCGCCAGCCGCCCCTCCGGCATGCCGGGGCCGTCGTCGCGGACGCTGACCGTGATCTCCCCGGCGCCGTCGTCCTCGACCAGGACCCACGTGCGGGTGCCGGCGGGGCAGTGCGCGCGGACGTTGCCGAGCGCCGCCGCGACGGCCGCGCCGACCTCCTCGGCCGCGTGCCGCGGCAGCCGCACGGGCGTGGCCGGCGTGGAGACGGTGACGAGCGGGGAGGCGTGCGCGTCCAGCAGCGGCCGCAGGTCCGCCTCGGGGGGCTCCGCCGCCTCTCCCGGGCGGCGCGGCGGCGGGACGCTCCCGGCCCCGGTGCCGATCAGGGCGCGCAGCGCGGCCTCCTGCTCCCCCGCCAGCCGGCCCAGCTCGGCCGCCTCGCCGCCGATCTCGCCGCCGCGCCGGTGCACCATCGCCAGCACCTGGAGCGTCGAGTCGTGGATGCGGCGGGCGAGCCGCTCGCGCTCCCGGGTCGCCGCCTCCAGCTCCACCGCCCGCGCCAGCCGCGCCTCGGCCTGGAGGGCCAGCTTCACCACGTGCCCGCCCGCCAGCCCGGCCAGGCCGAGCAGCACGATGCCGTTGAACGTGCTGGAGCCCGGCCCCTGGAGCCGGTGCAGCGTCCCGGCCGCCACGTGCACCAGGATGTTGGCCATGCCCAGGGCCAGCGCCGCCGACAGGCCGTACCGCTTGCCGCCCGCGACGGCCCACGACAGCACCACCGAGGCCACCCAGGACGCGGTCAGCAGCGCCCGGCCGCCCGCCAGGTTCGCGGCGGTCTCCACCCACACGGTCGCCATCATGCAGCCGGCCGCGACGAGCAGGTCGGCGGCCAGCAGCGGCCACCCGCGCCGCCGCGGGTCGGCGAACAGGTAGGTGGCGGCGAACGTCCAGGCCACCATGACGGCCAGCACCGCCCACCCGCCGGCCGGGTGCGCGTAGTCCCCGGAGTTGCGGACGATCAGTACGGCCGCGTACGCCAGCGCCGCGAACCGGTAGACGGCGACCGCGCGCCAGAGGGCCGCTTCCAGTCCCATGGCGTCAGTTCCGGGCGGTGCGGGCGCGGCTCACTCGTCGTCGTCGACCGGGCGGGGCTCCTTGCCCGCCAGCTCGGCCTTGACCTCGGCCGCGTACCGGTCGACGTACTCCTGGCCGGACAGCTCCCGGATCGCCTCCATGATCTCGTCGGTGATCTTGCGGAGCACCTCGCGGTCGTTCTCCTGGCCGTAGTAGCGGGAGAAGTCCAGCGGGCGGCCGAACCGCACCCCCGGCCGCACGCCCAGCCTGGGGTACGGCTGCCCGGACGGCATCAGCTCGAACGTGTTGATCATGGCCATCGGGATCACCGGCACCCGCGACTTCAGCGCCAGCCGCGCCACGCCCGTCTTGCCGCGGTAGAGCCGGTTGTCCGGCACGCGGGTGCCCTCGGGGTAGATGCCCAGCAGCTTGCCCTCGCGCAGGATCCGCAGGCCGGTCTCCAGCGCGGCCTCGGCGGCCGTACCGCCGGTGCGGTCCACCGGCACGACCCCCACGCCGGTGAAGAACGCCTTGCTGAGCAGCCCCTTGATCCCCTTGCCGGTGAAGTAGTCCTCCTTGCCGATGAAGAAGATCGGCCGCATCAGCGGCAGCGGGCCGAAGAAATGATCGGCGAACGACAGGTGGTTGCTGACCATGAGGGCCGGGCCGCGCTTGGGGACGTTGCGCATGCCGGAGTTCCGCGGGCGCCACAGGAGGTACATGATGGGCGAGAGGACGATCCGGAGCAGGATCCAGAACCAGAGCATGCCGACACCTTTTTCTGTCTTCCTCCGGCCGCGCCCACCTGCGGCCGGGCCTTCCGAACACTCCGACGAACGGGGGATGATGCGACATCTTCCCATCCCCCGGCCCGCCTGCCCACACCGCGGGCCCGGCGGGGATGGTATGAACGTAGGCTCAGCGCAGGGAATCACGATCGGGTGTGCTCCAAGGGCTTGTTCCGGGCGGCGCAGCGAATACCGTGGGACACACGTTCCGTGGCGTCCTGGAGTGTCGCCGCCCCCCGCGGGCGGCCCGCTCCGGGCGCGCGCGGGCGCACACGTCTATGGGGGAGCGGAGGCCGTCATGCCGGTGCTGTCGGTCACGCCGGAGTCGACGAAGGAGCCGGCCCCGTGAATCGCCGTGGCAATGGACTGTCAGCGGACACCTACGCGCCGCTGGTCGACCTCGCCCCGCATCTGGCCGACGTCATGCTCACCGCGCTGGGCGAGGCCGGGGTGGCCGCGTACGCCGCCACCCCCGGCGAGCTGGCCGGGCTGGCGGAGGAGGCGGCCGCCGCGCGGGACGTCCTGGACCGGCTGTACGTCGACGTGGAGATGAAGCCGGCGGCCGAGGACATCCTGCGGATGCACCTGGCCCGGCTGCGGGACGAGCGCCGCGACCTCGACCTGCGCGACGGCGATCTGCGGGACTCCGATCCGCGGGACTCCGATCTGCGGGACTCCGATCTGCTCGACGCGGACCCGCGCGACGCCGACCGCCGCGAGCCCGACCACCGCGATGCCGACCACAGGGACGCCGACCGCCGCGACACCGGGCCGCTGGACCCGGCGGGCGGCGCGGGCGGCGAGGCCGCCGGCGGGAGCGGCGGGCCGGACGTGGAGAAGCTCGACGAGGACGCCATCTGGGCCGAGATCGTCGCCGGGTTCGACGCGGTGCCCGAGGGCGACCGGGTGCCCTGGCCCGACCAGGAGAACATCGACGAGCCCGAGCCGCGCCGCCCGCCCGGCGAGGGCGACGACCGCACCGGCCTGCTCCCCCGCGCCCGGGTGATCAAGTTCGGCGACGACGGGGAGCCCGCGGGCAAGGCGGGCGAGGAGGGCGAGGTCGACGAGGACGGGCACTACGTCCCGCCGCCCCCGCCGCCGCTGCCCGCCGCCGACCCGCTCACCAAGGGCGCGTGGGTGGCGCTGGTCGGCGGGCCGCTCTACCTGCTGCTCACGGTGATCCTGGACTGGGAGGTCCCCGGCTGGGCCGCGTTCCTCGCGGTCGCCGCGTTCATCGGCGGGTTCGTCACGCTGGTGCTGCGGATGGGCGACGAGCCGCGCGACGGCGACGACGGCGCCGTCGTCTAGGGCAGCGCCAGCTCGGCCAGCAGCGGCCGGTGGTCGGACGCCCGGACGTGGGCGGCGGCCGCGTCCTCCCCCTCGCCGCCGGGTTCCCCGGGCACGCCGCAGCCGGCCACCCCGATCTCCGGGCTCGCGAAGATCCCGTCGATCCGCCGCCGCGGCGCCCGCGCCGGGAACGTCGCCGCCCCGCCCGCCGGCGCGGCGGCGTACGCGTCCCGGAACGGCCCGCACAGCAGCGTCCAGGCCGCCCCGCCGGGCTCCTCGTTGACGTCGCCGGCCAGCACCACCGGGGCCGGGTAGGCGGCGCGGACCCGGCCGAGCAGCTCCACGATCTCGGCGGCGTGCGCGCGGCGCGGCCCGTCCCGCAGGTCCAGATGGGTGCTCGCGGCGATCAGCCGGGCCGCCGCCCCTTCCCCCGCGCCCGCGCCGACCTCCAGGACGGCGACCGCCAGCCCGCGGCGGTGCAGCCCGGGAACGGGCGACAGCAGGTGGTACTCGCGGTGCAGCACCCGGGCGCGCGGGCCGTGCAGGACGGCGAGCCCCGCCGCCCGCCGTCCCGAGGCGACCGCGAGCCCGGCGGCGCGGGCCAGCCGGCGGCGCTTGAGCCGCCATCCCAGGAAGCGCGGGACCTCCTGGAGGCACACCACGTCGGGGCGCAGCCCGCGCACCACCGCCGCGACCGCGGCCGGGTCGTCCCGCAGCGACCGGATGTTGTAGCTCAGCACCCGTACGGGCGTCACGGCCCCGCCGCGGCTCAGATGCGGGCGAGGTCGGCGGCGCCGACGATGCCGGCGGCCGAGCCGAGCTCGGCGATGCGGATGTCCGGCAGCGGGCGGTGGCCGCGGCCGGTGAGCGCGTTCGCGAACGCGGTGCGGGCCGGCTCCAGGATGAGGTCGCCCGCGTCGGACAGGCCGCCGCCGATGATGAACGCGCCCGGGTCCAGGATCGCGGTCAGGTCGGCCATCCCCTGGCCCGCCCACTGCGCCACCGTGCGGAAGCACTCCAGCGCGGCCGGGTCGCCCTCGCGGGCGGCCTGGCTCACCTCGGGGCCGCTGATGCCCTCGGGGCGCCCGTCGCCCAGCTCCAGCAGCCGGCCCGCCATCGCGGGCGCCACCCGGGCC
Organism: Actinomadura sp. 21ATH; assembly: GCF_041951345.1. Taxonomy (NCBI): domain Bacteria; kingdom Bacillati; phylum Actinomycetota; class Actinomycetes; order Streptosporangiales; family Thermomonosporaceae; genus Actinomadura; species Actinomadura sp. 21ATH. The sequence continues at coordinate 367,010 of NZ_JBGNUR010000004.1, read as the reverse complement.
AGCTCGCGGGCCTCGTGCACCAGCGCGTTGCCGCTGGCGTACTGCTCCCAGCAGCCGCGGTTGCCGCAGCCGCAGCGGCGGCCGTCCGGGACCACCCGGAAGTGGCCGACCTCGGCGCCGATCCCGAACCGGCCGCGGTACAGCTCGCCGCCGATGATGATCCCGCCGCCGATGCCGGTGCCGAGCGTGATCAGCACGATGAAGTCGTGGTCGCGGCCGGCGCCGAAGCGGGCCTCGCCCCAGGCCGTGGCGTTGCCGTCGTTCTCGACCACGACGGGCAGCCCGACCAGGCTCTCGACCTTCTTCTTGATCGGCTCGTCCCGCCAGGCGAGGTTCGGCGCGAACAGCACCGTCGAACGGGTCTGGTCGACGAACCCGGCGCTGCCCAGCCCGACCGCCACCACGTCCGCGTACTTGCCCTTGAGCAGGTCGACGACCTCGGCGATGACGGACGCGGTCTCCTCGGGGTCGGTCGAGGGGGTGGGCCGGCGGACCTGCTCGAGTATCCGCCCCCGGTCGTCGACCACACCCGCGGCGACCTTGGTGCCCCCTACATCAACGCCGATGGTCAGGGTCATCTACGCTTCCTCCTCCTCGCGGCGCCTCGCGGAGCCCTCGTCCTGCCCGGTGCCCTCGGCGTGCCCGGTGCCCTCGGCGTGCCCCGCGTGGCCCGCATGACGCGCGTTCCTCGCGCGCCAGGCCCGCCCGGTGCGGTCGAGCGCCACGGCCACGTCGAACGCGGCCGCGGCCAGCGACCGCCCGGCCTCCAGCACGTGCTCGCGCACGCCCGGCCCGGCCTCGCGGGCCACGGCGATGCCGCGGCAGACGGGGCAGTCGAGGCACTCGGGGGCGCCGGTCGCGATCCGCGGGGGCGCCTCGCGGTCCCCGGCGCCCTCACCGGGTCGCGCGCCCTTCCGGGGCTCCGCGGTCTGCCCGGGTTCCGCGGGTTTCGGGGGGTCTGCGGGTTTCGGGGGGTCCGCGGCCACCGCGCGGCTCCACACGTCGCCGCCGCCCTCGGTGTCGTCGGGACGGGCGTCCCGGGAACGGCCGCCCGCGCCGCCGCCCGCCTCGCCCATCCGCCTGCGCAGCGTCTCGAAGAGCTTGACCGCCTCGTCGAGGAGATCGCCCGACTGCTCGTTCATGAGACCATTGTCCATCCGTCGGCGGGACGAAACCGCACCGCCACCCCGCGTGCCCGGGGCAGGATAGCGCTCACGCCTCGACGTGTCGCTTGAGCCCCTTGAGCGCCGAGTCGGTGATCCGCTTCTCGGCCTTGCGCTTGACCATGCCGATCATGGGGACGCGGACGTCCACGGCCAGCTCGTAGGTCACCACCGTGCCGCCGGCGGCCTCCTCCAGGGAGTACGACCCGTGCAGCCCGGTGACCACGTTGCCCTTCTCGACCAGCTCCCAGCTCACCCGGTCGTCGCCGCCCCAGTCGTACAGCAGCCCGACGGTGTCGCTGAACGGGCCGCCGTCGAAGGTCAGCGTGGCCCGGGCGGCGCGCCCGTCGGCGCCGGTCTCCTGGACGCTGAAGTCCTTGATCCCGCTGGCCCACTCCGGGTACGCCTCGAGATCGGCGATCACGGCCATGATCTCGGCCTTGCCGGACCGGATCGTGATGGAAGAACTCGTGCGGTCCGCCATCGATGCTCTGCCCTTCTGCGCGACCGTTCGGGATGTCGTCCTCAGAGAAGTATCCGTCACAGCGACAGCACGTAGGGAACCCCGCTCCCCCGGAAATGCCCCACGTTCACGCATTCGGTGCGACCGATTCGCATCCGCCGCACGAGCGGCTGGTGGACGTGCCCGAACAGCACGTACCTGGGCTGCGTCTCGCGGATGGCCTCCAGCACCGCCTCGCTCCCCCGCTCGAACCTGCGGGCGACGGTGTCGTACAGCAGTTCCGGCACCGCGGGCGGGATGTGGCAGCACAGCACGTCGACCGCGCCGACCGCCGCGACCTTGGCCGCGTAGTCCTCGTCGCTCAGCTCGTACGGGGTCCGGTATTCGGTCTTGAGGCCGCCGCCGACGAAGCCGAACCGCAGCCCGCCGATCTCGGTCGTCTCGCCGTCCAGGACCGTGTGGCCGTCGCGCAGGTGCTCGGCCCACATGGACGGGACGTCCACGTTGCCGTAGGTCAGGTACGCGGGCGCCGGCATGGCGGCGAACAGCTCGGCGTACTGGCGCCGGACGGCCTGCTGGATGTGCGGCCAGGCGCCGCCCTCCAGCGACTCCCACAGCCCCCGGGAGAACGCGCGGGCCTCGTCGAAGCGCTTGAGCGTGCGCAGCTCGATGAACCGGTCGGCGTTCTCCTGGCCGAACAGGTCGGCGAAGATGCCCTGGCCGTGGTCGGAGTAGTCGATGAAGAGGATCAGGTCGCCCAGGCAGATCAGCGCGTCCGCCCCGTCCCCCGCGCTCTTGAGGGCGTCCGCGCGGCCATGGACGTCGCTCACCACGTGGATCCGCATGAACCGACTCTAATAGGACACGGGGGCCAGGACACGCGCCCGGGCACCCGCGCCGCCACGGCGGCGCCCCCTCGGATCCCCCTGCGACGCCCCAGACCGGGCCGGCCGTGTCAGGCGCCCGCGGCGGCGGCGACCAGGGAGCGCCACTCGCGGACGAGGCCGGCGTCCACCGGCGCGTCCCAGGACCCGTCCGGGCGGACGGCGGTGCCCACGTGGAAGGAGGTCACCCCTGCGGCGGCGAGCAGCGCCACGTGCTTGCGGCGCAGCCCGCCCCCGGCCATGATCATCGAGGCCGCGGCCGGGCCCCCGGCGGCACGCCTGACCAGCGTGTCCACCCCGGCGTCCACGCCGCGCGGCGAGCCGGCGGTCAGCACCGCGTCCGGCCCGGACCCGTCCGGCGGCCCCGCGCCCAGCTCCCGGACGGCCCGCCACGCGGCGGCCGGGTCGGCGGCGTGGTCGACGGCGCGGTGGAACGTCCAGGGCAGCGGCGACACCTCGGCCGCCAGCTTCCCGGCCGCGCCCGCGTCGATCCCGCCGAGCGGGTCCAGGAAGCCGAACACAAACCCGTCCGCGCCGGCCTCCCGGTGCAGGTCGGCGACCCGGCGCAGCCGGTCCAGCTCGTGCACGGTCGTCCGGAAGCCGGGATTGGCGCGCAGCATCACCCGCAGCGGCAGCGACGTGGCCGCGCGCATCTCGGCGACCACGTCGGGGTCGGGTGTGAGGCCGTCGGCGGCCATGTCGGCGACGACCTCGATCCGGCCGGCGCCGCCCTCCTGGGCGGCGCGCGCGTCCGCCGCGGTCAGCGCGATCACCTCGAGCAACGACACGACGGCCCCCGTGGTCAGCGTCCCGATGGTTCTTCCCGACCAGAGCGTAGGCGACCCGGGCGGCGGCGCGGAGGGGAGCGCGGGCGACTTTGCGCCACCGTTAACAGCGCGGGGTCCGGCCGGGAGCCCGCGGCGGGGTGACACGAGGGAAAACGCCGTGCGGATTGTCACCTGGGGACGAATTACCTACTCACGGGTATCATTCGACCGCGGGAACGCTGTACCGTCGTCCCCGCCATCTGCCGTGTCAACCGAGGAGTGGGCCGTGCGCGAGTTCAGCGTCCCCGCGATGGTGGATATCCCCGAATCCGCCAATCTGACCGACGCGCCCTTCACCAGAGCCGCCGAGAGTCCCGGAACGGTCGTGCTGCGGCGCCGCGGCGACGGCGACGCGTGGCGGTCGGTGACCGCCGGGGAGTTCGCCGCGGAGGTGACCGGCGTCGCCAAGGGCCTGGTCGCCGCGGGCGTGGAGCCCGGCGACCGGGTGGCGCTGATGTCCCGCACCCGGTACGAGTGGACCGTTCTGGACTACGCGATCTGGGCCGCCGGCGCGGTGACCGTCCCGATCTACGAGACCTCCTCGGCCCAGCAGATCGAGTGGATCATCGGCGACTCGGGCGCCAAGGCCGTCTTCGCCGAGACCTCCGCGCACCTGGCCGCCATCGAGTCGGTACGCGGCGACCTGCCCGGCCTCGAGCACGTGTGGGGCATCGACGCGGGCGACCTGGAGGACGTCACGGCGGCCGGCGCCGAGGTCTCCGACGCGGCGTTCGAGGAGCGCCGCCGCTCCCGGACCGGCGCCGACCTGGCCACCCTCGTCTACACCTCGGGCACCACCGGCCGCCCCAAGGGCTGCGAGCTGACCCACGCCAACTTCGTGTCCACGGCCCGCAACGCCGTCCAGGGCGCGATCGCCGAGATCGCCGTCGAGGGCAGCTCGACGCTGCTGTTCCTGCCGCTGGCGCACGTGTTCGCCCGGCTGATCCAGGTCGCCACCATCGAGGCCGGCATCGTCCTCGGGCACAGCGACATCCCCAGCCTGCTGCCCGACCTCGCCTCGTTCCGGCCGACGTTCCTGCTGGCCGTCCCGCGCGTGTTCGAGAAGGTCTACAACGGCGCCGAGCAGAAGGCCGCGGCCGAGAGCAACGTCAAGGCCAAGATCTTCCACGCCGCGGCCGACACCGCGATCGCGTACAGCAAGGCGCTGCAGGACGGCCGGCCCGGGTTCGGGCTCAAGGCCCGGCACAAGGTCTTCGACGTCCTGGTGTACGGCAAGCTGCGCGCCGCCGTCGGCGGGCGCGTCGAGTACGCGGTGTCCGGCGGCGCCGCGCTGGGCGAGCGGCTGGGCCACTTCTTCCGGGGCGTGGGCATCACGATCCTGGAGGGGTACGGGCTGACCGAGACGACCGCGCCGGCCACCGTCAACCGGCCCACCGCCATCAAGATCGGAACGGTCGGCAAGCCGATCCCCGGCGTCACCGTGCGGATCGCCGAGGACGGCGAGATCCTCGTCCAGGGCGTCAACATCCTCACCGGCTACTGGAACAACGCGGAGGCGTCCAAGGAGGCGCTGGAGGACGGCTGGTTCCACACCGGCGACCTCGGCTCGCTCGACTCCGAGGGCTACCTGAGCATCACCGGCCGCAAGAAGGAGATCCTGGTCACCGCCGCGGGCAAGAACGTCGCGCCCGCCCCGCTGGAGGACCGGCTGCGCGCCAACCCGCTGATCAGCCAGTGCCTGGTGGTCGGCGACGGCCGCAAGTTCATCAGCGCGCTGATCACGCTGGACGAGGAGGCGCTCGGGCCCTGGAAGGAGCGCCACGGCAAGCCCGCCTCGATGACGGTCGCCGAGCTGCGCTCCGACCCCGACCTGATCGCCGAGATCGACGCCGCGGTGGCCGACGCCAACCGCAGCGTCAGCCACGCCGAGGCGATCAAGAAGCATGTGATCCTCGGCGTGGACTTCAGCGAGGAGGCCGGGCACATGACGCCGAGCCTCAAGGTCCGCCGGCACGCCGTGGTGAAGGACTTCGCCGACGAGATCGACGCGCTCTACTCCTGAGCGTCCCGGGCGAGGGCGGCGACGGCCTCGCCGACGGGCGTGTCGCCGCCGATCAGCTCCAGCACCCGGCGGCGCACGTCCCGGGCGTCCAGCAGCGCCACGATCACGGCGGCCACGTCGTCGCGGGTCACGGCCTCGTGGCCCACGTACGGCGCCGCGAGCGTGACCGTGCCGGTGCCGGGGTCGTCGGTGAGCCGCCCGGGGCGCAGGATCAGCCAGTCGAGGCCGTCGCGCGCCCGCAGGTCGTCCTCGGCCTGCTTCTTGGCCCGGATGTAGGCGGCCCAGACCTCGCCCCGGTCGGCGGCGGGCTCGGTGTCCACCCCCATGGCCGAGATCTGCAGGAACGGCCGCACGCCCGCGCGCTCGGCCGCGTCCGCGACCAGGACGGCGGCGGCGCGGTCGACGGTCTCCTTGCGGCCCGTCCCGCTCCCGGGCCCGGCCCCGGCGGCGAACACGACCGCGTCGGCGCCGGCGATCTTGCCGGCGACCTCGGCGGCGTCCGCCCGTTCCAGGTCGCACGGCACCGGCCCGGCCCCGGCGGCCCGGACGTCGTCGGCATGGTCCGGATTGCGGATGAGGCTCAGCACGGTGTCCCCGCGCGCGGCCAGCAGCCGGGCCAGCCGCAGCGCGATCTTCCCGTGCCCTCCCGCGATGGCAACGTTCATATCCGCGATCTTACGAACCGGGCCGGGGACGCGGCGCGGCCGGTTCAGCAGCGGCGCCCGCCGTTGATGCACCGCACGGCGCGCTGCATCAGCCGCTCGGGCATGACGTTCACGAAGTCGGCGTGGTCGGTCACCGGATCGTGCCCCTGCTCGGGGAAGGAGTCCACCGCGAACGCCTGCGCCCGGTTGGGCAGGTTGTAGCTCAGCGTCAGCCGCAGCTGCGGGACGGCCTGGGTGCCCTGCGGGCACGCGCCGTTCGCCTGCGGGAAGACGATGTGCGTGCGGTGGTTGGCGCTGTCGGTGTTCTGGCCGTCCCAGCAGCTCGGGAAGTCCAGCACCCGCATGACCTGGCTGTTGCGCGGGCACAGCGGGTACTTGTCGGTGAACCCGCGGTCGGTGAAGCCGCTGCAGGTCCAGAACGCGCGCGCGTTGGCGAGGCCGTTGGTGCCCGCCTTGGCGTCGCCCATGATGACCCGCAGGAACCGCGGCATCGCGGTCACCTTGCTGCGCGGGTTGCCGCGGAACTGGATGTTCGCGCGGGACGGCAGCACGATCGAGCCGACGTTGCCGTCGGCCGCGCTCTGCTGGGCGGCCTCGGAGTCGTCCTGCCCGTTCCGGTCCCGCATCACGGGCCAGTAGTAGGTGGACAGGTCGCCGTTGGTGCAGGTGGTGCCGGACGCGGCCAGGCTCTCGTCGGTCGAGAACGCGTCGGCCGACTCGTTGCCCACGTAGTCGTGGATGTGGTGGGCGCCGTTCTGCACGCCGGGCGCCACGATGAAGTTGTCCGGGTTGTGGTGCTCTTCCTGGTTGGTTCCGCACCGGGAGCTGAACGTGCCGCGCGAGGCGCCGCGCGCGTTGCGCACCTGGCGCACCCGCGGGGCCTGCCGGATGTTCGCGAAGTCGTCGGCGTTGGGGCCCTCGGCGATCGGCGACTCGTTCCCGCCACCGCCGTCGCCCCCGCCCTCGCCCTCGCCGGGCGGCGCGGACGGATCGGCGGACGGGTCGGCCGGCGGGGCCGACGGGTCCGCGGACGGGTCGGCCGGCGGCGCCGACGGGTCGGCGCCCGGGTCCTCGGGCTGCTGCCCGCCACCCTGATCGGGCGGCTCGGCGGGGTCGGCGGAGGCGGTCGGGGACGGCCGCGCGGGCGACGCCGCGGCCGGCGCCGCCGGTACCGCGGTCAGCAGCAGCAGCGCCGGCAGTACGACGGCCACGCCTTTCCTTCTTCGCATCCTGCTTCTCATGTGAACTCCGTGTCAGCGGGGACCGCCGGCCCTCAGAAAAGGGCCGACTTGGGGACGAGACCGGTGCTCTCCAGCAACGTCATATGGGTGTTCACGTACCTCATCGCGCGTTCCGCGAAGGCACGGATCTCGCTGTTCTCGGTTTTCGAGCGGATCTGGGCGATCAGGGCGAAGACCTGGCCGTGCGCCTCGCGCAGCCGCCGCACGAACGTGCGGTCGTACTCGGCGCCGAACTGCCCCGACATCTCCGCCAGCCACGCCTTCTGCGAGCCGTTCGGCTCGTTCGGCAGGATGACGTCGAGCCGCTCCGCCACCGCGCGGGTGTCCTCGTCGAGGCGCAGATGCTGCTCGGCGATCATCGCCGCGATCTCCTTGACCCGCGGCGAGGCCGCGCGCTGCTGCGCCTGCTGGCCCGCGGGCATCTCCCACAGCCCGGCCTCCCGGACCTTCGTCAGCAGGCTCCGGTCGGACGGGCTCAGCCGGCCCCACCGGGTCTGCACGTAGCCGCCCGTGAGCTGGCCGGCCCGGGTGTCGCCGTCGGCCGGGGCCCCCGGCACGCCCGGCGCCCCGATCACCACGACGAACGCCGCAGCCGCCGCCAGGATCGTCGCCGCGGTGAGCACGGCGCGGCTGCGTCCCAGCCGCGGCAGCCGGCGCGCCTCCGCCATGCCGTACGACTTCCGCAAAGGGATACACCCTCCTTTCGACTGCTTCCCGATCGCCCTGGCAAGGGTTTTCAGGAGATACGCACCGGGTCCCGCCCGGGTTCACCGGAACGCATATTCATTTTTGCTTCTCTTTTGGCCGGCCCGCTATCGAGCATAGACATGAAGAATGGCCGGGCCAGGCATTTCATGGCCCGTTAAGGCGCCCTTATCCCGGGCGGGCGCCGGGCCCGGTCAGTCGCGCCGGGCGGCGCTCTTCCCGCTCCGGCCGCCCTTCCCGCTCCGGCCGCTCCTGGGCATTCCGGTGGTGACGCGCAGCGCCAGCGCGGGGCACATCGCCACCGCCTTCTGCACGTCCCGCTCCAGCCAGGCCGGGATGTCGGTGCCGAGCACCACCGGGAAGCCGTACCGGTCGAGCTGGATCAGCTCCGGGACGAGGTAGGCGCACAGGCCGTGCCCGTCGCAGCGGCTCCAGTCGATCGCGACGCGGCCCTCGTCCCCGGTCGGCACCGGCAGCGGCAGCACGCCGTAGACCGGCTGCCCGCACGTGCCCGACACCCGGTGGATCTCGATGTCCGCCGCGAACGCCTCCATCGCCGACAGGACGAACCTCGCGGTGCCGTCCGGATGCGAGCAGGCGCCCCGGCCCAGGCCGATGCCCGCGGCGCGGCGCACGTCCTCCACGCTGCCCGAGCCGTCGCTCAGCGCGTTCAGCGTGCGGACCACGTCGGGCAGCCCGAGCCGGCACGGGCCGCACTGCCCCGCCGACTGCGCCGCCAAGTACGACGCGATCCGGGTGGTCTCGCCGAGCGGGCAGGTGCCCTGCGGCAGCGGCAGGACGATCCCGGCGCCGACGGTGCCGTTCACCGCCTTCATGCCCTTGCGCGACAGCACCGCGCGGAACACCGCCGCCGGGTCCAGCCACATGCCGTGGTAGCCGCCGACGAGCACGCCCTGCCCGGCGTCTGTCTCGCAGTGCCCGAGCGCCGCCGACAGCGGCGTCCCGTACGGCGCCTCGACGACCTGCGTGCCGCCCACGGTGAGCAGCGTCGTGCCCGGCTCGTCCTCGGTGCCGGCCGAGGCGTACAGGTCGGGGCCCAGCGAGACCAGCACCGCCAGCTGCGCGAACGTCTCGGTGTTGGACAGCAGCGTCGGGCAGCCGTCCACGCCCGACTCGGCGACCCGGACCTTCTGACCCGGCGGGATCGGGATCTCGCCGTTGATCGCCCGTACCACCGCGCCGGCCTGGCCGGAGATGAACCGCTCGGCGAGCCGCACCACCCGGCCCGGCATCCGCCGCTCGACGATCGCGGCCCGTACCGAGCGGGCGGCCTCGTCGTCCTCGACCGCCACCACGATGCGCTGGGTGCCCAGCGCGGCCGCGGCGATGGAGGCGCCGTCCAGCACCAGGTGCGGGGCCCGGGTGAGCAGCACCTTGTCCTTGGAACTGCCCGGCTCGCCCTCCGCGCCGTTCACCACGACCACGGCGTCCGCGGCGGGCCGCCGCCGGTCCTCGTCCTCGCCGGGCAGCAGCCGGGTCTGGTCCGCGCTCGGATGGGTGATCCGGGCCGCGACGGCGGCGAGCTTGCGCGCGAACGGGAACCCGGCCCCGCCGCGCCCGCGCATGTCGACCTGCTCGGCCATCGCGACCAGGTCCTCCAGCACGGGCGTGTTCAGCTTCCCGTGCACGGCCTTGTGCCGTTCCAGGTCGAGCCGGTCGAACCGGTCGAAGCCCAGCGTGAGCCGGGGGCCGCCGATGTTGGAGACGGTGATCGTGCCGCTCATCGCGTCAGCTCGCCGTCGCGCGGGTCGAACCCGCCGCCGCGCGGATCGGCCCCGGCGGCGGCGCGGCGGTCCTCGCGCCGCCCCGCGGCCGACCGCGCCTCCCGCCCGCGCGCCGCGGACGGCGCCGTCACGTTGTCGCCGACGCGGCGCAACTCGCGCGGCTTGAAGACCACGAACATCCGGGCGATCACCGCGAGCGCCACGAACCCGGCGCACAGGATGTAGCTCAGCGTCACCCACGTCGCCGCCGACCGGCCCGCGGTCAGGCCGTGCGCGATGCCGAGCGGCCACGCCAGGTACGCGATCGAGTGGATCGACCGCCACACCCAGGGCCGGGCGCCGCGGGCGAACCAGACCCGCATCATCCCGCTCACCGCCACCACGACCATCAGCTGGAACGCCAGCGTCCCATACCCGATCGGCCCCACGCTGGGCACCACGACCTGCGCCGGGAGCGCCAGCCCGCCGACCACCTTGATCGTGATGTGCGCGACCACGAACGTCAGCGCCAGCACCGACGCCGCGCGGTGCACGGCCTGCGCCAGCACCCGGTGCCGGATCGCCAGGATCAGCCGCTCGGTCGCCAGCAGCCCGCTGACCACGGCCGTCGTCAACGCCAGCAGGGTGAAGACCCCGGCGAAGAACGAGAGGAAGCGCTGCACGTCGCCGGCCACGGCGGCACCCTGCGGGGTCGCCGCGCCGATGAGCACCAGGACCGCGCCGATGAGCACGGCGCGCAGCGCCCACGTCGGCACGACGGGATCGTCGCTACTTCGCGTCTGCACTGGTGGAACTCCTGTTCTAGGTCGCTGAGGGGGCGGGCTTCTTCTTCGCGCCCGCCTCGCCTTCGTCGCCGGCCCCCGGCTTCGGGAGCGCCGGGTCGTCCGCGTCCGGGACCGCGCCGAGGTTGGCGAGCAGGCCGCCCGGGAGCACCTGCAGGGGGCCGCGCTCGGCGAAGCCGAGCAGCGGCTTGGCGCGCTGCCTGAACGTCCAGCCGCCGATCCGCGTGCCCTCCAGCGGCACCTCCTCGGCGCCGCGCCGCAGCGAGAACTGCACCAGCGACCGGGGCGCCGGGGCCCCGCCGCAGGGCCGCTCGGCGCCGATCCGGCCGAGCGGCGCGCCGCGCGCGACCGTGCCGCCGCTGCGGGCCGCGGTCACGTCCCGCATCCGGTAGTACGTGCTGGCGAGCCCGCTGGGGTGCACCACCATGACCATCCCGCTGCCGGCCCGGCCGGCGCAGAACCGGTAGACCCGCCCGGCGGCGGCCGACAGCACCCGGCCGTCGCCGCCCCAGAAGGCCAGCGCGCCCAGCGGCCGCGCCTTGCCCGCGCCGTCCGCGCTGCCGATCGACCACGTCTTGCCGAGCCGCCACGGCAGCATCAGCCCGTCCCCGGCGCGCGTGCCGTTCGCCGCCGCGACGGCCTGGTCGGCCGTCAGCGAGCTGTACCGGCGCAGCGCCGCCACCTCCGCCGCCGGCATCAGCTCGGCGGGCATGCGCCCCAGGATCGCGTTGAACGAGCTCGTCCCCGACAGCGCGACCTGCCACTGCCCCTCGCCCCACCGCCCGGCGAAGAACGCCCCCTCGGGCGAGGCGGAGCTGCCCGCCGGCACCGGGATCGTCGTCGTGCCGAACGCCCACCGCTTGTCGGCGCTCACCCGGTCCACCCCGACGATGGGCGGCCGGTCGGGCGCCGCGCCGTACGCCTGGCGCGCCGCGAGCCCGTGCTGGTCGGTGGTGAGCTTGGTGATGCGCTCGGTCAGCGTGCGCGTGTCCGGCGCCGCCGCGACGGGCCCGGTACGGTCCGGCGCCGGCCGCCGCTCGACGTCCGGGGGCACCTGGGCCACCTGGCCGGGCGACCGCAGCTCCAGGTCGCTCCCCGCGGGGCCGGGGTTGCCGAACGTCGTCCCCTCGATCAGGCTGCGCTCCACGATCGCCAGCAGCGACAGCCCGACCACGATCGAGAACACGAGCGTCCCGGTGCGCATCCGGTCCGCCGGCCCCCGCGCGCCACGCGCCCGCTGCTGCGGCAGCGCCCGCGGGGTGGCGTGCTGCCTGCGCGGCTTCGGCTGCTTCCTGCCGCCCCTGCGGTCCCTGCCCCCGGCGCGGTCCCGCCGCCGCGCGGTCCGGTCCCGCCGCACGGGCTCGCGGTCCCAGAAGCTCGACGACTCGACGTCCCCCGGGAGCACGCCGTGGGACGACCGCGCGGCCGCCCGTTCCCGGTCGCCGGGCCGCGCCGCCTCCCGCCGCACGCCCGGCACCGCCGCGCTCCCGACGGCCTCACGAAGCCGAGGATCACGAAGGCCGACATCACGGAGACCCGGATCGCGGAGGCCGGGATCACGAAGGCCGACATCGCGGAGACCGGCATCACGAAGGCCGCTGTCACGCGGTCCTGGGGCCGGTGGGATGGCGGCCGGTTCGGCGTACCACGGGAGGCCGTCGGGGGGCGTGGCGCGCGGCGACCTCGCGTCGCGCACGCCGGCGGGCACCCGGGGGGCGGGCAGGCCGGAACCGCCGCGTGGGGGCGGGCCCGGGTCCCGGGCACGCCGATCGCGTGCGTCGCCGCCGCGCGGGCCCTGGGGGCGCGGGCCGCCTACGCCCGCGTTGCGCGGGTCGGCCGGCTGCTCGCGCCGGGGGCGTTGCCTGGACCGGGGACGTGCCGGGTCCGCCCAGAAGGCTTCATACGTGCTTTGGGACGCATGCCTACTGTCGCGTCGCGCCATGTCCTCTCCTGTGGAGGAGGGGAGGCTCGGCGAAACGGCGTCGTGGTTCCGTGCGCTCCGGAGAGCGCGTTCCTGATCGTCACGGACGGCGGCCGGAACCCGCTCCGCTCCCGCCGCGCCCTGGAACGGCCCGCACGGGGCCGCTCCGACAACCCCGGAGCATACGCCCTGGTGGTCCCGTTATGGAGATGGTGACAGGAAATCCCTCCGGAATCCGCCGCCCGCTCCGCGGGCCCGCCCGCGTCTTCGCTGCTCAGGCACCTTCACCGGCGGAACGGCCCGGCGGCGGCCCGGACCGCCCGCGGCGCCCGGGCGCCCGCGTCGCCGCAGGTCAGGCCGGGTACGGCGGGGGTCCGGCTTAGGCCCGGCTCAGGTTCGCCTTAAGCCCGCCATAACGGTCGTGCCGCAACCCCGCGCGGCGCCTAGCGTCGGTCCTGTCAGACGGCCGCCGGCGCACGGAGGAGGTACCCCGATGAACGACCTCCGCGGGGTGGCCCACCCCTCCTCCGGCCCGCGCCCGGCCGGATGCCGGGACCGTGCCCGGCACTCCCGTCCACGCACCGCCGATCCGCGGCGACCGGCCGTCCCGCACGACGCGCCCGCCTCCAGGTTCTCCCCCCACACAGGGCGCCGGGCCGGGGCACCGCCGATCGGAAGCCCTCCTCGACAGGGAAGCGCGTGGAACCGGTCTCCGGGAGTGCCGGCGCGGTCCCACCCCTGAGCCGGACGGGCCGCGGCCCGCGCGTTCAGCCCGTCCAGGGCAGCCGCAGGGCCTCCAGCTCCGGATCGGCCAGCACCGACTCGATCAGCGCGGGCGGCCCCACCACCTTGGTGCCCCACAGGTCCCAGTCGCAGTAGACGACCCAGGACCGGTCGTCGGCCCACAGGTTCGACGGGCAGCTCTCCATCGCCGGATGGTCGTACAGGTCGGCGGCGTCGCCCAGCCGGCCCGCCAGCACGGTCTCCCGGTCCCAGTCGTTGGTGACGAGCGAGCAGTAGTACGCCAGGCAGCGCCGGTCCTCGCCGTCCACGTCGTGCCGGACGAGCAGCGCCATCAGCCGCCGCCAGCCCTCCCGGTCCAGGCAGCCCTCGGCGGGCGGCTCGATCGCGGCCGACCAGCTGCCGGTCGGGTGGGCCTGGCGCAGGCAGCGGATGCCCGGCCGCTCCCCCGCCGGTACGGCCGGCTCCCCGAACCCGCGCGCCAGCTCCGCCCAGCGCAGCCGCCGCCACCCCGCGCCGGGATGGCCGCCGCGGCCGAGCCGGGTCCCGGTGACGACGGCGCCCTCCATGAGATCGCCGTCCTTGTCCGGCTCGGCCAGCCCGGACGCCCGGGCCGACCGGAGCACGTCGTCATGGGTGGTGGTGACCAGCCCGTCCTTCCACACGTACATCGAGTGCAGGATCCACGCCGCGTCCGGGCGGCGCGGGGGCTCGTAGCCGGTGTGGCCGTGCTCGGGATCGAGATCCTTCAACCAGCCGGTGGCCTCCTCGGAGACCGGCTCCCACGCGTCTTCGACGTCCGCCATGACACGCATACTGCCACTGCCGGCGGTGGGCGCGGCACCCGCGGGGAGCCCGGGCGCGGTCAGCCGGCCAAGAGGGCGTCCAGCCGGGCGGCCTGGAGGTTCCAGCGCCACTCGCGCTCCACCCACGCGCGGCCCCTGGCGCCCATCTCGCGGGCCCGCGCGGGGTCGCTCAGCAGTCCGGTCAGCGCGCGCGCCACCGCCGCCACGGAGCGCCCGTCGACGACCTCTCCGGTCTCGCCCTCCAGCACGGCGTCGGGCGCCCCGCCCGAGTCGCCCGCGACGACGGGCAGGCCGGTCGCGGACGCCTCCAGGTACACGATGCCGAGGCCCTCCACGTCGAGCCCGCGGCGGCGCGTCCGGCACGGCATCGCGAACACGTCGCCCGCGTCGTAGTGCGCGGGCAGCTCCTCCCACGGAACGCTGCCGGTGAAGACGACCGCCCCGGCCACGTCCCGCGCCTCCGCCAGCTTCTCCAGCTCGGCGCGGTACGGCCCGCCGCCCACGAGGAGCAGCGCCGCGTCCGGGACCTTCTTCAGCACGTGCGGCCAGGCGTGGATGAGGGCGTCCTGCCCCTTGCGCGGGACGAGCCGCGACACGCAGACGGCCACGGGCCGGTCCGCGAGCCCGTGCCGGTGGCGCACCTCGGCGCCGCCCGCGCCGGCGCGGAAGACCTCCTCGTCCACGCCGGGCGCCAGCCACGCCATGCGGGCGGCCGCCGCGGGCGACAGGGCCCGCGCCATCCGGGACCGGGTGTAGTCCCCCAGGTACGTCAGCGCGTCCGTGCCGTCCCCGATCCGCCGCAGGAGGCCGCGCGCGACCGGGAGCGCCGCCCAGCCCGCCTCGTGCCCGTGGGTGAGCCCCACGAGCCGCTCGGCGCCGCGCGCGCGCAGCGCCGGCGCGAGGAGGCCCAGCGGCGCCGCCGCGCCGAACAGGACCGAGTCGCACCCCTCCGACCGCAGGACCTCCGCGGCCCGGCGCAGCACGGTCGGCTCCGGCACCATCAGGGACGTCGGGTGCCGGACGACCGGGAACGGCTGCGCCGCGTCGAACTCCGCCGCCCCCTTCCAGGCGGGCGCGTAGACCACGACCGAGCCGGGCGGGCGCCGTACCGCGAGGTTGTGCACGAACGCCTGGATGCCGCCCGGCCGGGGCGGGAAGTCGTTGGTGACGACGAGGGTCTTGGTCATCTCTCCCCGGATCTGCCCGGATCTCCCCGGAAACGCGAGCCGGGGCCCGCCGCCGGTGGTCCGGCGGCGGGCCCCGTGCCCGTGGCGATCAGTACCGTCAGTGCTTGTCGGTGAGCTGCTTCCGCTCGCCCTCGGCGACCTCGTGCCCGTCGCCGTGCTCGCCGTGGCCGTGCTCCTCGACGGGGATGTCGTCGCTGGTCCAGGCCCGGTGCAGCCGCGAGCGCAGGTGCCCGAGCGGGCCCTTGCTGCTCGGCGCCGGAACGCCGTTGGCGTCGACGGCGGGCGCCTCGGGACGGGCGTTCTCCTTGCTCAGGATCACCGCCCGCTCCTCCTCGCGCGCCGGCTCGTGCCGCTCGCTGAACTTGCCCTCGGGCGACATCAGGATGATGCCGCTCTCGACGCCGTGCCCGATCACGTCCGCGTCCTTGCGCTGGAGGCCCAGGCAGATCCGCTTGGTGATGACGTACGCCAGCACCGGCCCGAGGAAGACCGCGACCCGGAAGAACCAGGTCGTGGCGAACAGCGACACGTGGAACCGCTCGGCCAGCACGTCGTTGGCGCCCGCCAGCCACAGGAGGCCGTAGAACGTCACCGCGGCCATGCCCACGCCGGTGCGGACCGGGGCGTTGCGCGGCCGGTCGTTGACGTGGTGGTGGCGCTTGTCGCCGGTCACCCACTGCTCGATGAACGGCCACAGGGCCGCCCCGGTGAAGATGATCCCCAGCGGCAGCAGCGCCGGGATCAGCACGTTCAGGCTGAGCGTGTAGCCCCAGGCGGTGATCTCCCAGTTCGGCATGATCCGCAGGGAGCCCTCCAGGACGCCCATGTACCAGTCCGGCTGGGACGCCGACGAGATGGCGCCGGGATCGTACGGCCCGAACAGCCAGATCGGGTTGATCTGGGCGAACGCCCCGAGCAGCGCCAGCACGCCGAAGACGAACAGGAAGTAGGCGCCCGTCTTGGCCATGAAGACCGGGTAGAACGGGTAGCCGTAGACCTCCTTCTCGGTCTGCTGCTTGACCGGCATCGCGGTGTGCTTCTGGTGCCACATGATCATCATGTGCGCGGTGACCAGGCCCAGGATCAGGGCCGGGATCAGCAGCACGTGCAGGGTGAACAGCCGCGGGATGATCTCCCCGTTGTTGCCCTCGGGGAACTCGCCGCCGAACAGGAACATGTAGCCGTACGTGCCGACCACCGGGATCGACTCCAGCACGCCCTGGGTGATCCGCAGGCCGGTGCCCGACAGCAGGTCGTCCGGCAGCGAGTAGCCGAACAGGCCCTCGAGCATGCCCAGGACGAACATGCTGATGCCGATCAGCCAGTTGAGCTCGCGCGGCTTGCGGTACGCGCCGGTGAAGAACACCCGCAGCATGTGCGCCAGGATCGACGCCATGAACAGCAGCGCCGCCCAGTGGTGGATCTGCCGCATGAGCAGGCCGCCGCGGACGTCGAAGCTGATGTGCAGGGTCGAGGCGTAAGCCTGCGACATCTTCACGCCCTGCAGCTTGGTGTACGACCCGTCGTACACCACCTCGTGCATGCTCGGCTGGAACCAGAGCGTCAGGAACGTCCCGGTCAGCAGCAGGATGACGAAGGAGTACAGGGCGATCTCGCCCAGCATGAACGACCAGTGGTCCGGAAAGACCTTCTTCACGTTCCGCTTGAAGAAGGTGGTGGAGCCCAGGCGGTCGTCGAGGAAGTTCAGCGTCCCGTCGACCGCCTTCGGGGCGGTTGCCTCGCTCATCCGCGCTCCCAGAAGCTCGGTCCGATCGGCTCGGGGAAGTCGTCGGTGGCCACCAGGTAACCGTTCTCCACGCTCAGCGGAAGCTGCGGCAGCGCGCGCGCCGCCGGCCCGAACACGACCTTGGCCGCGTCGGTGGCGTCGAACGTGGACTGGTGGCACGGGCAAAGGATGTGGTGCGTGGTCTGCTCGTACAGGGCCGCCGGGCAGCCCACGTGCGTGCAGATCTTGGAGTACGCCACGATGCCGCCGACGTGCCAGTTCTCGCGGCCCTTGGCCGGCTTGAACTGGTCGGCCGGAACGTTGATCAGGATCGTGACCGCCTTGGCGATCTCGTTCAGCGGGTGGTGCGCGTCCTCCTCGATCCCCTCCGGGAGGACCGTGATCATCGCACCGGGCGAGCTGAAGTCGCTGACCTTGAGCGGCTTGTTGGTCCCGTCGACGACGAGCCGGACGCCCTTCTTGCCCTCCTCCTTGGCCTTCTTGACGGCCTCGCCCCAGAACGTGTGGCGCAGCCGCTTCTCCGGCAGCGGGCCGAGGTCGCGCAGCAGCACCAGCGGCGCCAGGCCGAGCGGCGCGGCCGCCAGCAGCAGCGTGCGGCGCAGCAGCGGCCGCTTGGTGATGCCGCTGTCCTCGGCGCCCTCCAGGAAGTCCCGGGTGAACGCCTGCCGGGTCTCCTCGGGGGCGCGGTGATCGTGCCGCTCCTGGACGATCGGCTTGCTGGTCATCAGCCGGCGCACCCAGATGGTGACGCCGATGGCCAGCGCCAGGAACGACAGCGCCATCATGCTGCCAAGCCAGAGGTTGGACTCCTTGGCCCGGTGGATGCCGTGCATGCCGCCGTCGCGGCCGCTCCAGCCGATGTAGTAGGCGATGAACGCCACGCTGCCGGCGAAGGCGAGCAGGAAGAACAGGGCGACGATCCGCTCGGCCCGCTTGGCCGACCTCTCGTCCAGCTCCTGCCCCGCGCCCGCGGGCGCGGAGACGTCCTCGCTGGCCAGCAGCTGCTTCTCCACCGCCGGCGACGGCGTACCTACCACGCGCTCGCGCGCGCCGCCGTCCTCGCTCGGCTCCCTGCCGGAGCCGGTCGTGTCCTTGTTGTCGCTCATGACTTCTTCAGCTTCTTCGGCTTCTTCGCGGTGATCCACGCCGCCGCCAGCACGAGCAGGCCGAGCCCGACCAGCCAGCCCACCAGGCCCTCGGACACCGGGCCGATCCGGCCGAGGCCGTTGCCGCCCGGGTTGGGCTCCTCACGGGTCTGCACGATGTAGGCGATGATGGCGCGCTTGTCCTCGGGCGTCAGCGTGGTGTCGTTGAACACCGGCATCGCCTGCGGGCCGGTCAGCATGGCCTCGTAGATCTGCGTCGGGGTGACGTCGCTGGTGTCCAGCGGCGGGGCGTACTTGCCGCCGGTCAGCGCGCCGCCCGACCCCACGAAGCTGTGGCACTGGGCGCAGTTGGTGCGGAAGAGCTTGCCGCCGAGCGCGGCGTCGCCCTTCTCCGGGTCCACGGCCTCGGCGCTGGGCACCTCGGGCCCGCCGCCCAGGGACTGGATGTACGCGTTCAGGTCGCGCAGGTTCTTCTCGGCCTGCGCCTTCTGCTTGAGGGCGGCCTCGCGCTTCTCCGGCTCGGCGTAGTCCGTCTTGATGTTGACGTCGAAGGCGGGGATCGGATCCTTGCGCGGCATCTGCGCGCCAGGGTTCATCGCGGGCATCCGGCCCGTGCTGACCTGGAAGTCGACGGATGCGGCGCCCACCCCGATCAGGCTCGGGGCCATCGCGTTGCCCTTGGCGTCCTTGGTGCCCTCGCCGTTCAGGCCATGGCAGCTGGCGCAGTTCTTCTCGAACAGCTGCTTGCCGTTCTGCAGATCGTTTGCGGCCTGCGCCGTGTTCGCCGCCTGGGCGTGGTCGGGCTTCGGTTGGAAACCGGCGTAGATCACGCCGATCGCCGCCAGGGCCGCCAGCACGACGGCGTAGCCCGCCCACGGGCGCCGTCGCCATGCGGTGAACCTTTTCACGGAAATCCCCGTTCGGGTCATGTCGTCGGTAGAGAGGTCGATCTGGTCAGAGGTCGAGCACGTAGATCGTCGCGAACAGGCCGATCCAGACCACGTCCACGAAGTGCCAGTAGTAGGACACGACGATCGCGCTCGTCGCCTGCTCGTGGGTCCAGCGCTTGGCCGCGTACGTCCGCCCGAGGACGAACAGGAACGCGATCAGGCCGCCGGTCACGTGGAGACCGTGGAAGCCGGTCGTCAGGTAGAACACCGAGCCGTAGGCCGAGGAGGCCAGCGTCAGGCCCTCGTGCGTGACGAGGTTGTAGTACTCGTAAGCCTGGCCGGCGACGAAGTAGGCCCCCATCAGGAACGAGAGCACGTACCACTCGCGCAGGCCCCACCGGCGGAAGTTCAGCAGCCCGCCGTCCCGGCCGACCTTGCCGGCCTCGGCCTTGAACACGCCCATCTGGCAGGTCACCGAGGACAGCACCAGGATGGTCGTGTTGAACGTCGAAAGCGGCAGGTCGAGATGGGCTCCCGGCCACGCGTGCTCGCCCTGCTGGCCGATCGTCACAGAGCGGATCGTGAAGAACATCGCGAACAGAGCCGCGAAGAACATCAGCTCGGACGACAGCCAAACGATCGTCCCCACGCTGACCAGGTTGGGACGATTCGCCCGAGCGTGAGGTGTTGTCTGTATCGCGGATGCTGTTGCCACGGGCGACATTATTACGTCACCGGTCCCGCGACCCGTGCAGGACCCCCCTTCAGCGCCTTCCGAGCGTGTCCCCCGCGCGTTGCGCGCGCGGCCCGCCGGCGGCCTCCGCCGTGCCCGTAACGCCTGCTGGGAAAGGGCCCGCGGCCCCCGGGCCGGTGCGAATCGAGGCGGCCGTGGCCGAAGACGTACCGGCCCGGTAACCTTCTCAGCCATGAGCACCGCCCCGGAGAGCCCGATGAAGGTTCTCGTCTACAGCGACGACGCGAACACCCGTGCCCGGATCCGGCTCGCCATCGGGCGCCGGCCCGCCGCCGACCTCCCCCTGGTCGAGTACGTGGAGTGCGCCACCCAGCCGGCCGTGGTGGAGCGGCTCGACGAGGGCGGCATCGACGTCGCGGTGGTCGACGCGGAGGCGCAGCCCGCCGGCGGGCTGGGCGTCTGCCGCCAGGCCAAGGACGAGGTGTACGACTGCCCGCCGTTCCTGGCGATCATCGCCCGCCGGGACGACGGCTGGCTGGCCACCTGGTCGCGCGCCGACAAGGTCGTGGGCCTGCCACTGGACCCGATGGCGCTGGCCAACGGGGTCGCCGAGCTGATGCGCGACCGCGCCGCCAAGCGCCTTCCGGTCCTGTAGAAGCCGAAGGGGAACCATGGACGCGCGTACCGGCTGGCCGGCGCTGCTGAACGCCCTGCTCGACGGCGAGTCGCTGACGAGCCGGGAGACCGCCTGGGCGATGAACCAGATCATGGCCGGCGAGGCCACCGACTCGCAGATCGCCGGATTCGCGGTCGCGATGCGGGCCAAGGGCGAGACGGTCGCCGAGGTGTCCGGCCTGGCGGACGGGATGCTGGCCAACGCCACCCCGATCGAGGTGCCCGGCCGGCTCGGCGACCTGGTCGGCACCGGCGGCGACCGGGCGCACACCGTCAACATCTCCACGATGGCCGCCGTGGTGGCCGCGGCCGGGGGCGTGAAGGTCGTCAAGCACGGCAACCGCGCCGCCTCGTCATCCTGCGGCGCCGCCGACCTGCTGGAGGAGCTGGGCGTCGCGATCGACCTGCCGGCCGACCGGGCGGCGCGGGTGGCCGACGAGGCCGGCATCACGTTCTGCTTCGCGCCGCTCTACCACCCGGCGTTCAAGTACACCGCCAAGCCGCGCCGCGAGCTGGGCACCCCCACGGTCTTCAACTTCCTCGGCCCGCTGACCAACCCGGCGCGGACGTCCACCCAGGCGGTGGGCGTGTTCCACCCGCGGATGGCGGGCATCGTCGCGGGCGTGTTCGCCGAGCGCGGCTGCTCGTCGCTGGTGTTCCGCGGCGACGACGGCCTCGACGAGCTCACCACGACCGGGACCTCGGCGGTGTGGGTGGTCCGGGACGGCACCGCCACCGAGACCACGTTCGACCCGGCCGAGCTGGACATCCCGCCGGCCACGCCGGACGACCTTCGCGGCGCGGACGCCCCGTACAACGCCCGGGTGGCCCGCGCGGTCTTCGCCGGGGAGCCGGGCCCGGTCCGCGACATGGTGCGGCTCAACGCGGCCGCGCTGATGGTCGCCTACGACGGCGCGCCCGCGCCGGAGGAGCTGACCGGCGCGCTGCGGGCGGCCTACGCCCGGGCCGGCGAGATCATCGACGCCGGCGCGGCGGCCGCCACCCTCGACCGCTGGATCAAGGCCACCCAGTCGCTGCGCCCCTGAGGGCCGCTGAGCCCCTCAGAAGCTGCTCTGGGCTGCTCTGAGCTGTTCTGGGCTGCTCTGACCTGGTCTGGGTCCTCCTGAACGCCTCTAGTCGGCGTCCGGGAGGCCGAGCGCGAACGCGGCCTCCAGGTCGTGCTGGGAGTACGTGCGGAACGCGATGTGGGTCTCGGTGTCCCGGATCCCGGGGATCTTGTTGAGCCGGCCGGGGATCACGTCGTTGAGCTCGTCGTGCCGGCGCACCCGCACCATGGCGATCAGGTCGAACTCGCCGGTGATGGAGAAGACCTCGCTGACGCCGTCCAGCGCGGCGATGCTCTCGGCCACCTCGTGGATGCGCGCGACGTCGGCCTTGACGAACACGATCGCAGTGACCACTGCGCCCTCCCCCTCGGGAACCGTCGGATCCGGAAACAGCCCGACTCTACCGGCAGCGTCCGCCTAGCCGCGGCTCAGGGCGGCCAGGCGCCGCGACGGGCCCGCCTGCCGGGCCAGGGCCGCGAAGCCCATCCCGGCCAGGAAGCCGGCGATGTGGGCGACGTAGGCGACGTTGCTCTCGGTGTCGCCCAGCGACAGCCACTGGAGGACGAACCAGTAGCCCAGCACGACCCAGACGGGCAGCCGGATCACGATGACCGGCGGGACCAGGCTGACGATGCGGCCGCGCGGGTTGAGGACGAGGTACGCGCCCAGCACCCCGGCGATGGCGCCGGACGCGCCGATGAGCGGGGTGGTGGAGTCGGGCGAGACGTAGGCGAACCCGTACACCGAGACCAGGCCGAACAGCAGGTAGGCCAGCAGGTACCGCCACCGGCCGAGCCGGTCCTCCACGCCCATGCCGACCACGAACAGCGCCACCAGGTTGCCCAGCAGGTGCAGCGCGCCCGAGTGCAGGAACATCGAGGAGAACGCCGAGACCCACGGCGCCTTGTCGAAGTCGGCGGCGCCGCAATGGGCCGTCACCTCGGCCGGCATCGGCTGCTGCCGGCCGGTCGTCAGCTCCTTGGGCACCGCGCCGTGCTCGAAGGTGAAGCGGGCGGCGTTGCACTCGCGGACCCTGCCGTCGCCGTACCAGCTGGAGAAGTTGGCCATGGGGGTGAGCAGGAAGACCACCACGTTGGCGGCGACCAGCAGGTAGGTCACCCACGGGACCCGCCGGGCGGGCTGGCTGTCGTAGAGGGGCAGGGCCATGGCAGGGGATCCTCGCAGATCACCGGAAATCGGGAACCGGACGTCCGCTCACCTTAGTGGGCGGGCGGCCCTCGGCTCCCCGGGCCGGCGGGCGGCGTAGGCGTTGTCGATCCAGCCGCGCAGCCGCTCGGCGCCGTGGACGGGGCAGGTCCAGGTGCCGTCGACCTCGACCGGGCGGACGCCGGGCGCGTCCATCCAGCGCAGCACGCACTCCATCTCCTCGGCGGCCGCCGCGCCGCCCGGCGCGCCGGTGGCGTCCGACCAGGGGAAGACCGTCTCGGCGGTGGCGATGAGCGCGTCGACGTAGGGCCGGGGGTGGGCGCGCGGCGGGATCGTGCCGGCCGCGGCGAGCCGGCCGTACCGGACCACGGCCAGCTCCCAGCCGCCGTCGAAGGCGGGCCGGGCGGCCACCACCTGGGCGCAGCCGGCCAGCGCGGCCAGCCGCTGGGCGCGCGCGGCGGCCCGGACGAACGCGGCGAGCCGGTCGCGCTGCACGGCGGCCTCCTCGTAGCGCTGCTCGGCCGCGAGCCGGTCGATGCGGACCTGGGCGGCGGCGACGACCGGCCGCACGTCCCCGGCCAGCACCGACCGGGCCGAGCTCACGTGGAGGCCGTACGCCTCGGCGGACTCGCGGCCCTCGCAGGGCGCCCCGCACCGGCCGAGCTCGGACAGCGCGCAGCCGCGCGCCTTGCCGCGCTCGATCAGCCGGGGCGTCAGCCGCTGGGTGCACTGCCGCAGCGGGACGGCCTCGTGCAGCGCGGCGCGGGCCTCCTCGGCCTGCCGCTGGGAGGTGAGCGGGCCGAGGTAGGCGGCGCCGTCGTCGCGGCAGTCGCGGACGATCGACAGCCGCGGGAACGGCTCGACGGTGAGCTTGAGCCACATGACCCGCTCGGGGAACTTGGAGCGGCGGTTGTAGCGCGGCTTGTGCTCGGCGATCAGGCGCAGCTCGCGGACCTCCGCCTCCAGCCCGGTGGCGCACACGATGGTGCGGACGCGCTCGGCGAGCCCGACCATCTCGCGGACCCGCGGGCGGGTCTCGGAGCCGGTGAAGTAGCTGCGCACCCGGCTCCTGAGGTCGCCGCTCTTGCCGATGTAGAGGGCCTCGCCGGAGGCGTCCTCGAAGACGTACACGCCGGGGGCGCTGGGCACGTCGTCGGCCAGGTGCCGCTTGCGGCGCTGCTCGGGCGTCGGGGCCTTGGCGAAGCCGCGCAGCTCCTCCAGGGAGGTGACGCCGAACGAGCCGATCCGCTCGATCAGGCCGTGCAGGACGTCGACGGTGGCGCGGGCGTCCTCCAGGGCGCGGTGGCACGGCCGCGTCGGCGTGCGGAAGAAGCGGGCCAGCGTCTCCAGCTTGCAGTTGCGGACCTCGTCGCGGGTGAGGACGCGGCGCGCCAGGTCGACGGTGTCGATCACCGCGAACGGGGGCCACGCGTACCCCTCCCGGGCGCAGGCGGCCTTGAGGAAGCCGATGTCGAACGGGGCGTTGTGCGCGACGAGCACGCAGCCCCGGGCGAACTCCAGGAAAGCCGGGAGCACCGACCCGATCCGCGGCGCGGCGGTGACCATCGCCTGGGTGATGCCGGTCAGCGCGGTGATGAACGGCGGGATCTCGCCGCCGGGGTCGACCAGCGTGCCGAACTCGCCGAGGTGCGCGCCGCCGCGGACCTTGACGGCGCCGATCTCGGTGATGGCCGACTCGGCCGGCGAGCCGCCGGTGGTCTCCAGGTCCACGACCACGAAGGTGACCTCCGCCAGGGGGGTGCCCAGGTCGTCGAGGGTGCCCTGGACGGGCTGAGCCGCGGGGGGCTCGGATCGTGCGGCCGTCATGGCGGCGACCGTAGAGCACGCCACCGACAGAAGGGCGGGCCGCTAGGGTTGAGAGAGCTGCGCACACGCGCACGCGAGCCGGCCGGGAGCCGGTCACGAGCCAGTCACGAGGCAGCGAGGAGCGGGATCATCGACAGCGGCCCGGAGGCGGCGGCGGAGCGCCTGGCGCGCCCCCTCCCCGAAGCGGTGCGGGCGGGGGTCGTGGAGGCCGCCGCCGAGCTGATCGGGGCGGTCCCGGCCGACGAGGTCCCGCTGCCGCTGCGCCGGTTCGCCCGCTTCGAGCGCCGCAAGCGCGCCAAGCTGGCGGGCCAGCACATCGCGGGCCAGCTGGAGAAGGACGAGGCGTTCCGGGAGCGGGTGGCGAGCCCGCTCGCCGAGGCGCAGCCCGAGCTGGCCGAGGCGGTGCGGGAGGGCAAGGCGCCGCCGGCCGCCGATCCGGTCCGGGTGGCGGTGCTGGCGTACCTGCTGCGCCCCGCGGGCTGGACCCGGCTGGTGGAGGCCGCCCGCGCCGAGCTGGAGCGGTCCGCGAGCGCGTCGGAGGGCGAGGCCGCCGAGCGGCGCATCGCCGAGCTGCGCGCCGAGGTCGCCGCGGCCCGTACGGCCCGGTCGGCCGAGGTGGAGCGGCTGCGCGCCGAGCTGCGCGACGCCAAGGCCGAGGTGGCGGAGCTGCGCCGCAAGCTGCACGACTCGCGGACCAGGGCCAAGGCGGCGCAGGAGCGCGCCGACGCGCTGGCCGAGGGCACCGAGCGGGAGCTGGCCGCCGCCCGCGAGAGCACCGCGGCGGCCGACAAGGAGCTCCGCAGGCTGCGCTCGAAGCTGGAGCGCGCGGAGACCTCGGCGGAGGCGGCGCGGCGCGCGTCCAGGGAGGGCCGCAACGTCGACGACGTGCGGCTGCGGATGCTGCTCGACACGCTGGTGGACGCCGCGCAGGGGGTGCGCCGGGAGCTGGCGCTGCCCTCGACGATCGCGCGGCCCGCGGACGCGGTGGCGGGCGCGGGCCCGGACCGCCCGGTGCACGCCGCGCTGCCCGGCCGCGCGCTGTCGGACGACGACCCGCACCTGCTCGACCGGCTGCTGACGCTCCCCCAGGTGCACCTGCTGGTGGACGGCTACAACGTCACCAAGACCGGGTACGGCGGGCTGCCGCTGGCCGACCAGCGCACCCGGCTGCTGTCGGGCCTGGGCGGGCTGGCCGCGCAGACCCGTGCCGAGGTCACCTGCGTGTTCGACGGTGCGGAGCTGGACGCCCCGGTGGCGATCCAGGCGCCGCGCGGGGTGCGGGTGCTGTTCAGCAGGCCGGGCAGCACCGCCGACGAGCTCATCGGCGAGCTGGTGCGCGCGGAGCCGCCCGGGCGGGCGGTGGTGGTCGTGTCGGCCGACCGGGAGGTGGCCGACGCGGCGCGGCGGGCCGGCGCCCGGCCCGCGCCCTCCACGCTGCTGCTCCGCCGGCTCGGCCGGTCCTGACCGCGGGCGAGACCTTCCCCGCTCGGATGCGCTTCGTGATCTTAATCTCACGGAACGCCGATAAAGCCCGCATTCAGGCGTCGAAGACTAACGAATCGGTTGTGACGGGTGGTGCCCGTCGCTAGTGTCGTCCGCTGACATCGTGGACGAGAGGGGCACAACCGATCGTGGCCAGTGATATCACCGAGGCGGGCCCGGCTCCCGGCCGTTCCCGCCAGGGCTTCATGGCGGGGCGCGGCGCCTCCCGCCGGTTCACGGCGACCGTCTGCCTCGCCGTGACCGCCTCGCTCGCCTTCCCCGCCACCGCTGCGCACGCCGACCCGAGCGCGGCCGACGCCCGCAAGAAGCTCACCAAGCTGAACGAGCAGGTCGAGCAGCTGGTGGAGAAGTACAACCAGGCGAACGAGAAGCTCAAGGTCGCCAAGAAGAAGTGGAAGGCGACCCAGGCGGCGGGCAAGGAGGAGCAGGCGACCTTCGAGCAGCTCCGCACGAAGATCGCCGCCATGGCCGCCAACGCGTACAAGCAGGGCGACACCGGCGACGTCGCCGGGTTCGTCGGCGCCGAGAACCCGCAGGCCGTGCTGGACCAGGCCGCCGTGTTCTCGCACCTGTCGCGCAACCGCAGCTCCGAGATGGCCCAGTTCCTGGCCTCGGCCCAGCGGGTGCGGCGGGAGCAGGCGCAGGCCAAGGCCGCCTACGACGAGGCGCTCGGCAAGGCCAAGGAAGTGAAGGCCAAGAAGGCCGAGGTCGACAAGTCGATCGCCAAGCAGAAGCGGCTGCTGGCCCGGCTGGGCGAGCCGACCTCCTCGGGCGGCGGCGCCACCGGCGGCAGCTACAACGGGCCCGCCAGCGGCTCGGCGCGCACCGCGCTGAACTTCGCCTACGCCCAGCTCGGCAAGCCGTACTCGTACGGCGCCGCGGGTCCGAGCTCCTACGACTGCTCGGGCCTGACCATGAAGTCGTGGGCGGCGGCGGGCGTCAGCATCACGCGGACGACCAACTCGCAGTACGCCGCCACCAAGCGGGTCGCCAAGAGCGCCCTGCAGCCCGGCGACCTGGTGTTCTTCAACAACCTCGGGCACGTCGGCATGTACGTGGGCGGCGGCAAGATGATCCACGCCCCGCGTACCGGCAAGAACGTGGAGGTCGTGAGCATCACCTCGGGCTACTACCTCTCCAACTACTACGGAGCAGGGCGGCCGTAGGACCGCGACCCCCGAGCGGCACCCACCGGCGGACCAGGAGTTATTCCTGGTCCGCCGGTTTTTTGTGCCCTATTTGCCAACTTCGCGACCTTTGGTACCTTGTGTCCCACTTACGGCGTCCCCCAGGCGTCGTTCCCGGCCCGTGGTGCACTCCAGCACCACCCGCCCCTCCCGCGGCGCCCCCCAGGTGCCGCCCCCGCTCGGCGCCTCCCAGGTGCCGCGAACCGGCCGGCCCGGCCGTCCAGTGAGCACACCGGCAGCGCGCATGGGTGCCGCCGGCGCCTCGCGGCGGCCCTCCCATCGGGCCGTGGCCGGGGGCGCGTCCCGTTCCACCGGGCCGCCCGTACCCCCTTCTCCTTCCCGCAGCGCCCTCGCCCCCGAGGGCGCCGGAAGACCTGACCAGACCCGATAGCGGGCGCCCGGCGCACGGGCGCCCACCCGCCGAATCCGCGATCGCGGAACCGGGGACCCACATGTCCCATGGGGTGAATCGGCCTCGTACCAGCCCGCACCGGCCCGGCGCCGGCCCGCGCTCGTACGCGCCGTAGGGCAGCTTCCACGCCCGAACCCGTCAGCTAACCCGGTAGGCGGCATGGAAGCTGAGGAGCCCTCCGTGGCAGGCAAGCACCGCAAGACCCATCCCCTCGTCGCCAGCCTCCGTACCACCGGCGGCATCGTCGCCGGCGCGACCGTCGTCGGCCTGGCCGCCGTCACGACGCAGGCGTTCGCCGGCGAGGCCGGCTCCCCCGGCCGCCCCGGCGCCTCACTGGCCGCCGCCGCGGCCCAGGCGGAGAAGGCCGGCGCGAACGGCGAGGCGAGCAAGCAGAGCAAGCAGAGCAAGGCGAGCAAGGAAGGCAAGGCCGGCGGGGCGAAGGGCTCCCGCGAGCGGACCAGGAAGCCCACCGCGGACGACGCCATCGAGCTGGCCAAGTCGCAGGTCGGCATCTCCGAGAACGGCTCGGGCCAGACCAAGTTCCAGGACTGGTACATGACGACCGAGCGGGCCAGGGAGACCGTGGCGCGCGACGGCGGCTCCATCAAGGCTTACGACGACGCCGCCTGGTGCAGCATGTTCATCTCCTGGATCGGCGACCGCATCGGCTTCAGCGACCAGCTCGGCAAGGACGCCTGGACGGTCGAGCACGCCAAGTGGTTCAAGGAGAACGGCCGCTGGGGCACCGAGCCCCGCCCCGGCGCAATCGTGTTCTTCGACTGGGGCGGCGGCAAGTCGCTCGACGACATCGTGCACGTCGGGATGGTGGTCGAGACGGCCGGCCGCGGCAAGGTCCGCACCGTCGAGGGCAACACCTCCAACGCCGTCAAGATCCGCGAGCGGTCGGCCGACCAGATCGTCGGCTACGGCTACCCCGACTACGCGAAGTGAGCCTTCCTCCGGCGGGCCGGACCACGCGCGGCGGTCAATAGGATCTCGCGCATGGACGGACCGGCCGGCGGGCGGTGGCGCGGCGTCCCGCGGCGGCGGACCCTGGCGGTCCTCGCCGCGGGCGCCGCGCTCTGCGCGCTCGCGGGCGCCGGCGTGACCGCCGCCCGCACCGGCCCCGGCGGTCCGGCGCCCGGCCCCGCCGCGACGGCCGCCGCCGACGTCGGGCCCCCCGACCGGCGGGCCGTGGAGGCCGTCCTGGCCAACCGCGAGCGCGCCGTGCGCGACCGCGACCGGACCGCCTTCCTCGCCACGGTCGCCGCCGCCCCGGCCGGGTACCGGCGAGCGCAGGCCGTGATGTTCGACAACCTGCTCAAGCTGCCCCTGGAGGGGTGGCGGGAGCGCTTCGCCGCGGTCGCGTCCACGGCGGGCGGCGCCGCGACCGTCCAGGTGGAGCTGCGCTACCGGCTGCGCGGCCACGACGCGGCGCCGCTGGTCCGGACCCGCCACCTGGCGTTCGCGCCGCGCGGCGGCCGCTGGGTCATCACCGGCGACGGCGCGGGCCGCGGCCTGGCCGACGACGCCGAGATCTGGGACGGCGGCCCGATCACCGTGGTCAGGGGCCGTTCGGTGCTGGCCGCCGGCGACGGCCCCGGGCTGGCGGAGATCGCGCGGCGCCTGGACGCGGCCGTACCGGCGGTGGACGCGGTCGCCGGCCCGCTCGCGGAGAAGGGCTGGGAGCGCCGCGCCGTCGCGCTCGTCCCCGCCGACCCCGCGCGGGCCGGGGCCCTGGCGGGCGGCGGCGGCGAGCCGGCCGGGATCGCGGCGCTCGCGACCGTCATGCCCGCGGTCCGAGGCGGCGGCGCCGACCGCATCGTCATCGCCCCCGATTCCTTCGGCCGCCTCAACGCCCTCGGCCGCGACGTCGTGCTGACCCACGAGCTCACCCATGTCGCCACCGGCGGCGCCCGCGACGGCCGCACCCCGCTGTGGCTGATCGAGGGCTTCGCCGACTACACCGGCTACAAGGGCCGGCGGGTGGGCGTGCGGTCGGCCGCCCGCGAGCTGCGCGCCGAGGTCGCCGCCGGGCGGCTGCCCGCCGCGCTCCCCGGCCGCGCCGCCTTCGAGGACGGCGCGGACCGGCTCGCGCAGTCGTACCAGGAGGCCTGGCTGGCCTGCCGCATGATCGCCGAGCGGTACGGTGAGGCGACCCTCGTCCGGCTCTACCGGGCCGCGGGCCGGAGCTCCGAGGACGCCGCCCTCCGCTCCGTCCTGGGCCTGGGCACGGCCGCCTTCACCGCCGCCTGGCGCGACTACCTGCGGGAGGAACTGCGATGACCGACCGGCGCTCCAGGACGGCGGCCGCGATCACCGCCGCGGTGCTCTTCGCCGGAGTGGGCGCCGTGCTGGCCCTCACCACCCCGTGGAACCCGCTGGACGGCCCCGCGCCCGGCGGCCCCGCCCCGGTGGACCCGGCGCGGGACTTCAGCGCCTCGGAGATCGCCCGGTCGCGCGCGTTCGACGCCGCGCTGGCGCCGCGCGCGTACCTCGGCCTCCTGGCGGGGCTGGCCGTGGTCCTGGTGCTCGGGCTCACCCCGCTGGGCGCCCGGCTCGTCTCCTGGACGACCGCGCGGGTACGGCGCCGGCCCCTGCGGGTCGCGGTGGCCGCCGTGGCGCTGACGACGGTCGTCCACGCTGCCGGGCTGCCGTTCGGGGTGTGGGGCGAGGCCGTCCTGCGCGACTACGGGCTGTCCACGCAGAGCTGGCCGGAGTGGCTGCTGGACGAGGCCAAGTCGCTCGTCCTCACCTGGGTGATCTGGACGATCGCGCTCGTGCTGCTCTACTGGCTGCTGCGCCGCTTCCCGAGGTACTGGTGGACGGGCGCGACGGCCGGCGGCTTCGCGCTGGTCGTGGCGGTCTCGTTCCTGTACCCGGTGGTGTTCGAGCCGGTCTTCAACAGGTTCCACTCGCTGCCCCGCGGCGAGCTGCGCACGAGCCTGCTGGCGATGGCCGAGCGCGACGGCGTCCCGGTGAAGGACGTGCTCGTCGCGGACGCGTCGCGGCGCACCACCGCGCTCAACGCCTACGTGTCCGGGTTCGGCTCGACGCGCCGCATCGTGGTGTACGACACGCTGCTGAAGTCCACCCCGCGGGCCCGGGTCGAGACGATCGTGGCGCACGAGCTGGGGCACGCCGAGAACGCGGACGTGCTCCACGGAACGCTGATCGGCGCGCTGGGCGTCTCCGGCGCCGTCTGCCTGTTCCACCTGCTGCTGAGCTCCCCGCGCCTGCTGCGGCGCGCTGGCGTCCGCACGGGCGCGGACGGGGGCGCCGAGGGCGAGGACGGCGGCGGGAACGAGGGCGCCGGTGCCGGCGGGCGGGCCGGGGGCGCCGCCGACCCCCGCTCGATCGCGCTGGTGCTCGCCATGGTGACGGTCGCGGCGCAGATCGGCGGCCCCGTCCAGAACCTCATCAGCCGGCGGATCGAGGCCCGCGCCGACGCCCACGCCCTGAACCTCACCCGCGACCCGGTCACGTTCGTGTCGATGCAGCACGAGCTGTCGGTGCGCAACATCTCCGACGTCGACCCGGACATCGTCGAGCGCGTCCTGTGGACGAGCCACCCGTCCGGCCCCGAGCGGATCGCCATGGCGCGCGACTGGGCGCGCCTGCACCGCGTGCCGGAGCCTCCCCCGCTGCGCCCCTAGGCGGGCCTCAGGCGGCCCTCAGGCAGCGGGGAGCGGGACCGAGCCGCTCGGCCCGATCTTGAAGCCCTGCTTCAGCGCGCTGCCCTTCACCCAGTCCCGCCAGGACAGCTGCCAGTAGCCCCAGCCGTTGGTCGGCTCCAGCTCCCGGTCGCTGCCGGTCACCTCGTACGGGTCGCCGCGGTGCGAGAAGTTGTAGAACCACTTCGCGTTCGACGGGCTCATGTTGATGCAGCCGTGGCTGACGTTCGCGCTGCCCTGCGAGCCCACCGACCACGGCGCGCTGTGCACGTACTCGCCGCTGTTGGAGATGCGGACCGCGTTGTAGACCGTCAGGCTGTAGTAGCCGGGCGAGCCGGGCCCGATCCCCTCCCACCCGGACGTCATCGTCACCGGGCTGCCCTTGTCCATCGTGAGGTGGACGCCGTTGGTGGTGGTGTACTTGCGGACGCCGCCCTTGCCCATGCTGACCGGCATCTTGCGGACGACCTTGCCGTTCTTCTTCACCACCATCTGGTGGGAGTTCTCGCTCGCCGTGCTGATGCGCGAGTCGCCCACCCGGAACCGCAGCGACTGGTCCTTGGTCCCGTACACGCCCTTGGCGCCCTGCACGCCCGCGAGGTGCGCGTTCAGCGTCACGTCGGTGTGCGCGGGCCAGTACTCCTTGGGACGGAACACCACGGACGGGCCCGGGTAGTCCTCGTCGAACCAGTGCCAGGCGCCCTCGACCGGCTTGCTCGACCGGACCTCCAGCGCCCGCTCGACCGCCGCCTTGTCGGTGATCTCCCGCTTGAACCGCAGGATGATGGGCATCCCGACGCCCACGGTCTCCTTGTCGTAGGGAGCCTCCAGCTGCGTGGCCAGCTCCTTCTCCGCCTTCGCGGTGGTGAACCGGGTGCTGACCGTGCGGGTCCGCCCGTCCAGCCCGATCGCGGTCGCGTGCACCGTGTACGCGGTGCCGGGCGCCAGCGTCCAGCGCGAGCGCCACTGGGTGCGGGCCGCGTTCAGCGACCCTTCGACCGCCTTCGCGCCCGACCGGGCGGCGTTCCCGTCCGAGTCCCCGTCCGCGCCGCCTTCCGCGGTCTTCGCCGTGCCGGCCTCCCTGGTGACGGTCACGTTCGCGATCGTCCCCCGCTCCGCCTTCACCGCGACGGGAGCGTCCGGACGCTGCTCGCCCGCACCGCCCGCCGGGCTCACCGCGAGGCTCACCGAGCCGCCGCCGGCCGCCGTCGTCGCGTCCGAGGCGCAGCCCGCCGCGAACCCCGTCCCCGCCGCCACGGTCACGCCCAGCAGCGCCGCTCCGGCGCGCCGGCCCCGTTCCGCCGATCCTCCTGTGCCACCGAACCGCACGTCGTCCCCCCGCTCGTCGTGAGATCCACGGAAGGTGCGCCCGGCCCGCCTGCGCCGGCCGTTCGGTACGGCCCGTTCTGTACCTACACAGTCCGTTGTGCCGCACATAGACGCACCTCATCCGAAAGGGCCGGTACCCGGGAAATTCCCTGGTACCGGCCCTCTGGGGGTTCTTTTACCTAATCAGTGGGCGAAATGGCCCCGGTAGTACTCGAAGACCATTCCGATGGTGGACATGATCGCGGCGAACGTACCGAGGATCACCATCCACCAGCCGAAGACCACGCCCAGCGCGATCAGCGCGGCCGACAGCGCCACGAACAGCGGCCACCAGCTGTGCGGGCTGAAGAAGCCCAGCTCGCCGGCCGCGGCCGAGATCTCGCCCTCGGGGTCGTCCTCGTACAGAGGCCCGGAGTTGGCCTTCTCCAGCCGGCGGATCGTGAAGTGGATGTAGAACCCGATCAGGCCCGCCAGGCCCACCGACAGCGCGAGCGCGGTCGTGCCGGTCCAGTCCTTCGACCACAGCCAGTAGACGACGTCGGTGGCGAGGAAGAACACCGCGCACCCGTAGAACATGAACGCCTGTACGCGCATCGCCCTAGCCCTTCTTCACGTTCGTCCCGGACGCCCCGGCGAGCTCGCCCTTGGCACCCACGTGCGGGTGGTGCAGGTCGAACGCCGGCCGCTCGGAGCGGATCCGCGGGATCGAGTTGAAGTTGTGCCGCGGCGGCGGGCAGGACGTCGCCCACTCCAGGGACGCGCCGTACCCCCACGGGTCGTCGACCTCGACGCGCTTGCCCTTCTTCCACGTGATGTAGACGTTGTAGAAGAACGGCAGCATCGAGACGCCGAGCAGGAACGCGAACACCGTCGACACCTGGTTCATGCCGGTGAACTCGCTGGCGTAGTCGGAGTACCGGCGCGGCATGCCCGCGGCGCCCAGCCAGTGCTGGATCAGGAACGTGCCGTGGAAGCCGATGAACAGCAGCCAGAAGTGCACCTTGCCGAGCCGGTCGTTCAGCATCTTGCCGGTCCACTTGGGCCACCAGAAGTAGAAGCCCGCGAACATCGCGAACACCACCGTGCCGAACACGACGTAGTGGAAGTGCGCCACCACGAAGTAGGAGTCCGACAGCTGGAAGTCCATCGGCGGCGAGGCCAGGATGACGCCGGTCAGGCCGCCGAACAGGAACGTCACGAGGAAGCCGATCGACCAGAGCATGGGCGACTCGAACGTGAGCTGCCCTCTCCATATCGTTCCGACCCAGTTGAAGAACTTGACCCCTGTGGGCACCGCGATCAGGAACGTCATGAACGAGAAGAACGGCAGCAGCACCTGGCCGGTGACGAACATGTGGTGCGCCCACACGGTGATCGACAGGCCCGCGATCGAGATGGTCGCGAACACCAGGCCGATGTAGCCGAAGACCGGCTTGCGGCTGAACACCGGGAGGATCTCCGTCACGATGCCGAAGAAGGGCAACGCGATGATGTAGACCTCCGGATGCCCGAAGAACCAGAAGAGGTGCTGCCACAGCAGCGCGCCGCCGTGCGCCGCGTCGAAGACGTGGGCGCCGAGCTTGCGGTCGGCCTCCAGGGCCAGCAGCGCGGCCGCCAGGACCGGGAACGCCAGCAGGACCAGGATCGAGGTCAGCAGGATGTTCCAGGTGAAGATCGGCATCCGGAACATCGTCATGCCCGGCGCGCGCATGCACAGGATCGTGGTGATGAAGTTGACCGCGCCCATGATGGTGCCGAAGCCCGACATGGCCAGGCCCATCACCCACATGTCGCCGCCGACGCCCGGCGAGCGGACCGCGTCCGACAGCGGGGCGTAGGCGAACCAGCCGAAGCTGGCGGCGCCGCCCGGGGTCAGGAAGCCGGCGATCACGATGATGCTGCCGAACAGGAACAGCCAGTACGCCAGCATGTTCATCCGCGGGAACGCCACGTCCGGCGCGCCGATCTGCAGCGGCATGATCACGTTGGCGAAGCCCGCGAACAGCGGCGTCGCGAACATCAGCAGCATGATCGTGCCGTGCATGGTGAACATCTGGTTGAACTGCTCGTTGCTCACCACCTGCAGGCCGGGCTTGTACAGCTCCAGCCGCATGACCAGCGCGAGCACGCCGCCGATCAGGAACATGATGAACGAGGTGATCAGGTACAGGTAACCGATCACCTTGTGGTCGGTGGACGACATCCAGGAGGCGATGATGCGCCCCTTGCTCGTCCGCGCCCCGGCAACCTTCAGGCTGCCCGGAGCCTCACTGACCGTGGTCATCGGGCACCCCCCGCCGCCTTGGCCTTCGCATCCGCGAGCCACTTGTCGTAGTCGGCCTCGGAGACGACCTTCAACTGGAACAGCATCCGGCTGTGGTCGACGCCGCAGAGCTCGGCGCAGCGGCCCTCATAGGTGCCGAGCTTGCGCGCCGTGAACTCGAACTCGTTGGTGTAGCCCGGCATGACGTCCTTCTTGTAGAGGAGCGCCGGCACCCAGAACGAGTGGATGACGTCGTTGGCGTGCAGCCGCACGCGCACCGTCTTGTTCGCCGGGATCGTCATGACCGGCTTGGCACCCGAGACCACGTTGGGGTCGACCGGAGTGCCGACCACCGAGGCGACGGTCTTCTCCTGGCCGGAGGCGTCCTTCTCCCGGTAGTCGAACTGCCAGCTCCACTGGAAGCCGGTCACGTCGACGACGACCGCGGGATCCTTGGTCACCTTCTCGACGTAGTTCTGGTCACGGGCGGTGAAGTAGAACAGCACGCCGATGATGACGAACGGGACCGCGGTGTACAGGATCTCGATCGGCATGTTGTAGCGCACCTGCGGCGGCAGGTCATCGGAGCGCTTGCGGTGGAACAGCACCGCCCAGATGATCAGGCCCCAGACCACGGCGCCCACGGCGAACGCCGCGATCCAGGAGCCCTGCCACAGCGTCAGCATGCGCTCGGCCTGGTCGCTGATCGGCTCGGGCATGCCGAGGCGCTTCACCTCACCGCTGCACGCGGTGGCGGTCAGCGCCAGCAGGCCCAGCGCGCCGGCGCTCGTCAATGCGCGGCGACCGCGCACAGGCGTACGCCGCTCCCTAGAGCGGGTCGGACTCACGGATTGCCTTCCCCACGGATTGAAAGCCCGGTCTGCCGGGCGGTGAGATCAGTTGTTACTCGTGTGGAGGACACATTAGCGCGAGGGTGCCGCACACCCCCGATCGGGTGCCCGGTTAGAGTCTCAACGTGGCCGATCGCAGCACCCCCGGCGCCTACTTCGACGCCGCGTCCACCGAGCCGCTCCACCCCGCGGGGCGCACGGCTCTGGTCGGCGCGCTCGACGCCGGCTGGGCCGACCCCGCGCGGCTGTACGGGTCCGCGCGCGGCGCCCGCGTGCTGCTGGACGAGGCCCGCGCCCGGGTCGCGGAGGTCCTGCGGGTCCGCTCCGACGAGGTGTCGTTCACGACCTCGGGCACCCAGGCGGTGCATCTGGGCGTGCTCGGCGCCCTGCGCGCCCGGCGGCGCGTCGGGGACCACCTGGTGGTGAGCGCGGTCGAGCACTCCAGCGTGCTGCACGCCGCCGAGGCGCACGAGCGCGACGGCGGCACGGTCACCACCGTCCCCGTCGACCGGCACGGCCGGGTCGACCCCGCCGAGTTCGCCGCCGCGCTGCGCCCCGGCACCGCGCTGGCCTGCCTCCAGTCGGCCAACCACGAGGTCGGCACGCTGCAGCCGGTCGCCGAGGCCGCCGAAGCCTGCCGCGCCGCGCGGGTGCCGCTGCTGGTGGACGCCGCCCAGTCGGCCGGGCGGGCGGACGTGCCGGGCGGCTGGTCGGTCCTGACCGCCAGCGCGCACAAGTGGGGCGGCCCGCCCGGCGTGGGCGTGCTGGTGATCCGCAAGGGCACCCGGTGGCGGTCCCCGCTGCCCGACGACGAGCGCGAGGGGCGCCGCGTGCCGGGCTTCGAGAACGTTCCAGCGATCTTCGCGGCGGCGGCCGCGCTGGCCGCCTACCGCGACGAGATGGCCGCCGACGCGCCGCGGCTGTCGGCGCTGGTCGACCGGATCCGCGCGGAGGTCCCCCGCCGCGTCCCCGACGTCGAGGTGGTCGGCGACCCGGTCCGGCGGCTGCCGCACCTGGTCACGTTCTCCTGCCTGTACGTGGAGGGCGAGGCCCTGCTGACGGAACTGGACAGGTCGGGTTTCGCTGTTTCGTCCGGCAGCTCCTGCACTGCGGATACGCTGCGTCCCAGTCACGTCCTCGAGGCGATGGGAGTGATTACCCATGGGAACGTCCGGGTATCGCTGCCGCGTGGCGCGAATTCGACCGACGTCGACCGCTTCCTCGCCGTGCTCCCCGGCACCGTCGCCCGGCTGCGGCGGACCGCGGGGGTGAGCGCACCATGAGCTCCACGATCACGACGCCAGGAAGGCGGGCGCGCCCATGAGGTTCCGAGGCCGTGCGAAGACGGGCTCCCACCGCGCCGGCGCGCCGGTCCCCGCGGCCGCGCCCGCACCCGCCGCGCAGCCCCAGCAGTCCGCGCCCGCCGCGGCGGCCGGCCCGCCGCCGGTTCTGGTCATCGACGCGCTGGGCCGCAAGTGCCCGATCCCGATCATCCTGCTGGCCGAGCGGATCCGGGAGATCCCGGTCGGCGAGGTCGTCGCCGTACTCGCCGACGACCCCGCCGCCCACACCGACGTGCCCGCCTGGTGCCGGATGAAGTCCCAGGACTTCATCCGCGAGGAGACCCTCTCCCAGGGCTGGGCCTTCCACATCCGCAGGACGTATTGAGGCCCCCAGAACCTCCTCGGCTCAGGCCGCGAGTGGGCGCGTTAAAGCGCCCGTTCGCCGCCGAGCGGAGGCGAGGCCGTCAACTCGGGCAGACCAGGTGGGGGGCCACCTCGGTGGCGGCTTCGGGGCCGTAGACCTCGGTGAGGCGGTCGAGGAAGGACTGCTTGCCGAGGCGGTACTCCTGCGGGCCGGCCGACTCCAGGACGTTGGCGGCGATGATGTTGCCGACCTGGGCGGCGCGCTCCAGGGACAGGCCCCAGGCGATCGCCGACAGGAAGCCGGCGCGGAACGCGTCGCCGCCGCCGGTCGGGTCGACGACCTTGGCGACCTTCGCGGCCGGGACGTGCAGGCCCTGCTCGCCCTTGCGGTCGATGACGACGCCCTTGGCGCCGAGGGTGGTGACGCGGACGGCGACCCGGTCGAGGATCTCGGCGTCGGACCAGCCGGTCTTCTCCTCGCAGAGCGCCTTCTCGTACTCGTTGGTGAACAGGTACGCGGCGCCGTCGATGAGCTTGCGGACCTCGGTGCCGTCCATGCGGGCGAGCTGCTGGGACGGGTCGGCGGCGAAGGCGTAGCCGCGGGTGCGGCACTCCTCGGTGTGCCGGACCATGGCCTCGGGGTCGTTGGCGCCGATCAGGACCAGGTCGAGGCCGCCGACGCGGTCGGCGACGGGGCTCAGCTCGATCTGGCCGGCCTCGCTCATCGCGCCCGCGTAGAACGTGGCGATCTGGTTCTGGTCCTGGTCGGTGGTGCACAGGAACCGGGCGGTGTGGTGCAGCTCGGAGACGCGCACCGAGGCGGTGTCGACGCCGTGCCGCTCCAGCCAGGAGCGGTAGTCGGCGAAGTCGTCGCCCACCGAGCCGACCAGGATGGACTTCGTCCCCAGGCTGCCCATGCCGAAGCAGATGTTGGCGGCGATCCCGCCCCGGCGGATCTCCAGCTCGTCCACCAGGAACGACAGTGAGACCCGTTCGAGCTGGTCGGGGATGAGCTGGTCGGCGAACCGGCCGGGGAAGGTCATCAGATGATCGGTCGCGATGGAGCCTGTCACGGCGATGCGCACGGCGTCGCTCTCCTTGCTGGTGTCGTCCGGCTATGTGTCCGGCTGTTCGTGCAACCCGGAAAGACTACTTGCCATCGCACCACGGGACCCAGCCGCCGTCACATCGCCCGGGCGTTCCGGGGACATGACGAAAGCGGCCCGGACACAAGGTCCGGACCGCCTCGTCGCGCCGCGCGCGGCTCCTAGTTGAAGGAGTCGCCGCAGGCGCAGGAGCCCGACGCGTTGGGGTTGTCGATCGTGAAGCCCTGCTTCTCGATCGAGTCGACGAAGTCGATGGTGGCGCCGGTCAGGTAGGGGGCGCTCATCCGGTCGACCCGGACGCTGAGCCCGCCGAAGTCCTGGATCTGGTCGCCGTCCATCTCGCGCTCGTCGAAGAACAGCTGGTAGATCAGGCCCGAGCAGCCGCCGGGCTGCACGGCGACACGCAGGGCGAGGTCGTCCCGGCCCTCCTGCTCGAGCAGGCCCCTGGCCTTCTCAGCGGCGGCGTCGGTGAGGATGACGCCCTGCTGCGTGGTCTCCTGCGTGGTCGTCTCGCCTGCCGTCATGTAAGTCAGCTCCCGGGTCTCGCTGCGCCGCCGGAGCGGCGTTCCGTCGCATGTCATCGAGGACGCCGTGCGCCTCTTCTGTAGGCCAACGTACCTCGGAATGAGGCCATTCCCCGTTCCGTGCAGTGTTTCACACGCCCCGGCGGGGGCCCTGCCGGAAAGTCCGGCACTCCCGGTGTGCGATGATTAGTCGTCAAAGCGACGATAAGCCCCGTCGCAGGAGGGAGACTCCCGTGACCACCCCTGTGCGTGACCTTCCACTGCTGTTCCTGGGCGAGGGGTCCGACCCGGCCAGCGAGCGCGGTGTGGACTGCCCGGGCGAGCTGCCGCCCGCCTCGGACCCGGACCTGGTGGAACGGGCCGCCGCCGCGAAGGCGGCGCTCGGCGACCAGGTGTTCGTCCTGGGGCACCACTACCAGCGCGACGAGGTCATCCGGTTCGCGGACGTGACCGGTGACTCGTTCAAGCTCGCCCAGCAGGCCGCGGCCCGTCCCGAAGCGCCCTACGTGGTGTTCTGCGGGGTGCACTTCATGGCCGAGTCGGCGGACATCCTCACCGCGCCGCACCAGCAGGTGATCCTCCCCGACCTCGCGGCCGGCTGCTCGATGGCCGACATGGCCACCTTCGACCAGGTCGAGGAGTGCTGGGAGGTGCTGGAGGACGCCGGGATCGCCGACGACGTGGTCCCCGTCACCTACATGAACTCCTCGGCCGACATCAAGGCGTTCGTCGGGCGCCACGGCGGCACGGTCTGCACCTCGTCCAACGCCAAGCGGGCGCTGGACTGGGCGTACTCCAAGGGGAAGAAGGTGCTGTTCCTGCCCGACCAGCACCTCGGCCGCAACACGGCCGTACTGGAGATGGGCTTCTCGCTGGACGACTGCGTCGTCTACAGCCCGCACCGGCGCGAGGGCGGCCTCTCCCCGCAGCGGCTGCGCGACGCGAAGATGATCCTGTGGCGGGGGCACTGCTCGGTCCACGGCCGCTTCAGCAAGGAGTCGGTGGACGACGTGCGCGACCGCGTCCCCGGCGTGAACGTGCTCGTCCACCCCGAGTGCCGGCACGAGGTGGTGCTGGGCGCCGACCAGGTCGGGTCCACCGAGTACATCATCAAGGCCATCGAGGCGGCGCCGTCCGGCTCGGCGTGGGCGGTGGGCACCGAGCTGAACCTGGTGCGGCGGCTGGCGAACGCGCACCCGGACAAGAACGTGATGTTCCTCGACAAGACCGTCTGCTACTGCTCGACGATGAACCGCATCGACCTGCCGCACCTGGTCCGGTCGCTGGAGACGCTCGCCGCCGGCGAGGTCGTCAACCGGATCGAGGTGGAGGCCGAGACGGCGCACTACGCCCGGGTCGCCCTGGACCAGATGCTCGCCCTGCCCTAGCGGGCGGTGCCCTAGCCGACGGCGCTGTTCTCCGTCCAGCGGCGCAGCAGTTCCCCGTCGCCGGAGAACTCCAGGGCGGGGTCGCCCGGCTTCAGGCGGCCCCACAGGAAGAGGTAGACGTCCGAGGCGCTCCCGCGGACGGAGGCGCCGGGCCTCCCGGCGCCTCCGTCCGCGCGGGCCCACTCGAAGCCGTCCGGCAGGAGGCGCAGCGTCCAGCGGGTCCCCGCGTCGGCGGTCTCGAAGCCCAGCTCGGCGCCGTCGCCGCGCAGGTTCGCGACGTTCGGGGAGAACGCGGCGGCGCTCGGCAGGTTCTCCAGCAGCTCGTCGATCCCGTCCACCGCGACGGCGCGGTCGACCTCGGGGCGCCGGCCGAGGGCGATCTCCAGGTCGCAGCGGTGGACGGCGGTCTCGTGCAGCATCCGGCGGGACCAGAAGCGGGCGTGGTGGTCGGGCCCCCATCCCCAGACGGGGACGTCCCCGCCGGTGGCGCGCAGCGTCCTCATGAGCAGCGCGCCGCCTTCCCGGTACCAGGCGGGCGTCTCCTCGGGCGCGGCCGGGTCCGTGACGCCGAGGGCGCGCCGGCTCCGGCGCTCCGGGACGCGCAGGCGCACGGTGGCCTCGGCCCAGCGGTGCGTGCCGCCGAGGTGGACGGTCAGCTCCCCGACCGTCCAGCCGGGGCAGGTCGGCACCGGTGCGGCGAGGTCCGCGCCGTCCAGGAGGGTCGCGTACGCGGCGATCTCGGTCTCGGCGGCGTCGCCGTGGCGGGAGTGGCTCCAGGGCTCCGGGTTCATGGGCGAAAGAATCCCATATGTCCCGAAGGTCAGAGACCGGGGGCGCCCCAGACGGGGAACCAGCGGCTCAGCTCGTCCTCGAACGGCAGGTCGGCGCCTATCGCGCCGCGCACCTGGAGCTCCAGCGCGTTGTCGCGGCGCTCGCCGGGCAGCGGCGCGAACGGGTAGAACGTCCCGCGCTTGTAGAGGTAGACCAGCCCCAGCCGGCGGCCGTCCGGCCCGCGGAACCCGGCCAGCGAGCACAGCAGGTGCGGGCCGAAGCCGTGCGACTCCAGGGTGGAGTTCACCGCGTGCAGGTCGGTGACCACGGCGGGCAGGTCGGACGGGTCCTGCCGGGTCAGCAGCCAGGTGTAGCCGTAGGAGTCCTCGCTCAGCTCGACCGCGGGCCCCTCGTCGGCGTCCAGCAGCTCCCGGACGTCGCGCTGGAGCCGGGCGAACGCGCCGCCCTCGGCCGCCCGGAAGCACACCGAGCCGAGCCCGGTGGGCGTGAACCCGGTCGCCGCCTCCAGCGTCACCGCGGCCGTGGACAGGCCGAACAGCCGATCGAGGTCGGGCTCGACCGGCTTGGAGCGGCCGAGCAGCGTGTCCAGGAACCCCATCTCACGCTCCCCTGCTCAGCTGCCCGGAGATCCTCTCCAGCTGCGCCAGCCGCTTCTCCAGCGGCGGGTGCGTGGAGAACAGCGAGGAGACGCTGAAGCCCTTGCTGAACGCGGGCGCGAAGAAGAACGCGTTGAACGGCTCGGCGGCGCGCAGGTCCCGCGTCGGGATCCGCGCCATCTCGCCGGAGATCTTGGTCAGCGCGCCGGCCAGCGCCGAGGGGCGCCCGGTCAGCAGCGCCGCCGCCCGGTCGGCCGACAGCTCCCGGTAGCGCGACAGGGCGCGGGTGAGCAGGAAGCTCACCGCGTACGCCACGGCGCTGACGAGGATCACCGCCAGCAGCACCAGGCCGGTGTTCTGGTCGCGCCGGTTGAAGCCGCCGAAGAAGCCCGCCTGGATGCCGATCCGGGTGAGGAGGCCGGCGACGACGCCCAGGAACGAGGCGATCGTCATGACCGCCACGTCCCGGTGGGCGACGTGCGCCATCTCGTGCGCGAGCACGCCCTCCAGCTCCACCGCGT
This sequence comes from Actinomadura sp. 21ATH, assembly GCF_041951345.1. Taxonomy (NCBI): domain Bacteria; kingdom Bacillati; phylum Actinomycetota; class Actinomycetes; order Streptosporangiales; family Thermomonosporaceae; genus Actinomadura; species Actinomadura sp. 21ATH. Next base: position 324,892 of record NZ_JBGNUR010000004.1, on the reverse strand, counting down.
CCAGCCGCCGCAGCAGCCCCGTGGTGACGCAGACGACGGCCTTCTTCTGGTTGCGGCCGGTGGCGAACGCGTTGGGCACGTCGGTGTCGGCGATCGCGACGCGCGGCTTGGGGGCGTCCGACATCGCGCAGACGCGGTCGACGATGCCGTGCAGCTCGGGCATCTGCTCCGGCGTGACCTCCCGGCCGCGCATCGCGAACATCGTCAGCCGGTCGGAGAAGAAGTACTGCGCCAGCAGCAGCCCCGCGGCCACCACCAGCGCGACCAGCCCCCAGCTGGGCGCGATCACGTAGAACGCCGTCACGAAGACCACGTAGACGAGCCCCAGCAGGAACATCGTCACGAGCATGCGCGACGTGAGCCCCCGATCCGAGGCGTAGCGCGTGCGTGCCATCCGGACCCCCCTCACCGGCACTGCTTCCCGGTTCTCCCGTAACAACGCGCGAGAGCCGGTGTTTGTGCCTGTACACGCCTGTGACCTGGGCGTCCGCGCCTCAGCGGGGATCGGGGCTCGGGGGGTCGGGGGCTCAGTCGGGGATCAGGCCCTCGTCCCCCAGCATCTTCCGGACCTCGTCCATCGCGGCGTCGGCGGGCGGCAGGATCAGCTCCGACGGCTCCAGGCTGTCCTCGGGCAGCGCCTTGCCCACGGCGCGCGCCTTGTCGAGCAGGCCGTGCAGCGCACCGCGGAAGCGCGCCTCGTCGCCGGACTCGATCGCCTCCTCCAGGAGGTCGTCCAGCTCCCCGAGCGCGGTGAGATCGTCGGCCGCGATGTCCAGCTGCCCCTCGCCCATGATCCGGACGATCATTGCGCACCGCCGGGCTGCTGCGGCCACTGCTTGGCCTGGGGGGCGTCAACGCCCTGCTCCTGCTGGGCGCCGCCGGGGGTCCCCTGGTTGAGCTCCTTGGGCGCCGGGCCCTGGCCGAGTTCGGCCTTGAGGCGCTCCAGCTCCAGGTCGACGCCGGGCCCCGAGCCCATCCGGTCGAGCTCGGCCTGGATGTCGTCCTTGGGCCCGGAGAAGTCCTCCAGCGCGCCCGAGGCCAGCAGCTCGTCGATGGCGCCCGCGCGGGCCTTCATGTTCTCGGTCTTCTCCTCGGCGCGCTGGATCGCGAGGCCCACGTCGCCCATCTCCTCGGAGATGCCGGTGAACGCCTCGTTGATCTTCGTCTGCGCCTCGGCGGCCGTGTAGGTCGCCTTGATGGTCTCCTTGCGGGTGCGGAAGGAGTCGACCTTGGCCTGCAGCCGCTGGGAGGCGAGCGTCAGCTTCTCCTCCTCGCCCTGCAGCTGCTGGTACTGCGCGCGCAGGTCGCCGAGCTGGGAGTCCAGCCCGGCCCGCCGGGTCAGCGCCTCGCGGGCCAGGTCCTCCCGGCCCACCTGCAGCGCCTTCTTGCCCTGGTCGGTCAGCTTGTTCTGCTGCGACTCCAGCTGGTTGATCTGCAGCTCGAGACGCTTGCGCGAAGTGGCGACGTCGGCGACACCCCGACGGACCTTCTGCAGCATCTCCAGCTGGCGCTGGTAGGAATAGTCCAGGGTCTCGCGGGGATCCTCCATGCGGTCCAGCGCCTTGTTCGCCTTGGACTTGAAGATCATCGACATTCGCTTCATCACGCTCATCGCGCGGCGCCGGTCCCTTCGTGTGCTGTGCTCAGTCACAAACTGGGCTCAATGACCACTGCTGGGGTTCTTATCACCCTACGCGTTAACGCGCGAGGCAGCCACGATGTTCGCAGCCGGTAGGCTGATCCCTGTGTTCCGACGTCGTACCCAGGAAGCCCCCGAAGATCCTCCTCAGGTCGTAAAGCCGGGAGGAAAGGGCCGTCCCACACCTAAGCGGGCGGAGGCCGAGAAGCGCCGCCGCCAACCCATCACGGCCCCGTCCAACCGCAAGGAAGCCTACAAGCGCGTCCGCGAGAAGCAGGCGGCCGAGCGGGTCAAGGCCCGCGAGGGCATGGCCAAGGGCGACGAGCGGTACCTCCTCAAGCGCGACAAGGGCCCGGTGCGCCGGTTCGCCCGCGATTACGTCGACGCGCGCCGGACGGTCGGCTCCTACCTGATGTACGGCATGTTCGCGATCGTCGCGCTCAGCCTCCTCCCGGTGACCGCCGCCAAGCTCGCGGTGCTGTTCGCGCCGCCGGTGCTGCTGGCCGTGGTGTTCATCGAGGGCATCATGATCAGCCGCGGCGTCAAGAAGCAGGCCGCCCTGCGCTACCCGGATGAGGACGCCAAGGGCGTCGGCCTGTACGCGGCGATGCGCGCCATGCAGATCCGCCGCCTCCGCGTCCCGTCCCCGCAGGTGAAGGTCGGCGAGAAGGACAAGGTCGGCGGCGAGCCCGTCGCCAAGTAGGGCCGCCCGGCGCCGGAAGCACGCTCCGCGGCACCCGATCATGTCCGGTTAGGGTCGGGCGCATGGAGTTCAGAAATCTTGGCCGCAGCGGCCTCAAGGTCAGCGAGATCTCGTACGGCAACTGGCTCACCCACGGTTCGCAGGTCGAGGAGGACGCCGCCCGCGAGTGCGTCCGGGCGGCCCTGGACGAGGGCGTCACCACGTTCGACACCGCGGACGTCTACGCCGGGACGCGCGCCGAGGAGGTCCTCGGCCGGGCGCTGGAGGGGCAGCGCCGCGAGGGGCTTGAGATCTTCACCAAGGTCTACTGGCCGACCGGCCCCGGCCCCAACGACCGGGGGCTGTCGCGCAAGCACGTCTTCGAGTCGATCCACGGTTCGCTGCGCCGGCTGCGGACCGACTACGTGGACCTCTACCAGGCCCACCGGTTCGACTACGAGACCCCCCTGGAGGAGACCCTCCGCGCCTTCGACGACCTGGTGCGGCAGGGCAAGGTGCTGTACGTCGGAGTCTCGGAGTGGCGCGCCGAGGAGATCGAGCGCGCCCTGAAGATCGCCGATGAGATGGGCTTCGACCGGATCGTCTCCAGCCAGCCGCAGTACTCCATGCTCTGGCGGGTCATCGAGGAGGAGGTCGTCCCGCTGAGCGAGCGGGAGGGCATCGGGCAGATCGTCTGGTCCCCGATCGCGCAGGGCGTGCTGACCGGCAAGTACAAGCCGGGGCAGCCGCTGCCGGAGGGATCGCGCGCCACCGACGACAAGGGCGGCGCGGACATGATCAAGCACTACCTGAACGACGACCTGCTCACCCGCGTGCAGGAGCTGGGGCCGGTGGCCGCCGACCTCGGGCTCAGCATGGCGCAGCTCGCGGTCGCGTGGGTCCTGCAGAACCCGAACGTCTCCTCGGCCATCGTCGGCGCCTCCCGCCCCGAGCAGGTCCGCGACAACGTCAAGGCCGCCGGGGTCAAGCTGGACGCGGACGTGCTGAAGAGGATCGACGACATCCTCGGCCCGGTCGTCATCCGCGACCCGGGCAAGACCAGGTCGCCCGAGCGCCGTCCCTGACGCGCGCCCGCCTTCGGCCGGAGGGAACGGGCGGGCCGCCGGCACGCGGGATCACTCCGGGTCGTGCAGGCTCATCGGGCCGTAGACGGCGCTGTCGCCGTCCAGGAGCGTCACCTGGTCGATCCCTTCCTCCCGGAGCCCGCGCCAGTTCTCCCCCAGCCACGTCTCGGCGTCGGCCTGCGTGGTGAACGTCTCCTCCGCCACCCCGGCCTGCCGCCCGTCGGACTTCTCCAAACGCCAGCTCCACGCCATCGCGCTCGCCTCCTGCCTCTCCGCGGTGAGACTAGTACCGATCAGGCGGCGTTCTCGATCGCCGCGCGGAGCTGCTCGGCCGTGGCCGTCCGGCTCCGGTCGACCTCCTGGCCGTCGATCCGCACGGACGGGGTGCCGGAGACGCCGGCGGCGACGTAGGCGCGGCTGGCGGCCAGCACGGCCGGGGCGCGGTGCTGCTCCCGCACGCAGGTCTTGAACGCCTCGTCGGTGACGCCGAGCGGCGCCGCGTACGAGATCAGGTCCTCGATCGCGTACCCCTCGGTGTGCTCGCTCGCCGGCTGGTGGGCGTACAGCGCGTCCTGGTACGCCAGCCAGCGGGCGCCGTCGCCCAGGCAGCGCATCGCCGAGGCGGCGCGCAGGGAGTTGGAGTGCATCGGCTCGCTGCCCTTGGCGAAGATCACCATCGGCCGGAAGACGACCTTGGCCTTGCCGGCCACCGCCAGCTCCTTGAGCATGGGGTCGATCATGCGGTCGAAGTTGCCGCAGGGCGGGCAGGCGAAGTCCTCGTACACCTCGACCAGCGGCCGCTCGACGCCGGGCCGGGTCATGGTGAGGCTGCCGTCGGTGCCGGGGCGGGCCTCGGCGCCGCCGTGGATCTCGCCCGCCTGGAGCCGCTCCGGCGGCACGTCGCCGCCGCCCCCGCCGCTCTCGTCGCCGCCCCTGAGGAAGAGGACGACCCCCGCGACCGCGACCAGCACGACCGCGATCCCGGCGGCCACCAGGCCGATCACCAGCCCGGCGCCGCCCTTCTTGCGGGGCTGCGGCGGCCCCGGCGCCATCCAGGGCCCGCCGGGTACGGGCCCGTGCGGTCCCGGCGGCCCTGGCGGCCTCGGCGGACCTGGCGGGCCGGGCGGTCCCGGGGGCTGCGACCACGGCGTGTTCGGAGGGTTCCCCACCGTGCCTCCTGCTTCGTCGAGTGAGGGATCTATTGTTGCGGACGCGATGAACATCGAGCTCCCCGGAACCGCGGGTCCCGCCGGCTGGCCGGAGACCGGCTGCCGCTGCGCCTCCTGCTCCCGGCTCCGTACCGCCGGCGTCCGGTACGAGCCGTTCCGCGCCCTGATCGACGGCGTGCCCCTCACCGCCTGCCCGCAGGAGGAGGTGCCCGGCGGGCGCGACGTGCGGGCCCCGTCCGGCGGCCGGGTGCTGGTCGCCGATCCGGGCGGGCGGCCCGAGCCGCGGGGCGCGTACGACGCGGTGCTCCTGGACCCGGCCGTCCCCGACCAGCTGGGACGGCTGCGGCGGCTCGGCGCGGTGCGCCCCGGCACCCGGATCTCCTTCGTCCACCTGGACCACCGCCTCCGCTCCCCCGAGGAGCTGGAACGGCGCCTCTCCCACTGGCTCGCCCCCGTACCGGGGCCCCACCGCACCCTGCTGCTGGGCGGGACGCGGTCGGGCAAGTCCGCCGAGGCGGAGCTGCGCCTGGCGGCCTGCCCGGACGTCACGTACCTCGCGACGAGCGCCCCCCGCGACGACGCCGAGTGGAACGCCCGCGTCGAGGCCCACCGGCGGCGCCGCCCGTCCTGGTGGCGGACGGCCGAGACGACCGCCCTCGCGGAGGCCCTCGAAGGAGCCGAGGGCGCCGTGCTCGTCGACGGGATCGGCACCTGGCTGGCGGCCGCGATCGACGAGGCGGGCGCGTGGGACGACCCGTACGCGGTCCTCCCGCGCCTGGACGAGCTGGTCGGCGCCTGGCGGCGCACGGGCGCGCGCGTGATCGCGGTCAGCGACGAGGTCGGGCTGTCGCTCGTGCCCACGACCTCCTCCGGGCGCGCGTTCCGGGACCTGCTCGGCCACCTCAACCAGCGGCTGGCGGCCGAGTCGGAGGAGGCGGCGCTGGTCGTGGCCGGCCGGGCGGTGGAGCTCCCGTGATCGCCGGGCTCCGGCTGTCGGTGTCGCTGCTGACCATCGTCCCCGTCCGCGCGGCCGACGCCGGCCGCACGGCCGCGCGGCAGGCGATGCTGCTCGCGCCGGCCACCGGCCTGATCGTCGGCGCCGCCGCGGCCGTCCCGCTGCTGCTCGGGCCGGCCGGGCTGGACCCGCTCCCCCGCGCCGTCCTCGCCGTCGCCGCGATGGCGCTGGTCACCCGTGCCCTGCACCTGGACGGCCTCGCCGACCTGGCCGACGGCCTCGGCAGCGCCCGCCCGCCGGCCGAGGCCCTCGCGATCATGAAGCGGTCCGACATCGGCCCGTTCGGCGTGGTGACCCTGCTGCTCGCCCTGCTCCTCCAGGCCGCCGCCCTCGCGAGCACCCCGGACGCCGCCGCCGCGGTCATGATCGCCGCGGTCGGCGGCCGGCTGGCCCTGCCCTGGGCCTGCCGCACCGGCGTCCCCTCGGCCCGCCCCGGCGGCCTGGGCGCCCTGGTCGCCGGAACGATCTCCACTCGGGCCGCCCTGGCCACGACCGTCCCGGTCCTCCTGGCAGCCGCCCTGACCGGCGCGGTCACCGAGCTGGGCAGCGTGCGCGCCGTCCTCGCGGTCTCGGCCGCCCTGCTGGTCGCGCACCTCATGCTCCGCCACGCCGTCCGCCGCCTGGGGGGCGTGACCGGCGACGTCCTCGGCGCCCTGGTGGAGCTGGCGGCGACCGCGGCCCTGCTGGTCCTGTCCGCCGCCTGACCCGGTCAGGCGGCGGTCTCGCGCTCCCGCAGGACGGTGTTGGGGTTGATCTCCAGGGCGGCGGCCGGCTCGCGGGCGGGCGGCACCCGCTCGCCCGGCGCGCACTCGCCGGTCGCGATGGCGCGCCGGATCGCCGCGGCCACCTGCTCGTGCAGGGGGCGGGGGTCGTCGTCGTTCAGGCGCAGCAGCATGGCGCTAATGGCAATAGCACCATTAGCGTCATTCCGGACGCGCGAGGCCGGCCGGGGAGCCGTCCCGTACGGCGTTGCGGGAGGTAAGGCTTGCTCCAAAAGGGCGAAACCGGTCAGCCGGAGGACTAACATCGGGGTACGTGACGAGCATCAGCCTGGACAGCGCAGACCCAGCAGTTCTCGACGTCGACGCGATCATCATCGGCGTCGCCCCGGCCGCCTCCGGAACGGGCGGCGAGCCCCTCCCGCAGAACGCCGCGGACCTCGACCGGGCTCTCGACGGCCGGCTCGCGGGAGCGCTGGCCGCGCTCGGCGCCACCGGCAAGGCCGGCGAGATCACCAAGCTGCCGACGCTGGGCGCCGTCCCCGCCGCCGTCGTGGTGGCGGTCGGGCTGGGCGAGTCCCCCGACGCCGAGGGGCTGCGCCGCGCCGCGGGCGCCGGCGTGCGCGCGCTGGCCGGCACCGGGAAGGTCGCCGTCGCGCTGCCCGCCTCCTCCGCCGAGGACGTCGAGGCGGTCGCGCTGGGCGCGCTGCTCGGCAACTACAGCTTCGGCACGTACCGCACCGGCGACCGCAAGGAGCCGGTCGCGGAGATCACCGTGCTCGCCGGCGACGGCACCGGCGACGGCGACACCGCGCTCAAGCGCGCACGGACGCTGGCCGAGTCGGTCGCGCTGGTCCGCGACCTCGTCAACACCCCGCCGTCCGACCTGGTCCCCGAGGACCTGGCCGGGCACGCCGAGCGGATCGCCGGCGAGACCGGCCTCGACATCACCGTGCTGGACGAGAAGGCGCTGGTCGAGGGCGGCTACGGCGGCATCGCCGGCGTCGGGCAGGGCTCGGTCAACCCGCCCCGCCTGGTGCGGCTGGCCTACTCCCACCCCGAGGCCGCCAAGACCCTCGCCCTGGTCGGCAAGGGCATCACGTTCGACTCCGGCGGCCTGTCGCTCAAGCCCGCCGAGGCCATGGACTGGATGAAGTCCGACATGGGCGGCGCCGCGGCCGTGCTCGGCGCCATGCGCGCCATCGCCGAGCTGGCCCCCAAGGTGAACGTGGTCGGCTACCTGGCCATCGCCGAGAACATGCCCAGCGGCACCGCGCAGCGCCCGTCCGACGTGCTGCGCATCTACGGCGGCAAGACCGTCGAGGTCCTCAACACCGACGCCGAGGGCCGGCTCGTGCTCGCCGACGCGCTCGTCCGGTCCGGCGAGGACTCCCCCGACCTGATCGTGGACGTGGCCACGCTGACCGGCGCGCAGCTGGTCGCGCTCGGCACCCGTACCACGGGAGTCATGGCCAACGACGACGACGTCCGTGAGAAGGTGGTGGCGGCGGCCGGCCGCGCCGGGGAGCAGTCCTGGGGCATGCCGCTGCCGGCGGAGCTGCGCAAGGGGCTCGACTCCGCGGTGGCCGACATCGCCAACATCAGCGGCGAGCGCTGGGGCGGCATGCTGGTCGCCGGCGTGTTCCTGCAGGAGTTCGTGCCCGACGGCGTCCGCTGGGCGCACCTCGACATCGCCGGTCCCGCGTTCAACAAGGGCGAGCCGTACGGCTACACCCCCAAGGGCGGTACCGGCGCCGCGGCCCGTACGTTGGTGCGGATCGCCGAGGATCTCGCGGCCGGGATTCTCTGACCTCCGGCGGGTGTTGACCCGGGCGGGAGGATGAAGGGGTTCCCCGGAACCGTCCGGGGCACCATGGAAGTCCGGGGCGCGCGAGCGCGACACGGGGAAAGAGGGAGCGTCCAGTGGCCAACAGCGGCCCCTACGACATCGTGGTCCTAGGTGGTGGCAGCGGCGGGTACGCGTGCGCGCTGAGGGCGGCCGAGCTCGGCCGTTCGGTGGCGCTGATCGAGCGCGACGTGCTCGGCGGCACCTGCCTCAACCGGGGGTGCATTCCCACCAAGGCACTGCTGCACGCGGCCGAGGTGGCCGACCAGACCCGCGAGGCCGCGAAGTTCGGGATCCGGGCGAGCTTCGACGGCATCGACATCGCGGGCGTCAACGCGTACAAGGACAAGGTCGTCACCGGCACCGTCAAGGGGCTGACCGGCCTGATCAAGTCCAAGGGCATCGAGGTCATCGAGGGCGACGGCCGCCTCGCGGGCCCCAACTCCGTGGCCGTCACCGCCGCCGACGGCTCCACCCGCACGGTCGAGGGCGCGCACCTGGTGCTGGCCACCGGGTCGCGGCCCAGGAGCCTGCCCGGCCTGGAGATCGACGGCGAGCGGGTCATCTCCAGCGACCACGCGCTGAGGCTCGAGCACGTGCCGGGCTCCGTCGTCATCCTCGGCGGCGGCGTCATCGGCGTGGAGTTCGCCAGCGTATGGCGCTCGTTCGGCGCCGAGGTCACGATCGTCGAGGCGCTGCCGCACCTGCTGCCGCTGGAGGAGGAGTCCAGCTCCAAGCGGCTGGAGCGCGCGTTCCGCAAGCGCGGCATCAGGTTCGAGCTCGGCACCCGCTTCCAGGAGGTCAAGACGACCCAGGGCGGCGTCGCGGTCTCGCTGGAGAACGGGACGACGATCGACGCCGAGCTGCTGCTGGTAGCGGTCGGCCGCGGTCCGGTGTCGGACGGCATCGGCCTGGAGGAGGCCGGCGTCGAGACCGAGCGCGGCTTCGTCAAGGTCGACGAGTTCTGCCGGACGAGCGTCCCCACGATCTCGGCCGTCGGGGACCTGATCCCGACCCTCCAGCTGGCGCACGCCGGCTTCGCCGAGGGCATCCTGGTGGCCGAGCGGCTCGGCGGGCTGAGCCCGGCGCCGATCGACTACGACGGCGTGCCGCGGATCACCTACTCCGACCCCGAGGTCGCGTCGGTGGGCATCACCTCCGCGACCGCGCGGGCCCGCGGGCAGGAGATCAACGAGGTCACGTACGATCTTGCCGGGAACCCCAAGAGCAAGATCCTGGGGACCCAGGGCGAGGTCAAGGTGATCGCGGCCGTCGACGGGCCCGTCCTCGGCGTCCACATCGTGGGCGCCCGCGCCGGCGAGCTCATCACCGAGGGCCAGCTCATCTACAACTGGGAGGCGCTCCCCGCCGAGGTCGCCCAGCTGATCCACCCCCACCCGACACAGTCCGAGGCCGTCGGCGAGGCGCACCTGGCTCTCGCCGGCAAGCCACTGCACGTGCACGGCTGAACGCCGGCACCGAGATACACCACTCTCTAAGGAGTCGCTGAGAGCCATGCCGGTCTCCGTCACCATGCCCCAGCTCGGCGAGAGCGTCACCGAGGGCACCGTCACCCGCTGGCTGAAGAAGGAGGGTGAGCACGTCGAGACCGACGAGCCGCTTCTCGAAGTGTCGACCGACAAGGTCGACACCGAGATCCCCTCCCCCGCCTCGGGCATCCTGACCAGCATCAAGGTCGCCGAGGACGAGACCGTCGAGGTCGGCGCCGAGCTGGCGACCATCGGGGAGGGCGGCGAGGCGGCTCCGGCCCCGGCCGCTCCGGAGCAGCAGCAGGAGGAGGCGGCGCCGGCGCAGCCCGAGCCCGCCCCGCAGGAGCGGGCCGAGCAGCCCGCGCCGCAGCCCGCTCCGGCCGCGGCGCAGCCCGAGCCGCAGGGCCCGCCGCCGTCGGCCTGGCCGCCGCCGGCCGCCCCGCAGCAGCCGTCGCCGCCGGCGCCCGCGCCGGCCGCACAGGAGTCCGCGGCACCCGCGCCCGCTCCGGCTCCGGCGCCCGCCCCGTCGGGTGAGGGCCCGTACGTCACGCCGCTGGTGCGCAAGCTCGCCGCCGAGCACGACGTCGACCTGGGCTCGATCAAGGGCACCGGCGTCGGCGGCCGCATCCGCAAGCAGGACGTCCTGGAGGCGGCGCGCGCCGCCCAGCAGGCCGCCCAGGCCCCGGCCCCCGCGGCCCCGGCCCAGGCGCCCGCCCCGGCCGCCGCTCCGGCTCCGGCCGCCGCGCCCGCCGCGCCGCGCCGCGCGGCCCCGGCCGCCGCGCCCGCCGAGCAGCTCGCGCTGCGCGGCAAGACCGAGAAGATGACCCGCATCCGGCAGACCATCGCCCGCCGGATGGTCGAGTCGCTGCAGGTCTCGGCGCAGCTCACCACCGTGGTCGAGGTCGACGTCACCAAGATCGCGCGGCTGCGCGACCGGGCCAAGGCCGACTTCCAGGCCCGCGAGGGCGTGAAGCTGTCGTTCATGCCGTTCTTCGCGCAGGCGACGGTCGAGGCCCTCAAGGTCCACCCCAAGCTCAACGCCGTCATCAACAGCGAGACCAACGAGGTCACCTACCACGACGTGGAGAACCTCGGCCTCGCCGTCGACGTGCCCGAGCGCGGCCTGATGGTCCCGGTCGTCCACAACGCCGGCCAGCTCAACCTGGGCGGCCTGGCGCAGCGGATCGCCGACCTGGCCGAGCGGACCCGCACCAACAAGGTCAGCCCGGACGAGCTGGCCGGCGGCACGTTCACGCTGACCAACACCGGCAGCCGCGGCGCGCTGTTCGACACGCCGATCCTCAACCAGCCGCAGGTCGGCATGCTCGGCACCGGCGCCGTCGTCAAGCGCCCCGCCGTCATCGACGACCCGGAGCTGGGCGAGGTCATCGCGGTGCGCTCGATGGTGTACCTGGCGCTGAGCTACGACCACCGCCTCATCGACGGCGCCGACGCGGCCCGCTTCCTGGGCACGATCAAGCACCGGCTCGAGGAGGGCAACTTCGAGGCCGAGCTCGGCCTCTGAGTCCGCTGAGTCCGCGGTAGTCCTGAGGACCCTGCCGTTCCCGTACGGGAGCGGCAGGGTCCTTCTACATGGGCGCTCTAGGGTGTCGGTATGAAGGTGGTCGTGTCCGGGTCGAGCGGACTCATCGGTACGGCTCTCGTGCGGGCGCTCCGCCGCGACGGGCACCACGTGGTGCGGCTCGTGCGGCGGCCACCGGGGGATCCCGACGAGGCGCGCTGGGACCCGCGCGGCATGGTCGGCCATGCGGCGCTGGAGGGCGCCGGCGCCGTGGTGCACCTGGCCGGGGCCGGGGTCGGCGACCGGCCGTGGACGGCGGCGCGCAAGCGGCTGATCCGGGAGAGCCGGGTCCAGGGGACGCGGACGCTCGCCGAGGCGGTGGCCCGGGCCGGGCCGGGCGTCTTCGTGTCCGGCTCCGCGATCGGGTACTACGGCGGCACCGGCGGCCGGGAGACCGACGAGTCCGGGCCGCCGGGCGAGGGGTTCCTGGCCGGGCTGGTGCGCGACTGGGAGGCGGCGGCCGCCCCGGCGGCGGAGGCGGGCGTACGGGTCGTCCACCCGCGCACGGGCGTCGTGCTCACGGCCCGCGGCGGCTACCTCGGGCGGACGCTGCCGCTGTTCAGGCTCGGCCTCGGAGGTCCGCTGGGGAACGGCCGCCAGTGGCTCAGCTGGATCACCCTGCACGACACCGTGGCGGCGCTGCGGCACCTGATCGGCGCGAGCGGCCCGGCGGACCCGAGCGGCACGGGCGGCACGGACGGCACGGGCGGCGTGCCGGACATGGCGGGCCCGGTCAACCTCGTCGCCCCGAACCCGGTCACCAACGCCGCGTACACCAAGGCGCTCGGCCGCGCGCTGCACCGTCCCGCGGTCGTCCCCGTCCCGGCGGTGGCGCTGCGGGCGGCGCTGCGCGGCTTCGCGGACGAGGGCGTGCTGATCAGCCAGCGGATCGTGCCGCGGCGGCTGGAGGAGTCCGGGTTCGCGTTCGCCCATCCCGAGCTCGGCGGGGCGCTGGAGGCCGCCCTGAAGGACCGCTGAGACGGAACGGCGAGAAGGGCCGGGATTCCCGAAAGTCACCCTCTGCGCCCGGCCATGCCCGTACGGTGAGCGTCATGAGCACCGACGGGCAGCCCCACATCCTCGCCATCGGCGGCGGCGACTTCATTCCCGACGACCGCGAAGGGACCGTCCCCAGCCCCCTGATGCGCTACGCGTTCGACCTGACCGGGCAGGACCGGCCCCGGGTCTGCTTCCTGGCCACCGCGGGCGGCGACGACCAGGCCGGGATAGGGCGGGCGTACGCCGCGTTCAGCCGGGCCGACGCCGAGGTGACCCACCTGGCGCTGTTCCCGATGCCCAGCGTGCCCGACATGCGGGCGCACCTGCTGGCCCAGGACCTGGTGTACGTGCTCGGCGGCAGCGTGGTGAACCTGCTCGCGGTCTGGCGGGCGCACGGGCTCGACGAGATCCTGCGCGAGGCGTGGCGGGCCGGGGTGGTGCTCGCCGGGCGGAGCGCGGGCGCGCTGTGCTGGCACACCGGCGGCACCACCGACTCCTTCGGGCCGCGGCTGCGGCCGTTCACCGACGGGCTGGGCCTGCTCCCCTACTCCTGCGGCATCCACTACGACAGCGACGACCAGCGGCGCCCGCTGCTGCAGCAGCTCGTCGGGGAGGGCACGCTGCCGGCGGCGTACGCGGCCGACGAGGGCGTCGGGCTGCACTACGTCGGCACCGAGTTCGTGCAGGCCGTCTCGTGCGTGCGGGGCGCCGGCGCCTACCGCGTGGAGCCCGACGGGCCCGGCACCGCGAAGGAGAGCCGGATCGACCCCAGGCTGCTCGCCGACCTCTGAGGCATAAGCTGAAGGGCGTGAGCGAGGTAGACGTACGCGCGACGGCGCGCGAACTGGTGATCGTGCATGTGGGCTTCGGGACGGCCGCGGTGCCGTACGAGACCGGCTGGGACCTGCAGAAGCGCACGCACGAGCGGCGGGTGAACGACGAGATCCCCGACACCGTGCTGCTGATGGAGCACGAGCCGGTCTACACCGCCGGCAAGCGCACCGAGGCCCTCGACCGTCCGTTCGGCGACCCCGGCGCGCCGGTGGTCGACGTGGACCGCGGCGGCAAGATCACCTGGCATGGGCCGGGGCAGCTGACCGGGTACCCGATCGTGAAGCTGCCCGACCCGGTGGACGTGGTCGCCTACGTCCGGCTGCTGGAACGGATGATGATGGACGTCTGCGCCGAGTTCGGGCTGGCGACCACCACCGTGGAGGGCCGCAGCGGGCTGTGGGTGCCCGGCACCCCCGACCGCAAGATCGGCTCCATCGGCATCCGGGTGTCGCGCGGCGTCGCGATGCACGGCTTCATGCTGAACTGCGACAACGACCTCGGCTGGTTCGACCGGATCGTGCCGTGCGGCATCCGCGACGTGGGCTCCACGTCGCTGACCGCCGAGCTCGGCCGCCCGGTCACGGCCGCCGAGGTGACCCCGGTGGCCGAGCGGCACCTGGCGGCGGTGCTGGGGGCCACGGAGTACGTCCACCGCACCACGGCGCAGATCGACGCCGCCTGAGCGCCGCCCGGCCCGGCCGGGATCAGCGCTCGGCCATCACCTTGTAGACGGCCTGCCCCTCGTCCGCCGCGGCGCGGTAGAAGCGGGTCAGGCCGTCGTAGGCGGGCTTGAGGGACGCGGCGTCCGGCCGGAGCGACCGGGCGTCCTGCACCCCGGCCGCGGCCATCGCCGCCGGGTCGTACCGGCCGGCGACGCTCCCGTACGGGGTGGCGGCCAGGTGGTCGGCGGCGGGCTTGACCCGGTCGGGCGCCAGGTAGATGACGTCCGCGCCCAGCTCGCCCGTGCCGTCCTCGGTGAGCAGCCGGCCGCCGCAGACCACGTCGGACTCCGGCGGGCGCCCGTCCCACGGGTCGCCGGTGATCAGGTAGTGCAGCGCCTGCCAGCCGCCGCCCAGGTCCAGGACGCAGGGTGCGGGCTGCCGGCGCCGCCAGTCGGAGGCACCGAAGATCAGGCGTGCGATCGCGCCCGGATCCCGCTCCCCTTCCAGCACGGGCGGCACCCTGAGGTACGACATTGCCAGGCCCACGGTGGATCCTCCTGCTGACGGCTCTGCTTGGCGACAGGGAGTCACCTTAGGAGATCAGGTGGTGTCCATGGGAGAAACCCGGATATCGGCCTGGTTGCGAAGTGTGATCTTCATTGCCGATGCGGGGGCACCGGGGATCCGGACGTACCCTGAAGGAGTGACGACGGTGACACCCGAGGGGCGCAAGCTCCTGCGCATTGAAGCCCGCAACAGCCAGACCCCGATCGAGCGCAAGCCCGAGTGGATCAAGACCCGGCTGAAGATGGGACCTCAGTACCGGGAGCTCATCGGCCTGGTGAAGTCCGAGGGCCTGCACACGGTCTGCCAGGAGGCGGCCTGTCCCAACATCTTCGAGTGCTGGGAGGACCGCGAGGCCACGTTCCTCATCGGCGGCGACCAGTGCACGCGGCGCTGCGACTTCTGCAACATCGACACCGGCAGGCCGGCCGCGCTGGACCGCGACGAGCCGCGCCGGGTGGCCGAGTCGGTGCGGACCATGGGGCTGAAGTACGCCACCGTCACCGGCGTCGCGCGCGACGACCTGGAGGACGGCGGCGCCTGGCTGTACGCCGAGACCGTCCGGCAGATCCACGCGGCCGTCCCCGGCTGCGGCGTCGAGCTGCTGATCCCCGACTTCAACGCCCGCCCCGAGCAGCTGGCCGAGGTGTTCTCCTCGCGGCCGGAGGTGCTGGCCCACAACGTCGAGACGGTGCCGCGGATCTTCAAGCGGATCCGTCCCGGCTTCCGGTACGAGCGCTCGCTGGAGGTCATCACCCGCGCCCGCGAGGCCGGGCTGGTCACCAAGTCCAACCTCATCCTGGGCATGGGCGAGACCCGCGAGGAGGTCTCCGAGGCGCTGCGCGACCTGTACGAGGCCGGCTGCGAGCTGATCACCATCACCCAGTACCTGCGGCCGACCCCGCGGCACCACCCGGTGGAGCGCTGGGTGAAGCCCGAGGAGTTCGTGGAGCTGAACGCCGAGGCCGAGGAGATCGGGTACGCGGGCGTGATGTCCGGGCCGCTCGTGCGCTCCAGCTACCGCGCCGGCCGCCTGTACAAGCAGGCGATCGAGGCGCGCAGCAGCTGAGCGCCCCTTCTCCGGGCGTTCCCCCGCACCCGGACATGGTCCAGACCGGACTATCCTTGTAGGCATGTCTAAAAAGCCCACGGACGGAGGCCAGGAGCGTCCGGGCCGCCTCAAGCAGATCCGCATGGTCGCCCAGGTCCTCCGGCAGGCCGATCCGAAGGCCCTGCCGATCGTGTTCGCCTCGGCGATCGGGACCCTGGTCGTCGTCATCCTGATCGGGCTGCTCTTCGGCCAGCTGTGGTTCTTCATCCCGCTGGGGATCCTGGCCGCGATCGCCGTGGGCATGATCGTGTTCGGCCAGCTGGCCCAGCGCGCGCAGTACAAGGTCATCGCGGGGCAGCCGGGGGCCGCCGCCGCGATCCTGAAGAACATGCGCGGCGGCTGGACGGTCACCGAGGCGGTGAGCGGCAACCGCAACCTGGACATGGTGCACCGCGCGGTCGGCCGTCCCGGCGTGATCCTGGTGTCCGAGGGCCCGCGCAACCGGGTGGGCCCGCTGCTGGGCGCGGAGAAGAGGCGCATCTCCCGGGCGGCGCAGCAGGTCCCGATCTACGACGTGCAGGTCGGCGAGGAGGAGGGCCAGATCCCGGTCGGCAAGCTCCAGCGCCACCTGATGAAGCTGCCCCGCAACCTCACCAAGGGCCAGGTCGCCGAGCTGAACGACCGGCTGCAGGCCCTTCCCCGCAACATGCAGATGCCCAAGGGCCCCATCCCCAAGGGCGCCCGGATGCCGAAGGGCCCCAAGCCCAAGACCCGCTGAGGCCCCGGGCCCGGAACGGCGAAAAGCGCCCCGCGGGGCGCTTTTCTCGTTTTCCGTGATCGCCCGTACGGGCTAGATGTTGACCACGGCCGTGTTGGCGGCCCGGTCGTGCAGGCCGCGGTAGTCGCGGTCCCAGACCAGCGCGGGCACGACCAGCAGGAGCAGGAACGTCCGCGCCAGCGACCAGACGGGGCCGACCGGGCGGCCGTCGAGGCGGACCACCCGGATGCCGGCCAGCCGCTTGCCGATGGTGGTGCCGAGCAGCCCGGTCAGCAGCCAGACCATCACGCCGAACACGACGAGCGTCCACATGCTGCGCTGCGCGGGCTCCCAGCCGAACGTCCGGGTCAGGAACGTGGCGATCAGCAGGGACGCGCCCCAGTCGACGAAGAGGGCCACCAGCCGGCGGCCGTAGCCGGCGACCGCGCCGCTCCCCTTCTCCGGCAGGCCCAGCCGCGTCCCCGGCGTACCGAGGTCGGCCCCGGCCGAGCGGGCGCCTCCCAGCCACGTCTGCGTCCACCGCGCGTTCGCGGGCTGGCGCTCCTTACCGGTGCTCATGACCATACGGTATCCGCTTGCTGGGCGGGCTCTTACCCGGCCCCGGGCAGGGGCCTTGGGGGAAGTGACGCAAACCACAGAGTGATGCGTAACACAGTCGAAACATACGAGACACGACCGGGAAACGGCCGGTTCCTAGGCTGCCGGGAGCCGTAAAGCGCCCCAAGGAGGCTGGATGTTCAGCAGCGCCGATGAGGTCCTGAGCTTCATCAGGAACGAGGACGTGCGTTTCGTCGACTGCCGGTTCGTGGACCTGCCGGGCAAGATGCAGCACTTCACGTTCCCCGTGGAGAGCTTCGGCGAGAGCGTCTTCACCGAGGGGCTGATGTTCGACGGGTCGTCGGTCCGCGGGTTCCAGGAGATCCACGAGTCCGACATGCTCCTGCTCCCGGACCCGAGCACCGCGGTGCTCGACCCGTTCCGGCAGCACAAGACGCTGATCCTGAACTTCTTCGTCCACGACCCGCTGACCGGCGAGGCGTACAGCCGGGACCCGCGCAACGTCGCCAAGAAGGCGCAGGACTACCTGCGCGGCACGGGGATCGCGGACACCTGCTACTTCGGTCCCGAGGCCGAGTTCTACATCTTCGACGACGTCCGCTTCGAGACCAAGGAGAACGCGGGCTACTACTTCCTCGACTCGATCGAGGGCGCCTGGAACACCGGCCGCGAGGAGCCCGGCGGCAACCTGGGCGCGAAGCCCCCGTACAAGGGTGGGTACTTCCCGGTCCCGCCGATGGACCACTACACCGACCTGCGCTCGGAGATGGTCGCCCAGCTGATCGCCTCGGGCATCACGGTCGAGATGCAGCACCACGAGGTCGGCACCGCCGGCCAGGCCGAGATCGACTTCCGCTTCGACACGCTGCTGAAGACGGCCGACAACCTGCTGCTCTACAAGTACATCGTGAAGAACGTCGCGCGCGCCGCCGGCAAGACCGTGACGTTCATGCCCAAGCCGATCTTCGGTGACAACGGCTCCGGCATGCACTGCCACCAGTCGCTGTGGAAGGACGGCTCGCCGCTGTTCTACGACGAGGTCGGCTACGCGGGCCTGTCGGACAACGCGCGCTACTACATCGGCGGCCTGCTCAAGCACGCGCCGTCGCTGCTGGCCTTCACGAACCCGACGGTGAACTCCTACCACCGCCTCGTCCCCGGCTTCGAGGCCCCGGTCAACCTGGTCTACTCGCAGCGCAACCGGTCGGCCTGCATCCGGGTGCCGATCACCGGCTCCAACCCGAAGGCCAAGCGCATCGAGTTCCGGGTGCCCGACCCGTCCTGCAACCCGTACCTGGCGTTCTCGGCGATGCTGATGGCCGGCCTGGACGGCATCAAGAACAAGATCGAGCCCGCCGAGCCGGTCGACAAGGACCTCTACGAGCTGCCGCCGGAGGAGGCCCGCGCGATCCCGCAGGTCCCCGGCTCCCTGGAGGGCGTGCTCGACTCGCTGGAGGCCGACCACGACTACCTGCTGGAGGGCGGCGTCTTCACGCCGGACCTGGTCGAGACGTACATCGCGATGAAGCGCGAGTTCGAGATCGACCCGATCCGCCTCCGCCCCCACCCCCACGAGTTCGAGCTCTACTACGACATCTAGGCCGCCGCCCGTCCGGCCCGCGAGAGCCCCGCCGTCCGTTCCGGGCGGCGGGGCTCTCGCGTGCGGGAAGAACGCGGCGGCGCTCCTGGTTTGCGATGATCGGAGAGCGTGGACGATCAGCGCGATCCATCACCACGGGCGAGCAAGGGAGCTCCTGATGACCTCCGTGAACGTGAAGCGGACCGGGGACGGGTTCGAGGCGACCAACGACCGCGGGGCGCGGGTGGCGATCGGGTCCGGTGACGAGGAGGGCGTGTTCACGCCCGTGGAGCTGCTGCTGGCCGCGCTGGGCGGGTGCGAGATCGTCACGGTGGAGCCGCTGACGGCCAAGCGCGGGCACCGGCTGGTGCGGCTGGCCGCGACGGTGTCGGCCGACAAGGTCGCCACGAGCACGCTCGGCACGATCCGGATCGAGTACGACGTGGAGCTGCCCGAGGGCCCCGAGGGGACCGCGAAGGCAGCCGAGGTGTTCGAGGCGGTGGCCAAGCGGGTGCACGAGCGCTACTGCACGGTCGGCAACGCGCTCAAGGAGCCGATGAAGGTGGAGCAGATCCTGCCCTAGCCGCAGGTGGTGCCGTTCCGGGGGACGGCGCCGTCCAGGAGGTAGCGGTCGACGGCCTCGCGGACGCAGGCGTCGCCGGTGTCGTACGCGCCGTGCCCCTGGCCCTTGAGCGTGAGGAGGACGGCCTTCCCGCCGAGTGCCCGGGCGAGGGCGGGCGACCAGGCGTACGGGGTGGCGGGGTCGCCGGTGTTGCCGACGACGAGGATGGGCGCGGCGCCCGGGGCGCTCACCCGGCCGGCGTCGCGGTCGCCGTCGACCGGCCATCCGGTGCACTGGAGCAGGCCCCAGGCCATCGACGGCCCGAAGACGGGTGACGCCTCGGTGAAGCGCGGTACGAGCCGCCGGACCTGGTCGAGGGTCCGGCGCTCGGCGGTGTCGGCGCAGGTGATGGCGGTGTTGGCGGCGACGGAGTTGGTGTAGCGGCCGTCGGGGCGGCGGCCGAGCTGGAGGTCGGCGAGGGCGAGCAGCTTGCTGCCGTCCTCGGCCTCGGCGGCCTCGGTGAGGCCCTCGCGCAGCACCGGCCACAGGTCCTCGGAGTAGAGCGCGGCCATGACGCCGGTGACGCCGAGGCTCTGGGTGAGCGTGCGGCCCGCCGGGTCGCCGGTGGGCAGCGGCCGGGCGTCCAGCCCGCCGAGCAGCCCGCCGACCTTGGCGAGCACCTGCCCCCGGTCGCGGCCGAGCGGGCAGGCGGTGGCGCCCTGGCCCGCGCAGGACGCGGCGAACGCGCCGAGCGCCCGCTCGAACGCGGCGGTCTGCTGGAGGTCCGTCTCCACGTCGCTGAGCCCGGTGTCCACGGCGCCGTCCAGGACGGCGCGGCCCACGTCGCCCGGCTTCTGGTGGGCGTAGGCGCCGCCGAGCCACGTCCCGTACGAGATCCCGAAGTAGTGCAGCCGGGCGTCGCCCAGGACGGCGCGGACGACGTCCAGGTCGCGGGCGGCGGAGGGCGTCCCGACGTACGGCAGGACGCGGCCCGCGCGGGCCTGGCAGCCCTTGTCGTACGAGAGGCGCGCGTCGAGGAAGGCGCGCTCCTCGGCGGCGTCGTCGGGCGAGTCGTCCATAGCGGCGATGTCGTCCATCCGCCGGTCGTCCACGCAGGTGACCGGGGCGCTGCGGCCCACCCCGCGCGGGTCGAGGCTCACCAGGTCGTAGCGGGTGCGGAGGCGCGCGTACCGGTCGAGGGAGTCGGCGAGCGCGTCGACGCCGGAGCCGCCCGGGCCGCCGAAGTTGAGGACGAGCGAGCCGATCCGCTCGCCCGGGCCGGTCGCGCGGGCCCGGATGAGGGTGAGGCCGATGGTGTCGCCGTCCGGCTCGGAGTAGTCCAGCGGGACGGTGACGACGGCGCACTCGGGCGCGGGCGCGGGCACCGGCGGGCGGGACCGGGAGCCGGCGGGCGACGGCAGGTCGCGGCACGGCCCCCAGGACGGGCGCTGCCCGATGATCGCGGCGGGCGGCCGGTCCTCGGGGCCGGGGTCCGGGGTCTCGCCGCCGCCGCCCGAGCAGGCCGCCGCCGTGCACAGGGCGAGGGCCGCGAGCGCTGAGCGGACCGTGCCCGTGCGCGCCATCACCCCTCCGTTCCGATCACGGGGGGACGCTGCTGGCCTACCCATCGTCCTGGAGAACGATGCGTGCGCACCCCTGACCTCGGTCTACTCCGCGGCCCGGAACCACCTCACCCGAAAGTCCGTATCCTGCGCCGATTCCGTACTACTCAGGTCTGAGAGCAAGACCGTCCGCGCCGGTGATCTCAAAAGGACGGCCGCGCGGCAGAGTTGCGAGCATGGCGCAAATCGCCCCGCCGCCCCCCAGCGGCCGCACTGACCAGGTCCGCGAGGCCACCCCGCCGCGGTCCGCCCGGCTGCCGCTCCCGCGGGCGCTCACCGCGCCGCCGCTGTGGCGGGAGCTGCTGCTGATCGCCCTCTTCTACGCCGCCTACACGCTGACGCGCATCGTGCTGGTCCAGGACGGGACCGCGCAGGCGTTCGCCAACGCCGACCGGATCCTGGGGTTCGAGCGGGCCATCGGGATCGACATCGAGCTGGCGATGAACCAGACGCTGCTGTCGGTGCCCTGGCTGGCGCGCACCGCCAACGTCTTCTACGCCACCGCGCACTTCGCGGTGACGCTCGGGGTGGTGGTGTGGATCTACCGGAGCCGGCCGCACGACTACCGCTGGCTGCGCACGGGGCTGATGGTCGCCACCGGGCTGGCGCTGGCCGGCTTCTGGCTGTACCCGCTGGCGCCGCCGCGCTTCCTTGGGGACGAGGGCTTCGTCGACCCGGTCACCGCGCTGAACTCGCTGGGCCTGTACTCGGGCGACGCCTCGGGGTCGTTCACCAACCAGTACGCGGCGATGCCGTCGATGCACGCCGGCTGGGCGCTGTGGTGCGGGTTCGCGCTGGTGCGGCTGGCCACCCGGCGCTGGCTGAAGGCGCTGGGCGTGCTGTACCCGCTGACCACGGTCGCGGTCATCCTGGCCACGGCCAACCACTACCTGCTGGACGCGGTCGCCGGCATCGCGCTGATCGCCGGCGCGCTGGCGCTGTCGTGGCTGCTCTACCACCGTTACCCGGCGCAGCTGAAGCGGCTGGGAGCGCGGGCGTCGGGTCCGGCGCTGCGGCACGTCGCGTTCCTGCTGATCGTGCCGCCGCGCGCGAAGTCCCCCGCGCCGGCCCCGGAGACCGTCGGGGGCGTCTCCGGGGCCCGGCCCGAGCGGTCCCGGGCGGGGGCGGCCGCGGACGCGCCGGATCAGGTGGTCCCCTGATCGGGGACGCCGTAGAAGACGCGGTCGACGACGGCCCTGGCCCGGCGGGCGTGCCTGCGGTAGTCCTCCAGCAGGTCGCCCGTCCCGGGGTAGCCGAGGACGCGGGAGACGGCGCTGCGCTCCTTGTGGTGGTCGGTCGGGAGCAGGTCGGAGGCGCGGCCCCGGACGAGCATCACGGTGCCGCGGATCCGGGTCGCCAGCCGCCACGCCTCCGCGAGGACGGCGGCGTCCTCGGCGTCCAGGAGGCCGGCGGCGGCCGCCGCGTCCAGGGCGGCCAGCGTGCGGGTGGTGCGCAGGGCGGGGGCGTCGTGGCCGTGCCGCAGCTGGAGCAGCTGGACGACCCATTCGACGTCCGACAGCCCGCCGGGCCCGAGCTTGACGTGCAGCCTGCGGTCGACGCCGCGCGGCAGCCGCTCGGACTCCATCCGGGCCTTCAGCCGCCGGATCTGCCGTACGGCGTCGTCGTCGATGCCGTCCTCGGGGAAGCGGACCGGGTCGATCAGGGCGCGGAACCGCTCGCACAGCTCCGGATCGCCGATGATCGGGTCGGCGCGCAGCAGCGCCTGGGCCTCCCAGGGCGCCGACCAGCGGGCGTAGTACGCGGCGTACGAGGCCAGCGTGCGCACCAGCGGCCCCTGCCGGCCCTCGGGCCGCAGGTTGGGGTCGATCTCCAGCGGCGGGTCGGGGGCGGGCAGCGCCAGCAGCCGGCGCAGCTCCTCGGCCACCGCGTGCGCGGCGCGGCCCGCCTCCCGCTCGTCGGCGCCGGGCGGCGGGTCGTGCACGAACATCACGTCGGCGTCGCTGCCGTAGCCCAGCTCGTGGCCGCCGAACCGGCCCATCGCGACCACCGCCATCCGGGTGGGCAGCGGCTCGCCGCGCTCGGCCTCGATCCTGCCGATCGCGGCCTGGAGCGCGGCCTCGATGGTGACGGCGGCGATGTCGGTGAGCGCCTCGCCGGCGTCCCGGACGCCGGTGAGGTCGAGCAGGTCGGCGACGGCCACCCGGAGCAGCTCGCGGCGGCGCAGCCCGCGCACGACGGCGGCGGCGTTCTCGGCGGCGGCCCGCGCGCCGCCCTCGGCGGCCGCGCCCGGCTCGGTGCGGCGGCGGACGGCGGCCAGCGCCTCGGTGCGCAGCGCCCCGTACGAGCGCGGCGCCAGCTCGGCGGAGTCGCCCAGCATCGTCACGGCCTCGGGGGCGCGCAGCAGCAGGTCGGTGGCGTACCGGCTGGAGCCGAGCACCCACGCCATCCGCTCGGCGACGGTGACCTCGTCGCGCAGCAGCCGCAGGTACCAGGGGGTGGTGCCGAGGGCGTCGCTGACCTGCCGGAACCCGAGCAGGCCCGCGTCGGGGTCGGGCGCGTCGGCGAACCAGCCGAGCATCACCGGCAGCAGCGTCCGCTGGATCGCGGCGCGCCGCGACACCCCTGAGGTGAGCGCCTCGATGTGCCGGAGCGCCCCGGCCGGGTCGTTGTAGCCGAGCGCGACGAGGCGGGTCCGGGCGGCCTCTGGGGTGAGCCGCGCCTCCTGCCCGGGGAGCCGCGCCACGGCGCGCAGCAGCGGCCGGTAGAAGAGCTTCTCGTGGATGCGGCGGACCTCGCGGGCGTGCCGCCGCCACAGCGCGGTGAACTCGCCGACCGGCTCGGTGCGCAGGCCGAGGGCGCGGCCGAGGCGGCGCAGGTCCGCGGGGTCGTCCGGCACCGTGTGGGTGCGGCGCAGCCGGTGCAGCTGGACGAGGTGCTCGACGCGGCGCAGGAACCGGTACGCCGAGGCGAGGGCCGCGGCGTCGTCGCGCCCCACGTACCCGCCCTCCGACAGCGCGGTGAGCGCGCCCAGCGTCCCGGCGCCGCGCAGCGTCTCGTCGGCGCGGCCGTGGACGAGCTGGAGCAGCTGGACGGCGAACTCCACGTCCCGCAGGCCGCCGGGGCCGAGCTTGAGCTGCCGGTCGGCCTCGGGGTCGCGCTCGTTGAGGTGGGCCTCGACCCGGCGGCGCATGCCCTGGACGTCCTCGACGAAGCCCTCCCCCGCCGCGGCCTTCCAGATCAGCGGGGTGATCGCGGCCAGGTAGCGCTCGCCCAGCTCGGCGTCCCCGGCCACCGGGCGCGCCTTGAGCAGGGCCTGGAACTCCCAGGTCTTGGCCCAGCGCTCGTAGTAGGCGCGGTGGCTGGCGAGGGTGCGGACCAGCGGCCCGGCCTTCCCCTCGGGGCGCAGGCCGGCGTCCACCTCCCACAGGGGGCCCTCGGGGGTGCTGGCCGAGCAGGCGCGCATGAGCGCCGAGGCGAGCCGGGTCGCGGTCCGCAGCGCGGCGTCCTCGCCCGCGCCGGGCTCCGTTCCCCGATCCGTTCCCTCGGCGCCCTCGCGGGCCTCGGCCACGAAGATCACGTCGACGTCGCTGACGTAGTTGAGCTCGCGGCCGCCGCACTTGCCCATGCCGATCACCGCGAGCCGGCAGGACGCGTGCCCGGGCACCTCCGCGCGGGCGACGGCCAGCCCCGCCTCCAGCGCCGCCGCGGCCAGGTCGGCCAGCTCGGCCGCCACCTCCGCGACGTCCGCGACGCCGGCCAGGTCGCGGCCCGCCAGGGCCAGCAGGTGCCGCCGGTACTCCGCCCGCAGCGCCACCAGCGTCGCCGTCCCCGCGTCCGCGGCGACCGGCTCGGCGTCCGCCGGATCGGCGCCCACGGCCGCCAGCAGCGCGGCGCGCAGGGCGGCGGCGCCGGCCTGGCCGGGGGCGGGCTGGAGCGCTCCAGCCTCGCCCAGCGCCCGCCAGTGGCCCGGATGCCGGACGAGGTGGTCGCCGAGGGCCGCGCTGACGCCGAGCACCGCGGGCAGCCGCTCGCGGACGGCGCCGTCCTTGCGGAGCGCCGCGCGCAGCTCCTCGCCCTCCCCCGCCGCGTCGGCCGCCGCCAGCAGCCGCAGCAGGCCGTCCAGCGCCAGGTCGGGGTCCGCCGTGCCGCCGAGGGCGTCCAGCGCGTCGTCGTCGGGGGCGGTGCCCGCCCGGGCCGCCTCCAGCAGCGCGCGCTCGGCGCGGCCGGCGTCGGTGAACCCGAGCCGGGCCAGCCGGCCGGTCAGGGAGGGACGGCGGTCGGATGTCCACGGCTCGCTCACGGCCTCAACCGTAATCCGGGACGGCCCGCCGCCGAGCGCGATCGGCCCGCCGGAAGGTTGCGATTTCGCTGCGTTCCCCTCACCACCGCCTCCGACCTGGCGTTACACCGCTGGCCGGTGGCGGTCGGGAACGGCCGGGGCCAGGGATCAGAGGACGGCGAGCAGCCGCTTGCGCTCGAACTCGGTGACCTGGCGGCGGTACTCCTCCCACTCAGCGCGCTTGTTGCGCAGGAAGAAGTCGAAGACGTGCTCGCCCAGCACGTCCGCCATCAGCTCGCTGCGCTCCATCGCGTGGATCGCCTCGTCCAGGCTCTGCGGGAGCGGCTCGATGCCCATCGCGCGGCGCTCGGCCGAGGTCAGCGCCCACACGTCGTCCTCGGCGCCGGCGGGCAGCTCGTACCCCTCCTCGATGCCCTTGAGGCCCGCGCCCAGGATCGCGGCGAACGCCAGGTACGGGTTGGCGGCGGTGTCCAGCGACCGGAACTCGATCCGCGTCGCGTGGCCCTTCTGCGGCTTGTACATCGGGACGCGGACCAGCGCGGACCGGTTGTTGTGCCCCCAGCAGATGTACGAGGGGGCCTCGCCGCCGGCGCCCGCTGTGGAGCCGACGCCGCCCCACAGCCGCTTGTACGAGTTGACGAACTGGTTGCACACGGCGGTGAGCTCCGCCGAGTGCCGCAGCACGCCCGCGATGAACGCCCGGCCGACCTTGGAGAGCTGGAACTCGGCGCCCGGCTCGTAGAAGGCGTTGCGGTCGCCCTCGAACAGCGACATGTGGGTGTGCATGCCGGAGCCCGGGTGCTCGGTGAACGGCTTGGGCATGAACGAGGCGTTCACCCCCTGCTCCAGGGCGACCTCCTTCATCACCAGCCGGAACGTCATGATGTTGTCGGCGGTGGTGAGCGCGTCCGCGTACCGCAGGTCGATCTCCTGCTGGCCGGGGCCGCCCTCGTGGTGGCTGAACTCCACCGAGATGCCCATCGCCTCCAGCATCGTGATCGCGTTGCGCCGGAAGTCGTGCGCCGCGCTGTGCGGGGTGTGGTCGAAGTAGCCGCCGGCGTCCACCGGCTCGGGCTCGCCGCCGTCCTCGGGCTTGTCCCTGAACAGGTAGAACTCGACCTCGGGATGGGTGTAGAAGGTGAAGCCGAGGTCGGCGGCCCGGGCCAGCGCGCGCTTGAGCACGTACCGCGGGTCGGCGAAGCTGGGGGTGCCGTCCGGCATCAGGATGTCGCAGAACATCCGCGCCACTCCGGGCGCCTCGCTGCGCCAGGGCAGCACCTGGAACGTGGACGGGTCCGGCTTGGCGATCATGTCGGCCTCGTACACCCGGGCGAAGCCCTCGATGGCCGAGCCGTCGAAGCCGATGCCCTCGGCGAACGCCCCCTCCAGCTCGGCGGGCGCCACCGCCACCGACTTCAGGAACCCGAGCACGTCGGTGAACCACAGCCGGATGAAGCGGATGTCGCGCTCCTCCAGCGTGCGGAGCACGAACTCCTGCTGACGGTCCAAGGCCCTCTCCTCTGACGACGCCGTGCCCGCGTCCGGCCCGTTCCCGGTGGTCTTCCCGGTACGCGCGGGCCGGCGTTTCCGCAGGTGCTGACAGGTCTGGCTAGCTTGCAGTATGCCCGGCGGCTGTTACCGCGACGTTACGTACGACGATCGCCGCTTCGGCCTGGAGCGAAACCGCCCATAACACCGTTCCAAACTCTGCCACACATCCCGGGATGCCCCGCACCGGGTGCGGGCGGGGCATCCCCGGGCGGTCCCGGATCGCCCGCGGGGCGCCTTCCGGGCCGGCTCCGCCGGCTCAGCCGGCGTGCCCGCCCGCCTCGCGGGTGTCGCCGACGCGGGCGGCGGCCGGGTCCAGGACGCGGGACAGGAACGTCCGGGTGCGCTCGTGCCGCGGGTCGGCGATCACCTGCGCGGGCGGGCCCTCCTCGACCACGACCCCGCCGTCCATGAACACCACCCGGTCGGCCACCTCGCGGGCGAAGCTCATCTCGTGGGTGACGACCAGCATGGTCATCCCCTCCTCGGCCAGCTCCCGCATGACGCCCAGCACGTCCCCGACCAGCTCGGGGTCCAGCGCGGACGTCGGCTCGTCGAAGAGCATCACCTCCGGGCCCATGGCCAGCGCGCGGGCGATCGCGACCCGCTGCTGCTGGCCGCCCGACAGCTGCGCCGGGTACGCGCCGAACTTGTCGCCGAGCCCGACCCGTTCCAGCACCTCGCGCGCGGTGTTCTCGGCCTCGGCCTTGCCGCGCTTGAGCACCTTGCGCTGCGCGATCGTGACGTTCCCGAGCGCGGTGAGGTGCGGGAAGAGGTTGAACGACTGGAACACCATGCCGATCCGGCGGCGGACGGCGTCGATGTCGACCTCCGGGTCGGTGACCTCGGCGCCGGCGACCCGTACCGTCCCCTTGGTGGGCTCCTCCAGCAGGTTCACGCAGCGCAGCAGCGTGGACTTGCCCGACCCGGACGGGCCGATCACGCAGACCACCTCGCCGGACTCGACGTGGAAGTCGATGCCGCGCAGCACCTCGTTCGCCCCGAACGACTTGTGCAGCTCCCTGATCTCGATGGCGCTGTGTACGGCCGTCATCGCGTCCCCTTCCGCTGCCGGGCCTCCAGCCGCCGGGCCAGCAGGCTCAGCGGGATCGTGAGCAGCAGGTAGCAGATGCCGGCCACGATGATCGGCGTGGTGTTGCCCTGCTGGCCCGCCAGGTCGCGGCCGAACTTCGTCAGCTCGCGCTGCTCCAGCGTGACGCCCAGGAAGAGCACCAGCGAGGAGTCCTTGCACAGCAGCACCAGCTGGTTGGTCAGCGGCGGGATGATGATCCGGAACGCCTGCGGGATGACGATCGAGACCATCGCCCGGCCGTGCGACATGCCCAGCGAGCGGGCCGCCTCCAGCTGGCCGCGCGGCACCGCCTCGATGCCGGCCCGGATCGTCTCGGCCATGTACGCGGTCGCCGTCAGCCCGAGCGCCAGGCCCGCCTGACCGGCCACGCCGCCCGGGACGTTCGCGCCGGGGAAGGCCAGCGGCACGCCGACGCCCACGAAGATGAAGATCAGCAGCAGCGGCAGCCCGCGGAAGATCTCGATGTAGACGGTGGCGAACCAGCGGTACGGGGCCACCGACGACAGCCGCATCAGGGCGACCACGAGCCCCGCCACCAGGCCGAGCACGAAGCCGAGCCCGGTGTAGACGGCGGTGTTGAGCAGCCCGACCGTGATGATCTCCGGGAACAGCTCCTTCGCCACGTCCAGGTTGGCGAAGTTGGCCCGCAGCTGCGGCCAGTCGGCCAGCAGCACGATCACCAGCACGACGGCGAAGAACAGCGTGTACTGGCCGCCGAGGGTGAGCCGGCGGCGGCGCCGCCGGGACATCCCCGACGGCGCCGCGGCCTTCACGGGCTCGGCCGTCACGGCGTACCGCCGCCCGATCCGCCGTCACCGGTCTTGGGCATCGGGCCGATCCACTTCTCGTAGATCTGCTTGTACGTGCCGTTCGCCTTCGACTCGGCGATCACCTGGTTGGTGATCTCGACCAGCTTGGGGTTGTGGCCCTTGCGGATCCAGAACCCGTACTGCTCGCCGGTCTCCAGGTTCGCCACGATCGCGTACTTGGCGGCGTTGGCGGGATCCTTCAGCCAGCCCTGCACGACCGGGTAGTCCTGCACGATCACGTCGACCTGGCCGGTGCGCAGGCCGTCCAGCTCGGCGAGCGAGTTGTCGAACGAGCGCGGGTCGAGGCCCTTGCCCTTGACGAAGTCCTCACCGGTGGTGGACGCCTGGGAGCCGAGCTTGAGCTTCTTGGCCTTGACGTCGTCCAGCGACGTGATCCCGCTGTCCTTCTTCGCCATGAGGGCCTGGGTGGCGTCGAAGTACGGCTTGGACACGTCCATGAACTTGGTGCGGTCCGGCTTGATCGTCATCCCGCCCATGACGATGTCGCACTTCCCGGCGTTCAGCGCCGAGCCGGTCTTCATCGTCTCGAACGGCGTGTCCACGATCTTCTGCGTGACGCCCAGCTTCTTGGCCACCAGGTCGATCATGTCCACGTCGAACCCGACCACCTTGCCCCCCTTCTCCTCCTGGAAGGGCGGGTAGGGCAGGTGGGTGCACGAGGTCAGCGACCCCTTCTTGATGAGCTTGACGCCCTGCACCGTGGCGCCCTCGTCACCGCCGCAGGCCGTCGCGGCCGCCAGCGTGAGGGCGACCGCCGCCGTTCCCAGCGCGAAGCGCCGGGGGGTTGGTACGGACACGATTCCTCCTGATTTTCTGCGGATCGCCGGACCCTACCGCGCGGCGCGCCGGCCGGGGCGGTCCACCTCCCCTCTTCCATTTCCCGAAATTTGACGTGGCGATCATCGGTCCGGTCTCGGAATGATCAATAACGTGGGTCCCGTCGTGGACGCCTCACTGCTGCTCTCGCTCACCGACCGCGCCGCCTCGCTGGCCGCCCCGTCGGTGATGCGCGCCGATGCCTGGAAGCTCGGCGAGCGGGTCGGCGCGTGGGCCCGCGGCCGGGGGCTGGTGCTGGGGGACCCGGACACCTCGCCGCTCGGCCGGGCCCGCTGCGAGCGGCTCGCCGCCCGCCTCTTCCCGGCCGCCGAACCGGCCCGCGTCGACCTCTTCGCGCGCTGGCTGACCTGGACGTTCGCGCTGGACGACACGCTCGACGAGACCTCGGTCGCGGGCAGCGCCACCAACGTCCACGCGGTGTTCGAGGACCTGACGAGGGCGCTGCGCCGCGGCCACGCCAGCCCGGGGGCGCGGCCGCTGGAGACCACGGTCGTGGAGCTGTGGCAGGCCACCGGGCGGCTGATGAGCCGCGAGTGGCGCCGCCGCTTCCTCGCCCACCTGGACGAGCACCGCGCGGGCTGCGCCGACCAGGCCGTGCACCGCCGGACCCGGCGGCTGCCGGCGCCGGGCGAGTACGCGGCGCTGCGCCGCCGGGGCGCCGCCCCGTACCTGTACGACCTGATCGAGGCCGTCCTCGGGGTGGAGCTGCCGGAGCGGCTTCTCGGGCTGCCGGCGTTCCAGGACCTGCTCCAGGGCACCGCCGACGTGCTCAACTGGTCGAACGACGTCGCCTCCTACGGCCGCGAATCCGTCCTCGGCGACGCGCACAACCTGGTGATCGTGCTGTCGGCCACGTACGGCGTCGACGCGGCCCGGGCCGGCGGGCGGGTCGCCGATCTCATCGCGGCGCGTTCCGACGGGGTGCTCGCCGGGGCGCGGGCGATGGTCGGCGTGATCGACAAGCTGCGGCTGACCCCGGCCGAGTGCGCCGCCGCGCGCCAGGTCGTCCGGGTGCTGCTGGGGGCGCCACGGGCGCACATCGACTGGCTGGCGGAGTCGGGCCGGTATACCTCGGGATCGAACGGGCATCGTCTGGACGCGCTGGCCTCGCTCCGCTGACCGCGGTCCGGGACTGGCACGGAACCGTACTTCTCGTCATAATGACGATACCCATTCGTCTGCTTTAGGCTGGTTGAAGTGGCACAGCTTCGGATCGCTCTCGCACAGGTGAACCCGACGGTCGGCGATTTGGAGGGGAACGCCGGCCTCATCGTGGACTGGACCCGGCGCGCCGCCGACGCCGGCGCGCACCTGGTCGCCTTCCCCGAGATGGCGCTGACCGGTTACCCCGTCGAGGACCTCGCCCTCCGCTCCTCCTTCGTCGAGGCGTCCCAGCGCGCCCTGGAAGGCGTCGCCCGCCGGCTCGCCGACGCGGGGCTCGGCCACGTCCCGGTCGTCACCGGCTACCTCGACCGCCGACCCCTCAGCATGCTGCGCGCCGGCATGCCCGCCGGGTCGCCGCTCGACGCCGCCGCGTGGCTGCACCAGGGCGAGGTCCTCGTCCGCTCCGCCAAGCACCACCTGCCCAACTACGGCGTCTTCGACGAGTACCGCATCTTCGTCCGCGGCGACACGCTCCCCGTCGTCCGGGTGAACGGCGTGGACGTCGCCACCGTCATCTGCGAGGACCTCTGGCAGGACGGCGGCCCCGTCAGCGTCACCTCCACCGCCGACGCCGGCCTGCTGCTGGCCGTCAACGCCTCCCCGTACGAGCGCAACAAGGACGACCTCCGCCTCGAACTGTGCGCCGACCGCGCCCGCGAGGCCGGCTGCGCCCTCGCGTACGTCAACATGGTCGGCGGCCAGGACGAGCTCGTCTTCGACGGCGACTCCCTCATCGTCGGCGCGGACGGCACGCAGGTCGCCCGCGCCCCGCAGTTCGTCGAGCACCTCCTGCTCGCCGACCTCGACCTGCCCGCCGCGTCCCTGGAACCGGTCACCGGCACCGTCAACGCGGGCGACGGCACCATGATCACCATCGACCACCGGGTGGTGACCGAGGAGCTCCTCCCCGCGTACGAGCCGGACCCGCTCACCACCGCCGACCCCCTCCCGGACCTCGCCGAGGTCTACGGCGCGCTCGTCCTCGGCACCCGCGACTACGTCCGCAAGAACGGCTTCCGCTCGGTCCTCCTCGGCCTGTCCGGCGGCATCGACTCCGCGCTGGTCGCGACGATCGCCGCCGACGCGCTCGGCCCCCAGGACGTCCACGTCGTCCTGCTCCCCAGCCGCTACTCCACCGAGGGCTCGGTCACCGACGCCGAGGAACTGGTCAAGCGCCAGGGGCTGCACTCCCGCGTCGTCCCGATCCGCGGCATGGTCGACGCGTTCGAGGCCGAACTCGACCTGCACGGCCTGGCCGCCGAGAACCTCCAGGCCCGCATCCGCGCCAACGTCTGGATGGGCCTGTCGAACGAGCACGGCCACCTCGTCCTGACCGGCGGCAACAAGAGCGAGCTCGCCACCGGCTACTCCACCCTGTACGGCGACTCCGCCGGCGGCTTCGGCCCCATCAAGGACCTCACCAAGACGATGGTCTGGGCCCTCGCCCGCTGGCGCAACACCCAGGTCGGCTCGCACCTCCCGTTCCTCCACCCGTTCGAGGAGGAGCCCATCCCCGAGGCCATCATCGTCAAGGAGCCGTCCGCCGAACTGCGCCCCGACCAGAAGGACCGCGACACGCTCCCGCCGTACGACGTCCTCGACCCCCTCCTGATCGACTACGTCGAGCGCGACATGGGCCGCGACTCCCTCGTCGCCGCCGGCCACGACCCCGCCATCGTGGACCGCGTCATCCGGCTGGTCGACCTCGCCGAGTACAAGCGCCGCCAGTACCCCCCGGGCCCCAAGATCACCGCCAAGAACTTCGGCCGCGACCGCCGCCTCCCCATCACCAACCGCTGGCGCGAACCCGCCCGCGACCGCTGAACCCGTCCTGGCCGGCTCCCGTCGCCCGTACGCTCCGGCTCAGACGCTGTGGTGGTTCTGGCCCGGCCAGGTGGTCTCGGGCTCGTAGGGGTCGGGGTCGACGCCGGGGACGATCTGCTCGCACCAGACGACCTTGCCGGTGGAGGTGCGGCGGGTGCCCCAGCGGTGGGCGAGCTGGCTGACGACCAGCAGGCCGCGGCCGTTCTCGTCGTCGTCGGCGGCGTGCCGGAGGCGGGGCAGGGCGGCCGAGTGGTCGAGGACCTCGCAGACCAGGGTGCGCTCCAGGAGGAGGCGCAGCTCGATCGGCTTGTCCGGGGCGTACCGGAACGCGTTGGTGATCAGCTCCGAGACGATCAGCTCGGTGGTGTAGACCAGGTCCTCCAGGTCCCACTCCTCCAGCTGCGCGCGGACCAGGCCGCGGGCGCGGCGGACGGCGGCGGGGTCGGACGGGAGGGTCCAGGACGTCCAGCGGTCGTCGGGCAGCCGGCGCAGGCGGGCCAGCAGGACGGCGATGTCGTCGCGGTGGTGGTCGGCGTACACGCCGGCGAGGGTGGCCTTGGCGAGGTCCTCCATGGAGCGCTCGGCGGTGCCGGGGCCGAAGATGCCGCGGAGCCGGGCCAGGCCGTCGTCGATGTCGCGGCCGCGGTTCTCGACCAGGCCGTCGGTGTAGATGACGAAGACGCTGCCGTCCTCGACGGCGAACTCGCGGCTCTCGATGGTGGCGGTGCCGGCGACGCCCAGCGGCGGGGCGGGCGGGATCCGCAGGTACTCGTTGTCGCCGTCGGGGCCCACCAGCAGCGGCGGCAGGTGGCCGGCGGAGGCGACCTCCAGGGTACCGGAGGTGGCGTCGTACACGGCGTACACGCAGGTGGCGAAGTGCGGCTCCTGCTCGCCGAGCTCGACCATCAGCTCGTGCATGACGTGCAGCGCGTCGGCGGGCGGCAGCTCCAGGTTGGCCAGCGTGTGCAGCGCGGTGCGCAGCCGGCCCATGGTGACGGCGGCGCGCACGCCGTGCCCGGCGACGTCGCCGACGATCAGCGCGACGCGGGCGCCGGGCAGCGCGATCGACTCGTACCAGTCGCCGCCGACCTCGACCAGCTTGCTGCCGGGCAGGTAGCGGTGCCGCACCTCGACCGATGAGGGCGCCGACAGCCGGTGCGGCAGGAGGCTGCGCTGCAGGGCGAGGGCGGTGGCGCGTTCCCGGCTGAACAGCCGGGCGTTGTCGATGACGATGGCGGCGCGGGCCGCGAACTCCATGCCGATCTCGACGTCGTACGCGTCGAAGCGGCGGAAGCCGGGCACCCGGGTGCAGGCGATGAAGCCGAGCAGCGTGTCGCGGGCGATCAGCGGCAGCAGCACCATCGAGGCGCCGGTGAGCAGCTCGCCCGCCGGGTTGCGGCGCCAGCGGGCGGCGATGTCGGCGGCCTTGGCGGCGTCGACGTGCGGCAGGTGGACGGGCTGGGCGTTCTCCAGGACGTCGCGGTACGGGGTGCCCTCGGGGTAGACGAGCACCTCGCCGACCGGGAACGTGGCCGTCCACATCGGGTTGCCGTCGTCGGAGGTGACGGCGATGCGGCGCAGCACGGCCGCGCCCGACTCGCTGTGCACCTCGTCGGCGGCCACCAGGCTCTCCAGCACCAGGACCGAGGCGGTGGTGCAGTAGTGCGGGACGATGACGTCGACCAGGCCCTTGGCGGACTGGTCGAGGTCGAGCGAGGCGCCGAAGCGGGTGAGCGGGTCGTCCATCAGGGCGCGCCGCATGAGGGCCGGGTCCTGGTAGCGCTCGCTGGGCGGCAGCGGCACCCGCACGTGCAGCAGCCCCATCGGGGCCTCGCCGCCGACCATGGGCTGCGCGGTGATGACGGCGTCGGCGGACGCGGCGGCGCCGTTGGCGGCGGCGGCGCCCTCGCCGCCGCGGCGTACCGGGAGCACGGCGGTGCGCTCCTGGCCCGCGGCGATGGCCTCCAGCAGCGCCTCCATGTCGGCCTTGGCCTCGTCGTCGACGAGCTCGCCGGGGGTACGTCCGATCAGGTCGGCGGGCGCGTGCCCGAGGACGGCCGGGGCGTTGGGCCCGCACTGGACGATGCGCCGTGTCCCGTCGATCGCCAGGACCAGGGTGCGGGACGCGGAATCGGCGGTGGGCGCGTCGCCGCGCGACGCCATGACGGATCTCACCAGACGCGCTCCAGACAACCGGTCGTCCTATCACTCCCAGCGACAGTATGAGGCATCAGGCATGATCCAGGGAGAAGATCACGGCGCACTGGGCGAAATGGTGCAGAACATCTAACTATGAGGACCATGCTTGTGGCCGAGCGGACGCCCGGGAAGCCCGAAGCACGACCACTTTCGGCCTCTATGCGTCGTTTGCACTATTTGCCCCGGTCGCCATTCCCTTGAGCAGGGTGTCGATGACCGCCTCCGGGAAGCCCTCCGGAACGCGGTCCCGCGGCGTCTTGTGGGCGAGCGAGCCGACCATGAGGGCGATCGCCGCCTCGATGTCGAGATCGTGGCGGAGCTCGCCGTTCTCCACTCCCCTGAGGAGTACGCGGCGCAGCACGTCCCGGCGCGGCAGCAGCACGTCGTGCCGGTAGCGCGCGAACAGCTCCGGATGCTTCTCGGCGCTGCCGACCACGTTCCAGAAGCAGCGCGCGTGCCGGTGGTCGCGCTCGGCCCCCATCGCCTTCGCGATCATCAGCAGGTCCTCCCGCACCGACACCCCGGCGGGCTCGCTCAGCGGCGTCTTGACCGCGGCCAGCGCACCGACGATCAGCGCCTCCTTGTTGGGCCAGCGCCGGTAGATGGTCGTCTTGCCGACCCCGGCGCGGGCGGCCACCGCCTCGATCGACACGCCCGCCACCCCGGACTCCTCGGCCAGCAGGTCGAGCGTGGCCTCGATGATCGCCTTCTCGGCGCGCTCGCTGCGGGGCCGGCCGGGGCGGCCCGTCGTCGTCTCAGTCATGTCGGCACCATTCTCGAACCCTCGCGCGGCGCCGCCCGCGTCACACGCGGGCGGTCTCCCGCCGTTCCGCCTCCTCGGCGGGGGCGCCGGCGCGGTCGCGGCCGGGCAGCCATTTCAGCACGACCAGCGCGCCGGCGAGCGCGATCACCGCGCCCGCGCCGCCGGCGATCTGCATGCCGTGCACGAACGCGGCGTCCGCGGCGGCGATCAGGCCGGGCACGCCGAGCCCCTCGGCGACGCCGTGCGCGCCCTCGATCGACTGGCCGGCCAGCTCGCGCGCCGGCTGCGGCAGCGCGTCCAGCCGGTCGCCGAGGCCGTCGCGGTAGACCGACGCGACCAGCGAGCCGAGCACGGCGACGCCCATCGCCACGGCGACCTGCCGGGCCGTGTTGTTGAGCGCCGACCCGGCGCCCGCCTTCTCGCGCGGCAGCGCGGACATGACCGACTCGGTGGCGGGCGGCATGACGTTGGCCATCCCGGCGCCCTGGACGAAGAAGACGGCCCCCAGCAGCCACAGCGGCGTCTGGCCGTCGATCCCCATCGCCCAGTACGACGCCAGCGCGCCCGACACCAGCAGCAGGCCGGCCGCGCACACCGCCTTCGCGCCGAACCTGCGGACCAGCGCGGCGCTGCGCGGCGAGAAGATCAGCTGCGCGGCCGCGAACGGCAGCAGCATCGCGCCCGACTCCAGCGCGCTCATGCCGCGGACCGACTGGAGGTAGAAGCCGACGAAGAAGATCATGCCGGACGCGGCGAAGAAGACCAGCGCGATGGCGGCCACCGCGGCCGACAGCCGCGGGTCGCGGAACAGCCGCACGTCCAGCGCGGGATGGTCGGTGCGCGCCTCGTGCCAGGCGAACAGCGCCAGCACGGCCAGGCCCGCCCCGATCGGGCCGAGCACCCCGGCCTCCAGCCAGGCGCCGTGCTCGCCGCCCTGGATGATCCCGTACGAGAGCGCGACCAGCCCGATGATCGACAGCAGCACGCCGGCCGGGTCGAGCCGCCCGGGGTCGGGGTTGCGGGACTCGGGCACCAGGAAGATCATCAGCACCGTGCCGAGCACGATGACCGGCACGTTGATCAGGAAGACCGAGCCCCACCAGAAGTACTCCAGCAGCAGCCCGCCGGTCACCGGCCCGATCGCGATGGCCAGCCCGACCGCGCCGCTCCAGATGCCGATCGCGCGGGCGCGCTCGTGCGGCTCGAAGACGTTGGTGATGATCGACAGCGTCTGCGGCATGATCGCCGCGCCGCCCAGGCCCATCAGCGCCCGCGCCCAGATCAGCTGGCCGGGGCTCTGCGCGTACGCCGACAGCAGCGAGGCCAGCGCGAACACCGCCATCCCCGCGACCATCACCCGCTTGCGGCCGAGCCGGTCGCCGACCACCCCGAAGGTGAACAGCAGCCCGGCGAAGACCAGGGTGTACGAGTTGATCGCCCATTCCAGCTGGCTCTGCGTCGCGCCGAGTCCGGCGTCCGGGTCGGCGATCGTCTTGAGCGCGACGTTCAGGATGGTGTTGTCGAGCACGACGACGAGCAGGCTGAACGTCAGCACGCCGAGGATGTACCAGCGCCTGCGCCTGATGGTCTCGGGGTCCACGGGCACTCCCTGGTCCGGCGATACGGGAACGTTTCGTAAATGGCTCGCCCCGAGCGTACGGCCGGATCGAACGATACGCAACCGTATCGTTTCGAAAGGCCGGGGAGAGCCCGGCCACACGGGAATCTGGGGGGTACCCGAATCGTTGGGTGAGTGGGATCATCGAACCCGTCCGGGTACGCCACCGTGGCGCCTCGAGACTGGAGGTACACCGTGTCTTCTCACGCTGCCCCCTCGCAGCAGAACGCCCAGCTCAGCGGCCGGACCGAGGCTGCGCCCAACGCCCTCTACGGCGGCAGGGGCGAGCGCCGGGTCACCGTACGCGACATCGCGGCCGCCAAGGAGCGCCACGAGAAGTGGCCGATGCTCACAGCGTACGACGCCCTCACCGCGCGCGTCTTCGACGAGGCCGGCATCCCCGTCCTGCTCGTCGGCGACTCCGCCGCCATGGTCGTCTACGGGTACGACTCGACGATCCCCGTCACCGTCGACGACCTCATCCCCCTCACCGCCGCCGTCGTCCGCGGCTCCAAGCGCGCCATGGTGGTCGCCGACCTGCCGTTCGGCTCGTACCAGACCGGCGTCGCCGAGGGGCTGGCCACCGCGACCCGCTTCCTCAAGGAGACCGGCGCGCACGCCGTCAAGCTGGAGGGCGGCCGCCGCGTCCTGCCGCAGGCCGAGGCGATGGTCGCCGCCGGCATCCCGGTGATGGGCCACCTCGGCCTCACCCCGCAGTCGGTCAACGCCTTCGGCGGCTACCGGGTGCAGGGCCGCGGCCAGGCGGGCGACGAGCTGATGGCCGACGCCAAGGCCCTGGAGGCGGCCGGCGCGTTCGCGGTCGTGCTGGAGTGCGTCCCCGAGGACCTGGCCGCCAAGGTCACCGCCTCGCTGTCGATCCCGACGATCGGCATCGGCGGCGGGAGCGCCACCGACGCGCAGGTGCTGGTCTGGCAGGACATGGCCGGGCTGTCGCCGCGCACCGCAAAGTTCGTCAAGAAGTACGCCGACCTGGCCACGATCCTCGGCGACGCGGCCCGCACCTACGCCGACGAGGTCGTCGGCGGCGTCTTCCCGGCCCCGGAGCACGCCTACCACTAGGCGCTCTCCCCCGGCCCGCCCCGGTGCGAGGCCGTGCCCCCGCGGCGCGGCCTCGCGCCGCCGCCGGGCCGGTCCTCAGGACGGGTCCGGGTCGCCGCCGATGCCGTTCGGGGAGTGCCGGGTGCGGTGCGAGGAGCGGGCGACGATCAGGCGGTCGCCGGGCTCCAGCCGGGCGCAGGCGGAGTCGTCGTACGGCAATGCCCGCCCGTCCCGCACGATCGCGATGGCGGGCTCGCCGACGGCGCCGATGGGCCCGCCGACCTCCTCCGCGCGGACGTCGCGCTCGACCAGGTCGAGGCCCGCGCCCTGCTCCAGCAGGTCCTCGATCACCTGGCTGACGAACGGCTGGCTGGTCGACACGCCCAGCAGCCGGCCCGCGGCCTCGGACGAGGTGATGACGTGGTCGGCGCCGCTCTGCCGCAGCAGCGGGACGTTCTCCGACTCCCGGACGGCCGCCTGGATCTTGGCCCCCGGGTTGAGCTGCCGCGCCGTGAGGGTGACCAGCACGGACGTGTCGTCGCGGGCGCTGGCCACGATCACCACCCGGGCCCGCTCGACGGCCGCCTGCCGCAGCACCGAGCTGCGGGTGGCGTCGCCGACGATCCCGGCCAGCCCGGCCTCGGCGGCCTCCGCCACGATCCGGGGGTCGGGGTCCACCACGACGATGTCCTCGCGGCGCACCCCGGTGGTGAGCAGCGTCTTGACGGCGCTCCGCCCCTTCGTGCCGTACCCCGCCACCACGATGTGGTCGCGCACCCGGGACCTCCAGCGGTTCAGCCGCCAGTCGGCGCGGGTGCGCTCCGCCAGGACCTCCAGGGTCGTGCCCACGAGGACGATCAGGAACAGCACCCGCACCGGCGTGACGAAGACGATGTTGACCAGCCGCGCCCCCGAGCCGACCGGCGTGATGTCGCCGTATCCGGTCGTCGACACGGTGACGGTGGCGTAGTAGAAGCAGTCGAGCAGCGACAGCGTGCCGCCGGCGTTGTCGCGGTAGCCGTCCCGGTCGGCGTAGACGGCCGCGACCACGGCGAACAGCAGCAGCAGCGCGATCCCGATCCGCTTCAGGACCGCGGCGACCGGCCCGGTACGGGCCGCGGGCAGCAGCACCCGCGGCCGGCCCGCGCCCGCCGCGCCTCCCGCGTCGCCCATGTCGCCCGCCATGTGAAGAACCGTACTGCCGCCGGCGATCAGACGTCGGTGATCCGCAGCCCGGCGTGCGCCTTGTAGCGGCGGTTCATCGAGATGAGGTTGGCGGTGAACGCCTCGACCTGGCCGGCGTTGCGGAGCCGGCCGCCGTACACGCCGCGCATGCCGGGGATGCGGCCGGCCAGCGCCTGGACGAGGTCGGTCGCCTCGCGGTCGTCGCCGAGGACCAGGACGTCCAGCTCCATCTCGCCGACCTCGGGGTCGAGCAGCAGCTTGGCCGACACGTGGTGGAACGCGGCCACCACCCGGCTCTCGGCCAGCACGGCGGCGGCCTGCTGCGCGGCGCTGCCCTCCTCGACCTCCAGCGGGAACGCGCCGCGCTTGTCGAAGCCCAGCGGGTTCACGCAGTCGACGACGATCTTCCCGGCCAGCTCGGCGCGCAGCGACTCCAGCGTGGCCTTGTGGCCCTCCCACGGGACCGCCACGACCACCACGTCGGACTCCCCGGCGGCGACGGGGTTCTCCGCGCCGCGCACCGGCAGGTCGGCGCCCAGGTCGTCGGCCGCCTCCTGGGCCCGCTCGGCCTTGCGCGATCCGATCACGACCCGGTGGCCGGCCAGCGCGAACCGCCGCGCCAGCCCCTTGCCCTGGTCGCCGGTGCCGCCCAGGATCCCGATCGTCAGGCCGGACACGTCGGGAAGGTCGTACGGGGTCTTCTGCTCAGTCATGATTGCGAGTCTGCCAGGTGGCCCCGCGGCCGCCCCGAACCGGCCTGGCGCATCACGGAAAAGGCCCCGTCGCACACGGCCGGTTACGGCACCATGGAGGCGTGGACGCCGAGCAGATCACGATGCTGCGCGAGGTGCTGGCCGCGACCGGGTGGCTGGAGCGCACCGGCGAGTTCGGCCGCGCGCTGCGGACGAGCGCGCGCACCCCGGGCGGGCTGCTCCTGGTGGGCACCCCCGCCGAGGACCCCTGGCATCTGGCCGCCCACCTGGACGACGAGAGCCGGCTGGCGGCGCTGCCCGGCCTGGCGCCCACGCTGGTGCGCTGGTCGCCGCCGCCGGGCGCGCCCGCGCACCTGGCCGTCGGGCTGGACCGGCTGGAGGCGGCCCGGCGCGGCGAGACGCTGTTCGTGGTCGCCGAGGAGGCCGCGCCGGCGCCCCTGCTGGAGCGCGTCGACGACGCCCGCCGCACCGGGGCGGTCGTGCTGGCCCTGGAGGGCGGTGACCGGGAGCTGCGCGGGCTGGCGCACGAGGCGCTGACCGTACCGGCCGAGGACGCCCTGGTCAGCTTCGACGGCGCCCAGCACCTGGTCAGCGCGGCGGCCGGCGCCGCCGAGGGGTGGGGCGGTCCCGCCCGCGCCCCCCGCCGCCTCCGCGACCGCCTGGCCCGCCTGCTGGAGACCGTCAGCGGCCCGACGCTCGACGAGCCCGGCCGCCACTGACCGCCCGCCGGGTCGACTCGTGGCGTGTCGCGCTTCCGCGCGGCGGCCGGGGGGCCGACACGCCACGAGTCAACGGCCCGGGGCGGCCGCTAGTCGTCTTCGTCCTGGCGGCGCCACGCCTCGTTGCGCTGCCGGGCCAGCTCCAGTGCCCCGGCGGCGGCCGTCTCCGACTCGTACGGCCCCATCCGGTCCTTGTTGGGGCAGCCCGCGCCGTGCTCGACCCTCATGTGCTTGAGGCAGAACCACCAGTCGCCGTCGTCCTTCATCCCGGCCTCCCTCGATCTCGCCGCCCGCCTCGGGATTCGTGCCCAGGCGGGGCTGACTACACTCGCTCACTATGACGACCCAACTACTCCGGCCCGGCCGCGTCTCTCCCATGCGCAAGGTTCCCGCGCACATCCCGCGCCCGGAGTACGTAGGGAAGAAGGTTCCCAGAACGGGCGAACCGGACGTCAAGACGCCCGAGATCATCGAGAAGATGCGGGTGGCCGGGAAGATCGCCGGGCAGGCGCTGGAAGAGGTCGGCAAGCACATCCGGCCGGGCGTCACCACCGACGAGCTGGACGTGATCGGGCACGAGTTCCTGCTCGACCACGGCGCGTACCCCTCCACCCTGGGCTACCGCGGCTTCCCCAAGTCGCTGTGCACCTCGATCAACGAGGTGATCTGCCACGGCATCCCGGACGACACGGTGGTGCGCGACGGCGACATCATCAACATCGACATCACCGCGTTCATCGACGGGGTGCACGGCGACACCGACGCCACGTTCCTGTGCGGGGACGTCGACGAGGAGTCGCGGCTGCTGGTCGAGCGCACCCACGAGGCGATGATGCGCGGGATCCGCGCGGTGAAGCCGGGGCGGGCGCTGAACGTCATCGGGCGGGTCATCGAGTCGTACGCCAGGCGGTTCGGGTACGGCGTCGTCCGCGACTTCACCGGCCACGGGATCGGGACGACGTTCCACTCCGGCCTGGTGGTCCCGCACTACGACGACCCGGCCGCGACCACGCTGATCGAGCCGGGGATGACGTTCACGATCGAGCCGATGCTGACGCTGGGGTCGTACGACTACGACATGTGGGACGACGGCTGGACGGTCGTCACCAAGGACCGCAAGAGGACCGCGCAGTTCGAGCACACGCTGCTGGTGACCGACGACGGCCACGAGATCCTGACCCTTCCCTGACGTACCGGTGACCATGCTCGCGGGTACAAAAAGGATCTAGAGCCAGAACATCGCCCAGACCGGCTCGGGAGAGCGATGCTCATGAGAGCCCCAGTGCCGTACGAACCCCGTGTCCCGTCGGACAGCATGCCGCCGGGACGCGCGGCCGTGAGCGTGACATGGGCCGCGCTGCCCTTCCTGACGCTCGGGTACGCGACACCGTTCACGTTCGCGGCGGCGGCGCTGTGGCGGCGCAGCGCGCACCTGGCGGTGGCCTCCCTGGCCTACGTCGGGATCTTCGTCCTGCTGCTCACCCTGCTGCCGGACATCGACAAGGAGCAGGGCGGCACGAGCAGCGCCGTGGGCGTGCTGACGTTCCTGCTGTCCATCGTGGGCTGCGGGCACGCGTTCCTGATCCGCCGGAAGGTGTTCGACCCGGACGGGCTGTCGGGCGTCGACAACGAGGCGGCGATCGAGCGGGTCCGGCGGCAGCGGACGCTGCGGGGGCGGGCGCGGGAGCTGGCCGCGCGCGATCCGGGCCTGGCGCGGGAGCTGGGCATCGGCCGCCCGGACCTGCCCCGCCAGTACAACGACGGCGGCCTGATCGACGTCAACCACGCGCCGGCGGAGGTGCTGACGATGCTGCCGGGCGTCACCCCGGAGCTGGCGATCAAGATCGAGCGGGTCCGGAACGAGACCGGCGGCTTCATGTCCGCCGAGGAGCTGGCCGCGCTGGCCGGCCTGCCGCCCACGCTGACGACCGAACTGGGCGAGTACGCCGTCTTCATCCGCTGAGTCCGGGTAAGGGACGGGTGTGGCAGCCAAGAAGGGCCCGGACCGGCTCGCCGAGTACCGCGGTAAGCGGGCCGCGTCCAAGACCCCCGAACCCGTCCCCTCCGAAGGCCCCCTTCCGGAGGGGGACGACGACACGTTCGTCATCCAGGAGCACCACGCGCGCAGCCTGCACTGGGACCTGCGCCTCGAACGCGGCGGCGTCCTGGTCTCCTGGGCGGTCCCCAAGGGCGTCCCGGCCGACCCGAAGACGAACCATCTGGCGGTCCACACCGAGGACCATCCGCTGGAGTACGCCTCGTTCGAGGGGGACATCCCCAAGGGCGAGTACGGCGCCGGCCAAATGACGATCTGGGATCGCGGCACCTACGAGACGGAGAAATGGTCGGACCGTGAGGTGAAGGTGGTCCTGCACGGCACGCGGGTGTCCGGGCGGTACGTCCTGTTCCGGACCGGCGGGAAGAACTGGATGATCCACCGGATGGACCCGCCGGCCGACCCGGACGCCGAGCCGGTGCCCGAGAGCGTCCGGCCCATGCTGCCCGAGGAGCGCGACCGCCTGCCGCGCGACCGGGCGGGGCACGCGTACGAGTTCGCGTGGGGCGGCCGGCGGCTGATCGCCTACGTCGAGGGCGGCCGGACCCGCTTCACCGACGCCCGCGGCCGCGCGGCCGGCGGCCCGGCCGGGCTGGGGTCCCGGCTCGGCGCGGCGCTGGGCGCCCGGCCCGCCGTCCTGGACGGCGAGCTGGCCGAGGTCGAGGGGCGCGAGACGTATCTCCTGTCCGACCTCCTCTATCTGGACGGCCGGTCGCTGCTGGACGCGCCGTACGAGGAGCGCCGCGAGCGCCTGGACGGCCTGGAGCTGAACGCGGCCCGCTGGCAGACGTCGCCGTGGTACCCGGGCGAGGCGGACGCCGTCCGGGACGCCGCCCGCGAGCAGGGCCTGCCGGGCGTCCTCGCCAAGCGGCTCGACTCCCCGTACGAGCCGGGCGGGCGCTCGGCCGCCTGGCGCTACGTCCGCGTCTGACCGCCCGCCGCGGCGTGCGAGCCGAGCGGGATGACCAGCGGCGCGCCGGTGACGGGGTCCTCGATGACGCGGGCGGGGAGCGCGAAGACCTCGTCCAGGAGCGGCTCGGTCAGCACCTCGGCGGGCGGGCCCTCGGCGACGACCGCGCCGGCGCGCATCGCGACGAGCCGGTCGGCGTAGCGGGCCGCGAGGTTGAGGTCGTGCAGCACCATGACGATCGTGCGGCCGTCGGTGTCGTGCAGCCGCCGCACCAGCTCCAGCACCTCGACCTGGTGCGCCAGGTCGAGGTAGGTGGTGGGCTCGTCGAGCAGCAGCAGGCCGGTGTCCTGGGCGAGCGCCATGGAGATCCAGGCGCGCTGCCGCTGGCCGCCGGACAGCTCGTCCAGCGGGCGGTCGGCCAGGTCCCGGATGCCGGTCCGGTCGAGGGCCGCGTTCACGACGTCCTCGTCGCCGGCCGACCACTGCCGGTGCCAGGCCTGGTGGGGGTGGCGGCCGCGGGCGACGAGGTCGGCGACGGTGAGGCCCTCGGGGGCCTGCGGGGCCTGCGGCAGCACCGCCAGCCGCCGGGCGACCTCCCTGGTCGACAGCTTGGCGATGTCGGCGCCGTCCAGGACGACCTGGCCGCCGCGCGGGCGCAGCAGCCGGCCCAGGCCGCGCAGCAGCGTGGACTTGCCGCAGCCGTTGGGGCCGATGATCGCGGTGACGCCGGCGCCGCCGAGGTCGAGGGTGAGGCCGTCCACGATCAGCCGGTCGCCGTACCCGAGCCGCAGCCCGCGCGCTTCCAGGGTCGTCGCCGCGTTCACAGGGTGGCCTTTCGCCGGGACCGTACGAGCAGGTAGAGCAGGACGGGCGCGCCGAGCACGGCGGTGACGACGCCGACCGGGAGTTCGAAGCCGCCGAACGCGGTCCGCGCGACGAGGTCGGCGCCGACGGTGAGGACCGCGCCGGTGACGGTCGCGCCGACCAGCGGCGGCTGCCCCGTCCCGGCCAGCCGCAGCGCGATCTGCGGGGCGGCCAGCGCGACGAACTCGACCGGCCCGGCCGCGGCGGTGGCGACCGAGGCGAGCACGATGGCCGCCAGGATCAGCAGCGAGCGGTCGAGGTTCACGCGCAGGCCGAGGCCGCGGGCGGGCTCGTCGCCGAGCCCCAGCGCGCCGAGCGCGAACGCGCCGATCAGGACCAGCGGGACGAGCACGGCGAGCACGAGCGCCAGCGGCCGGACGTGCTCCCAGCCGCGCGCGTTGAGGCTGCCGGTGATCCAGGCCATCGCGCGGCCGGCGTCGTTGACGTCGCCGAGGGCGAGCAGCCACCACTTGACGTTGGCGGCGACGCCCGCGAAACCGATTCCGATCAGGACGAGCCGGTAGCCGTCCAGGCCCTGCCGCCAGGCCAGCACGTAGACCAGCGCGCCGCCGGCGAGCCCGCCCGCGAGCGCGGCGGCCGGGATGCCGACCGAGGCCAGCAGGCCGCCCGCGCCGCCGGCGGCGCTGCCGGTGGCGACGGTCAGCGCCACCACGGCGACGCTGGCGGCATGGCTGACGCCGAGCACGTCCGGGCTGGCCAGCGGGTTG
The DNA here is from genome assembly GCF_041951345.1 of Actinomadura sp. 21ATH. Classification (NCBI taxonomy): domain Bacteria; kingdom Bacillati; phylum Actinomycetota; class Actinomycetes; order Streptosporangiales; family Thermomonosporaceae; genus Actinomadura; species Actinomadura sp. 21ATH. The sequence continues at coordinate 280,085 of NZ_JBGNUR010000004.1, read as the reverse complement.
CGGGTGATGGACTGGGTGAGCGCGCCGGCCAGCCCGAGGGCCGCGCCGACGAGCGCGCCGGTGAGGGCGCGCGGCAGCCGCAGCTCCATCACGACGAAGCGGTGCCGCCCGTCGCCGAGAAGCGTGCGGACGACCTCGCCGACGCCGATCGGGAAGTCGCCGCGGCCGATGCTGAGCGCCATCAGCAGCGCGAGCACGGCCAGCCCGGCGGGGACGACGAGGGCGGGGCGAAGCCGTGCCCGGAACGACACCCGGCCGGCGCGCAGCGCGCGCGGCTCGGTCAGCGCGCTCACAGCCGCACCGGCTTCCGGCGCCGCACCAGCGCGATGAAGAACGGCCCGCCGATCAGGGCCAGCATGATGCCCACCTCCAGCTCGCCGGGGCGCGCCACCAGCCGCCCGGTCACGTCCGCGGCGAGCAGCAGCGCCGCGCCCAGCAGCGCGGAGAACGGCAGCAGCCAGCGGTGGTCGGGTCCCGACAGCGCCCGCGCCAGATGCGGGACGATCAGCCCGAGGAACGCCAGCGCGCCGCAGGCCGCCACCGCCGCCCCGGTCAGCAGGGTGATCGCGGCGATCCCGACGGCGCGGGTCAGCCAGATCCGGTGGCCGAGCGAGCGGGCCACGTCCTCGCCGAGCGCCAGCGCGTTCAGGCCGGGGGCGTTCAGCAGCGCCAGCAGCAGGCCGAGCAGCACGAACGGCAGCAGGCCGGCCAGCAGCCCGGCGTCGCGGCCGGCGAGCGCGCCCGCCTGCCAGAACCGGTAGGTGTCCATCGCCTGCCGGTCGAGGAGGACGAGCCCGGCGACCAGCCCGTGCAGGCCGGCGGTCACCGCGGCGCCCGCGAGCGCGAGGGTGAGCGGTGTGGCGCCGCCGCGGCCCGCGCCGCCCAGCACGAACACCAGCACGCTGGCCACGAGCGCCCCCGCGAACCCGAACCAGATGTAGGTCCCCATGCCGGTGACGCCGAGGGTGAAGATGCCGAGCACCATCGCGAACGCCGCGCCCTGCGTCACGCCGAGCAGCCCGGGGTCGGCGAGCGGGTTCCGGGTGTGGCCCTGGGCGAGCGCGCCCGCCACTCCGAGGGCGGTGCCGGCGAGCAGGCCGAACGCGGTGCGCGGCAGCCGCAGCGACCGGACGACGATGTCCTCCTCGGTGCCCGAGGGTGCGAGCAGCGCGCTCCAGACGCCGGCCGGCGGCACCGTCCTGGCGCCGATCATGACGCTGGCCAGCGCGGCGAGCAGCACCAGCAGCGCCAGCCCGAGGAGGACGGCCGGGCGGTGCCGGCGCAGCGCGGCCATTGGTCCGCCCGCCCGGGCGGCATGCGGGGCCCCCTTGTGGACCGTTCCGATCACTGCTGGGGGCCTCTTCCGTCGCTGGTCAGAATATGCTTAGGTAAGCCTTGCCTAAAGCAGGCAAAGCTACCCGAAACACGCGAAGGAATAGTAGATGAGGAAGTCGTCGATCCGGCGCGCGGCCGCCGGTATCGCCGCCGCCGCGCTCACCACCCTCGGCCTGGCGGCCTGCGGCTCCTCCGACGGCGGCGGGAGCGGCACGCCGATCCGCACCGTCCAGCACGCGATGGGGACCACGAAGATCTTCAAGGAGCCCAAGCGGATCGTCGCGCTCGACCAGACGTTCGTCGACACCGCGGTCACCCTGGACGCCGACGTGCACGGCTTCACCACCTTCACCGCGAACGAGCAGAAGCTCCCCGGCTACCTGAGCCGGGCCGCGGGCGGCAAGCACACGGCGGGGGCGCGGACGGTCGGCACGCTCAGCGAGCCGAGCCTGGAGAAGATCAGCGCGCTCAAGCCCGACCTGATCCTGTCGGCCAAGATCCGGCATGAGGCGCTGTACGGCAAGCTCTCCCAGATCGCGCCGACGGTCTTCAGCGAGACCACCGGCGCGACGTGGAAGGAGAACCTCCGGCTGACCGCCAAGGCGCTGGGCAAGGACGGGCTCGCCGAGCAGCGGATCAAGGAGTTCGAGACCCGCGCCCGCACGATCGGCGACGCGGTCAGGAAGAAGAACGACGGGAAGATGCCCGCGGTGTCGGTGGTGCGATTCACCGACGAGCCCACCGTCCGCCTCTACACCGAGAACAGCTACGTCGGGATCATCCTCAAGGACGCGGGCTTCCCGCGGCCGCCGGGCCAGCCGACCAGCGACAAGATCGCGGTCGATCTGAGCGAGGAGCGGATCAAGGACCTGGACGCCGACGAGATCTTCCTCGCCCGGTACGCGGACGAGTCCGGCAAGTCCTCCCAGGTCCAGACCAAGTTCAAGAACAACCCGCTGTGGGGCCGGCTGGCCGGCACCAAGCGCGAGGTCTCCGACGAGACCTGGATGCTGGCGGTGGGCCTGCAGGGCGCCCACCTCGTACTGGACGACCTGGCGAAGTTCCACGAAGTCGACGCGGCGAGGACGGCCTGATCGAGATGACCACCGTGGCAGGCGGCGAGCGGACGGACACGACGACCGAGGCGACCGGGACGGCCGAGGCGGCGCGCCCGCTCGTCGCCCTGCTGCAGGCGGCGCACGACGCGTACCCGCTGGCGCTCCTCCCCGGCCTGGGCGCGCCGGTGGACGACGCGGGCTACTTCACCGCCGACGACCCGCGGCTGTGGGAGGCGCTCGTCGCCGACACCCGCGACCGGTACGACGCGCCCGCCCACATCGCGGCGGCGCTGGCGTGGAAGGGCTACGCGTACTGGGTCTCGCTCCCGGTCACGCTCGGCTGGACGCTGAACCGCCGCGTCCCGCTGATCGCGGCGTCCGACGCGCTCGTCCGGCCGCTGGCGGAGTCGCCGTTCGTGTCGGTCGGGCTGCGGGACGTGCGGTTCGCCGTCACCGCGTCCGACCCGTGCGCCGGCACGCCGGACACGGTCACCGTCCCGGACGAGGCGGCACTGCTCGCGCTCGTCCGCGACACCCTGGTCGGCGGCCACTTCGCGCCGCTCATCGAGTCGCTGCGCGCCACCACCCGCACCGGCGCGCGCGGGCTGTGGGGCACGGCGGCCGAGGCGCTGTCCGCGCCGCTGTACGGCCACGGCTCGGACCTGCCGGGCGCGGCGGCGGCCGTGGAGGAGCTCATGGCCGGCCTCGGCAGGCCGCTCGCCGGGCTGATGGGCATGGAGGACGGGGCGCCGCGGCGCCGCACCTGCTGCCTGTGGGTCGCGCTCCCCGACCGCGACGCCTGCCCGTCCTGCTGCCTGACCCGCTGCAAGTAGGCCGCCCGGCCTTCGGCGGCGGATCTCCTCTCAGTAGGTCAGTAGGCCACGCCGATCCGCTGCCGGACGGCCTGGCCCTTCTCCAGCACGTCCAGCAGGGCGACGGCGTAGTCCTCGGCGCTGATGTGGCTGACGCCGTTCCCGTCGACCAGCAGCCGGTCCCCGTCCACCCGGTAGTCGCCGGTGCGCTCGCCCGGCTCGATCGTCGACGCGGGCGAGACGTACGTCCAGTCGAGGTCGCCCGCCTCGTCGCGGAGCAGTTCGAGCAGTTCGCCCTGGGCCAGCGACTCGCCCTTGTACTCCGCCGGGAACGAGTCGTCGTCCACCAGCCGCACGCCGCGCGCGTCCTCCAGCGTGCCCGCTCCCCCGACCACCATCAGCCGCCGCACGCCCGCCGTGCGCAGCCCCTCGATCACGCCGCGGCCCGCCTCGCGCAGCGGCGCGTACGGGTCCGAGCCGTCGCGCGGCGGCGAGACGGCCAGCACGACCGCGTCCTTGCCCCGGGCCAGCCGGGCCACGGCGAGCGGATCGCGGGCGTCGCCCCGCTCGGTGCCCTCCGTGCCGCCGCGGGTCACCCCCGTGACGTCGTGGCCGCGGTCGCGCGCCTCGGCCGCGATCCGGCTCCCCACCATCCCGGTGGCGCCGATCAGCAGGATCCTCATCCCCGTCCTCCCCGAACGTCGACTGACCGGAACGTATCCAGGAGGCGGGGCCCCAATCCCGTGCCGGGAACCGGGACGCCGTGCGCCCCATCAAAGGGACATAACACGCCATCGGCGCGCCGCCCCTGAAAACGATCTTCCAGGGATTACAGTCGGTCGCGGCCGGGACACGTGAAGAGCGGGGGGACCGTCGGATGATGGGGCAGACGCACGCCCTCAGCGGCGCGCTGGTGTGGCTGGGCGCGGTGCCGATCCTCAGCCAGGAGCGGCTGCTCGGCGACCACGCGATCTCCCTGTCCCCGGCCCAGCTGCTCGCCGGCGCCGTGGTGTGCGCGGGCGCGGCGCTGCTGCCCGACATCGACCACCACAACGGGCGCATCGCCAACACCTTCGGCCCCATCACCAAGAAGCTGTGCAAGTGGGTGGGCAAGGCGTCCGGCGGCCACCGCCAGGCCACCCACTCGCTGCTGTTCGCCGTCCTGATGGGCCTGGCGATGGACGCCCTGGCCACCCACTTCGTGTACGGCTGGTGGGCCGCGCTGTTCGTCATCGTCGGCTTCGGGCTGCGCGGCATCGGCCTGGACTTCGAGGGCAAGGAGCCGCAGTCCGCGCTGGCCGACTGCGCGGTGGCCGCGTTCGCCGTCTACCTGATGCACGACCTCGACATGAGCTTCGCGGGCTTCGCCGTGGCGCTGGGCTGCATCGCGCACGTGGTCGGCGACTGCCTCACCCCGCGCGGCTGCCCGGTCTTCTGGCCGATGAAGTGGCGGATCGACATCCCGCTGATCCCCCGCACCGACGGCAAGGTCGAGCGCTGGGTCGTCACGCCGCTGCTGACGCTCGGCGTCGCGATCCTCACCATCCGCTCGGTGCTGGGCGACATCACCACCAACTGGCTGACCCGCGGCTGAGCCCGGGCGGCCCGCCTAGTAGCGGGTGACCAGGGCGATCCGGTCGTGGTCGACGAGGAAGCCGTCGGAGACGAAGGTGACCTCGCCGCCGTACTCCAGCGCGGTCTCGATGACGTCGTCGACCAGGTCGTCCACCACGCCGTGGCCCCGGAGGCTGCCGATCCGGCCCGCGACCGGGATGCTCTCGCCGCCGCTCTTCACCCCCGGCGAGTAGTAGCCGCGCTCGACCACCAGGTGCTCGCCGCGGCCGCCGTCCACCAGCCGCGCGACCTCCTGGAGCCCGGCGGCGTAGCGCTGGAACCCGCGCGCCGCCTCCAGCTCGGCCAGCACCGCCACCTCGCGCAGGTCGTCGTACGCCTGGAGGACGGGGCGCGCCAGCTCGGCCAGCGTGCTCGCGGACGCGCGCTCGTAGCTGCCGTCGATGCGGCCCGCGACGGTGACCCGCGGCCCGGCCAGCTCGTCGAAGCACGCCTGGAGCCGGGTGACGCCCGCGACGACCACCGGCCGCCGGTCGCGCGCGAGGACGCGGTCGAGGCGGGCCTGCACGTCCCGCATCAGCCGCGGCCGCCGCTCGTCGGCGTGCTGCCCGCGGCGCGACAGCCGGCCCTCGCCCTCCTCCTCGTACTCCTCGGGGACGACCGGGAAGCCGTCCCGGACGATCTCGGTGAGCTCGCCGCCCACGCCGTCCCAGAGCCGGGTCTGCTGGTCGGAGAGGACCAGCAGCCAGTAGCGCGGCGTGCGGCTGTACGCGGCCACCAGGTCGCGGGTGGCGAAGCCGGTGTCGACGATGACGCGCTCGTCCACCGGCTGGTCGATCGTGAACGCGTGGTGCTCGCCGCCCGGCGCGGCGAACAGCACCAGCCCGTCGGCGGCGTGCCGGGGGTCGAGCCCGCCGGCGGCCCGCTCCAGCCCGCGGACGACGTCGTCGGCGGTGTCGGGCGCCACCCGGCTGTCGTCGCGGAGCCGGTGCCGCACCTCGGCCAGCAGGTTGCGCAGGCGGATCGGGTCCTGGCGGTTCTCCGGGGCGCGGCGGCCGGTCGGCATGAGCACCGAGACGGCCGGGTAGGCGCGCGGCTTGCGCAGTTCTGACAGGGTGACGGCGTCCATGATCCCCCGATCGAAGAGACGGTCGTTACAGCCCTATTTGTAACGAATCGCCAGTAAATCGAGCGTAAGGGGATCGTGCGGATCGCCTTGCGGTACGTGGGCGCCGTCACACCCTCAGGCCGTCGAGCGTCACCCGGATGAGCGGGTCATCCGCCCGCGCCCCGGGGCGGCACACCGCCGTACCGAAGATCGTCACCACTTCGGCGGGGGTGATGTCGGACCGGAGCGTGCCCTCCTTCTGGGCCCGCTCGGCGATGCCCGCGATCAGCGCGTCCGCCTCACGCAGCCGGTCGGGCGGCACCGCGGCCGCTTCCTGGCCGACCGTCTTGAGCAGGGCGTACGGCTGCGCCACCGAGTAGTCCACCAGGCGCAGCAGCGCGTCCCAGCCCGGCGTGCCGCCGCCGTCGCCGGCACCGCCGTCCGGGCCCTCCGGCGGGGTCAGGGTGCGGGCGAACGCGATCAGCCGCTCCAGGGCCTCGGAGGCGATCTCCTCCAGGAGGGCCCGGCGGTCGGGGAAGTGGCGGTAGAGGGTGCCCACGCCCACGCCCGCCGCCTGCGCGATCTCCTCCATCGAGGCGGCCGGGCCGCGTTCGGCGAACGTCCGGAGCGCGGCCTCGACGATGCGCTCGCGGTTGCGCCGCGCGTCGGCCCGCATGCTCCCCCGCCCTCCCGGCGCATCCGCCGTACCGGAATCCGATCTTCAGGTTAGTGTATCGTGCGGAAGCGGAATTTCCGCTTCATGTTAATGGGAGGCATCATGCGCATCGGGACCGCCGTCGTCGGCACGCAGTTGAAGTTCGAGGAGGTCGTCGGGGAGGTGCGGGCCGCCGCCGCGGCCGGGCTGGACAGCGTGTTCTTCCCCCAGCTCGACGACTGGGACGCGATCGCCCTGGCCGGCGCCGCCGGCCGCGAGGTCCCCGGGATCGAGGTCGCCACCGGGATCGTGCCGACCTACCCGCGGCACCCGGTGGTGATGGCGAGCCAGGCGCTGACGGCCGCCGCCCTGACCGGCGGCCGGTTCACGCTGGGCATCGGGCCCGGCCACGCGCAGATCATGACGGACCGGCTCGGCTACTCCTACGACCGCCCGGTACGGCACGTGCGCGAGTACCTGGAGGCCCTGCGCCCGCTGCTGCGCGGCGAGGAGGTCGGGTACCGGGGCGAGACCCTCACCGCCGCCGGCCGGACGGCGGTGCCCGGCGCCGCGCCCCCGCCCGTCCTGCTGTCCGCGCTCGGCCCGCGGATGCTGCGGCTGGCCGGCGAGCTGGCCGACGGAACGATCACCAACTGGATGCGCCCCGAGGCGATCGCCGAGCAGGTCGCGCCGGCGATCGGCAGGGCCGCGGCCGAGGCCGGGCGGCCCGCTCCGCGGATCGTGGCGTTCACGATGGTCGCGCTCACCGGCGACCCGGACGGCGCCCGCGCCGCGCTGGCCGAGCGGCTCGGCTTCGCCGGCGACTTCCCGTCCTACCGCACCGTGCTCGACCGGCAGGGCCTGTCCGGCGTGCACGAGACGATCATCGCCGGGGACGAGCGCGCGGTCGAGGCCGCGATCCGGCGCTACGCCTCCGCCGGCGCGACGGACCTGCTGCTGAGCCCCATGGGCGGCGCCGAGGAGCGCGACCGCGTCCTCCGGCTGGCCGCCTCCGTCAGCTGAGCAGCTCGACCACCGGCGCGAACGCCTCCACGAACGGCGAGTGCACGGTGATGTAGGAGAAGCCGAACCGCTCCCGGCGCTCGCGCAGCTGCTCGGCCATCTGCTCCACCGTGCCGATCAGCGCGAACGGGCAGTCGAGGATCTCCTCCTCCGACAGGTACGGCACCGGCCCGGCGGCCAGCTCCGCGGCCGCCGCGCGCCGGTCGCCGGTGACCGCGACCAGCTGGACCAGCACGTTCAGCTCCAGGTCGGCGAACCGGTCGCCGGCCCGCTCGCGGACGAACGCGACCCGCTCGGCCGCCTGCGCCGCGGTGCCGATCCGGAACGTGCCCGGCGGCTCGCCCTTCACCTGGTACGCCCCCGCGATCCCCACGATGCCGGCGTGCCGGGCGGCGATGTCCAGCACGCCGTCGCCCGTCCCGCCGACCAGCAGCGGCGGTCCGTGCCCGCCGAAGCCGGCCCGCTGCACCGGGGCCAGCTCGGCCAGCCCGTACCGCTCGCGCAGCGGCGCCTGCTGCTCGTAGCCCGGCCCGCCGAACAGCGCGCCCAGCTCCTCGATCGTGCGCTCCAGGCCGCGGGCCCGCTCGCCGAACGGGCGCCACGGGATCCCGGCCGCGTCGTACTCCCACTTCATGTGACCCGCGCCGAGGCCCACCTCCAGCCGGCCGCCGGTGAGCCGGTCGGCCGTGGCGACCTCCCGCGCCAGCAGGTGCGCGTTCCAGAACGAGGCGTTCAGCACCAGCGTCCCGACCCGCAGCCGCGCGGTCGCCTCGGCGGCCGCCACCATCGTCGGGAACGGTGCCGGGCTCCCCAGATGGTCCGGGACCAGCGCCACGTCGTAACCGCTCCCCTCGGCCGCGCGGCAGCGCGCCGTGAAGTCCTCGCGGGATCCGATGTCGAAGAAGTTGAACCCGAACCGGAAGGGCCTCATGACGGGCTAATGTAGCCCGTCTCGTACGCGAAGATCACGGCCTGCGTGCGGTCCCGCGCCTGGAGCTTGGCGAGCACGTTCCCGACGTGCGTCTTCACCGTCTGCGGGCTGACGAACAGCTCGGCGGCGATCTCGGCGTTGGAATGCCCGCGCGCCATCAGCCGCAGCACGTCCCCCTCCCGCTCGGTGAGCCGGTCGTGCCAGCGGGCCCCGCGCGGCGGCGCCCCGCCGCCGCGGTGCTCGGCCGCCAGCGCCCGGATCGCCGCCGGGAACAGCAGGGTGTCGCCGTGCACCACCATCCGGATCGCCTGGAGGATGTCCTCCGGCCGGGTCCGCTTGAGCAGGAACCCGTGCGCGCCCGCCTTCAGCGCGTCGTAGACGTACTCGTCGTTCTCGAACGTCGTCACCACGATGATCTTCGGCGGGGCGGCGCTGCTCTCCAGCAGGTGCCGGGTGGCCTGGATGCCGTCCAGCTTGGGCATCCGCACGTCCATGAGCACCACGTCCGGGCGCAGCCGGGACACCTGCCCGGGCACCTCGGCGCCGTCGCCCGCCTCGCCGACCACGGTCAGGTCCGGCTCGGCGTCGATGATCGCCGCCAGCCCGGCCCGGATGAGCCGCTCGTCGTCCACCAGGAGCACACCGATCGTCATGAGGCGACCTTAAGCGGCAGCGACACGTCCAGGCGCCAGTGCGCGTCGCCGTCGGGGCCCGCGGTCATGGTGCCGCCCAGCACGGTGACGCGCTCGCGCACGCCGCCGAGCCCGCGGCCGCCGCCGTGGCGGTGCCCTGCGGGGGGCGCCCCCAGGGGATTGCTCATCTCCACCTCCAGCCGTTCGCCGCGCACGCCGATCCGGAGCCGTACCGGGACCTTGCCGGCGTGCCGCAGCGCGTTGGTCAGCCCTTCCTGGACGATCCTGTACGCCTCCCGCGACACCGCGGCGGGCACCCGGTCGAGCCCCTCCCCCACGGCGGCGTCCAGCTCGACGCCGGCGATCCTGGTCTGCTCCAGCAGCCGGTCCAGGTCCCGCAGCGTGAGCTGCGGCGCGGTACGGGAGCCGTCCTCGCGCAGCAGCCCGAGCACGTGATCGAGGTCCTCCAGCGCCGACCGGGCCGACTCCTCGATCGCGCCGAGCGCCTCCCGGGCGAACGCCGGATCGCTGTCGAGCACCCGCCCGGCCGCGGCCGCCTGGAGGGTGACGACGCTCAGCGCGTGCCCGACCGAGTCGTGCAGCTCGCGGGCCAGCCGGTTGCGCTCGGCCAGCCGGAGCGCGGTCGCCTCCGCCGCGGCCAGCTTCTCGGCGGGCGAGGGGCCCAGCAGGAGCGGTGCCAGCCGGGCCAGCAGCGCGCCGGTGGCCGCGTTCAGCCCGAGCACGGCGGCCAGCATCGCCGCCCCGGCGAACGGCAGCGGCCACTCCGGCCAGGAGCTCGGCGGCCCCCACACCTCGGTGAACCCCTCGTCCCACCGCACGAACGGCGCCATGATCAGCACGACGGCGAACGGCGGGACCGCCAGGCTCAGCGCGCTGATCACCACCCCGGCGTGCAGGTGCACCGTGAACCAGACGCCCGACCTGACCCGGTTCCGCCACGTGCGGGCCGAGCCCACCGGCAGCCCGGCGATCGGGCCGCCGAGCAGTTCCCTGGCCGCCGCGCCCTCCAGCAGCCGCACCGCCGGGACGAGCCCGGTCACGAACGCCCCGGCGACCGGGAGCACCAGCAGGATCACCACGCCCTGCACGATCGGGCCGGCCGACTGGAGGACGGCCGGTGCGACGCCCATGCCGAGGAACCAGTACGGCATCAGCAGCGCGCCGCCGCCGACCAGGTACGACCAGCGCCGCCAGAGGGTCCGGCCGAACAGGGGCCGGACCGGGCGCGGGAGGGCGGCACGGGTTCTGCGGATCACACTCCGATCCTGGCAGAACGCGGCGCCCGCGGGCCTCCTCCGCGCGGGCCCGCCGCCTCCCCCGCGCGGGGGAGGCGGCCGGGGGCGCGCGCGTCAGGTCTTGCGGGAGCGCTCATCGTGCTCGGCGAGCTTGGCCAGCCGGGCGTTGTACGCGGCCAGCTCGTCGTCCTCCTCGGCGATCGCGGGGACGTCCTCGCCGGCCGCCGCGGCGGCCGCGCGGCGCTGCTCGGCGCGGTCGGCCTTGCGGTCCTCGCGGCGGGCCTGCCGCTGGTCGTCGAAGTACCACTGGAAGGCCAGCGCGATCAGCACGATGAAGGTCGGGATCTCGCCGAAGCCCCAGGCGATCGCGCCGCCGGTGTGCTGGTCCTTGAGCAGCGAGGTGCCCCACGGCGGGTCGACCGCCGTGTACCAGCCGCGCGCGAGCGGCTCGCCCAGGTTCATCAGCGCGATGCCGAAGAACGCGTGGAACGGCATCGTGACGAACAGCAGCAGGATGCGGCCCGGGTACGGCAGCTTCTTCGGCGCCGGGTCGACGCCGATCAGCACCCAGAAGAACAGCGTCCCGGCGGCCAGGAAGTGCGCGGTCATCGCGATGTGCCCGAGGTGGTTGCGCATCGCGGCCTCGAACAGCGGCGTGAAGTACAGCGCGAACGTGCTCACCACGAAGATCAGGGTGGCCACCGCGGGGTGCGCGACGAGCGCCGCGTACCGGCTGTGCAGCGCGGCCGTCAGCCACTCCCGCGGGCCCCGGTCGCCGCGGATGGCGGCGGGCTTGAGCGCGCGCAGCGCCAGCGTGACGGGCGCGCCCATCACCAGGAAGATCGGGGTGAGCATGTTCAGCACCATGTGCTGGACCATGTGGACGCTGAACAGGATCGGCGAGTACGTCGCGAGCCCGGTCTGGGTGGCGGCCCAGATGGTGAGCAGGCCGGTGAACCAGGAGACGGTGCGCAGGACCGGCCACCGGTCGCCGCGCCGCCGGAGCCGGAGCACCCCGGCCAGGTAGAGCCCGCCGAGGACCAGGGCCAGGGCGGCGAAGAAGAAGTCGAACTGCCACAGCGTGGCCAGCCGGGCCGGCGTGAGCTCGGGCGGCATGTCGTACCCGATGAGGACCTTGACGGCCGACTCGTCGGTGGTGGGGGCGGGCGGCGCGGTCCGGGCCAGCGCGACCGCCAGCCCCATCGTGGCGGCCATCACGGCCACCTCGACGGTGGCCAGCCGGGTGAACGCGCCGGGCTTGCGGGCGGCCAGGGCGGGCAGCGTGCGGCCGCGGTGCCACCAGCCGAACCAGCCCAGCGCCGCGAACGCGACGACCTTGCCCAGCGCCAGCCGCCCGTAGTTGGTGCTCACCAGCTCGGCCGGGTCCGGCATCCGGGCGATCACGTTGACCACCCCGCTGACGCCGACGGTGACGTAGCACCACAGCGCCATCCGGCTGAACCGCTCGGCCATCACGCTGAGCCGGTCGCGGCGGGACAGCGCGTGCACGCCCACGATGGCCAGCCCGCCGACCCAGGGCGCGACCGCGAGGACGTGCAGCGCCACGCCGGTGACGGCCACCGAGTGGTTGGCGGCCGAGGACGAGTGGCCGGTCAGCGGCGGCGGCAGCAGCGCGATCGCGCTCAGCGCCAGCAGCCCGGCCGCGGCGGCGGGCGTCGCGGCGGTGCGGGACAGCAGCGCCACCACGACGGCGAGCAGCACCACCAGCATCAGCGCGGTGCCCTGCGGGAGCTGGCCGACGTAGCTGCTCAGCTCGTTGCCGGTGAGGATCTGCCCGACGGGCTGGCCGAGCACGTCGGCCACGGTGAACACCAGCGTGGCCGCGGCGGCGGCGGCCCACGCGGCGGCGGCCCACGACGCGGCGCGCAGGTAGGAGACGGCGTCCTCGCCGAGGGCCGGCTCGCGCCTGGCGGCGCCGCCGGCCAGCGGCAGCAGGAAGACGGCGGCGATCAGCGCGCCCACGGTCACGGCGGCGGCGAGGTTCATCGCCGTCCGGGAGACCGGCAGGCCCCAGCGGGTCACGGTGCCGGCGTCCGCCAGCCCGGGGATCACCTGCTCGGCCGCCGCGCCGCCGAGCACCAGCGCGGCCGCGAGCCCCGCGACGGCGGCGGCCAGCGCGACCGCGGCGGCGCGCGCCACGGCGGCCCTGCCGTCGCCGGCCTTCGTCGCGGCCGCGGCCGCCTTACTCACCGGAGCCCCGCTTGCCGGCCCGGTCGCCGGTCCCGCCGCCCTTCCCGCCCGCGCCCTGCTTGGGGTCCTGGACGGGGTTCCTGCGCTTGGCCCGGAACACGATCACCATCCCGATCCCGATCCCGAGCAGCGCCCCGACCACGATCATGATCAGGTTGGCGGTCCCGGAGGACTCCCCCGCGGCCGCCGGCGGGGTGTGGGCGAGGGCGGGCGCGGCGGTGGCCGCCACGAACACCAGGGCCAGGACGGCGACGGCGGCCGGGCGGCGCGGCGGGGTGAAGGGAATCATGGGCGGCCGGGTCTCTCCAGATGGGTACGGGGCCCTCCTAGCCTACTTAGCCCCCTCGACCGCGCCGTCCCCCCTCACCCCGAGGCGCGCGACCCCCGGCCGGGCGGGCTCAGAGGCCGCAGTCGCAGCACTCGCAGCACCGGCAGCAGTCGCCGCAGCCGGGGTCGCAGTTCCCGTCGCAGTGCCGGGTGCACCAGCACCGGTCGCCGCACTTCCTGCCGTGGTGCTTGCTCCATTTCGGCTGGTAGACGCCGCAGGTGAAGCACACCAGCGTGCCGGTGAAGCACGGGATCGGCAGCCCCGGGCGCGGCGGCCGGCCACCGTGCCCACCATGCCCGCCATGGCCGCCGTGCCCGCCGCCGTCCCCCCAGCCGCCACCGCCGCCGCCGGACCAGCCGCCGTCACCGCCGCCGCCCTGGTGCGGCGGCGGGTAGTGCCCCGGCTGCTGCGGCGGGTACGGCTGCTGGGGATAGGGCTGGTGAGGGTGGTGGGCCTGCTGCGGGTGCCCGTACGGCCCCTGCGGGGGCGGCCCCGCCGGGTACGCGGCGAAGGACCGTTCCACAGAGCGGCCGACCTCCCGGTCCAGCAGCGCCCGGACGAGCCGCGGCTGCTCCATCTCCACGTCGGCGAGCGCCAGCCGGAGGCCGCGCAGCGCGTCGTCGCAGTGCCGGCGCGCCTCCTCCGGGCCCGTCCCGGTGGCCAGGAGCGGGTTGTACGCGCCGGCCGCCAGGTCGTCGTGCACGTCCTCGACCGCGTCGAGCAGGTGCGCCAGCCGCCCGAAGAAGCGGCCCGCCTCGGCCAGGTGCTCGGCGTTGCCCTCCCGGCCGGCGAGCACCGCCGTGTGGGCGAAGACGGCGGCCACGGCCGTCTCCGTCGGCTCGGTCAGCTCCAGCAGCCCCAGGCCGCCCGCCGCCTCCAGCTCGGGCTGGCGCGCGACCGCGTCCCGCAGCACGGCCGGGTCGAAGCCGACCGCGGTGCTCGTCCCGCCGCCGGCGGCGTCCCAGCGGGCGGCCATCCGGCCCGCGGCGGCGGCGACGAGCCGCCGCCGGTACGGGCCGTCCCCGTCGGCGACGTGGTCGCGGGTCTTGCCCGCGGCCAGCAGCAGCGAGGTCGCCGCGGCCAGCCGCGCCCCCTGCGCCCGGGTCTCGACGACCTCGGCGGCCTTCATCCCGCGCAGCGCGCACGGGCCCGCCTTGCGGCGCGGCGACAGCTCCGGCCGCTGCGCCTCCACCAGGACCGACACGAGCAGCCCGTCATAGTTGGTGGCCAGCCGGGCCGCCTGGCCGTGCCGGTCGCGCAAAGTCAGGCACAGCCCGCACAGGTGGGCCATCCAGTCCTTGAACAGGGATCCGCACAAGACGTGCTCGCACGGGCGTACCACTCCGAACATGTGGCGAAGAACTCCTCAGCTGGGACGCGTCGCGGCGGGGCGCCGCCGGACGGGCGACACTGAACCGACGCGATCTTCCCGTGCCGGGTTCCTTCCGCTTCGTTCCGGGTTTCGCTTAGACGCCGGCGCAGGTGAGGGCGCGGCGGTACGCGTCCAGGCCGGGCCGTTCGGGGGCGCCGGTCTCGGCCAGCAGCTCGGCCAGGTCGAACCACGCCTGTGCGGCCTCCCGCACCGACTCCATCTCCTCCAGATGGGTCGCGGCCTGGGTGAGGACCTCGATCGCGCGGTCCCGCCGGCCCAGCCGCACGCACGCCTCGCCGAGCACGGTCAGCGCCCACGCGGTGGCCCGGCGCGGCGCGCCGCCCAGCAGGTCGAGGGCCTGCTCGGCCAGCGCCACCGCCTCGGCCGGGCGGCCCAGGGCGGTCTCGGCGCGGGCCAGCTCGGTCAGGCACCAGGCCACGTCGATCTCCCCGGCGGAGCTGGCGTTGATCTCGCCGCGGACCCGGGTGAGCAGGTCGCGGGCGCGGCCGGCGTCGGCGGGCCGGGCGCGCAGCAGCAGCCCCGCGTACACGATCCGCAGCCGGGCCAGGTTCCGCGGGTCCTCGGGCGGGCCGCCGTCGGCGGGCGCGGCGCCGTCGTCGCCCGCCAGCAGCAGGGCGCGCTCGGCCAGCGCGACGCCGTCCTCGTACTCGCCGCGGATCTCGGCGACGTAGGCGGCCTCCCAGTACGCGGCCATCCGCGCCCGGGCGCTGCCGATCCGCTCCGCCCGCTCGACCAGCTGCCCGGCCAGCTGCCCGGCCCGGACGAGGTCGCCGCGCTCGATGAACGCGGCCAGCAGCGCGGCGCCCAGGTGGACGGCGGCGTCGGTGGAGTCCGCGCCGGTGGCGATCAGGTGGCGCAGCGCGTCCTCGGCGACCTCCACCCCGGCGCTGATGTCGCCGCGCTCGCGCAGGCAGCGGCTGAGCGCGACGTGGACCCTGGCCCAGTGCGCGAGGTCGGCGTCCGCGGACGCCTCGGCGGTGAGGGCGCGCAGCCCGTCGATCGCCTCCTCCAGCCGGCCGGCCGCCTCCAGCGCCAGCGCGTGCCCCCAGCGGGCCTGGTGCAGCATGCTGGGCAGCGCGACCGCGTCGGCGTTGGCCAGCACCTCGGCGAACCGCTCCCGGGCCTCCTCGGCGGCCCCGTTGCGCAGGGCGATCTCGGCGTAGTCGAGCGTCACCCGCAGCTCGTCCACCACGTCCTCGCTGACGCCGCTCACCAGGTAGGTGGCCGAGCAGTTCAGCTTCTGGGCGAGCAGGTCGATCACGCTGGGCGCGGGCACCCGCTTGTCGCTCTCGATCAGCGAGATGTAGCTGTCGGACAGTTCGGGGAACGCCAGCTGCGCCTGGCTGATCCCCTGCCTGATCCGCAGCGCGCGGATGCGCTGCCCCAGAGTCTCCCGATCCATCGTCTGACCACCGCCTACGAGGTTCCAGCCCGGGCCCCGCCCGGGGATCGCGCGCCGCGTCATCGCATTCGCACCAAGGCAGGCTATAGCGGACTCGGCCGGTCACGCAGCGTTCCGCCGAAGTCGGCGCCCCGGGCCGTGGGAGTGCTCCGGGGCTGCTGTACTAGCGTCATGACCGCAGCCTCGGACCCCGTACTGGGCCTCGCGTCCGCCCATGTCTCCACCCACGTCCTGGACACCCGCCTGGGACGCCCGGCCGCCGACGTGCCGGTACGGCTCGACGCCTACCTGGACGACACGTGGCGTCCCGTCGCCGAGGGCGCGACCGACGCCGACGGCCGCTGGAGCGCTCCATCCGGCGGGCGGCCCGCGGACGGGGCGGGGCCCGCCACCTACCGGCTGCGGTTCGGGACCGGCCCGTATTTCGCGGGACTGGGCGTCGCGACGTTCTACCCGGAGGTCAGCGTGATCTTCACGATCGCCGATCCGGGCGATCGCCACCACGTCCCGCTGCTGCTCAGCCCGTTCGGGTACTCCACGTACCGGGGCAGCTGACCGGGCCGCCGGCCGGGCCGCACCGCGCGGCCAGCACGGTCTTCTCCCCAGGTTTGAACGTCCTGACGGCCGTCCCGGGTGTCAAATAGTGCCGTCATGGCGTAAGCAGGAGTGAGTGACTTTCCCCCGGTCCCTGAAAGGCGTGGCTGTGCAGTCCCCGGACTCCCCCTCCGACCTACCCGCGGGCCGTTCCAACGGCCGGGCCCGCAACGGTCACGTCCTGCTGGCGCCGGACCGGTTCAAGGGCTCGCTGACCGCCCCGGAGGTCGCCCGCCACCTGGCCGCCGGGCTGCGCCGCGCGCGGCCCGACGTGCCGGTGGTGGAGCTGCCGGTCGCCGACGGCGGCGACGGCACCGCCGAGTCGGCGATCGCGGCGGGCTGGCGGCGGGTCGAGGTGGAGGTGTCCGGCCCCACCGGCCGCCCCGTCACCGCCGCGCTGGCGCTGGACGGCCGCACCGCGGTGGTGGAGCTGGCCCAGGCGTCCGGGCTGCGCCGACTGCCCGGCGGGCGGCCCCGCCCGCTCGGCTCCACCAGCCTCGGAACGGGCCAGCTGCTCGCGCACGCGGTACGGCTGGGCGCCCGCCGGATCGTGCTGGGCGTCGGCGGCGCGGCCTGCACCGACGGCGGCGCCGGGCTCGTCCAGGGCCTGGGCGGGCGGCTGCTGGACGCGCTCGGCAAGGAACTGCCGCCGGGCGGGGCGGCGCTGCGCTCGCTGCACGCCCTCGACCTGCGCGGGATGCCCGACCTGTCCGGCGTCCAGGTGGTCGTGGCGGGCGAGCCGGAGGGCACGCTGCTCGGCCGCAACGGCACGGCCACCGGCCAGGCGGGCCGCCGCGGCGCGACCCGCGAGGAGATCCGGGTGCTGGATCTCGGCCTGCGCCGCTGGGCCGACATCGCCGAGGCGGCGTCCCGCACGGCCTCCCGCGACCGGCCGGGCTCGGGCGCGGCGGGCGGGGTGGGCTTCGCCGCGCTGGCGTTCCTGGGCGCGACGATCGAGCCCGGGATCGGGCTGATGCTGGACCTGCTGGGGTTCGCCGAGCGGGCGCGCGGCGCCCACCTGGTGGTGACCGGCGAGGGGACGCTGGACGTGCGGTCGCTGCGCGGCCGGGCCCCGATCGGGGTGGCGCGGGCCGCGGCCCGCGCCGGGGTGCCGGTGGTCGCCGCCGTCGGCCGCCGCGGGCTGACCGGCGAGCAGCTCAGGAAGGCCAGGATCCAGGCGGTGTACGCGCTCACCGACATCGAGCCGGACGCCGGCCGCTGCATGCGGCAGGGCGGCCCGCTGCTGGAGCAGCTGACGGTCGCGATCGCCGACGAGTGGCTGCCGCCGCGCCGCTGATCCCCGGCCGGCCTGAGCCGGCACGAGGGTTACGGCATGTAAAGGTTTCGCCGCATCGTCATGCATGTTGCGGTGTGGCGGCACCGGCCGCGCGGCCGCACGCTTGGAAGTGACGGAGAGCCCGCGCACCACCCCTGCCGCGGGCCCTCGTCCATGCCCAGGCCGTGCGCGCACCCGCGCGCGGCGCCCATCGGCATCGCCGGAGGACCCCATGAAGGTCGGCGTACCCAGCGAGATCAAGAACCACGAGTACCGGGTGGCGATCACCCCCGCCGGGGCCCACGAGCTCACCCGCCGCGGGCACGAGGTGTTCGTCCAGCGCGGCGCCGGAACGGGGTCGGCGATCCCCGACGAGGACTACACCGCCGCCGGCGCCAAGATCCTGGAGTCGGCCGACGACGTCTGGGCCGAGGGCGAGCTCGTCCTCAAGGTCAAGGAGCCCGTCCCGGCCGAGTACCACCGGATGCGGCGCGGCCAGACGCTCTTCACGTACCTGCACCTCGCGGCCTCGCGGTCGTGCACCGACGCGCTGCTGTCGTCCGGCGTGACGGCGATCGCGTACGAGACCGTCCAGCTGCCCGGCGGTGCGCTGCCGCTGCTGGCGCCGATGTCGGAGGTGGCCGGCCGGCTGGCCCCGCAGGTCGGCGCCGCCGCGCTGATGCGCTCCAGCGGCGGCCGCGGCGTGCTGCCCGGCGGCGTGCCGGGCGTGGCCCCGGCCCGCGTGGTGGTGATCGGCGGCGGCGTGTCCGGGCTGAACGCGGCGCAGATCGCGGCCGGGATGGGCGCCGAGGTCACGGTGCTGGACGTGAACGTGGACCGGCTGCGGCACATCGACGCGATCTACCAGGGCCGGCTGCGGACCGTGGTGTCCACCGCGTACTCCGTCGAGCAGGAGGTCCGGGCCGCCGACCTGGTGATCGGCGCGGTGCTGATCCCCGGCGCCAAGGCCCCGACGCTGGTCCCGCACGCGCTGGTGGCGCGGATGCGGCCCGGCTCGGTCCTGGTGGACATCGCCATCGACCAGGGCGGCTGCTTCGAGGACTCCCGCCCGACCACGCACGACGACCCGACGTACCGGGTCGAGGAGTCGCTGTTCTACTGCGTGGCGAACATGCCCGGGTCGGTGCCCAACACCTCCACCCACGCGCTGACGAACGTCACGCTGCCGTACGCGGTGCGGATCGCCGACCGGGGCTGGCGGGACGCGCTGCGCGACGACCGCGCGCTGGCGCTCGGCCTCAACGCGCATGGCGGCGCCCTCACCCACGACCAGGTCGCCGAGGCGCACGGCCTGCCGTCCGTGCCGCTGGAGTCCGTGCTCGCCTGACCCGCGCCGGCTCCGCCCCGGGCCGCTCGCCTGTCCCCGTGCTCGCCCGGCCCCGTACAGTGGCCCCATGGGGGAACTGATCATCGTGCGGCACGGCGAGACCGAGTGGAGCCGCGCCCGGCGCCACACCGGGCGCACCGACCTGCCGCTGACCGCGCGCGGCGAGGAGCAGGCGCGGGCGCTGGCGCCGGTCGCGGCCGGGCGGTCGTTCGCCCGGGTGCTGTCCAGCCCGGCGGAGCGCGCCCGGCGCACGGCCGAGCTGGCCGGGCTGGCGGTCGACGAGGTGGACCCGGACCTGTGGGAGTGGGACTACGGCGGGTACGAGGGCATCACCAGCAAGAGCATCCGCGAGGACCGGCCCGGTTGGTTCCTCTGGGAGGACGGTGTGATCCCCGGTGACGCCGGCCATCCGGGCGAGTCCGTGGAACGGGTCGGCGAGCGCGCCGACGCGGTCCTGGGCCGGGTGCGGCCGCTGCTGGCCGAGGGGGACGTGGCGCTGGTCGCGCACGGCCACGTGCTGCGCGTGCTGACCGCCCGCTGGCTGGGGCTGGAGCCCGCGGCGGGGCGGCTGTTCAGGCTGGAGACCGGTACCCTGTCCACGCTCGGGACCGAGCACGACCGCCCGGTGATCGCCGCGTGGAACGTCCCCCCGCCGGCCGGCTGACCGGCCCGACGACCGGCCGTTCGCGGCCGGGGGAATGCCGGGCCCGGCGGATACGATACCCCTATGGGGTTGCCGCGCGGGCGGCGGCCCCGTCCGGACCGATGACGCCGGCCCGATTGCGAGGACGACGATGACGACTCCCGAGACTCCCACGCAGACCGCGCCGACCCGCGGCTACACCGCCACCAAGGACCAGCTCCAGACCCGGCTGCGCCGGATCGAGGGCCAGGTGCGCGGCATCGAGCGGATGGTCGACGACGACCGCTACTGCATCGACGTCCTGACCCAGATCAGCGCCGTCCAGGCGGCCCTGGACAAGGTGGCGCTCGGCCTGCTCGACGGCCACGTCCGGCACTGCGTCGCCGAGGGCGCCGAGGAGGGCAAGTCCGAGGCCATGTCGACCGAGCTGATGGCCGCCGTCGGCCGCCTGATGCGGCGCGGCTGACGGGACGGCCCGCCGGTCAGGACGCGACGCCCAGCGCCGCCGCGCTCTCCTCCCGCTCGCGGGTCAGCCGGCGCGCGCGGAGGGCGTCCGGCCGGTACCGCACGTGCTCCGGGATGACCTTGGTGGAGCGGTAGAGGCCCTTCAGCGTGACCGTGGCGGCCAGGTCGGAGGTGGGCAGCCCCGGCAGCCCGTACATCCGCCGGGCCCAGCGCGGCAGCGTGGAGACCACGAGCACGCCGAGGCCGGGCGCGGCCAGCTTCAGCGGCAGCAGGTTGCGGGGCACGTTCGGGTTGAACATCCGGACCAGGCCCTCGCGCGCCTCCCGGCACGCCCATATGCGGCCGCGCATGTCCGCGTAGTACGCCCGCATCTCGCCGACCGAGGCCGGGACGTCCGCCGGGTCGAGCCCCACCACGGCGGCGGCGCGGCGCTGCTCGTCCACGAACCGGTCGGCGTCGGCGCGGCTCAGCGGCACCCCGGCGCGGCGGGCGATGTCCAGGTACGAGTCGACCTCGCCCATGTGCACCCAGAGCAGGTTCTCGGGGTCGTCGACCGGGAAGGTCTCGCCGGTGCGCAGGTCGAGGCCGGTGAGCTTGGAGTGCAGCTTGCGGACGCGGCGGCCGACCCGTTCGACCTCGGCCTCGGTGCCCCACGTGCGGACGCGGACGAACTCGACCGTCCGCTCCAGCCGGGCCCACGCCTCGCGCGGGTTCATCAGCTCGGAGTTCTGCGCGGTGCCCCACATCGAGCGGGGATGCAGCGCCTGGAGCAGGAGGGCGCGGACGCCGCCGACCATCAGGACGGGCTCGCCCATCACCCGCCAGGTCACCGATCCCGGCCCGAACAGACCGTAGTCCTCCTGCACCGCGCCGTCCTTCCGCCGGGAGACCGAGCCCTCAAAGTAACTAAAGGCTTATTTTCCCGCCTATGACGGACGTCACACCGGCCGGCGCACCGGTCATTCGACGCTGACGGTCTCGCCGGCCCCGCCCCGGGCCGCGCGCCGCTCGTCCTCGTCGCCGTCCTCGTCGTCTTCGTCGTCCTCGTCGGTCTGCTCGCTGACCCACGCGAGGTAGTCCAGGCTGCCCGCGACGATCTCGGTGGCGATGATCTCCGGGGTGTCGTACGAGTGCCCCTCGGTGATCAGGCTGGCCAGCTCGTCGAACCGGGCGTCGGTGGTCTTGAACACCACCATCCACTCCTCGGCGGACTCGATCTCGCCCTCCCACCAGTAGGTGCTGGCGATCGGCCCCACGAGCTGGGCGCACGCCGCGAGCCGCTCGGCGACCGCCGACCGGGCCAGCGCGGCCGCCTCCGGTCGCGAGTCCGTGGTCGTCGTCACCTGTACGTACGCCTGGGCCATGGCACGACTCCTTCCCCGATGCCCTGATCGTAGTCGTGCCGGGTCCCGTTACCGGCGCGGCCGGACGACCAGCGCGCTGCCGCCGCCCCGCCGTTCCGGCTCGGCGACCGCCTGCACCAGGCCCGGCCGCAGGAACTCCAGCCCGGTCGCGGCGCCGATGACGCCGCGCGGCGGCCCGGCGAACAGCGCCACGTCGTGGCCCTTCCCGGCCAGCGCCGCGCCGTACCGGTCGATGAACGCCTGCTCCGCGAACACCTGCGGCGTGTTGCGCTGGGTCGCGCGCGGCGCGGCCAGCGCCGCGGGCAGGTCCATGCCGAGGTCGATCCGGTTGAGCAGGATCTGCAGCACGGTCGTGATGATCGTGGAGCCGCCGGGCGTGCCGAGGGCCAGCTTGGGCCGGCCGTCCTCCAGCACCAGCGTGGGCGCCATGCTGCTGCGCGGCCGCTTGCCCGGCCCGGGCAGGTTGGGGTCGGGCGCGGCGCCCGGCGCGGGCGGCTGGAGGGTGAAGTCGGTCAGCTCGTTGTTGAGCAGGAACCCGCGGCCGGGAACGGTCAGCCCGCTGCCGCCGAACTGCTCGATCGTGACGTTGTACGCGACGACGTTGCCCCACTTGTCGGCCACGACGAGGTGCGTCGTCTGCGGCCCCTCGTACTTCAGCGCCTCGGCCCCGCCCTTCGCCGGGGCGCACGGGTCGTAGCCGCCGTCCGGCGAGCCGGGCGCGACCGGCGCGGCCGCGGCCCTCGCCGGGTCGATCAGGCACGCCCGCTCGCGCGCGAAGCCCTTGGACAGCAGCTCCTTCAGCGGCACGTCCACCTGGTCGGGGTCGCCGACGTAGCGCCCCCGGTCGGCGTACGCGAACTTGGACGCCTCCAGGTAGTAGTGCAGGGCCTGCACCGGGTCCTTCGCGTCGAGCTCGAAGTTCCCCAGCATGTTGAGGACCTGACCGACCGTGGAGCCGCCGGACGAGGACGGCGGCATGCCGTACACGTCGAGCCCCCGGTACGAGACGCGGGTGGGCTCGGGCGTGCGGGACCGGTAGGCGCCGAGGTCACCGTCCTTCATCAGCCCCGGCCGCACGTTCCGCCCGGCGTCCGGGTCGACCCCCGGCTCGCGGACGGTGCGGACGACCTCGCGGCCGAGGCCGCCCCCGTACAGCCAGCCCGGGCCGCGCCGGGCCAGCTCGCGGTACGTGCGCGCCAGGTCGGGGTTGCGGAACGTGGAGCCGACCGCCGGCGGCCGCCCGCCCGGCAGGAACAGCTCCCGGGTCGGGACGATGTCGGCGAACCGCTCGGCGTTCACCGCGGTCTGGTCGTGGAACTCCCGGTCGACGGTGAAGCCGCGCTCGGCGACCCGGATCGCGGGCCTCAGCAGCGTGCCGAGGTCGCGGGTGCCGAAGCGGCGCAGCGCGGTGTCCCACTGCGCGAGCGTGCCGGGCACGCCCACGCTGAGCCCGCTGGTCACGGCCTGGTCGAACGGGATCGCCCGGCCGGTCGCCGGGTCGACGAACGAGTCCGCGCGCATGGCCCGCGGCGCGGTCTCCCGGCCGTCGACGGTGTAGACCTTCCGGCGCTTCGCGTCGTAGTAGGTCATGTAACCGCCGCCGCCGATCGCGGCCACGTACGGCTCGGTCACGCCGAGGGTGGCGCCGGCGGCGACGGCCGCGTCCATCGCGTTGCCGCCGTTCCGGAGCACCTCGATCGCGGTCCGGCTCGCGTCCAGGTCCACCGTGGCGACGGCGCCGCCGTACCCGGTGGCCACCGGGCGCTTGCCGGGCGGCCGGTCGTGGCCCGCGTGCGCGGGTGCCGTGACGGGCGCGACCAGCGTGGCGGCGACGGCGAGCGCGGCGGGCGCGATCAGGTGGCGGCGGGCGCGCGCGGCGAGCGACACGGGACCTCCTGGAGCGGTCGGGAGCGCGGCGCCACCACCGTTTCACCGTTCACGGCGGGGCGCCAGGGTCCGGCCGGGCCCGGACGCGGCAGGGACCTCACCCGGCACGGGCATTATCGATCTTGACCCTCTCCCGGCGTTTCCAAACGATCAAGTGCAAGACATTGCGGTTTTACCTAAATATGGGGAAGTGTTAGGTCTTCCACCTTCACTGTCTCGCGAACAGCGGCGCGGGTTCAGGCCTTGGGGAGCACCTATGACCTGGGACATCCGCATGCGAAACACCATGTTCCGAAAACTGCCCGTCGAGCAGGCGACCGGGCAGCTGTACGGCGGCCGGCACCGGCTGCGCGTGGTCTACCGGACCCGCGATCTCGTGGTGCTCGGCCTCGGTGTCATGATCGGCGCCGGCATTTTCAAGATCTCCGGAGTGCAGGCCGCCGCGAACGCCGGCCCCGCCGTGATCATTTCCTTTCTCATCGCCGGCGGGGTCTGCCTGCTGGCCGCGCTCGCGTACGCCGAGCTGTCGTCGATCGTCCCGGTCGCGGGCAGCGCCTACTCGTTCAGCTACGTCGCGTTCGGCGAGGTCTGGGCGTGGGTCGTCGGCTGGTCGCTGGTCCTGGAGCTGCTGCTGGCGGCGTCCGTGGTCGCCCGGGCCTGGTCGCTGTACGCCGCGCAGGCGCTCGCGGACCTGAACGTCCCCGTGCCCGACTGGCTCGCCGGCGTGATCGGGCAGCCCAAGGGCTTCGACGTGTTCGCCCTCGGGATCCTGCTGCTGCTGATCGTCCTGCTGGCGACCGGGAGCCGGCTCGGGCTGCGCACGCTGTGGTTCATGGTGATGGCCAAGCTGATCGTGATCGGGCTGGTCATCGCGGTCGGGCTGACGTACTTCGACCCGGGCAACCTGACCCCGTTCGTGCCGCCCGCCGAACCGGCGCCCGGCACCGGCGGGCAGAGCGTGCTGAACGCGGTCCTGGGCTCGATCACCGGCGGCACCCCGCAGGTCTTCGGCGTCTGGGGGATCCTGGCCGCAGCGCCCGCCATCGCGTTCGCCTACATCGGCTTCGACCTGATCTCGACCGCCTCGGAGGAGACCGACGACGCGCCGCGCAAGGTCCCGCGCGGCATGATCACCAGCCTGGTGGTGGCCGTGGTGCTCTACCTGGGCGTCGCGATCACCCTGGTCGGGATGGTGTCGTACGGGCGGCTCGACCCCGAGAAGGTCGTGCTGACCACGCCGTTCACGATGGTCGGCGCCGGCCCGGTCGGGCACGTGGTCAACATCGGCGCGGTGATCGCGCTGACCACGGTGATCCTGGTGGTGCTGATCAGCCTCACCCGGGTGGTGTTCTCGATGTCGCGCGACGGGCTGCTGCCGCGCGGCATCGCCGGGATGAGCCGCTACCGGGTGCCGTCCCGGGCGACGCTCGTCGCGGGCGGCGCGGCCGCCGTGATGTCGCAGACCATCGACGTGCTCACGCTGGAGCAGATGGTCGTGATCGGCACGCTGTTCGCGTTCCTGTTCGTCTGCGCGGCGGTGCTCGCGCTCCGCCGCGACCGGCCCGACCTGCACCGCCCGTTCCGGATGCCCGCCGCCCCGCTGACCGCGGTGCTGGGCATCCTCGCGACCGGCTGGCTGATGCTCAACCTCAAGGTGCAGACCTGGGGCTACTTCACCGTCTGGATGCTGGCCGGCCTGGTGCTGTACCTGGTGTACGGCCGCCGCCGCAGCGAGATGCGCCGGCTGCTGGACGAGGGGCCGCGGCGCCCGCCCGCCGCGCTGATGACGGCGCCGCCCCCGGACCTGGCGGGCCTCGCCGGTCCCCCGCCGGGCGCCCGGCCGGTCTCGACCGTGCCGCCGCCGCCCGACGCCCGCACCCCGGGCGTGCGGCCGTACCAGCCGGAGCGCTTCGACACCGGCCAGTTCGCCCAGCGCCACCCCGGGCCCGGGCCGGGGGACGCGGCGCGCCCGCCGCAGCCCCGACCCCAGTCCCAGCCGGAGCCGCAGCCGGGACCCTGGCCGCAGCCGCAGCAGCCCCCGCCGCAGCGGGACCAGCGGCCGCCCCAGTACGGCGGGCGCCCGCAGCCGCCCCGCCATCGCCGCTGAGCGGAGCACGCCCGGCCGGACGCCGCTTCCCCGACGGGGAGCGGCGTCCGGCTTTTCCGGGGTGGACGGCCGCCGCTCCATGGGTTATGTTCTTCTCAAAACGAGATGGACTCAACCTGAGACTTACTGACCTTGAGACGGACCGGGGCGGGTGGCGATGACCGAGCGGCACGACGAGAGCGACTTCCTGGCGGCGTACGACCCCCGGGAGTACGACCCGGTCTCGGTCACCGTGGACGTGGTCGCGCTGACGATCCGCGACGGCGGCCTGCACGTGCTGCTGGTGCGGCGCGGGCGGCCGCCGTTCGAGGGGATGTGGGCGCTGCCCGGCGGCTTCGTGCACGGCGTGCGCGACGCCGAGGACCTGCCCGACGCGGCGGTGCGGGAGCTGGCCGAGGAGACCGGGCTGAGCGCCAAGGGCGGCCCGCTCGACCGCGTCCACCTGGAGCAGCTCGGCACGTACGGCGCGCCCGGCCGCGACCCCCGGATGCGCGTCATCTCGGTCGCCTACCTGGCGTTCGCGCCCGAGCTGCCCGACCCGGAGGCGGGCGGCGACGCGGCCGACGCGGCCTGGATCCCGGTCGGCGCGCTCGGGCTCGGCGAGGCGGGCGAGCAGCGGCCCGGCACGACCCGGCGGCTGGCCTTCGACCACGCGCGCATCCTGTCCGACGGGCTGGAGCGCGGCCGGTCGAAGCTGGAGTACACCCCGCTGGCCACCGCCTTCTGCGCGGCCGAGTTCACGATCCCGGAGCTGCGCGCGGTGTACGAGGCCGTCTGGGGCGAGGAGCTGCACGCCGGCAACTTCCACCGGAAGGTCCTGTCGGTCCCCGGCTTCGTCGAGAGCACCGGCGCCACGTCCGACCGCGGCGGCCGCAAGGGCGGCCCCCGGCCGCGGCTCTACCGCGCGGGCGACGCCCGCCTCCTGCACCCCGCCCTGCTGCGCCCCAGCAGCGAGGAGCAGATCCGATGAACGGCGAGCACGCGCACGGGAACCGGATGAACGGGAGCCGGCCGAACGGCGACCCGGTGACCCTGGACGAGGCCCTCGACCGGCTGGACCGCGCCCGCACCCCCGCCGACCTGTTCGGAGAGGACGGCCCGGAGGCGGCGCGCACCTACCGGCGGCTGGCCCGGCTCGTCCACCCCGACGCCACCGGCGGCCGCACCGCCGACGCGTTCGCCCGGCTGACCGCCCTCTGGCACGGCCGCCACGCCGGGCGCGTCACGATCACCACGAAACGGCACGCGTACCGGCTCGGCGACCGCCGCGCGAGCGGCGACCTGGCCGAGCTGTACGACGCCGGCTACGACGGCGCGCGCACCGCCGTGATCAAGCTGCCGCGCGACCCCCGCGACGGCGACCTGCTGGAACGCGAGGCGGTGGCGCTGCGCCAGCTGCCCAAGGACGGCGACGGGCGGTTCCTGCCGTACGTGCCGCGCCTGGTCGAGTCGTTCCGGCACCGGGACGCCGCGACCGGAGCGGTGCGCCGCGCCAACGCGATCGCGCCCCTCGACGGCTTCCACAGCCTCGCCGAGGTCCGCGCCGCGTACCCGGACGGCGTCGACCCGCGCGACGCCGCCTGGATGTGGCGGCGGCTGCTGGTCGCGCTCGGCTTCGCGCACCGCGCCGGAGTCCTGCACGGGGCCGTGCTGCCCGAGCACGTCCTCGTCCATCCCGGGGACCACGGCCTGGTCCTCGTCGACTGGTGCTACTCGGTGCCCGGCTGCCTGCCGGCCGGTACCGGCCGCGTCCCCGCGATGGTCGACCGCTACGCCGGCTGGTACCCGCCCGAGGTCCCGGAACGGGAGCAGGCGAGCGAGGCCACCGACATCTACCTGGCCACCCGATGCATGACCCACCTGATGGGCGGCAAGGCGCCCAAGCCGATGCGGCTGTTCGCGCGCGGCTGCCTGCTGCCCTCGCAGCGGCGCCGGCCCCGCGACGCCTGGCGGCTGCTGGCCGAGTTCGACGAGCTCCTGGAGCGCCTGTACGGCCCGCGCCGTTTCCGCCCGTTCACGATGCCCACCACCCGCTGAAGGAGAACCATCATGGGAAGCGGACACTGGTCCACCAACGTCTACGACGCGGCGCGCAGCTACCGCGCGTCCACCGGCGCGAGCGCCTTCGCCTACAGCGACGGCGGCGCCACCGCCACGCACCCCGACCTCGACCCCAAGGGCGTGACCGTCCGGGAGAGCCGCGACTCCGACGACCACCCCGAGTCGCTCGCGATCGCCGTGCTGTTCGACGTCACCGGCTCGATGCGCACGGTGCCGCGCACGCTCCAGACCAAGCTGCCGGACCTGCTCGGGCTGCTGCTGCGCAAGGGGTACGTGGAGCACCCGCACATCATGTTCGGCGCCGTCGGCGACGCCACCTGCGACCGCGCCCCGCTCCAGGTCGGCCAGTTCGAGGCCGACAACCGGATGGACGACGACCTCGGCAAGATCCTGCTGGAGGGCGGGGGCGGCGGCCAGATGACCGAGTCGTACGAGCTGGCGATGTACTTCATGGCCCGGCACACCGCGATCGACTGCTTCGAGAAGCGCGGCAAGCGCGGCTACCTGTTCATGCTCGGCGACGAGCTGGCCTACCCGAAGGCCAAGCGGCGCGAGATCGAGGCGATCATCGGCGGCGGGCCCGCCGAGGACGTGCCGATCGGCGACCTGGTCCGCGAGCTCCAGCGGATGTACGACGTGTACTTCATCATCCCCGAGGGCAGCTACCACGCCGGCGACCCGAAACTGCGCGGCTTCTGGCAGGACCTGCTCGGCCAGAACGTGCTCTACCTGGACGACCTGGACGCCGTCTGCGAGACGATCGCGCTGACGATCGGCCTGGCCGAGGACGCCATCGACCTGGAGGAGGGGCTCGGCCACCTGTCCGAGGTGGGCTCCGACGCGGGCGCGTCGGTGTCCCGCGCGCTGGCCCCGCTGGACGCCGCCCGCGCGCCGGTCGCGACCTCGGCCGCCCCGCCCGGCCTCGGCTCCGCGCCGTCGGCGACGACCCGGCTCTGAGGGGAGCGGCGTGGCGCACGTGATCGTCGTCGACCTCGGGTACGGGGACGCCGGCAAGGGGACGATCGTGGACCGGCTCTGCGCTCGGGGGCCAGAGCCTTTCCCGCCTCAACCCACCCCGGAGCCGTTCCCGCCTCACCCCACCCTGGACCCTTTCCCACCTCAACCCACCCTGGAGCCTTTCCCACCTCAACCCACCCCGGAGCCGGTTCGAACCGTCGTCCGCTTCAACGGCGGCGCGCAGGCGGCGCACAACGTCGTGGCGGAGGACGGGCGGCACCACACGTTCGCCCAGTTCGGGTCGGGGACGTTCACGCCGGGCGTGGCGACCCACCTGTCGCGGTTCATGCTGGTCGATCCGCTCGCCCTGGCCGGGGAGGCCGCGCACCTGCGGTCCCTCGGCGTGGGCGACGCGTTCGAGCGCCTGACCGTCGACCGCGCCGCGCCGCTCACGACGCCGTACCACCGGGCCGCCAACCGGGCGCGGGAGACCGCGCGCGGCGCGGCCCGGCACGGCTCGTGCGGCATGGGCATCGGCGAGACCGCCGCCTACGCCCTGGCGCACCCGGACACCGCGCCGCGCGCCGGCGACTGCCTCTCCCCGGCGCTGCTGCGCCGCCGGCTGGCGGCCGTGCGCGACTGGTACCGGGACGAGTTCCCCGGCGGCGAGGACGTCCCGCCCGTCGAGGACTGCGCGGACGCCTTCGCCGCGTTCGCGGAACGGGTCCGGATCGTCGGCGGGGAGCACCTCCACCGGCTGCTCCGCACCGGGAACGCGGTCTTCGAGGGGGCCCAGGGCGTGCTCCTGGACGAGTGGCGCGGCTTCCACCCGTACACGACCTGGTCGACCACCACGTTCGCGAACGCGGAGACGCTGCTCGCGGAGGCCGGGCAGGGGCCCGCGTACCGGCTCGGCGTGCTGCGCGCCTACGCGACCCGGCACGGGCCCGGCCCGTTCGTCACCGAGGACCCGGCCCTCACCGCGGACCTGCCGGACGCGCACAACGGGACGGGCCGCTGGCAGGGCGCGTTCCGCGTCGGCCACCTGGACGCGGTGGCGCTCCGGTACGCGCTGGAGGTCGCGGGCGGCGCCGACGGGCTCGCCGTGACGCATCTCGACGTCGCCCGCGATCGCGGCGACCTGAAGCTGTGCACGGCCTACGAGGGCTGCGAAGGCCACGAGGCGATCCCGGCCGGCCCGGCCCGCGACCTGGCGGCGCAGGAGGCGCTGACCGGGCGGCTGCTGGCCGCCCGGCCCGTCTACACGCCCCTCCCCCGCGATCCCGTGGCGGCGATCGAGGAGGCGCTGGGCGTGCCCGCCGTGCTCGGCTCGTACGGCCCCCGGGCGTCCGACAAGCGCGTCCTCACCGCCGCTTCGCGCCGCCCAGCAGGCGGTACCCGAGAGCGGCCAGCAGGAAGCCCGCGATGAAGGTCACGTCCCCGACCTCGGGGACGTTCTCCGGCACGATCCCGACGTACAGCTCCTGGTTGCAGAACAGCGCGACCGACACCACCACGGCGACGGCCATCGCGATCGGCCCCGCCGGGTTGCGGTGCCCCTTGTCGAACAGCAGCGCGTCGATCGGCTCGCCGCGGCGCAGCCACATGTCGGTGAGCACGACGCCGAGCCAGGGGCCGATCCAGTACGCGATGACGAGCAGGAACGTCTCGTACGCGTGCCCCGCGTCGGCCAGCCCGAAGAACGCGACGACCAGGCCCAGCACGCCGAAGCCCAGCGCGGCCAGCGCGCGCTGGAGCGCCGGCGGCAGCCGCACGCCGATCGTCACGAACGACATCGCGCCCGAGTAGATGTTGATCGCGTTGGCGCAGATCGCGCCGAGCGTGATCGCCAGCAGCGTCAGGTGCGCGACCGGCGTCGGCAGGTGGCCGGTGAACGTGCCGGTCGGGTCGCCGAGCGCGTCGCCGCCGATGGTGACCGCCGCGGCCCCGACGATCTGCAGCGACGTGCAGCCGAAGAAGATCCCCAGGCCGGCGTAGGTCCCGACCGCGCGGCGGCTCGTGCCGGGCGGCAGGTAGCGGGTGAAGTCGGCGGCGTACGGGTTCCAGCCCGCCGCGTACCCGAACGCGGCGGCCGTCGCGATGACGAACCCACCGAGCCCGCCGCCCTCGCCGCTCGCCGGGGCGCCGAAGTCCGCCTTGCTCAGGATGATCGCCGACGCGACCGCGAACACCGCCGCCAGCACCGGGAACGCGTACCGCTCGACGGTGTGCACCAGGTTGTGGCCGAAGAACCCGATCGTCACCTGGAGGCCGACCACGACGACCAGGCACAGCGGCTTGGGCAGATCGGTGAGCGTGGCCAGCGCCAGCGTCGCGCTGACGCTGTTGACGGCGAACCAGCCCACGCCGCCCGCGATCGTGTTGAGCGTCGCGGGCAGCGCGTTGCCGCGGAACCCGAACGGCACCCGCCCGAGCACCATCTGCCCGACGCCGTGCCGCGGGCCGCGCGCCGACAGCACGCCGTGCGCGAGCGCGCCCAGCGCGCTGCCCAGCAGCGCCGCCGCGGCCGCCTGCCAGAAGCTCAGCCCGAACGCGGCCACCGCCAGCACGCCGAGGAAGATCGTCGCGAACTCCAGCTGCGGCGACGTCCACGTCCAGAAGAGCTTCAGCGGCCGGCCGTGCCGCTGGTCGAGCGGGATGAACTCGGCGCCGCCCGGCTCCACGGCCGCGACGCGGTCGCCGTAGTCGCCTTCCCGGACGACCACGCCGGCGGGTGGTCCCTCGGTCTTCGCACCGTCGTGGACGTCGGTCATCAGGGGGCCTTTCCGGTCGTGGCGGGGTCAGCCGACGGTGATCGCGTCGAGCCGTTCGAGCAGGAACTCGTGGGCGCGCACCGGCGCCAGCTCGGCGCGGCCGATCGGCGGCGCGAACGGCTCGATCCGCGCGCCCGGGTCGCACTCGTAGCAGAAGACGAGCGACACCAGCTCCTCGTCCGGCGCGCTCGGGTCGGGCGGCAGCACCCGGTGCCGGTTGGACTTCCACCGGTTCCCCGACCAGACCGCCAGCAGGTCGCCGACGTTGATGGTGAACGAGTCCTCGACCCACGGCGCGTCCACCCAGCCGTCCTCCTCGGTGTCGCCGGTGAACACCTGGAGGCCGCCGACGCCGTCCTGCCGGTCGAGGACGGTGACGGTGCCGAAATCGGTGTGGGGCCCGATCCGGAACTGGCCCGGCTCGGGCGCGCCGAGCTGCGACAGCGGCGGGTACCGGTTGATGTTCAGCGTGTACGAGGGGTTGCCGGTGTACGCGGCGAAGTAGCCGGGGTCCAGGCCGAGCGCGGTCGCGCACAGCCGCAGCAGCTCGTCCGACAGCGCCCGCATCCGGGCCGTGTACTCGGTGAGCAGCTCCTCCAGCTCGGGGACCTCGGACGGCCACACGTTCGCGAGGAACCACTCGGCGTCGAAGAGCGGGTCGCCGATCTTGGCGTCGGCGCCGATCGCGAACGTCTCCTTCATGTCGGGCGGCGTCTCGGTGCCCTCGGCGTAGCCGTTGGCCTCCACGCCCGGCGGCAGCCAGCCGCGCTCGCCGACCGTGGCCGCGTACGCCCGCTTGACGTCCTCGGGCTGGGCGAAGAAGCGCTTGGCGGCGGTCCTGATCCGGTCGCGCAGGCCGGCGGGCACCCCGTGGCCGGTGACCACCAGGAAACCGATCTCGCTCAGCGCCTCGTCAACGCGCGCCGCGACCGCGGCGCGCTCCTGCTCGTCGCCGGTGAACCAGGCGGTGAGATCGATGACCGGAACGGCGTCCATGGAACGTTCCTCCTCGCGAAAGCGCAGACGACCGGCCCACTATCGCCCGGTTGAGGCGCCGTGAGAACCCCCCAAACGATCTTCGCGGGCAGATTTAACACGGCTGGAACATCGGTGCGAACGCACAAGCGGCGCCGCCCCGCGCTGTGCGAACGGCGATTGACCCGCCCGCCCCGGTGCGGTCTGATCACCTCAGGCCCCCCACCCCCAGGAGGTCAGCCTTGCGTGCCCGAGCATCCCTGGCCCTGGTGGCCGCCGCCCTCACCGCCGCGGCGCTCGCCCCGGCCCTCCCGGCGACCGCCGCCCCCGCGCGCCCCGCCGCCGCGTCCCCCACCGCCGCGTCTGCGACCACGGGTGACGGCTGCGACCCCATCGACCCCGCGGCGTGCCTGCTGCCGTTCCCCAGCGACTGGTACACCGTCCGGGACCGCTCCACCCCGACCGGCCGCCGGGTGAACATGAGGACCACGCTCAGCAACGCGCTCGGCATGCCGATCCGCCCGGCCGAATGGAACCGCGCCGACGGCTTCTCGCCCGGGTCGATGCTGCTCAGCCACGTGCCCGGACTCGACCTGGCCCGGACGGGCGCCGCCCCCGTCACCGACATCGGCGCCTCGCTCCGCCGGGACGCGCCGATCACCGTCATCGACACCGCCACCGGCGAGCGCTGGCCGTACTGGGCCGAGCTGGACGCCAACGCCACCACCCCCGGCCGGCAGGCGCTCATCGTCCGCCCCGCCCGCAACTTCGTCGAAGGCCACCGCTACGTCGTGGCGCTGCGCGACCTGCGCGACGCGTCCGGGAAGGCGATCGCCCCGAACGCCGCGTACCGCAGGATCCTCCACGAGCGCCTCGCCCCCGGCGACCCCCTGTACGAGCGGCAGCGCGCCAACCGCCGGGTCCTCGCCGACCTGAAGCGGCACGGCGTCGGCCGCGACGGCCTCCACCTCGCCTGGGACTTCACCGTCGCCAGCCGGCGGAGCCTGGCCGGCCGGATGCTGCACATCCGCGACGACGCCCTCCGCGATCTCGGGAGCCGATCCCCCGCCTTCGTCGTCACCGAGGTCAGGGAGAACGTCGACGACCGCATCGCCCGCGAGGTCAAGGGCACCGTCTTCGCCCCCAGCTACCTCGACCTGCCCGGCGGGCCGCCCGGGTCGCGGTTCCACTACGGGCGCGACGGGCGTCCCGCGCGCCTGCCGTTCAACACCCAGCCGGTCCCGTTCCAGTGCGAGATCCCGCGCTCGGCGCTCGACGAGCCCGCCCGGCCGGCCCTGTACGGGCACGGCCTCCTCGGCGGCGAGGGCGAGGTCGCCGCGGGCAACGTCAAGGCGATGGCCGCCGAGCACGGCTTCGCGTTCTGCGCCACCAGGTGGATCGGCATGGCGAACGAGGACGTGCCCAACGTCATCAGCGCCCTCGGCGACCTGACCCGCTTCCAGACCATCGCGGACCGGCTCCAGCAGGGCATGCTGAACTTCACGTTCCTCGGCCGCGCCATGACCCGCGGCTTCACCGGCCACAAGGCGTTCCGCACCGCTGACGGCAGGCCGCTCATCGACACCGGGACCGCGCTGACCTTCGACGGCAACAGCCAGGGCGGCATCATGGGCGGCGCGCTCACCGCCGTCTCCCCCGACATCCGCCGCGCCGTCCTCGGCGTCCCGGCGATGAACTACAGCACGCTGCTCAACCGCAGCTCCGACTTCCCGACGTACGCGCAGGTCCTGAACGCCTTCTACCCCGACAAGCTGGACCAGCAGATCGCCCTGGCCCTGATCCAGATGCTCTGGGACCGCGGCGAGGCGAACGGCTACGCCCGGCACATGACCGGCGATCCCCTGCCCCGCACCCCCTCGCACCGGGTCCTGATGCACGTGGCCTTCGGCGACCACCAGGTGGCGCCGGTCGCCGCCGACGTGCAGGCCCGCACGATCGGCGCCCGCGTCCACACCCCCGTCGTGGCCCCCGGCCGCGTTCCCGACAAGGTCCCGTACTGGGGAATCCCCGGGATCCGGAAGTACCCCTACCGCGGCTCCGCGATGATCGTCTGGGACAGCGGGTCCCCGCTGCCCCCGCTGACCAACACCCCGCCGACCGCCGGCCGGGACCCCCACTCCGACCCCCGCAACTCCCCCGAGGCCCGCCGCCAGAAGGCCGCCTTCCTGAAGACGGGCGAGGTGATCGACGTCTGCGGCGCCGCCCCCTGCACCATCACCCCCTGAGTCCGGCCCGGGGATGTCGACTCGTGGCGTGTCCGCTCCGGCGCCCCGCATGAAGGGAGCGACACGCCACGGGTCGACACGGCGGCGCTACTCGCCGAGGCTCTGGTAGGCGAGGGCCCACCAGAGCTCGGCCAGGGTGGCGTGGTCGCGGAGGTCGGCGCCGGTGAGCTCCTCGAAGCGGCGCAGCCGGTTGCGCAGCGTGTTGGGGTGGATGAACAGCGCGCGCGCCGCGTCCTCGACGTGCATGCCGCCCGACAGGTACGTGACGACGGTGCGCTCGATGTCGGGGAGGTCCTGGAGGGGGGCCAGGTAGCGCTCGTACAGGAGCGTGCCGATCTCGTCCTCGCTGACGACCGACGACCGCAGGCCCAGGTCGGCGAGGTCGTACACGCCGCTGAGGCGGAAGCGGGCGGCCGTGTCGAGGGCGCGGGAGGCGCGGCCGAACGCGCTGACCGCGTCCGCGGGGCGCACCGAGGGGCCGATGCCGACCACCACGTCGTCGGGGACCTTGGGGCCGGGGCGGCGGGCGAGCAGGCCGGCGACGTCGCCGTCGACGAGCGTCACCGGCGGGCTGGTGTGCGGGAAGTACGGCACCAGCGCCGTGACGATCGCGCGGGCGTCGGTGCCGCCGCGGGCGCGGAACGGGACGTACTCGCGGTCGGCGTTGAGCCCGAACGCGGCGGCCTGGAGGTGGAGTCCGGCCCGGTCGAGGGTGCCGGACAGGAGCGCGCGGATGAACGCGCCGCGCCGCTGCTGCGCGTCGAGGGCGGTCTCCAGGTCGACGCGGCGGTGCTCGCGGGCGGCCCGTACCATCACGCCGTCCGCCCAGGCCCACACGCGCTCGGCGAGCATCAGGATCTCGCCGGGGTCGGCGTCGTTGCGGCGGGCCTCGCGGGCGAAGCGCTCCCAGACGGTGCGGACGCCGATGCGGTAGGCGTGCATGACGTCCTCGACGGGGATGCCGCGTTCGGCGCGGTCGGCGCCCACCGCGGCGGCGTCGGCGGTCACCGGGCTGCGCTCGCCGTCGACCAGGAAGCCGATCCCGTCGTGGACGTTGGCGGCGACGCCGGGCCGCAGCCTGTCGCGCGGCACGGCGGCGTACGACGGGATCTCCGCCACGATCCGGTCGACGACGAGGTCCACCACCCGCTCCGCCTCGCGCTTCAGGGAGGCAACGGTCTTGGCCACCACCGCGGACCGCTCCACCGCAGCCTCCAGACGACGCTTCCGTAACCGGGGACTGACAAGGCTACGAAGATCTCACCGTCCGGTACAGTGCCCGCCCTTACAGAGCCGCCTCCGGGCGCCCGGATCCGGGCACGGCCCCGGCCGCGCGGTCAGCTGACCTCCAGCGGCGACGTGGGGTCGTCGTGGTCGCGCCGCGCCACCTCGGCGACGCCGTCGCCGGGCACCGACACCGCGCCCGGCGGCTCCCAGCCGTCGCGCTCCAGCGCGGTCAGGAACGCCGCCACCATGCCGGGGTCGAAGTGGTCGCCGGCGCAGCGCCGCAGCTCCTCCTTGGCCTCCTCGACGGTGCGGGCGCGGCGGTACGAGCGGTTGGACGTCATCGTGTCGAACGCGTCGGCCACCGAGATGACCCGCGCGAACTCGGGGATCTCGTCGCCGGCCAGCCCCATCGGGTAGCCGCGGCCGTCCATCCGCTCGTGGTGGTGCATGATCCCGGCGAGCGCCTCGTCGAGGAACCCGATGTCGCGGACGATCTCCAGCCCGCGGACGGGGTGCAGCCGGATCGCCGCGAACTCCTCGTCGGTCAGCCTGCCCTTCTTCTGCAGCGCCTTGGTCGGGACGCCGAGCTTGCCGACGTCGTGGAGCATCCCGGCGTACCGGATGGCGCGGACCCGGGCGTGGCCCATCCCGATCTCCTTGGCGATCATCACCGAGCCGCGCGACACGCGTTCGGAATGGCCCCGCGTGTAGTAGTCCTTGGTCTCGACGGCCTGGCACAGCGCCGCCAGCGTCGCCGCCTGCGCCTGCCGCTGCGCCCGGGTCTGCTGCAGCGCCCAGCGCGCCACGTACAGCGGCAGCAGCACCAGCACGGCCACGAACGGGCCGGCCTCGACCCACGACCACAGGCCCGCGATCAGCAGGCCGAACATGCCGTAGCCGAGGCAGCCGACGGCGAGCTGGCCGCTGGCGCTCACCAGCTCGCGCGGGCTCTCCTGCTTGGCGAGCAGCAGGATGCCCGCCACCAGCGCCATGTTGACCAGCACGAACGTCACCAGCGCGCCGATGAAGGGGCCGAACACGTTGAGCACCCAGCCGACCTGGCAGCCGCTGAACCGGTGCCCGCCCAGCAGCTCGAACACGCCACCGGCACAGTAGCCGCCGAGGGCGAACTGGGCGCCGTTGAACACCCGCTTGACCGGGGAGATCGAGCGCTGCGCGTTGACGATGGCGCACACGCCGAGCAGGGCGGCGCCCGCCGGGCCCAGCAGGACGGCCGACGCCAGGCTGGCGGCGAAGCTCAGCGACACCCTGGCGCGTTCCACGTTGAGCCGCGCCGGGGTCGAGTCGCAGACCAGGAACAGCACCGCGAGGACGGCGAACGCCGGCCAGTCCACGCCGTCGTAGGACGCCGTCGCGATGAGCCCGGCCGCCAGCCCCACCACGCCGCAGAGGTACGCCCAGGCCGCGAACGGTAGTGACGGCATGCGGTCCCCCTCCGGGAGTCGGCCTGGCCTTCCACGATAACGAATCGGTGAGCGGAGGGTGAGCGATTCATCACAGAGCGCGGCGTCACGGGCATCCCGGTGACTCCGGCCGGAAGTCCTGCTTCACTTGGTCGAGAGATTCTCAGGCCGGATGCCCGCGCACAGCCGCACAGTGAGGACGCCCACGGTGAAGACACCCACGGTGACGACGCTCACGGTGACGACGCGATGAGGGAGGCCGCCGTCGACATGGTCGTCGTCGAGCGCGACCGGCACACCGACGTGCTGCTGGCCGGCGAGATGGACCTGCTGTCGGCGCCCTCGGTCCGGGGGCGGCTGCGCGACCTGGTCGCCGACCGGCCGCTGGTGCTGGAGGTCTCCGGGGTGTCGTTCTTCGACGCCGAGGGGCTGCGCACGGTCGCGGCGACCGCGCGCCGGGGGCTGGAGTGCGGTACCGGCATCGCGCTGGTGGGCCTGCGGCCGTTCCCGGCGGAGCTGTTCCGCATGCTGCGCATGGACGAGGAGGTGCCGCTGTGCTCGTCGGCGGAGGAGGCGCTGTAGTGCCTGCTGCCGCGCACCGACGCCGAGATCCGCGGCTGGCTCGGCACCTGAGCGGCGGCGACCCGGCGGCCGGACGGACCCGATGGCCGGACGAGCCCTACGGCTGGACGACCTGGCGCACGACGATCTCGTGCAGCCGGCGCTCGACGATCACCCCGACCGGCCAGTCGCGCACCAGGCAGCGCAGCAGCGCGGCCTCGTGCTCGGCGAACGAGGGGTCGCAGCCCTGCTGCTCCAGGCTGGACCGGATCGCCAGCACGTAGTCGTCGTCGGTGAACCCCGGCACGTCGCGGACCATCGCCGTCGTGGTGGCGCGGTGCGAGTTGAGACCGGCGAACGAGCGCCCGCAGCCGCAGCCCCCGTCGGGGTCGCCGTCGTCGCGCGGGCACACCACGCCGATGTGGACGAGCTCGCCCTCGACGCACCAGGCGAAGTCGTTGCCGCGGTAGCCCTGGGAAACGTTCGTGGCGGTGAGCAGCTTCAAGGAAGTACCCCCTCGCGTCCGTCGACCACGCCTACCGTACGACGCGCGTCCGACAACGGCGCGGCGGGTACGGGGGAAGGCATGAGCGATGCCCTTCTCGTCCGGCGCGACGGCCCCTTCACCACGATCACGATGAACCGCCCGCGGCGGCGCAACGCCCTGTCCCGGGACTTCCTCCTGGAGCTGGCCGAGGCGTTCCGGGAGGCCGGCCGGACGGACGCGCGGGGCGTCATCCTGGCCGCCGAGGGCCCGGTGTTCTCGGCGGGGCACGACTTCGCCGACATGGCGGGCGCGTCCCACGCCGACGCGCGGAGCCTGCTGCGGACGTGCGCCGATCTGATGCGGACGATCCAGTCCGTGCCGCAGGTGGTGGTCGCGCGGGTGCACGCGCTGGCGACGGCGGCGGGGTGCCAGCTGGTGGCGAGCTGCGATCTGGCGGTGGCGGCCGAGAGCGCGGGGTTCGCCGTGCCGGGCGGGAAGGGCGGCTGGTTCTGCCACACGCCGATGGTCCCGGTCGCGCGGAGCGTGGGCCGCAAGCGCGCGATGGAGATGGCCCTCACCGGCGACGTCGTGGACGCCCGCACGGCCGCCGAGTGGGGGTTCGTCAACTACGCCGTCCCGGACGGGGAGCTGGAGAAGGCCACCAGGGAGCTGCTCGAACGCGCGACGCGGGGCAGCGCGCGCAGCAAGGCCCTCGGCAAGGAGGCCATGTACGCGCAGCTGGACCGTCCGGAACAGGACGCGTACGCGTACGCGATCGAGGTGATGGCCGCCTCCAGCCAGACCCCGGAGGCGCAGGAGGGCATGGCCTCGTTCCTGGAGAAGCGCCCGCCCGCCTGGCCGGCCTAGGCGCCGGGCGGGGGGACGTTCGGTAGGGCGGGCGGGACTCGAACCCGCGGCCAAAAGATTATGAGTCTCCTGCTCTAACCAGCTGAGCTACCGCCCCGGGCGTGCGGGCCGGGAATCCGGTGATCCCCGCCACGCCGGGTGCCATCCTAGCGGCGGCCGTCCTCGGCGGGCCAGCGGGAAGTACGCCGTGCGGGGGACGCGATGTCATACCGCGTACCGAGTGACGCGGCCGGTGACCGGTCGGTAGGGTCCGCCTATGTCCAGACTGCGCGGTCGTCTTGTGCTGTTGGTCCCGGTTCTCTCCGCCGCCCTGGCGGTGACCGGCTGCTCCGGCGGGGGCGGCGAGGGGGCCGAGCCCGCCGCCGCCAAGCCGACGTTCGACGGGGCCCAGGAGCTCAGGCAGGCCGCGACGGCGATGGCCGGCCTGAAGAGCCTGGGGCTGACGCTGTCCACCGAGGGCGAGCCGGCGGTGCCGGTACGGGGCGGCGACCTGAAGCTGCTGCGCGGCGGCGACGCCGACGGGACCGTGACACTGGAGCAGTCCGGGCAGACCGTCGAGATGAAGATCGTCGCGACCGGGGAGACGTTCTACGTCAAGGGCGCGACCGGCGGCTGGCAGCGCTACCCCAAGGCGATCGCGGCGGCGATGTACGACCCGTCGGCGGTGCTCGACCCGCAGCGCGGCATCTCCGCCCTCCTCCAGAAGGCGACCGGGGTGAAGGCCGAGGCCACCGAGAGCGTCGGCGGCAAGGAGTCGCACCGGGTCCGGGCGACGCTGCCCCGGGACGCGATCGGCGGGCTGGTGCCGGGCCTGACCACCGACGTGAGCGGCCAGATCTGGGTGGCCAAGGCCGATCACCGGCTGCTCAAGGTCAGGGGTGAGATCCCGGCCGCGGCGCAGGGCGGCGGGAAGGGCTCGGTCGTCATCACGTTCACCGAGTTCGACGCCCCGTACAAGATCAAAGCACCCGAGTGAGCCGAGGGGCGGGCGCGGGCCGGCGGCGGGTCGCGATCGGGGCCGGCGGCGCGGTGGTGCTGCTGGCGGCGCTGGACGCCTACGTCGTCACCACGGTGCTGGTGGCGGTGGTCGAGGACCTGGAGATCCCGGTCAACCGGCTGGAGCGGGTGACGCCCGTCCTGACCGGGTTCCTGCTGGGGTACGTGGCGGCGATGCCGCTGCTGGGCCAGCTGTCGGACCGGTTCGGGCGGCGGGCGCTGCTCCAGGCGTGCCTGGTGTTCTTCGCGGCCGGGTCGGTGGTCACGGCGCTGGCGCAGGACGTGCCGCTCCTGACGGCCGGCCGGGTCGTGCAGGGGGTCGCGGGCGGCGCGCTGCTGCCGGTGACGATGGCGCTGGCGGGCGACCTCTGGGACGAGCGCAGGCGGCCGGTCGTGCTCGGCGCGGTGGGCGCGGCGCAGGAGCTGGGCAGCGTGCTCGGCCCCCTGTACGGCGCCGCGGTCGTGGCGCTGCTGGACGACTGGCGGCTGATCTTCTGGATCAACCTGCCGCTGACCGCGCTGGCGATGGCGGCCGTGCACGTCTCCGTACCCGCTGGGCGGCCGAGCGGATCCGGCGGCCCGGGCGGCGAGCGGCCGGGCGTGGACTGGGTCGGCGGGCTGCTGCTCGCCGCCGGGCTCGCCCTGCTGGTGGGCGGCCTCTACAACCCCGAGCCCGAGGAGTCGGCGCTGCCGCCCTGGGGCCTGCCGGTGGTGGCGGCGGGCGCCGCCGTCCTGGTCCTGTTCGGGCTGTGGGAGGCCAGGACGCGCACCCGGCTGCTGGACCTGTCCGGCGTGCGCCGCGGGCCGCTGCTGGCGACGCTGGGCGTGAGCTTCCTGTCCGGGGCGGCGCTGATGGTCACGCTCGTGGACGTGGTGCTGGTGGCGCAGACGCTGCTCGGCAAGGACACGGTCGAGGGCGCGCTGCTGCTGACGCGGTTCCTGGTGGCGCTGCCGTTCGCCGCCGTCCTCGGCGGGGTGCTGGCCCGGCGGGTGGGCGAGCGGTGGCCGATGGCGGCGGGGATGGCGATCTCGGCGGCGGGCTACCTGCTGATCGCGGGCTGGCCGGCGGATCTGGCGGCCGCCTCCTACGGGCCGCTCCCCCGGATGGACGTGGACCTGGTGGTGACCGGCCTCGGGCTGGGCCTGGTGATCGCGCCGGTGTCGTCGGCCGTGCTGCGCGCCGTTCCGGCGGCGCGGCACGGGGTGGCGTCGGCGGCGGTGGTGGTGGCCCGGATGATGGGCATGCTGCTGGGGATCTCGGCGCTGTCGGCGTGGGGCTTCCACCGGTTCCACTCGCTGACGGCCGATCTTCAGACGCCGATGCCGTTCCTGAAGCCGGCCGAGCAGTTCCGGCGGGAGCTGGCGGCGTACGAGGAGGCCGTGCGGGACGCGCTGCGCACCGAGTACCAGGAGATCTTCTGGATCACCGCGGGGCTGTGCGCGCTCGGCGCGGTGCTGGCGCTGGCCGCCGCCGTCCGGGACGGCGCGGGGGGCGGCGACGGGGAGACCCCGCCGGCGCAGGCGGTTTCCGTCCCTTCCTGACAAGGACGGCCGGGCGTTTTGTCACGGAACAATCTTGAAATCCGCCCCTCTTGACAGGTCTTTTCCCTGGTGGGACGTTGATCCGGGCCGCCAAGTGACCGTTAGGTCAGGAGCCGGCCCCGCCCGGAGGGAGGCGCCGATGGGACCGGCGATGGAACCGGTGATCGAGTCCCGGCCCGGCACGACCGTGCGGGCCCGGCTGACGGCCCGCGGGCTGCGCATGACGATCGGCCCCGTGCTGTCGCACTGGCCGCTCAGCCCGCGCGGGCTGCGGCCGGCGTTCGCGGTCGACCTCGCCGCCCCGCTGGCGCTGCCGGCGCCGCGCTGGGCCGAGGTGGAGCCCGCCGGCTTCGACGGCTTCCCGGCCGAATGGGTGCGGGCCCCGGGCGCCGAGAGCGGCCGCGCCGTCCTCTACTTCCACGGCGGCGGCTTCTTCTCCTGCGGGCTGCGCACGCACCGCCGGATGATCGCCCGGATCTCGGCCGCGTCCGGCGCGCCGGTGCTCTCGGTCGCCTACCGGCGGCTGCCGGCGGTCCCGCTCGCGGCGTCGGTCGCCGACTGCGTCACCGCGTACCGCCGCCTCCTGGACGAGGGCACGCCGCCGGAGCGGATCGTGGTCGCGGGCGACTCGGCGGGCGGCTTCCTGGCGTTCGCGGCCGTCCTGAAGGCCCTGGACGAGGGGCTGCCCTCCCCCGCCGGGATCGTCGCGCTGGCGCCGCTCACCGACCTGGACCACACGGCCAAGGTCGCGCACGCCAACGCGGCCCTGGACGCCTACCTGCCGGCCCGCCGCGTGGAGCGGCTGGCCGAGCTGCTCGCTGGCGGCGAGGGCCCGCCCGATCCGCTGCTGTCGCCGGTGAACGGCCCGCTGGCCGCGCTGCCGCCGGTGCTGATCCAGGTCGGCTCCACCGAGATGCTGCTGCCCGACGCCGAGCTGATGGCCGCGCGGCTGGCCGAGGCGGGCGTGCCGTGCCGGCTCCAGATCTGGGAGGGGCAGGTGCACGTCTTCCAGGTCTTCGCCGACCTGGTGCCCGAGGGGCTGGCGGCGCTGCACGAGGCGGGCGCGTTCATCCGCGAGCGCACCGCCCCCGGGGCCCGCGAGCCCCGGACGGCGGCCGCCTGAGGCCGATCCCGGTCCGCCCGATTGGACGCGGCCTCGCCGGGAAGGCCCGTACGCACCCCCTCGGCAGAACGGACGCGCGCCATGGCGGACTGGGAAAGGATGAGCGGCCTCGACGCCGGCTTCTACTTCGCCGAATCACCCGACACCCCCTTGCACATCGCGTCGGTGACGGTCTTCGAGGGACCGGCGCCGTCGTACGGGGAGATCGTCCGGGCGGTGCTGGGCAAGCTGCCCGGGATACCGCGCTACAGGCAGCGGGTCCGGCCCGTTCCGCTGCACCTGGGCCGGCCGATCTGGGCGGACGACCCGCACTTCAACATCCTCTACCACGTCCGGCACACGGCCGTTCCGGCGCCGGGACGGCCCGAGCAGCTGCGGAACCTGGCCGGCCGGGTGCTGTCCCAGCGGCTGGACCTGTCCAAGCCGCTCTGGGAGATCTGGCTGGTGGAGGGCCTGGAGAACGGCTGCTGGGCGGCGATCACCAAGGTCCACCACGCGGTCGTGGACGGGGTCGGCGGCGTGGACCTGATGACCGCGCTGTTCGACGTGACGCCGGACGCCGAACCGCCCGCGTCCACCGAGCTGCCGCCCGCCCGGCCGGCGCCCTCGGGCGCGGCGATGCTGGCGGGCACGGCGCGCGGCGCGGCCGCGGCGCCGCTGCGCGGGGCGGCGGGCCTGCCAGGGGCGGCGCGGCGGCTGGCGAGCCCGGGCACGCTGCGCGGGCTGGGGATCGAGCTGCCGAAGGCGCTGGAGCGGCTGGCCCGCCCCACCACCGGCTCGCTGAACGGCCCGATCGGCCCGCACCGCCGCTGGATGTGGACGCACGCGGACCTGGACGAGATCCGCCTGGTGCGCAAGGCGTTCGGCGGGACGGTCAACGACGTGATCCTCGCGGCGGTCGCCCGCGGCTTCCGCGCCGTCCTGGAAGGGCGCGGCGAGCTGGAGCCGGGGACGCGGGTGCGGACGCTGGTCCCGGTGTCGGTCCGGGCGGAGGACGAGCGCGGCGAGGTCCGCAACCGGGTGTCGGGCGTGCTGGTGAACCTGCCGGTCGGCGAGGAGGACCCGCGCCGGACGCTGTTCGAGATCCGCGGCCAGATGAACGAGGTGAAGCGCACCCACCAGGCGGCGGGCGGGGAGGCGCTGGCGAGGCTGGCCGGGTTCGCGCCGACGCTGATGGCGCTGGGCTCGCGGTACGCGCTGAGCCGGACCCAGCCGCTGGTGCAGACGGTCGTGACCAACGTGCCGGGGCCGCCGTTCCCGCTGTACGTGCTGGGGCGCAGGCTGGTGGGGCTCTACCCGTTCGTGCCGCTGGCGTTCGGCGTCCGGGCGGGGGTCGCGGTCTTCTCGTACGAGGGGCGGCTGACGTTCGGGCTGACCGGCGACTTCGACGGGATGCCGGATCTGGACGTGCTCGCCGAGGGGATCCGCGCCGGTTTCGACGAGCTGGCCCGCCGCGCCGAGGCCGCCTGACGGGGCGCCGGCCGGCCCCGGCCCGGCCGCCCGGGTGGCCTGTGCGGTCCGCGACCGGAGGAATATCCTAGACAAATAGGGCAAGGGCCTCATACGGGAGCACCGGATCCGGGCAGGTGGGCACGCTCCGCGGG
The DNA here is from genome assembly GCF_041951345.1 of Actinomadura sp. 21ATH. Lineage (NCBI taxonomy): Bacteria > Bacillati > Actinomycetota > Actinomycetes > Streptosporangiales > Thermomonosporaceae > Actinomadura > Actinomadura sp. 21ATH. Next base: position 235,841 of record NZ_JBGNUR010000004.1, on the reverse strand, counting down.
GGAGGTGGCGTCGATGCGCGAGGGAGCCGGGGGGCCGGCGCCGGGACCGCCCTGGCCGCGCCGCAGGCTGCGGCGGCGCCTCGGCCTGGAGCGCAACGTCCTGCGCCGGCCGGTCGACCGCGCCCAGCGCCGGATCGCGGTCGGCCTCCTCGTGCTGCTGGTCGCGATCGCCGTCCCGCTCGCCTCGTGGGCCGCGGCCTGGGCGTACGACCTCGGGAGCCGGGCCGAGCGGGCCGAGCGCGCCGAGCGCCGCGAGGTGGTCGCCACGGTCGTGGCCACCGGCGGCACCTCCTCCCGCGACCCGTACTACGTCCACGAGACGCTCCAGGCCACCTGGGCGCGCCCGGAGCCGGGCCCGGACGGGGAGCGGACCCGCACCGGGACGCTGCCGAGCTGGAAGGACGCCGAGGTCGGCCAGACGCGGCGCATCTGGGTCGACCGGGAGGGCGCCCCGGCCGTCCGCCCGCGCCCGCACAGCCGCACGGTGACCGACGCGATGTACGCCGCGTTCGCCGCCACGCTGGCCGCAGGGGCGCCCGTCCTGCTCGCCTACCTGCTGGTACGCCGCCGCTGCGACCGGCACCGCGACGCCCTGTGGGACGCGGCCTGGGCCCGGATGGACGCCGACCGCGGCCGCAACCGCCCGTTCTGAGCCGCTAGATGCGGCCCGACCTGCGCTGGGCGGCCAGCAGCCAGACCAGGTAGGCGCCGCCGATCAGGCCGGTCACCACGCCCACGGGGAGCTGGTGCCCGGGGAACAGGCGCTGCCCGGCGAAGTCGGCCGCCATCATCAGCGCGGCGCCCATGAACAGCGAGGGCAGCAGGTTGGGGCCGGGGGTCCGGGTCAGCCGCCGGGCCAGCTGCGGCGCGGTCAGCGCCACGAAGGCCACCGGGCCCGCCGCCGCGGCGGCGAACGAGACCAGCAGCACGGCCGCGCCGAGCAGCAGCAGCCGGACGCGGCCGATCGGCACGCCCAGCGCGCTGGCCGCGTCGTCGCCCATCTCCAGCATCCGCAGCTGCCGGCCGCAGCAGGCGAGGACCAGCGGGACCAGCACGGCCAGCGCGATCGCCAGCGGGAACGCGTCGCCGAAGTCGCGGCCGTCCAGGCTGCCGGTCAGCCACAGCACGGCCCGTGCCGCCTCGGTGATCTGCGCCTGGGTGAGCAGGTAGCCGTTCACCCCGGTCAGGATCGCGGCGATGCCGATGCCGACCAGCACCAGGCGGGTGCCGTGCGCGCCGTTCCGGCCGGTCAGCGCGAGCACGACCGCGCCGGTCGCCAGGCCGCCGAGGACGGAGCCGGCCGCGACCGCCAGGCTGCCGCCGCCGAACAGGACGATCATGGCGAGCACGCCCGCCCCGGCGCCCTGCGTGAAGCCGAGGATGTCGGGGCTGCCCAGCGGGTTCCGGGACAGCGACTGGAAGATCGCGCCGCCCAGGCCGAGCGCCGCGCCGGTCATCAGCGCGGTCCCGACCCGCGGCAGCCGCAGCTCGTGGACGATGAACGTCTCGGCCGGGCCGCCGTTCCCCAGCAGCGTCCTCAGCACGACGTCCGGGCTCATCGGGTAGTCGCCGCCGCCGATGGCCAGCACGCCGATCCCGAACGCGGCCAGCGCGCACAGCAGCCCGACCGCGAAGCCGCGCGGCGGCCAGCGCAGCGACAGCCCGCCGCCGGTACGGATCACCAGATCCCGCGTCATCGCCGGCCGGCTCATGAGGCGGCCATCCGGCGGCGCCGTACCAGGGCCAGGAACAGCGGCCCGCCGATGATCACGGTGACGACCCCCACCTGGATCTCTGAGGGACGGGCGACCACCCGTCCCGCGACGTCGGCGCCCAGCATCAGGGCGGGCGCCAGGACGGCCGCGTACGGCAGCACCCAGCGCAGGTCCGGCCCGGTCAGCGCGCGCACCATGTGCGGCACCATCAGGCCGATGAACACGATCGGGCCGCACGCGGCGGTGGCGGCGCCGCACAGCAGCGTGACCGCGACGATCGAGGCGGCGCGGGTGGCGCCGGGCCGGGAGCCGAGCGCGCGGGCCGCGTCCTCGCCCATCGACAGGGCGTTCAGCGGGCGGGCCAGCGCCAGCGCCAGCAGGATGCCGGCCGCGATGAACGGCAGCACCCGGACGATCGTGCTCGGCTGCGCGGAGGCCAGCGAGCCGACCGTCCAGAACCGCATCCGGTCCAGCGACGCGGTGTCGAGGAGCTGGACGGCGTAGACGTAGGAGTAGAGCGCGGCGTTCAGCGCGGCGCCGGCCAGCGCGAGCCGGGCCGGGGTGGCGCCGCGCCCGCCGCCGACCGCGTACAGCAGCACGGCGACCGCGCCCGATCCGGCGAAGGCGAACCACACGTATCCGGTGAACGACCCGATGCCGAGGAACGAGATCGCCGACACCACGGCGGCCGAGGCGCCCGCGTTGATGCCGAGGATGCCGGGGTCGGCGATGGGGTTGCGGGTCAGCGACTGCATGACGCCGCCCGCCAGGCCGAGGGCCGCGCCGGCCAGGAGGCCGAGGAGGGTGCGCGGCAGGCGCATCTCGCGGACGACCGTGTAGTGTTCCGCGCCGCTGTCGAACAGACCGTTCCACGCTTCCGCGAGCGAGAGCTGCCGGGCGCCGACGGCGAGGCTCAGCAGCGCCACGGCCGCGAGCACGGCGACGGCGGCGGCCAGCCCGGCCGCCCGGGTGAGGCGGCGCCCGCCGCGGCCGCCGGGCGCCCCTTTCGCGGCGGGCGGCGCCGGCGCCGGCGCCGGCGGGGCCTTCATGAGGGGCATGGCGTGTGGGGCAACGTACGGACTCCGGGGACGGCCGGCGCGAACGTGACGCCGGTCTCTGGACAAGTAATTAGGTTAGGTTAACCTAATCCCGCACAAAGGATCATCTTCGCAAGGCAGGACGGAACACCCATGTCGAATTCCCGGGCCTCCCAGCTCTCCCGCCGCGGCTTCATGGCCGCCGGCGGCGCCGCCGCGCTCGGCGCCCTGATCAGCGCGTGCGGCGGAGGCGACGGCGGCGCGAAGGCCGCGGCCGGCGGCGGGGCCTGGACGTTCAGCGACGACCGCGGCAAGAAGATCGACCTCAAGGCGCGGCCGCGGCGGATCGTCACCTACGTCGGCGCGGGCGCCGCGCTCCGCGACTTCGGCATCACCGACCAGATCGTCGGCATCTACGGCCCGGCCAAGCGGCAGGACGGCAGCGTGGACCCGCAGGCGGGCTCGCTGCCGGTCGACGAGCTGGAGATCATCGGGAATGCGTACGGCGAGTTCAACCTGGAGAAGTACGCCGCGCTGCGCCCCGAGCTGCTGATCGACAACATGTTCGTCGAGCCGAACCTGTTCTACGTCCCGGCCGAGAGCGCCGACAAGATCTACGCGCTCGCCCCCGGCCTGGCGATCTCCACCGGCGCGATCACGCTGACCAAGCCGATCGAGCGCTACGCCCAGCTGGCCGCCGCGCTCGGCGCCGACCCCAGGTCGGCCAAGGTCGCCCAGGACAAGGCCCGGTTCGAGAAGGCCGCCGAGTCGGTGCGCGCCGCCGTCAAGGCCAACGGCGGGCTGAAGGTGCTGGCCTGCTCCGGCAGCGCCGACCTGTTCTACGCCTCCAACCCGGGCAAGAACACCGACCTGATCTACTTCAAGGAGCTCGGGGTCGAGCTGATCACGCCGGACAAGCTGAACAAGGACGGCTACTTCGAGGAGCTGAGCTGGGAGAACGCCGACAAGTACGAGGCGGACCTGCTCATGCTCGACAGCCGCACCCAGGCCCTCCAGCCCAAGGACCTGGCGTCCAAGCCGGCCTGGCGCGACCTGCCCGCCGTCAAGGCGAACCAGGTCATCGGCTGGAACCCGGAGCCGGTCTTCTCCTACGCCGGCTGCGCCCCCATCCTGGAGGCGCTCGCCAAGACGGTCCAGACCGCCAAGAAGCTCTGACCCGCGAAACCGAATGAAGGCCACATCTCCCCCCGGTCTAAGGTGATCGCGCGGGGGCGGCTCCGGGCGTGCTTCCTTCTCACTCTCTGATACCTAGCGCGCCCACTTTCCGCCCCCGCATCGCTTCTCCGAGGGGAGACCATGGGACAGCTGATGGCCGAGACGCTGCTGCGGCGGTGGCTGGCCGGGCTCGGCGACAGGCGGTCACCGGCAGGCGGTCACTGGTAGGCGGCCACGAACCAGCGCACCTTGTAGAACTGCGCCCCCGGCAGGGTGCGCGTCGCGTCCATCGAGCGCGAGCCGAAGAACTCGGCGGTGTCGGTGCACCACGTCGTCGCGCACCCCGCCTTCGGCCGCGTCAGCACCACCTGCCCGGTGGACGGGTTGTTCCCCACGGCCTTCACCACCGGCAGGTCGACGTCGCCGGAGTGGCGGTACGACTTCGTGAACGCCTTCCGGGACTTCGAGTACTGGTAGACGCCGTGGTTGGTGGTGATCCAGAGGCGGTCGCGGTTCCCGTACACGGGGGCGAGGTCGTGGCCGCCCTGGCTCGGCAGCGCGATCCGGCTCCGCTCCTCCAGCGCGGGCTTCGCGGCGGTGCCGCCGACCTTCAGCGAGACGAGGTGGTCGTCGCCGATCGCCCAGAGCACCTCGCGCCGCGGGTCCCACAGGACGCCGTGGCCGCCCTTGAGCCTGAACTCGGCGTACGCGGCGGACGCCGCCCCCTGCGAGGCGGTGTAGACGCGGATCCACCCGCCCGTGCTCGCCGCCGCCGCGACGTTGCCGTCGGGAAGGAGCTCCGTGGCGTGCGGGTTGCTGGGCGCGCCGGCGTTGGTCGCCCAGAGCCGCTTGCCGGACGGGTACTGCACCGCGCCCAGGAAGCCCTTCGAGTCGGCCGCCAGCACGTAGGTCCGGCCCTTGGCCGTGCGGACGCGCACGTCGGACGGGAGGCTCCAGCCGCTCGCGACGTCGCCGAAGCCGTTGGCGGCGGTCGGCGTCCACGTCCACCTGGCGCTCCGCTCGGTCCAGGTGCGGGGCCGCGCGTTCATGACGACGACGCGGTGGCCGCCCTGGTCACCGCCGATGACCACGCCCTTGGCGGTGCCCTGGGGCTTGCGGGGGTTCGCCATCATGGGCCGCAGCTCGGCCGGGAGCGGGTCCGTCCGCGGCACGAACCCGGACGGCGCGGGCGGCGCCGGCGGGGCCGGGGCGGCGTGCGCCGGGGCCGGCAGGGCCGTCAGCGCCGCGATCGCGGCGAGCGTTCCGGCGAGGGCGAAGGGGGCTGTGCGAGGCATGGACGCTCCTGTGCTGGGTGGGGCTGCAAGGAGCGTCCCCGGCGCGGGTGTCCGGAACCGGGCCGGAACGTGATCAATGGCGGTCGGGCGCGGAACGGAACCCGCACCCGCCCGCCATCAGACCGGCGCCCGCCCGCACGGCGGCCGCTCCGGCGCCCTACTCGTACAGGGCGTCGTGGAAGACGATCTCGGCCTTGAGCATGCCGGTGAACCACAGCGCCAGCTCCGAGCCGGGCCGGTCGAGCCGGTCGACCTGCTCCGCCAGCGCCGCCACTCCCCCGCGGAACGGCTCGCGCGCGTGCAGCGCCACCCAGTCCGCGATCGGGCCGGGACGCACCGCCCCCTCCTCGTGCGCGCGCGTGCACCAGGTGAGGTAGAGCGTCTCGGCGGCGAACAGCATCGTCGTGACGGCCGCGTAGCCGCCGGTGCGCGCCGTCTCCAGCGCGAACGTCGACAGGTGGTTCGCGCGGGCCAGCGCCGCCTCGCCCAGCTCCGCCCGGACGGGCCAGGCGGCGCGCGCCGCCCGGAAGTAGTCCGCCTGCTCGGTGGTGAGGGCGTGGACGGCGGCCGAGTTGCGCTCCAGCGCGTCCCGGTCCGGGGCGTCCCAGACGGCGAGGCCGTGCAGCCGCGCCGCCGTCTCGACGAACGCCTCCTCGATGAGCAGGTAGCCGGCGTAGGTCGCGTCGCTCACCTCGCCCTTGTGCACCTCGGTGATGAAGCGGACGTTCAGCGCCTGCTCCAGCACGCCGGAGCAGCTCTCGACGAGCTCCCGCGACCGGCTCCCGCCGTGTCCCCCGCTCGGTGCCCCGCTCACTCGGCGAGCCACTCGACGAGGCCGCCGAACACCTTGGCGTATCCGTCCCAGTCCTCGCAGAACGCGGTGGGCGCCCAGTGCGGGGAGCAGTCGGAGGTGAAGACGGCCGACCGGCCCCGCCCGTACTCGGCGACGGCGACGAGCGGGTCGCCGTTCAGCGTGGCCAGCACCTTCGTCCCGGGCCGGGGCCGCGTCCGGTTGTAGCCGAGCAGCGCGGGCCAGTCGCCGGAGACGCCGCCGAGCGCCGGGTGGGACGCGTCGGCGACGGCCGCGGTGCCGCCCGCCGGGAGCTCGACCCGGTCGTCCTCGGGGAGCAGCTCGACCGCCAGCACCTCGTGCAGGGCGGTGTTGCGGAACGCCGCCTTGCCCTCGAACCCGGTGAACGACAGGTACCCGCCCACCATCAGCAGCCCGCCGCCGCCCTCGACCCAGGAGCGCAGCGCGCCGAGCCGGTCGGCGCCCGGCCGCGCCCGCTCGAACACCTGGGGCGACAGCTGGATCGAGTTGGCGCCGATGTCGGACAGCACGACCACGTCGTACCCCGACGGGTCGTCGGGGAACTCCGCGGGCACCAGGTGCGCGGGCAGGTGCACGACCTCGTGCCCGCGGCTCTCCAGCGCCGTGCGCAGGGGTCCGACGCCGACGACGTACGAGCTGGCCGTGAAGTGGTCCACGCCCTTGATGTGGGTGGACTGGGTGATCCAGCTCTCGCCGGCGATGAGGACGCGGCTCATATGTCGAAACTCCTTCTAGCTCTTGGTTGCGGCCGACTCGAAGAGCCGGGCCGGGTTGCCCCGCAGCAGGTCCGCGGCGTCCCCGGCCGGGACGCCCAGCTCCGCGAGGCGGTTCAGGAACAGGGCGGGGACGTAGCGGAAGCCGTTGCCCCCGTACCGGGTGAGCATCCCCTTGAGGAACACGTCGTGGCTCAGCAGCAGCCGCCGCCCGTGGCCCCGTTCGATCAGGCCGGCGACGGCCCGCGCGGTCTCGTGCGGTGCCGGGGACTGGCCCTCGCCGGGATACCGGTACGGCATCCCGATCATGTCGAACTCCAGCCAGACGCCCCGGTCCGCGACCGCGTTCTGGTACGCGGGGTCGCCGCCCGACGGGTCCATGTGGCAGAGCACGACGGCGCCGGGCGGCACCCCGTACTCGCCCAGCACGATGTCGAGGACCTCGTGCGCGCGCCGCCGCCATCCGGGCAGGTGCACGTACAGCGGCACGCCCGTCTCGCGCTGCGCCCGCGCCGCGGCCCGCAGCGCCAGGTGCTCGGCGGGCGTGAAGTCCGGCGAGACGCCGATCTCCCCGATCACGCCGGGCCGGACGCCGGTGCCGTCCGCGCCGCCGGCGAACTCGGCGACGAGTCCGGCCGCCAGCTCCTCCTCGGTGGAGGAGGCCAGGTGCGGCGGGTGGTACGCCTCCAGGTACCAGCCGGATCCCATGACGATCCGCAGGCCGCTGCGCTCGGCGAGCGAGCGCAGCACCAGCGGGTCGCGGCCGAGACCCGGCGGGGTGACGTCCACGATCGTGCCGCCGCCGGACGAGGCGAACGCGAGCAGGTCCTCCAGCATCGCGCCGGTGTCGTCCAGGACGCAGTGGTCCAGGCAGGAGTACGGGTTCTCGCGCAGCAGCCAGGCCAGCTCGGGCGTGGTGCGGGCGTCGCGCAGGAACCGCAGCGCGGGATCGGCGGGCTCGCCGACCGCGCCGCGGACGTCGTTCCAGAGGTGCTCGTGGGTGAGGGTGAGACCGAGCCCCGCCGCGGGGGCGGGGCCGGTCACCGTCATCACTTCCGTCATCGTTTCCCTGACAGGTGCGCGAACAGGTCGGCGAACGTCCGGCCGCGCAGGTTGATCCAGATCGCCGCGATCAGCACCAGGCCGGTGACGATCGGGGTGAGGAACGGGCTGACGCCCAGCAGCGTGAGCCCGTTCGCGATCACGCCGGTGATCACCGCGCCGATGATCGTGCCGACCACCGTGCCGCGCCCGCCGAACAGGTTGGTGCCGCCCAGCACCACCGCCGCGATCACGGTCAGCTCGAAGCCCTCGCCGGAGTTGGCGGAGCCGGAGCCCAGCCGCGCCGCGGTGAGGATCCCGGCCGCGCCGGCCGCCAGCCCGGCCAGCATCAGCGTGATCATCTTGATCCGGTCGGTGTTGACGCCCGCCCGGCGCACCGACTCCTCCTGGGAGCCGATGCCGTTGACGTACGTGCCGAACCGCATCTTCGACAGCAGCACCGCGCCGGCGGCCACGACGACGATCGCGATCCAGGCCAGCACCGACAGGCCGAGGAACTCCGCGTCCCCGATCTTCGCGACGAACAGCCGCTTGTCGATCGGCACCGAGAAGCCCTCGGTCCACAGCTGCGCCAGCCCGCGGATCACCGACATCGTCGCCAGCGTGACGATGAACGGCGGGATCTTCTGGTAGGCCGACAGCCAGCCGTTCACCGCGCCCCAGAACAGCCCGGCCGCCAGCCCGGCCACGATGACCAGCGAGGAGTCCCAGCCGGCCTGGAGCAGCTCGGCGGTGGCCACCGCCACGAACGCGACCGTCGAGCCGACCGACAGGTCGATCTGGCCGGTGCTGATCACGAACGTCATCGCCACCGCGACGATCAGCGTGATGGAGATCTGGGTGGCCAGGTTGGTCAGGTTGCCGAACGTCAGGAAGTTGTCGGCGGCCAGTCCGAAGCCGAGGAACAGCACCACGGTGACGCCCAGCATCGCCAGCGTCGCCTTGTTGGCACGTTCCCAGAGCCCAGGGCTGGACGCCGTCACCGTCGCCTTGCGCTCAGGAGCCGTCTGCACGGACATCAAGCGGCCTCCTCGGCGTTCGTGCGGGTGATCATGCCCACCAGCCGCTCGATGTCGAGGTCGGCGATCTTCTCGTCCTCGACGCTGCGGCCCTCGTACATCACGGTGATCCGGTCGCAGACCTCGAACAGGTCCTGGAGCCGGTGGGTGATCAGGATGACCCCGACGCCCTGCTCGGCCACCCGGCGGATCATGGCGAGCACCTGGCGGACCTCGGCGACCGCCAGCGCCGCCGTGGGCTCGTCCAGGATCAGCACGCGGGGCTGGAACGAGACCGCCCGCGCGATCGCGACCGCCTGGCGCTGCCCGCCGGACAGGTGGCCGATCTCCTGGTGCGTGGACTTCACCCGCACGTGCAGGTCGGACAGCATGTCCGCGGCCCGGCGGTGCATCTCCTTGCGGTCGATGAACGGCCCGCGCCGCGGCTCGCGGCCCAGGAACAGGTTGCTGCCGACGTCCAGGGTGTCGCACAGCGCCAGGTCCTGGTAGACGATCCCGATCCGCTCGGCCCGCGCGTCGGCGGGGCTGCCGAAGCGGACCTCGCGGCCGTCCAGGGAGATCGTCCCGGAGTCGTGCCGCAGCGCCCCGGCCAGCACCTTCATCAGCGTGGACTTGCCGGCGCCGTTGTCGCCGACCAGCCCGAGCACCTCGCCGGGGTTCAGCGTCAGGTCGACCCCGCGCAGGGACTGCACCGCGCCGAACGATTTGGTGATGCCGCGCAGGCTCACCAGCGGTGTGTCGCTCATGCTCACTTCACCTGCTCACTTTTCCAGGTAGTACAGGTAGTCCCGCACGTTCTCCGGCGTGACGATCTGCGTCGGCACCGGGACGTCCTTGGCCGGGGTGCGGCCGCAGGCGAGGTCGATCGCCGCGTTCATGGCCTCATGCCCGAACCTGAAGGTGTTCTGCTGGACGACGCCGACGATCCAGCCGGCCCGCAGGCCGTCGACCGCCTGCGTGGACAGGTCCCAGCCGACGACCTTGACGTCCTCGCTCCGCCGCTGCGAGTTCACCGCCGCGGCCAGGCCGATCAGGGCCGGCTCGCCGGTGGCGTACGCGTACGGCAGGTCGGGGCTGCCGGTGAGCAGGTTCTCGGCCGCGGTCTGGGCGTTCTCCTGGATGTTGCGGCCGTCCACCACCGTCTTGATCTTCATGCCCTTGGCGGTGATCGTGTCGGTGAAGCCCTTCTGCCGCTCCAGCTGCACCGTGCTGTTGAGCGCGCCGACGATGCCGATCTCGCCCTCGCCGCCGGAGATCTTGTTCAGGTGCTCGGCCAGCTGCCGGCCGCCCTCGGCGTTGGCCGTGCCGACCTGCGTGGACACCGCCGGGTCGTCGACCGTCGCGTCCACCGCCACGACCTTCACCCCGGCCGCGTTCGCGCGCCGGATCGCGGGCTTGATGCCCTCGGTGTCGACCGCGTCCACGATGATCGCGTCGTACTTGTTGGCGACCAGGTCGTCGATGGCGTTGGCCTGGGTGGTGGAGTCGTCGTTGCCGTTGACGATCTGCGTCTGCGCGCCCGCCCTGTCCGCCACCGTCTTCGCACCGGTGTTGATCTGGTTGAAGAACAGCGCCTGGAGGTTGATCGGCACGATCCCGATCTTCGGTGCGCGGCCCTCCACCTTGCAGGACTGCGCGATCCGCTCCGGCGGGGGCGGCCCCTGCTCCTGGGCCTTCTTCTCGGCCTCGATCTCCTTGCGGGCCTGGACGTCGCAGCCCACGGTCGTCACCGCCAGGCAGAGCGCGGCCAGCGCCGTCACCGTTCTCTTCATGCTGGGTCTCTTTCGTCGGATCCCTCGGCGGCTTCTCCCGGGGCGGGCGGGGTGGGCCCCATGGAACTGTCGAGATAGGCGCGGACGGCGGCCCGGGTCGGCGACCCGTCCCGCGCGCCCGGCCGGGTGCAGGACAGGCCCGCGGCGACGGCGGCGAACCGCGCCGCCTCCACCGGGGCCGTCCCGCGGTCGATCTCGGCGCAGTACGTGCCGGCGAAGCAGTCGCCGGCGCCGGTCGCGTCGACCGTCTCGACGCTGATCGCGCGCCCGTCGTACCGCTCGCCGTCCGGGGCGAACAGCGTCCAGCCGCGCGGCCCGGCGGTGACGATCAGGTGCGTGCCCGCCGCCTCCGCCGCGGCCGCGAGGGCGGCGTCGTCCCCGATCAGCCGGGCCGCCTGCTCCCGGCCGACGATCACATGCTCCGCGGCGCGGAGCGCGGCGCGCGCCGCCGCCGCGGTCTCGGCCCCGTCGAGGTCCACGACGACCCGGGCGCCGCCGACCACGTCCGCGGCCCCAGGGAAACGGTATCCGTCCAGGTAGAGCAGGTCGCCGCCGCCCACCTTCGCCGCGATCCCGGCGACGTGCGCGACGGTCAGCTCGTCGTCCTGGCTGATGATGGAACGTTCCCCGTCGGGGGTCAGCAGGATGACCGACGTGGTCAGCGTCCCGCCGCGCGCCGTCCAGGAGACGTCGACGCCGTCCTCCCCGAGCCGGGCCAGGAAGACCTCGCTCATGGGGTCGTCCCCCACGACCCCCGCGAACCGGACGCGGGCGCCCATCCGCGCGGCGGCGACCGCGGCGTTGGCGCCCATGCCGCCGTCGCCGCGGTCGATCCGGGTGGCCTGCACGCGCTCCCCGGCGCCGGGCAGCACCGGGACGCCGACGGTCAGGTCGGCGTTCGCGTAGCCACAGAAGACGATCACGGGAGCTCGGCCCCCGCGGCCCGCGCGGCGGCGGTCAGCTCGCGCACCTTGGCCGGGTCGACCCGGCCCCACCAGCGCCCGTTGTCCTTGACCGACGAGGCCACGATCACGCCGTCGCAGGCCGGCAGCAGCGTCCCGATGTTGGCGGCGCTGATCCCGGACCCGATGATCACCGGCAGCACGGTCGAGGACGCGATGCCCCGCACCTCGTCGATCGCGGCCGCGTCGCCGGTCCGGGAGCCGGTAGCGATCAGCACGTCGGCGTCGAAGAACTCGGCGTCCTCGGTCTGCTCGGCCAGCGACCGGTCCGCGACGATCGAGTGCGAGCCGTGCTTGACGTGCACGTCGGCGAACACCTTGACCGGCTTGGCGCCGATCCGGCTGCGGTACCGGGTCGCCGTCGCGGCCCGGCCCTCGATGATGCCCTCGTTCGCCACGTACGCGTTGGCCCACTGGTTGACCCGGACCCAGCCCGCGCCGGCCGCCCACGCCGAGGCGATCGAGCACTCGGCCGCGTTCGACAGCACGCTCACGCCCACCGAGCCCGAGCGCCCCTCGGCCAGTGCCGCCCGCACCCGCTGGGTCACCACGGCCATCGACGCGGCGGTCTCGTACCCGTGCTCGCCCGGCTTCGGGAACGGGATGTCCCAGTGGTTCTCGACGATGACGCCGTGGCAGCCGTTCTCCAGGTAGCCGCGGGCCTCCTCGATCGCGAAGACCGAGATCTCGTCCAGCGGCACGCCCTCGTAGTGCGGGCTGCCCGGCAGCGGCGGCAGGTGCACCGCGCCGATGACGGCCTTGCCGGTGCCGAACAGCTCCTTGATCGCGTTCGGCTTGGGCGGGAACACACCCAGCCCGGACGACTCCGCCATCCCCGGCTCCCTTGCTGTAATCGATTTCAGATGAAGTGCCAGTGAACGTAAGCTATATATCCGCAGGCAGTCAAGGCCCTATACTCGCCTCAGCAGCGGCAACCGATGAAGAACCGGTTGCGGATCGTTTCATGGAGGTAAACGATTGCAGCGGGTCACCATCGCCGAGGTCGCCGCCCGCGCGGGCGTGTCCACGGCCACCGTCTCGCGCGTGCTGTCCGGCCGGGGCCAGGTCTCCGAGGACATGGCGCGGCGCGTCCGGCGCGCCGCCGACGACCTCGGCTACCAGGTCAACTCCATCGCCCGCGCGCTGCGCGACGGCCGCACCGGCACCGTCGGGATGGTCGTCCCGAGCATCACCAACCCGTTCTTCACCTCGCTGGTCGAGAGCGTCGAGCACGTCCTCGGCCAGGAGGGCAAGGAACTCTTCCTCTGCGACGCCCGCTCCGACCCGCGGATCGAGGCCCGCCGGCTGGCCTCCCTGGTCGCGCGCAACGTCGACGGCATCATCGTCAGCCCCAGCCACGGCACCGAGAGCGGCCCCGCCGTCCAGGAGACGGCCGACCGGCTCCCGCTCGTCCAGCTCGACCGGTTCGTCGCCGGCACCGACACCGACTGGGTCGGCGTGGACGACATCGCCGCGATGCGCCAGGTCGTCGACCACCTGCACGCCGGCGGCGCCCGCTCGGCCGCGTTCGTCGGCTCCCGGCTCACCAACTCCTCCAGCGAGCAGCGCCTGGACGGCTTCCGCCGCCGCGCCGCCGAGACGGGCATGACCGTCCGGGACGAGTGGATCCTCCTCGGCGACTACACCGTCGAGTGGGGCGAGGAGGCGATCGACCGCCTGCCCGACCTCCCCGACGCCATCGTCTGCGCCGACGACCTCATCGCGCTCGGCGTCACCCGCGCCTGCCGCTCGCACGGCATCGACGTCCCCGCCCGCGTCCAGGTCACCGGCTTCGACAACATCGAGTTCGCCCGCCTCGGCGAACCGGCCCTCACCACCGTCGACCAGCCGCGCGACCAGATCGCCGCCGAGGCGGTGCGCCTCCTCGGCGCCGCCGGCGGCGCCTCCCGCGCCCACATCTCCCTGGTCCCCCGGCTCGTCGTCAGGGACAGCACCCGCGCGAAGGAGACCCGATGAACGCCGTCGAACTCGCCCAGGCCCTCGTCCGCCTGGACACCCGCGCCGGCAACGAGCGCCAGGCCGCCGACCTGGTCGCCGACGTGCTCGGCGGCGCCTTCGCCATCACCGTCGACGAGCCGGTCCCCGGCCGCGCCAACCTGATCGCCCGCCGCGGGGAGCCGTCCGTCACGTTCACCGGCCACCTGGACACCGTCCCCGCGACCGAGGACGAGTGGTCGTTCTCGCCGTTCAGCGGCGACATCGTCGACGGCCGCCTCCGGGGCCGCGGCAGCAGCGACATGAAGGCCGGCGTCGCCGCCCAGGTCCACGCCGCCCTGAGCACCGGCGCGCCGCTCCAGCTGATCTTCACCTTCGGCGAGGAGACGGGCTGCGACGGCGCCGCCCTCATCGACCCGGCCGCCCTGGCGCCCACGCCCCTCCTCCTGGTCGCCGAGCCCACCGCCGGCCGGGTCGTCCTCGGCCACAAGGGCGCCCTCTGGCTCCGCGCCACCGCCCGCGGCGTCTCCGCCCACGGCTCCCGCCCCGACCTGGGCCGCAACGCCATCGCCGCCCTCGCCGAGGCGGCCCTGCGCGTCCACGCCCGCGCCTGGCCCGGCGGCGCCACCGCCAACGTCGGCACGTTCCACTCGGGCGTCCAGCCCAACCTCGTCCCCGATCACGCCGAGATGACGATCGACTTCCGCACCACGCCGGCGTACGACTCGTCCCAGGCCCGCACCGCCCTCACCGGCCTGTGCGGCCCGGACGTCACCCTGGAGACGCTGATGGACCTCCCCGGCGTCGCCACCGCCCCGTCCGCCGTGGCGGAGACCCTCGAACTCCTCGCCCCCGGCACCCCGCCCCGGCCGGACGCGACCTACTTCACCGACGCCTCGGTCCTGAAGCCCAAACTGGGCGACCCGGCCGTCGTCATCTATGGCCCCGGCGACCCGGAGCAGGCCCACGTCACCGACGAGACCTGCTCCGTCCCCAACATCGAAACCTGCGCCGAAGCCCTCCAGCGCCTCCTCAGCCGAGCACCTCGCCGACCGACTCCGCCGTGACGGCCCGCTTCAGCCAGACTTCCAACTGCCCGAGGTCATCGCAGGACTCGATCCGCGCCCGCTGGTCCGCCGAGGGCTCCAGCCCACGCGCCGCCAGGACGATGAGCAACGACTTGACCTCGCCGTTGGCCTCTCCCTCGGCGCGTCCCTCGGCGCGGTGCCTACGTGCGAACTCGCTTTTGAACTCGTAGGTACTCAGGGACAAGATGTCCTCCAGGATCTTTTCTGCTGTGCTGGACAGCAGTGACGCCACGTGGTCATGGTACTTCAGCGCGCGGTCGGCGGGCATGGCCTCCAGCGCGGCACAGAACGCCTCCAGGACGGGACGCGTCGGCTCTCTCGCGGCAGCGGTGCCGAGGATGGCGAGTTCAGGAGCACGGCGCGCCTGCTCCACATCGGTGACCGGCGGCATGTCGGCCAGGTTGAGGACGAGAGGGTTGAGCACCCAGTCCGGGTGACCGAGGTCGATCCCTTCGGCGCAGCGCATCGCCGTGGCCCTGTCGGGGCAGAGGACGAGCAGGATCACCGGGCACTTCCGGCGTGCGCGCAACGTCGCCATGTACACGGGCCAGGTGTAGCTCTTCTGCTTGCTCGGCCTCATCTGGACTTCGCAGATGACGCCGAGGTCCGGCTCGAGCGGATCGCCGACCATGACGGTCGCGTCGCAGCGGTATTCCGCCGGGTCGCAGTCGTTCAGCGTCTCCGATCCCAGGAAGATCCTGTCGCCGGCGGGGATGTCGATGTCGAACATGGTCCGGAGGAGTTCGGGGACGAGAGCCGGCCGCTCACGGACCATTTCCAGCGGCATCTCGTGATCTGTCTTGGGCACGAGAGGAAACTAGCTGTAGTCGGTAGATCACTGTTCGAGATCACGGCAATGGAAGGTAAAGGATTCCACGCAGGGCCGACGTGGCGCGGCCCCGCCTTCTGGGGGAGGCGGGGCCGCGGCCGCGCGGTGCCGGGCGCTGGTCGGCCGCGCGGCGTCTACTGGTGCTTGGTCGCCTGTTCGGCGCCCGCTCCGGTGAGGGAGCGGACCTCGATCTCGGCGTACTTGGCCGGGTTGCTCTCCTTGCTGAGGATCGTGCCGAGCCAGCCGCACAGGAAGCCGAACGGGATCGAGACGATGCCCGGGTTCTCCAGCGGGAACCAGCTGAAGTCGGCGCCGGTGAACAGGGCCTTGTCGGAGCCGGACACGACCGGCGAGAAGACCACCAGGAAGAGGGCCGCGCCGAGGCCGCCGTAGATGGCGGAGACGGCGCCCGCGGTGTTGAACCTTCTCCAGAACAGGCTGTAGAGGATGGCGGGCAGGTTGCCGGACGCGGCGACCGCGAACGCCAGCGCGACCAGGAACGCCACGTTCAGCCGCTGGGCGAAGATGCCGAGGACGATCGCGACGGCGCCGATCACCAGGGCGGCGATGCGGGCGACGCGGACCTCGTCGCGCTCGGTGGCCTTGCCCCTCTTGAACACGTGGGCGTACAGGTCGTGGGCGAACGAGGAGGACGAGGCGAGCGTGAGCCCCGCGACGACCGCCAGGATCGTGGCGAACGCGACGGCGGCGATGATGGCGAGCAGGATCGTGCCGCCCGCCTCGCCGAAGACGAGTTCGCCGACCCGTTCGGCGAGCTGCGGTGCGGCGGTGTTGCCGGCCGGGTTCGCCTCCCGGATCGCGTTCGTCCCCACCAGCGCGGCGGCGCCGAAGCCGAGGACCAGGGTGAGCAGGTAGAACGCGCCGATGATGCCGATCCCCCACAGCACGGACTTGCGGGCGTCGCGGGCGGTCGGGACGGTGTAGAAGCGGATCAGGATGTGCGGCAGGCCGGCGGTGCCGAGCACCAGGGCCAGCCCGAGGCTGATCAGGTCGAGCTTGCCGGCCAGCCCCTGCGCCTCGGTGGCGTACCGGAGGCCCGGTTCGAGGAACGCGCCGGACTTGCCGCTCTGGTCGGCGGCGTCGCGCAGCAGCGTGGAGAGGTTGAAGCCGAACTCGCCGAGGACGAGGACGGTGACGAGGGTGGCGCCGCCCATCAGCAGGATGGCCTTGACGATCTGCACCCAGGTGGTGCCCTTCATGCCGCCGAACACCACGTACACGATCATCAGCGCGCCGACCAGCGCGATGGTCGCGGCCTTGGCGAACTCGGAGGTGAAGCCGAACAGCAGGGCGACCAGGGCGCCCGCGCCGACCATCTGCGCCAGCAGGTAGAAGATCGACACCGCGATGGTGGAGACGCCGGCGGCGGTGCGGACCGGGCGCGGGCTCATCCGGAACGCCAGCACGTCGGCCATCGTGAACCGGCCGGAGTTGCGGAGCAGCTCGGCGACCAGGAGGAGCGCCACCAGCCAGGCGACGAGGAAGCCGATCGAGTAGAGGAAGCCGTCGTAGCCGTAGAGGGCGATGAGCCCGGCGATGCCGAGGAACGAGGCGGCCGACATGTAGTCGCCGCCGATCGCCAGGCCGTTCTGGACGCCGCTGAACGAGCGCCCGCCGGCGTAGAAGTCGGTGGCGTCCTTGGTGTTCCGGCTGGCCCAGACGGTGATCAGCAGGGTGCCGGCGACGAAGAGGAGGAAGAGGGTGACGGCGAGGGTCTCGTGGCTCATTTCTTCTCCACCTCGCCGTCGGACTCGACCGCGGTGCGCAGGCCATCGGCGAGCGGGTCGAGTCGGCGCCCGGCGTGCCGCGAGTACAGCCAGGCGATCAGGAACGTGGACACGAACTGCAGCAGCCCGAAGACCAGCGCCACGTTGATCTCGCCGATGACCTTGGTGCCCATGAAGCCGCGCGCCCAGCCGGACAGCACGACGTACAGCAGGTACCAGGCGAGGAAGGCGGCGGTCATCGGGAAGGCGAAGCGGCGGAACCTGCGCCGCAGCTCCTGGAACTCCGTACTGCCCTGGAACCGTTCGTAAACGGTGCCGCCGGCCTGTCTGTCGATGGCCACGACCCCTCCTTCGGTGTGACGGCGGTCACGCGCAACCGTAAGGAAACGCCCGTTTTCGATCGAGGGCGCGGCCGGGCGGCTGCGGTCAGGCGCCGGTCGGCCGCGTTGATCTACGCCCGGCGTCGGTGAACGGTACGTTCCGTGCGGCGAACGGCACGGCGCGGCGGACGGAGCGCCGGGCGGTCACACCCGTTTCGGCCGCCACGTCCCGCGGTCGACGTCGAGCGACTCCGGGGCGTGCAGCCGGACCATCATCCGGGCCACGCCGGGCGGGACGCGGCGCGGCGTGCACCACGAGACGACGATCATCACGGCGAACGCGGCCGGCACCGTCCACGCGGCGGGCTGGGCGAGCAGCGCGCCGGCCAGCCCGCCCGGCGGCCCGGCCGCGATCGTGACCACCACCGCGGCGCCGGCCAGGGCGCCGCCGGTCACCAGCCCGGCGAGCGCGCCCGCCACGGTCAGCCGCCGCCACCAGATGCCGAGGACCAGCAGCGGGCAGAACGTGGACGCGGCGACCGCGAACGCCAGCCCGACCACGTCGGCGACCGCCAGCGAGCGGGCCGCGATCGACAGCCCGAGCGGCACGGTCAGCGCGAGCAGCGTCGCGGCGCGGAACGAGCGGACGCCGCCGCGCAGGATGTCCTGCCCGAGCACGCCCGCGACCGACACCGTGATGCCGGACGACGTGGACAGGAACGCCGCGACCGCGCCGCCGGTCACCAGGGCGCCGAGCAGGTCGCCGCCGAGCCCGCCGATGACCCGGCCGGGCAGGGTGAGGACGACCGCGTCGGTGCGCCCGGTCATCAGCAGCTCGGGCGTGTAGAGCCGGCCGAGCGCTCCGTACAAAGCGGGCAGCAGGTAGAACGCGCCGAGCAGCGACAGCACGATGACGGTCGTGCGGCGCGCGGCCTTCCCGTCCGGGTTGGTGTAGAAGCGGACGAGGACGTGCGGCAGCCCCATCGTGCCGAGGAACGTGGCGAGGATCAGCGAGTACGTCGCGTACAGCGAGTGCTCGCGCCCGGTCAGCGGCATGGCCCACTCGCGGTCGGTGACGGTCTCGGTGCCGTCGGCGTGCGGGACGAGCGCGCCCGCGGGGAACGTGACGGCCGTGTCCCCGTCGAGGTGGTGCGGCCCGGGTTCGAGCGCGACGGCGGCGCCGTCGTACGGCCGCCCGTCGAGCGTCCCCTCGGCGGTGACGGTGACCGGCTCGGCGACCCGGACGGTGACGGCGAGCCCGGCCGTCACGGTGGTGCGGTCGGGGAAGCGCGGCGGGGTGTCGCGGTCCAGGCCGGGGGCGCCGTCGTACCGCCAGGCCAGCACCAGGAAGATCAGCGGTACGGCCAGCGCGGTCAGCTTCAGCCAGTACTGGAACGCCTGGACCAGCGTGATGCTGCGCATGCCGCCCGCGAGGACGGCCACGGCGACGACCACGGCGATCAGCACGCTGCCCGCCCACGCGGGCGCGCCCGCGACGGTGCGCAGCACCAGCCCGGCGCTCTGGAACTGGGGCAGCAGGTAGAGCCAGCCGATCAGGACCACCAGCACGCTGGTGACGCGGCGCACCGCCATCGACTCCAGCCGCGCCTCGGCGAAGTCGGCGAGGGTGTACGCGCCGGAGCGCCGCAGCGGCGCCGACACCAGGACCAGCAGCACCAGGTAGCCGCCGGTCCAGCCGGCCGGCAGCCACAGCATGTCGGCGCCGTAGGCGAGGATGAGCCCGGCGATGCCGAGGAACGAGGCGGCCGACAGGTACTCGCCGCCGATCGCCGACGCGTTGCGCAGCGGCGTGACCGTGCGGGAGGCGACGTAGAAGTCGGAGGTCGTGCGGGAGATGCGCAGGCCGAGGGTGCCGATGAGGACGGTCGCCAGCACCACCAGCACGACCCCGGCCAGCCCGTAGGCGGCGCTCATGGGGGCCCGCCGGAGGTCATCCGGTCACCGGCCGTCCTCGCCGGGGGCGCGGTCGACCAGTTCGGCGAAGTCGCGCTCGTTGCGTTCGGCGTGCCGCACGTACCACCAGCCGCACAGCACGAAGAACGGGTAGATGAGCCCGGCCAGCACCAGCCACGCCACCGGCAGGCCGAGCACCCGCTGCTCGCGCAGGCCGGGGAACAGCGCGAAGAGCGCCGGGAGTCCGAAGACCACGGCCGCGAGCACCAGGCACAGCCGCACGGCCAGGCGCAGCTGGGTCTGGAGGAGCGAGCGCATGTACGCCTCGCCCAGCCCGGTCTGCTCGTCGATCTCGCGGGTCACCGGGTAGCGGGGGCGGCGGGCGGCGCGGGTGCGCGGCCCGGTGACGAGGGTCCGTCCCGGCGCGGGCCCCGCCTTCTCCGCCCGCCCGCTCCCGGGCCCGGGCTCGGTCCCGCTCGCGGGGTCGGGCCCGGTCACGGGGTCCGCCTCGCCCGCCGGACGAGCAGGTCGCGCAGCTCCCGGACGTGCCGGCGGCTGACCGGCAGCTCGGCGCCGCCGACCAGGATCGTGCAGCGCCCGGAGTCGATCCGCAGCTCCTCGATCGCCGGCAGCGCCACCAGGTGGCTGCGGTGCACCCGGACGAACCCGGCGCCGCGCCAGCGGTCCTCCAGCGCGGCCAGCGGGATGCGCACCAGATGGCTGCCGCCGGAGGTGTGCAGGCGGGCGTAGTCGCCCTGCGCCTCCACGTACAGCACCTCGGCGGGGCCGACGAAGCGGGTCACGCCGCCCAGCTCGACCGGCATCGGCTCGGGCTCCGCGGGCGGGGCGCCGGCCGGCCCCGGCGCGCCGCCCGGCGGGCCGCCGGACGCGGTCCCGGTGACGCGGCGGATCGCCTCGGCCAGCCGTTCCGGGCGGACCGGCTTGAGGATGTAGTCGGTCGCCTTGATCTCGAACGCGTCGACCGCGTGGCCCTCGTAGGCGGTCACGTACACGATGTGCGGGGCGCGGGCGAACTGCGCCAGCACCCGGCCGAGCACGGTGCCGTCCAGGCCGGGCATGCGGATGTCGAGGAACACCGCGGTGAACGGGCGGCCCTCGGCCAGCGCGCGGTCCAGCTGGCGCAGCGCGGTGGCGCCGTCGCGGGCGGTGCAGATCTCGCCGATCCGCGGGTCGGCGCGCAGCAGGTGGACGAGGTCGTCCAGCGCGGGCGCCTCGTCGTCCACCGCCAGGACCCGCAGCCCCACCCAGTACCTCCGCCAGTGCCGTGGATCACATTCCAGCGCCACCCGCCCCCCAAGTCAACCGGGCCGGCTCGCCCTCCCCCGGGTCGACTCGTGGCGTGTCTCGCTCTTCGGACGGCGCGCGAAGGGAGACACGCCACGAGTCGACCCGCTCGGGCGCGCGTCAGTCGGCCGCCTGGGAGGCGGTCACGCCCTCGCGGTACTTCGGGACGCGGAGCGTCACCTTCGTGCCGGCGCCCGGGCCGGTCTCCACGGCCAGGCCGTACTCGTCGCCGTAGACCTGGCGCAGGCGGTCGTCGACGTTGGCCAGGCCGATCCCCGCCGCGGCCTCGTTCCGCTCGTTCCGCTCGTTCGGCTCGTTCCCGTCGCCGCGCCCGTTCGTTCCGCTCGCGTCATCCCGGTCGCCCGCGTCGTTCGGGTCGTCGCCGGCGCGGCGCTCGCCGGCCAGCAGGCGCCGCACCTCCTCCGGGTCCATGCCGATCCCGTCGTCCTCCACGCTGATCGCGCAGTCGGCGCCGGCGTCCTCGGCCACGATCGTGATCCGGCCGGGCGCGGACCGGTCCTGGAGCCCGTGCCGGACGGCGTTCTCCACCAGCGGCTGCAAGCACAGGAACGGCACCGCGACCGGCAGCACCTCGGGCGCGATCCGCAGCGTCACCCGCAGCCGCTCGCCGAACCTCGCCCGCTGGAGCAGCAGGTAGCGGTCGATGGAGCGCAGCTCCTCGGCGAGCGTGGTGAAGTCGCCGTGCCGCCGGAACGAGTAGCGCGTGAAGCCGGCGAACTCCAGCAGCAGCTCGCGGGCCCGCTCCGGGTCGCTGCGCACGAACGAGGCGATCGTGGTGAGCGAGTTGTAGATGAAGTGCGGCGAGATCTGCGCGCGCAGCGCCCGCATCTCGGCCTCCATCAGCAGCGTCCGGGACCGGTCCAGCTCGGCCAGCTCCAGCTGCGAGTCCATCCACTGGGCGACCTCCTCGGCGGCCCTGATCAGCCCGGCCGGGACCTCCTCGCCGTACACCGCCAGCGTCCCGATCACCCGGTCGTCGGTGGCGAGCGGGACGACCACGACCCGGCGGATCGGGCAGTCGAGCAGGTCGCACTCCACGTCGTGCACCTGGGTGCGCCCGTTGCCGAGCGTGACCTCGGCGTGCCCGAGGGCCTCGCCGGCATGGTGCTCGTACGCGCCGTCCCAGGTCAGCAGGCGCTCCCCGTCGGTGATCGCGAGGGCGGGCGAGCCGAGCAGGGCGCGCAGGTGCCGGGCCGCCTTCTGCGCGCCCTGCCCGGTCAGCCCGGCGCGCAGCGCGGGCGCCGCGCGCGAGGCGGTGTGCAGCGTCTCGAACGTCGCGCGCCGCGCCGGCCCGCCGAGGTTGCCGCCGCGGCCCTGCACCCGCCACCACAGCAGCGCCGGGATCCAGGTCACCGCCAGCGCCGCGGCCGCGGCGATGGCCTCACTCATGGAGCGAACACCGTCATCCGGCAAACGGTACGCCGCCCGGCGTCATCCCGGCAGGGCTCCGGCGCGCAGCCGGCCGAGCAGTTCGAGCCCGCCGTCCCGGTGGATGCGCCGGGTCGCGGCGCCGTCCGGGTGGCGGCGCATGAGTATGGCCGTGAAGTGGGCCCCGTAGTGGAGGGTCTCGTCGGCGGAGCCGATCGGGCCGACGCTCGTCTCGAACGCCGGGTCGTGGGAGTACGCCAGCGCGTGCCGCTCGCGGTCGGCCCGCACGAGCTTGAGCGGGGTCGCGGTCACCAGCCCGCCGGTGAGGAACTGCATGAGGTCGCCGGGCAGCACCGGCAGCGCGGCGGGCCGGACGGGCACCGGCCGCCACGGCTCCTCGTGCTCGAACGCGCCGGCCGTGCTCTCGCCCTCCCGCCAGTTGCGCGGGCGCTTCTCGCCGGGCACCGGCGGCCGGACGCACAGCCCGCCCGGGCGGCCGTCCTGCGCCACGATCGTCAGCAGCCCGTGGCCGGTGTGCGCGCCGACGCCGCGCCGGTCGTCCGGCGTCCCCTGCGGGAGGCGCAGCACGCGCAGGTGGTGCCAGCCGTTCGCGGTGAGCCGGGTGAAGGCGTCCATGGGCTGCCCGAGCCCGAGCGCGACGAGCCGGAGCACCCGGTCGCCGAGGCCGCCCGCCTGGTCCATGTACGCGCGCATCGCCAGCCGGTACTCGAGGTCGGGCCACGGCACCGGCCCGTGGCAGGGCCAGCCCTGGCGGACGCGGCCGTCCCCGTACGGGACGTCCGGGCCCACGGTGAAGACCTCCGCGCGGTCGGCCTCGGCCCCGGTGGCCACCTCGCCGGGGGCGGCGTAGCCGCTGTACGACAGGTCGCCGACGTGCCGCGCCTTGTACGCCGCCGGCATCGAGAAGAAGCGGCGGCCCGCCGTCATCGCGGTGACGATCCGCTGCGCCGGCACCGGGTCCACCCGTACCTGGAAGGCCCCGTGGATCCGCCAGGACTCGGCGAGCCGCTGGCCGAGCGGCAGGTGGGACGGCGTCACGGTCGCGGGCAGCTCGAAGACGGGCGGTTCGTACACGGCGGGCCTTCCTGCGGAGGGTCGGGCGGGCGGGGCGATGCCGCCCGCCCGGGCCGCGGTGCGGGCGTCGTCGCCGTCCTCCTCGTATGTGCCTCGCCCGGCGCCGCGGCCACCGCGCGGGGGCCCTTTCTGCGCCCAGCGACCCGCCTCCGGCGCCCAACGGCCGCGCCGCCCCGCCGAACGGCCGGGCACCGGCGGCGCCGCGCGGGCCGTCCGGAGCTGCTCGGGCTCTGAGCCGTCCGGGGCCAGACGGTCAGTCCGGGGCGTCCTCCAGGCGGGCGACGATCGGGGTGAGCAGCTCGTTCAGCTCGGCGACCATGACGGCCAGCGCGCGGTACGCGGTCTCGGCGATCTCCTCGGGGTGGTCGGTCATCGACTCGGGCGCGGCCGGGAGCCGGTCGAGCGGGACGGGCGCCTCCACCTGGAGCGTGGCGCGCAGGTGCGGGGCCTTGGCGACGTCCCGTTCGGCGGGCTCCACGAACTGGCCGAAGATCTCCGGCCAGCCCTGCCAGCCGCGGTCGCGCCACCACTCGCGGGAGGTGGTGAGCGCGGCCGGCGGCGGCGACACGAGCGTCACCCGCGCGGTCATCGACCCGTCCCAGGCGTTGCGGACGCACTCGGCCGACAGGATCCGCCGGTGCCAGCGCACCAGCCCCGGGTCCGACAGGGGCGGGGTGGCGATCCGCCAGGCCGCGCAGCAGAACGCGACCGGCGCGATGTCGCCCCACGCCCCGTCGAACTCGCCGATGTTGGCCCACAGCCGCTCGACGTAGAAGCCCTTGCCGAACCGGGCGCGCTCCCTGTCGGACCGCTCGTCGAGCCGGAACGCCCGGTGTCCGCCCATGCCCGGCCGCCCCTCCCGGTCAGAGGGAGGTGATGCCGGCCGCGGGCGGCACGGTGGACGGTTTCGGCACGCCCTTGAAGGTGAACGTGGCGTCCTCGCCCGAGCCCTGCGTGCCGACGATGACGATCTGGCCGGACTTGACCTCGTTGTAGAGGATCTTCTCCGACAGCTGGTCCTCGATCTCGCGCTGGATCGTGCGGCGCAGCGGCCGCGCGCCCAGCACGGGGTCGTAGCCCCGCTCGGCCAGCAGGTCCTTGGCCTCCTGCCGCAGCTCGATCCCCATGTCGCGGTCCTTGAGCCGCTCGTCCACCTTGGCGATCATCAGATCCACGATCTGGATGATCTCCTTCGGCGTCAGCTGGTGGAACACCACCGTGTCATCGACACGGTTGAGGAACTCCGGCCGGAAGTGCTGCTTGAGCTCCTCCCCCACCTTCGCCTTCATCCGCTCGTACGACCCCTGCTCGTCGTTGGCGCGCGCGAACCCGAGGCTCTGCCCCTTGGAGATGTCCCGCGTGCCGAGGTTGGTGGTCATGATGATCACGGTGTTCTTGAAGTCGACCACCCGGCCCTGGGCGTCGGTCAGCCGGCCGTCCTCCAGGATCTGCAGCAGGCTGTTGAAGATGTCCTGGTGCGCCTTCTCGATCTCGTCGAACAGCACGACCGAGAACGGCTTGCGGCGCACCTTCTCGGTGAGCTGGCCGCCCTCCTCGTAGCCGACGTAGCCGGGCGGGGAGCCGAACAGCCGCGAGACGGTGTGCTTCTCCATGAACTCGGACATGTCCAGCTGGATCAGCGCGTCCTCGTCCCCGAACAGGAACTCGGCGAGGGTCTTCGACAGCTCCGTCTTCCCCACGCCCGACGGGCCGGCGAAGATGAACGAGCCGCCCGGCCGCTTCGGGTCCTTCAGCCCCGCGCGGGTGCGGCGGATCGCCTGCGAGAGCGCCTTGATCGCGTCCTGCTGGCCGATGACGCGCTTGTGCAGCTCGTCCTCCATCCGCAGCAGCCGCGTCGACTCCTCCTCGGTCAGCTTGAAGACCGGGATGCCGGTGGCGGTGGCCAGGACCTCGGCGATCAGTTCCTCGTCCACCTCGGCCACGACGTCCATGTCGCCAGCCTTCCACTCCTTCTCCCGCTGCGCCTTCTGCGCGAGCAGCCGCTTCTCGCTGTCGCGCTGGCGGGCGGCGCGCTCGAAGTCCTGCGCGTCGATCGCCGACTCCTTCTCCCGCCGGACGCCCGCGATCTTCTCGTCGTACTCGCGCAGGTCCGGCGGCGCGGTCATCCGGCGGATCCGCATCCGCGACCCGGCCTCGTCGATCAGGTCGATCGCCTTGTCGGGCAGGAACCGGTCACTGATGTAGCGGTCGGCCAGCTGCGCCGCCGACACCAGCGCCGCGTCCGTGATCGACACCCGGTGGTGCGCCTCGTACCGGTCCCGCAGCCCCTTGAGGATCTCGATCGTGTGGCTCAGCGACGGCTCGGCCACCTGGATCGGCTGGAACCGGCGCTCCAGCGCCGCGTCCTTCTCCAGGTGCTTGCGGTACTCGTCCAGCGTCGTCGCGCCGATCGTCTGCAGCTCGCCCCGCGCGAGCTTGGGCTTGAGGATGCTGGCGGCGTCGATCGCGCCCTCGGCCGCGCCCGCTCCGACGAGCGTGTGCAGCTCGTCGATGAACAGGATGATGTCGCCGCGCGTGTGGATCTCCTTGAGGACCTTCTTCAGCCGCTCCTCGAAGTCACCGCGGTAGCGCGACCCGGCCACGAGCGCGCCCAGGTCCAGCGTGTAGAGCTGCTTGTCCTTGAGCGTCTCCGGGATCTCGCCCTTGACGATCTTCTGCGCGAGGCCCTCGACCACGGCCGTCTTGCCCACGCCGGGCTCGCCCACGAGGACCGGGTTGTTCTTGGTACGGCGGGACAGCACCTGCATGACCCGTTCCATCTCCTTGTCCCGGCCGATGACCGGGTCGAGCTTGCCCTCCCGGGCCGCCTGCGTCAGGTTGCGGCCGAACTGGTCGAGCACCAGCGACGTCGCGGGCCCGCCCGCCTCCGCCGGCTCCCCGGAACGCCCCTGCTCCTTCTCCTGGAAGCCGTGCAGCAACTGGATCACCTGCTGGCGGACCCGGTTGAGATCGGCGCCCAGCTTCACCAGCACCTGCGCCGCCACACCCTCGCCCTCACGGATGAGCCCGAGAAGGATGTGCTCGGTGCCGATGTAGTTGTGGCCGAGCTGCAAAGCCTCGCGCAGCGACAGCTCCAGCACCTTCTTGGCACGCGGGGTGAACGGGATGTGTCCCGACGGCGCCTGCTGGCCCTGGCCGATGATCTCCTCGACCTGGCGCCGGACCGCCTCCAGGCTCACACCGAGGCTCTCCAGCGCCTTCGCCGCGACCCCCTCGCCCTCGTGGATCAGGCCCAGCAGGATGTGCTCGGTACCGATGTAGTTGTGGTTGAGCATCCTGGCTTCCTCTTGAGCCAGAACGACAACCCGCCGCGCCCGGTCGGTGAACCTCTCGAACATCACGTGCCCCCTGCCGCCGCGGGCCGAAACGGAGTCTATACTCTGCTTCAGATTACGGAGCGGCGACTCCGGATGTCAACGCACATGGAGACCCATCGATGGCCCCGTACGAGCCCGCGACCGCGGGCCGGTCCCTGCGCTCCGACGCGCGCCGCAACCGCGCCCGCATCCTGGCGGCCGCCGAGCAGGTCTTCGCCGCCAAGGGCCCGGCCGCCTCCACCGAGGAGATCGCGCGCCGCGCCGGCGTGGGCGTCGGCACGGTCTTC
Source organism: Actinomadura sp. 21ATH (assembly GCF_041951345.1). Lineage (NCBI taxonomy): Bacteria > Bacillati > Actinomycetota > Actinomycetes > Streptosporangiales > Thermomonosporaceae > Actinomadura > Actinomadura sp. 21ATH. The sequence goes on along the minus strand of NZ_JBGNUR010000004.1, from coordinate 208,989 downwards.
CGCCACTTCCCCACCAAGGAGGCCCTGCTCCAGGCCATCCTCGGCGACCTCGCCGCCCGGCTGGCCGCCGACACCGAGTCGCTGGCCCGCGACGGCGACCCCGCCACCGCGTTCTTCACGTTCTTCACCTCGATGGTCGAGCGCTCCACCAGCACCAAGACGGTCATCGACCTGCTCGCCGAGGCCGACATCCCGATCACGCTCGCCAAGCCGGTCGAGACCCTGCGCCGCACCATCGAGGACCTCCTGGAGGGCGCGCAGCGCGCCGGCAGCGTCCGCGCCGACGTCCGGTCCGCCGAGGTGATCGCCCTGCTGATCGGCGTCTGCCAGGCCGCGCTGTACGCCGACTGGGCGCCCGACCTCCAGGACCGCACCCTCGCGATCGTCTTCGACGGCCTGCGCCCGTCCCGCTAGGTCGCGTGGCCTCCAGGGCCGCGCACGGGCCCGGGGGACGCGGCCGAGCGCGAACCCCACGGCGCCGGCCCCGGTCGGCGAGCCCGGCGGGCCGATGACACGCCGCGAGCGGAGTCCTACAGGATGCGGCGGGGGCCGTTGGGCGCGCCGCCGCGCTTGCGCCACTCCCTGGGGTAGCCGACGGAGACCTCCTCGAACGGGACGCCGTCGCTGTGCATCGTCCGCGGGATGTGCAGGTGCCCGTAGACGACGCAGGCCGCGTTGTAGCGCGTGTGCCAGTCCGCCGTGCGGACGGTGCCGCACCACTGCGCGAACTCCGGATACCAGAGCACTTCCGTGGGGTCGCGCACGAGGGGGAAATGGTTGACCAGGACGGTCCGCGCGCCCTCCGGGAGCCGCGCCAGGCGGCGCTCGGTCTCGGCGATCCGGGCGTCGCACCAGGCGTCGCGGCTCGGGTACGGGTCCGGATGCAGCAGGGCCTCGTCGGTGCACACGACCCCGGCCTCGTACGCGATCGCCAGCGCCTCCTCCTTGGTAGTGGCGCCCTTGGGCCGGAACGTGTAGTCGTACAGGACGAACAGCGGCACGATGGTCAGCGGCCCGTCCGGGCCCTCCCAGGTCGCGTACGGGTCCTCCGGGGTGAGCACCCCGAGCCCCCGGCACATCCCGACCAGCTCGCGGTAGCGCTCCTCGCCCCTGGCCTGCACGGGATCGTCCTTCATCGTCCACAGCTCGTGGTTGCCGGGCGCCCAGACGACCTGCGCGTACTTCCCGCTCAGCGTCCGCAGCGCCCATTCCACCTCGGCGAACCGCTCCGCGACGTCCCCCGCCACCAGCAGCCAGTCGTCCGCGCTCTCGGGCCGCAGCCCCTCGACGAAGTGCCGGTTGTCGTCGAAGCCGACATGCAGATCGCTGATGGCGTAGAGACCGCTCATGGCCGGATCGTACGCGCCCGCGGGCGGCCCCGTTCGGCGATCATTCGTTCATGGATCTCGATCAGGCCGGCGCCGTCGCCGCCGAGTACGCGGAACGGGCCGGCGCTCCGGCCCCGAAGGTGCGGCGGGGCCGCGTGCCCCGGTGGTCGGCGGGAGGAGCGATCCTCCGGCTGCGTTTCAGGAAGGGCACCGTGGTCGTCGACTCCCGGTTCCTGGAGCTGGACGAAAGCGAGCAGGAGGCCGGGCTCGCCTACCTCGTGAGCGCCGTCGCCTCCGTCCGCCGCTACAACCGGAACGCGATGCTCTCGCTCGTTCCCTTCCTGGCCGGTGCGGTGCTCATCGAGATGCTCCTCATGGAGGCGCCCGGCTGGGTCGCCGAGACCGCGTTCTGGTCGTACCTTCTCGTGTGGCTGCTGCTCTTGGGCGTCTGGTACCGGCGGTGCTGGTACGAGGCCGACCGCAGGCTCGTGGCGGTGTTCGGCTGGACCGCGATGGACACGGTCCTCGAAGTGGAGCGCAGGGAACCAGCCAGGCCCCCTTTCTATCTCCGGCCCGTTCCTACGCCGGACCAGCGGACGGCGCGGCTGGAGAGGATCTCGCGTACGCCCGCGTGAACCGGAGCGCGTTCCGTACGGCGGCGCCGCCCGGGTCGTTGTTGAAGTAGACGTAGCCGTCGGTTCCGACGCGCCCGGCCCATGTCGCCAGCGCTCGTGGGCCGTAGTGGGGCCATGGCCGCGCGGCGCCCTCGTGGAAGCGCAGGTACGTCCAGTCCGCCGTGCGCCAGAGCGGGGTCACGGGGCGCCCGCGGCGGTCGGCCCAGCAGAGGGCGGCGGCGTGGCGTTCGAGTACGGCGCGCGTCTCGTCCGTCCACCAGGACGGGTGGCGGGGCTCCACCGCGACGCGCACGTCCGGCGGGAACAGGGCCAGGCACGCGTCCAGGCGCGCGGGGTCGGCCTGGAGGGTGGGCGGGAGCTGCAGCAGGACGGGGCCGAGTTTGGCGCCCAGGCCCCGCGCGACGTTCATGAGGCGCTCGACGGGTTCCGCGGGTTCCTTGAGCCTCCTGATGTGGGTGAGGAAGCGGCTGGCCTTGACCGCCATCACGAAGCCGTCCGGGGTGCGCTCGCGCCAGCTCTCGAACGTCTCCCGCCTGGGCAGCCGGTAGAAGGCGCCGTTGTTCTCCACCGTGGCGAACGACTCCGCGTACCGTTCCAGCCACAGCCGCTGGGGCAGGCCCTCCGGGTAGAGGACCCCGCGCCAGTCCGCGTACTGCCATCCGGACGTACCGACGAGCACCGGCATGACGCGGTACCTACCCGGATCGACTCCCGTTGATCGGGAACGTCCGCCGCGCCGCGCGCCGGCCGCGTCTAGGCTGCGGCGCGACGCCCGGCCACCGGAGAGGGAGGCGCTCATGAGCGCGGACATCGAGGCGCTGGAACGCCGGATCGCGCGGCTGGAGGCCGTCGAGGCGATCAAGGCGCTGAAGTACCGGTACTGGCGGGCCTGCGACGGCAAGGATCCCGAGGGGTTCCGGAGCTGCTTCGTCAAGGAGGGCGCCTCGGTCGACTACGGGCGGCTCGGCCGGTTCGACGACGCGGACCCGATCGCGGAGATCTTCGCGGACGTGGCGCTGCTGCGGCGGGACGGCCGGTACGTGATCCTCGACATGCACCACGGCCTGCACCCCGACATCACGCTGCTCGGCGACGGCACGGCCGCCGGCCGGTGGACGCTGCGGTTCCGGCAGCTGAACCTGGCCGAGGGCACCGAGACGGTGATGACCGGCGAGTACGACGACCGCTACGTGGTCGAGGACGGCGAGTGGCGGATGTCGCAGAGCCATTTCGCGATGCTGTGGAGCCGTACGCTGCCCCTCCCCGCCGAGGCGCGGATCGCCCCGTGAGGCGCGGCGGGCGCGGCGGGACGGGTCCCGCCGCGCCCGCGCGGGCCGGTCAGGCGACGTAGTCGGCGAGGTGCTCGCCGGTGAGGGTGGAGCGGGCGGCGACGAGGTCGGCGGGCGTGCCCTCGAAGACGACCGTGCCGCCGTCGTGGCCGGCGCCGGGACCGAGGTCGATGATCCAGTCGGCGTGCGCCATGACCGCCTGGTGGTGCTCGATCACGATGACCGACTTGCCGGCGTCGACGAGCCGGTCGAGCAGGCCGAGGAGCTGCTCGACGTCGGCGAGGTGGAGGCCGGTGGTCGGCTCGTCCAGGACGTAGACGCCGCCCTTCTCGCCCATGTGGACGGCCAGCTTGAGCCGCTGCCGCTCGCCGCCGGACAGCGTGGTGAGCGGCTGCCCGAGGGTGAGGTAGCCGAGCCCGACGTCGGCGAGCCTCCGCAGGATCTTGTGGGCCGCGGGGGTGCGCGCGTCGCCGGTGCCGAAGAACTCCTCGGCCTCGGCCACCGGCATCGCGAGCACCTCGGCGATGTTCCGGCCGCCGAACGTGTACTCCAGCACCGCCGCCTGGAACCGCTTGCCCTCGCAGTCCTCGCAGGTGGACTCGACGGTGGCCATGACGCCCAGCTCGGTGTAGATGACGCCGGCGCCGTTGCAGGTGGGGCAGGCGCCCTCGGAGTTGGAGCTGAACAGCGCCGGCTTCACGCCGTTGGCCTTGGCGAACGCCTTGCGGATCGGGTCGAGCAGCCCGGTGTAGGTCGCGGGGTTGCTCCGCCGCGACCCGCGGATCGCGCCCTGGTCGATCACCACCACGCCGTCGCGGCCGGCGACGGAGCCGTGGATCAGCGAGCTCTTGCCGGAACCCGCGACGCCCGTGACCGCGCAGAGCACCCCGAGCGGGATGTCGACGTCCACGTCCTGGAGGTTGTGCGCGGACGCGCCGCGGATCTCCATCGCGCCGGCGGGCTCGCGGACCTTCTCCTTGAGCTTCGCCCGGTCGTCGAGGTGGCGGCCGGTGAGGGTGTCGCTGGCCCGCAGCCCTTCGACGGTGCCCTCGAAGCAGACGGTGCCGCCGGCCGTGCCGGCGCCCGGGCCGAGGTCGACGACGTGGTCGGCGATCGCGATCGCCTCCGGCTTGTGCTCCACGACCAGCACGGTGTTGCCCTTGTCGCGCAGGCGCAGCAGCAGGTCGTTCATCCGCTGGATGTCGTGGGGGTGCAGGCCGATGGTGGGCTCGTCGAAGACGTAGGTGACGTCGGTCAGCGACGAGCCGAGGTGGCGGATCATCTTGGTGCGCTGCGCCTCGCCCCCGGACAGGGTGCCGGAGGGGCGGTCGAGCGACAGGTAGCCCAGCCCGATCTCGGTGAAGGAGTCCAGGAGGTGCTGCAGCCCGGTGAGCAGCGGGCGGACCGACGGCTCGTCCAGGCTCCGGACCCACCCGGCCAGGTCGCTGATCTGCATCGCGCAGACGTCGGCGATGTTCTTGCCCGCGATCTTCGAGGAGCGGGCCTCCGCGGCGAGCCGGGTGCCGTCGCACTCCGGGCAGGTCTGGAACGTGATCGCCCGCTCGACGAAGGCGCGGATGTGCGGCTGCATCGCGTCGACGTCCTTGGACAGCATGGACTTCTGGATCTTCGGGATCAGGCCCTCGTAGGTGAGGTTGACGCCCTCGACCTTGATCTTGGTCGGCTCCCGGTAGAGGAGGTCGTGCAGCTCCTTCTCGGTGAACTTCCGGATCGGCTTGTCCATGTCGAAGTAGCCGCTGCCGCTGAAGATGCGGCCGTACCAGCCGTCCATGCTGTAGCCGGGGACCGTGAGCGCCCCTTCGGCCAGCGACTTGCCGTCGTCGTAGAGGGCGGTCAGGTCGAAGTCGCTGACGGCGCCCATGCCCTCGCAGCGCGGGCACATGCCGCCGAGGCGGTTGAAGGTCGCCTTCTCCGCCTTGGTCTTGCCGCCGCGCTCCACGGTGATCGCGCCGCTGGCCTTCACGGACGGGACGTTGAACGAGAAGGCGTTGGGCGGCCCGATGTTCGGCTGCCCCAGCCGGCTGAACAGGATGCGCAGCATCGCGTTGGCGTCGGTGACGGTGCCGACGGTGGAGCGGGGGTTGGCGCCCAGCCGCTCCTGATCGACGATGATCGCGGTCGTCAGCCCGTCCATCATGTCGACCTCGGGCCGCGCCAGCGTCGGCATGAACCCCTGCACGAACGCGCTGTAGGTCTCGTTGATCAGCCGCTGCGACTCCGCGGCGATCGTGCTGAAGACCAGCGAGCTCTTGCCCGAGCCGGACACGCCCGTGAAGACCGTCAGCCGGCGCTTGGGCAGCTCGACGCTGACGTCCTTGAGGTTGTTCACGTGCGCGCCGTGCACGCGGATCATGTCGTGGCTGTCGGCGGCGTGCGGCGCGGGCGCGTCCGTTCTCGTGGCCATGCTCATAAACGTCTCCATGTATCTCAGGCGTATCTCAGGCCGGTTCAGCGCAACTGCTGGATGCGGACCATGTTGCCCGCCGGATCGCGGACGGCGCAGTCGCGGACCCCGTACGGCTGCTCGGCCGGCTCCTGCGCGATCTCGGCCCCCGCGTCCCGCAGCCGCGCGAAGGCGGCGTCGAGGTCGTGGGTGGCCAGCACGATGCCGGCGTAGGTGCCTTTGGCCATCATCTCGGTGATGGTACGGCGCTCCTCCTCGGTGACGCCGGGGTCGACGGCCGGCGGCTCCAGGACGATGGACGTCTCCGGCCGGCCCGGCGGGCCCACCGTGATCCAGCGCATCCCGTCGTACCCGGCGTCGTTGCGCACCTCGAACCCGAGGGCGTCGCGGTAGAACGCCAGGGAGGCGTCCGGATCGTCATGCGGGAGGAAGGTCGCGTGGATGGTGATGTCCATGGCGGTCACGCTAGTTCCGCCCCGGTAAGGGGCGCTTCTCGATTCCTGACCGGTATGGTCACCCGCCCGGGCGCCCGCGCCCCCGCCGAAAAGACACCGATGTTCTAGTGAGCCGCCGTGCGCGCGGTTAGGCTCTGTCGGCGTGATCATCTCATTGCGGCGCGGCGACCCCGCCCGGGTCGGCCCGTACCGGCTGGACGGGCGGCTGGGCGAGGGCGGGATGGGGACCGTGTTCCTGGGCACCTCGCCCGGCGGCCGCCAGGTGGCGGTCAAGGTGATCAAAGCGCGGCACGCCGCCGACCCGCGCTTCCGCGCCCGCTTCGCCCGCGAGGTCGAGGCCGCCCGCAAGGTCGGCGGTTTCCACACCGCGCAGGTCGTGGACGCCGACGCGGACGCCGAATCGCCCTGGATGGCCACCGCCTACGTCCCCGGCCCGTCCCTGAGGAACCGGGTCCTCCGCGACGGCCCCCTCGCCCCCGACGCCGTACGCGCGCTGGGCGCCGCCCTCGCCGAAGGGCTCGCCGCCATCCACCGGCACGGCCTCGTCCACCGCGACCTCAAGCCCGGCAACGTCATCCTCTCCCCCGACGGCCCCCGCATCATCGACTTCGGCGTCGCCCGCGCCGCCGACGCCGATCCGCTGACCGCCGACGGGGCCGTGGTCGGCACCTACGCGTACATGGCGCCCGAGCAGATCCGCGGGGAGCCGTCCGGGCCGGCCGCCGACCTGTTCGCCCTCGGCTGCGTGCTCGTCTACGCCGCCACCGGGAACGGGCCGTTCGACGCCTCCACCGTCCCCGCCATCGTCCACCGCGTCCTCACCGAGACCCCGCGGCTCACCGGGATCCCCGCCGACCTCGCCCGCGCGGCCGGCGCGTGCCTGAACAAGGACCCCGGCGCCCGGCCGTCCACCGCCGCGCTCATCGCCCACCTCGCCGGCCCGGAGTCCGCCCGCCTCCCGGACGTTCCCGTCCCGCCGACGACGCCCCCGCCGGGCACATGGCCCGCCGCGGAAGAACCCACGCTGCCTCCCGGGACGGTCGTCGCCACGAAGGAGGAAGGCACCCCGGCCCCGCCCGGCGCCGGGACCGCGCGACGGATGCCGCGCCGCGCGGTCCTGGCGGGCGCGCTGGCCACCGGTGCCGTCGCCCTCGCCGGGGGCGGCGGGGCGCTGTACGCCCGGCGCCGCGGCGGGCGTACGGCCGGGACCGGCCCCGAGCCCGCGTCCACCCTGCCGATCTCACCCGCCGCCACGCTCACCGGCCACGCCCACGCCGTCGACGCGGTCGCGTTCAGCCCGGACGGCCGCCTGCTGGCCAGCGGGTCGGCGGGCGACGAGACGGCCCGCCTCTGGGACGTCGCCACCGGCCGCACGGTCCGGGAACTGACCGGGGCCGGGGTCCGGTCCGCGGCGTTCAGCCCGGACGGCAGGTACCTGGCGACCGGCAACGAGGACGACACCGCCTCGCTCTGGGACGTCGCCACCGGCCGCAGGATCAGGTCGTCCAGAGCCGGCGAGCACGGCGTCTGGTCGGTCGCCTTCAGCCCGGACGGGCGGACGCTGGCCGGCGGCGGCTCCGGCGTCCGGCTGTGGGACGTCGCCACCGGCGCCACCACCACCCTGGACACCGGGCCGCTCACCCGGAACCGCGTCGGCGACCGGGTCCCGAACCTCGTCCTCGGGCTGGCGTACGGCCCGGACGGGAGAACGGTCGCCGCCGCGCTCGACGGGTACGGCGAGGAGGGAGGCGACGGCGCGATCCTGATCTGGGACGTGGCCACCCGCCGGCGGGTCGCCGTGCTGCGCGGCCGGACCGAGGAGAACCTGGCGCTGGCGGCCGGTCCGGACGGCGCCACCCTCGTCACGTGCGGCGGCAGCGAGGACGTCCACGTGTGGGACGTGGCGGCCCGCAGGGAGACCGACCGCCTCTCCGGCCATCTCGGCGAAGTACGGGCGGTGGCGTTCGCCGGGAACGGCACGCTGGCCAGCTGCGGGGAGGACAGGACGGTCCGGCTCTGGGATCTCGCCGGGCGCCGCGCGACGGCCGTCCTGACCGGCCACACCGAGCTGCTCACCACGGTGGCGATCAGCCGGGACGGGCGCACCGTCGCGGCCGGCGGCGGCCAGGACGACAAGACCGTCCGGCTCTGGAGGGTGCGCGGATGAAGGCTCTGCGGCCGGACGACCCCCGCACGGTCGGCCCGTACCGGCTGGAGCGGCGGCTGGGCGAGGGCGGGATGGGAACGGTGTTCCTCGGCAGCTCACCGGGCGGGCGCCAGGTGGCGATCAAGCTGATCCGGGCCGAGCACGCCGCCGATCCGCGCTTCCGCGCCCGCTTCGCCCGCGAGGTGGAGGCCGCCCGCAAGGTCGGCGGCTTCTACACCGCGCAGGTCGTGGACGCCGACGCCGAGGCGCCCGAACCGTGGATGGCGACCGCTTACGTACCGGGGCCCTCGCTGCGGGACGCGGTCGCCTCCGGCGGCCCGCTCGACGCGGCGGCGGTGCGGCGGCTGGGCGCCGCGCTGGCCGAGGGGCTGGCGGCCGTCCACGCCCACGGCCTGGTCCACCGCGACCTCAAGCCGGGCAACGTGATCATGTCTCCGGACGGGCCCCGGATCATCGACTTCGGCGTCGCCCGCGCCACCGACGCCACCACGCTCACCGTCACCGGGTCCGTCGTCGGCACCTACGCGTACATGGCGCCCGAGCAGATCCGCGCCGACCGCGCAGGGCCGGCCGCCGACGTGTTCGCCCTCGGCTGCGTGCTCGTCTACGCCGCCACCGGCCGCGCCCCGTTCGAGGGCCCCAGCGTCCCGGTGATCGTGCACCGGATCGTCGCCGGGCCGCCCCGCCTCGACGGCATCGGAGGCGATCTGCGCGACCTCGTCGCGGCCTGCCTGCACAAGGAGCCGGACCGGCGGCCGGGTCTCGCGCAGATCGGCCGCCGCCTGACCGCCCCGCCGACGTACCCGGCGGCGCCCCCGGCGCCGGCGGCACGGCGGCTCCCGCGGCGGGCCCTGATCGCCGCAGGGGCCGCCGCCACCGCCGCCGCGGCCGGCGTACCGGCGGCGCTGCTGCTGGCGCGCCCCGGCGAGGCTCCCGCGAAACCGCTCCCGTTCCGCCCGACCGGTACGCCGCGACCGGCCACGCTGGTCGGCGGGCCGATCGGCGTCCCGCGGTTCGCGTTCGTCGACGGCGCCCGGACACTGGTGGGCCCCGGGCTCCGCGAGCTCTGGCGATGGGACCTGACCACGGGCCAGGGCAGGGCCGTCCACATGCCCGAGGTCCTCGACTACGGCGCCAAGACGATCAGCGCCGACGGGCGGGTCGTGGCCGGCTGCCACAACGAGCATGTCGCGATCGGGGACCCCGCCACCGGGCGGACGGTCCGCCGCATCGACCTCCCGGACGGCCCCGTGTCGGTCGCGCTGACCGCCGACGGCGGCCGGCTCGCGGTCGACCACGGCGACACCATCGAGATCTGGGACGTCCGGACCGGCCGCAAGATCGGCCCGGACTTCGGCGACGGCATCGAGCTCACCTTCAGCGCGGACGGGAGGCTGCTCGCGGGCGGCCCCCTGTCGGAGGAGCCGATCCGGGTCTGGGACGCCGCGACCGGCGGCACCATCGCCGAGATGCGCGGCACCCGCCCCATGGTGCTGGCGTTCAGCCCGGACGGCACGCTGCTCGCGGGGTCGACCGAGTACCGGCAGGACGTCCAGCTCTGGGAGGTCCGCACCGGGCGGACGGTCCGCACCTGGCGGGGCCACACCGAGGGCCTCAGGGCGCTGGCCTTCAGCCCGGACGGCGGCACGCTCGCCAGCGGCGGCGACGACCGGACCATCCGGCTGTGGAACGTCCGGACGGGCGCGGCCATCGCCACCCTGACCGCCGAGACCGAGGAGGTCAACGCGCTGACGTTCGCCCCGGACGGCCGCGCCCTGGCCAGCGCCACCGGCGGCGGCACCGTCCGCCTCTGGCGCTTCTCCTGATCCGGCGCCGCCCTCAGCCGGGCCGGGTCAGGGCGCGGGTGATCCGGGGGTCGGTGGACGGGACGGGGTCCTCGCGCCCCACCCAGGGGTCGCCGCCGAAGCAGGCCCGGAAGAGCCTCTCGGCGGTACGGGTGGCCAGCGCCTGGCTGGTGAGCGTGGGGTTGGGGCCGCCGAGGCTGTTGGGCAGCGCCGAGTTGTCGGCGACGTAGAGGCCGCGCACCCAGCGGCTGCGGGCGTCGGCGTCCAGGACCGAGTCGGCGGCGCGGTGCCCCATCCGCATCGTGGAGTGCACGTGGAGCAGCAGCGGCGACCAGTCCATCCGGTAGACGGTGCGGGCCCCGGCGCGGCGCAGCAGCTCGGCCGCGCGCCGCGCCAGGAACTCGCGGTTCGCGTGCGTGCGGCGGCTGCGCGTGCGGCCGTCCAGCTCGACCTTGGCGACGGCGCCGTGCTCGTCGGCGACGGGGAGGCCCGACAGGAGGACGCGGTTGCCGGGCTCGACGTCGTCGGCGGTCAGCACCAGGACGCTCAGCAGCCGGTTCACCCCGTTGAGCAGGGCGTCCTTCAGCTCGGGGCCGAGCACCCGGCCGGTCCGGCCGTCCCACGGGCCGGTCATGCCGCGCCCGTTGGCGTACCGGCCGCGCACGCCGCTGCCCGACATGGTGAACGCGAACGCCTGCGTCGCCGGCGGCAGGCCGATCTGCTCCAGGGCTCCGTGCCCGGGGAAGTCGCAGCGCACGTTCGACGCGGGCCCCTTGGACGCGTCCGTCTCCTCGTCGAACAGGCCCGTGACCACGTCCAGGAAGTGGTCGGTGTAGCCGCGGCCGACCCAGCCGTTGGGGTCGGGGAGGTCGCTGTTCTTCCACAGCCGCGGGTTCTCGGTGGTGCCGCCCGCCAGCACCACGGCCCGCGCGTCCTCGCGGTGCCGCTCGCCGGTGGCGACGTTCCGCCAGGTCACGCCGGTCGCCGCGAGCTCGCCGCCGCGGCGCTCGGTGTGGATCCTGATCGCGAACGAGTCCGGCAGCAGCGTGACGGCCCGCCCCTGCGGCGCCCACGCGGGGGCGGTCAGCGCCATCGGCACGTAGCTGTTGTCGGTGGACCGCTTGGCGAACAGGTTGCGCGGCGCGTTCACCGGTTCCATGCAGCCCTGCTGGCAGAAGCCGCAGAACGTGCAGCCCTGCGCGAGCGGGTGGCGCAGCCGCGCCGGGTCGGTGGTGCGCCCGGCCGTGCCGTGCGGCTGGAGGATGGCGTTCTCCTGCGGCCGGTACGCGGGGCCGGTGGCGTCCTTGTGGGCCTAGAGCGGGAGGCCCAGGCGCTCGGCGCCCCGCAGGAACACCCGCTCCTTGGTGCCGAGCGGGGCGGTCTGCACCGGCAGCGTCGCCTCGACCCACCGGTAGTACGGGATCAGCTCCTCGTAGCGGAACGGGAAGGCGTGCGCGGTGTCGTAGGCATCCCGGTCGGGCCCCTCGTATCCGGCGAACACGCCCCGGTACGCGCGCGGCGAGTTGCCGTAATAGTGCTGCGTCGTGCCGCCCACGCCCGAGGCTTGCAGGACGAACGAGTTCTGCGGCTGCTCGCGCAGCCACGCGGGCCGGTCGCGGTCGCCGGGCCCGAACCGCAGGAAGCCGGTGAGCGGGTTGTTGGCGTCGTTCTCGTAGTGGGTCCAGGTCCGCCGCGGGTCGGTGTGGTGGGGCCCGGCCTCCAGCAGCAGGACGTCCAGGCCGCGCGCGGCGAGCTCCTTGGCGATCACCGGGCCGCCGCCGCCCGCGCCGACCACGATCACGTCGCGCATCAGCCCGGCACCTCCGTCCGGTCCTGGTAGTAGCCCGTGAACTCGTCCCAGCCGTCGGCCGAGGGCGTGTAGCCGGACGCCCGCCATCCCGCGGGCCGCCCGGTCAGCCTCCGCGTCTCCGGGTCGAACACGCCCCACTCGCTGTAGCCGCCGAGCGCGGCCAGCACCAGCAGCCCGTTCGCGGTGAACTCGATCAGCCCGGAGACGGACCGGTGGTACGGCTCGGGCAGGTGCCGGTCCAGCAGCGCGACCAGATCGGAGTCGGCGCCCTCCAGCAGCTCGAACACCCGCGCCTTGCCCGCGTACGGCAGCCGCGCGAACGGCGCGGCGAACGGCCCGGCGAGGCTGCGCGGGTCGACCCGTACCGCCTCCAGGTTGAGGATCAGCGCGACCACCGGCGCGAGCGGCACGGTCGCGTCGTTGCGCAGCAGCAGGCGCAGGCCCCGGTCGGCGCGCCGTACCGCGGCGGCGTCCGGCACGCCCGCCGGCCGCGGCAGCCGCAGGTCGCCGGCGCCCTGCGCCAGCGCCCGCAGCAGCGGGACGGCGATCTGGTCGGGGAACGGCACGAACCGGTTCAGCATCTCCACCAGGAACTCCGGCAGCCGCGCCTCCACGCCCCCGGCCTCGGCACGGGGCGTGCCCTGGACGCGGGAGTACGGATCGGGACCGGGCATCACGAAGACCGCGAGCCCGCTCATCGTGTCGAGGGCCAGCGTCCCGAGCGCCGCGGCGACCGGATCGGTGCCGGGATCGGTGTCGGCTTGGGCGGGCGGGGCGGCGGCCAGCGCGGAGGCCGCGGTGAACGCGCCGCACAGCCCGGCCGCTTCCAGGAACGCGCGCCGTTCGAGTCCGGGAACCGCCATCGGGAGCCCCTTTCAGGGAGGACGTCCGGAAGCTAGTGCGATGCCCCGCGAGCCCTCTCCGGAACGGCTTCCCCGGAGCCGGATGTGGCCCGGAAAATGACGTTTGACCAGCCGTTTTGTCAGCCGCCTGACAACTCCCCGACCCGTTTTCCGCCGATACCGCGAAGGCGTGAGCGATGCCACACGGTGTGTACGCCGCGCCTTCTCGGGTAGCGGCGCCATTGGCGGGGCGCCGAGTCCCGCCACCGCCCATCCGAACGCCAACGCACAGGGGGAACGATGAGCACCATCACCGAGTCGGTCGACGTCGACGTGCCGGTCCGGGCCGTCTACGACCAGTGGACGCAGTTCGAGGACTTCCCGCACTTCATGGAGGGCGTGGAGGAGATCCGGCAGCTCGACGACACCAGCACGCACTGGATCACCAAGATCGCGGGCGTGTCGCGGGAGTTCGACGCCGTGATCACCGAGCAGCTGCCCGACGAGCGCGTCGCCTGGAAGTCGGTGACGGGCCCGACCCACGCCGGCGTGGTGACGTTCCACCGGCTCGACGACACCACCACGCGCGTCACCGCGCAGATGGAGATCGACCCGGAGGGCTTCGCCGAGAAGGCCGCCGACAAGACCGGGGCGATCAAGAGCCGGGTGAAGGGCGACATGCAGCGCTTCAAGACGTTCATCGAGAAGCGCGGCGCCCCCACCGGCTCCTGGCGCGGCCAGGTCGACCGCCCCGGTCCCTGACCCGGCCCGCGGACGACGACGGGGCCGTCACTCCGGCGACGGAGCGGCGGCCCCGCGCCGTGCCTCCAGGGGCCGCAGCCGGTGAATCCGGCCCGATGGCGTGATCGTCGGCCCGCGCGGGCGGCGCTTCCCGCGTTCCCGCCGCGCGGGTCAGCCTCCGTGGGCGGTGATGGCGTACCCCTCGGGCCCCAGGAAGGTGAAGGCGCGGCCGAAGGGCCCGTCCTGCGGCGGGACGGCGATGGGCACGCCGGCGGCCGCGAGCCGGTCGTGCAGCGCCTGGGCGTCGTCGGTCGCGAACCACAGCGCGACCCCGAGTCCGGGCCGGCCGCCGCCGAGGTCGACGCCCGGCAGCGGCTCGCGGACGGCGAACGGGATCGGCTCGGTGGCGAAGACGACCGCGCCCGGAGGCGCGGCGGGCGCCCGGGTCAGCCCCACGCGCTCCTCGAAGAACGCGGCGGCCGCCTCCAGGTCGCGCACCTGCAGGGCGACGAAGTCGGGTCCGGTGACGGTCATGGGCACTCCTCGGAACGCTGTCGGTTATGTCAGGACTTTGACATACTCGACGGTACGCGCACCCCGTCACCTATGTCAAAATGTTGACATGCACGCCGAAGAGGGGCCCGCCCCGCCGCACGCGGCCGCGGACATCACCGAACACGTGGGGTACCGGCTCAAGCGCGCCGCCGCGGCCCTGCGCGGCGCCATGGACGGGGCGCTGCGCGAGCACGGGCTGACCGTCCCGCAGTACTCCTGCCTGGAACTGCTCGACGAGAACCCGGGCATCTCCAGCGCCGAGCTGGCCCGCGGCACCTTCGTCACCCGCCAGTCGGCGAGCGTGGTGCTGCGCGGCCTCCAGGACGGCGGCCTGGTCACCCGCCCCGCCACCGCCGACCACGGCCGCGCCCTCCCCGTCCACCTCACCGAAGCGGGGCGGCACCGGCTCACCGCCGCCCGCACGGCGGTGTACGACATCGAGCGCCGCATGATCGCCGCCATCCCGGCCCGCCGCCTGGACGCCCTCCTGGCCGACCTCGACCGGATGACCGCCGCCCTGGACCGATGACCGTCCCGGGCGAGCCGGAGCCTCCGCGGTCAGGCGTTCCGTGCCGGTCCGGCCGGCTCGGCGGGGACGTACGCCACGATCTGCCGCGCCGCGAGGACCGTCCAGACGAAGGTGAACGCGATCACCGTGGGGTTCATGACCAGCAGCACCACGGCGGTGTGGAGGTTCTCGCCGAGCCCCTGCACCCGGTTGAAGAACGCCACCAGCGCGGCCAGCACGGCCGCCTGGAGCGCCAGGCTCGGCCACCGCTCCCGGAGGAACAGGCCCGGCCGCCCGGTGTCCACGGTCCCCTCCCGCCAGAACGCCAGCCGGACGATGAGGCCGATGAGCAGCACCCGCGCGAGCACCGTCACCACCTCCAGCAGCACCGGGAACGGACCGGGCGGATCCGTCAGCACGGACACGAACCGCTGCGCCCCCGGGACCAGCGAGATCCCGGCGATGAGGACCAGATGCCGCCGGTAGAAGGCCAGGGCCTGCGAGGGCGCCTCAAGGGCGGTGCGCCACTGGAGGGAGAATGACATGTGCTTCAGCGTACTAAATATTTCATCCAACTAAAATGACTGGAGGCCGGATGGACGCGAACTCAGGAGCCGCGGGCCAGGGCGACAGGTCCGGGCGGGAGCTCAGCTCCGCGGTGGTGTTCTTCCACGAGGCGGTGGGGCGGCACCTGGGCCTCACCCCCGCCGACCACCGCGCGCTGACGCTGATCGGCCTGCACGGCCCGATGACCGCCGGCGAGCTGAGCCGCCTGACCGGGCTCACCCCCGGCGCGGTCACCGGCCTGGTGGACCGCCTGGAACGGGCGGGCCACGTCAGCCGGGCGAACGACCCGCGCGACCGCCGCCGCGCCCTCGTCACGGCCACCCACGACGTCCCGGAGGACGTCGCGGCCGCCTTCGCCGAACTGGGCCGGAGGATGGCGGGCGTCGTCGCCGGGTACGGCGAGCGCGAGCAGGCCGCCATCGCCGACTACGTCCAGAACATGATCGAGGTCCTGCGAGAGCAGACCCGCCGCCTCTCCGGCGACGCCCCCGGCTGACCCGGCGATGCCGTCCCCGGTCAGCGGACGGGGTCGGGCAGGACGTCACCGGCCGCGAGAGGCCAGGCACCCGTCCGCAGACTCACGCGGTCGTCGTACGGATAGTGGTCCTGTTCCTCGGACGGCGACGGCGCCGTGACGAGGCAGCGATGCAGCAGCAGCTCGCGGCGCCGCCGCACGGACAGCGCGCCGTTGGCGTCGTCCTCCGGCGGCACGAACCCCTCCCCGATGTACTTCTCCCCGTCCCAGTTGAGATGCAGCCCCGCCGAGTCCTCGTAGAAGCGATGGAACCGGGTGCGCCACTGGGAGTTCGATCCCCATCCATGCGACGGGTCGTCGCTCGGGCGAGGGTCGCGCCGGTCGGTGAAGTACAGCGTGGACGCGGTGGCCGTCCCCGCGTCCAGCAGGCGCGACGGCGCCCGCACGCGAACCCCGGCACGGCAGAACAGCAGGTCGCCGAACCGGAACCCGGGCCACAGCACGTCCTCGACCGTGACGGCCCCCGCGCTCTCGTCCACGCTCACCGCGAACACCTCGTGATGGAACGGCGAGAACGCGGCACCGCGCCGGACCCGCTCCAGCCCGACCCGCTCGAAGAACCACCCGTGCACGGCGAGCGCGGCACGATCGAGAACGCGCCCGCCGGTGACCCCCGGCCCCGGCCCCGCCTCCCCGGCCGGGCAGCCGCGCTCGATGAGCAGATCGCTGACCCGGCTGAGCGCGTACAGGGCGTAAAGCCCGTCGCGATACCACGAGCCCAGCTCACCGTCCCCGCGCACCTGCGGCACCTCCCGCCGGCGCAGCGGCCCCAGCCCGTCCAGGAGCCCGGCCGCAGCGGCCGTCCACCTCCTCAGGACAGCACGCTCACCACCCGCACCGCTGTCGATCAGCTCATCGTGAAGACGCCGGCCGAGCCCATAGTCGATCTCCCGCATGCCCCCGGTCTACAACGACCGCCCTCCCCGTTCGCCCAAAACGTTGACTCGTGGCGTGTTCCCCTCCGCAGGCCACCCCGAAAGGGGAACACGCCACGAGTCAACACGGCGCGCGCGAGCCAGGCAGTGGACGCGGAGAGCCCCGGCCCGCGCGGGGCCGGGGCTCTCGGAAGCCGACGGGGGTCTACTGCTTGAGCCGGGCCAGGAGCCCCCGGAACCGATCCGCATCGAGAACGAGCTTCGCCCCGCCCGGATCCTTGGAGTCCCGCACCCCGACCACCCCGGCGAAGCGAGCCACCTCAACGCAGGCATCACCCTGGCCACTGCTGCGCCCGGACTTCCGCCACATGATCGGGTCCATGAACGACTCCCTTGCCAGGTCAGGAACGCTTCAGCTCACCGACCAGCGCCCGGAAGGCGCCCTGACCGAGAACGAGCTTCGCCCCATCCGGATCCTTGGAGTCCCGCACCCCGACCGCCTCGGGGAACCGCGCCACCTCAACGCACGCGCCACCCTGGCCACCACTGCGCCGGGACTTCCGCCACGTGATCACGTCCATCGGACAACCGCCTTCCGTAGGAACTCGCGGGAATCGTCAACGTTCAGAGCGCGGGACTGCAACGCCGAGAACGCACCGACGATGTGCAAGATATCCTCTGGGCTGTTCGACGTAACGCCTCCTATGGCAGTTTCGATGTGGAGTAGATCGTCACCGTTCGGTTGAGTTGCCAGGTTGAAAGAACTTTCAAGTCCCCGGTAGTACGCGGTGGGAGCGATCTGGAGAGTGACGTTGCTCCACTCGGACACAGCAAGCAGGTACTCACACTGCTCCCGCATCACCTCTTCGTTCCCCATACGGGTCCACAGAGCGGCTTCGCCCACCACAACGCTGATCATCGGCGGATCTTTGCGGCGCAACACTGATTGACGGCGGATTCGCCCTTCGATTGCCGTTGGGTCCCGCAAGAGTTCCCGCATGTACGCCTCAGTCTGGAACAGGCCATAGACGAACATGGTCTCGTAGGCCCGGAGGAGCGCGGCCGTCCGTTCTGCCTGCGGATAGTCCGCGAACCAGCGAGGGTAGCCGGCGGACTTGATGAGGTCGTCCCACAAGTCCACGAGGGCAGTGTGCGTGTCGAGCGCCCCATCTAGACGAGCGGCGAAGTCTCGACGGCATCTCGTGGTTCCCGCTTCGACCTGCCCTACATAGGACCTGGTCACTGACACGCGTTGAGCCAACTGAGGCTGACTGAGCGCCGCCTCCTGCCGCAGCCGCGCGACCTCGGAACCGAATTGGATGAGCTCTCGGGTGGGCTTTCTTCTGGCCATGACGCGAACTCCTGTGTTGGGGGGACACACCGTTCACCGCAACCATCCGCCAGCACTGAGCTTGCGATGAGTTGCTTACCTGGCGATATTACTCTCAGCGAGCAAGCATGTGTGGTGAGTTACCAAGATCTCAGCACACGAGGTGATCACGTGTACGAGGCGGCGACGCTGGTGATCAAGGCACATCCGGAATCGATCAAGGAGGCGCGGGATTTCGTCGCGCTGACGTTCGGGACGTGGGGGCTGGAGGACTTCCTGGCGCGGATCGTGGTCAGCGAACTGGCCACGAACGCGGTCAAGCACGGGTCCCGAGAAGACGATCTCGTCGTCGTGCGGACGTACCGGCGGGACGACGGGTGCGCGGTCATCGAGGCGTGGGACCGGAGCGACGCCGTCCCGGCCCTCCGGCCCGGGGACCACGCCTCCGAGTCGGGGCGGGGCCTGCTCCTCCTGGAGCAGCTCGTCAGGCGCTGGGGTACGCGGCCGCTCGCCGAGGGCGGCAAGGTCGTGTTCGCGGAGCTGGAGGCCGTACCGAATGAGGGATGACGTGCGCCTCCGGCACATCACGATCGACGGGCGAGGAGTCTGGCGCGCTAACGGGCGCATCCTCATCTCGTCGTCGTTCGCGGAAGGGCTGGTCGACTGCCCGGCCGTCGCCGATCCGGGGGCCTGGCGCGGGCCGGCGGCCTGGGCCTTCCTGTCCCGGCTGCCGGACGGCGGGTCCGCCGCCTGATCGGACGGGTGCCCTCCAAGACGGTGCCGCCGTTCAGCGGACGCCGTGTCGTGCGGCCTGGTCGCCGATCCCGCCGAGCACCGCGTCGAGCAGCCGGTCGAACTCCGCCTCGGATCCGAAGCCGGCCTGGTGGGGCGCGAGGGCGGCCATGGCCGGGTAGGCGGCGGGGTCGATCGCGGGCACCTCGGCGGGCCCGCCGGGACCGCCGCTGAGGACCGCGAGCAGGTAGCCGTTGAGGAAGCCGAACAGCACCGTCGGCGCGTCCGCGACGACCCGGTCGGGCAGGCCGCCCGCGCGCATCGCGGCCACCAGCCGTTCCAGGGCGGCCAGCGCCACCGGCGACTTCTGCGGGCGGGTGGCGAGCAGCGGGAACACGCGGGGGTGCCGGTACGCCATCCGCCGGTAGTCGTGCGCCGTCCGGCGGGCGGCCTCCTCCCAGTCTCGGGGCGGCTCCTCCCCGCCGGTCTCCATTTCGGCGATCACGGCCTCCGAGACCGCGTCCAGCAGCGCCGCCTTGCCCTTGATGTGGTGGTAGATCGACATCGGGTCGACCCCGAGGTCGTCCGCGAGCCGCCGGACCCCGAAGCGGTCCAGGCCGTCGCGGTCGACGAGCGCGACGGCGGCGGCCGCGATGCGCGCGCGGTCGAGCCCCGCCGAGGTGCCCCGTGTGCGCCTGGTCACGTCCGTTCCCTCCGCTTGCCAAACCTACACCGTAGAATCTACCGTCCAGATAAAACCTACAGCGTAGATTTACGGAGAAAGGCAGGGCGTTCCCATGGCGAAGCACCCCCGTGAACGGTGGGCCACCGCGGCGATGTGGGCCGGGCTCGGACTCACCGTGGCCGCGACGGCCGCCCCGTACCTCGACCGCGCCACCCTCCACCTGCTGGCCGACCACATCCGGGCCGGCTATCCCGGCTACTCCCAGGAGAAGATCGACACGGCGGTCACCGCCTACCTGATGCTGCTGACCGCCATCGGAGCGTGCGGCGCCGTCGCCTGGCTCTGGACGATCCGCGCGGTCGGCCGGGCCCGGCGGTGGGCCCGGCCCGCCGCGACCGCGATGCTCGTACTCGGCACCTGCACCGGCCTGGCCATGCTGCTCACCAGGGACACCTCAGGCGACACGGGCCTGCCGCCGGAGCTGGCCTGGACCGGGCTGGCCCCCTGCCTGGCGGGCCTCGCGACGGTCGCACTGCTGTGGACGCGGCCTTCGCGGGTCACCAGATGACGACGCCGCCGCCCAGCTCCCGTGCGCGCCGGGCGGCTCCGATGATGTTGTCCAGCCGGGACGCGATGTAGTCCTCGCGCCGGTCCGTGCGGGCCGCGATGGCGGGGATGTTCGCGCGGACCAGTTCGCACTCGGCCAGGAAGCCCTCGATCTCGCCGGGTTCGATCCACAGGTCCTCGGTGGCGAGGACGGGCAGGTGGCGGGCGCCGAGTTCGCGGACGGCGGCCGAGCCCCAGAGCAGGGTGCGCGTCCGCTCGTGCCCGGCCAGGTCGAGGCCCCCGGCCGGGGAGTCGAGCACCACACGTTCGCCGGTTTCATCCGTCACGAAGACATCCACGAGCAGGCTCACGGCGTCCATTGAACAGGGGTGGCTATTAGAGGGGGCCGGGCGTCCGCCGTTCGCGAGCACCGCCGGGATGCTGTTATCACGCACATGCAGAGCAATGCGTGTATATAGTATCGACCAACATAACGTCAAATGGTCGGGGATGCCATGCAGAACTCCTCCGCGCGGGTGACCGCCGCAGAGATCTCGCGTCTCGCCGGGGTCACGCGCGCGACGGTGACCGACTGGCGGCAACGGCACGAGGACTTCCCGGCCCCGGTCGGCGGAACGGAGGACCGCCCGCTCTTCGACCTCGACGCCGTACGGGCCTGGCTGCGCGCACGCGGGCGGCCGGCCGCCGCCACCCCGGCCGCGGAGCTGCGCGCGGCGCTGCGGCTGCGCGCTGATGACGGCACCCTCGCCGTACGGCTGCTCCCCCTCGTACTCGCCACGGCCCGCCTCGGCGACGCGGCGGCCGAGCTGCGCGGACTTCCGGACGCGGACCTGGCCTCGCGCGCGTGCGACGCGGTCGCCGGGGCGGGCGGCATGCTGCCGGGCGCCGGGCCCGTCCGGTACGAGGACCGGGACGCGGGGGCGTTGCGCGCCCTGGTCCGGTGCGTCCACGAGGACGGCCCGCAGGTGGCGCTCGACGTGCTGGCGGAACGGGAACTCGGCGACCGCGCCTCCACCGGCACCTACCAGACGCCGCCGCGACTGGCCGACCTGATGGCCCGGCTGCTGGCGCCCCCGGAAGGCCCGTACCCGCGGCGCGTCCTCGACCCGTCGTGCGCCGCCGGAGCCCTGCTGGCCAGTGCCGCCGAGCACGGCGCCGCGGCCTTGTTCGGGCAGGACCGCGTGCCCGTCCAGGCCCAGCGCAGCGCCGTGCGCCTCCTGCTCGGTGCCGCGGACGCGGACGTGACCGTGCGCGCCGGGGACAGCCTGCGGGCCGACGCGTTCCCCGGCGTCGAGGTGGACGGGGTGCTGTGCAACCCGCCGTTCGCGGACCGCGAGTGGGGGCATGACGAGCTGGCGGACGACGCGCGCTGGACGTACGGGATCCCGCCGCGCGCCGAGTCCGAGCTGGCGTGGGTCCAGCACGCGCTGTCGCACCTGTCCCCCGGCGGCCTGGCCGTGATGCTGCTGCCGCCCTCCGTCGCCTCCCGCGGCCCGGGGCGCCACGTGCGGTCGGAGCTGCTGCGGGCGGGCGCGCTCCGGGCCGTCGTCGCCCTGCCGTCCGGGATCGCGCGGCTGCACATCGGCCCGCACCTGTGGGTGCTGGAGCGTCCCCGGCCCGGCGGACCGGCCGGGGACGCGGCGCTGTTCGTCGACGCCTCGGACCGCTCCCCCGCCGGGTGGGACGAGCTGGCCGCGGCCGTGCTGGCCGCGTGGCGCGGGTTCGCCGGCGACGCGGACGGTTTCGCGGCCGAGCCGGGCTTCGCGCGCGCCGTCCCCGTCATCGACCTGCTCGACGAGCACGTGGACCTGACGCCGGCCCGCCGGGTCCGTGCCGCCGCCGCGGTCGCCGCCCCGGCCCTGGTGGCCGCGCAGGCTAGGGAGCTGATCGAGGAGCTGGGCGCGAGCATCGCCTCCCTCACCCTCGCCGGCGCGGTCGGCGAGTGGCGGCCGGCCGGGGACGAGGCGCGCGCCTGGCGTACGGCGACGGTCGCGGACCTGGCGGCGGACGGTGCGCTGACGCTCTACCGGGCCGGGCGGGGTTCGGAGATCCTGGCGCGGTACGAGGGGCGTGCCGTGCTGACCGGCCGCGACCTGGCAGCGGGCGGCCGGGCCACCGGCGACGCCAGCGAGGTCCGCCCGATCGCGCCGACCGTGATCGCGGCGGGGGACGTGCTCCTGTCCGGCGTCCCCGGCCCGCGGGGAGCCGCGTCCAGGGTCGCCGACGACGAGGACGCCGCCTGCCTGCTCGCCCCGGACGTCCACCTGATCAGGCCGGACGCCGAGCGCCTGGACCCCTGGTTCCTGGCGGGCTTCCTGGGCGCGGCCGGCAACGTCGGCCAGGCGTCCTCCGGCAGCTCCGCCGAGCACGTCGACGCGCGGCGGCTGCGCGTACCGCTGCTGCCGCTCGACGAGCAGCGCCGCTACAGCCGCACGTTCCAGCACCTGCACGACCTCCGCGCCGCCGCCCGCGAAGCCGGCGAGGCGGCCGCGAGCGTCGCCGGGCTCCTGTCCGCCGGGCTGACCGCGGGCTCGCTGCTGCCCCCGTCGGGCGTCTCGGCGTGACGGCCGCGCCGCGGGCCGCCCGGGTCCGGCCCGGACGGCCCGCGGGCGCGCGTCAGGAGCGCGCGCCGGGCCTGTCGACGACCTTGACGGCGACGCGGACCTTCTGGTGCTGGAGGGTCCCCTTCAGGACGCGCTCGCCGGACCCGCCGTCGACCTCGTGGTCCTTGACGGCGAACACGCGGTCGCCGAGGTAGCCGTAGGTCTCCGGGTCGAGCAGCACCTCCGTGTGCGTCCACTGGTCCACGACGCCGAGGGCGATGGCGGGGCGGCCGGCCGCGTCGGCCCCGCCCTCGACGAGCGTCACGCCCGGGACCAGCTTCATGGCGCGGTAGATCGCCGCCTCCGTCGCGGGCGGGTGGACGTTCTCGCGCAGGATGGTGACCAGCGTCTCGAACGTCATGAGCGGGCCTCCCCCGCCGCTGCCGTGGATCTTGCGGAACAGCGCCCCGGGATCGGTCGGGAGGGGCAGGTACCTGGAGGCGCGGGCGGATTCGGCCGTCTCGCGCCCGACCGAGATCCTGCCGTTCTCGTACGCGGCGTACTGCCTGCCGTCGCCGCGCCGCCAGAGCTCCGACTCGTCCGTCCTGTACGGCCCGCCGGTGACGGACCCGGCGGGCCGGGCGCCGCTGGTCACGCGGATCCTGGTGTAGACCCACTGCCGGGGCCCGGGGGCGGCGGACGGGCGGTTCCGGGCGGCCGCGGCGGCGCGGTCGAGGACCTTCCCGGCCTCGGCGGCCGACGCCAGCCGGATGGCGACCGGCGGCGCGGCGGGCGGCACGCTCTCACCACCGCCGCCGGGCCAGACGGCGACGCCCGTGGCGACGGCGGCGGCCGCCGTACCGGCCACGGCCAGCCGCACGGCGAGCGAACGGCCGCGCCGCCGCACGCGCGCACCGGCACCGCCACCGGCGGCCGCATCGGAGGCGGCGACTCGGGCGGTAGCCGTATCGGCGGCGGCGGGGCCAGGGGCGGCCACGGTGGCGTCGGCGGGGGCGGTGGTCATGATGGTGGTGAGGAGTTCGCGGGCGGCGGGGCGGGCGGCGTGGCCGGCGAGGTCGGCGTCGCGGACGCGGGCCAGCGTGCGCACCGGCTCGTCGGTGGGGTGCGGCTTCATGTCAGTGTGCTCCGTTCGCTGAGGTACGGGTCACGGGCCGGTGGTCGACGCCCGCCGAGCGCAGCGCGCGGGCCAGGCGCCGGCGGGCGCGGTGCAGCCGGACGCGCGCGGCCCCGGCCGAGCAGCCGAGGACGGCGGCGAGCGCGGTGCGGTCGAGCCCCTCCCAGGCGACCAGGGCCAGCACCTCGCGGTCGCCGGCGGACAGGCGGCCGAACGCCTGCGCGATGGCGGCGCCGTCGGCGGGATCGGTCACGGCGACCGCGGCGATCTCGTCGCGCAGGCCGGTGGTGTGCAGCCGGTGCCGCTCGGCGGAGCGGCGGTGGTTGGCCAGGACGCGGCGCGCGACGCCGTACAGCCACAGCCGCGCCCGGTCGCCGGGCGGGATCTCGCCGAAGCGCCGCCACGCGACGGTGAACGTCTCCGCGACGACGTCGGCGGCGTCGTCCGGGGAGGCGCAGCGGCGCAGCGCGTAGCCGAGGATGGGCTCGTACGTCGCGGCGTACAGCGCCTCGAACGCGGCCTCGCGGTCACCCATCGACGGAGCTCACGGGTCTTGCGGCACCCACGGGACTCACGGCACTCACGGGACTCTCCTTCGCGCTGGGGAAAGGGAACACCCCCTACGTGTCGGGAGGGCCGCCGGTGTTACCGCCCCGGAACGGGAACCCGCGTCACGACGTCAGCTGGGCCGAGCCCCAGGAGAATCCGGCGACCGCCGCCAGCGCCCCGGCCGCGAGCAGCGCCGCGAGGAGGATCCTGCGGGTGCGTTCCCGAGGGGTCCGCGCCGCCAGGACGACCATCGTCCCGGCGTTCAGGTCGTGGAGACACTGGCCCGCGCGCGCCCGCCGGCCGCCGGAGCCCTTCCACGCGAAGTAGTCGTCCCACGGGCCGCGGGCCGAGTAGTTGTCGCCCCAGGTCGGCTGCCAGCGCTTCCACGCCTGCCCGCGGCTCGGGCCGCTCACGCCGTCGAGCGTCACCACCCGCGTCCCGGCGATGCGCTGGCCGACCGTGCAGCCCCACAGGGCCAGCCGTCCGACCCGCACGAAGTACCAGCCGGCCGTCCCGGTGAGCACGGGGGTCATGGCCACGACGACCAGCACCGGGCCGCCCGCGCCGCCGGAGACGCTCGCGATGAGCAGCGCGAGCGTGAGCGCCGCCGTCCACACGACCACGACGGTCAGGTAGTCGATCAGCCGGGAGGCGGTGCGGCGGCCGGCGCCCGCCAGCACCCGGACCCGCCGCGTCCCGCCCTCGGACGCCGCGTCGGGGTCGGTACCGGCGGGGACGAAGACGGCCTGCTGCCGTGAGGTCTCGGTCACGAACGCCTATCAAACCCCAGGAACCCTCGGTTGCGTTAGCCCCGGAGGGGCACGGGCGCGGTCAGGTGCCCGCCGCCGCGTAGCAGCGGACGGCCACCCGCCGGTCCGGACCCCACTGCTGCTCGACCGTGTCCAGCAGGCTCCAGCCGAGCCGCTCGTACAGGGCCGCCGCGGCGGTGTCGGACGCGACCACGTCCAGCACCGGGTGCAGGCCGCGGTCCCGCGCCTCGCCGGACGCCCGCGCCATCAGCAGCGCACCGATCCCGCGGCCGCGCGCCCAGGGGGCGACGAACAGCCGGCTCACCATGGCGGTCGCGGCGATGCCGGCGCCGGTGCGGGCGCTCCAGAGCGCGGGCGCCGCGTTGTCCGGGGTGCTGCGCGACAGGCCGACATGGCCGGCGATCCGGCCGTCCGGCTCCGCCACCCAGGCCCCGATGAGCGACGGCCGTGCCAGCCACCCGGCCGGGTCGCGGGGCCAGTCCACCGGGTAGCCGTCGCTCTCGTGCACCTCCGCGAGCACCCGGACGCAGCCGTCGATGTCGTGGTCTTCCCGCCGCCTGATGTGGCGGGCCGCGCCGCCGCCGTCGTTGCTCACCCGGCCATCGAACCAGGTTCCGGTGACGCGCCGGTCGCGTCCTCCAGAAGCCGGACGACCGTGAGCAGGTCCCTGGTGCGGAAGTGGTCGAGCTGGTCCTCCCACCGCCTCGCCTCCAAGCGGGCCCTGAGCCGGCCGGCGCAGGCGGACAGGGTCCGCCGCTCGTGTGGGGTCAGGCGGCCGCCGGACTCCAGGCAGGCGTCCACGCATGCCCGCAGATCGCGGGAGACGTCGTCGGCGACGAGCGCGGGGAGCCGCCGCCGGTTCCAGTAGAGGACGGCGTGCAGGGCGGCCTCGCGGCGGGCGCCGTACCAGTGGTCCAGGTGGTACGGGTTGCGGTCCCGGGGGTGCGGGCACCTGCGGCCTCTCCGCTTGGCCTCGCGGCGGGCCTCGTCGTACGCGGCCAGCTCCGCGTGCCACACCGCGCGGCTCGCGTCGAGCTCGTCCAGGGCCCTGAGCAGCGCCGCCTCGTCCGTCTGGAACCGCCCCGCGCGCGCTTCCAGAAAGCTCAGCGTGGCGTGGAAACCGATCGGCCGGTAGATCTGCACGCAGGAGCGCAGCATCGACACCCGCATCCCGTGCGGCAGCGACGGGTCGCGCGCCTTGCGGGCGAAGTTCCCGTAGCTCATCCGGCCGCGGCCCCGCCGAGGCCCGCGAGGGTGGCGCCGTGCAGCACCGCGACGGCGTCCGCCGTCCGTTCCGGGTCCTGGGAGGCGCCCGCGGTCACCACCACGTATCGTCCCCGGCGTTCCACGCGGCCGTCCCGGGCGGTGCCGCCGCCGGAGAAGCGCAGATCGGTGTACGCGAGCCAGGCGCCCGCGGCCGCGGCGGCCGCGGAGTCCCTGAACCGGAGGACGTGCCCGTCGACCGTCACGTTCTCCGTCGTGCGGAACGACGCCTGGACGCGTCCCTCG
The DNA here is from genome assembly GCF_041951345.1 of Actinomadura sp. 21ATH. NCBI lineage: Bacteria > Bacillati > Actinomycetota > Actinomycetes > Streptosporangiales > Thermomonosporaceae > Actinomadura > Actinomadura sp. 21ATH. The sequence goes on along the minus strand of NZ_JBGNUR010000004.1, from coordinate 182,632 downwards.
CACTCCACGTCGGCCAGCAGCGCCCGGCTCCGCGCCCCGCCGGCCCCCGCGAGGCATCCGGCGCGGCTGTCGAGCGTGCGCCCGCCGGCCGGGACGTACGTGACGGCGCGGCCGCCCGACTCGATCCGCTGCCGCTTGCCGGTCTCGTACACGCGGCCCGCCTCGAACGGCACGGCGCGGTCACCCGGGTCCCCGCCGTCCAGGGCGATCCCCACGGCGATCCCCGCGGCGGCGACCGCCAGCAGCGGCACGGCGAAGATCATGACGGTCCCGCGCGGTCGGCGGCCCGCCCGCGGCGCGTCCCGGTCCTCGATCACCACGGTCGCCTATGAAACACCATCCGGGGCGAAAAGGGCAGCCGGACGGACGAGAACGAGGCCCGGCCGAAACGGCCGGGCCTCACACAAGGGGATCTTGCTCCCGCGACTGGACTCGAACCAGTAACCTGCCGGTTAACAGCCGGCTGCTCTGCCGATTGAGCTACGCGGGATCGTCGCGGCCGGTGGAGCCTCGCCCCTGCCCGGCGCGTCTAGGTTAGCGCATTCCAGGAGGTGTTCGCGCACCCATAAATCCCGGGCGACTGCTCCGCCCTTTCGTGGGTATGGGTCGGTGACCAACCGCAGCACCGGGAGTTTTGAACTATGAAGCACCGTGCAATGTTCTTCGCGGGCGCGGCCGTCGGCTACGTCCTGGGCACGAAGGCCGGCCGCGAACGGTACGAGCAGATGAAGCAGGCCTCCCAGCGCTTCACCGAGAACCCGAGGGTGCAGGAGTACGCCGAGGTTCTCCGCACCAAGGGCGGCGAGATCGCCGAGGCGGCGCGGGACCGGGTGCCCGAGCAGATCGGCAGCAAGATGCCCGGCAAGCACCAGGACGACATGCCGGAGGAGTACAAGGACCCGCGCCAGGAGACCACGACGCACGGGACCGCGGCGACCCCGCGTACCACCCTCTGAGACCCAGCGGTCCCTCAGGCCGCCCCCCGGCCTCAGAGGCCGGTCTGGCGGCGCAGGTCCTCCAGGAGCTGCTCGGCCTCGGCGCGCAGGCCCGGGTCGTCCGGGTCCAGCCCGGACCCGAACACGAAGCTCCAGCGCACGTCGCCGCCGCCGGACGGGCGGCGGCCGGCGATCCGGACGGTGCCGCCGCCGGGCAGCCGCGCGTTGTGGCTGATCACGACGGTGGCCGTGACGCGCTCCCGGACGGTCTCGGGCACCGACCCCGCTTCGGTCAGCCGGACGTGGTGCTCGGGACCGCCCGCGGTCTCGTGCACGTGCAGCCAGCCGTCCTTCCAGGACGCCTGGTCGATCCGCTCCCACGGGACGCGGGCGAAGCCGCCGGACACCGTGGGGACGTGCAGGGCCGTGGACGTGGCCACGACGTAGGAGCCGCCGCGCGTGGGCGCGGTGGCCAGCGTGCGCTCGCCTCGTTCGAGGTCGAGCCGGTCGCGGACGGGGGCGGGCGGCCGCCGGGTCAGGCGCATGCGACCACCGTAGGCGATCAGGCCGCCCGGGGCGCGCGGCGGGCGCCGAGCAGGTCCAGGACGAGCGCCGCCGACCAGCTGTAGTCGTGGCTGCCGCGGCCGGTGCCGTCGAACGGGTCGAAGTACTCGCGGAACCCCGACTGCCGCACCAGCCGCAGCGTGGAGCCGTACAGCAGATCCGCGATGACCGTGTGGCCGTGCGCCAGGGCGCCGTACCACAGCAGCCAGTTCGTGTTGATCCAGGTCGGCCCGCGCCAGTACCCGCCGCGGTCGAACGCGGGCGCCTGGATGTCGCAGGTGGGCACCGGGTAGCCGGCCGCGCCCGCGAACCGCGCCGAAAGCAGCAGGTCGACGAGGTTCCGCGCGACCGGCGCGGGCAGCTCGGGGTCCAGCAGCGGCGCGAAGCCCGCCACGGTCACGACCGGGAGCAGCCGGCCGTCGCGCAGGTCGCGGGCCCGGAAGCAGCCCGTCTCGCAGTCCCACAGCCGCTCCATGAGGGCGCCGTGGATCAGCCGGGCCCGCTCCCGGTGCGGCACGGGGTCGCGGCCGACGATGGCGGCCAGCTCGGCGAGCGCGTGCGTCGAGGCCAGGTACGTCGCGTTCACCAGCGGGTCCTCGACGGCGAACGGGTGGGCCTCCCGGATGTACTCGCTCCGGTAGCCGGCCTCGCGCAGCAGGGTGACGAGCCATACGTACCGCTCGTAGTCCTCGCCCGTGGGGAGGCTGTAGGCGTCGCGGTTGGGCGCGTACACGGCCCGCGGCAGCTGGAGGGCGCCGAGCGGCCTGTCCCAGGCGGGGCTGTTGTCCATGCCCGATTCCCAGGGGTGGACGATGGCCATCAGGCCGCTGGAGTCCACGTCGCGGCATTCGGCGAGGTAGCGGTGCTGCGCGACCAGCATCGGGTAGAGGCGCGCCAGGAAGGCGCGGCTGCGTTCGGCCTCGGCCGGGCCCGCGCACTCGTGCAGGCGCAGGGCGGCCAGCGCCTGCAGCGGCGGCTGGGTGAGGGCGGAGGTGTGCACCCTCCTGGGCGCGGCGGGCTGGCGGTCGCCGTGCCACAGCTCGGGCCCGGGGAAGTACGCGTGGCGCGCGAGGTCGGTGTTGAAGACCATGTGCGGCAGCAGGCCGTCCCGCCACTGGCCGCGGAAGAGGGACATCAGCTCGCGTTCGGCCCGGTCGCGGCGGTGCCTGGCCAGCCCCATGCTGACGAACGTGGAGTCCCAGCTCCACTGGTGCGGGTACAGGCCGGGCGACGGGACGGTGCCCGTCCCCGTCCAGTTGGCATCGAGAACCCGCGCCGCGGCGTCCCAGAGCGCGGTCTCGTCGCCGGTCAGACGGGTCGTCATGGGGCCAGCGTGACCTCCTCGCGAGGTGCAGAGCCACCCTGATTGTGACCGCAGATGGCGGGTCCGGCGACCCCTGTTCCGGCGGTGCTTGTCTACGCGGGCGGCGCCGGCTCCGTGATTGTTCCCGGGGAGCGGCCGCCGGAGCCGGCGCCGGCGCGTTCCAGCAGCCAGGCGACGATCTCCTCGCCCGCCAGGACGCCCCGCGCGCGCGTGACGGCCGTGGCGGGGCCGGACCGCGAGGTCCAGCCGGTGTCGTGCAGCTCGCCGTGGGCGGGCCGGATGGACGCGGTCGCGGCTTCGAGCAGCTCGATGTCCAGCAGCGAGTCGCCGGCCGCGAGCATGGCCTCCGCTCCGGTGCGGCGGGCGACCTCCTCGGCCGCGGCCGCCTTGGTCAGGCCCGCCGGGAGGCAGTAGACCTTGCGCCCTTGCAGCGAGGTGCGCCAGCCGCGCTCGGCGCACCATCCGGTGAGGTCCTCCACCCAGCCCTGGGGAAGGGCGGCCCGGTCGACCACCGTGTAGGCGAACAGGTCGGACGCGGTCCGCCGCTTCAGGACGAACTCGCCCTGGACGCCCGCCAGGTGCTCCCGCACCTCGGCCAGGGCGGCGGACGACTCCCCCATGCGGGCCCGTACGGCCGCGGCCCATTCGGCGTCGTCCGCGCCGTCCACCAGGATGTGGCCCCCGTTGGCGCAGATGGCGTACGCGGGGGGCTTCTCCAGCAGGTGCACCCGCGCGTACTGCTCCGGCGTGCGCGTCGTCGTCGGCACGAGCGTCGCCGCCCCCGCGAGCGCCTCCAGGCCGCGCGCGGCGGTCTCGGTCAGGTAGGACAGCGGGGCCGCCTGGTACAGCTCCACGCACAGCAGGCGCGGCATGGCGGCGTCGGGGCCGTCCAGGTGGAGGGCCGCGGAGGAGTAGATGAGCGTACGGTCCAGATCCGAGCAGACGAGCACGCTCACCAGAGACCGCCTTCCTTTACAAAGTAGAAAATATCGGACATCGGCGGGCACGGTCCGCTGGAGCCGGCACGGTCTACTGGACGGATCCGGCGCCGAAGCTCGGATGGACGAGCCCCACGCAGGCGTACGGGAACGCGTCCGCGGCGACCTCCTCCACCGGCACCCCGCGCTCGGCCGCCAGCAGCCGGATGTGGGCCAGCTCGGCCCCCTCGCCCGCGCGGGCCAGCACCTTCCACGGGACGCGGCGCAGCAGCACCCGGGTCGTCTCCCCCACCCCCGGCTTGATCTTGTTGAGATCGTCGACGCCCTGCTCCCGCCCCACCCTGCGGACCGCCTCCCAGCCCGACCAGTCCGGCGCGCGGTCGGCCGCGAGCAGCCCCGGCAGGTCCGCCGCCACCCGGCCGGCGACCTCGCCGAAGCGCGCGCACACCGCGTCCAGGAAGACCGCCGAGACGTCCCCGCCGGCCAGCTCCGCGTAGAACTTCGCCCCGTGGAAGTCGTTCGGCCCGATCAGCTCCTCGTTCAGCACCGTGCGGCTGACCAGGCCGGACACCGTGGAGTTGAGACACGCCGACGGGATCAGGAAGTCCTCGCGCGTCCCGTGCAGCGGCGTGCACCGCCCCGGGTCGGCCAGCACCGCGAGATCGGCGGGGAAGCGTCGGCCGGTCGCGGCGGCGTGCGCGTCCAGCGCGGCCGTCAGCTCCCTGGCGATCGCGCCCTTGCCCGTCCAGCCGTCCACGAACATGACCCGCGACGGGTCGTGCCGCGCCGCGATGTACGCCAGCGCGACCTCGTCGATCCCCCGGCCCCGGACGATGCTGATCGCGTAGTGCGGCAGGTCGACGCCGTGCGCGAACCGCGCCCAGCGCCGGACCAGGATCCCCACCGGCGTCCCGGCGCGGGCCAGCGACACCAGCACCGCCTCCGGCCCCCGCTCGGCGAGGATCATCTCGGTCACCAGGCCCACGGCGTGCGCGATCCGGCCGGCCGAGGCGTCCAGGGCCTCGTGGAAGAGCCGCCGGTACTCGGCGCCCGGCTGGTACTCCACCGGCAGGGACTCGGCGTAGTGCGCCCGCCCCGCCTGGATCGCCGCCTCGCGCTCCTCGGTGGGGGCCTCCAGCCGCACGCCCGACAGGTCCTTCAGCAGCCACGCGACGTCCTCGGCCGCGTAACTGCCGAAGGCGGGCCCGTACAGGGCGCGCGCGGGGGCCTCCCTGTAACTGGGCACCGTAGCCAGCACCACGGGTGCGAGCCGCGCCAGCCGGGACAGCAGCCCATCGGCCAGCTCCGGGGTGTCGCCCGCGTCGTCCACCACCAGGACGATCGAGTCGAACGCCCGCGAGGCGTCCCTGCCGGGGGCGACGTTGTACGCGTACCGCTCCCCCGGCCCGTCGGCGGGATCGTCGTGCGCGGGGAAGGCCAGCCGCGTGCGGATGGCGTAGCCCGGGTCGTCCACGGCCAGCACCGGCGAGCGGGTCGTCGTGGAGTAGCGCACGGCCACGCCGGCGGGAAGCGCGTCCGCCAGCGCCTCCGCCAGCCGCAGCGGCGCGTACATCAGCTCCTCGAAGCCCAGCACCAGCACGCGCGACCGCCCCTCCAGCAGGGGGACGAGCCGGCTCGCCATGGCCGGCAGCTCCTTGCCGAGCCGTTCCCGGTGCTCGGGCAGGAACCCGTGCCGCCCGCCGTCGGGAAGCCCCTCGGGCCAGCCGAGATCGACCCGCGTGACCTCGTACGGCTCGCCGGGCTCCCCCTCACGCGCGGTCCCGCCGTCCCGCGCCGCCTCGTCCTGCGCGAGGCCGGCCACCAGCTCCTGCCCGGCCTCGAGGATCCCCTCCGGCAGGTCCACGCGGCCCCCCGCGAGGGCGACGGCGTCGATCCGGGCGCCGATCTCGTCCGCGAACGCCGCGAACGCCGCCCGGTCGGCGTCCCCGCGCAGGTCCACCAGCGCGGCCACCACGTAGTGCCGCCGCGCCCTGATCGCGTGCAGCGCCCTGATCGTGTTGATCACCGTCCGGCCGGTGGACAGCTCGTCGTCGACCAGCACCAGCGGCACGTCCCGCTCCAGCGCCGCCGGATCCCCCGGCAGCAGCAGGTGGCTCGTCGCGTGGCTGTGCTCCTCCTCGAACCCGCCGTAGCGCGCGAAGCCCGCGACGGGCCGCCGCGTCGAATGCAGGTAGTACGCCCCGCCGAGCGCGTCGGCGACCGAGTGCCCCAGCGCGGTCGCGGTCTCCGCGTAGCCCAGCACCACCGCGTCCACCGGCCCGGACGCGCCGCCGGCACCGCCCGGCGGCGGGCTCGCCAGGTGGTCGCGGAGGGCGGCCGCCGCGCCCGGGGCGCCGCGCAGGGCGGCCATGAGAAGGCGCCCGTGCGCGTCCGGTACGGGCTCCGGCACCGGCCCCTCCGGGCGCAGGGCACGGCGGACGAGGTCTCCCAGCAGGAGGCCCGCGCCGTGGACCAGGCGCGGATCCGTCGGGACGTGCTTGCCGAGGACGGCCGACACCAGCAGGTGCGCGCGGCGCGGGTTGCGGCGCACCGCCAGCCCGACCAGGTCGGGCAGGCCCGCGCCCACCGGGCGGGCGCCGTCGCGCAGCCGCACGCCGAGCCGGCCCGCGACCCAGGAGCCGGTCCAGGCGGCGCTCATCGGCCGCCCGCCGCGTCGAGCAGCTCGACGAAGGTCACGCCCTCGGCGGCCACGCCGAACACGCGGGCGCGCAGCATGAGCCGCTCGGCCCAGGCGCGGTGCGGCTTGGCCTCGTTCATCTTGTTGGCGTAGACGCTCGCCATCGCTCCCCCACCGGCCTCCCCGAGGATGTCGGAGGCGTCGCAGTACTCCTCGTGGGTCACCACCGACAGCGCGTGGACGGCCGCCACGTGGCTGGGATGGATCACCGTCTTGCCGATCAGGCCGTTCGCCTTGTCGAGATGGACCTCGCGGATCAGGCCGTCCAGATCCGAGGTGATCAGCCGCTCGCGGAGCGGCGCGGCCTGCTGGCGCTCGAACGGCGACTGCCGCAGCTGCGGCTTGAACATCCGCTCGCCCGCCGAGAAGTACTCCCAGACCGGGCCGGTCACCACGAAGCCGGTGCCGTCCGCGCGGCCGAGGATGTTCACCACCTCGGAGATCGCGCCGGCGACCGGGTGGATGTCGTAGATCGACAGGTCGGGCGGGCGGCGCAGCCCGTACGCGGCGGACATGTCGGTCGCGCCGATCCGCACGGCCAGCACGCGCTCGCGGTGCTTGGCCAGCAGGCGCGCCACGTCCTGCAGCAGCTCCGACCGGGTCTCCCGGTAGACGGCCTGATGGCTCTCGATCACCGGCATCGCCAGCAGCCGGTGCCCGGTGCGGTCGGCGGCCTCCGCCACCGCCTCCAGGGCCTCGCCGCCGGCCTGCGCGGTGAACTTGGGCAGCACGAAACCGGTGACCAGCTCCGCGGCGGGACCCAGGCGCACGGCCAGGTCGCGGATCTGCCCGGCCGTGCGGACCCGGACGAACAGCAGCGGCGGCTCCCGGCCGCCCGCCCGGACGCGTTCCAGCTGCGCGACCAGGTTGGCCTCGGCGGCCGGCACCTCCTCGTCGGAGATCGCGTCCTCCAGGCACAGCACCATGCTGGTCACGCCGCGCCGGGCCGCCTTGACGACGTCGGCCGCCAGCGTGGGCCGGATCGCCGGGCTGTACAGGGTCGCGCCGAGCGCGACCGCCAGCACGCCCCGGTCGTCGTGGCGGTCGAACGCCCGGGGCTGCCGGTGGAACAGGTGCTTGCGGAGCGCGGGGTCGACGTGGTCAAAGTGCCGCATGCACTCCGGGCCCTCCCGCTCGGCCCGGCCACGGGGACGCCGCCATCACCGCCACCGTCACAGGTGCGCGGAGACCGTCGGCAGGAGGTGCTGGAACGTGCGCCCGTTGGCGGTCGCGCCGATCGCGGTCATCGACCAGCCCGTGCCGTCCCGGGACACCTTCGCCATGATCTGCGCGTTGTGCTGCCCGGACCCGCTCAGCTCGTAGCGGGCGATCTCCTGGCCGGTGGTCTCGTCCACCAGCCGGCAGAACGCGTTCGCGATCTGCGAGAAGTCCTGGCCGGTGAACGAGTTGACGGTGAACACCAGCTGGGTGACGTTGGCCGGCACCGAGGACAGGTCGACGTTGATGACCTCGTCGTCGCCCTCGCCCTCCCCGGTCAGGTTGTCGCCGGTGTGCAGGACCGAGCCGTCCTTGCTGCGCAGCTGCCGGAACCACACCGAGTCGGCGAGGTTGCCGCCGGCGTCGAACAGCAGGCAGGACGCGTCCAGGTCGATCGTCTGGGCCTTGCCCTTGCCGAACAGGCCCTTCTTCACGACCGCGTCCCAGCCCAGCCCCATCCGGACGCGGGTCAGGCCACCGCCGCCCGGCTTCTCCAGCGAGACCTTCTGGCCCTTCTGCAGCGAGATCGACATCGTCGGCTCCTTCGCCTTCGGTTCAGACCCGGGTTCAGACCTGGGTGGAGTGCAGCTGCTTGCCCTCGCCGGTCTCGGCCCCGCCCTTACCGCCGTCCCCGCCGCGCCGGCGGAAGACGACCGAGCTGGCGAACGCCGCGATGATCAGGCCGGCACCCAGCCCGCCGGTGATCCACTCGGGCACGTGGTGCGCGATGCTGATCAGCATGCAGGTGGCCAGGGCGCCGATCGCCCAGTGCGCGCCGTGCTCCAGGTAGACGTACTCGTGCAGGGTGCCCTTGCGGACGAGGAAAACGGTGAGCGACCGGATGTACATGGCGCCGATGCCCAGCCCCAGCGCGATCACGATCGGGTCGGTGCTGATGGCGAACGCGCCGATGACGCCGTCGAAGGAGAACGACGCGTCCAGGACCTCCAGGTAGAGGAACAGGAAGAAGCCGGCCTTGCCGGTCGCCAGCGCGAGATCGCTCGGGCCCTTGCGGCCCACGCTGATCTCGCCGCTCCCCTCGCCGTCGTCCTCGACATCGTCGTCGAGGTCGCCGGCCTGGGAGAACAGCTCGCCCAGCCCGTTCACCAGGATGTAGGTGACCATGCCGAGCACACCGGCGATCATCACGTCGCCCGGGTCCTTGGCCCACAGCCCCGACACCAGCGCCAGCGCGCCGCCCGCCACGACCACCGACAGCTGGTCCAGCTTGCCGATGCGGGCCAGCGGCCGCTCCAGCCACGGCAGCCACTTGTGCGCGTGGTCCTCGAACACGAAGTCGAGGAACAGCATCATCAGGAACATCCCGCCGAACGCGGCGATCGTCGGGTACGCCTCTTCCATCGCGTGGTGGTACTTGTCCGGCTCGTTCAGCGCCAGGTCGAACGCCTCGATCGGCCCGAGCCCGGCGGTGATCACCACGATCAGCAGCGGGAACACCAGCCGCATGCCGAACACCGCGATCGCGATGCCGATGGTCAGGAAGATCTTCTGCCAGAACGGGCTCATCCGGTCCAGCACCTTGGCGTTCACCACGGCGTTGTCGAACGAGAGCGAGATCTCCAGGATCGCCAGCACCGCCACCAGGGCCAGGCCCGCCGGCCCTCCGTAGAGCAGCGCGATGACCAGGCCGATGGCGGTGACCCCGAAGGACCAGCCGAAGGTGCGAAGAATCATGCGTACATTTCTGTTCGTTGCGGGCGGCGGCTGTCAGCCGACGTTGACACCGAAATCGGTGGCGATGCCGTGCAGTCCCGAGGCGTACCCCTGGCCGACGGCGCGGAACTTCCACTCCGCGCCGCGCCGGTAGAGCTCCCCGAACACCATCGCGGTCTCGGTGGAGGCGTCCTCGGTCAGGTCGAAGCGGGCCAGCTCGTTGCCGTCGGTGCGGTTCACGATCCGGATGAACGCGTTCCGCACCTGGCCGAAGCTCTGCCCCCGGTTGTCGGCGTCGTAGATCGAGACCGGGAAGACGATCCGGTCGCACTCGGCCGGGACGGCGTTCAGGTCGACGTTGATGGACTCGTCGTCCCCCTCGCCCTCGCCGGTGAGGTTGTCGCCGGTGTGCTCCACCGACCCGTCCGGGCTCTTGAGGTTGTTGAAGAAGACGAAATGCTGGTCGGAGAGTACTTTACCGCCCGTTCCGAGCAGCAGCGCCGACGCGTCGAGGTCGAAGTCCGCGCCGGTGGTGGCCCGCACGTCCCAGCCGAGACCCACGGACACGGCGGTGAGGTCGGGTGCGGCCTTGGTGAGCGAGACGTTGCCGCCCTTGGCGAGCGAGACTCCCATATCGAACTGCTCCCTGTCGCTGCTGGGGGACGTGCGTGCGGTGCGGCGGGCGGGCTAGAGGTTGACGCCGAAGTCGGTGGCGATGCCGGCCAGGCCGGAGGCGTAGCCCTGCCCGACGGCGCGGAACTTCCACTCGGCGCCGTTGCGGTAGAGCTCCCCGAACACCATCGCGGTCTCGGTGGAGGCGTCCTCGCTGAGGTCGTAGCGGGCCATCTCGGAGCGGTCGCCCTCGTTCACCACCCGGATGAACGCGTTGCGCACTTGGCCGAAGTTCTGCCCGCGGGTGTCGGCATCGTAGATCGAGACGGCGAACGCGACGCGCTCGGCGGTGTCGGGCATGGCGCCGAAGTTGACCCGGATCTGCTCGTCGTCGCCCTCGCCGACACCGGTCTTGTTGTCGCCGGTGTGCTCGACGCCGCCGTCGGGGGTCCGGAGGTTGTTGAAGAACACGAAGTGCTGGTCGGAAAGGATCTTGCCGGAGGCGTCCAGGACCAGCGCGGAGGCGTCCAGGTCGAAGTCGGCGCCGGTGGTGGTGCGCAGGTCCCAGCCGAGCCCCACCGTCACCGCGGTCAGTCCCGGGGCCTGCTTGGTCAGGGATACGTTGCCGCCCTTGCTGAGACTGACGCCCACCGGTGCCTCCAAGATCGCTTCCTCTGCCGTCCGGCCGTCGCCGCCGGACGGCGTCAGGGCCGGTGGACGCCGCACGCGTCCCCTATACCCGACGTTGGAGCGATGCTATCCGTTCCCTGCCGCTCCGTCGGCCCCCGAACGTGCCCAGGATTACGCCCCCGATCACGTACAGGATGTGCCTGGACGGTGAACTCAGGGGGCCTCCTGAGCGAGACTAGGGACGGGAGCGAAGGGAGGCGCCCGTTGCGGGGAGCAGGGGACCAGCGTCGCCGGGGCCGGGGGCCGCGGCCGGACGCCGCCGCGATCGAGGCCCGGGAGGCCGCCGCGGCCGCCTTCTACGACATGGACCGCGCGCAGAAGTACCTGCAGGGGCGGGTCACGGTCTTCGGTGACCTGGACGCCAAGGCCGCCGCGCCCGTCCGGCACGACTTCGGCGCGCTCAGCGACAGCGCGGACGCCGCCGCGGTGGCCTACATCTCCGTCCTGGACGCCAACGACCTCGACGGCGACCGGGAGCGCGGGCCGGCCGAGTACGACGCGGCCCGCCGGGCGTTCCTGGCGGTCACCGACCGGCTCCAGAAGATCACCCGCGATCTGGAGCGGTTCGGCGAGCGGCTGGCGCCCCAGATGGCGCGGCTGGAGGCGGCGCTGGACCAGCTGCCGCCGCGGCTGGCGGCGGCCCGCGACGCCGTCGCGGCGGCCGAGGCCGCCGTCGCCGCGGCCCGCGACGCGGGCATGGACGCCGCCGACCCCGAGGCGCGGCTGGCGCGGGCGCGCGAGTCGCTGGCCCGGCTGAGCTCGCAGGGGCTCGGCGGGCTCGGGCTGGCCGGCGCGATGGACCTGGCCGACGAGGTCCGGCACGCCGCCGACCAGGCCCGCGAGGAGGCCGAGGAGCTGCCCAGGATCGGGCAGAAGGTCCGGAACTCGCTGGCGTCGGTGCGCACCCGCTCCGACATGGTCGCCGGGCGGATCGAGCCGGTGCGGCAGGCGATGCGGCTGCTGCTGCGGCACTACTCGCAATCCTGCTGGCAGGACCTCAGGGGCGCCCCCGAGGCCGTCGGCGCGGGCGTCGAGCGGGCCCGCGAGCGGCTGAACGAGGCGTCCGCGCACATCGCCCGCAACGAGTGGAAGCCGGCGCAGCGGGCGCTGACGGCGGCCCGCACCGAGCTGAACGGCGCCGAGCGGCGGGCGGCGCAGGTCACCGGCCGGGTGGCCGAGCTGGACGCGGCGGCGGCCGATCCGGGCAAGCCGGCCGAGGCGGCGCGGTTCGCCGTCCGGGACGCGCAGAAGCTCGCGACGGCGCAGCCGGGCGGCGCCGCCCCGCACCACGCCCGCGCGCTGGACGCCCTGGTCGAGCGGCTGGAGGCGGCCCCGCGGCGGCTCACCGGCGCGCACCCGGACTACTGGTCGTACCTCCAGGAGCTGGAGTCGATCAAGACGGCGGCGGGCGACGTGGTCACCCGCATCCGCGACGAGCGCGCCGGCGCCTCGTCCTGACCCGTGCCCCGTCCGCCGCGCCCCGTCCCGCCTCAGGCGAAGAGGGCCTCGCCCCAGTGGCCGCCCTCGCGGACGCCGGGCGGGCACGCGTAGACGCCCGAGCCGACGTGCTGGACGTACTCGTTCAGCGCGTCGGCCGCCAGCGACCGCTGGACGGGGACGAAGCCGGTGCGCGGGTCGCGCTGGAAGGCGATGAAGAACAGGCCCGCGTCCAGCCGCCCCAGCCCGTCGGTCCCGTCGGTGAACGAGAAGCCGCGCCGCAGCATGCGGGCGCCGCCGCTGCCGCTCGGATGCGCGAGCCGGACGTGCGCGTCCGGCCTCATCCGGGTCACGTCGACCTCGTCGTGCTCCCGCCGGCCGCCCGCCGGGGCGCCCTCCCCCTTGCTGCGGCCGATGACGTCCTCCTGCTCGCGCAGGGACGTGCGGTCCCACGTCTCGATGCGCATCCGGATCCGGCGGACCACCAGGTACGACCCGCCCTCCATCCAGGGCGCGCCGTCGCCCGCCGCCGCCCACACGTGCCGGTCCAGGAGCGCCGCGTCGCCGCCGGGGATGTTCGCGGTGCCGTCCTTGAAGCCGAACAGGTTGCGCGGCGTCCGCGCCTCCGGCGTCGTCGAGGACGTCTTGCCGAAGCCGAGCTGCGACCAGCGCACCGCCACCGTCCCGAACCCGATCCGCGCGAGGTTGCGCACGGCGTGCACCGCCACCTGCGGGTCGTCCGCGCACGCCTGGACGGCGAGGTCGCCCCCGCAGCGGGCCGGGTCCAGGCGGTCGCCGGGGAAGCGCGGCAGGTCCGCCAGCGCGGGCGGGCGCCGCGGCGCCAGGCCGAGGTGCTCGTTCTCGAACAGCGACGGGCCGAACCCGACGGTGAGCGTCAGCCGGGACGCGGGCAGCCCGAGCGCCTCGCCGGTGTCGTCGGGCGGCGCCAGGCCGGGGCCGCCGACCGCGCCGCCGCCGACCGGCTCCCCCGCCGCCATCGCCGCCGCGGCCGCCGTCCACTCCCGCAGCATCCGGACGAGCCGCTCCCGGTCCCGGGTGACCACGTCGAACGCGGCGAAGTGGAGCCGGTCCTGGACGGGCGTCGCGATCCCCGCCTGATGCCGGCCGTAGAAGGGGATCGCGGCCGCCGCACCGTCCTCCCCACCGGCGGACGCGGCGCGCTCGATGCCCGCCCCGGCCGCGGCGCCCGCCAGCAGGCCCGCGCCCGAGACGCCGAGCAGCCGCCGCCGGGACACGCCCGTCATCGGACGACGGACGCCGCGAGCCTGGACAGCGGCTCGCCGAGCGCGTTCACGGCGTCCGACAGCTCCTTGCGCCGCGCCTTCCCCACCGTGTCGTACGAGACGTAGCCGCCGTAGCCGCCGCTCCTCTCGTACTTCCTCAGCAGGCCGTCCACCGCGGCGAACGCGCCGTCCAGCTCCCTGGCCAGCGCGGGGTCCTTCTCCAGGACGACCACCTTGACCAGGTCGTACACGGTGCGGGCGCCGTCGACGTTGGCCTTGAAGTCCACCAGGTCGGTGTGGCTGAACGCCTCCTCCTCGCCGGTGATCTTGCCGGTGGCGACCTCGTCCAGCAGCTCCTTGGCGCCGTTGGCCATCGACGCGGGCGTGATCGGCGGATCCAGCTGCGCCGCCGTCACCTTGGCGCGCAGCTCCCCCAGATCCTTCATCAGCCGGTCGGCGTAGCGCTCCTCGCCCTCGGTGGAGCCGGCCTTCCACAGCGCCTTCTCCAGCCGGTGCCAGCCCGTCCACTTCTGGCCGGGCTCCAGGTCGGCCTCGCGGGCGTCCACCCGGGGGTCGAGGTCGCCGAACGACTCGGCGACCGGCTCGATCCGCTCCCAGCCGACCCGGGACGGCGCGTACAGCCGCTTGGCCTCCGCGACGTCGCCCTTCTTGAACGCGGCCGCGAACGCGCGCGCCTTGGCGATCGAGTCGTCGGTCTGCCGGACGACGTAGGCCCGGTAGCCGGTCAGCGCCCTGGCCAGCCGCGGATCGGTGACATGGTCGGCCCGGCCGCTGACCGTGATGTCCTGCCGGAAGTCGGGCGGGGTCATGCCGGGCTCGCAGGCGATCTGGTAGTTGCCGGCGCCGAGCTGGACGGTCAGCGTCACGGTCGTCCCCGGCCCGATGTTCTCCCGCTCCGTCATGATCTTGTCGCCGGGGGCGTACACGTACACCTCGGTGACCTCGCGGCCTCTGTTGGTGATCCGGAAGTCGATCGTCCCGGCGGTGTACTCCTTCTTCGCGACCTCGCACCCGCCGTCGGACGCCTCGATCGCCACCGCGCCGCCGCCGCCCGCCGGGCTCGCGCCCGCCCGGGTGCGTTCCTCCCCGCCGCAGGCCGCGAGGACGGTCATCGGCAGGGCGGCCGCGCTCGCGCAGGCCAGGGCACGGACAAGACGCATCGGGGCTCCCCTTGGTCCACTAAGGCTCGCCTGAATTAGCCGGCGCGGGGAGCCTCTGCGTCAACCCGGTACGTCGTGATCGTCCGGAGTCGGCCGTCTCGCGGCCGCGGGTCAGCGCGGCCGGTCGTGCAGACCGATCGTGAGGTTGCGGGCGGCCATCGGCGGCCCGCCGGGCTGCGGCTCCCCGTACGGGGGAAGGCCGCCATGCGGCTGCGGCTGCTTGGCCTGCGGGACGGCGCCCGAGTGCCCCTGCGCCGGGTGGCCGTGCGCGGCGTTCGGCGCGGCCTCGGCCCAGACCGCCGTGCCGTACGCGCACACCTCGTGGCCGCCTCCGGCCAGCGCCACCGTCTCGAAGCACATGCCCAGCACGGCGTTGGCGCCCTTGCGGCGGGCCTCCTCGCCCAGCCGGTCGACGGCCTCGCGGCGGGCGGCGGCCAGCCCGGCGGCCGGCGTCTCCCCGGTCACCCGGAACGTGGCGCTGCTGCCCCCGTGGCCCGGTGCCGCGGCCCGCGCCTGATCGGTCTGGACGGCCACGCCCAGCGCCTCGCCGAGCACGCTGCGGATCTCGTACCCCGGCAGACCATCGGTCGTCACGATCAGCATGCTCCCCACGGTAATCCACGCCGGGGACGGAATGCTCACTTCGCTCCCGATTCGCTGGCGGATCCGCCGGCGAATCGGCCGGACGGTCCTCTGCCGTGACCGCGGCGGGTCCGCGGTCACGGCAGAGGGCGCAGGGACGGGGTGGTCAGGGGGTCGGGGACGGCGTCAGTCGAGGTACTCGCGCAGGGTCTGGGCACGTGAGGGGTGGCGCAGCTTCGCCAGCGTCTTCGACTCGATCTGGCGGATCCGCTCCCGCGTGACCCCGAACTCCCGGCCGACCTCCTCCAGCGTCCGGGGATGGCCGTCGGTCAGGCCGAAGCGCAGCTGGATGATGCGCTGCTCCCGTTCCGACAGGGTGCCGAGGATGTCCTCCAGCTGGTCCTGGAGCAGGATGAACGCCGCCGCCTCGATCGGCACGACGGCGTCGGCGTCCTCGATGAAGTCGCCGAGGTCGGAGTCTTCCTCCCCGATCGGCGACTGCAGCGAGACCGGCTCCTGCGCGATCCGCTGGATCTCCACGACCCGGACCGGGGACAGCCCCATCTCCAGGCCGATCTCGTCCGGGGTCGGCTCCCGGCCGAAGTCCTGGTGCATCTGGCGCTGCACCCGCACCAGCTTGTTGATGGTCTCCACCATGTGCACCGGGATCCGGATGGTCCGGGCCTGGTCGGCGATGGCCCGGGTGATCGCCTGGCGGATCCACCAGGTGGCGTACGTCGAGAACTTGAACCCCTTCGTGTAGTCGAATTTCTCGACCGCGCGGATGAGTCCGAGATTTCCCTCCTGGATGAGGTCGAGGAACAGCATTCCCCGGCCCACGTAGCGTTTGGCGATCGAGACCACCAGCCGCAGGTTGGCCTCGATCAGTCGTTGCTTCGCCCGTGCCCCCTCGCGGGCGAGCAGTTCGAGGTCGATGCGCTCGGCCCGGGAGAGGATGACGGCGTGCGCCATCTTCTCCTCGGCGAACAGCCCCGCCTCGATCGATTTCGCTAGTTCGACTTCATCTTCTGCCGTGAGAAGCGGTACGCGACCGATTTCCCGCAGATAGATCCGGACCAGATCGCTCGTCGGCGCCCGCTTGCCGAGGTCTCCCTCGTCAGCTCGCGTGACGTCCTCGGTCTCCTGCGGAGATTCGAGGACCTCTACCCCCTGCTCTGCGAGCATCCGGACGACCCGCTCCAGAGAGTCGTCCGGCAAGTCGGAGCGATCGAGTGCAGCGGCTACGTCGTCGACGGTCACACCGCCGCGCTCTCTGCCGCGCGCGACAAGGTCCGCCACCTGGTCAACCGATGGCGCCTCGCTTGGCAGCACCGAAGGGCCCACGGGGACAGTCTGCGTCAAGGGGGCCCAAGATCACAGGACCCATTTTGCGGTCCCTTGACTTACTGTGATCCGAGGCCGCGCTCGCGCAACACCCGTCTCTGCTGCTCAAGCGCGACAAGATCGCCGAACAGCCGGTTGTACTCCTCGGCCTGCTCGACCGGATTCAGCCGCCCGAGTTTAGATTTGGCATCGGCGATCAAGCGTGTGAGCTGGCGTTCCTGGATTCGGGCGAGCAGTTCGGCGGCATAGCGGTCATCCGATTCCTGAGCGGAGTGCACCTGCTCGACTCCGAGCTGCGTCAGCAGCCCCTTGACCTGCTCGTTCGGCGCCAGCTCCAGCAGCGCCGCCACCCACTCCTGCGAACCGCCCGCCGCGGCCACCCCGCCGGCCGACCCGATCACCGCGCGCACGGCGGCGTGCGGCGGCGCGATGAACGCCTCGGCCGGGACCTCGTCGAACTCCGGCCCCAGCACCGCCGGGCGCTGGACCGCCAGCTTGAGCAGCTCGCGCTCGCGGCGCACCTCCGGGTCGCCGGGGTCGAACGCCGGCCGCTCGGCCGCCGCCTCGGACCGTCCCGGGCCGTTCTGCCCCTGCCCGTGCCCCTGCCCCGGCCGGCCCTCGCGGCCGTTCTGGCCGTTGGCGCCCTGGCGGCCGCCGGACGCCCGCCGCGCCGCCAGCTCCCGCACCCGCCGCAGCACGAACTGCTCGTCCATGATCCCGAGCCAGCGGTCGAGGCTGACCGCGTACATCTGCCGCAGCGACCGGTCCTTGATCGCCGCGACCACCGGCGCCGCCGCGTCCAGCGCGCCCAGCCGGCCCTCGGCGGTGTCGAGGTCGTGCTGCT
Source organism: Actinomadura sp. 21ATH (assembly GCF_041951345.1). NCBI lineage: Bacteria > Bacillati > Actinomycetota > Actinomycetes > Streptosporangiales > Thermomonosporaceae > Actinomadura > Actinomadura sp. 21ATH. Next base: position 165,347 of record NZ_JBGNUR010000004.1, on the reverse strand, counting down.
CGATCGCGCTGCGGATGGCGAACTCGAACAGCGGCAGCCGGGACGCCACCAGATCGCGCACCGCCGCCTCGCCCTGCCGGATCCGCAGGTCGCACGGGTCGAGCCCGTCCGGCTGCACCGCCACGAACGTCTGCGTCACGAACTTCTGCTCGTCCGCGAACGCCCGCAGCGCCGCCTTCTGCCCGGCCGAGTCGCCGTCGAAGGTGAAGATCACCTCGCCGCGGAACTCGTCCTGGTCCATCAGCAGCCGGCGCAGGATCTTGATGTGGTCGTCGCCGAACGAGGTGCCGCAGGTGGCGATGGCCGTCGGCACCCCGGACAGGTGGCAGGCCATCACGTCGGTGTAGCCCTCGACCACCACCGCCTGCCGCCGCCGCGCGATCTCCTTCTTGGCCAGGTCGGCGCCGTACAGCACCGAGCCCTTGTGGAAGAGCGGCGACTCGGGGGTGTTGAGGTACTTGGGGCCCTCGTCGTCCTCGTAGAGGCGCCGGGCGCCGAAGCCGATCACGTCGCCGCTCAGATCGCGGATCGGCCAGATCAGCCGGCCGCGGAAGCGGTCCATCGGGCCGCGCCGGCCCTCCTTGGCCAGCCCGCCGGCGATCATCTCCCGGTCGGCGAACCCGCGCCCGCGCAGGTGCCGGACCAGGCCCTCCCACTCGCGCGGCGCGAACCCGACCCCGAACCGCTCGGCGTCGGCCGCCTCGAACCCGCGCTCGGACAGGAACTTGCGCCCGATCACCCCGTCCGGCGACCGCAGCTGCTCGGCGTAGAACTCCGCCGCCGCCCGGTGCGCCTCCAGCAGGCGCGCGCGCTGCCCGGAGTCCTGCCGGGGGGTGTAGCCGCCGGTCTCCTCGTACCGCAGCTGCACGCCGGCCTTGACCGCCAGCCGCTCGACGGCCTCGGAGAACGACAGGTGGTCGATCTCCTGCACGAACTTGATCACGTCGCCGCCGGCGGCGCAGCCGAAGCAGTAGAAAAGGCCCCGGGAGGGCGTCACGTTGAACGAGGGCGACTTCTCATCGTGGAACGGGCACAGCCCCTTGAGGTTGCCGCCGCCCGCGTTGCGGAGCTGGAGGTACTCCCCGATGACGTCGTCGATGGGTGACCGCTCCCGCACGAGCGCGATGTCCTCATTACGAATCCGGCCTGCCACGGCGGCGAGTCTAATCCCGCCCTGGGACATCCCGGGCCGGACCCGGCCGGGCCGATGAATTCCGGCGCCCCCGCCGGTCTGCCCCTCGGGATGTTTCCGGAGTGAAGGGAGTGGCCGTGAGTGACGAGCGCCTCGTGCCGGTGAACGGGGTCGAGCTGTGCGCGCAGACGTTCGGCGAGCCGGGGAGCGTGCCGCTGCTGCTGATCGGCACCTCGATGCTGGCCTGGCCGGACGGCCTGTGCGAGCGGCTGGCCGAGGAGGGCCCGCGGCTCGTGGTGCGGTACGACCTGCGCGACACGGGCCGCTCCACGACCGCCGACCCGGACGCGCCCGCGTACACGCTGCGCGACCTCGTCGCCGACGCGGCCGGGCTGCTGGACGCGCTGGAGCTGCCCCGCGCGCACGTCGCGGGGTTCGGCGCGGGCGGCTGGATCGCCCAGCTGCTGGCCCTCGACCACCCGGGCCGGGTCGCCTCGCTCACCCTGGTCGCCACCCGCGCGGTCGCGCCCGGCCCCGCCGACCCGGACCTGCCCGAGCACTCCCCCGCGTTCATGGAGTTCATGATGTCGGCGCCCGAACCCGACTGGTCCGACCGCGCGGCGGCGGTCGAGGCGATGGTGGAGTCGGCGCGGCACCTGGGCGGCTCCGCCGGGATCGACGAGGCGGCCGTCCGCGAGCACGCCGGCCGGGTCTACGACCGGGCGCCGTCCGCGGATCCCGCCGTCCAGCGGTCCAACCACCTCGGGACCGCGTTCGCGGCGCTGGACTCCGGCCCGCGGTGGCGCGAGCGGCTCGGCGGGATCGCCGTCCCGGCACTGGTGATCCACGGCGCGGACGACCCGTTCTTCCCCGTCGGGAACGGCGAGGCGCTGGCCCGCGACATCCCCGGCGCCGAGCTGCTCGTCCTGCCCGGAACCGGCCAGGAACTGCCGCGCCGGGTGTGGGACGCCGTCGCGCCCGCGATGATCAGGGTGACCGCGGGGTAGAGGAGGCGGCATGGTGCGATCGGTCGTGTGGGTGAAGCCGGAGGGTGCGGAGATCGCGGAGGTGGAGATCGCCGCGGGGCGGCTGACCGCCTCGGGCGCGGCGATCGGCGCGGGGCCGCCGCCGTACCGGCTGGAGTACGAGCTGACCACCGGCGACCGGTACGTGACCGCGCGGTTGCTCGTCGAGTCGTACGGCACCGACCCGGAGACGGGCCCGTGGCGGCGGTGGCTGGAGCTGGTCAACCGGCCGGAGGGCGAGTGGAGCGTCACCGCCCGCGCCGAGGGGCGCGTCGCGATGCCGCCGCCGGGCGGGGACGCGGCGGCGCTGCGCGGCGCGCTGGACTGCGATCTCGGGCTGTCGCCGCTGACCAACTCGATGCCCGCGCTGCGGATGGACGAGGACGGGCCGGCCGAGCACCTGATGGCGTGGGTGTCGGTGCCCGACCTGGCGGTGGTGCCGTCCCGGCAGACGTACGAGCGCGTCCGCCGGGACGGCGGCCACATGGTGGTCCGCTTCTCCAGCGACCGGTTCCAGGAGGACATCGAGTTCAGGGACGGGCTGGTCGCCGACTACCCGTCCATCGGCCGGCTGGCGGGGATCACCGGGTCCTGAAGCGGTCGAAGAGGCGGTACATGAACTCGGTGCCCTGCTTCAGGGCCTCGACGGTGATCCGCTCGTCGTTGCCGTGCATGCCGATGAGCTGGTCGTTGTCGAGGACGTACGGGTAGACGCCGTAGCCGGGGACGCCGCGCGACGTCCACGGCGCGAGGCTGGTGCCCGCCTCGAACAGGGCGGGCGCGAACACGGCGTCCGGATAGGTCCCGGCGGCGGCGCCGCTGATGGCCTCGTAGAGCGGCGAGTCGATGCTGGACGGGGGCTTGGCGAACGTCTCGTCCAGCCGCTTGAGGGCGTCCTCCTCCGATTCGCCCGGGTTGCCGGCGAGGGTGACGGTGACGTCGCGGTCCTTGAGCCGGCCGCGGACGTCTGCCAGGAAGTCGCGCGGGCGCTGCCCTCCGGGGACGCCGCGGCAGTTGATCCGGACGGTGGCCGTGGACGGGATGACGTTCTCCTTGTAGCCCGCGTCCTCGATGACGAACGCGTGGGTCGTGCGGAGCAGGGCGCGGTGCAGCCACGGGTACGAGCTGCGCTTGACGACGAGGGCGGCGGCCCGTTCGAGGGCGGGCCGGGACCGGGCGGCCAGCATCAGCTTCACGGCCTTCCGGAACGCCCCGTCGGACGTCGCCTCGGCCAGCGCGGTGAAGTACTCGCGGGTGACCGGGGTGAGGGTGACCGGGGCGAGCCAGCCGTCCAGGTGGGCGACGGCCCGGGACAGCGTCGCGATGGCGGAGTCGGGGTTCGGCTTGGAGGAGTGGGTCGCGGTGCCGCCGGCGGTGATGTCGAGGTTGAAGTAGACCTTGTCCTGGCGGGTCACCGTGATGAGCATCGGCGTCCTGCGGTCCTTCTGGGCGAGGAACCAGCCGCCCTCGGTGAGGACCATCCCCGCGTCGATCTTGTCCCAGTGGTGCTCGGCCAGCCAGCGGGAGCCGTGCGGGCCGGCCTCCTCGTCGCAGTCGGTGAGCACGATGATGTCGCGCTCGAACCTGCCTCCCTCGTTCAGGTGGCGGAGCAGGGCGGACACGAACGCGGCGTTCGCGCCCTTCATGTCGAGCGCGCCGCGGCCGTAGATCTCGCCGCCCTTGACGATGCCGGCGAACGGGTCGACCGACCATTTGGCGCGTTCCACGGGAACGACGTCGGAGTGCCCGAGCAGCAGCAGCGGGGCGGCGGCCGTCGTGCCCTCGATCCGGGCGATGAGGTGGACGTTGTCCTTCTTCGGGGTCGGGATGATCTCGGACCGGACGCCCGCCGAGTCCCAGACGGCCTTGAGCATCTCGGCGTGCGGGCGGGTGACGCCGCCCTCGCCGTGGTTCTGGGTGTCGAACGCGAGCATCTTCCTGAGCAGGGCGAGCGGGTCGAGGTCGCCGGGCGCGATCCCGGCGGCCGCGGCGGCCCGGCGGGCGGGCGGCGCGGCGGCGGCCGTCCCGCCGGCCAGGACGCCCCCGGCCAGCAGGGCGGCCCCGGCCCCGGTGCGGTGGAGGAACGTGCGGCGGCTGACGGGCCGCGCGGAACCGGACGCGGAGTGAGACGCGGAATCGGACGCGGAGCGAGACGCGGGGTCGGACGCGGACTGGGATGCGGAGTCGGGCATGGGAGCTCTCCTTCTTGCCGGGTTCCCGGGGTCACCGGGGCCGGCGTTCAGCGCTGCCGGAAGGCGGCGACCACCTCCACCTCGACCAGCCAGCCGGCGACCGGCAGGTTCTCGATCTCCAGGGTCACCCGGGCCGGCCTGGCGGGATTGACGAGCATGGGCGCGGCGGGCGGGGCGGTTCCGAGCGGGACGTTCACGGGCTTTCCGGTGGACAGGTCGGTGTTGGCGTAGAACTGGCGGTAGGCGCGGTTCCATCCGGCGAAGTCCGCGGTGGCCGCGCCGGGTGGGTCGCTGAGGTAGGCCCGCATGGAGATCACGTCCCTGGCCGTGAGGCCCTGTGCCCCGAGGTTCTCGTTGATCGCCTTCAACGCGTTGATCGACTGCGCCTCGGTCAGCGTTACCCCGGGCGGCCGCGTGCCGCCGGGGAAGTCGACGTACCGTTCCGGCGAGCCGGCGGGCGCGGCCGGGTTGGCGTCGCGGGGGCCGAGGCCGCTGGCGGTGTAGGTCGCGACGAGCGCGCCGACCGCGACGCCGTTGGCGATGGACGGGTTGCTCTGCCCGTCCGGCAGCGCCGGGCGGACCTCGGTGGGGCGCGGCGGGCGCGGCTTCTTCGCGGGCGCGGCGGACGCGGCGCCGCCCGCTCCGATCAGGGCGGCCGCCGCCGCGGCGGCCACCACGGTCCTTCGCATGATCATTTTTGTCTCCCCTTCTTCGGCGCTCTCCGGCCTTCGGTCAGCTCCGCAGGACCCGCTGGTGGAGCTCGGTCACGACCTTGCGGGCCGACTCGAACGACCCGTGCTGCCAGGCGATCTCGTGGCTGAGCCAGTCGCCGGCGAAGTAGACGTTGCCCTGGGGCCGGTTGAGCAGCGCGTACGCGGCGCCGCGCGACGGCCAGGAGATCCAGCCGCCCTCGATGTGCTCCTGCCGCTTCCAGGCGATGGACGCCGAGGCGGCGATGTTCCGGCGGTAGCGGTCGCCGTGGATCTTGGCGCCCTGGTCGAGGGCGCGGCGGAGCCGGCCGGCGTGGTCCAGCGCGGCGTACGCGTCGGCGGCGGCGCCGAAGTTGTAGTAGCCGACCAGCAGGCCGCGGTCGCCGTGGTAGCCGTGCGACGGGTACCAGATGGTGGAGATGTCCAGGTCGGTGTTCGTGATGCCGCCGTAGATCCGCTCCTCGTCCTCCCACCAGCGGCCCCGGTACTCAAGCCCGATCTTGCCGGTGGCGACGGGCACGGGCGTGGCCAGGGCCGACTGGACGCCCGCGCCGAGGTTGTGCGGGATCCTGGCGAGGACGTGCGGCGGCAGCGTGGCGACGCAGAAGTCGGCGTCGAGGGCGCGGGCGCGGCCGTCCCGCTCGTACTCGATCCGCACGCCGCGCGCCAGGCTGGTGATCCTCGTGACCGCCGCGCCGGTCCGGATCCGCCCGTGCCCGACCGCTTCGGCGAGCGCGCGCGGGATGGCGTCCATGCCGCCGACCGGCTGGAACATCAGCATCGCCTGGCTGTAGCCGAACTCGAACGAGAAGTAGCGTCCGGTGCCGTGCGCGAAGACGTCGGACAGGGACGGCACCGGGCCGAGGACCGTTCCGGCGGTGTCGGCGGCGCCGGGGTTCACCGAGTAGCCGCGGCGGCCGTCGGTGCCCTTGTAGGCGAAGCCGTCCGCCTTCCCGCCGATCGCGCCGAACCCGGAGAGGAACGACAGGAGCCGCTCCTTGTCGGTGGCGGTGAGCCGCCCGTCCAGGGCGCCCTGGTCGGTGGCCTTGGCGAGCAGTTCGGAGACGTAGCCGTAGACGTCGGCCTTCGCGGTGCGCCACCGCACGGGCGCCGCCATCCCGGCCGACTCGTTGAAGAGGTAGGCGTCGGCGTTGGAGTTGGTGAAGACCTCCAGGGGGACGCCGAGTTCGCGGCAGTAGTCCATGGTGGTCATCCACTGCGCGATGCGCGCGGGCCCGGCGTTCAGGTACGTGCCCTTGCCGAACCCGACGCGCTGGGTGGCGCCGCCCGCCTCGGCCAGGCGGTCGCCGCCGCGCAGGGTGAGGTTGCGGCCGCCGACCCGCTTCCGAGCCTCCAGGACGGTCACCTCGTACCCGGCCTTGCCCAGCTCGTACGCGGCGGCCAGCCCGGCCACGCCCGCGCCGAGCACGGCCACCTTCGCGGCGGCGCGGCCGCGGAGCCGGAAGTCGGACGCGCGCGGCGGCTCGAACGGCGCCCGCGTCGCGGCCTCGGCGCTGGGCGCCAGGCCCAGCGCTCCCATCGTGGCGAACATCGCGCCCGCGCCTCCGGTGGCGCCGACGCGCGTGAGGAAGCCGCGCCTGCTGACGCCCGCCTCCGTCGTCCCCTGGGCCAAGGAGCACCTCCAAGATCGTCCAGCCATCGGCGGAAGTCTGGAAATGTTCCGTTTCGTCCGGAGGCGCGGCCGGTAAGCACCCGGTTTCCAACCCCTCACCGGCCCGTCCCGCGCACAGCGCTGTTGCGGCGGTGTGAGAACCGGATGACGAAGGCGTTTCCCGTCCCGGGCTTTGTGAAATGAGCGTTAAATGCGCAACGCAGCCGTTCCTTTGCAGGTCAGCGGGGGTTAGCGTCCTCAATCGTGCTGATCTCCCCACACGAGCAGGAGCGCCTGCTCATCCACGTGGCCGCCGGGGTGGCCCGCGACCGCCGGGCGCGCGGGCTGCGGCTCAACCATCCCGAGGCGACCGCGATCATCGCGGTGCACCTCCTGGAGGGCGCCCGCGACGGGCGCACCGTGGCCGAGCTGATGGAGTCCGGCCGCACCGTGCTCACCCGTGACGACGTCATGGAGGGCGTGCCCGAGATGCTGGAGTCGGTCCAGATCGAGGCGACGTTCCCCGACGGCACCAAGCTCGTCACCGTACACCGGCCCGTCCCGTGACCCGCCCGCTGATCCCCGGCGAGGTCGTGCCGGGCCCGGAGCCGGTCGAGCTGAACCCGGGCCGCCCGCGCGTGACGGTCACCGTCGTCAACACCGGCGACCGGCCCGTCCAGGTCGGCTCGCACTACCACTTCGCCGTGGCGAACCCGGCGCTGGAGTTCGACCGCGACGCGGCGTGGGGCCACCGGCTGGACGTCGCCGCCGGCACCGCGGTCCGGTTCGAGCCCGGCCTGACCCGCGACGTGGACCTGGTCCCGCTGGCCGGCGCCCGCGTCGTCCCGGGCCTGCGGACGGAAGGGAACGGTCCCCTCGATGAGCACTGAGTTGTCCCGGGCCCGGTACGCGGCCTTGTACGGGCCGACCGCGGGAGACCGGGTGCGGCTCGCGGACACCGACCTGTTCGTGGAGGTGACCGAGGACCGCAGCCGGGGCCCGGCCGGGGCCGGGGACGAGGCGGTGTTCGGCGGCGGGAAGGTGATCCGCGAGTCGATGGGGCAGGCCCGCGCGACCCGCGCGGAGGGCGCGCTCGACCTGGTGGTCACCGGTGCGGTGGTGCTCGACCACTGGGGTGTCGTCAAGGCGGACGTCGGCGTGCGGGACGGCCGGATCGTCGCGCTCGGCAAGGCCGGCAACCCGGACACGATGGACGGCGTCCACCCCGATCTGGTGATCGGCCCGTCCACCGAGGTGCTGGCCGGGAACGGGAGGATCCTCACGGCGGGCGCGGTGGACTCGCACGTCCACCTCATCTGCCCGCAGCTGCTGGACGAGGCGCTCGGCGCGGGCGTGACCACGCTGATCGGCGGCGGCAGCGGCCCGGCCGAGGGCACCAAGGCGACCACGGTCAGCGGCGCCTGGTACCTGCACCGCATGCTGGAGGCCCTGGACGGCCACCCGGTGAACGTGGCGCTGCTCGGCAAGGGCAACACCGTGTCCGAGGACGCGATGTGGGAGCAGCTGCGCGCGGGCGCGTCCGGGTTCAAGCTGCACGAGGACTGGGGCTCCACGCCCGCCGCGATCGACGCCTGCCTGCGGGTCGCGGACGCGTCCGGCGTCCAGGTGGCGCTGCACAGCGACACGCTGAACGAGGCCGGGTACGTGGAGTCGACGCTCGGCGCGATCGGCGGCCGGTCGATCCACGCGTACCACACCGAGGGCGCGGGCGGCGGGCACGCGCCGGACATCATCACGGTCGCCGCGCACCCGAACGTGCTGCCGTCGTCCACCAACCCGACCCGCCCGCACACGGTCAACACGCTGGACGAGCACCTCGACATGCTGATGGTGTGCCACCACCTGAACCCGTCGGTGCCCGAGGACCTGGCGTTCGCCGAGTCGCGGATCCGGCCGACGACGATGGCGGCCGAGGACGTGCTGCACGACCTGGGCGCGATCTCGATGATCGGGTCGGACTCGCAGGCGATGGGCCGGATCGGCGAGACGGTGCTGCGGACCTGGCAGACCGCGCACGTGATGAAGCGGCGGCGCGGCACGCTGGAGGGCCCGGCCGACAACCTGCGGGCCCGCCGGTACGTGGCCAAGTACACGATCAACCCGGCGATCGCGCACGGCCTGGACGGCGAGGTCGGCTCGGTCGAGCCCGGCAAGCTGGCCGACCTGGTGCTGTGGGATCCGGCGTTCTTCGGCGTCCGCCCGCACGCCGTGCTGAAGGGCGGGATGATCGCGTGGGCGGCGATGGGCGACGCGAACGCCTCGATCCCGACGCCGCAGCCGGTGCTGCCGCGCCCGATGTTCGGCGCCGCGCCGCCGGTCGCGGCCGGGACGTCGCTGCACTTCGTGTCGGAGGCGGCGGTCGAGGACGGCCTGGCGGAGCGGCTCGCCGTGCGGCGCGCGCTCGTCCCCGTCAAGGACACCCGGCGGCTGGGCAAGGCCGACATGCCGCTGAACGGCGCGCTCCCCCGCATCGAGGTCGATCCCGACACGTTCACCGTGAAGGTGGACGGCGACGAGATCGAGCCAGCGCCCGCGGTGGAGCTGCCGATGGCCCAGCGCTACTTCCTGTTCTGATGGCCCGGCGCTCATGACACTGCCCGCGCGCCTGCTCCTGCTGGCCGACTCGCGCCTCCCGGCGGGCGGCCACGCCCACTCCGGCGGTCTGGAACCGGCCGTCACGGCGGGCGCGGTCGCGGACGTCGCGGGGCTGGCCCGGTTCCTGCGCGGCCGGCTCGCGACGGCGGGCCTGGTGTCGGCCGCGCTGGCCGCCGCCGCGTGCGCGCACGCCGCCGGCGGCGCGTCCGGGTGGCGCTGGGACGTCCTGGACGCGGAGGCCGACGCCCGTACCCCCTCCCCCGCCCAGCGGGCCGCGTCCCGCGCGCAGGGCCGGTCGCTGCTGCGCGCCGCGCGCCGAACGTGGCCGCATCCCGCGCTCGACGCGCTGGCCGCCCTGCGCGCACCGCACCAGCCGCTCGTCCAGGGCGCCGCGGCCGCCGCGGCCGGAGGCGCCCCGCCGGACGCGGCGGCCGTCAGCGCGTACGGCGCGGTCACCGGCCCGGCCTCCGCCGCCGTGCGGCTCCTCGGCCTGGACCCGCTGGCCGTGCACCGCGCGCTGGCGGACCTGGCCCCCGAGGTGGACGCGGTCGCCGCGCGGGCCGCGCGCGTCCCCGCCGACTGGGCCGGCCTGCCCGCACCGTCCGCGCCGCTCCTCGACCTGTACGCCGAACGGCACCTCGGCGCCGGACTGCGCCTCTTCGAATCCTGAACCACGGAGGTCCCCATGGGCGCCCACCATCACGACGACCCGCACCACGCCGCCCCGGCGGCCGGGCGCGCGCTGCGCCTCGGCATCGGCGGCCCGGTCGGCAGCGGCAAGACGGCCCTGACCGCCGCGCTGTGCCGCGCGCTGCGCGCCGACCTGGAACTGGCCGTGGTGACCAACGACATCTACACCACCGAGGACGCCGACTTCCTGCGCCGCGAGGCGGTGCTGCCCGACGACCGGATCACCGCCGTGCGGACCGGCGCCTGCCCGCACACCGCCATCCGCGACGACATCTCCGCGAACCTGGACGCCGTGGAGGCGCTGGAGGAGCGGCACGGCGGCCTCGACCTGATCATCATCGAGAGCGGCGGCGACAACCTGACCGCGCTGTTCAGCCGCGGGCTGGCCGACCGGCAGATCTTCGTCCTGGACGTCGCGGGCGGCGACGACGTCCCGCGCAAGGGCGGCCTCGGCGTCGCGGCCGCCGACCTGCTCGTCGTCAACAAGACCGACCTCGCGCCGCTGGTCGGCAGCGACCTGGACCTGATGGCCCGCGACGCCGCCCGCGTCCGCGACGGCCGGCCGGTCGCGTTCACCTCGCTGCGCGAGCGGCCCGGCGCCCCCGAGGTCGCCGGCTGGGTCCGCGAGATCGCCGGCGGCCGGGCGCGCGCCGCCGCGTCGTGACCGGCGGGCGCTCCGCCGGCCGGGCGTACACCGCGCGCGCCGCCGTCACCGCCGAGCGCGGCGCGGACGGCCGGACGCGGCTGCCCCTGCTGCGGTCGGACGGCCCGCTGGCGCTGCGGGAGGCGGCCGGGGCCGTGTACCTGGTGGGGGCGGCGGCCGGCCCGCTCGGCGGCGACGACCTGGAGATCGACATCGAGGTGCGGGCGGGCGCGTCGCTCGCCGTGCGCTCGGCCGCGACGTCGGTGGCGCTGCCGGGGGCGGGCGAGTCGCGGCTGACGGTGCGGGCGGACGTCGCGGCCGGGGGCCGCCTGGACTTCGCCCCGGAACCGGCCGTGGCGGCGGCCGGCTGCCGGCACCGGTCGAGCGCGCGCATCACCCTCGCCGAGGGCGCCGCGCTGCGCTGGTACGAGGAGCTGGTCCTCGGCCGCCACGGCGAGCCGCCGGGCCGGCACGCGAGCCGCTTCGACGTGACGTTCGGCGGGGTCCCGCTGCTCCGGCACGAGCTGTGCCTGGACGACCCGGCCGTGTACGGGAGCCCGGCCGTCCTCGGGGGCGCGCGGGCAGCGGGCAGCGTGCTGCTGGCGGGCGCCGGCCTGCCGCGCGAGCCCCGTACCGGGGACGGCGTGGCCGTGCTGCCGCTGGCGGGTCCCGGCGTCCTGATCACGGCCGTGGCGGCGGACTCGGCCGCGCTCCGCCGCCGCCTGGCCGGGGCCGAGCGGGACCACTGCCCGGAAAGCCCGCTTTCACCTGCCGGCCGGTGACAATGATCCGATGGAACTCGACGGGGCCCGGTGGCCCGATGACCTCCGGCCGTACCAGGAGAAGGCGCTGGCCGAGCTGGACCGGGTCTGGGCCGAGGGGCACGGGCGGGCGTGGGTGGTGCTGCCGCCCGGCGCCGGGAAGACGCTCGTCGGGCTGGAGGCGGCGCGGCGGCTGGGGCGGCGGACCGTCGTCCTCGTCCCGAACACCGCGATCCAGAACCAGTGGGTCGCGCACTGGGCGCGCTGCGGCGGCGAGGCCGGCACGGACCGGGGGCTGAGCGGCCCGGTCACCGTCCTGACGTACCAGTCGCTCGCGGTCTTCGACCCGGACGCCGAGACCGACGAGGAGGGCCGCCAGAAGCGCCGCCGCGGCGGGCTCGTCCGGCTGCTGCACGACAACGGGCGGGCGCTCGTCGAGGCCCTGCACGAGGCCGGGCCGCTGACGCTGGTGCTGGACGAGTGCCACCACCTGCTGGACGTGTGGGGGCGGCTGCTCGCCGAGATCCTGGACGGCCTGCCGGACGCGCGCGTCGTCGGGCTGACCGCCACGCCGCCGGAGTCGCTCACCCCGGACGAGTCCAAGCTGGTCGACGCGCTGTTCGGCCGGCCGGTCCTGGGCGCGTCCATCCCCGCGATGGTCCGGGACGCGTACCTGGCGCCGTTCGCGGAGCTGGCCTGGCTCACCGCGCCGACCGCCGTGGAGGCCGACTACGTCGCCGGCGAGGCCGAGCGGTTCACCGAGCTGACCGTGGGCCTGATCGATCCGGGCTTCACCTCGACCGGGCTGCTGGAGTGGCTGGACGCCCGGATGGTCGAGCGCACGGCCGGCGACGGCGCGGGCGGCGCCGTGCCGTGGTCGCGGCTGGAGACGGCCGAGCCGCGCGTCGCCGCCGCCGCGCTGCGGTTCCACCACGCGGAGCTGCTCGCGCTGCCGCCCGGCGCCCGGATGCGCGAGGAGCACCGCCGCCCGCCCACGGCCGAGGACTGGGTGGCGCTGCTGAACGACTACGTCCTGCACTGCCTGATGCCGAGCGGGACGGGGAAGGACCGGGCGGCGCTGGAGGCGATCAGGCGCGCGCTGCCCGCCGTCGGGTACCAGCTGACCGCCCGCGGCATCCGCGCCGGCCGCTCCCCCGTGGACCGGGTGCTCGCCCGCAGCGCCGCCAAGACGCACGGCGCCGTGGAGATCGCGGCGGCGGAGGGCGCGGCGCTGGGCGACCGGCTGCGCTGCCTGGTGCTGTGCGACCACGAGCGGGCCGGCGCCACGCTCCCGGCCCGGCTGCGCGAGGTCCTGGACGCCGAGGCGGGCTCGGCCCGGCTGATGCTGCGCAACCTCGCCGCCGACCCGCGGACGCGGGCGCTGTCCCCGATGCTCGTCACCGGCCGCACGGTGGCCGCCGACGAGGACACCGCGCGGGCGTTCGTCCTGGAGTACGCCGAGCGCGGCCTGACCGCGGTGCCCGGCGACGACGGCACCGCGCTCATCACCGGCCCCTGGTCGCCCCGCGTCTGGGTGCGGCTGATCACCGAGTTCTTCGAGGCGGGCGGCTGCCGGGTGCTGGTGGGCACCCGCGGCCTGCTCGGCGAGGGCTGGGACGCGCGCGGCGTCAACACCCTCGTCGACCTCACCACCGCGACCACCCCCACCTCCGTCGTCCAGACCCGCGGCCGGGCGCTCCGCCTGGACCCGGCCTGGCCGGAGAAGACCGCCAACACGTGGACGGTCGTGTGCGTCTCCGACCGGCACCCCAAGGGCGCCGCCGACTGGGACCGGTTCGTCCGCAAGCACGGCGGCTACCTCGCCGCGGCCGAGAACGGCGAGATCGTGTCGGGGGTCGCGCACGTGGAGGCGTCGTTCTCGCCGTACGCGCCGCCGGAGACGGCCGCGTTCGACGGGCTCAACCGGGCGATGCTGGACCGCGCCCGGGACCGTGCCGCGACCCGCGCCGCGTGGCGGGTCGGCACGCCGTTCCGCGACGAGCTGGTGCACACCCTGCGCGTCCGCCCGCCCCGCGAACTCGCCCTCCCCGCCGCGGCCCCGGAGGCGGCGCCGCCCCGCCGGCCCCGGTACGTCCCGGCCGCGCGCCTGTACCAGCGGCCCCCGTACCGGCCGGCGCCGTACGCGCCGGACCGGGACCATGCCGCCCTGATCATCGGCGGCGCCTTCGCGGTCCCCCTCCTGGGCGGGATGCTGGCCTTCGGGGTCGTCCCGCTCGTGGTCTGCGCGCTCCTCCTCCTGCTCGCGGCCGGCGGCGCCGAGGCCGCGCACCGGTCCGGCGAGCGGCGCAAGGTCAGGGCCTCCCTGGAGGCGCGGGCGCGCGCGTCCGAGGAGGCGGCGGCGTGCCTGGACGAGGCCGCCGCCGAGCCGCCCGTCACCCGGTTCGCGTACGCGGTCGCCGACGCCCTCAGGCAGGCCGGGCTGTCGCCGCGCGGCGCGGAGGCCGTCACCGTCCGGCCCACCCCGGACGGGACGTACGGTTTCGCGCTATCCGGCGTCGACGTCCTCGCGTCGGAGCGGTTCGCCGTGGCGCTGGACGAGGTGATCGGCCCGATGGCGGCGCCCCGGTACGCGGTCCCGCGGTTCGTCCTGGCGCCGCTGGCCGGGGAGGAGCGGCGGGCCCGCACCGAAGCCTGGTACGAGGGGCGGGTGGAGGCCGACGGCGTCGTGTACCACTCGGTCCCCGCGGTGTTCGGCCGCAACCGCCGGCTCCTGAAGGCGTTCGTGTCCGCGTGGAACGCCTGGATCTCGGGCGGGGACGCCGTCCGGACCTCGTCCGCCGAGGGCGAGGGGATCCTGGCCACGCACCGCGGCGCGGACCCCCTGGAGGCCACCACCGTCCTGCGCGTCGCCTGGGACTGACGGCGACCGACGGCGACCGGCACCGCGGGGCCCTGGACAAACCGGCGGGTAGCCTGTGAGATCGGTCACCACAGTCCCATCCGCCCCTGAGGTGGCCCCGATGACGGATGTCGTGCTCGACGGTGTCGGCAAGGTGTACCCCGGCGGCCAGCACGCCGTCCGCGACGTGCGGCTGCGGATCGCCGACGGCGAGCTGTTCGTGCTGCTCGGCCCGTCCGGCTGCGGCAAGTCGACGATCCTGCGGATGATCGCCGGGCTGGAGGAGGCGACGTCCGGCGAGCTGCGGCTGAACGGCGGCGTCGCCAACGACCTCTCGCCCCGCGAGCGCAACGTCGCGATGGTCTTCCAGGACGGCGCCCTCTACCCGCACCGCACGGTCGCGGGGAACATGATGTTCCCGCTGGAGGTGGCCGGCGGCGACCGGGCCGACGCGCGCGAGCGGGTCGCCGAGCTGTCCCGGGCCCTCGGCCTGGCCCCGATGGCCGGCCGGCTGCCGCGGACGCTGTCGGGCGGGCAGCGGCAGCGCGCCGCGATCGGCCGGGCGCTGATCCGCGAGCCGTCGCTGTTCCTGATGGACGAGCCGCTGTCGAGCCTGGACGCGGGGATGCGCACCGAGCTGCGGCTGGAGATCGCGGCGCTGGTGCGCTCCACCGGCACCACGACCGTGTACGTCACGCACGACCAGGTCGAGGCGATGACGATGGCCGACCGGATCGCGGTGCTGCGCGACGGGACGCTGGAGGACGTGGGCACGCCCGAGCAGATCTACCGCGACCCGGCCACGGTGTTCGTGGCGGCGTTCCTCAGCTCACCGCCGATCAACCTGTTCCAGGCGACCGCGTGGGCCGTCCAGGACGAGGGCGTGGTGCTCGACCTCGGGCCGCGGCGGCTGACCGTGCCGTGGAACGATCCGCGCGCGCCGGGGCTCATCGGCCACCACGGCGGGCCGGTGATCGTGGGCGTCCGGCCGGACGCGCTGGCCTGGACGGCCGCGGAGGCGCCGGGCCGCACGCTCGCCGGGCGGGTCCGCGCGGTGGAGTTCCACGGGCACGAGTGGCTCGCGTACGCCGAGGCCGGGATCCCCGCGGTCGACGCGAACGAGGTCGGCCGCCCCGCGCCCGCCCCGGAGCCCGTACCGGCGTCCGGGGGGAGGCTGCGCGGGCTGCTGCGGCGCGCGGCGCCGCCCGCGCCGGAACCCGCCGAGCACGAGGGCCATCACCGCAGGTCGCACCTCGTCTTCCGGACCGGCGCGGAGCGTCCGGTGCGCGGCGAGGAGGTGCTGCTGGAGGTGGACCTGGAGCGGATGCTGCTGTTCGGCCCCGACGGCCGCCGCATCACGTCCGCGCGGCGCTGACGCGGGCTCCGGCCCCGGTCCGCCCCACGTAGAGGTCGATCTTCCGCTTGATCTGGCCCTGCTGCCCGCGCAGCAGCGCGATCCGCTCCTCGACCCGGCGGTCGTGGTCCTGGAGCAGCTCGATCCGCTCGCGCAGGGTCGCGTCGCCGCCGCGGACCAGCTCGGAGTAGCGGAGCATCTCGGCGATCGGCATGCCGGTCTCGCGCAGGCACCGCAGCATCCCGAGCCAGGCCAGGTCGTCGTCGCTGAACACGCGGCGGCCCGAGGCGTCGCGGGCGATCCGCGCCAGCAGCCCGATCTTCTCGTAGTAGCGCAGGGTGTCGATGCTGAAGCCGCTCTTCTCGGCCGTCTCTGCTGGGGAGTAGGAGCTCACGCCACCAGCCTCGCACCTGGAGTGCGCTCCAGGTCAATGCCCGGGGCCGCACGTCCCGGTTCGGCCGCCGTTCCGCGGGAAGGCCGAGCTTGACCTGGAGCGCGCTCCAGCTCGCAGAGTGGAACCGCACACCCGTCCCGCCTTCGCGGAGGAACAACGCACATGCGCATCGGACTGCAGATCCCCAGCTTCACCTTCTCCGGCGGATCGGAGCGGATCGGCCCGGAGTTCGGCCGGATGGCCCGCGACGCCGACCAGGCGGGGCTGCGCTCGCTCTGGGTGATGGACCACTTCTTCCAGATCTCCATGGTCGGCCCGCCGGAGGAGCCGATGCTGGAGGGCTACTCGGCGCTGGCGTACGCGGCGGCGCTGACCGAGCGGATCACGCTCGGCACGCTGGTCACCGGCGTGACGTACCGGCATCCCGGCATCCTGGTCAAGACCGTCACCACGCTGGACGTGCTGTCGGGCGGGCGGGCCTGGCTGGGCATCGGGGCCGCCTGGAACGACGAGGAGTCGCGCGGGCTGGGCGTCCCGTTCCCGCCGACGGCCGAGCGGTTCGAACGGCTGGAGGAGACGCTGCAGATCGCCCACCGGATGTGGCAGGGCGACGAGAGCCCGTACGAGGGAAGGCACTACCGGCTGGAGCGGCCGCTGGACTCGCCGGTCTCCGTGCGGCGCCCGCACCCCCCGGTGCTGATCGGCGGGACCGGGGAGAAGAAGACGCTGCGGTTCGTGGCGAAGTACGCCGACGCCTGCAACATCTTCGACTCCGACGAGCTGCCCCGCAAGCTGGAGGTGCTGCGGGAGCACTGCGAGCGCGAGGGCCGCGACTACGACGCGATCGAGAAGACCTCGCTGACCTTCTTCGCGGACGGCGGCGAGCCGTCGGTGGACCGGGCGGTGGACACCGTGGGCCGGCTCGCCGAGGCGGGCGTCGACCACGTGATCTTCTCGCAGGGCACCGGGCAGGACCTGGCCGGGCTGCTGGGCGAGGCGCTGGCGCAGACCGAGAAGATCGTCCCGGCCGGGCGCTGACCCGCCCGCGTCCCGCCCGCCGGCGCGGCCAGGCGGCGATCACTCGGAGAGCAGGGCCCGCATCCGGTTGATCTCGGCCTGCTGGCCGGACTGGACGTCCCGCGCCAGTTCCTGGACGACCACGTCCGTGCCCTTGTCCAGCGCGCCCTCGGCCATGGTCAGCGCCCCCTGGTGGTGCGTGATCATGAGGGTCAGGAAGAGCCGGTCGAACTCGGTGCCGCGGGTGGCCTTCAGCCGCGCCAGCTGATCGGGCGTGGCCATGCCGGGCATCCCGGCGTGGCCGCCCGCCCCGGCCGACGGCCTGCCGTGGGCGCCGTGGCCGCCGTGCCCGCCCTGGCCGGACGTGGCCGTGCGGCCGTTGCGCTGGAGCCAGGCCCGCATGGCCCCGATCTCGGCGCCCTGCCCGGCCTTGATCCGCTCCGCCAGCGACTTGACCTGCGCGCTCTCGGCCCGGCCGGGCGCCAGCGCGGACATCTCCAGCGCCTGCTGGTGGTGCGGGATCATCATCTCCACGAACCGGACCTCGGCCTCGGTCGGCGGCGCCGGGGTCGCCGGGCCCTTCACGGCGGTCCTGTTCGGCTCGCCGGGGCGGCCCGGCTGGATCACGGTCGCGCTCGGCGCCGCCTTCCCCTCCGGGTCGCCGCTGCACCCGGCCAGCACGCCCATGACCAGCACGGGCGCCGTCGTCGCCGCCCAGATCCGCTGCCGCATCCGTCCTCCACGCCCTCGGCTACGGCGACCGTATCCAGCGGACGCGTTACCCGAAAAGGGGCGCAGATCTCAAGATGCTCACAGATATGTTCAGACCTATCCAAGCGGGACGTTTTTCTTCATACTCCGGATGATCTATGCCATGGCACCGATGGCATCGGCGAAGGAGTGCAGAGTGGCACGATTCCCTGGACGAAGAACCACCCGCAGAACCTTGCTGGGCACACTCTCGGCAGCGGTTCTGGCGATCTCCACAGTCCTGGTCGCCCCGGCGGCCTCGGCCGACATCCCCGGCAAGGACGAGATCGTCAAGACTCCCAACATGCACCACCTGGCGAACATCCCCAAGCAGGGGCCGCTGCAGGGAGTCAACAACTACGGCTCCGACTGGGCGTTCAAGGGCCGGTACGCGTTCGGCGGCAACTACGCGGGCTTCACGATCTACGACATCAGCCGGCCGCAGTCGCCCAAGGTCGTCAGCGTCGTGAGTTGTCCCGGGCCGCAGAACGACGTGACGATCTCCGGGAACCTGCTGTTCCTGTCGACCGACTCGTCGATGAGCGATGACTCCTGCCAGGCCGTGCCGAAGCCGGCCACGGAGAAGTCCGCCTGGGAGGGCATCAAGATCTTCGACATCAGCGACGTGCGCAACCCGCGCTACGTCAAGGCCGTCGAGACCAAGTGCGGCTCGCACACCAACACGCTCGTTCCGGGCAAGCACGGCACCGCGTACATCTACGTGTCCTCGTACCGCCCGAGCAGCACCTTCCCGGACTGCCAGCCGCCGCACGACCTGATCTCGATCATCAAGGTCCCGCTGAAGAACCCGCAGGCCGCGGCCGTCGTCGGTGAGCCGAACCTGTTCCCGGACGGGGGCAACCCCGGTGACCCGCCCGGCACCCCGTGGCCGAACGGGACGTCCGAGACCTCCGGCTGCCACGACCTGACCTCGTACCCGGACAAGGACCTGATGGCCGGCGCCTGCATGGGCGACGGGGTGCTCTTCGACATCTCGAACCCGGAGAGACCGCGCACCATCACCAGCGTCCGGGACGACGAGAACTTCGCGTTCTGGCACTCGGCCACGTTCAACAACAGCGCCAACAAGGTCGTCTTCACCGACGAGCTCGGCGGCGGCGGCGCGGCCACCTGCAACGCCGAGGTCGGCCCGGAGAAGGGCGCCAACGCGATCTACGACATCGTCGGCAAGGGCTCCAAGCGCAAGCTGGAGTTCCGCAGCTACTACAAGATCCCGCGGCCCAACGCCGAGACCGAGAACTGCGTCGCCCACAACGGCTCGCTGATCCCGGTCAAGGGCAAGGACATCATGGTGCAGGCCTGGTACCAGGGCGGCATCTCGGTGTGGGACTTCAGCGACTCGCGCCGGCCGAAGGAGATCGGCTGGTTCGAGCGCGGCCCGTTCTCCGACACCCTGCAGATCGGCGGTTCGTGGTCGGCGTACTACTACAACGGCTACATCTACTCCAACGACATCCAGAAGGGCCTGGACGTCCTGCAGATCAGGGACAGGCGCACCGACAAGGGCGCCCGCGTGCGGCTCGACGAGCTGAACGCCCAGACCCAGCCCGACTACTTCGACCGCCGCTGACCGCGACGGCCTGAACGGTCACCGGCCCCGGCGGTGCGCGACCCCGCGTACCGCCGGGGCCTTCGCGTGCTTCAGGCGGCCGCGGCCGGCGTGAACACCCACTTGCGGTACGACCAGTACCGCCACGCCGACCCCAGCGCCAGCCCCGCCAGCAGGCCCGCGTTGTACGCCAGCTTGCCCTGCAGCCCGAGGGTGTAGAAGACGAAGCCGGTGCACAGCACCTGGATCGCCATCCCGACGCCGTTCAGCGCGACGAAGAGCAGCACCTCGCGGCCCGAGCCCTCGCTGTCGCGGTGGCTGAACGTCCAGTGCCGGTTCAGCAGGTACGAGGTGAGCGTGGAGACGATCGTCGGGACGACCACGCTGGTCAGCGGCCCGCCGCCGAGCCAGTGCCGCAGCAGGTTGGCGCCCCCGATGGTGATCACCGTGCCGAGGAACCCGACGCAGCCGAACGTGAGCAGCTCGCGCACGAAAGTGCGGCGCGCGGGGACGGGCGGCGGCGTTCGGACCGGCGCCGACCGCTGGAGGATGCTCACTCGCCGAGACCTTACCCGAGCCGTCCGGCCGCCGGAGTCACGACCTCCCCGAAGACCGTCAGCGGTGCGCCGCCGCGACCGCCCCGGCGATCACCGCGATGGTCCCGGCCAGCGCGACCGGCACCGCCAGCGCCCACGCCAGCCCCACCCCCTGCGCCACGAACCCGATCACCGGGGGCCCGCCCAGCAGGCCGAGGTAGCCGACCGCCGTCACCCGGGAGATGCCCGCCGCGGCCGGGACGCCCGGCAGGTTGCCCGCCGCGCTGAACGTGACCGGCGCCACCGGCGCCACGCCCAGCCCGAACAGCGTGAAACCGGCCACGGCGGCGGCCGGATGGCCCGCCGCCAGCCCCAGCCCGAGGCCGAGCGCGGCGATCAGCGACCCGGCCCGCAGCACCGGGACCGGACCGAACCGCGCCACCACCCGGTCCCCCGCCAGCCGCCCGGCCGCCATCGCCACCGAGAACCCCGCGAAGGCGAGCCCGGCCGTGCCGGCGCCGGTGTGCAGCCCCTCGCGCAGGTAGACCGCGCTCCAGTCGGCCGCCGCGCCCTCGCCGACGAACGAGCACAGCCCGATCGTCCCCAGCATCGCCAGCGTCCACCGCACCGAGCGCGCCCTGGGCAGCGCCCGCGCCCCGGCCGCCGCCCCGTCCGGCGGCCCGTCCGGCGGCGGCACGGCGGCCGGGACGGGATCGGCATCGGCCGAGCGGTCCAGCAGCGCGCGGCAGCCGAGCAGCAGCGCGGCCGCCAGCACGGCGGCCATCCCGCCGAGATGCACCGGCACCGGGACCCCCAGGTGCGCCGCGCCGGACCCGGCCAGCGCCGCGGCCAGGGTCCCGATGCTGTACGCGCCGTGCAGCCCCGACATCAGCGGGCGGTCGTACCCGCGCTCGATCGCCACGCCCTGGGCGTTCATCGCCACGTCCATGAGGCCGAGGGAGCCGCCGAGCAGCACCAGCGAGGCGGCCAGCGCCCCCAGGTTCCAGGACAGGCCGAGCGGCACCAGCGCCGCCGCGCCGGTCAGGCCCGCCGCCACCGTCGTGGCCCGGCTCCCCCAGCGCGCCACCGTCCAGCGCGCGAACCGCACCGCCACCACCACGCCGACCGGCGCGCCCAGCAGCGCCAGCCCGAGGGCGCCCTCGCTCAGCCCGAGGTCGTCCTTGATCTGCGGGATCCGCGCCACCCACGCGGTCGACAGCAGGCCGTGCACGACGAAGGCCACGATGACGGCGGTACGGGCCCGCCCCAGAACGTTGATCGTCTCCGTCGCCACCCGGCCGACCCTACGTGCCGGGCGGCCGGACGATCACTTGCCGGACGGCTAGATCACCTCACCCAGCGGGATCTTCGGGTCGGTCAGGCGGGCGGGATCCACCGGCTCGCCGGACCGGATCAGCGCCTGGACGTCGCCGGTCACGTCCCACACGTTGACGTTCATCCCGGCCGCCACCCGGCCGCCGGCCAGCCAGAACGCGATGAACTCCAGGCCGTCCACGTCGCCGCGGAAGACCACGTCGTCGTACTCGCCGGGGCTCGCCACCCCCGACAGCTCCATGCCCAGGTCGTACTGGTCGGTGAAGAAGTACGGCACCCGGTCGTAGCTCACGTCCTGCCCGAGCATGGCGCGGGCGGCCGCCGGGCCCGCGTTGAGGGCGTTCGCCCAGTGCTCCACCCTGATCCGGCGGCCGAGGAGCGGATGGTACGCGCTGGCCACGTCGCCGGCCGCGTAGATCGCCGGATCGGAGGTGCGCAGCGAGGCGTCCACCAGGATCCCGTCCGAGACCTCCAGCCCGGCCTCCTCGGCCAGCGCGGTGTTGGGCCGCACCCCGATCCCGACGACCACCACGTCCGCCGGGACCTCCGCGCCGCCCGACGTCACCACCGCCGACACCTGCCCGGCACCCCAGAACCCGGCCACGCCCTGGTCCAGCCGCAGGTCCACGCCGTGCCGCCGGTGCAGGTCGGCGAACAGCCCGCCGACCTCCGGGCCGAGCGAGGAGTGCAGCGGCGTCGGCTCCGGCTCGATCACCGTCACGTCGTTGCCGTACGTCCGCGCCGCCGCGGCGGTCTCCAGGCCGATCCAGCCCGCCCCCGCCACCACCACGCGCCGCCCGCCGTGCGACAGCGCCTCGCGCAGCTCCGCCGCGTCCGCCATCGTGCGCAGGTAGTGGATGCCCTGCAGCTTCGAGCCCGGCACGTCCAGCCGGCGCGGCGCGGCACCGGTCGCCAGCAGCAGCCGGTCGTAGGTGACCGGCTCGCCGGTGGACAGCCGGACCTCCCGCTGCTCGCGGCCGATGCCGGTGGCCTTCACGCCGAGCCGCAGCTCGACGCCGTTGGCCTCGTACCAGTCGGCGTCGTGCACGTGCGCCTTGTCCCTGGGCTCCTTGCCGAGCAGGAACCCCTTCGACAGCGGCGGCCGCTCGTACGGCCGCTCGATCTCCTCCCCGACGAGCAGGACACGCCCCTCGAAGCCCTCCGCGCGCAGCGTCTCCGCCGCCTTCGCGCCCGCCAGGCTCGCGCCGACGATGACGAACGTCTCCTGGGACATGGCGACCTCCTGAGGGTGCGCACCGCTTGGGCGTCGTTCTTGTATCCCTACAGCGGCGTCATTACCAAGACAAGGCCCGCCTATCGCCATCCCGGGGCATGAAGTGCGCCACCCCGCGGCCAAGGTTCTCCGGCCCGGCTACCCGCGCAGGGCCCGGTGGCGCTCGATCGCCGACGTGTCGGTGAGGGACGCGATCTGGTCGACGACCGCGCGCAGCCGGGCCGCGTCGTCGGCGGCGTCCACGAACGCGGGCCGGAACAGCGGGTCCAGCGTGCCGGGCGCGCCCGCCAGCATCAGCTCGGCCAGCTCCAGGATCAGCTCCCGCTGCCGGGCCCGCGTCTCCTCGTGGCTGATCCACACGTAGTGCGCGGTCACGCCCTTGAGCAGCGCGCACTCCAGCCGCTGCGCGCGCGGGACGATCAGGTCCGCGGCGTACCGGGTGAGCGGCCGGTCGCCGTACGCGTCGCGGGTGGCGTCCTCGGCGGCCAGGCAGAACCGGCCGATCAGCGTGCTGGTGAGGTTCTTCAGCGCGGCCAGCGTGCGCGGGGTGCCGTCGTAGCGGTCCGGCCAGCACGGCTCGGCCAGCAGCGCCGCGAACCGCTCCTCCAGCTCGGCCGGCGCCGCGTCGTCGCAGTAGAGCTTCATCGTGGTGTGCGCGACCAGCCGCCGCTCGGCCGGATCGGCCAGCCGGGCGAAGTCGACGTGCCCGGCGACCAGGGCGTCCTCCAGGTCGTGGACGGAGTAGGCGACGTCGTCGCTCCAGTCCATGACCTGCGCCTCGAAGCACGTCCGGGTGCCGGCGGCGCCCTCCCGCGCCCATTCCGCGACGTCCGCGTCGTCCTGGTAGACGCCGAACTTGCCGTTCACCGCGGCGGCCTGCGGCCACGGGTACTTCATCGCCGCGTCGAGCGCCGCGCGGGTGAGGTTGAGGCCGACGCCGCGCCCGTACAGCGGCGGGCCCGCCGGGGCGAACGACTTGGGCTCCAGCCGGGTCAGCACCCGCAGGCTCTGCGCGTTGCCCTCGAAGCCGCCGCAGGGCCGCGCGACCGCGTCCAGCGCGACCTCGCCGTTGTGGCCGAACGGCGGGTGCCCGATGTCGTGCGACAGGCACGCCGTCTCGACCAGGTCGGGGTCGCAGCCGAGCGCCTTGCCCAGCTCCCGGCCGACCTGGGCGCACTCCAGCGAGTGGGTGAGCCGGGTGCGCAGGCTCTGCACGCTGCCGGGGGTGTCCGCGCCCGGCGAGGCGACCTGGGTCTTGGCTGCCAGCCGGCGCAGCGCCGCGCTGTGCAGCACCCGGGCCCGGTCGCGCTCGAACGCGGTGCGGTCCCGCCGCTTGGGCGCCTCGGGAGCCCAGCGCTCCCGGTCGCGGTCCGAATAATCCGTCATCGTGCCCAGCGTATTCGCGCGGCCCGCGGTACAGGTGGATTCGCCATGGCTAGGGGGTGGCGGTCTGCGACGGGACCGTCTTGATCGTCTCGTTGGGCACCCGGACGCTCTTGCCGAGCAGCACGTACGACAGGTAGCCGCCGGTCTCCCGGACGATGTACTGGCGCTGCGTCTCGCGGGTCTGCACGCTCGGGCCGCTGCGCGTGGGCGAGGCGGCCGCCTCGATCCCCTGGTCCTCGGCCATCTTCTTGGATCGCAGCCCGTGCCAGGGGTCGGTGACGATGATCCCCGACTTCCAGCCGAGCTGATCGAACCGCCGCCCGACCGCCCGCATGCTCTCCAGCGTGTCCGAGCCCTCCGGTACGGCGACGACCCTGGCGGCCGGGACGCCGCCCCGCTCGACCAGCCATCTCTTGCCCGCGGCGGCCTCGGTGAAGTTGTCGCCCTCCTGCTTGCCGCCGACGGTGACGATCGCCTTGGCGGTGCCGTTGCGGTACAGGTCGAGGGCGTGCTGGAGCCGCCACTGGAGGGTGGGCGAGGGCCGCCCGTTGTACTGGGCGGCGCCGAGCACGATGATCGCGTCCGACTTCGGGCGCTCGTCCTGGCGCGCCTGGTACCAGACCCGCCACGCCACGGTCAGCGGCGTCAGCACGGCGAACGCCAGCAGGCCGAGCACCACGACGAGGCTGAT
This sequence comes from Actinomadura sp. 21ATH, assembly GCF_041951345.1. Taxonomy (NCBI): domain Bacteria; kingdom Bacillati; phylum Actinomycetota; class Actinomycetes; order Streptosporangiales; family Thermomonosporaceae; genus Actinomadura; species Actinomadura sp. 21ATH. Next base: position 140,839 of record NZ_JBGNUR010000004.1, on the reverse strand, counting down.
CGAGAACCAGCCCGGCCGGCGCCGCCCGGACCCGCCGGACCCGCCGGACTCGTCGCGGCTCGGCCCGTCCCCCTGCGGCGGGTCGTCCCGCCCTGTTTCCGGCAACCCTGTCCCCGGCGGCTCGAATTCCAACGTCATCGCACTCGACACGTCAGGTTAGACGGCCCGGCGGCCGCCGGCGGTTCGCCGGCGGCCACCGGTTTCGCGTCACAGTCCGGCCGGAACGGGACAGGGCCGGCCGGCCGCGGTCAGCCGGCGATCGCGGCGCGGCCCGCCTCCAGCCGGGCCACCGGGATCCGGAACGGCGAGCACGACACGTAGTCCAGCCCGGCCTCGTGGCAGAAGTGGACCGAGTCGGGGTCGCCGCCGTGCTCCCCGCAGATGCCGAGCTTCAGGTCGGGCCGGGTCTTGCGGCCCTCCTCCACCGCGATCCGGACCAGCCGGCCGACGCCCTCGCGGTCCAGCGTCTCGAACGGCGAGACGCCGAAGATCCCCAGCTCCAGGTAGCGGGAGAAGAACGCCGCCTCCACGTCGTCCCGCGAGAAGCCCCACGTCGTCTGGGTGAGGTCGTTGGTGCCGAACGAGAAGAACTCGGCCGCCTCGGCGATCTGGCCCGCGGTCAGCGCCGCCCGCGGCAGCTCGATCATGGTGCCGACCAGGGCGGGAACGTCCACACCTGTGGCCTCCGCGACCTCCGCGAGGATCTCCCTGGCCTCGTCCCGTACCGCCTCCAGTTCCTGGACGGCGCCCACGAGCGGGATCATGATCTCCGGGCGCGGGTCGCCGCCGGCCCGCCGCCGCTCGGCCGCGGCCTCGGCGATCGCCCGTACCTGCATGGAGAAAAGTCCCGGGATGACCAAACCCAGCCGCACGCCGCGCAGTCCCAACATAGGGTTCTGCTCGTGCAGGCGCCGGACCGCCTCCAGCAGCCGGCGGTCCTGCGGATCGGCGCCGTCACCGGCGAGGGCGACCTTGACCGAGAGCTCGGTCAAGTCGGGGAGGAATTCGTGCAGCGGGGGGTCGATCAGCCGGATCGTGACCGGCAGTCCGTCCATCGCCTCGAAGATGCCCGCGAAGTCGCTCTTCTGGAGGGGCTCCAGCGCGTCGAGGGCGGCCTGCCGCTCCGCGTCGCCGTCGGCCAGGATCAGCTTCTCCACCAGCTGCCGCCGGTCGCCGAGGAACATGTGCTCGGTCCGGCACAGCCCGATGCCCTGCGCGCCGAACCGGCGCGCCCGGGCGGCGTCCTCGGCGTTGTCGGCGTTCGCCCGCACCTTCAGCGCGGCCCGCTCGTCGGCGTGCTTCATGATCCGGTGAACGGCCTGGACGAGCTCGCCGCCCTCGGACGCCCGCAGCCGGCCCTCGAAGTACTGCACGACCGGCGAGTCCTCGACCGGGACCTCGCCGAGGTAGACCAGGCCGCTGCTGCCGTCGATGGAGACGACGTCGCCCTCGTTCACCACCACGCCGCCGGGCGCGGTGAACCGGCCCGCCTTGACGTCCACGTCGAGCTCCTCGGCGCCGCAGACGCAGGTCTTGCCCATGCCGCGGGCGACCACGGCGGCGTGCGAGGTCTTGCCGCCGCGGGACGTGAGCACGCCGCGGGCGGCGTACATGCCGGCCAGGTCGTCGGGGTTGGTCTCGCGGCGGACCAGGATCACGTCCTCGCCGTTCTCGGCGGCCGCCACGGCCGCCTCGGAGGTGAAGACGGCCTTGCCGACGGCGGCGCCGGGCGAGGCGTTCATGCCCTTGGTCAGCTTGCGGGCGTCGGCGAGCCGGGCCTCGTCGAAGCGCGGGAACATCAGCTGGGCGAGCTGGTCGCCGGTGACCCGGGACGCGGCCTCGTCGGCGTCGATGAGCCCCTGGTCGAGCAGCTGGCAGGCGATCCGGAACGCGGCGGCGGCGGTGCGCTTGCCGACGCGCGTCTGGAGCATCCACAGCTTGCCGCGCTCGATCGTGAACTCGATGTCGCACATGTCGAGGTAGTGGTTCTCCAGCGTCTCCATGATCTCGAGCAGCCGGTCGTAGGACGCCTTGTCGATCCGCTCCAGCTCGGTCAGCGGGACGGTGTTGCGGATGCCGGCGACGACGTCCTCGCCCTGGGCGTTCTGCAGGTAGTCGCCGTAGATGCCCTGCTGGCCGGACGCGGGGTCGCGGGTGAACGCCACGCCCGTGCCGGAGTCCATGCCGAGGTTGCCGAACACCATGGAGCAGATGTTCACGGCGGTGCCCAGGTCGACCGGGATGCGTTCCTGGCGGCGGTAGAGGATCGCCCGGTCGGCGTTCCAGGAGTCGAACACCGCCTTGATCGCGAGGTCCATCTGCTCGCGCGGGTCGGTCGGGAAGTCCCGCCCGGCCCGGTCGCGGACGATGCCCTTGAACCGGTCCACCAGGGCGCGGAAGTCCGCCGCGTCCAGGTCGCCGTCGTCCTTGGTGCCCTTGGCCTCCTTGGCGGCCTCGATGGCGTCCTCGAACAGGTCGCCCTCGATGTCCAGCACGGTCTTGCCGAACATCTGGATGAGGCGCCGGTACGAGTCCCACGCGAACCGCTCGTCACCCGACTGCGCGGCCAGGCCGTGCACCGACTCGTCGTTGAGGCCGATGTTGAGGACGGTCTCCATCATGCCGGGCATGCTGAACTTGGCGCCCGACCGTACGCTGACGAGGAGGGGGTCGCCGGGGTCGCCCAGGCGCTTGCCCATCCGCTCCTCCAGCGCCGCCAGGTGCGCGTTCACCTCGGCGCCCAGGCCCTCGGGGAAGGACCCGTGCTCCAGGTAGTGCCGGCATGCCTCGGTGGTGATCGTGAATCCCGGCGGCACCGGGAGACCGAGGTTGGTCATCTCGGCCAGGTTGGCGCCCTTGCCCCCCAGCAGGTCCTTGAGGTCCTTGTTCCCCTCAGTGAAGTCGAACACGAACTTCGGCACGGGGTGCTCCTTAACGCTCCGATTCCACCCGGAAACAAGGCTGCGGCGGTTGGCCGCCGCCCTGTTGGCCGGGACTGTACCCGCGAAGCCGAGCTTCGTTCGGCGCCCCATCGGCCGTACGGTGTTCGCGCAGGTCAAGGGGCCTGTACTGGTCTATTCCAATATGGACATACAAGACAGATTGCATGAGAAACACCCTCGTCACCCGGGACACCGGCCGGTCACCTGCCGGAAACCCCGCCGTGACGTGGCGTACCCACTGCGATCGAGAGGGAATGATGGAACGAGGAGGTGAGGCTGTGAGGCCGATGGTCGCCGGTGGCCGGGCGGGAGACCCGTTCGCCCCGATCGCCGATTTCGGGTTCCTGTCGGACTGCGAGACCACCGCACTGGTGGCCCCGAGCGGCAACATCGAGTGGATGTGCCTGCCCAAGATGGACTCGCCGAGCGTGTTCGGGTCGATCCTGGACCGCGACGCCGGCTACTTCCGGGTGGGCCCGGCCGGCGTGGAGGTGCCCGCGGCGCAGCGCTACATCCCCGGGACCATGGTCATGGAGACCACCTGGTGGGTGCACGGCGGCTGGCTGGTGGTGACGGACGCCCTGCTGATGGGGCCCTGGCACCACGAGACCGAGCGGTCCCACACCCACCGGCGGGCCCCCACCGACTACGACGCCGACCACGTGCTGCTGCGCATGGTGCGGTGCGTGAACGGCCAGGTCCAGGTGCGGCTCGACTGCATGCCGGTGTTCGACTACGGCCAGACCCCGGCCCGCTGGGAGCACACCGGGGCGGGCTACCACGAGGCCGTGGCCCGCGGGAACGGCGTCAACCTGCGCCTGACCACCGACATGAACGTCGGCTTCGAGGGCTCGCTGGCCACGTCCCGCACCCTGCTCAAGCAGGGCGACGCGCGCTTCGTGGCGCTGTCCTGGAGCGAGCACGAGCCGCCCGGCACGTGGGCCGAGGCGCAGGAGCGGCTGGTCTGGACCGTCCACCACTGGCAGCACTGGCTCGACCGCGGCCGCTTCCCGGACCACCCGTGGCGCAGCCACCTGCAGCGCAGCGCGCTCACCCTCAAGGGCCTGACGTACGCCCCCACCGGCGCCGTGGCGGCCGCCGCCACCACCTCGCTGCCGGAGACGCCCGGCGGCGACCGCAACTGGGACTACCGCTACACGTGGATCCGCGACTCCACGATGGCGCTGTGGGCGTTCTACACCCTGGGGTACGACTGGGAGGCCAACGACTTCTTCTACTTCATCACCGACGTCGCCGAGGCCGCCGAGGGCAAGCTCCAGATCATGTACGGCCTGGACGGCCGCGAGGAGCTGCCCGAGTCGACCCTCGACCATCTCAGCGGCTACGACGACGCCCGCCCGGTCCGGATCGGCAACGAGGCGTACATGCAGGCCCAGCACGACGTCTGGGGCGCGATCATCGGCTCGATCTACATGTTCGTGCGCAAGCGCGACCGGCTGGACGACCGGCTCTGGAAGATCGTGGTGAAGCAGGTCGAGGACGCGCTGGCCAACTGGCGCACCCCCGACTGCGGCATGTGGGAGGTGCGCGGCGAGCCGCAGCACTTCACCTCGTCCAAGATGTTCTGCTGGGTGGCCGCCGACCGCGGCGCCCGGCTGGCCCGCATCCGCGGCGACCAGGACCGCGCCCGCCGCTGGCAGGCGGCCGCCGACGAGATCCACGCCGACGTGCTGGCCAACGCCCTGGACGAGCGCGGCGTCTTCACCGCCCACTACGGCGCCACCGCCCTGGACGCCTCTGCCCTGCTGATCCCGCTGCTGGGCTTCCTCCCGGCCGACGACAAGCGGGTCCGCGAGACGGTCCTGGCCATCGCCGACGAGCTGTCGGAGGACGACCTCGTCCTGCGCTACCGCGCGAGCGAGACCGACGACGGCTTCCAGTCGGAGGAGGGCACGTTCACCATCTGCTCGTTCTGGCTGGTGAGCACCCTGGTGATGATCGGCGAGCTGGAGCGCGCCCGCGCGCTCTGCGAGAAGCTCCTCTCGTACGCCAGCCCCCTCCAGCTGTACGCCGAGGAGATCGACCCGCACACCGGCCGCCACCTGGGCAACTTCCCCCAGGCGTTCACCCACCTGGCCCTGATCAACGCCGTCATGCAAGTGATCAACGCCGAGCAGGACGAGCACCAGCCCCCGCTCGCCTGACGCCCGGCCCCGTTTCCGTGCCGTGACCGCGACGTTCGCGCCGGTCACGGCACGGTTCGGTAGCGGCCGTGGCCGCGGACCTGGGGCATACCCCGTGGCCGGGGCGGGGCCGGCGGCCCCGCCCCGGCCGTCCGCTAGATGACCGCGCCGGAGTCCGTGCGCTCGCGCTGGGGCGCGCGCTTGATCTTCGGGCGGGGCGGCGGCGACTTGGCGTGCTTCTCCAGGACGACCGCCAGCGGCGTCGCGACGAAGACGCTGGAGTACGTGCCGACGACGATGCCGATCAGCAGGGCGATCGCGAAGTCGGTCAGCGAGTCGCCGCCCAGGAACGCGAGGGCGGCCAGGATGAACAGCGCGCCCATGCCGGTGTTGACCGTGCGGGGCACTGTCTGCAGCGCGCCCGCGTTGGCCACCTCCGAGAACGGCGCCTTGGGTCTGGCCCCCCACAGTTCCCGGACGCGGTCGAAGACGACGACCGAGTCGTTCACCGAATAGCCGATGACCGTGAGCAGCGCGGCGAGGAAGACGCCGTCCAGGGTCTTGCCCAGCCAGGCGAAGATGCCGATGACGATGACCACGTCGTGGAACATGCCGGCCACCGAGCCGAGCCCGAACGTCCAGCGGAACCGGAACGCCAGGTAGGCCAGCTGGACGAGCAGGGCGATGGCCAGGGCGATGATCGCCTTCTGGCGCAGCTCGTCGCCGAGGCTGGGGCCGATCAGCTCGTCGCGCTGCTTGGTGACCTGGCCGCCGCCCTTGCCGGCCAGGGCCTTCTGGATGGACGTCACCTCGGCGTTGGTGAGCTTCTCGGTCCGTACGGAGATGTCGTCGGTCCCGGACGACTGGACGACCGCGCGCGGGAAGCCGGCGTCGGCGACCGCGGTGCGGGCGGTGTCGATGCTCATCGGCTGCGAGGTGGAGTACTCGACCAGCCGGCCGCCGGTGAACTCGACGCCGAAGTTGAGCCCGCGGACGAAGATGCCGGTGATCGCGATGACGACGGCCAGCGCCGAGATGCCGAGGAACAGCCGCCGCCGCTTCATGATGTCCAGGTCGCGGCGCTCCAGCCACTGGCGGACCCGGCCGGTGGAGCCGAGCCCGGTCAGCTTCGGCCGGCGGGCGACCATCCGCCGCGACAGCACCGCGTCGGTGAGCACCCGGCTCAGCAGCATCGCGGAGACCATCGAGCCGAGGACGCCGATGGACAGCGTGACGCCGAAGCCCCGGACCGGCCCGGAGGCCAGGAAGAACAGCAGCCCGGCGGCCAGCAGCGTGGTGATGTTGGAGTCGGCGATCGCCGACCACGCCTTGTCGAAGCCGGTCGCGAGCGACCGCCGGACGCCCTTGCCGGGCCCGGCGGCGTACTCCTCCCTGGCCCGTTCGAACGCCAGCACGTTCGCGTCGATCGCCATGCCGATGGCCAGCACGAACCCGGCCAGGCCGGGCAGCGTGAGCGTCGCGCCGATCGCGACCAGCGCCGCGTACGAGATCAGCGCGTAGCAGGCCAGGGCGATCGTGGCGAGGAAGCCGACCAGCCGGTAGACGGCGATGATGAACAGGCCGGTGAGCAGGATGCCGATGATCGCGGCCTGGGCGCTGGCCTCGATGGCGGCGTCGCCGAGCGTGGGGCCGACCACCCGCTGCTCGATGATCTCGACCGGCACCGGCAGCGAGCCGCCCTGGATGAGCGCGGCGAGGTTCTTGGCCTCCTCCGGGGTGAAGTCCCCGGTGATCTGGGTGGAGCCGCCGGTGATGCCGATGTTGCACTGCACGTCCTGGGTGACGCCCGGCGAGGAGATGACCTCGCCGTCCAGGACGATCGCGATCCGGCGGTCGTCGCCCATGCCGCAGGCGGCCTTGGCGGTCATCCTCTCCCAGGCGGCACCGCCCCCGCCGCGGAACTTGACGGTGACGAACCAGCCGCTCATGTTCTGCTGGTCGAAGCCGGAGTCGGCCGAGCCGATCCCGTCCCCGGTGAGGCCGGCGGGACCGATCAGGATCGGCTGCCCCTGCTCGTCGTTGATGATCTTCTCGCCCTGCTTGGGCTTGCCGTCGTTGGTCCGGACCGGATGCGCGGTGAGCTGCGCGGTCCTGCCGACGACCTCGGCCGCGCGGGTCGGGTCCTGGACGTCGGGCAGCTCGACGATGATGCGCCGGTCGCCGGACCGGGTGATCGTGGACTCGGCGACGCCGAGCGCGTCGACGCGGCGCTGCAGGACCTCCTTGGCGCGGTCGGTGGACTCGCGGCCGGCCTTGACCGTCGGGGAGTCCTTGGTCTCCAGGACCATCTGGGTGCCGCCGCGCAGGTCGAGTCCCAGGCGGGCGGGTTTGGTGAACGCGAAATAGCACGAGGTGGCGAGGATGGCCAATGCCAGCAACGCCCGCACCAGGTTGGCGCGAGTCAAGGAACGACCTCCACAGGTGCCGGCGCCCGGAGGCGCCGCGGGAACGCCGGTGCCGCGCACCGGCCGGACGGTGTCAGATCCCGGTGGAGGGCGGCGGTGCGCGCCCGCGCGGCGCGCCGCCGCCGGGAACCGCCGGAGCCTCGTGCGAGGCCGGGAGGGGCCGTTCCGCCAGGTCGTGCGGGGCGAGCACGGTGATTCCCGGCGGCGGGACCGCCGGGACGGGCATGGGGGCCTGCGCCACGGCGGACTGCCGGGACGTGGCGGCCACGATCGCGCGCTCGGGAGGCGTGGTCGGCTGGGTGCGCTGCCGGGAGGTCCCGCTGGACGCGGCCTGGCGCGTCCCCTGGGCGTTCTGCCCGGCCTGGGGAACACCGGCCGCCCGTACGCCGGTCTGGGCGCCCGCGCCGGCCGCCGTGGCCCCGGCGGCGGGCGCCGCCACGAAGCCGACCAGGCCCAGCGCGATGATCAGCAGCCGGGCCAGCCGGCCCCGGTCGTCCCGGGCGGGCGGGGACTCGGGCAGGACGGGCCGCGGGACGTCGCGCACGCGCATCCTCCCCGTCGGCTTCGGCCGGCCCGAGCGGCCGGTGCCGGAGGTCGGACCCCGGCACCGGCCACGCTAGCCCATGGACGGACCCCGGCGGTGCCGGCGGCGCGCCGTCACGCCCGGGCGGCGGGCTCGTCCGCCCGCTCCCCCGGGGGCGGCCTCGTCCCGTGCGGCCGGGAACGGCCGCGCGGGCGGCAGCCGGGCCAGGTCCAGCGACCGGGTGGCGGCCGGCGGCCGGACGGCCCCGCTCCCGTGCTCTCCCGCGCCCGCGCGGCGCCGGCTAGCAGCCCACCAGCTGCGCGGCGAGGAACGACTCGACCTGGTCGATCGAGATGCGCTCCTGGCTCATGGTGTCGCGCTCCCGCACCGTCACCGCGTCGTCCTCCAGGGTGTCGAAGTCGACCGTCACGCAGAACGGGGTGCCGATCTCGTCCTGGCGGCGGTAGCGGCGGCCGATCGCGCCCGCGTCGTCGAAGTCCACGTTCCAGTTGCGGCGCAGCCGGGCCGCCAGGTCGCGGGCCTTGGGCGACAGGTCGGTGTTGCGCGACAGCGGCAGCACCGCGACCTTGACCGGCGCCAGCCGCCGGTCGAGCCGCATCACCGTGCGCTTCTCCAGCTTGCCCTTGGCGTTGGGCGCCTCGTCCTCGGCGTAGGCGTCCATCATGAACGTCAGCGTGCAGCGGTCCACGCCCGCCGCCGGCTCGATCACGTACGGGACGAACCGCTCCCCCGCCTCCTGGTCGAAGAACGACAGGTCCGCGCCCGACGCCTTGGAGTGCGTGGTCAGGTCGTAGTCGGTGCGGTTGGCGATGCCCTCCAGCTCGCCCCACTCGCCGCCGACGAAGTCGAACCGGTACTCGATGTCGACCGTGCGCTTGGAGTAGTGCGAGAGCTTCTCCTGCGGGTGCTCGTACAGCCGCAGGTTCTCCTTGGTGATGCCCAGGTCGGTGTACCAGCGCAGCCGCTCGTCGATCCAGTACTGGTGCCACTCCTCGTCCGAGCCGGGCCGGACGAAGAACTCCATCTCCATCTGCTCGAACTCGCGGGTCCGGAAGATGAAGTTGCCGGGCGTGATCTCGTTGCGGAACGACTTGCCGACCTGGCCGATGCCGAACGGCACCTTGCGCCGGGCCGACTGCTGCACGTTCAGGTAGTTGATGAAGATGCCCTGGGCGGTCTCCGGCCGCAGGTAGGCCAGCCCGGACTCGTCGTCGACCGGGCCCAGGTACGTCTTCAGCAGGCCGTTGAAGTTGCGCGGCTCGGTGAACGAGCCCTTGACCCCGCAGTTGGGGCAGGAGAGGTCGGCGAGGCCGTTCGCGGGGGGCTTCCCGTGCTTCTCGGCGTACGCCTCCTCCAGGTGGTCGGCCCGGAAGCGCTTGTGGCAGGACTGGCACTCGGTCAGCGGGTCGACGAACGCCTGCACGTGCCCGCTGGCCTCCCAGACCTCCCGGGCCAGGATCACGCAGGAGTCGAGGCCCACGACGTCGTCGCGGCCCTGCACCATGGACTTCCACCACTGGCGCTTGACGTTGTTCTTGAGCTCCACGCCGAGCGGGCCGTAGTCCCACGAGGCGCGCAGTCCGCCGTAGATCTCACTCGACGGGTAGACCAGGCCCCTGCGCTTGGCGAGGTTGACGATCGTGTCCAACACGTCGGAACGGCGTGCCATGAGCGGTTCTCCATCCAACTGGCGGTCGGCGGGATTGTCCGTACGCCCTCCGCCCGGCCACGGGCGAGGCCACGGGCGGCGCGAAGGCGAGTGCGTGATCCCCGGTGTGTTCCGCTTCCGGAAGCGCGTCCCCAGCGCTCCGGAGCGCTCCCCAGCTTAGAGCACGCGGACCCCCGCCCGTACGCCGCGTGATCCCAGGTCATCGGCCCGTCAGTAGACCCGGCCGTCGACGTTGTTGCTGTCGATGTTGATCGTGACCCCGCCGTGCGTCTCCTTGTGCCCGCCCCGGTACTGCTTGATCCGGCGGTGCGGGTGCCAGCGGTGGTCGGGGATGGCCGGGTGGTCGTAGAGCGACTCCTTGCCGTCCCAGTGCGCGAACCAGATCGCGTCCGGCTGGACCACGTCCGTGGCCCTGACCAGGTCGCGGATCGCGGAGGTCACGCTGCTGTAGACGGCCGGGACGTATCCCAGGGACGCCGTCGCGCGCGACCAGTTCTCCAGGAACGTCAGCACGGCCTTGCGGCAGGACTTCTTGCGGCTGTCGTACGCCTCCATGTCGAAGTAGATCGGCTTGCGCTCGGGCACGCCGAGCGCCCTGGCCTTGCGGACGGCGTCCGCCGCCGCCTTCCGGCCCTCCCGCGCGGCGTTCTTGGCGGTGAAGTGGGTCCGGTAACGGCTGCAGGGGGCCTGCAGCCCCACGTAGGTGGGGATGAGCCGGTATCCCATCTTCCGTACGGCCCGGACCCACTTGCGGTTCAGGTTGGGCTGGGCGCAGCCGCGCGAGGCGCCGCCGATGTACATGTTGGAGACGCTGAACGCCCGCCGCCAGGCGCGCATCGCGGAGATCGACGGGGCCGTGCAGGCGTCGAAGCCCTTGCCGATCGCCCACGCCTTCTCGCCCCCTCCGGCCGGCGGCCCGGCGGGCTCCCCCGCCGGCTCCGGCCGGGGCTTCTCCGGCGCGGGCGAGGGCGGCGGGGACGCGCTCGGCTGCGGTTCCGGCCGGTCGTCGGGCCGGTCGCCGGAGTCCTTCGGGTCCTTGCCGTCCTTGTCCATGTCCGGCTCGTCCCGGTCGGGATCGTCGCGGCTCCAGCCCGCGTCGATCTGCATGGACCGGATGAGGTCCTCGATATCGGACGGATCGGGCCCGTACGCGCCGATGATCCTGACCCCGGCCTCGGGGACGGCCACCCGGGTCCGGTGGTCGGTGGCGGGCTTCACCGTGAACCGGGCGAGCCGGGCGGCGGCGCCCGCCCGCGGGCCGGCGCGGCCGGGCGCCGCCGCGGTCCCGGCCGCCGGCTCGATCCGCAGGACGTCCGCGCCGCCGACCACGCGCGCCGGGCAGTCCGGCCGCGGGCCGGGCGCGCCGACGTAGATCGCGCGCCGGTCGTACCGCACGCACCGGTTCGGGTCCTGGTCGAGCCGGTGCACCGCCCAGCCCTCGGGAACGGGGAACCGCACGCCCCGGTAGGCGAGCACCCGCGTCCCGGCGGCGGGCCCGCCGGCGGCCGTGGCCGCGGCCTTCAGCGCGGCGGGCGGGTCGCCCTGGGACCGCGGGGCGGACGGCTCGGGCGCGGCGAGGAGGGGTGCGAGCGCCACCGCTCCGAGCAGACCGCTGAATACCGGAACATGGCGCATCACGACTCCCCCGCGAAGATGATCACGACAATGGGGTCGTGATCACCGCCACCGGTCCCCCGAAACCGGACGTCAGGGGTTCTTTTCCGGACGTTGACCCGCGGCGCGGGAGGTCACGATCTCGTACGCGCCGGGTTCGTCCACGGCCAGCGCCGCCAGCGGGATGAACCGCAGCCGGACGTCGTACGCGCCGAGCGCGCGGCGGTAGTAGCCGGCGCCGTCCCATTCGGTCACCAGCGCCCACAGGCCGGGATCGTCGACCGTGCGGGCGAGCCGGCCGGCGCGGTAGCCGGGGCTGGCCGCCAGCGCGTCGAGGACCGCCGTCATCGACTCGGCGAAGCCCGCGGACTCCTGTTCGGGCACCCGGTAGCGGGTAATCGCAATCACCCGCCCATCCTGGCACCGGGCGTCCCGGGGCCGGATGGGCGTACGTTGATCCTTGTGAACACGGAGAAGCCGTCGGGGACGCGGGCCGCAGTCGAACGCTGGAGCGCCGCGCCGCTGGTGTTCCTGACCCGGCTGCCGCGCTGGGTCCTGCTGGCCGTCATCCTCGCGCTGGTGGCCGTCGGGCTGGTCGGCAGCGGCTGGGTGGGCGCGGCGGGGCTGCTGGTGCTGCTGGTCCTGCTGAGCTGGTTCGCCTACCTCAGCTGGCCCGGTTTGGGCATGCAGGGAAGGATCCTGCGGATCGCCGCGTTGGTGCTGGTGGCGGCGTTCGCCGTCGATCACCTGCTGTGAGCCCGATCTCGGTTCTTTGATCGGTTTTGACAACGGTTTTCACTTTCCTCCACACTGGTGGGGTGTTCACCTCTCGCAGGCCCCTCCGCGCCCTCCCGATCACCGCGCTGGCCCTCGCCGGCCTGACCGGCCTCGCCGCGTGCGGCGGCGAGGCGGGCGCCGGTGGCGGCGGAGGCGACAAGACCGAGATCGTCGCGTCCTTCTACCCGGTCGGCTGGCTCGCCGGGAAGATCGGCGGCCCGGACGCCACCGTGGCGACGCTGACCAGCCCTGGCACCGAGCCCCACGACCTGGAGCTCAGCCCCCGGCAGATCGCCGACGTCGGGAAGGCCGACTACGCCGTCTACGTGAAGGGCCTCCAGCCCGCCGTCGACGACGCGGTGGCCAAGCACGCCAAGGACAAGGCGCTGGACGCCGCGAGCGTCGTCAAGCAGCTGCCCGCGCCCGCCGAGGAAGAGGACCACGGGCACGAGCACGGCCACGAGCACGAGGGCGAGGGCGAGGAGGAGGCCGGCCACGACCACGGCCCGACCGACCCGCACATCTGGCTGGACCCGAGCCGCATGGCCACGATCGCCACGGCCCTCGGCGACCGGCTGGCCGCCGCCGACTCCGCGCACGCCGCCGGGTACAGGTCCCGCGCCGCCGCGCTCGCCGGCGAGCTGAACAGGCTCGACCAGGAGTTCAAGGACGGCCTGAAGACCTGCGAGCGCAAGACGATCGTGACCGCGCACGCGGCGTTCGGCTACCTCACCGACCGGTACGGTCTCCAGCAGATCTCCATCGCGGGGGTCGACCCCGGCACCGAGCCGTCCCCCAAGCGGCTGGCCGACCTGACGCACGAGGTCAAGGAGTCCAAGGCCACCACCGTCTTCACCGAGACGCTGGTCAGCCCCAAGGTCGCCGAGACGCTCGCGCGCTCGGCCGGGGTCCGCACCGCGGTGCTCGACCCGGTCGAGGGAATCGAGAAGGGCTCCTCCGGCGATTACCTCTCCGTCATGCGCAAGAACCTGGAAACGCTGAAGCCCGCACTTGGATGCACATGAAGTCACCCACCCCGCCCCGGCCCGGCCCGCCGTTCGCGATGAACGGCGGGCATGTCCGCTTGGACGGCCGCGACGTGCTGCGCGGCGTCGACCTGGCCGTCGAGCCCGGCGACCTGCTGGCCGTCCTCGGCCCGAACGGCGCCGGCAAGTCCACCCTCGTCAAGGCGCTGCTCGGGCTGCTCCCGCTGTCGGCGGGACGCACCGAGATCTACGGCCGCCCGCCGGCCCGGTTCCGTGACTGGAAGCGGATCGGGTACGTCCCGCAGCGGCTGCCGATGGGCGGCGGGGTGCCCGCGACCGTACGGGAGGTCGTGGCGTCGGGCCGGATCGCCCGCCAGTCGCGCTGGCGCCCGCCGTCGGCCGCCGACCGGGCCGCCGTCGACCGCGCCATCGAGGCCGTCGGGCTGTCCGCCCGCGCCCGCGACTCGGCGCACCTGCTCTCCGGCGGCCAGCAGCAGCGGGTCCTGATCGCCCGCGCGCTGGCCGGCGAGCCGGACGCGTTCGTGATGGACGAGCCCACCGCGGGCGTCGACGCGGCCAGCCAGGCCGCCCTGGCGGGCACGCTGGGCGAGCTGGCCGCCGCCGGCCGCACGGTGGTCCTGGTGGCGCACGAGCTGGGCCCGGTGGAGCCGCTCATCAACCGCACGATCGTCCTGGACCACGGCCGCGTCGTCCGGGAGACCTCGACCGGGGCCGCCACCGCGGCGCTGGGGCGTGCTTCATGAGGCTCGCGGGGGACACGTGATGGAGATGCTCGAGTACGACTTCATGCGCATCGCGCTGGTGATGGCGGTGCTGATCGGGCTGACCGCGCCCGCGGTCGGCACGTTCATCGTGCAGCGGAGACTGTCGCTGCTCGGCGACGGGATCGGGCACATCGCGCTGACCGGCATCGGGCTGGGCCTGCTCACCGGGTCCTCGCCGATCCTGGGCGCGCTGGTGGTCTCGGTGCTCGGCGCGGTGGCGATCGAGGTGCTCCGGGCGCGCAGCCGCAGCGGCGCGGACGTCGCGCTGGCCCTGCTCTTCTACGGCGGCCTGGCCGGCGGCGTGCTGCTGACCGGCGCGAGCGGCGGCGGCGCGGGCAACCTCCAGTCGTACCTGTTCGGCTCGATCAGCAGCGTGTCGGCGAGCGACCTGTACGTGGTCGCGGGCCTGGCGGTGGCGGTGCTCGGCATCGTGGCGCTGTTCGGCCGCGAGCTGTTCCTGCTCTGCCAGGACGAGGAGGTCGCGCGGGCGGCGGGGCTGCCGGTGCGGTTCCTCAGCATCCTGATCGCGGCGACCGCGGCGGTCACGGTGGTGATCGCGATGCGCGCGATCGGGCTGCTGCTGGTGAGCGCGCTCATGATCGTTCCGGTGGCGGCGGCGCAGCAGCTGACCCGGGGTTTCCGGAGCACGATGCTGGTGGCCATGGGGATCGGTGTACTGTCGGCGGTGTCCGGGCTCGCCGGGTCGTTCCAGTACGATCTGTCGCCCGGCCCCTCGATCGTGCTGCTCGCGCTGGCGGTGTTCGTGGTCGCGGTGGCCGGGGGCGCGGTCCTGCGACGATGGCGGGCGGCCGCGGCCGCCCGCGCGGTCGCGGAACCGGGTGCGGGATCGGGCGCGAAGGCGGCCGCCGACGCGCCCAGGACGGGAACGGAAGCCGAGGCGGAGGTGGCACGGGGATGACGACGACCCGCCGGAACGCGGTACGCGAGGCGCTGGCGGGGTGCGAGGGCTTCCGCAGCGCGCAGGACATCTACGCCGATCTGCGGGCGGACGGCTCCAAGATCGGCCTCACCACGGTCTACCGGGCGCTCCAGGCGCTCAGCGACTCGGGCGAGGTCGACGTGCTGCGCACCGACGACGGCGAGGCGGTCTACCGCGCGTGCCGTACCGAGGAGCACCACCACCACCTCGTCTGCCGGGCGTGCGGCCGCACCGTCGAGGTCGGCGGCCCGGCCGTGGAGCGGTGGGCGGACGCGATCGCCGCCGAGCACGGGTTCGTGAACATCACGCACACCGTCGAGGTCTTCGGCACCTGCGGCGACTGCGCCAAGGGCTGACGCCCGCGCCGCCGGGCGCATGGTGAAGAATCGACGGCATGGCTACGACACGTACCGCGAACGCGCACTGGGAAGGGCCGCTGATGGGCGGCCAGGGGACGGTCTCGCTGGACTCCTCGAAGGTCGGCACCTTCGAGGTCACCTGGCCGTCGCGGGCCGAGGAGCCGGCCGGCCGCACCAGCCCCGAGGAACTGATCGCGGCGGCCCACTCCACCTGCTACTCGATGGCCCTGTCGCACGGGCTGGCCGGGGCCGGCACCCCGCCGAACAAGGTCGACACCAAGGCCGAGGTGACCTTCCAGCCGGGCGAGGGCATCACCGGCATCCACCTCACCGTCCGCGCCGACGTCCCCGGGCTGTCGGCGGCCGACTTCGAGAAGGCGGCGCAGAACGCCAAGGAGAACTGCCCGGTCAGCAAGGCGCTGGCCGCGACCAAGATCACCCTGGACGCGGCCCTCGCCTGATCCTCCGCCCGTCCCGCCCGTCCCGGCTCAGGTGGCCGGGGCGGGCTCCACCGGGTTGGGGACGGCCCCGCCGTACCGCCGGTCGCGGGAGGCGTACAGCTCGCAGGCGTGCCACAGGTGCCGCCGGTCGAAGTCCGGCCACAGCGTGTCGAGGAAGACCATCTCCGCGTACGCCGACTGCCAGATCAGGAAGTTGGACGTGCGCTGCTCGCCGGACGAGCGCAGGAACAGGTCCACGTCCGGGATGCCGGGCTCGTCCAGGTAGCGAGCGAAAACCTTCTCGGTGATCTTGTCCGGGTCGAGCCGGCCCGCCTTCACGTCCCGGGCGATCGCGGCGGCCGCGTCGGCGATCTCCGCCCGGCCGCCGTAGTTCACGCAGAACTGGAGCGTCAGCACGTCGTTCTCGCGGGTCATCTCCTCCGCGGTCTCCAGCTCGCTGATCACGCTCCGCCAGAGCTTGGGCCGCCGCCCGGCCCAGCGGACCCGCACGCCCATCGCGTTCAGCTGGTCCCGGCGCCGCCGGATCACGTCCCGGTTGAAGCCCATGAGGAAGCGGACCTCCTCGGGCGAGCGCTTCCAGTTCTCGGTCGAGAACGCGTACGCCGACAGGTACGGGACGCCCAGCTCGATCGCGCCCATGATGACGTCGAAGAGGGAGTCCTCCCCCATCTTGTGGCCCTCGGTGCGGGGCAGCCCCCGCTCCTTGGCCCAGCGCCCGTTGCCGTCCATGACGATCGCCACGTGCCGCGGGACCAGGCTCGCCGGGATCGCGGGCGGGCGCGCCCCGTCCCTGTGCGGTTCGGGGGGCTGAACGGCCCTTCTCAAACTCTCTCCCTGTCGATCGTTCCGGTGTCCTCGGGCTCCACATGGCGGAGGGACCGGATGCCGTGCTCCAGATGCCACTGCAGATAGGCCGCCACGAGGCCGCTGCACTCTACCCGGTGCCGCTGCGGGCTCCCGTCCGCGTACTCCCAGTCGCCGCGCAGCAGCGCCAGCATCAGCGCGAACGTCGGCGGCGCCGGGGTCGCCGCGCCCGGCTGCCGGCAGCGCGCGCAGACCGCGCCGCCGGACGCGATCGCGAACCCGCGCAGCTGCCCGCGGTCGCCGCACCGGCAGCACTCGTCGATCGCCGGCGCCCAGCCCGCGACCGACAGCGACCGCAGCAGGAACGCGTCCAGCACCAGCCGCGGGTCGTGGGACCGCTCGGCCAGCGTCCGCAGCCCGCCCACCAGCAGCAGGAACTGGCGCAGCGCCGGCTCCCCCTCCTCGGCGGTGAGCTTCTCGGCCGTCTCCAGCATCGCCGTCCCGGCCGTGTAGCGCGGGTAGTCGGTGACCAGGTGCTCGCCGTACGGGCGCAGCGTCTCGGCCTGCGTGATCAGGTCGAGCGAGCGCCGCTCGTACAGCTGGAGGTCGACGTGGGTGAACGGCTCCAGCCGGGCACCGAACCGCGACTTCGTCTTGCGGACCCCCTTGGCGGCCGCGCGGATCCGGCCGGTGCGCCGGGTGAGCACCGTGACGATCCGGTCGGCCTCGCCCAGCTTCTGGGTGCGCAGGACGATGCCTTCATCGCGGTAGAGGGTCACGCCCCCATTCTCCCGCACCGTCCCGCACCTGGCGAACGGGGCGCGAACGCGGCCGACACATGTCATGTCCGACCGGTTCCCATCACCGTAAGTGACCGGATTAGGCCGTCAGAGTATTCGCGAAAGTGTGGCTCTCCTCACGGGGAACTGGCAGCGTTGTTCTATGAGATGCACAATCGTGCCACCCCATATCCTGGAGCAGGTCGCCGAGGCCGCCGATGACCCGGCGCTTCGCGACTCCGCCCGCCGCTCCCTCGCCATCAGCTCGGAACAGCGCGCCGCACGCCAGGCGCTCACCATAGAGGCCCCCGCGCCCAGCGCGGACTTCGCCCCCAAGCGCAGCGTCCACAACGCCCGCAACCAGGAGACCCTCCCCGGCGAGAAGGCCCGCGACGAGGGCGCCCCCGCCACCGGCGACAAGGCCGTCGACCAGTCCTACGACTGGCTCGGCGTGACGTTCGACTTCTTCGAGGCCGCCTACCGGCGCGACTCCATCGACGGCGCCGGCCTGCGGCTGGTCTCCACGGTCCACTACGGGCGCGCCTACGAGAACGCGTTCTGGAACGGCGAGCAGATGGTCTACGGCGACGGGGACGGGAAGCTGTTCCTGGCGTTCACCGGCCCGCTCGACGTCACCGGCCACGAGCTCGCGCACGGCATCACGCAGTACACCGCCAACCTCGACTACCAGGGCCAGTCCGGCGCGCTGAACGAGTCGGTCTCCGACGTGTTCGGATCGCTGGTCAAGCAGTGGCACCTCAAGCAGAGCGCCGACCGGGCCGACTGGCTGATCGGGCAGGGCCTGTTCGCCGAGGGCGTCAACGCCAAGGCGCTGCGCTCGATGAAGGAGCCCGGCACCGCCTACGACGACCCGCGCCTCGGCAAGGACCCGCAGCCGGGGCACATGAACGACTACGTCGAGACGCAGAGCGACAACGGCGGCGTCCACATCAATTCGGGCATCCCCAACCGCGCGTTCTACCTCGCCGCCACCGAGATCGGCGGGAACGCCTGGGAAAAGGCCGGCCGGGTGTGGTACGACACGCTCACCGGGGGCAGGATCGAACGCACGACCGACTTCGCCGGCTTCGCCGCCGCCACGGTCGCGACCGCCACCGGGCTCTACGGCGCCGGCGGCGCGGAGACCCGGGCGGTACGGGACGCCTGGGCGGGGGTGGGGGTGGCCGTCCCCCAGTGAGATCGACGCAGCGCCGAGCCGGTCCGGGTGGACCGGACCGCACGGCCGCGAGGGCGAGCGGGAGAGATAGTTGAACGTGACAGTGGTCCGCAGCGGGGGCTTCGCGGGGATCGAGGTGCGGGGACAGGCCGACAGCGCCACCGATCCGATGCTGGCCCGGCTGGTCGACCGGGTCGACCTGGCGGCGGTGCCGCCGCCCGGCCGGATCCCCGACCAGTTCCTGTACGAGATCGACATCGACGGCGACACCACGACCGTCGGGGAGGCCCAGTTACACGGCCCGCTGCGTGAACTGGTCCACCACGTCCTCGGCCAGGGCCGCTGACGCCGCCCGCCGCACCGGAGATCGCTAGGGCCCCGGCCGTGAGATCGTCACGTCCGGGGCCCGGGCATCGACCGCGCGCAGGGGTCCCACCGCGCGCGACCGGGTCTGTGGGGTCGTTCCGGCGGCCTCCGGTCAGCCGGAGGCCGCGGCACGGATCACGCGGGTCACTGCCGGCCGGAGGCCGCGGTGCGGGTCACGCGGTTCACGGCCGACAGCATGGCCTTGAGCGAGGCGGTGACGATGTTGCCGTCGATGCCCACGCCCCAGACCGTGGCGCCGTCCACGTCGCACTCGACGTACGCGGCGGCACGGGCGTCACCGCCGGCGCTCATCGCGTGCTCGGCGTAGTCCAGCACCCGCACGTTCACGCCCACGGTCGCCAGGGCCGCCTCGAACGCCGACACCGGGCCGTTCCCGACGCCCTCGATCTCGCGGATCTCGCCGTCGATCCGGACGTCGCAGCTGAGCACGTCCTTCTCGTTCACCCGCGAGGTCGCGCGGTGCGCCAGCAGGCCGGCACGCGGGCCGTTGGCCAGGAACTCGGTCTCGAAGATCTCCCACATCCGCTCGGGGGTGACCTCGCCGCCCTCGGAGTCGGTGTGCTGCTGCACGACCCGGGAGAACTCGATCTGCAGCCGCCGCGGCAGCTCCAGCGCGTGCTCGGTCTTCATGACGTACGCCACGCCGCCCTTGCCGGACTGGCTGTTGACCCGGATGACCGCCTCGTACGAGCGGCCCACGTCCTTGGGGTCGATCGGCAGGTACGGGACCTCCCAGGTGTACGCGTCGACCGGCGTCCCGGCCCGCTCCGCGTCCTTCGCCAGGTGGTCGAAGCCCTTGTTGATCGCGTCCTGGTGGGAGCCGGAGAACGCGGTGTAGACCAGGTCGCCGCCGTACGGGTGCCGCTCGTGCACCGGCAGCTGGTTGCAGTACTCGACGGTGCGGCGGATCTCGTCGATGTCGGAGAAGTCGATCATCGGGTCGACGCCCTGGGTGAACAGGTTCAGCCCCAGCGTGACCAGGCAGACGTTGCCGGTCCGCTCGCCGTTGCCGAACAGGCAGCCCTCGATCCGGTCGGCGCCCGCCATGTAGCCCAGCTCGGCGGCGGCCACGGCGGTGCCGCGGTCGTTGTGCGGGTGCAGCGACAGGATGACCGAGTCCCGGTACGCCAGGTTGCGGTTCATCCACTCGATCTGGTCGGCGTAGACGTTCGGGGTGGCCATCTCGACCGTGGCCGGCAGGTTGACGATGACCTTCCGGTCGGGGGTCGGCTTCCACACGTCGTTGACGGCGTTGCAGACCTCGACCGCGTACTCCAGCTCGGTGCCGGTGAACGACTCCGGCGAGTACTGGAAGAAGATCTCGGTGTCCCCCATGTCCTCGGCCAGCTTGGCGCACAGCTTCGCGCCCTCGACGGCGATCGCGGTGATCCCGTCGCGGTCCTGGCCGAACACCACCCGCCGCTGGAGCGTGCTGGTGGAGTTGTACAGGTGGACGATCGCCTGCTTGGCGCCGCGGACCGACTCGAAGGTCCGCTCGATCAGCTCCGGCCGGGCCTGGGTCAGGACCTGGATCACCACGTCGTCGGGGATCCGGCCCTCCTCGATGATCTGCCGGACGAAGTCGAAGTCGGTCTGGCTGGCCGCCGGGAACCCGACCTCGATCTCCTTGTAGCCCATCCGTACCAGCAGCTCGAACATCCGCAGCTTGCGCTGGGAGTCCATCGGGTCGATGAGCGCCTGGTTGCCGTCGCGCAGGTCGACCGCGCACCACCGCGGCGCCTCGGTGATCACCGCGTCCGGCCAGGTCCGGTCGGTCAGCTTGATCGGGGCGAACGGCCGGTAGCGCTCGAAGGGCATGCCGGAAGGGGTCTGTTGCGGATACATCCGTGGAGTTCCTCTGCTCTCGGTCCTGCGGCCGGCGTTCACGCCGGGGTGCTCACGCACGGCTGTTTCCCGCAGCGAGGGTGCCGACCGTTATAGGGCCCCGCTGCGGCCGCTAAGGAGGAGCAGCTCACGCAACACGCCTGCCAAGGTAACAGATGGATCTCCGGATGCAGAAACCACGTCTCGCGGATTGAGACGGAGCACGGCCGTCACCGGCGTATCGCGGGACGCGCCGGTGACGGCCGCAAGCCGACTCACACGGCCAGCAGGCGTTTCACGTGCTCGTCGTGCAGGTCCTCGGCCGTCCCCGCGTGCCGGACGGCCCCGCCCTCGATGATCACGAACCGGTCGGCGAGCCGCAGCGCCAGCTCCAGGTACTGCTCGACCAGCAGCACCGCGAGCCCGGCCTCCCTGTTGAGCCGCTCCACCGCCGCCTCGATCTCGGCCACGATCGACGGCTGGATGCCCTCGGTGGGCTCGTCCAGGATCAGCATCCGGGGCCGGGTCACCAGCGCCCGCGCGATCGCGAGCTGCTGCTGCTGGCCGCCGGACAGGAACCCGGCCCGCCGGCCCAGCAGCTCCTTGAGCCGCGGGAAGACCTCCAGCGCCGCCTCGATCGCCCCCTTGTCCCGGTGCCGCGACGCCTCCAGCGTGACCTGGAGGTTCTCGGCCACGGTGAGCTGCGGGAACGTCTCGTGGCCCTGCGGCACGTACCCCATGCCGCGGCGCACCCGCTCGTGGGTGGGCAGCCGGGTGACGTCCGCGCCGTCGAAGACCACCGACCCGGCCGCGGGGGCCAGCACGCCCATGATCGCGTTCAGCAGCGTGGTCTTGCCGACCCCGTTGCGCCCCATCACGCACATCAGCGTCCCGGCGGGGACCTCCAGGTCCACCCCGAACAGCACCCGTGCCCGCCCGTAAGCGGCCTCCAGCCCCGCGACCTTCAGCAAGGGCTCCCCCATCACGCGGCCTCCTCGCGGCTGCGGCCCAGGTAGACCTCCTGGACGCGGGGGTCGGCCTGGACGGCGGCCACGTCGCCCTCCATCAGGACGGTGCCCTCGTGCAGGACCGTGACCTGGGAGGCGTACCGGCGCAGGAAATCCATGTCGTGCTCGACGACGATCACCGTGTGGTCCTTGGCGATCTCGGTGAGCAGCTCGCCGGTGCGCTCCCGCTCGCCCTGGCTCATCCCGGCCACCGGCTCGTCCAGGAGCAGCAGCCGCGGCCCCTGGGCGATCAGCATCCCGATCTCCAGCCACTGGCGCTGGCCGTGCGAGAGCACCCCGGCGGGCCGGTCGGCCAGCCCGCCCAGCCCGATGGTGTCGAGCGCGGCGGCCACCGGGCCGGAGATCCCGCGCCGCTGCCGCAGCAGGGTCGGCAGCGGGCGGCGGAACCCGGCGGCCAGGTCGAGGTTCTCGACCACGGTCAGCTCCTCGAAGACGACCGACGTCTGGAACGTGCGGCCGATCCCCAGCCGGACGATCTTGTGCTCCCGGCGGCCGGTCAGCTCGGTCCCGGCGAACCGGACCGAGCCGGCCGCGGGCCGGGTCAGCCCGGTGACCACGTCGATCAGGGTGGTCTTGCCCGCCCCGTTCGGCCCGATCAGGAACCGCAGCTCGCCCTGCTCGACGGTCAGGTCGATCCCGCCGATCGCGCGGAACCCGTCGAACACGACCTCCAGCCCGCGGATCTCCAGCAAAGCGCTCCCACTCATGCGGGCACCTCTCTCATGCGGGGACCTCTTCCTTGACCTTCGGCGGTACGGGCGGCGCGGCCGGGGCGCGGCGGCGGGCGACGGCGTCGCGGGCCTGCTCGTACAGGCCCACGGCGCCCTTGGGGGCCAGCGTCATGACCAGGATGAACAGGGCGCCCTGGAGGTAGAGCCAGCCGCCCGCCCACTCCTCGCTGAACGACGTCTTGGCGTAGTTCATGACGACGGCGCCCAGGATGGCGCCGGCCAGCGCGTACCGGCCGCCGACGGCGACCGCCACGACCAGCTCCAGGGACGGCACCACGCCCAGCAGCGACGGCGAGATGATGCCGACGACCGGGACGAACAGCGCGCCCGCCAGCCCGGCCATGCCCGCCGAGATCGCGAACGTGATCGTCTTGACGGTGGCCGGGTCGTAGCCGAGGAAGCGGACCCGGTCCTCGCCGTCCCGCACCGCCACCAGGAGGCGGCCGAAGCGGCTCTTCACCAGCTGCCGGGCGCCGAGGTAGAGCAGGCCGAGCACGATCGCGGTGACGAAGTACATCGTGCGCTGGGTGCTCTCGGCCTCGGGGTCGCGGCCGAAGAAGTCGTAGAAGTTGGTCATGCCGTTCGTCCCGCCGGTGAGGCCCTGCTGGCCCACGAGCAGGATCACGAACGCGGCGGCGAGCGCCTGGGTGAGGATGGCGAAGTACGCGCCGCGCACCCGCTGCCGGAACACCAGCGTCCCGAGCACCACGGCGATCGCGACCGGCACGACGATGACCGCCGCGAGCGCGAACGCCGCGTTCCCGAACGGCTTCCACAGGGCGGGCAGGTTCTCGACGCCGCTCCAGACCATGAAGTCGGGCAGGTCGCCGCCGGCGTCGTGGAGCTTGAGGTACATCGCCATCGCGTAGCCGCCGAGGCCGAAGAACACGCCCTGGCCGAGGGTGAGCATCCCGCCCTGGCCCCAGGCGAGCCCGATGCCGAGGGCGGCGATGGCGAAGCACAGGTACTTGGCCAGCTCGTCCAGCCGGAACGCGGGCAGCGCCAGCGGCGCCACGACCAGCAGGAGCAGCGAGACCAGGGCGAACAGCGCGTGACCGCGCATCCGGGCGCTCATGTCAGCGCCCTCGTCCGCAGCACGAACAGGCCCTGCGGCCGGACCTGGAGGAACGCGATGATCACCGCGAACACGATGACCTTGGCCAGGCTGGCGTCGGTCCAGAACTCGGCGAACGAGTTCAGCATCCCGAGCGCGAACGCGGCGATCACCGCGCCGCGCAGCTGCCCGAGCCCGCCGGCGACCACGACGAGGAACGCGTCCACGATGTAGTACGTGCCGAGCGAGGGCCCGACCGGGCCGATCAGCGTCAGCGCGACCCCGGCGACGCCGGCCAGGCCGGAGCCGATGAAGAAGGTGAGCTGGTCGACACGGCCGGTCGCGACGCCGCTGCACGCGGCCAGCTCGCGGTTCTGCATGACGGCGCGCATCCGGCGGCCCTGCGCCGAGCGGGACAGGTAGAGCCAGATCCCGATCACGCAGGCGACGGCGAGGGCCATGATGAACAGCCGCGAGTACGGCAGGCTCGCCCCCATCACCTCGATCCGGCCGGTGAGCCAGCCCGGGGCCGTGACCTGCACGTTCGGCGCGCCGAAGATGTCGCGGGCGGCCTGCTGCAGGACGAGGCCGACACCCCAGGTGAGCAGCAGCGTGTCGAGCGGCCGCCCGTAGAAGTGCCGGATGGCGGTGCGTTCCAGGACCCAGCCGAGGGCGCCCGCCAGGAGGAAGGCGACCGGCAGCGCGACGAGCACGGCCTGCGTGCCGGCCCAGTCCTGGAGCATGTACGCGGTGTACGCGCCGGCCATGATGAACTCGCCGTGCGCCATGTTGATGACGCCCATCTGGCCGAACGTGAACGTGAGGCCGAGCGCGATCAGCAGCAGCACCGCGCCGATGCTGAGCCCGATCGGCAGCTGGTTGAGCAGCGATTCCACGGTGACCCTCCTCAGGAGAGCCCGGTGGCCCAGGGGTAGGACTTGAGGTAGGGGTCGGGCTTGATCGGCTCCTTGGAGCTCCACACCTCCTTGATCAGGCCGTCCGGCTGGACGATCCCGATCCGGGCGGTCTTGTGGACGTGCTGGGTGGCGCCGTCGATGGTGACCTTGCCTTCGGGCAGGTCGAGCGAGATCCCGGCGGCGGCCTTCTTCACGGCCGCGACGTCGGTGCTGCCGGCCTTCTTGACGGCCTCGGCCCACAGGTGGACGGCGTTGTAGCCGGCCTCCATCGGGTCGGACGTGACCGCGCCCTTGTGCTTGGCCTGGAACGCCTTGACGAACGCCGCGTTCCGCTCGCCCTCGGTGGTCTGGTAGTAGTTCCAGGCCACGGGCTGCCCGGCGATGTTGGCGACGCCGATGCCCTTGACCTCCTCCTCGGCGATGCTCACCGACATCACCGGAAGGTTCGCCGCGTCGAATCCGGCGCTCTTGAGCTGTTTGAAGAACGCGACATTGCTGTCGCCGTTGAGCGTGTTGAACACCGCGTCCGGCTTGGCCTGGCTGATCTTATTGACCAGCGTGCTGTATTCGGTGTGCCCGAGCGGGGTGTACTCCTCGCCCATGATCTGCATTCCGTTGGCCGCCGCGTACGCCTTGATGATTTTGTTGGCGGTGCGCGGGAAGACGTAATCGCTGCCGACCAGGTAGATCTTTTTCTTGCCCTTTTCCTTGAGGTAGTCGAGGCCGGGCACGATCTGCTGGTTGGTGGTGGCGCCGGTGTAGAAGATGTACGGCGAGCTTTCCAGTCCCTCGTACTGGACGGGGTACCACAGCAGCGCCTTGTTGCGTTCGAAGACCGGAAGCATGGCCTTGCGGCTGGCGGAGGTCCAGCCGCCGAAGACGGCCGCGACCTTGTCCTTCTTGATGAGCTTCTGGGCCTTCTGGGCGAACGTGGGCCAGTCGGAGGCGCCGTCCTCGACCACCGGCTCCAGCTTCTTGCCGAGCACCCCGCCCTTGGCGTTGATCTCCTCGATGGCGAGCATCTCGGAATTCTTGACGGTGACCTCGCTGATGGCCATCGTGCCGCTCAGCGAATGCAGGACACCGACCTTGATGGTGTTTCCGGAAGCGCCGCCGGCGCTCGATACGTCACCGGATTCGCCGCCACACGCGGTCAGCAGGGCCGCGGGCAGCGCCAGCGCGAGCCCCAAAGGCCGCCAGAATGATTTCCGCAACGGTGACTCCTCACAGAACATGCCCCCGGAACAGCGTTTTCTGTGACAAGTCTCCGCAAATAGATTTCTGCCTCGCGACCGTCGTGTTACAAGAGGTTTACGAAGGTCTCACCGGGCCCGGGGCGGCGCGTGAGGCGCCCCGGGCCCGAGTGGGCAGGGTCAGCGGGCGGCGCCCTCGGTGGTCATGATGACGCCGAGCGCGTGCGCGTGCGACATCCCCAGCAGGTGGGCGACGCGGTGCAGGACCTGCCGCTCGGGGTCGCTCAGCGGGCCGTCGGCCAGCGCGACGCGGGCGGCCTGCGCCAGGAACCACTCCTTGGCCTCGTTCGCGAGCTGCGCGCCCGCCGCCGACACCCGCTCCTCCAGGTGCGCCTGCTGGAGCCCCAGGTCGCTCTGGACGCCGGAGTCGTCGAAGCGCGCCTCCCCGTACCCTCGCACGGCGTCCGCGGCCCTGGCGCGGGACGCGGCGTCGGACGGGTCGCCCGCCCGCAGGACCAGCGCGGCCGCGGCCCGCATCCCGGCCGGGAGCGCGGCGGCCATCTGCTGGGCCGTCGGCGAGCGCAGCGCGGCGGTGGTGAAGCGGGACCGGCAGGTGCGGCACTCGGCGACCTCGCCGACCTTGCCGAGCGGGACCACCGGCAGGAAGAACAGCGTGAACCAGCGCCGCCCGGCCCGGTGCCGGTACGCGCGGTCGCCGCCGCAGTGGGGACAGTAGAACGTTCCCTCGCCGAGGGTCCGGTAGAAGACCGACAGGCCGAAGATAAGCAGCACCGGATCTCTCCTCCCATAACGGGCTCCCCTCCAAACTACCGATCCGGCGGCCCGCCGCGCCCGTCCCGCCGCGCCCGCCCGGCCGCGCGCGGTCACGCCCCGTACGCTGGCCCCATGAGTGGTGACCAGGGTGCCGGGGAGGACCGCACGGGCGACGCCGCGGGCCCGCCGCCGCCGGAGGGCGCCCGTCCCGCCGGCGGCGGCTGGACGGCCCCGGGGGCCGGGACGGAGGCGTACGAGGGCCGGCCGGGCGCGCGCCCGGGGTTCCTGCCGCCGGCGGAGGAGCGCCCCTACGGCCATCCCGCGTGGGGGCCGCCGCCCGAGCCCGCGGGCCAGGGGAACGTGTGGAACATCGCCGTGGTCCTGTCCGCGGTGCTGCTGCTGGTCTCGGCGTTCCTGCCCTGGGCCGAGGCGCGGATCGCGGTCGACGTGTTCGGCCGGACGCTCAGCCGCGAGCTGGGGACCGTGATCGGCATCGAGGCGGACGGCATGGTCGCGGCCGTCCCGGTGCTGGCGCTGGCCGCGGCGGGCATGGCGCTGTGGGGCCTCGTCGGCCGCGACGACCGGATCTCCGCGCTGGCCGCCGTCCCTGGCGCGCTGTCCCTGCTGGTGTGCGTGCTGTTCGTGCTGCGGCTGGGCGACGTGAAGGAGCGCCTCGCGGCCGAGAACCTCGCGGTGGGCTACGAGGTCGCGGTGGTGACCGGCTGGTACCTCGCCGTCGCGATGTCGCTGCTGATCGCCGGTTTCGCCCTGGCCCGCCCGCTGGCGGCCCGCGTGGCCGCGGCCCGCCGGGACTAGTCGAAGCCGAGCCGGCGGAGCTGCTTGGGGTCGCGCTGCCAGTCCTTCGCGACCTTGATCCGCAGGTCGAGGAAGACCTTGGTGCCGAGCAGCGCCTCGATCTGCCTGCGGGCGCGGGTGCCGACGTCGCGCAGCCGCGCGCCCTTGGTGCCGATGACGATGGCCTTCTGGCTGGGGCGCTCGACGAACAGGTGCGCGTACACGTCGATGAGGTCCTCGCGGCCCTCGCGGGGCGCCATCTCGTCCACGACGACGGCGATCGAGTGCGGCAGCTCGTCCCGGACGCCCTCCAGCGCGGCCTCGCGGATCAGCTCGGCGACCAGGAGCTGCTCGGGCTCGTCGGTGAGGTCGCCCTCCGGGTAGAGGGCGGGCCCCTCCGGCAGGTGCTTGATCAGCAGGTCGGCGACCACGTCCACCTGGAAGCCGTCCTGGGCCGAGCAGGGCACGATGTCGGCGAACTCCCCCAGCTCGGACACGGCGGCGAGCTGCTCGAAGACGCGCTCGGGCGGGACCAGGTCGGTCTTGGTGACGATCGCCACGACCGGGGTCCCCTTGACGTTGGCCAGCTCCCGGGCGATGAAGCGGTCGCCGGGGCCGACGTTCTGGTCCGCCGGGACGCAGAATCCCAGCACGTCCACCTCGGTGAGGGTGGAGCGGACCAGGCTGTCGAGGCGCTCGCCCAGCAGCGTCCGGGGGCGGTGCAGGCCCGGGGTGTCGACGACGACCAGCTGGGCGTCGGGGCGGTGCACGATGCCGCGGATCGCCCGGCGGGTGGTCTGCGGCCGGCTGCTGGTGATCGCCACCTTGGTGCCGACCAGCGCGTTCATCAGCGTCGACTTGCCGACGTTCGGCCGCCCGACGAAGCACGCGAAGCCGGACCTGTGTGTCGTCTCTCCCAGCGATGTCACGCTGTCAATTGTCGCGTACGCGGCGGACGGCTCGGTCACGCGGCCGGGTCGCCCAGCGCCCGCAGCGCCTCGGCGGCGATCGACCGCCACGCCGCCGCCCCGATCCGGGCGGCGATCCCGGCCGCGTGCCGGTAGTGCGCGGCGGCCTCGGCGGGCCTGTCCAGGAAGAGCGCCAGGTCCCCCAGGGTCTGCGCGACCGGGCCGAGCGTCACCACGGCGGTGCCGCCGCCCGCGATGTGGTCCCGGTACGGCAGCAGCGCCGCGTACGCCTCGGCGGCCGTCTCCGGGTCCTCCAGCACCATGGCGCGGCGGCCCCGGATCGCCATGACCAGGTCGAAGAAGTAGTCGAGCCGGACCGGACCGGCGCCGCGGACCGCCCGGCGGGCCTCGGCCGGGCGGCCCGCGCCGGCCAGGGCGAGCGCGTACAGGTCGGCGGTCCCGGCGACGTGCGGCCAGCGGTCCCGCAGCCAGCGGGCCTGCTCGACCAGCTCGCCCTCCCGGCCCTGGATCAGCCGCAGGCAGAAGACGCCGAGGAACGCCATGCCGCGCTCGCTGCTCCAGATGCGGGCGCCGATGGCCTCCGCGACCTCCTGGTAGGCGTCCTCGGCGTCCCCGAACCGGGCGGCGAACGCGTGCCCGAGCGCGTCGTACCAGCCGGCGATCATGCCGAGCAGCGGCAGCCCGTACTGCTCGGCGAGCCGGATGCCCTCCGTGCGGTGCCGCCGGGCGGCCTCCAGGTCGAGCCCGGCCAGATGGGTCTGCTGGAGCTGGAGGTGGGCGAGCACGCGGTACATGCCGAGGTCGTGGGCCGTGGCGAGGTCGAGCAGCTCGGCGGCGAGCGCGCGCCGCTCCGCGGCCCCGCCCGCGTCGCGGTAGCCGTTGATGTAGCGGCCGTTCAGCGCGACGGCCAGCAGCTCGGGGCGGTCCAGCCCGCGGGCGAGCCGGACGGCCTCGTCGGCGGCCGCGACGCACCGGCCGTCCGGCTCGCCCTCCAGCTCGATCGCCAGCGTGGTCAGGAGCCGCACGCGCAGCTCGGGGTCGTCGCCGAGGTCGGCCAGCGCCTCCTCGGCGGCCTCGATGATCTCCGGGTCGGTCGATCCGTACTCGCGGCTGGTCCACAGCGTCGGCACGTCGAACGCGACGATCACGCGGGCCAGCAGCCGGGCGTCCCCGGACGCGCGGGCCGGGCCGAGCGCCGCGGAGCGGCGGGCGCGGGCCTCGACGACGTCCCCGGCCAGGGCGGCGGCCCGGATCGCGGCGGCCTCCGGCTCCAGCCACGCGCCGCCGCCCTGGGCGCGCAGCGTCTCGGACGCGGCGATCCACAGGTCGGCCGCCGCGCGGTGCGCGAACCTGGCCTCGGCCGCCTCCGCCGCGAGCCGGGCGTAGCGGACGGCCTTGCCGGGGTCGGCGCCGCCCGCCTCCAGATGGTGGTGGGCGATCGCGGCGACCTCGCCGGGGCGGTGCCGTTCCAGGGCCGCGGCGACGCGGCCGTGCAGCCGGGTCCGGCGGGCCCGCGACAGGCCGGTGTAGAGGGTGTCGCGGACGAGCGCGTGCGCGAACCGGATCCGGCCCGGGCCCGGCTCGGTCAGCAGCCCGGCGGCCACCCCGGCGTCCACGGCGTCCAGCACGGCGTCCTCGTCGCCCGCGACGTCGGCGAGCACGCCCAGGTCGGCGTCGCGGCCGGCGACGGCGGCGTACCGCAGCACGGCCTGCGCGGCCTCGGGGAGCCGGCCGATCCGGTGCCGCAGCACGTCGCCCACCCCCGCCGGGACCAGCCGGGTCGCGGCGCGCGGGCCCTCGGCGTCCAGCAGCCGGGCGGTCTCCCGGGTGAAGAACGGGTTGCCGCCGGTGCGCTCGGCGATCGCGGCCAGCTCGTCGGGCCCGACCTCGGCGGCGCAGGTGGCGCGGACCAGCGCGGCCACGTCGGCGGCGGGCAGCCCGGCCAGCTCGACGCGCAGCGGCTCGTGCCGGGCGAGGGCGGCGAGCGTCCCGGCGAGGCGTTCGGGCGCCTCCGTATGCCGGAACGTCCCCACCAGCAGGACGGGCCGGTCCCGCAGCCGGGCGGGGAGGGCGGCGAGGAGCGCGAGCGTCTCCTCGTCCGCCCAGTGCAGGTCCTCCAGGACGAGCAGCAGCGGCGTCCGCTCCGCCAGGCCGGCCAGGTAGTCGCCGACGGCGCGGTGCAGCCGGAAGCGGGCGCTCGTGATGTCGGCGGCGGCCTCGGGGGCCGCGGCGGCGTCGGACAGCAGCGGGGCGAGGCGTTCGGCGAGTCCGGCGGGCGGCGGGCCGGCGGCGGCCAGCTCGCGCAGCAGCTCGGCCCAGGGCCAGGCGGCCGGGGCGCCGCCGGTCTCGGGGGCGCCGCCCCATCCGGCGGTCCAGCCGTCGGCGGCGAGCGTGCGGGCGAGCCGTCCGGCCAGGGAGGTCTTGCCCATTCCGGCGTCGCCGCCGACGAGGGCGAGCGCGCAGCGTCCCCCGGCCGCGTCCCGCGCCGCGGCGGCCAGCCGTCCCAGCTCGTCGCGGCGCCCGACGAAGAGCGCCTCACCGTGCGCCCCGGGCTCGGGTGCGACGCGCAGGCGCGCCCGCCGCGCCCCGCCGGGCCCGGTCCGTGCCGGTGCGGCGGGAGCGGGCTCCGCGGCCTGCGCGAGGGCGGGGGCCTGGGCGAGGATGTCGGCCTCCAGGGCGCGCAGCGCGGGGCCGGGGTCCACGCCCAGCTCCTCGGCCAGGGTCGCGCGGGCCCGCCGCAGCGCGGCCAGCGCGTCGCCCTGCCGCGCGGACCGGTAGAGGGCCAGGGCCAGCAGCCGCCAGGCTTCCTCGCGCAGCGGATGCGCCGCCGCGTGGGCCTCCAGGTCCGGCACGGCCTCGGCCGCCGCGCCCAGCCGCAGCATCGCCTCCGCGCGGCGCTCGACGGCCGTGCGGCGCCGCTCGTCCAGCCGGCCCGCCTCGGTGACCGCCCACGGCAGGTCCGCGAACTCGGCGTACGCGGGGCCCCGCCACTCCCCCAGCGCCTCCGCGGCGGCCGCACGGGCGCCCGCCGGATCGCCGGCCGCCAGGCGTTCACCGGCCCGGTCGACGAGCGTGTCGAACCGCCAGACGTCCGCGCCGTCGTCCGGGAGCCGCAGCGCGTACCCCGGCGGCGCCGTGACCAGGACGCGGGCGGGCGTGCGCGGCGGGCGGTCCGGCTCCAGCGCGCGGCGCAGGTGCGACACGAACGACTGGAGGCCCGCGGCGGCGCGCGGCGGGGCCGTCCCCGGCCACAGGTCCTCGACCAGCCGCTCGGCGGGGACCATCGCGCCGCGGGCGACCACCAGCCTGGCCAGCACGGACCGCTGGCGGGGGCCGCCGAGGTCGACCACCGCCCCGTCCAGCCAGACCTCGAAGGTCCCGAGCGCGCGCACGTTCGCCATGTCCCGGCCAGCCTAAACCGGGACATGGCGGACCTTTCGCTGGCCCCTGCGGGCTCACACCCGCGACGGCTCCGGCGGCACGGGCTCGGCGGTACGGGCGGCCGGCCCCGCCCCGTGCGCGTCGACCACGGGCAGCACCCGGGCGAGCGGGCGCGGCAGCCACCAGTTCGCCCGGCCGAGCAGCGCCATCGTCGCCGGCACGAGCACCAGCCGCACGACCGTGGCGTCCAGCGCGACCGCGACGGCCAGCCCCACCCCCATCTGCTTGATCACCAGCCCGGGGTCCAGCGCGAAGCCGAGGAACACCGCCACCATGATCAGCGCCGCGCTGGAGATCACCCGGCCGGTGACGGCCAGCCCGGTCGACACCGACCCGTGCGCGTCGCCGGTGCGCAGCCACTCCTCGCGGACCCTGGAGAGCAGGAACACCTCGTAGTCCATCGAGACGCCGAACAGCACCGCGAACATCAGCAGCAGGATGAAGCTCGACACCGGCACCGCATGCGGCAGGCCGAGCAGCTCCGCGCCCCACCCCCACTGGAACACGGCGGTCAGCACGCCGTACGCGGCGCCGATCGACAGCAGGTTCATCACCGCCGCCTTGAGCGGCGCCAGCAGCGACCTGAAGACGATCATCAGCATCAGGAACGAGGTCGCCACCACCGCCCCGATGACCGGCCAGAGCCGCTCGTCCAGCGTCCGGCTGAGGTCCACGTACGCGGCCGTCAGCCCGGTGATCTCCGCGCCCGGCGGCAGCACGTCCGCGCGCACCCGGTCGACGACGCCGGTGGCGCGCTCGTCCTGCGGCCCGTACGCGGGCGTCACCACCAGCACGGCGGCGCTGCGGTCCGGCGACAGCAGCGGCGGCGCCACCCGGACGACCCCGGGCGTCGCCGCCAGCCTCCGCTGGAGGCCCGCCGCGTCCGGGGACTCGCGCAGGTCGACGGCCACGAGCAGCGGTCCGTTCGCGCCCGCGCCGTACGACTCGGCCACCAGGTCGTACGCCTTGCGGACGGTGTTGGACTCCGGCTCGCTGCTGGCGTCGCTCGGCCACGTCCGCATCCCGAGCGCCGGCGCGGCCAGCGCCAGCATCAGCACCAGCGCCGACAGCAGCCACGCCCACGGGTGCCGTCCCACATGATCGGCCCACCGCCGCACGCGTGGCGACTCCGTGGCGATCGGCGCCCCCTCCGCCCGGTCGCGCCCGCGCAGGACACGGCGGCCCGCCAGTCCCAGTACGGCGGGCAGCAGGGTCACCGCGCTCGCGACCGTCGCCGCCACCACGATCCCGGTCGCGAAACCCATCGTCATGAACACCGGAATGCGCGACAGCACCAGCCCGCACAGCGCCAGCAGCACCGTGAACCCGGCGAACAGCACCGACAGGCCCGCGGTCGCGTTCGCCCGGCCCGCCGCCTCCGCCACCGGCAGCCCCTCGGCCAGCCCCTCCCGGTGCCGGGTCAGGACGAACAGCGCGTAGTCGATGCCGACCCCGAGCCCGGTCATCACCGCCAGCGTCGGGGCCGTCGTCGCCACGTTCGCGAACGCGGCCAGCACCGTGATCCCCGACACGCCGGCGCCGAGACCGGCCAGCGCCACCGCCAGCGGCAGCCCGGCCGCCACCACCGACCCGAACGCCAGCAGCAGGATCACCAGCGCCGCGACCACCCCGACCGCCTCGGCCAGGCCGCCGGGCGCGGTCACGTTCTCGGGCACCTGCCCCCCGAACTCCACCTGGTGGCCCGACTCCGCCAGCCCCGCCGTGGCGCCGCGCAGGCGGTCCAGGGTCTCGCCGGGCGCCAGCTCGGTGACCGGCACGTCGTACCGGACCGTGATCAGCGACGTCGCGCCGTCCCGGCTCGGCACCGCCGGATCGACCGCGCTCACGTGCGGCAGCCCGGCCAGGCGCTCCTGCGCGGCCGCCACCCCGCCCCGGTCGACCGGCCCGCCGTCCCTGTGGACGACCACCCGCGCGTCCGCCCCCGACAGCGCCGGGAACCGGTCCGCCAGCAGGTCCGCGGCCCGCTGCGACCCCGTGCCGGCGAGCGTGTAGTCGTCGCGCAGGTCACCGCCCGCCACGGCGGCCACCCCGCCCACCGCGCCCACGACCAGCACCCAGGCCACGATGAACCGCCAGGGCCGCAGCGCCGCGGCCCTCCCCAGGCGGTAGAGAAGACGAGACATCAGCTTTCCCCTAATGCAGGCACTCCGTTGACGCCTCCAGGCTGTCCCGGGCCTCTTGGCGGCCGCTTGCCGCTCACTTGCGGGCCGTAAGCTTGCCTCCGTGAACGACGTGAACCCCGAGGACGCCAAGATCATCACCCTCGCCCGGTCGTCCCGCGCCCGCGCCGGAGCCGCCGAAGGCGCCGCCGTGCGCGACGAGACCGGCCGCACCTACGCCGCCACCACCGTCGACCTGCCCTCGCTGAAGCTGACCGCGCTCCAGGTCGCGGTCGCGATGGCCGTCTCCAGCGGCGCCGAGGACCTGGAGGCCGCCGCCGTCGTCACCGCCGGCGACACCGCCCGCGAGTCGGACGTGGCCGCCGTCCGCGACCTCGGCCCCAAGGCCCCCGTACTGGTCGCCGGCCCCGACGGAACGCTGCGCGCCACCCTCTCCTGAGCGGCCAGGGGCTCAGGGGGCCGCCTTGACGGCCTTCCGGGCCCGGTCGAGCTGGAACGCCTCCAGCTTGCCGACCGCGCCCGCCGCCAGCCGCTCCATCGGCGCCCCCGCCGTCCCCGCGCCGGACGCCGCCAGGATCAGGAGATCGTTGCGGGACCGCACGAACACGACGCTCAGCGCGGTCCCGCCCTTCCCGTCCCCGAAGGCGGCGCCCACCGCGTCCCGCGCGCCCGGCGGCCGCTCCAGCCGGGACCGCTCCAGGACCCGGCCCCCGTTCGGGATGCCGGGACAGCCCGCCATCGCCGCACGGGCCTTCGCGACGAACCGGGACGCCCGCCCCGGCGGCAGCCGGAACACGTGCTCGGCCAGCGACGCCGGCGGGCTCTGCCGGTAGAACGCCGCGTGCGCCTCCCGCGCCCCGTGCCCGCCGCGCAGCCCGCCCTCCCGCAGATCGGCCAGGCGCAGCAGCCGCGCGCACTGCGCGTCGGGCGGCTCCAGCCCCGCGAAGACCTCGCGGTCCTCGGCCGGCGTGAAACCGCCCGCCACCTCCGCCTGCGACAGCACGGCCCGCGCCATCGCCGCCGGGGCCAGCGGCGGCGCGGCCGCCCGCTCCGCCTCCCCGGCCGGCCGGCCGGCGCAGCTCTTGACCAGCACGAAGGCCACCGCCCCCGCCACGGCCAACCGCACGATGCCTGCCATGCCCGCCATGTTCCCGGACGGTGACGGCTAAACACGCAGCGTCACCACACCCGTCAGGAAGGCCGGTGCGCCCCCTGGCCCGCCTCGGCCCCCTCGCCGGACGGCTCCGGCAGCCGGTGCACCAGCACCGTCCCGATCCGGTTGCGCCGCCCCGCGATGCTCTCCGCCCGCAGCGACAGCCCCGCCACCTCCGCCGTCGACCCCTCGATCGGCACCCGGCCCAGCGCGTGCGCCAGCAGCCCGCCGACCGTCTCGACGTCCTCGACCTCGATCTCCGCGCCGAACAGCTCCGCGACGTCCTCCACCGGCAGCCGCGCCGTCACCCGGGCGGTGGACTCGTCCAGCCACTCCACCCGCGGCGTCTCCACGTCGTACTCGTCGGTGATCTCCCCGACGATCTCCTCCAGGATGTCCTCGATCGTGACCAGCCCGGCGGTGCCGCCGTACTCGTCGATCACGATCGCCACATGGATCTGCCGGGCCTGCATCTCCCGCAGCAGCTCGTCGATCGGCTTGCTGTCGGGCACGTAGCTGGCCGGCCGCATCACCGACTCGACCGTCTCCACCGACTCGCCCTCGCGGTGCTCGTGGCTGCGCCGCACCACGTCCTTCAGGTACGCGATCCCGACCACGTCGTCCTCGTTCTCGCCCACCACCGGGATCCGCGAGAACCCGCTGCGCAGCGCCAGCGTCAGCGCCTGCCGCAGCGTCTTGCCGCGCTCGATGAACACGATGTCGGTCCGCGGCACCATGACCTCGCGCACCAGCGTGTCGCCCAGCTCGAAGACCGAGTGGATCATCTCCCGCTCGTCCGGCTCGATCAGGCTGCGCTGCTCGGCCAGGTCCACCAGGTCGCGCAGCTCCGCCTCCGACGCGAACGGTCCCTCCCGGAACCCCTTGCCCGGCGTCAGCGCGTTCCCCAGCGCGATCAGCAGCCGCGGCAGCGGCCCGAACACCCGCGTCACCGGATGGATCACCGCCGCGCCCGCCAGCGCGATCCGGTCGGCGTGCTGGAGCCCCAGCGTCCGCGGCCCCACGCCGACCGCCACGTAGCTCACCACGATCATGATCGCGGCGGCGACCACGTACGCCCGCCACGTCTCGTCCAGCCACGAGATGCACAGATCCGCCACGATCACCGTCGCGACCAGCTCGCAGCCGATCCGCAGCAGCAGCACCATGTTCAGGTAGCGCGCCGGATCGGCGACCACCGCCGCCAGCCGCGCCGCGCCCCGCCGCTCCTCCCGGACCAGCTCCTCGACCCGCACCCGGGACACCCGCGCCAGCGCCGCCTCGGTGCCCGCCAGCAGCCCGGCCAGGCACACCAGCCCGACCGCCAGCGCCAGCAGCCACCCCTGCGCGGAGCTCATGCCGCCCTCCGGTCCCCCCGCGCTCGGACGATCATCGCGGCCCGCGCTTCTCCTGCCAGGACTCCAGCAGGCCGGCCTGCAGGCCGAACATCTCCTTATGCTCCTCGGGCTCCGCGTGGTCGTACCCGAGCAGATGCAGGATGCCGTGCGTGCACAGCAGCTCCAGCTCGTCCTCCCGGCCGTGGCCCGCCGTCGCCGCCTGCCGCTCCGCGACCGCCGGGCACAGCACCACGTCGCCCAGCAGCCCCGGGTCGGCCTCGCCGTCCTCGTCCGAACCGCCCGACATGTGGCCGGGACGCAGCTCGTCCATCGGGAACGCCAGCACGTCCGTCGGCCCCGGCTCGCCCATCCACTTCTCGTGCAGCTCGGTCATCGCGGCCTCGTCCACCAGCAGCAGCGACAGCTCCGCCAGCGGATGCACCCGCATCCCGTCCAGCACGTGCCGGGCCAGGGCCTCCAGCCCCTTCTCGTCGACCTCGACGCCCGACTCGTTCAGCACCTCGATGCTCATGCCCTAACGCCCCCGCTTGCGGGACTGGTTGCGCGTCCCGCCCTGCTTGATGTCGGGAACGCGCGACTCGTCCCACCGGTTGTAGGCGTCCACGATGTCGGTCACCAGCCGGTGCCGCACCACGTCCTTGCTGTTGAGCCGGCAGAAGTGGATGTCCTCGACGCCCTCCAGGATGTCCTGGACCACCCGCAGCCCGCTCTGCGTCCCGCCCGGCAGGTCCACCTGCGTCACGTCCCCGGTCACCACGACCTTCGACCCGAACCCGAGCCGCGTCAGGAACATCTTCATCTGCTCGGGCGAGGTGTTCTGCGCCTCGTCCAGGATGATGAACGAGTCATTGAGCGTGTTGTGGGTGAGCAGGAAGTCCTCGGTCACGTAGAGCGAGTCCTCTGCGGCCACCTGAATGCACACGGCCTCGGCGGAGCCTTCGGGCTCGATGCTGTCGATGAACCGCATCGGACGCCCGCCGCCCGCGGCCTTGTACTTCTCCAGCTTCCGGCCGAGCCGGAACGGCTCAATGCCTTCCGGCAGCCGGATGTCGAGCACGTACGCATCATGGCGGTGCTCCACGGGACGCCCGTTCGCCCGTCCAGGCGTGCGCCCGGCGGCCGGGCCTACGCGCGCGTAGGCCACACCGCCCAGCGAGCGGACGAGGAAGAGGACGTCCTCCTTGAGGCGCGCCGACGTGGTCGTGTACTGGATCCGGCATGTGCGGGCATCTTGCGTCACCGGCCCGCCGTCGGAATCCAGAAGGCCCTGGAGTACGGCGAGCCGCACCGCGGACGAGTTGTAGAGGTAGAGCTCCGGAACGAACTTGGTGTTCGAGCGCGTGCCCGCAAGGCCGAGGCCCCGCATCACGGCGGTCACCGGGTTCGCCATCGTGATCACCTGGCCGGGCACCGAGACCCGGGTCAGAACATGGTCCACACGGCTCGTCTGGTGCAGCTCCGTGCCCGGCAGCAGGCGGGCGAGCGAGTCGGCCAGCTCCTCGTCCTCGGTGGAGAAGCTCGGCGTCGTGGACCCCGTCAGGCGGCCGTCGCCGAGCAGCAGGCCGAGCGCGTACGGATCCATCGGCATGTCCCGGGCCGGGAACTCGACCGGTTCACTGAGCAGCGGCAGCTCGTACCGGCGCGCGTGTGCGGCGCGCAGGTTGCCGATCATCTCCCGCGTCTCGAGAACCTCGTACGGCCGTCCACGGCGGCGCCCGTCCCTGGTGGAGACGGTCCACAGGTGATCGGCGGTGCACAACGTCGTCGAGCCGTCCTGGGCCGTCAGGCGGAAGATCTCCTTCTCGCCCTGCGGATAGACACCGAGGACAGGAGTGGGCCTGCCGTCCGATCCCACGACGAGATCACCGACCGCCAGCTCCCCGATCGGCCGCCATCCGTCCGGAGTGAGAACCTTGGTCGTCACCGGTTGGGCGCGGCCGCGCATGTACGCCAGAGGGGCGACCTCGATGGTGCCGGCGGACATCAGGCGGGGGATGGAGTCGGGGTCGACCATGTCGTGCAGCGCGTCGTACAGGGGGCGCAGGTACGGGTCGATCTTCTCGTAGAGGGTGCCGGGGAGGAAGCCCAGGCGCTCGCCCGCCTCGACGGCCGGGCGGGTCAGGATGATGCGGTTGACCTGCTTGTCCAGCAGGGCGCGGACCGCCTTGGCCATCGCCAGGTAGGTCTTGCCGGTGCCGGCCGGGCCGATGCCGAACACGATCGTGTGCTTGTCGATCGCGTCGACGTACCGCTTCTGGTTGAGCGTCTTCGGCCGGATCGTGCGGCCCCGGCTGGACAGCACGTCCAGGGTCAGCACCTCGGCCGGGCGCTCCTCGGTGCGGTTGCGCAGCATCGCCAGGCTCCGCTCGACCGCGTCGGGGGTGAGCTGGGTGCCGCCGCGGAGGAGATCGATCAGCTCGGCGAACAGCCGGGACACCAGCTCGGTCTCGGAGTCCGGGCCGGTCACCGTGATCTCGTTGCCGCGCACGTGGATGTCGCTGTGGAACGCGCGCTCGATGACGTGGAGCAACTCATCCCGGGAGCCCAGCAGGCTCACCATCGAATGGTCGTCCGGCACCACGATCTTGATCTGGGACCGCGATTCCGTCCGGTCACCGCGTCCCGCGTGAGTTGATTCGACCATCAGCCGGGCCTTGCGGCCTCTCCGACCTGCCTTCTGTCGCTCCGGTGTGTCCTGCTCCTTGTCCCTTCCAATGGTACTGGCCGCCCGCGCGGTCACGCCGCCGTATTTCCGCTCGCCCGCCCCGGCCCGCGGCGCGCGAAACGGCGGGGCCGGCCGTCAGCCGGGCGGCCAGTTGAGGCCACGGCCGCCCAGCACGTGCGCGTGCACGTGGAAGACGGTCTGGCCGGCCTGGGCGCCGGTGTTGAACACGATCCGGTAGCCGGTCTCGGCGATGCCCTCGTCCACTGCGACCTGGTGGGCCTCCGTCAGGACCTCCGCCAGCGTCGCGGGGTCGGCGGCGGCCAGCTCGGCCGCGGTCGGGTGGTGCGCCCTGGGGATGACCAGCACGTGCGTCGGCGCCTGCGGGTTGATGTCGCGGAACGCCACCGCGCCGGGCGACTCGCGCACGATCTTGGCCGGCACCTCCCCCGACACGATCTTGCAGAACAGGCAGTCCGTCATCGTTCTCCTCCCGCCGGTCAGGAACGCGGTGATCCTATCGAGACCGGCGTCCCATGGCCCGCGGAGGCCAGCGCCGGATAAGGTCGCGCTGATCAACGTCTGGCCGGTTCGGACCCTTTTCGTCCGACGGCTGGATTAGGGTTGTCAACCCAGGCGTACCCCCGGCCCGCCGGCAGCGTGCCACGCCTCCCGACCGGCCGCTTCATCCCCGTCGCGCCAGCCCGGGGGCCGACGTCCGAATGGGCGGCGGGGGTCGGCGAAGGCGGCGGATAGGTGACCGAGGCAAGACAGCAGATGGCCTTTCGTAAACCGGACGACGAGGGTGGGCGTCCCACTGACGTGACCGAGACCCTCGTGGCCAGGGGCACGGCCGGTGCGGTGGCCGTGGCCTGGGACGCCGACCAGGCGGTGACCGCGCTCTACAGCGCCAACTACCGCTCGCTGGTACGACTCGCCGCCATGCTGGTGCGCGACGCGGGGACGGCCGAGGAGGTCGTCCAGGACGCGTTCGTGGCGATGCACGGCGGCTGGCGGCGGCTGCGCGACCCCGACAAGGCCCTGTCCTACCTGCGCCAGTCCGTGGTGAACCGGTCGCGGTCGGTGCTGCGGCACCGCGCTGTCGTCGAGAAGTACGCTCCCAAGGGCCTGCCCGACGCTCCCAGCGCGGAGGCCGGGGCGATCGGGGAGCTGGAGCGCTCCGCGGTCGTCCAGGCGCTCCACAGGCTCCCGACCCGCCAGCGGGAGGCACTCGTCCTGCGCTACTACGCCGATCTCTCCGAAGCCGAGATCGCCCACACCATGGGCATCTCCCGAGGTGCCGTCAAGAGTCACACGGCACGCGGCATGGCCGCGCTACGCAACACCCTGGAGCAGTTCTCATGACCACCGACCCTCACGACGAGCACGGCGAGATCCTCCGCCGCGCCCTGCAGGCGGAGGCGGAGTCGGTCATTCCGGCGGCGGACGGCCTCGAGCGCATCCGCGCGCGCATCGACGAGCGTTCGCAGCGGCGGTTCGGCCGCGACTGGCTCCTCGGTTTCACGGGCGGGGGCTCGGGCGCCGTCTGGGCCCGGCCCGTCCTCGCCGTGGCCGCCGCGGTGCTGATCGCCGGCATCGGCGTGACGGCGCCGCAGACGCTCGACCTCATCCAGTCGGTGGGCAGCAACGGCACGTCCGGTGACGGGCAGCACAACGGCACGGGCGGGAGCGTTCCCGGCACCGGCGGGCTGCCGCCGGACGCGCGGCAGCCCGCGCCGTCGGAGGCGTCCCGGGGCGGGGCGCCGGCCGACTCGGGCTCGCCGTCGCCGGACACCTCGATCGGGTCGACGGCGTGCGCGACCGCGCCGGCGACGGGTTCGCCGGCGGTGAGCGCCTCGCCGGGCGCGGGTTCGGCGTCCGCGGGCGGTACCGGTGCGGCGCCGTGCCCCAGCGGGAGCCCGTCGACCTCGCCGACGCCGACCCCGTCGGACACCGGCACCGGTCAGACGGAGCAGCCGACGACGCCGACCGAGCCGCCGGCCAGCGACCCGCCGGCCCCGGCGAAGGCCGAAGAGCCCGCCGCCTGACAGGCAGCCCAGGAACCTTCACCGCGCCCGTCCGCGGCACGCCGGATCGACTCGTGGCGTGTCGCGCTTTCGTGCGCCCGCCGTAGGCCGACCCGCCACGAGTCGGCCTCTCGGCCGACCCGGTGGTCGGCGCGGGTTCACCAGCGGCCGGTGGCC
Source organism: Actinomadura sp. 21ATH (assembly GCF_041951345.1). Taxonomy (NCBI): domain Bacteria; kingdom Bacillati; phylum Actinomycetota; class Actinomycetes; order Streptosporangiales; family Thermomonosporaceae; genus Actinomadura; species Actinomadura sp. 21ATH. The sequence goes on along the minus strand of NZ_JBGNUR010000004.1, from coordinate 99,844 downwards.
GCCAGGAGGACCGCGGCGGCCGCCACGCCGGCGGTCGAGGTGCGGAGGACGGTGGGGCCCAGCCGGACGGCCCGCGCGCCCGCCGCGGCGAACTCGGCCAGCTCGTCCTCGGTGATCCCGCCCTCGGGGCCGACCACGACGACGATCTCGCCGGCGGCCGGCGGCCGTACGGCGCTGAGCGGGCCGGCGGCCTCCTCGTGCAGGACGAGGCCCGTCCCCGCGGCGGCGAGCCGGGCGGCGACCCCGGCGGTGGTGGCGAGGCCGGCGACCTCCGGCAGGTGGCTGCGGCGCGCCTGCTTGGCGGCCTCGCGGGCCGTGGAGCGCCAGCGCCCCAGGGCCTTCTCGCGGCGTTCCGGACGCCACTGGGTGACGCAGCGGGCCGCCGCCCACGGGACGATCTCGTCGACGCCCGCCTCGGTCATCGTCTCCACGGCCAGCTCGCCCCGGTCGCCCTTGGGCAGCGCCTGGACGACGACCAGCCGCGGTTCAGGGGCCGGGTGGCGGTGCCGTTCCAGGACGTCCAGCGTCAGCGTGGAACGGTCGGCGGCGGCCACGACGCACTCGGCGAGCAGGCCGGCGCCGTCGGTGAGGTCGACGCGCTCGCCGGGCCGCAGCCGCTTGACGGTGGCCGCGTGCCGGCCCTCGGCGCCGTCCAGGACGACCCGGTCGCGTTCGAGCGCGGCCGGGCCGGCCAGGAACACCGGCGGGCTCACTGGTTGAAGACGTCCCGGAGCCTGGAGAACACGCTCCGCTGGCCCGGCGCGAACTTGCCCGGGGGACGCTCCTCGCCGCGGAGCTTGGCCAGCCTGCGCAGCAGCTCCTCCTGCTCCTCGTCGAGCCGGTTGGGGGTCTCGACGTCGACGTGGATCAGCAGGTCGCCGCGGCCGCTCTCGTTGAGGTGCCGGACGCCCCGCCCGTACAGGGTGATGACCTGGCCGGACTGGGTGCCGGGCTTGATGTCGACCTCCTCGGCGCCGTCCAGCGTCTCGATCGTGACGTTGGTGCCGAGGGCGGCGGCGGTCATCGGGATCTCGACCGTGCAGTGGAGGTCGTCGCCCTCCCGCTCGAAGATGTCGTGCGGCTTCTCGACGATCTCCAGGAACAGGTCGCCGGGCGGGCCGCCGCCGGGGCCGACCTCGCCCTCTCCGGCGAGCTGGATGTGGATGCCGTTCTCCACCCCGGCCGGGATCTTGACCTTGACTGTGCGGCGGGTGCGGACCCGGCCGTCGCCGGAGCACTCCGGGCACGGGGTGCGGATCACGCTGCCGAAGCCGCCGCACTGCGGGCAGGGCCGGGCGGTCATGACCTGGCCGAGGAACGAGCGCTGCACCTGCTGCACCTCACCGCGCCCGTGGCAGGTGTCGCAGGTGTCGGGGTGCGTGCCGGGCGCGCAGCCGGAGCCCGAGCAGGTCGCGCAGGCCACCGCCGTGTCGACGGTCAGCTCGCGGGTGGTGCCGAACGCCGTCTCGTCGAGGCCGAGCTCGACGCGGAGGGTGGCGTTGCGGCCGCGGCGGGCCCGGGTGCGGGGGCCGCGCGAGGCCGCCGAGCCGAAGAAGGCGTCCATGATGTCGCTGAACGGGAACCCGGCGCCGCCGAAGCCGCCGGCGCCCGCCCCCGCGCCGCCGGACGCGAACGGGTCCGCGCCCAGGTCGTACATCTCGCGCTTCTTCGGGTCGGAGAGCACCTCGTACGCCTGGGTGATCTCCTTGAACCGCTCCTGGGTCTCCGGATCCGGGTTGACGTCCGGGTGGAGTTCCCGGGCGAGCCGGCGGTAGGCCTTCTTGACCTCGTCCGGGCTGGCGTCGCGGCGGACGCCGAGGGTCGCGTAGTAGTCGTTTGCCACTTACGACCCCGCCAGGATCTGTCCGACGTAGCGTGCCACTGCCCGTACCGCTCCCATCGTGCCGGGGTAATCCATGCGTGTCGGCCCGAGCACTCCGAGCCGGGCCAGGGTCATGTCGCCGACGCCGTAATCGGCGACGACCACGGAGGTGGATCGGAGCCCCTCGTCGGGGTTCTCGGTGCCGATCCGCACCGTAACTGTAGAGGAGTCGCCGGTCTCTCCGAGCAGCCGCATGAGGACGACCTGTTCCTCCAGCGCCTCCAGTACCTCGCGCAGGCTCTTGGAGAAGTCCACCGCGGCCAGGTTGGCGGCGCCGGCGAAGACGATCTTCTCGTCGTGCTTCTCCACCAGCGTCTCCAGCAGGACCGAGAGCACGGCCGCCAGGACCGGCCTCTCCTCGGGCTGGACCCGGTCGGGGAGGTCGGCGACCGCGTTGGGGACCTCGCCGAGCCCGCACCCGTCGAGGCATGTGTTGAGCAACGCCCGCAGGTGCCCGATCGATTCCTCGGACAGCTCGTTCGGGGTCTCGATCATGCGCTGCTCGACCCGGCCGGTGTCGGTGATCAGCACCAGCAGCAGCCGGCGGGCGGCCACCGGGACGAGCTCCACGTGCTGGACGGCCGAGCGGGTGAGCGACGGGTACTGCACCACCGCGACCTGCCGGGTCAGCTGCGCGAGCAGCCGCACCGTGCGTCCCACGACGTCGTCGAGGTCGTACGCGCCGCTGAGGAACGTCTCGATCGCGCGGCGCTCGGCGCCCGACAGCGGCTTGATCGTGGACAGCCGGTCGACGAACAGCCGGTAGCCCTTGTCGGTCGGGACGCGGCCCGCGCTGGTGTGCGGCTGGTGGATGTACCCCTGCTCCTCCAGCACGGCCATGTCGTTGCGGATCGTGGCCGAGGACACGCCCAGGTTGTGCCGGTCCACCAAGGCCTTGGAACCGACCGGCTCGTTGGTGGAGACGTAGTCCTCGACAATGGCCCGCAGGACCGCGAGTTTCCTGTCATCGAGCACGTGGTCACCTCCTCTGCCCCCGTGCTGTAACGCCTACTGGCACTCCGTACTTCCGAGTGCCAAGTGTACGGCCACCCGAGCCGAGTTCGGAGGTGCCGGCGTCCCCGGTGCTCGTTAGAGTGCCTGAGCGTGCGGAGCAGAGACTATGGCGACGACGTTCTGGCGGGAGATCTGCGGCGGCGGGGCGGCCGCCGGGACCCGAAGACCGAGGTCCCGGAGGTCCCGGCCGAGCCGGGGCTGGTGGCGGAGGATCCCGGCAGCGGCTTCTGCGGCGCGGTCGTGGGCTGCGACAAGTTCGGCGTGACGCTGGAGGACCGGTTCGGCAAGCGGCGGGTGTTCCCGCTGGTCAAGGCGGGGTTCCTGATCGACGGGCGGCCGGTGACGCTCGTCCGGCCCGTACCGGCGGCCGGGAACGGGCGGGAGGCGGCGGCGCGGTCGGCGTCCGGGTCGATCGCCGTCCAGGGGCTGCGCGCGCGGGTGGCCAAGGAGAGCCGCATCTACGTGGAGGGCGTGCACGACGCCGAGCTGGTCGAGAAGATCTGGGGCCACGACCTGCGCGTGGAGGGCGTCGTCGTGGAGTACCTGGAGGGCGTCGACGACCTGCCCGCGATCGTCGAGGAGTTCGCGCCGGGCCCGGGCCGCCGCCTGGGCGTGCTCGTCGACCATCTGGTGGAGGGCTCCAAGGAGAGCCGCATCGCCGCCCGGGTCTCCTCCCCGCACGTGCTGATCGCCGGACATCCGTACATCGACGTATGGGAGGCGGTGAAGCCGGCGGCGGTCGGGATTTCCGCCTGGCCTCGCGTGCCCCGCGGCGTACCCTGGAAGGAAGGGGTGCTCACCGCTCTTGGCTGGGGGGACGACGTGCGTGCCGGATGGAAGCGGATCCTCGGCTCGGTGACCACCTACACCGACCTCGAACCCGCCCTCCTCGGCCGGGTCGAGGAGCTCATCGACTTCGTCACCGCGCCAGAGGAGGCTTGAGGGCCCCCGTCCCCTCTTCCCCGTTCCGTCCGTCCGCTCCCGCCAGACCGCGTCCGCCAGCGTCCCGACAGAGGAGCACACGATGTCGTACGGCCCTCCGGAACAACCCGACCACGGACAACAGCAGCAGCCCGGGTACGGCCAGGACCCCGGCTACGGGCAGGACCCGGGGTACGGCGCGCAGCCCGGGCACGGCGCGCAACCCGGCTACGGGCAGCAGCCCGGCTACGGGCAGGCTCCCGGCTACGCCCAGCAGGGGTACGGGCAACAGGGGTACGGGCAACAGGACTACGCGCAGCCGGGCTACGGGCAGGCGGGACACGCGCAGCCGGGCTACGGGCAGGCGCCCGGGTACGGGCAGCAGCCCGGGTACGGCGCGCAGATGCAGCCGTACGGGACGCCCGGCTACGGGCCGGGGCAGACGACCCCGGACGAGCGCCAGTGGGCCCTGATGGCCCATCTGGGGCAGCTGCTCCTCGGATTCCTCGCCCCGCTGCTGGTCTTCCTGATCAAGAAGGACGAGTCGGCGTTCCTGCGGCACCACGGCGCCCAGGGGCTCAACCTCGCGATCAGCCAGTACGTCTACCTCATGATCAACATCGTGCTGAGCGTCGTCACGCTCGGCATCTGGCTGCTCCCGACGATCGCGCTGGGCATCGCGCAGCTGGTCTACCTGATCCTGGCCGCGGTGGCGGGCAACCGGGGCGAGTGGTACCGGTTCCCGGCGTTCATGGCCTGGCCCATGGTCAAGTGAGGTCGCGGACGACCGCGTCGGCGAGCAGCCGGCCGCGCCGGGTCAGCACGGCGCGGCCGCGCTCCTCGTAGGGGCCCGCCTCGATCAGCCCGGCCGCGACGGCCCGCCGTATCGCCGCCGCGTCCAGCAGCTCGGCCGGGCAGCCGTCCGCCAGGCGCAGCTCCAGCATGACGCGCTCGACGTGCCGGTCCTCGTCGTCCAGGACCTCGCGGGCGTGCGCGGGGGTGATCCGCTCGGCGAGGCGCGCGGCGTAGGCGGCGGGGTGCTTGACGTTCCACCAGCGCGTCCCGCCCACGTGGCTGTGCGCGCCGGGGCCGACGCCCCACCAGTCGGCCCCCGTCCAGTACAGGAGGTTGTGCCGGCACGCGGCCTCCGGCCCGGTGGCCCAGTTGGAGATCTCGTACCAGCGCAGGCCCCGGGCGCCCAGCAGCTCGTCCGCCATGAGGTAGCGGTCGGCCATCGCGTCGTCGTCGGGCGCGGCCAGCTCGCCGCGGCGCACGCGGGCGGCCAGGCGGGTCCCCTCCTCCACGATCAGGGCGTACGCGGACACGTGGTCGGGATCGCACTCCAGCGCCGCCTCCAGGGAGGCCCGCCAGTCGTCGTCGCTCTCCCCGGGCGTGCCGTAGATGAGGTCCAGGTTGACGTGCTCGAAGCCCGCCGCACGGGTCCAGTCCACGACCCGCGGCACCCGCCCCGGCGTGTGGGTGCGGTCCAGGACGGCCAGGACGTGCTCGCGCGCGCTCTGCATGCCGTACGAGACGCGCGTGAACCCGGTCTCCCGCAGCCGGCCGAGGTAGCGGTCGTCCACCGACTCGGGGTTGGCCTCCGTGGTGACCTCCGCCCCCGGCGCCAGGCCGAACTCCGCGTCGATCGCGGCGAGGACGCGTCCGAGGTCTTCCGGAGGCAGCAGCGTGGGCGTGCCCCCTCCCACGAAGACCGTCTGCACCGGCAGCTCCGCGTCGCCCAGCACGCGCCGGGCCAGGCGGACCTCCTCGATCGCCGTCTCCGCGTACGAGTCCCTGCTCGCCCCGGGCCCCAGCTCCGTCGCCGTGTAGGTGTTGAAATCGCAGTAGCCGCACCGCGTCACGCAGAACGGCACGTGCACGTAGAACGCGAACGGCCGCTCCCCCAGCCCCTTCAGGGACGCGGGGGGCAGCGCCCCGTCGGCGGGTACGGGGTCGCCATCAGGCAGGGTCGAGGGCACCCCTCAAGTCTGCCGTGCGACCCGGCCTGCTCCGTCCGCCGTCAGCCGTCAGCCGCGGCGCAGCTTGTCGCGCAGCCAGCCCGGGATGTGCTCCTCGGACCGCGGGAAGCGCTCCAGGTCCAGGGCGTACGCGGACGCCCTCAGGGGCGGCGTGAACTCGGGCTCGCCGTCGTAGTCGAACTCGGCGCTGAAGCGGCCGGCGCGCTCCACCCGCAGGCGGGCGGTGAACCACGCCCCCTTGCCCCGCCTGTACATCGCGCGGCGCAGCTCGTCCATCTTGCCGACCGCCTGGCCGGGCGGGGTGGCCGTGCGGGTCGCGCCCGCCGCGTCCACCACCTCGAACGACACGCTGTCGATGCCGATCGTCGCGCGGAACTCGAACCCGAGCCGCTCCCAGCCGGCGGGGGCCGCCGAACGCAGCGCGCGGACGGCGCCGTTCACCACGGCCCGCTCCTTCGGAGACTGCAGGACCTGCTCGGAGTGGGCCACGGACGAACCTCCGGAACGGAAAAGGCGACGGCCCCCTGACCGTACCGACGACCCGGCGGCCGGGACCATGCGGCGGCGGCCGTGTCGCGCCGATAGGGTCGTCCGAGTGGGTGATCAGGGGGCGGCCGGCCAGGGAAGGGTGCGTTACGGGCGGGTTCCGGCGCGCGTGCTGCTGGACGGCGAGGCGGACGGCTGGCACTACACGGTCGTCGACCGGCACGGGGACGAGGAGCACGTTCCCCTGCGCGGCCCCGGCGTACGGTGGCAGGGGCCCCGGGGCCGGCGCCGCGAGGACCCCGAGCCGCCGTGGTGGCGCCGCCATCTGGACGAGACCGCGGAGGCGCTGCGCGGCCACATCGGCCGGGCGCTGACCGACCGCACGTTCGCCGAGCTGGGGTCCGAAGCCGAGATCACGTGGTTCGCGGTGGCGGAGCCGGCCCGGTGGGAGGGGCTCGTCACGCTGCGGGAGGCCGATCCGGCGCGCTTCCCCGGCAAGGTGGCGCCGTTCGTGGTGACGTTCGAGCCGGGGCGCGGCGCGCTGCTCCCCGACGCGCACCTGCTCTTCTCCACCCTCGCCGCCGACGCCTGGACGACGCTGGCCGCCGTTTCCGAACGCTGCGCCACGCCCGCGCCCAAGGAGTCGTTCCTGTGCGGGTACACCGGTCATCGCAGCGTCCGCGTGGGGAGGGGCAGCCTGGACGTCTCCACCCAGCGCGGGGACGACGGCGCCGAGCGGATCGCCGAGATCCACGCCTCGCGCGAGGCCGGGTGGAGCGGCAATCCCGAGCTGCGGCCGCGGCTGGACGGCATCGACCTGCTGGACGAGCCGGCCGGGGACGTCGTCGCGCTCTTCCGCGACCTCGGCCACGAGGTGGTCTCCTGGGGCCGGCACGGCTTCCGGCTGCCCCAGGCGGGGCTGTCCCTCCACCGGGGCGCGGAGGAGCCGTCTGAGCGCTTCACAGGCGTCTCCCTGGCCGTTCCCGCTTCCCTCGCCTCCTTGTACCTGCGCGGCTGAGGCACGACGTACCGCCTCACGGGGACGCACCGCCACGTATCGCCCCGTAGCGCCTCGTAGCGCCTCGTATCGCCTCGTATCGGCTCACATCGGGATGTTCCGCCGCGCCGGTGCCCTCGATCACCGCCTCGACACCCACGGGGAACCCGTTCGTCACCGGAACGCGATCCCGCGTCCCTAGGTTCGCGGGCCATGAGAGCCCGTGCGCGCGCCACCGCCCTCACCCTCGCGCTCGGCGGCGTCCCCCTGGCCGCCGTCCCCGCCGCCGTCGCGGCCCCCGCCCAGGCGGCACCGCCGCCCGGCACCATCGTCGTCGAACGCGGCGGCCCCGCCCGGACGCTCGCGTTCACGGCCGCCCGGGACGGCGAGGCCGTCATCGGCTTCACCTCCGCCGCCCCCGGCGTCTCCTGGGCCCGCCAGGGCGCCGAGGCCGCCGTGGTGGCCGTGGCCGTGGACGGCCGCCATGTCACCGACCTCGTCGTCCCGGGCGCCGACCCGGTCCCGCGCAGCCTGGGGCTCGGACGCGTCGCCAAGGGCACGCACAAGGTGACGCTGCGGTTCGCCAAGGGCAGCGCCCCCGCCGCGCGGCGCGTCGCCCTCGGCCGCCCCAGCGTGCGGATGCCCGACCAGGCCGCGCTGCGGCACTCCCCCATCGTGGTCGGCCGCACCGGCTGGCCCTTCGGCGACCCGTACCAGAACGCGCGCACCGACACCCCGCTGCTCGCCTGGCACGAGTCGCGCCCCGCGGCGACGCCGGGGCACCGCGTCCTGGAGTACTCCATGGTGTTCTCCAACGAGGACGGCGGCACCGACACCCCGGCCCTGATGGCGCGCTGGGGCCGGACGACCGACATCGAATGGGTCTACCGGGTCGAGGTCGACGCCGAGGGCCGCCGGGTCGCGGGAACGGGCGTCTACCAGGGGCCGCAGCACCTCACGCTGAAGTTCACCGGCCGTTACGAGGGCGACCATCCCGTCCTGCAGACGTGCACGTCCAACAACAACATGTGCGACGTCATCTCCCCGAACCCGCCGCTGCGCTTCCTGCCCGACGCCTCCGGCACCCGCCCGGCGGACCGGGCGCGCGAGACCGTCATGGAGCCCTGGACGTACCGCGTCATGGCCCAGGAACTCCGCCGCGAGGGCCGCCTGGAGACGCCGTCGGACCCCGCCACCCGGGAGGTCGGCGACCCGCGCGCCTACCTCTTCGCGGAACTGGCCAAGACGACCGGCACCCCCAGGAACTGGGGCACCGCCCCAGGAGTGTCCCTCCAGGTCCGCCTGGAAGGGGACGACCGCGTCTACCGTTCCGACCACGGCGAACGGAGCTGGTCCATCGACCGTGACGGCCCCGCCTCCACCACCGTCGAACTGCCGCCCGGCACCACCGCCGACGACATCGCGAGCATCGAGGCCGTCCGCACCCCCATGGGCCTGATCGACAACGGCGCCCCGGCCGTCGTCACCGCCCTCCGCCGCGGCTTCTTCCTGGACCGGGCCTACCTCCCGAGGCCGCCGGCCTTCCGCTGGACGGGCTCGATCACGCTCACGCCCGCGTCCCCGGCGGCCGTCCTCTGGAAGAAAGGATCGAGAACCATCGGGAACCAGCGAACTCCGGGCGCGTCCAAGTAGTCGTACACTTCGCCAGAGCTTCACGCGCACTCCGGAGAGGACACGCCGCCATGGCCTACGGGCCTCCGCCTTCGCCCGGCTACGGTCAGCAGCAGAACTACGGACAGCAGCAGGGCTGGCAGCAGCCGCCGCCGCGCACCAGCCAGATGCCGCAGCAGCCCATGCCGCACCACCCCGGCCCGGTAAGCCACGACGACAAGTCCTGGGCGCTGATGGCGTACCTCGGCCAGTTCCTGGTCGGCGCGGTCGCCCCGGTGGTCGTCTTCTTCGGCAAGGGCCGCTCGCCGTTCGTCCGCCGGCACGCCGCCCAGGGCCTCAACATGGGCCTGGCCGCCATCGCCGTCTGGGCCGTCTTCGGCCTGCTCTCGCTGCTCCTGGAGGCCCTGATCTGGGTCCCGCTGGGCTTCACCGCCGCGGTGATGTTCTTCCTGATCTACGCGGCCCGCTCGGCCAACCGCGGCGAGTTCCGCCAGGTCCCGGCCTTCGTCGCCTGGCCCCTCCTCAAGTCCGGCAGGTAGGCGGCCCGCGCGGCGGCCGAGACCCCTCAGAGACCGCTGAGAGACCCCTCGGGAAAGAGCCCCCTCGGGGACTTCTAACCCTCCGGGTCAGGCGTTTCCTTCGAGCCCGCCGTCTCCTTCGCGGCGGGCTCCACGGTCTCTTCCGCGTCCAGCGTGATCTCGGGGTCCTCGGCGTCGTCCGGCTCGGGGGACGGGCCGGGCAGGATGGTCATCGTGCCGAGCTCGCCCGGCGGTTGGTCGAGGCGGACGACGCGGCCCGGATACGCGCGCTCGGCGATCTCGACGTCGCGCTCGTCCCAGCCGCCGTAGAACACCGGGCAGCCGTCCCACAGCTCCACCTTCTCCGCGCCCGTCGGCCACCGCCGGCCGAACGCGTCGATCAGGATCGGGTCCTCGCTGTGCGGCAGGTCGGGCCCGATCCGGTCCGTTCCGGCGCGTTCCGCGGTCTGCTCGGTCACGGTCATCAGCCTCCTGGGGGCGGGCCGGCAGGGCAGCCGGCGGAAGATCTCGTCGGGGGTCACCTCGATCGGGAACGGCCGGGTCAGCGAGCACGACCGGCCCCAGCCCACCCGGGCCTCCTCGGCGTAGCGGCCGTCGTCGCTCAGCTCGTACACCAGCAGCTCGGGGGCGTCGCCCTTCATGTCCACGACCCAGTAGGACGGCACGCCGAAGCGCTCGTACACGTCCTTCTTGGCGCCCAGGTCGGGCTCGCGCGAGGCGTCCGAGGTCACCTCGACGGCCAGCAGCGGCGCGCCCCGCACGTATCCGGTCCGGGGATCCTCCTGCTCCTCGCGGAAGACCATCAGATCGGCGCGGAGCCAGGTGCGCTCGTCCAGCCAGGCGCCCGTGGACGTGGCCGAGCGCTGCCCGGCCGGCTCCGCCAGCCCGACCGGGACGACCAGGCTGGAGACGAGGACCTGGTGCAGCAACGTGTGAGTCACAACTCCCAGTGTCCCTGCGCGGACGCTACGTCACCACCGCTTTACGATTTCGGTGCGGAAACCGCCGGGCGGATCACTTCCTGCCCTTGTCCCCGGCCCCGGCCTCGCCGGTGGAGAGCGCGGCCACGAAGGCCTCCTGCGGGACGTCGACACGGCCGATCGTCTTCATCCGCTTCTTGCCCTCCTTCTGCCGCTCCAGGAGCTTGCGCTTCCGCGAGATGTCACCGCCGTAGCACTTGGCCAGGACGTCCTTGCGGATGGCGCGGATGTTCTCCCGGGCGATGATGCGGGCGCCGATCGCGGCCTGGATCGGCACCTCGTACTGCTGGCGCGGGATGAGCTCCTTGAGCTTGGCCGTCATCATCAGGCCGTACTCGCGGGACTTGTCGCGGTGCACGATCTGGCTGAACGCGTCGACCGACTCGCCCTGCAGCAGGATGTCGACCTTGACCAGGTCGGACTCCTGCTCGCCGCTGGGCTCGTAGTCGAGCGAGGCGTAGCCGCGGGTCCGGGACTTCAGCTGGTCGAAGAAGTCGAAGATGATCTCGGCGAGCGGCAGCGTGTAGCGGATCTCGACCCGGTCCTCCGACAGGTAGTCCATGCCGAGCAGCACGCCGCGGCGGCCCTGGCACAGCTCCATGATCGCGCCGATGTGCTCGCTCGGCGACAGCAGCGTGGCCTTGACCACCGGCTCGAACACCTTGGCGATCTTGCCTTCGGGGAACTCGCTGGGGTTGGTGACGGTGTGCTCCGTCCCGTCCTCCATGACCACCTGGTAGATCACGTTCGGCGCGGTGGAGATCAGCGACAGGTTGAACTCGCGCTCCAGCCGCTCCCGCACGATCTCCATGTGCAGCAGCCCGAGGAACCCGCAGCGGAAGCCGAACCCCAGCGCCGCCGAGGTCTCCGGCTCGTAGATCAGCGCGGCGTCGTTCAGCTGCAGCTTGTCGAGCGCGTCGCGCAGCTCCGGGTACTGGTCGCCGTCCAGCGGGTAGAGGCCCGAGAACACCATCGGCTTGGGGTCCTGGTAGCCGCCCAGCGCCTCGACCGCCGCCCGCGAGGCCCCGGTCACCGTGTCGCCGACCCGGGCCTGCCGGACGTCCTTCACGCCCGTGATCAGGTAGCCGACCTCGCCGACCCCGAGCCCGCCCACCGGCTGCGGCTCCGGCGAGATCACCCCGACCTCGAGGGTCTCGTGCGCGGTGCCCGTGGACATCATCAGGCTCTTCTCCCGCCGGGAGAGGTGCCCGTCCATGATCCGCACGTACGTGACCACGCCGCGGTACGTGTCGTACACCGAGTCGAAGATCAGCGCGCGGGCCGGCGCGTCCGGGTCGCCGACCGGCGCCGGCACCGTCTCCACGATCCGGTTGAGCAGCGCCTCGACGCCCTCGCCGGTCTTCCCGGACACCTTCAGCACGTCGGACGGGTCGCAGCCGATGATCCCGGCCAGCTCCTCGGCGTACTTCTCCGGCTGCGCGGCCGGCAGGTCGATCTTGTTGAGCACCGGGATGAGGTGCAGGTCGGCCTCGATCGCCAGGTACAGGTTGGCCAGCGTCTGCGCCTCGATGCCCTGCGCCGCGTCGACCAGCAGCACCGCGCCCTCGCAGGCCGCCAGCGAGCGGGACACCTCGTACGAGAAGTCCACGTGGCCGGGCGTGTCGATCAGGTTGAGGACGTAGCCGGTGCCGTCCTCGCCGGTCCACGGCAGCCGGACCGCCTGGCTCTTGATCGTGATCCCGCGCTCGCGCTCGATGTCCATGCGGTCGAGGTACTGCGCGCGCATGCGACGCTCCTCGACGACCCCGGTCAGCTGCAGCATGCGGTCCGCGAGGGTCGACTTGCCATGGTCGATGTGCGCGATGATGCAGAAGTTCCGGATGATCGCGGGATCGGTCTTGTTGGGCTCAGGCGCTGGCACCGGGGTCCGTTCGCAAACTCTCGCTGGTGGACAGGAATGTGGCAGATCTTGCCGTATCCCATGGTCCCATGCCCGGCTCGATGCTCCGTACGCGGCCGGGTTTGGGACCGGGCCCGCTGATTGGTAAGCTGTGCCACTGCGTGTGGCGTACCGTCGTGCCTTGGGGCACCGTCGCCCCGTCTATTTCTGAACGTTGGAGCCTGCCGCCCGCTGCGCGGCAGGCGAGGATCGCGACCAAGGCTGAGGCACTACGACGTGGCTAACATCAAGTCCCAGATCAAGCGGAACAAGCAGAACGAGAAGGCCCGGCTGCGCAACAAGGCCGTGAAGTCCGAGCTCAAGACGGCGATCCGCCAGTTCCGCGAGGCCGCCGAGGCCGGCGACGTGGAGAAGGCCACCGCGGCCCAGCGCAACGCCGCCCGCAAGCTCGACAAGGCCGTGAGCAAGGGCGTCATCCACAAGAACCAGGCCGCCAACCGCAAGTCGGCGATCGCCAAGCGCGCCGCCGCCCTGCAGGCCGGCTGAGACTCCCCCTGCACTGACCGGCGAGACCGCGGACCCCGAGGGGTGCCGCGGTTTTGTCATGTCTTCGGGCGCCTCGCCCCTCTAAGGTGGGGATCATGGACGAACGCCGGACGGTGAAGGTCTCCAAGTACCTTTCCAAGCATCTGCGGCACCAGCCGGGCCGGATCGGTCTCGTCCTCGACACCGGCGGCTGGTGCGAGGTGGACGACCTCCTGCGCGCCGCCGCCGCGCACCGCTTCCCCATCACCCGCGACGAGCTCGAGCACGTCGTCGCCGTGAACGACAAGAAGCGCTTCGAGATCGACGGCGGCCGGATCCGCGCCAGCCAGGGCCACACCGTCCCGGTCGACCTCGACCTGCCCGTCACTCCCCCGCCGGCGACGCTCTTCCACGGCACCGTGGCCCGGGCGCTCCCGGAGATCCGCCGGGACGGCCTGCTGCCCATGAAGCGGCACGCCGTCCACCTCTCCCCGGACGACGAGACCGCCACCCGCGTCGGTGCCCGCCGCGGCCGGCCCGTCATCCTCACCGTCGACGCCGCCGGCATGGCCGCCGCGGGCCACGAGTTCCGCGTCAGCGCCAACGGCGTCTGGCTCGTCGACGCCGTACCCGCGCACTTCCTCACCCTCCCCTGAACGGACCTGCATGCACTTCGAGACCGCGGTCGACATCGCCGCCGCCCCCGAGACCGTCTGGCGACACCTGATCGACTTCGAGCGCTGGCCGGAGATGACGGCCTCCGTCACCCGCGTCGAACGCCTCGACGACGGCCCCCTGGGCCTGGGCGGCCGGTTCCGCGTCCACCAGCCGAAACTGTCCCCGGCGACCTGGACGATCACCGAGTTCACCGCCGGCGACTCGTTCACCTGGGAGTCCCGCGCGCCCGGCGTGGTCACGACCGGCGGCCACATCGTCACCGCGGGCCCGGGCGGCACCACCGCCCGCCTGACCCTCACCCAGCGGGGTCCCGCCGCGCCGCTGATCGGCCTGCTCTACGGGCGGCTGAGCCGGCGGTACGTCACGATGGAGGCGGAGGGCCTCAAGCGCCTGGCCGAGTCCTGATCCTGCGGGCGGCGACGATCTGCGACACCGCCTTCTCCAGCGCGTACGCCGGATCGGCCGCGCCACCCTTGACCTGCGCGTCCGCCTCCGCGACCGCGCTCAGCGCCCGCGCCACGCCCTCACCGGACCAGCCGCGCAGCTGCCGCTGCACCCGGTCGATCTTCCACGGCGGCATGCCCAGCTCCTTGGCCAGCGCCGCCCCGCGGGCCCCCTGCGGCGCCCCGCCGACCTTGGCGAGGCCCCGGACGCCCTGCGCCAGCGCGCTCACGATCAGCACCGGCGCCACGCCGGTCGCCAGCGCCCACCGCAGCTGCTCCAGTGCCTCGGCCGGCTGCCCGTCGATCGCCTTGTCGGCCACCGTGAACCCGCTGACCTCGGCCCGCCCGCGGTAGTAGCGCGCGACGGCCGCGTCGTCGACCTTCCCGCCGGTGTCGGCCACCAGCTGGCTGCACGCCCCGGCCAGCTCCCGCAGGTCGTTCCCGACGGCGTCGATCAGCCCGCGGGCGCCGTCCGCCGAGATCTTCCCGCCGTGCCGGCGGATCTCGGCCCGGACGAAGTCGACCCGCTCCCCCACCTTGGTGACCTTGGGGCACGTCACCTTGCGCGCACCGGCCTTGACCAGGCCGTCCACCAGCGCCTTGCCCTTGGCGCCGCCGTGGTGGACGGCCACGAGCGCCACCTCGTCCGCGGGGGTCCTCACGTACCTGAGCACCTCGGCGGTCAGGTCCTTGCCGAGGTCCTGGGCCTGCCGCAGCACCAGCACCTTCCCGCTCCCGAACAGCGAGGGCGAGGTCAGTTCCGCCAGCCGCCCCGGCTCCAGCCCGCCGGGCCCGAGGTCGATCACCTCGGCCTCGGGATCGCCCGCCCGCACCGTGGCGACCACGTCCCCGATCGCCCGCTCCACGAGCAGTTCCTCGTCCCCCACGATCAGGGTGATGGCATCAGCAGACACCCCTCCAGCATCCCACGCCGAACGCCCCGCCCGTTCCGGCCGCGCACGGCCGGACGCAGGATTCCGCGCGCCGAACCGGCTCAGCCGCGGGTGACGACGGCGATCCCTCCTCGGGTGCGGACGACGGCCACGTCTCCTTCCTGGTCGGTCCGGTGGACGCGCATGCCGTTCCGGCGCAGCAGGTCCAGGGTCGCGGGCGCCGGATGCCCGTAGTCGTTGCCCCGTCCGGCCGAGATGATCGAGACGGCGGACCGGGCCGCCGCGAAGAACCCGGGGTCCTGCGCGCGGGCACCGTGGTGCGGCACCTTGAACACCTGGACCGGCGGCACGCTCGACGCCAGCGCCCGCTGCGCCGCGGCCTCCGCGTCCCCGCTCAGGAGGGCGCTGAACCCGGGCCCGCGCGCCACGAGCACGACGCTCGCGTTGTTGATCGCGGCCCCGTCGTCGGCGGCCGACAGGACCGGCGCGTACGACGGGCCGATGACGTCCAGGGTGAGATCGCCGACGCTCCAGCGCTGGCCCGCCCGCGCGTGCCGGACGGCCAGCCCGCCGGTGTGGCGCGCCTCGCGGCCGAAGGCCGACGGGCTGACCAGGACCATCCGCACCGTGCGGCCGTTCCTGACGCCGGCGGTCCCGCCGATGTGGTCGGCGTGCGGATGCGTGAGGACGAGCAGCGGCACGTCCCGTACACCGAGCCTCCCCAGGCAGCCGTCCACCGCCCGCGGGTCCGGACCGGCGTCCACCACCACGCCGCGTCCCGGCCCGGCCGCGAGGACCAGCGCGTCCCCCTGCCCGACCGAGCAGGCCACCAGCGCCCACCCCGGCGGCGGCCAGCCGGGAGCCGCCACCCGAAGACCCGCGACAGCCAGCAGGACCCCCGCCATGACGGCGACCGCGGCCAGGCGTACCCGCCGGAAGCGCAGCACGGCCACCGCCACCGCCATCGCCGCGCACAGCCCCGCGGCCCCCAGCCCGCCCGGCACCCACGGGACCGTGGCGTACGGAAGATCGGCGGCGATCCGCGCGATGGCGCAGATCCATCCCACCGCCAGCCCGGCGGGCCACACGAGCACCTGCGCCACCGGCACGGACACGAGCGCGACGACGGCGGCGAGGGCGCCCGCGAGCGTGGCGGGCGCGACGGCCGGCGCCGCCACCAGGTTGGCCGCGATGGCGACCACGCCCACCTCGCCCGAGAGCATGACCAGCACGGGCGCGACCGCGACCTGGGCCGCCGCGGCGACCGCGACCGCGTCGGCCAGCGGCCCCGGCAGCCGCCGCCCGAGCCGCTCCCGCCAGGCCGGTGCCAGGACGACCAGCCCCGCCGTGGCCAGCACCGACAGGACGAACCCGTACGACCGGGCCAGCGCCGGATCGAGCAGCACCAGCACCAGAACGGCCGCCCCGAGAGCCGGCGGCCCCTGCCGCTGCCGCCCGGTGACCAGCGCCAGCAGCCCGATCAGCCCCATCACCGTCGCGCGCAGCACGCTGGGCTCGGGACGCGCCACCACCACGAACGCCAGCACCGCCACCACGGCCACCGGCGGCGCCCGCAGCCGACCCAGCCCCGCGAACCGGCAGAGCCCCAGCACGGCCCCGATGATGATCGCGAGGTTGGCGCCGGACACCACCAGGAGATGCGCCAGCCCGGACGTCCGGAAATCCTCGGCGAGCGCGGGGTCCAGCCGTGACGTGTCGCCCACGACCATGCCGGGCAGCACGCCCCGCCGGTCGGCCGGCAGCCGCTCGACCGCCCGGCGCAGCTTCGCCCGTACCGCCTCGGCGCCCCGCTGCACCGCCGACGGCCGCCCCAGCACCCGCGGCGGCCCCCGCACGAACACGGCGGCCGCCAGCAGCTCGGCCCGCCGGGGCGGCGCCAGGCTCCCGTTCAGCCGCACCCGCTGGCTGGGCAGCAACCCGATCCAGCGGCGGTCTCCGGCGATGAGCAGGACCGGTACCCGGACCCGCACCCGGCGCCCCTGGACCTGGACGGCCTCGGCCCTGGCCCGCGCCAGCACCATCGGCCGCCCCGGCCGTACGGCCGCCTGCGGATCACTCGTGAGAACGACCTCGATCGTCGCCCGTCCCCGTTCCCCCGCCAGCTCGTGCACCGGACCCGTCCCGACCGCCGAGGCCCGCATCCCGACCGCCGCCGAAGAAGCCGCCGCGCAAGCCAGCACGACCCCGCCCACGGTCTTCAGGGCCCCGCGCCCCCGAACCCAGAAGACGACGGCACCAGCCGCGGCAACGACCGCAACCCCATACGCCACCACCGCCGACGCACCAAGCGTGAGAGCAGCCGCCGCCCACACCGCGAAAGCCGGAACGACCAGCCGAAGATCACGCCCCGCCCGCTCATCCCCCACCGGCCCCCCACGATCAGCCCCCATCACCCCACCCCCTCCAACCCCTCATGACGCCCCGCCCAGACGCCCACCACCTACAGGTCGGCGCCCCCCACCGAGGACGCCTGGGCAAGGACTCCTCAACGCGCGTCAGACGCGCACCAGATTCTTCAGATCGGCGAAGCGCCGGGCGCCGATGCCCGACACCTCCTGGAGCTGTTCGACGGACCGGAATCCGCCGCGCTGGGTGCGGTGATCGATGATGCGTTGCGCCAGGACGGGCCCGACGCCCGGGAGCTGGTCCAGTTGCTGCACGGTCGCGGCGTTGAGGTCCAGCGGCCCCCCAGTGCCCGCTGCCGCGCCGCCCGAGGCCGCCGGGGGCTGTGCAGGGGCGCGCACGCCGACGGAGATCTGTTCCCCGTCGGTCAGCTTGCGGGCCAGGTTCAGCGGCCCGGTGTCGATGCCCGGACGCGCGCCACCGGCGGACTTGATCGCGTCCGCGATGCGGGACCCGGCGGGCAGGGAGACCACTCCGGGCCGCCGCACCTTCCCATGGACGTGAACGACCACCATGGAGCCCTGCGGGGACGGGGCGGTCCCGCTCAGCGTGGGAGCGTGCGACGGCCCGGCCACCGGTTCAGGACGCGGCCGCGCCATCCAGAGATAGCCGGCGGCGACCAGCGCGGCCACGACACCGAGCAGGACGAGCACCCGAGCACCGGGGCTCCCCATATCCACCCGCTCGCCCCCGAAAAGCGCCCGCCTGATACCGAACGGCGCCTCCGGCATCGAACGCAACCGCCCAGCGGGCGGCTCATCATCATCCCCACCCACCACCTCCGACCAACGCGGCCCCCGAACAGGCGCCCCCTCCACACCTCGGCCGCCTCCATCCGGCCGCCGCCCGGCAGACGTTTCCACCGGGTCCCCGCCGCCCACCTTGGACGAACGCAGCCGCCCAACAGGTGCCCCCTCTGCAACCTCGCCCTCACCATCAGGCTGACGCCAGTTAGACGGCCCCACCACAACCCCGCCGCCCATCTCCGACGAACGCAGGCGGCCGGTAGGCGCCCTCTCCGCGACCTCGTCCCCTCCATCGGGCAGACGCCAGTTAGACGGCCCCACCACAACCCCGCCGCCCATCTCCGACGAACGCAGGCGGCCGGTAGGCGCCCTCTCCGCGACCTCGTCCCCTCCATCAGGCAGACGCCAGTTAGACGGCCCCGCCGCAACCCCGGCGCCTGTCTCCGACGTACGCGGGCGGTCGGCAGGTGGCCGGTCTTCTGTCTCGCTGTCCGACTCTGCGGCGCGCGGGCGCCTGGCAAGCGTCGGGGCTGGCTCCTCGCTGTCGTCGTCCAGGGAGCGCAGCGGCGGCGGCGCGGACTCGGTCTCCACTGCGGGGGTGGAGGGGGCCGGCGGGTGGTGGGTGGGGGGTTGTCTGAGTCTTGGGGCGAGGGTGTGGAGGCGGGTTGGGCGGGTCATGTGTTCGACGGTAAGGAGGGGGATCCCTGGCCGGGAGAGGGGGCGGGGATTGTGGATAACTCAGAGTTGGGGGGCCACCACGACGCCGAGCATGCCGGGGCCCACGTGGGCGCCGATGACGGGGCCCACCTCGCCTACGTAGATGTCGGCGACGTTGGGGATGCGGGCGCGGAGGCGGGTGGCGAGGGTTTCCGCTCGGGCGGCGGCGGCGAGGTGCTGGACGCCCAGGTCGACGGGGCGGTCCCCGGCGGTGGAGGCGGCCAGTTCCTCCAGGCGGGCGATGGCGCGGGAGGAGGTGCGGACCTTTTCCAGGGGGGCGATGCGGCCGTCGTCGATGACCAGGAGGGGCTTGACCATGAGGGCGGAGCCGAGGAACGTCGCGGCGGCGCCGATGCGGCCGCCGCGGCGGAGGTGGTCGAGGGTGTCGACGTAGAAGAGGGAGCGGGTGAGTTCGGCGCGGCGGCCGGCGGCGGCGGCGACGTCGGCGGGGGCGGCGCCGTCCAGGGCGGTCGCGGCGGCGGAGAGGGCGGCGAAGCCGAGGCCGAGGCCGACGGTGCCCGAGTCGACGACGTGGACGGGTACGGGCGCGTCCTTGGCGGCGAGGCGGGCGGCGTCGACGGTGCCCGACATGGCGGCGGCCAGGTGGACGGAGACGATCGCGGTGGCGCCGCCGGCGGCGGCCTCCTCGTACGCGGCGGCGAAGCGCCCCGGCGCGGGGCGGGACGTCGTGGCGGGGGCGCGGAGGACGTCCCGGGTCGGGATCGTGTTCTCGTCGTGCAGGGCGTCGCCCACGGCTATCTGGAGGGGGACGACGATCAGGCCGTGGCGTTCGGCGAGGCCGGGCGGGAGGTAGGCGGTGGAGTCGGTGACGACCGCGGTGGCCATCAGGGCTGGACGGGCACGCCGCCGCGCCAGACCCGCAGGGCGCGCAGGCCGAAGGCCCAGGCGAACGCGCCCTCGTGGTCGGCGTCCCACAGCACGATGTCGGCGAGCATGCCCGGGGCGAGCGAGCCGCGGTCGCCGACGCGGAGGGCGGAGGCGCCGCCGAGGGTGGCGGCGCGCAGCGCCTCGGTGACGCTGAGGCCGAACATGGCGACCGACAGGCCGATGACGAGCGGCATGGACGTGATGCCGCACTGGCCGGGGTTGTGGTCGGTGCCGAGGGCGACGGTGACGCCGCGGTCGAGCATGGCGCGGACCGGCGCGGGCGGGCGGGCGCTGTTGAGGGCGCTGCCCGGGCAGACGGTCGCGGTGACGCCGGCGTGCGCGAGGGCCTTGATGTCGTCCTCGTTGGCCTGGGTGAGCAGGTCGGCGGAGGCGCAGCCGACCTCGGCGGCGACCTGGGCGGCGCCGACGCGCTCGTTGGCGCAGGCGTGCATGCGGGCCTTGAGGCCGGCGCGCTTGCCGGTGAGGAGGAGGGCGCGGGCCTCCTCGGCGGTGAAGTGGCCCTCGTCGCAGTAGACGTCGATGCTGTCGGCGCCCGCGACGGCGGCGTCGCCGGCCCACTGGCGGACGGCCTCGATGTAGTCGCGGCGGCGGCCGAAGAACTCCGGCGGCAGGATGTGCGCGGCCAGGAACGTGGCGTGGATCCGCGGCATCGACGGCTCCCCTTCGAGGGAGCGGAGCATCCGGATGTCGGCCAGTTCGCCGTCGCGGGTGAGGTGGTAGCCGGTCTTGGCCTCGACGGTGGTGGTGCCGGCGAGGATCCACTGGCGGAGGCGTTCCCGGACGCCGTTGCACAGGGTCCACGGGTCGGTGCCGCGGGTGACGGTCACGGTGGAGTTGACCCCGCCGCCGGCCGCGGCGATCGCGGAGTGGGACGACCCGCTGGTGCGCATGGCGAGCTCGGCCCAGCGGTTGCCCGCGTACACGGGGTGCGAGTGCGCGTCGATCAGTCCAGGGGTGACGAGACCGCCGCCGAGGTTCTCCACGTGGTCGACGTCGACGATGTCGTCGATGATGCCCGGGACGCTCTGCGGCAGTTCCGAGGCGGGGCCGGCCCACACGATCCGGTCGTCGTGGATCAGCACGGCGGCATTGCTGCAGACATCGGTGCCCGTCCAGAGCCTGCCGATGTTCGTCAACAGCCGTACCGTCATCGGGTCACCGGCCGGCGTGGGTCGCTGTACGACCCGGGGACGGATCTGCCATGGACTGGGCCACCTGCTCTCGTTCCGAGAACGCCGACTGGGTGCCGGCGGTTCACCACTGGAGGGTCTGGTGATCGGTTGATCACCGGAAGCAACGAGACCGTAGATATCGGTTTCGTCACGGTAGTGCACTGGAGGCCCGGCCGACAACCTCTGTTCGTCGGCCCGGCCGCCACGGGAGCGGTTCCGCTGGAGCGGTCGGCGGCGGGCGGGGAGAGCCGCACGTTGACGCAGGTCACCGGGGTGCGGTGACGATGCGACGGTCGCACATTAGCAAATGCTCCATCGGCCTTCTGGTCATCGCGCATCGCCGCCCTCGCCCCAACCTGGTCCTATGACGGTACGGATTCCCGCCACACCGTCAAGCGGAATGCGGAAGCTGTCACCCTCGGGCGACCGCCTTCCGGCAAATGTCCGACTCATACCCCGGGTATCGGTACGGCGCTAATCGAGAAATAGCCCGACCGATATTCGTCTCGATTCTCGGCGCGGGCGTGCGAACGCCGCGAGCCCGGCCGCGCCGGAACGCGGCCGGGCTCGCGCGAACGCGATGACGCGCTAACCCGACGTCGGCGCCAGATCCTCGTAGCGCGCGAGTTCGGCCGCGAGGTCCTCGGGGACGCGGGCGTGCAGGACGGTGCCCTCGGCCTCGTGGTCCTGCTTGAGCACCTCGCCGCGCTCGTGGACCCGCGCGACCAGGTCGCCGCGGTCGTACGGCAGCAGCACCCGCAGCTCGCGCTCCAGCCCGGGCAGCTCGGCCTCGACCACCTCACGGAGCCGCTCGATGCCCTGGCCGGTACGGGCGGAGACGACCACGCTGCGCGGCTCGCGCCGCTGCAGGCGGGCGATCGCCAGGTCGTCGGCCGCGTCGGCCTTGTTGATCACGATGATCTCGGGGATCGCGTCCGCGCCGATCTCGCGCAGCACCTCGCGCACGGCGTCGATCTGCGCCTCGGGATCGGCGTCGGAGCCGTCGACGACGTGCAGGATCAGGCCCGCGTCGGTGACCTCCTCCAGCGTGGAGCGGAACGCCTCCACGAGCTGGTGCGGGAGGTGCCGGACGAACCCGACGGTGTCGGCCAGCGTGTACGCGCGCCCGGACGGCGTCTCGGCCCGGCGGACGGTCGGGTCCAGGGTGGCGAACAGGGCGTTCTCCACCAGGACGCCCGCCCCGGTCAGCCGGTTGAGCAGCGAGGACTTGCCGGCGTTGGTGTAGCCGGCGATGGCGACGGCGGGCACCTGGTGGCGGCGCCGCTCGCCGCGCTTGGTGTCGCGGGCCTTGGACATGCCCTCGATCTGGCGGCGCAGCTTGGCCATCCTGGTGCGGATCCGGCGCCGGTCCAGCTCGATCTTGGTCTCACCGGGGCCGCGGCCGCCGATGCCGACGCCGCCCGCGGCACGGCCGCCGACCTGGCGGGACAGGTTGCCGCCCCAGCCGCGCAGGCGCGGCAGCAGGTAGTTGAGCTGCGCGAGCTCGACCTGCGCCTTGCCCTCCCGGCTCTTGGCGTGCTGGGCGAAGATGTCCAGGATCAGGGCGGTCCGGTCGATCACCTTGACCTTGACGGTCTCCTCCAGATGCCGCAGCTGGCTGGGGGCCAGCTCGCCGTCGCAGATGACGGTGTCGGCGCCGGTGGAGATGACGATGTCGCGCAGCTCGGCGGCCTTGCCCGAGCCGATGTAGGTGGCGGGGTCGGGCCTGCTGCGGCGCTGGACGAGGCCCTCGAGCACCTCGGAGCCGGCGGTCTCGGCGAGGAGCGCCAGCTCGCGCAGGGAGTTCTCGGCGGCCTCGGCGGTGCCCTCGGTCCAGACGCCGACCAGGACGACGCGCTCCAGGCGCAGCGCCCGGTACTCGACCTCGGTGACGTCGGTCAGCTCCGTGGAGAGCCCGGCGACGCGGCGCAGCGCGCGCCGCTCCTCCAGGTCCAGCTCGCCGGTCATCGGCTCGGCGCCCTCGTACTCGCCGTATTCGCCGTACTCGAACGTGTCGGTCACTCGGGTCTCTCGGTCTTCGGAAAAGGTCTGCGTCATATGTCCTCTGTCAACGCCGCGGCGCGGCCGGATCTTCCCGGCGATGGTCTCACGGGCCGCCGCCGGCTTCACCCGATTATCCCCGCCGGGCCGTCCCGCGGCGATGCCGTACGACCTGCGCGAACGCCGCGGGGCACGGCCCGCCCGCCGGACGGGTGCCCGCGGCCGGGGAACGGGAAGACCGCAGGAGCGGCCCGGCGGCGTCCAGGTCCGGGGGTGCTTTGACCCGGCTCCGTACCGCCGAGTAGCGTTTCTTCACACAACAGAAGTCGAATTTCACGATACGAAAGGGCAGGCAGATGGCTGCACCCGAAGGCGTCGAGGTCACCGGTCCCCTGAACGAGCGATACGACGAGATCCTGACCCCCGAGGCGCTCGGCCTGCTCGCCGCCCTGCAGCGCGAGCTGGGCGGCCGCCGCGAGGAACTGCTGCGCGCCCGCGCCGAGCGGCAGGAGCGGCTGTCGGCGGGCGGCACGCTGGACTTCCTGCCGGAGACGGCGGCCGTGCGCGCCGACGAGAGCTGGCGGGTCGCCGAGCCGGCGCCGGGCCTGGAGGACCGCCGGGTCGAGATCACCGGCCCGACCGACCGGAAGATGACCATCAACGCCCTCAACTCGGGCGCCAAGGTGTGGCTGGCCGACTTCGAGGACGCCAACACCCCGCTGTGGAACAACATGATCGAGGGGCAGCTGAACCTGCGCGACGCCCTCGACCGGACGATCGACTTCACCGACCCCAAGAGCGGCAAGTCGTACGCGCTCAAGGACGACGGCGAGCTGGCGACCATCGTCGTCCGCCCGCGCGGCTGGCACATGGAGGAGAAGCACCTCCTGGTCGACGGGAAGCCGATGTCGGGGTCGCTGTTCGACTTCGGCCTGTACTTCTTCCACTGCGCGCGCCGCCAGGCGGACAAGGGCAAGGGCCCGTACTTCTACCTGCCGAAGATGGAGAGCCACCTCGAGGCGCGGCTCTGGAACGACGCGTTCAACCTGGCGCAGGACAAGCTGGAGATCCCGCGCGGCACGATCCGCGCGACCGTGCTGATCGAGACGATCCCGGCCGCGTTCGAGATGGAGGAGATCCTCTACGAGCTGCGCGACCACTCCGCCGGGCTGAACGCGGGCCGCTGGGACTACCTGTTCTCGGTGATCAAGAAGTTCCGGGACCGGGGCGCGGAGTACGTCCTGCCGGAGCGAAACGCGATCACGATGACGGCGCCGTTCATGCGCGCGTACACCGAGCTGCTGGTCCGCACCTGCCACAAGCGCGGCGCGCACGCGATCGGCGGCATGGCCGCGTTCATCCCGTCCCGCCGGGACGAGGAGGTCAACAAGGTCGCGCTGGAGAAGGTCCGGGCGGACAAGACGCGCGAGTCGGGCGACGGGTTCGACGGGTCCTGGGTCGCGCACCCCGACCTGGTCCCGGTCTGCCGCGAGGTCTTCGACGGCGTCCTCGGCGACAAGCCGAACCAGCGCGACCGGCTGCGCGAGGACGTCAAGGTCTCGGCCGCCGACCTGCTGAACGTGGCCGCGACGCCCGGCGACATCACCGAGGCCGGCCTGCGCAACAACATCGACGTGGCGCTGCGCTACCTGGCCACCTGGCTGGACGGCGCGGGCGCGGTGGCGATCCACAACCTGATGGAGGACGCCGCCACCGCGGAGATCTCCCGGTCCCAGGTCTGGCAGTGGATCTACAACGGGGTCGAGCTCAAGGACGGCCCCAAGGTCACCAAGGAGCTGGTCGCGCGCCTCCTGGACGAGGAGCTCGGCAAGATCCGCGCGGAGCTGGGCAACGCGTTCAACGAGCCGCGCTACGAGCAGGCCGTGACCCTGTTCAAGGAGGTCACGCTGGCCGACGCGTACTCGGAGTTCCTGACCACCCCGGCGTACGAGCGGATGCCCTGACACCGGACGCCGCCCGCGCCCGCCGAGGGCGCGGGCGGCACCGCCGATCTTGCGGTCGGCCGCCCACGGGAGCATGGTGGCAAGAATGGAATCCCCCGCATCCCAGTCGCTCGCGCTCGCCGGACTGGCCGGGCACTGCGAGCGGCTCCTCGGGCCCGAGGCGGTGATCTCGGACCCGGTACGGCTGCGCACCTACGACTGCGACGGCCTGACCACGCACCGGGCGACCCCGGGGCTGGTGGTGCTGCCCGAGTCGGCCGAGCAGGTCGCGGCGATCGTGCGCGCCTGCGCGGACGCCGGGATCCCGTACGTGGCGCGCGGGTCGGGCACCGGCCTGTCGGGCGGCGCGCTGCCCCGCACCGACGGGGTGCTGATCGTGACGTCCCGGATGCGCCGGATCCTGGAGATCGATATCGAGAACCGGCGCGCGGTGGTCGAGCCGGGCGTGATCAACCTGGACGTGTCGCGGGCGGCCCGCCCGTACGGCTACTACTTCGCGCCCGACCCGTCCAGCCAGCAGATCTGCTCGGTGGGCGGCAACGTCGCGGAGAACAGCGGCGGCGCGCACTGCCTGAAGTACGGCTTCACCGCGCACCACGTGCTGGCCTGCGAGATCGTCACCCCGGACGGGGAGATCACCGAGCTGGCGGCCGGCGGCGCCGGGTACGACCTGCTCGGCGTGTTCGTCGGCGCGGAGGGCACGCTCGGCATCACCACCAAGATCACGGTACGGCTGACCCGGCTGCCGGAGACGGTGCAGACGCTGCTGGCGGCGTTCGGGTCGATCGAGGCGGGCGGCACGGCGGTGTCGGCGATCATCGGCGCCGGGATGGTGCCGGCGGCGATCGAGATGATGGACGCGCTGTCGATCGAGGCGGCCGAGGCGGCGGTGAGCTGCGGGTACCCGGCGGGCGCGGGCGCGGTGCTGATCGTGGAGCTGGACGGCCCGGCGGCGGAGGTGCGGCACCAGTTCGGCGAGGTGGAGCGGCTGTGCCGGGAGGCGGGCGCGTTCGAGATCAGGGTCGCGGCGGACGACGCCGAGCGGGCGCTGATCTGGAAGGGGCGCAAGTCGGCGTTCGCGGCGGTGGGCCGGATCAGCCCGGCGTACCTGGTCCAGGACGGCGTCATCCCGCGGACCGCGCTGCCGGGCGTGCTGGCGGGGATCGACGCGCTGTCGGCCGAGTCGGGCGTGCGGGTGGCGAACGTGTTCCACGCCGGTGACGGCAACCTGCACCCGCTGGTGCTGTTCGACGACGCCGAGCACGGCGCGGCGGAGCGGGCGGAGGAGGTCTCCGGGAAGATCCTCGACCTGTGCATCGAGCACGGCGGGTCGATCACCGGGGAGCACGGCGTGGGCGTCGACAAGTCCCGCTACATGCCGCGCATGTTCACCGAGACCGATCTGGACACGATGCAGATGGTGCGCTGCGGGTTCGACCCGGCGGGGCTGTGCAATCCGGGCAAGGTGTTCCCGACCCCGCGGCTGTGCGGCGAGGTGCCGGGGTTCCGGAAGGGCGTCCACCCGCTGGTCGAGCAGGGGAAGGCGGAGCAGTTCTGATGGCGGCCGACGGCGGCGCCAAGGCGCTGGACGCGCTTCGCAAGGTCTGCGCCGACGTGCGCCCGGGCGAGCCCGAGGAGGGCGTCCTGGGCGTCGCCCCCGGCGTGGTGGCCGCGCCCGCCTCCGCCGCGGAGGCCGCCGGGGTGATGCGGACGGCCGCGGAGCTCGGGCTGGCCGTGGTGCCGCGCGGCGCCGAGACTCGGCTCGACTGGGGCGCGCCGCCGGCCCGCTGCGACGTCCTGGTGGACACCGCACGGCTGGACCGGGTGGTCGAGCACGCGGCCGGCGACCTGGTGGTGACGGCCGAGGCGGGCCTGGGCACCGACCGGCTCGCGGCGGTGCTGGCCGAGCGGGGGCAGCGGCTCGCGCTGGACGCCCCGCTCCCCGGCTCCACGGTCGGCGGCACGATCGCCGCGGCCGCGGCCGGGCCGCTGCGCCTGCTGTACGGGACGCCCCGCGACCTGGTCATCGGGCTCACGGTGGTCCGCGCGGACGGCCGGGTGGCACGGTCCGGGGGCAAGGTCGTCAAGAACGTGGCCGGGTACGACCTGGGCCGGCTGTTCAGCGGCTCGTACGGGACGCTCGGCCTGATCGTCGAGGCGACGTTCCGGCTCCATCCGATCCCGGCGGCGCGGGCGTTCATCACCTGCCCCTTGCCCGATGCCACGCGCGCGCACGAGGCGGTGCAGGCGGTACTGCACTCCGCCGCGGTACCGAGCGCCGTCCAGGTGGTCGCCTCCTCTCAGGGCGGCCTCACGCTCGGGGTGCTCCTGGAGGGCGTTCCGGAAGGGGTGGCGGCGCGTACGGAGCAGGTCTCGGCCCTTCTGGGCGCGTCCGGTACGGGCGCGAGCGTCGCGCAGGAGCCGCCGGAGTGGTGGGGCTCCTACCCGGACGGGACGACCCTCATCGACGTGACCGCCCCGCCGACCGCCCTGACGACGCTCCTCGAACACCGCGGCGAGGGCGTCTCCCTCTCCTGGTCGGCGGACGGGCACGGCCATCTGGGCCTCACGGCGGAGGCGGACCCCGTCCGGACGCTGGCGCGCGTCAGGGAGGCCCTGGGCGAGCGCCACAACGGCGGAGCGGTCGTGCGCTACACGCCCGAAGCCGTACGGGACGAGATCGACCTGTGGGGGCCCGTACCGGCGCTGTCCCTCATGCGGCGGGTCAAGGAGCAGTTCGATCCGGAGAGCCGGTTGTCCCCCGGGCGTTTCGTGGGAGGTCTGTGATGGCGGGCGAGCGGAACCGCGACGGCGAGACCGGCCCGCCGGGGCTGCCGGAGCTGCTCGGCGACTGCGTCCACTGCGGGTTCTGCCTGCCGACGTGCCCCACGTACGTCCTGTGGGGAGAGGAGATGGACTCGCCGCGCGGGCGGATCCACCTGATGGAGCAGCACCAGGAGGGCGCGCCGATGTCGGCGCCGATGGTGCAGCATTTCGACCGCTGCCTGGGGTGCATGGCGTGCGTGACTGCGTGCCCGTCCGGGGTGCGGTACGACCGGCTCATCGAGGCGACCCGTGCCACGGTGGAGGAGGAGCACTCGCGCCCCCTCCCTCAGCGGGCCCTGCGCGAGGCGATCTTCCAGCTGTTCCCGTACCCGAACCGCCTGCGCGCCCTGCGCGGGCCGCTCCGCGCGTACCAGCGGACCGGCCTGGACCGGCTCGTGCGGCGCAGCGGCCTGCTGGAGCGCCTGTCCCCCTCCCTGGCGGCCATGGAGCGCCTCGCGCCGCCGCTCTCCCGTTCTCCCAGGCTGCCCGAACGCGTCGCGGCGCGCGGGGAGCGGCGCGCCACCGTCGGCATGCTCACCGGCTGCGTGCAGCGCGAGTTCTTCCCCGGCGTGAACGCCGCGACGGCGCGCGTGCTGGCCATGGAGGGCTGCGACGTCGTCATCCCGGCGCGGCAGGGGTGCTGCGGGGCGCTGTCGCTGCACTCGGGGCGCGAGGAGGAGGCCAAGGCGTTCGCGCGCCGGACGGTCGTGGCGTTCGAGGCGGTCGACGTGGTCGTGGTGAACGCGGCGGGCTGCGGTTCGGCGATGAAGGACTACCGGGACGTGCTGGCCGGCGACCCGGAGTGGGCGGGCCGGGCGGAGGCGCTGTCGGCCAAGACCAGGGACCTCGCCGAGTACCTGGCCGAGCTCGGGCCCCGGGCGCCCCGGCGGCCACTTCCGGTCACGGTCGCGTACCACGACGCCTGCCACCTCGCGCACGCGCAGGGCGTCCGCGCGCAGCCGCGGGCGCTGCTGGCCGGCATCCCGGAGCTGACGATCAAGGAGATCGCGGATCCGGAGATCTGCTGCGGCTCGGCGGGGACGTACAACCTCCTCCAGCCGGAGGCGGCGGCCGAGCTCGGCGACCGGAAGGCGGCGAGCGTGCGCGCGACGGAGGCGGAACTGCTGGTCGCCGCCAACCCGGGCTGCTCGATGCAGATCGCGACGGCGCTGGAGCGGCGGGGCGCCCGCCTGGCGGTCGCGCACACGGCGGAGGTCCTCGACGCGTCCCTGCGCGGGCTCGGACGGGAGGCGCTGGTGCCCTCCGCGCGGTGACGCGGCGGCCGCCGGACCGCCTAGCAAGAAAGGCCCATCAGGGGACATATTTGCCGCAAACGGTCATCCTGTATCGTTGGCTGCCCGCCAAGAAAGGTCGTACTTACCTACCGGAGAGGCCGAGGAGTACGCAAAGCCATGTCCTACAGGCCGACGCCGCCCAGGCCGATGCCGAGCGGCCACCCCTCACACCGCCGCCGCAGGAAGCGCGGGGCGGGCAAGCTCGGCATCGCCGGCGCGCTCAGCGGCGCGGTCGCCATGGCGGCGGTCGCCGCCGGGATCGTCGTCTTCCGGCCGCCCGGCGGGGAGGACCCCGGGTCCCCGTCCGGCCTCACCAGCCAGGGCGACGGCACCCAGGGCGAGTTGCCCAGCGGCCAGGCCCCCGCGACCGGCCCCGCGCTCAGCGTCACCACGCCCGAGGGGTACGGGTACGGGCTCGCCGCGGCGAAGGCCGGCACCGACGACCGCCCCCTCGACGACGCGCAGCCGCCGCCCGAGGGCACGACGTACGCGTACGCCGACTACGTTCTCACCAACAACCAGCGCCGCCCCGCGCTGCTGGACTACCCGGCCGACCTGTTCCTGCCGCGCGAGCACGTCCCCGACGGGTCGCGCGAGCGCTGCATGCCGCAGCCCGGCATCCCCGAGGACATGTGCACGCTGCCCAACCGCAGCCGCGTCACCGCCCGGGTGAACGGCGCCGAGGCGCCCATCAGCGAGGCCGGCGACACGCTGATCCCGCCGGGGGCGTCGTACGTCGTGCGCATCGCGACCGATCTGCCGGTCAAGGACGGCCTCAAGCCCGAGGACCTCAAGCTCTACGTGTGGAACGCCCGCTACACCAGCGACCGCAAGGGCATCGAGATCGCCTTCCCGTAGAGCGCACGGGACCGCGCGCGAACGGCCCCGGCCCGTGACATCGGGCCGATGTCACCGGCCGGGGCCGTTTCCGGCCGCGCGTGCGCGCGGACGGGGTCACGACGCCAGGGCCGGTTCCCGTTCGGGGGCGACGGCGGCGTCCCCGCCGCGGCCGCGCAGGCCGCCGATCCCGAGCAGGAGCAGCCCGGCCCCGGCCCAGACGAGCAGGACGGTCAGCGCCCCGCCCGCGCCGGCACCGTCGAAGAACGCCACCGAGCGCAGCAGCGTGGCCGCCGCGCCGGGCGGGAGCAGCTGGCCGAGTTCGCCCCACGGCTGCGGCAGCAGCTCCGGCGCGGACGCGGCCGCCGACAGCGGGTTGCCCAGGAGCAGCAGGGTCAGCGCGCCCAGCCCGATCCCGGGCCGCCCGAGCACCGCGGCGAGCCCCGTGACCGTTCCCGAGACGGCCAGGATCGCCAGCGCCATCACCCCGGCCACGGCCGCGTAGGAGCCCGGCAGCACCGACAGCCAGCCCTGCGCCAGCCAGGCCACGGCGAGGCCGCCGAGGGCCGAGAACGCCACCAGCGCCGCGGCCCGGGCGCCGAGCCGGGGGATGGCGAAGGTCAGCAGCACCGCGGCGGCGAGGCTGGACATGATCAGCGGCAGCGCCAGCGCGCCGAACCCGGCCCCGCGCGGGTCGTCGGGGTCGGCCGCGACCACGTCCTGGACGGCGCCGCCCGCCGGCGCTCCGGCGAGCTGGGCGCCCAGCTGGGTGAGCTGCTGCGCGACGGCCGGGGAGGCCGCCGAGGCGACCAGCACCCGGGGCCCGGCGGGCGTGGCGACGATCGCGCCGTACGCCTCCCGGTCGGCCAGCGCCTTCCGGGCCGCCGCCTCGTCGGCGACGGCGGACGCCTCGAACGCCCCGGGGAGCTGCCGGTCCAGCCGCGCGGCCGCGGCCGCGGCCTGCGGGCCGGCCGTCACGATCGGCACGTCGTTGGGGGCGGTGCGGGCGGCCGGCCAGGAGAAGGCGACGATCATCAGAAGCTGCAGGACCACGGCGCCGAGGGTGACGCCGACGGCCCGCTTGGCGAGCGAGGAGTTCACGGTCCCCTCCAAGAAAGCGAATGTCCGTTCTTTTGTCTGCACCAGGGTGCGCCCGGCACGCCGTGTTGTCAAGAACGAACATTCGTTTTAGGTTGGGCCGCATGCCACGAGTGAGCCCCGAGCACCTGGAACGGCGCAGGCAGCAGATCCTGGACGCCGCCCGGACCTGCTTCATCCGCGAGGGCGTCCACGCCACCTCGATGCAGGACATCTTCGCCGAGGCGGGCCTCTCGGCCGGGGCCGTCTACCGCTACTTCAAGAGCAAGACCGAGATCATCGAGGCCATCACCGGCATGGTGATCGGCGACCTGCACGTGTTCCTGGGCGAGCTCGCCCGGCACGACCCCGTGCTGCCGCTGGACGAGCTCGTGGTGCGCGTGGCCCAGCGGGTGGTGTTGCTGAGCGGCCCGGACGGCACGATGCGGCTCGCCCCGCAGGCATGGGCGCTGGCGATGTACGACCCCGAGCTGCGCCGGTACGTGCAGCAGAACGTCGTCGGCCTGCGCGCGCACTGGACGGAGTACGCCCGGCGGTGCGTCCAGGCGGGGATGCTGCCGCCCGGCACCGACCCGCAGGCGGCCGGCAAGGCGATCTTCGGCATCGTCCCCGGGTTCCTGCTGCAGCGGCTCATCATGGAGGACATCTCCCCCGAGGAGCTGCGGGCGGGCGTCCGGGCCATGGCCCGCGAGAGCCTCCTCATGCCGGGCGCCACCACGGGCTCTTCCACGGAGGCCGTCTCAGGCTCCTGACCGCGCCGCGCCCGCCCGTCCCGCCCGGCCCGCCCGTCAGGGCCGTTCGGCCGATCCGGCCGCGCCGCGCCGCGAAGATCACGATCGGGCCGCGGATCCGGCCGTCCGCCGCGGAGACGCGCTGGGGGTCTTGCCCCGATCTGCGCGATTCGGGTACCTCTTAGCCATCGGCCCCGCCGCACCGGCCGGGCAGGTACCTCTCGTTCCGCCCTTTCGCCCCTGCCATCCGACCCCGCCACCCGTGCATCCCAGCCTCCACGCGCTCGCACGAACGCCGCGCCGCCGACCCGCCGCGGCGCGCTCCGGCGTGCCCGGGCGCGCCCCTGTCCTGAGGCGGCCGCCTCTTGACCCGCGATGCGCCCGGCGAGAAGTTTTAACATTCCATTACTTTTAACGCGTGGAGAGCGCATGGTGACCGAGGATCGCGGTGGCGGGCCCGCCCGCTGGCCCGTGCCGGTGGCGCTCGCCGCCCTCGCCGCGGTGGCCGCCTCGCTCATCGCGGGACGCTGGCTGCCGGAGCCGCTGCGGCTGGTCTGGTGGCACCCGGAGATCGTCATCGCGCTCTTCTGGACGCCGGTCGCCGCGCTGCTCCTGCGGTACCGGCCCCGCCTCCGGGTCGGCCTGCTGATGCTGGGCTGCGGAACGAGCGCGGCGGTCTACGTGCTCGCGCTCAACCTCGGACCGCTCTTCGAGCTGCACGACCTGCCCGGGGCCGCGTTCCTGACCTGGCTCGGCGTCTGGCTCTGGGCCGTGGACACCTTCGGGCTCACCCTGGTCCTGCCGCTGATCTTCCCCGACGGGCGGCTGGTGTCGGCCTGGTTCCGGCCCGTCCTGGCCGTGGCCTGCGCCGTCCCGCTCATCGTCTGCGTCCATCTCACGATCGACCCGGACGCGCGCCGCTGGCACAACGGGGTCTCGGTCTACCCGTTCCAGGACATCCCGCTCGCGATCAGCGTGACGATCCTCGGCACGCTGGCGCTGGGGTTCCTCTCGGTCGTGCTGCGCTTCCTGCGCTCCGCGCCCGACGTCCGGCGGCAGATCGGCTGGATCATCTACCCCGGCGTGCTGGCCATGGCGATCATCTACATCGGCGAGACCACGCCGATCAGCGACCCGGTCCGCAACGTCACGATCGCCGTCGTCCCGATCTGCATCGCCATCGCGATCACCCGGTACCGGCTGTACGACATCGACCTGGTCATCGGCCGGACCCTGGTGTACGCGGGCCTGGTCGTGGTGATCACCGGCGTGTACTTCGCGCTGGTCGGGCTGATCAGCAACGTGTTCGCCGGGCGCGGCCCGATGGTCGGCCTGTTCGGCGCGATCGCCGCCGGCGTGGTGTTCGAGCCCGCCCGGCGCCGCCTCCAGCGGGCCGTGGACCGGCTGATCCACGGCGAGCGCGACCCGTACCGGATCGCCGACCGGCTCAACCGCCGGCTGCAGACCACCGCCGACCCCGCCGCCGCGCTGGCCGCCGCCGCCTCGATGGTCCGCGAGGCGCTGCGCGCGACCGGCGTCCGGATCGAGGTGCTCGACCGGGACGGCCGCACGGCGACGGCCAGCGAGGACGGCGAGCTGGGCGACGCGCCCCAGCTGATCCCGCTGGTCTGGCACGGCGAGCCGGTCGGCCGGCTGCTGTTCGGCGTCACCCGCCGGCCCGACGCCCGGACCGCCGGGATCCTGGCCCGCAACCTGGCCGAGCTGACCAGCTCGGCGCGGCTGGCCGCCGACGTGCAACGTTCCAGGGAGCGCATCCTGCGCACCCGCGAGGAGGAGCGCCGCCGGCTGCGCCGCGACCTGCACGACGGCCTCGGCCCCACGCTGGCCAGCCTCGCCATGACGGTGGACGCGGCGCGCATCACGCTCAAGTCCGACCCGGCCGCGGTGGACGCGCTGCTGGAGAACCTGCGGCTGACCATGGGCCGCACCATCGGCGACATCCGGGAGCTGGTGTACGGCCTGCGCCCGCCCGCGCTGGACGATCTGGGCCTGGCCGGCGCCATCAGGGCCCTGGGCGGCGTCGTCGCGACCGGCGACGGGCCCGAGGTCGCGGTCGAGGTGGAGGGCGATCTGGGCGAGCTGCCCGCCGCCGCCGAGGTCGCCGCGTACCGGATCGTCCAGGAGGCCCTCACCAACGTCTACCGGCACGCCCAGGCGGGCAGCGCGGTCGTCCGGCTCTCGGTGAACGGCGACCTGCACGTCCTGGTGGGGGACGACGGTGTGGGCATGGCGGCCGGCGCCCGTACGGGCGTGGGGATGTCGTCCATGCGCGAGCGCGCCGCCGAGATCGGTGGATCGTGCACGGTGGAACCCGGTCCCGAAGGGGGAACGGTCGTCCGGGCGAGGCTTCCGGTCGGCGCCAACGGAGGCGGTGGCGGTAGCGGCGGCATGGGGCCGTCGCAGGAGATCGCTTAGCTTCGCGCAGGATCGCGGGCCGCTCTACAGGCGTGCCCTCCACTCTCTACTGGAGTGGAGGGCCGGTGGCCGCCCCCCGCCAAGAAGGAGCCACCGGCCCTCGGCGCCACCCGGATCGGGGCTCCCATCCCGATCCGAGCGGGCCTTCACCAGAGGGTGTGCACTACTGAAGGTAGCGCCTTTCGGTCCCATTGGTCAGGGACACTCGTCCCGATATTCCCGGGACGGTACGGGGGACGGCCGGGCGAACCACCGGAAGCATGCCGCTCTAGGGGCAAAAGCCCAGGTCAGAACGTCGCGGAAGTGCCGCCGGCCGCTCAGGAGCCCCGCAGCCACCCGGAAAGAATTTCTCCCTCGGCCACCAGGACGGCCGGGCCGCGCAGGTGGCTGGTCCGCCCGTCGAGGGTGACCACGACCCGCCCGCCGGGCACGTCGACGATCCACTCGCCCGCGGCGTCCCCCTCGGCGACGCCCGAGTCCGTCGCCGCGGCGGCCGCCACGGCGACGGTTCCGGTCCCGCAGGAGCGCGTCTCGCCCGAACCGCGCTCGTACACCCGCATCTCCACGTGGCGCTCCCCGACCGGGCGGTAGAACTCCACGTTCACGCCGTCCGGGAAGGCCGCCGGGTCGAACGCGGGCGCGCGCGTGAGGTCGAGGCCCGCCACGGGCTCGCCGACGGGGCAGGCCAGGTGCGGGTTGCCCATGGACACGCGCGTGCCGGTGTGGACACGCCCCGCGATCGACGCCTCGCCCGTTCCCAGGTATTCGGGCGGCCCCATGTCGACGCTCACGTCGCCGGACGCGCCCAGCGTCACCCTGCGCAGCCCCGCGCGGGTCGCGACGTCCCACTCGCCCGGGGCGGCGAGCCCGGAGTCGACCAGGTAGCGGGCGAACACCCGGACGCCGTTGCCGCACATCTCCGCGATGCCGCCGTCGGCGTTGCGGTAGTCCATGAACCACTCGGCGTCACCGGCCTGCGCCTCGGCGGCCGGGTCCCCGGCGGCCTTCGCGCGCACGGCGCGCAGCACCCCGTCGGCGCCGATCCCGGCCCGCCGGTCGCACAGCCGCGCCACGGACGCCGCGTCCAGTTCGAGCGCGCCGGCCGCGTCCGGCAGGATCACGAAGTCGTTCTCGGTCCCATGTCCCTTGACAAACCGCATGGCATCGATCGTATTGCCCCGTCAGCCCGCGCCGTCACCGCCG
The DNA here is from genome assembly GCF_041951345.1 of Actinomadura sp. 21ATH. Taxonomy (NCBI): domain Bacteria; kingdom Bacillati; phylum Actinomycetota; class Actinomycetes; order Streptosporangiales; family Thermomonosporaceae; genus Actinomadura; species Actinomadura sp. 21ATH. Next base: position 64,655 of record NZ_JBGNUR010000004.1, on the reverse strand, counting down.
CACGCGGCCGCCAGCGCCCGCTCCAGCAGGTCGGGGGCGTCGTACGGGAGCCAGCGCACCCGCGGGTCGCTCCGGAACCAGGACTCCTGGCGCCGGGCGAAACGCCGCGTCGTCCGGATCGTCTCCTCCATGGCGCGCTCCTCGGTCCACTCCCCCGACAGGAACCGCAGGACCTGCGCGTACCCCAGCGCGCGGCTCGCCGTGAGGCCGTCCCGGAGGCGGGCGTCGCGGTCCAGCGCGCGGACCTCCTCGACCAGGCCCGCCTCCCACATCCGCTCCACGCGCAGGGCGATGCGCGCGTCCAGCTCCTCGCGGGGGACGGTGAGCCCGATCTGCACGGCTTCGTACCGGTAGCGCCGCTCGGGCATCGTCGCGCTGAACGGCCGCCCGGTGATCTCGATGACCTCCAGCGCCCGGACGATCCGCCGCCCGTTGCTCGGCAGGATCGCCGCGGCCGCCGCCGGGTCGCGGGCGCGCAGCCGCTCGTGCATGGCCGCGGGCCCGGCCTCCGCCAGCTCGCCGGCTAGCCGCGCCCGGACGTCCGGATCGGTGCCGGGGAACTCCATGTGGTCGAGCGCGGCCCGCACGTACAGCCCGGACCCGCCGACCAGCACGGGCACCCGGCCCCGCGCGCGGACCGCCTCGATGGCGTCCGCGCTGAGCCGCTGGTACCCGGCGACGCTCGCGGTGACGGTCACGTCCCAGATGTCCAGGAGGTGGTGCGGGACGCCGCGCATCTCGGCCGCGGTGAGCTTGGCGGTGCCGATGTCCATGCCGCGGTACAGCTGCATGGAGTCCGCGTTGATCGCCTCGCCGTCCAGCCGGAGCGCCAGATCGACGGCCAGATCGGACTTCCCCGCCGCGGTCGGGCCCACGACTGCGATGACGGCTGTGCTGGTCACTGGCCTACTTCTGGTGACGGAACCGGCGGAACGGGTAGAGATCCGTACGTAAGAGGCATCGGGCGCGCACCGCCCGGTGCCGCCCACGCAGCATCGGGACGAGGGATCCGGGGGGAGCCAGATGTCCATCGTCGACAAGGTGAAGGAAATGCTCGGCCAGCACGGGGACAAGGCCCGGCAGGGCGTCGAGAAGGGCGGTGACATGCTCGACCAGCGGACCGGGGGCAAGTACGCCCAGCATGTCGACAAGGCCCAGGAACGGGCCGGCGACTACATCGACAGGCAAGGCGGGCAGGGTCCCCAGGGCCGGCAGGGGCAGCAGGGCGACGAGGGCCGGCCGCGCGACGGCGGCCTCTGAACGCGACCCGGCCCGCGTCCGCCGTCACCGTCACGTGACGCCTTCCCGTTCCCAGGACGCCACGAAGTAGCCGACGCCGTAAGGGGCCTCGTAGGCCAGCAACTCGGATCGGTAACGGGCGGATGCCGGAGCCGTCACGGCCGCGCCCGCCAGCACCTGCCACGCCGCGCGCCCTGCAGCCTGGACGTCCCGGGAGACCTCGGGGTCGAGGCCCGCCAGGGCGGGGGCGTCGGCCTGCTTCAGGGCACCGGCCACCGCGGCATCGTACGCCTCCGCGGCCGGGTGGAGGTAGCCGGGAGCCTTCTCCGTCAGGCACGCGGACCCGTCGCCCATCACCAGCAGCGCCACCCGGCCGGCCGAACCGGCCAGTTCCCGGCCGAGCCGCGCGCACTCCTCAGGAGAGGCGTCGTACGCGACCCCCTGGAAGCGCGCGTCCAGACCGCTGTCGCGCAGGAGCCACTCGCCGATCGTCAAAGACAGCGGCAGCACGGTCGCGTCCCGCTCCGGCCGCTCGCCGAGCCCGTAAGGGTGCAGCGAGCCGGTCACGCCCGGCCCGTAGGCGCGCGTGACGGTGTCGCCGCCCACCACGTACAGGACGCAGCCCTCGTTCGCCTCCACGGCGGACCGGAGGCGTCCCACCGCCGTGCGGCACGCCTCGCGCAGCGCGTCCAGCTCCGCCGCGGCCGCGCCGGCCACGGCGGGGACGAGCAGGGGCGGATGCGGGCAGACCGCCGCGGAGACCAGCATGCTGCGCGCGACGTTCACGGGCAGGTCGAGCAGCCCGTGGCGGCGGCAGGCGCGGGCGCCGGGCGGCCGATGCCCGGCATGCCGAGCGCGACGCCCTGCGGCGCGGCCGCGCCCTGGCGGGCCTCCCAGGCGTCGCCGGCGCGGGTGCGGCGGACCGCCTCGACCGGCTTGTCGGCCACCAGGTGGTGGGGCGCCGCGTACGTGACCTCCACCGTCACCATGTCGCCGGGCCGGACCGCCCCGGCGGCCTCGTCGGGCGCCCGGAAGTGGACCAGGCGGTTGTCGCGGGCGCGCCCGGAGAGGCGCCGCGTCTCGCCGTCCTTGCGGCCCTCGCCCTCGGCGACCAGCACCTCCAGCTTGCGGCCGAGCTGCCTCTTGTTCTCCTCCCAGGAGATCTCCTCCTGGAGGGCGACGAGCCGCTCGTACCGCTCCTGCACGACCTCCTTGGGCAGCTGCCCGTCCATGGTGGCCGCGGGGGTGCCGGGACGCTTGGAGTACTGGAACGTGAACGCCCCGGAGAACCGCGCCTCCCGCACGACGTGGAGGGTCTGCTCGAAGTCCTCCTCCGTCTCGCCGGGGAAGCCGACGATGATGTCGGTGGTGATGGCGGCGTCCGGGATCGCGGCCCGGACCTTGTCGATGATGCCGAGGAAGCGCTCCTGCCTGTAGGAGCGGCGCATCGCCTTCAGTACGGCGTCGGAACCCGACTGCAAGGGCATGTGCAGCGACGGCATCACGTTCGGCGTCTCGGCCATGGCGGCGATGACGTCGTCGGTGAAGTCCTTGGGGTGCGGCGAGGTGAAGCGGACGCGCTCCAGGCCCTCCACGCCGCCGCAGGCGCGCAGCAGCCCGGCGAAGGCGCTCTGGCCGCCCGCCGTCATGGCGCGCACCTCGTCCGGCGCGGTCGCCAGGGCGCCGAAGCCGGACCCGTAGGCGTTGACGTTCTGGCCCAGCAGGGTGACCTCCAGGACCCCGTCGGCGACCAGCGCCTCCACCTCGGCCAGCACCTCGCCCGGGCGGCGGTCCCTCTCCTTGCCGCGCAGCGACGGCACGATGCAGAACGTGCAGGTGTTGTTGCAGCCCACCGAGATCGACACCCACGCGGCGTACGGCGACTCGCGGCGCGTCGGCAGCGTCGACGGGAAGGTCACCAGGGACTCTTCGATCTCGACCTGCGCCTCGTCCCGGACGCGGGCGCGCTCCAGGAGGGCGGGCAGCGACCCGATGTTGTGCGTCCCGAAGACCACGTCCACCCAGGGCGCCCGCCTGACGATCGTGTCGCGGTCCTTCTGCGCCAGGCACCCGCCGACCGCGATCTGCATCCCCGGGCGGCCGTCCTTGACGGGACGCAGATGCCCGAGGTTGCCGTAGAGGCGGTTGTCGGCGTTCTCCCGTACGGCGCAGGTGTTGAAGACGACGACATCGGGGTCGCCCTCCCCCGCGCGCACGTAGCCGGCGTCCTCCAGCAGCCCGGACAGCCGCTCGGAGTCGTGGACGTTCATCTGGCACCCATAGGTACGGATCTCGTACGTGCGGGCGCCGGTCTCCATGGGCGCATTCATGACAGTCACCAAGGGTACGCGCAGGCACCGGCTCCGCGTACGCGATCAGCGCGGCCGCCCGGCGCGGTCATCGGATGATCACCGCGCGGTGACTCCGCGCAGGTCCCGCCCGCAATCGCCCATCATGCCGCCGACGTGCGGATTCGTGATCGGATCGGTACCGCGCCGAGAGTCGCCGGTGAGCGGCGATGACGTAAAGTCCGGCTCCATGACGGACAGCGGAGACGAGCTCGAGGTCACCCCCGAGGTCACCAAGGGCGAACCCCAGGACCCCGAGGTCGCCAAGGGCGGTTCCCGGGACGACGACGGCGCGGCGGGCGCGCCCCTCGTCGAGGTCGAGCACGTCAACAAGCACTTCGGTGACCTGCACGTGCTCAAGGACATCAACCTCACCGTGAACCGCGGTGAGGTGGTCGTGGTCATCGGCCCGTCGGGCGGCGGCAAGTCGACCCTGTGCCGGTCGATCAACCGGCTGGAGCCGATCAACGACGGCGTGATCAGGGTCGACGGCAAGGAGCTGCCCAAGGAGGGCCGCGAGCTGGCCAAGCTCCGGGCCGACGTCGGCATGGTGTTCCAGTCGTTCAACCTGTTCGCGCACAAGACGATCCTGGACAACGTCACCCTCGGCCCCATCAAGGTGCGGAAGTCGTCCAAGAGCGAGGCCGAGAAGCACGCGATGGAGCTGCTCGACCGCGTCGGGATCGCCAACCAGGCGCAGAAGTACCCGGCGCAGCTCTCGGGCGGGCAGCAGCAGCGCGCCGCCATCGCGCGCAGCCTCGCGATGAAGCCCAAGGTCATGCTCTTCGACGAGCCGACCTCGGCCCTCGACCCGGAGATGGTCAACGAGGTGCTGGAGGTCATGACCGGGCTGGCCAGGGACGGCATGACCATGATCGTGGTGACCCACGAGATGGGGTTCGCCCGGCGGGCCGCGCAGAAGGTCGTGTTCATGGCCGACGGCCAGATCGTGGAGGAGAACACCCCCGACGAGTTCTTCACCAACGCGCGCACCGACCGCGCCAAGGACTTCCTTTCCAAGATCCTTACACACTGAGGCTTCACCGGGGGCCGCTCGTCGAGGCGCCTCCGGAACCGTTTGAGACCCCGCGTCGAGCACTTGTACGGCTCCGGCGATAGCAGAGGGAGAACCAGCACATGCGAGTACGTCGTTTCGGCGCCGCCATCGGTGCGGCGACCGCGCTTGCCCTGGCCCTGACGGCCTGTGGCGCCGACACCGAGAAGACCGAGGCCAAGACGGTCGCGCAGAAGGCCAAGGACACCAAGAAGATCACCGTCGGCATCAAGTACGACCAGCCGGCGCTCGGCCTGAAGAAGCCCGACGGCACGTTCGAGGGCTTCGACGTGGACGTCGCCAAGTACATCGCCAAGGAACTGGGCGTCCCCGAGAGCGGCATCACGTTCAAGGAGACCACCTCGGCGAACCGCGAGTCGTTCCTGGGAGGCGGCCAGGTCGACCTGGTCATCGCCACGTACTCCATCACGGACGCGCGCAAGCAGCAGGTCACCTACGGCGGCCCCTACTACGTCGCGCACCAGGACACGATGGTCCGCGCGGACGACAACAGCATCAAGAAGGCCGAGGACCTCAAGGGCAAGAAGCTCTGCAAGGCCGCCGGCTCCAACTCGTTCCGCCGCGTCACCGAGGGCCCGCCGGACGGCAAGCTCGCCGTCAAGGGCGTCGACCTGGTGGACGCACAGAGCTACTCCGAGTGCGCGACCAAGCTCGCCGCCGGCGCTCTCGACGCGGTCAGCACCGACGACCTGATCCTGGCCGGCTTCGCCAACCAGCAGAAGGGCAAGTTCAAGGTCATCAACGCGCCGTTCACCGACGAGAAGTACGGCGTCGGCATCAAGAAGGGCGACAAGGAGACCTGCGAGGCCGTCAACAAGGCCATCACCAAGATGTACCAGGACGGCACCGGCAAGAGCCTGCTCGACAAGCACTTCGCCGGCACCGGCCTGAAGACCGTCACCACCGTCCCGCAGTTCGAGGGCTGCGCCTGATCCCAGGCTGACGCCCGCCATGCCGGCGCGCTCCCCGGAAGACCCGACCCGGGGAGCGTGCCGGTCTGGCCCTGACCCGCTGGAACGCCATGGAACAGCTACTCGACCTGTTTGACTTCGGCCCGTTCTTCGACAACATCGACGTCATCCTCGACGGTTTCTGGGCGACGGTACGGCTGGCGCTCGCGTCGGCGGTCCTGTCGCTCCTCATCGGCACGATCCTGGTCGCCTTCCGGGTGGCGCCCGTGCCGGTGCTCCGATGGGTCGGCACGACCTACGTCAACATCGTCCGGAACACCCCGCTCACCCTCGTGCTGCTGATGTGCAGCCTGGCGCTGAACGACGTCCTGGGCCTGGCCTTCTCGAAGGACACCGGCACCACCTACTACTGGTGGGCCGTCCTCGGGCTGTCCGGCTACACGGGCGCGTTCGTGTGCGAGGCGCTGCGCTCGGGGATCAACACGGTCCCGCTCGGCCAGGCGGAGGCGGCGCGCTCGATCGGACTCACCTTCACCCAGTCCCTGCGCATGATCATCCTGCCGCAGGCGTTCCGCGCGGTCGTCGCGCCGCTGGGCAGCATCCTCATCGCCATGATCAAGAACACCACCGTGGCCGCCGCCGCGAGCTACGCCGAGGCGGCCGTCGTCATGAAGGACCTCATCGAGAAGCCGTCCTTCGCCAGCGGCGCGCTGCCGCTGTTCATCGGCGTCGCGGTGGGCTTCATGATCCTCACCCTGCCGACCGGCTTCTTCTTCGGCTGGCTGGCCAAGCGGACGGCGGTGGCGCGATGAGCCAGGAAGCGAGCATCCTCTTCGACACGCCCGGTCCCCGGGCCCGCAGGCGCAACAACGTCCTCACCGTCGTCTCGGTGCTGCTGCTGGGCGCCGTCGTCGCGTCGCTCGTGCTGCGGCTCGCCGACAAGGGCCAGTTCGCGTGGCGGCTCTGGGAGCCGTTCCTCCAGCCCGACGTGTGGACGAACCTCATCCTCCCGGGCCTGTGGAACACGCTGAAGGCCGCGGCGGTCGCCTCGGTGCTGGCGCTGCTGTTCGGTGTCGTGTTCGGCCTGGCGCGGCTGTCGGACCACGCCTGGATCCGGCTGCCGGCCGGTGCGGTGGTGGAGTTCTTCCGGGCCATCCCGCTGCTGATCCTGATCTTCCTGGCGTTCTTCGTGCCGAACAAGATCAGCCCGGCGATCGCCGAGTCCCCGCTCGGGACGTTCCAGCGGGTCATGGTCGAGACCTTCGGCGGGCTGTTCGGGGTGGAGATCAACGCGGGCGTGGTCACCGTCCCCGCGTTCGCGGCGGTGGTCTTCGGGCTGGTGCTCTACAACGGCTCGGTGCTCGCCGAGGTCGTCCGCGCCGGGGTCAACTCGATCCCGAAGGGGCAGTCGGAGGCCGCGTACTCCATCGGCCTGCGCAAGAACGGCGTGATGCGGCTGGTGCTGCTCCCGCAGGCGATCACGGTCATGATGCCCGCGATCGTGAGCCAGCTGGTGGTGCTGCTCAAGGACACCGCGCTGGGCTTCATCATCGCCTACCCGGAACTGCTGCAGGCCGGGTTCAAGCAGGTGCCGCCCAACTTCGGCAACAACATCATCCAGGCCGGCATCGTCGTCGCGATCATCTACATCGCGATCAACATGGCGGTGAGCGCACTGGCCAACATGCTGGAGAGGCGCAGTCGGCGCAGCCGCAAGACGTCCGCCAAGACGATCGGCACCGGGACCGGCGCGCCGCCCGCGCCCGGGATGGCGCTCGCCGAGCCCGGCGGCAAGGGCTGAGAAACGGCGTTCGGAAGGGTCGGGAAGCACGCGCGAACAGGCCGTGAGCGAGGGGGCCGCCGGGAATCCGGCGGCCCCCTCCGCGGTTTGCGTGGACGTGACGTACGACGTGGCGGTCATCGGGGCGGGGCAGGCGGGCCTGTCGGCGGGCCACTTCCTGCGCAGGGCCGGCCTGGACTTCGTGATGTTCGACCACGCGCCGCGTGCCGGAGGGGCCTGGCAGTACCGGTGGCCGACCCTCACCCTGGGTGCCGCCCACGGGATCCACGACCTGCCGGGGATGCCGCTGGGGGAACGGGACGCGTCCCGTCCCGCCTCCGAGGTGGTGTCCGAGTACTTCGCCCGCTACGAGCGCGAATTCGCCCTGGACGTGCACCGCCCCGTGGACGTGCGGTCCGTACGCGACGAGCCCGGCGAGCCCGGAAGGCACGGCGAGCCCGGCGAGCCCGGGCGGCTCGTTCTGGAGACCTCCGAGGGGACGTTCCGGACGCGGGCGCTCATCAACGCCACCGGGACGTGGGACCGGCCGTTCTGGCCGTACTACCCGGGGCAGGAGACGTTCCGGGGACGCCAGCTGCACACCGCCGGGTACCGGGGCCCGGACGAGTTCGCGGGGAAGCGGGTGGTGGTCGTCGGCGGCGGGGCCTCCGCCACGCAGGCGCTCATGGAGATCGCTGAGATGGCCGCTGAGACCACGTGGGTCACCCGGCGCCCTCCGGTATGGGTCGAGGGGCCGTTCGACCAGGAGCGGGGCCGTGAGGCCGTCGCCCGGGTCGAGGAGCGGGTCCGGCGCGGGCTGCCGCCCGGCAGCGTGGTCGGCGCCACCGGGCTCGTCCTCTCGCCCGAGGTGCGGGCCGCCCGCGAGAGCGGCGTCCTGCACCGGCTGCCGATGTTCGCGCGCGTCACCCCTGACGGCGTCGCCTGGGCGGACGGGACCTCCGCCGAGGCCGACGTGATCCTCTGGGCCACCGGGTTCCGCGCCGCCCTCGACCACCTGGCGCCGCTGCGGCTGCGCGGATCCGGCGGCGGCATCCGCATGGACGGCACCCGCACCGCCGCCGATCCGCGGATCCACCTGCTCGGATACGGGCCCTCTGCCAGTACGATCGGGGCAGGGCGCGCGGCCCGCGCCGCCGTCCGCGAGATCAAGGGCCTGCTCGACCCGCTCCCCCTCGCCGCCGGGACCTGAGCGATCCGGCACCCGGCGCGGTCGCTTGTGAACGGGTTGTATCTTTCCGAGGTCAACTGCCCCGTCATGGCCCCAACCGAACCCTGTATGCGGGACGATTCGCATATGACCGCTCGTGCGACCCTTCCCTACGGCTCCTGGCCCTCTCCGATATCAGCCGACGACGTCGCCCGCGCCCGGCTGCGACTCAGTTTCCCCACCGTGCACAACAGCGACGTCTGGTGGCAGGAGACCCGGCCGGAAGAGGGCGGCCGGACCACGGTCGTCCACCTCCATGGCGGTCACCGGACCGAGCTCCTCCAGGCGCCCTGGGACGCGCGCACCCGCGTGCACGAGTACGGCGGCCGGTCCTACCTGCCCGTACGCACGGGCGAGGGGCACGCGATCGTCTTCTCCAACTACGACGACCAGCGCCTCCACCGGCTCGACCCGGGCGACCCCAAGCCGCGGCCCCTGACGCCCGAGCCCGCCATCCCCGGCGGCCTGCGCTACGCCGACTCCGTCGTCTCCCCCGACGGCACCGAGATCTGGTGCGTCTGCGAGGGGCACACCCCCGAGGGCATCCGGCGCGCCATCGTGGCCGTCCCCCTGGACGGCAGCGCCGCCGCCGACGCCTCCGCCATCCGGGAGCTCGTCACCGGCGCCGACTTCTACGCGAGCCCCGCCCCCTCCCCCGGCGGCGGCCACCTCGCCTGGGTGCAGTGGAACCACCCGCGCATGCCCTGGGACGGCACCGAGATCCGCGCCGCCGCCCTGGAGGACGGCCGGACGGTCGCGCCCCGCACCGTCAAGGGCGGCCTCACCGAATCCGCCATCGCCCCGCTGTGGCGCGACGAGGAGTCCCTGTACGTCATCTCCGACTGGCCCGGCTGGTGGAACATCTACCAGGTCGGCCTCCACGGCGAGTCGCCGCAGGCCCTCTACCCCGCCGAAGAGGAGTTCGCCGGGGCCCTCTGGCAGCTGGGCGGCATGCCGTACGCCCTCCTGGACGACGGCCGCCTCGCCGTCCTGCACGGGGAGGGCGACCAGCGGCTCGGCATCTACGACCCCGAGACCCTCGAACTGGTCGACCTGGAGGTCCCGTACGACGACTGGCAGCCGGCGCTGTCGGCGCACGGCTCCACCATCGTGGGCATCGCGGGCGGCCCCGCCGTCCCGCCGTCCGTGGTGCGGATCGACACCACCACCGGGCGCGTCGAGGGCCTGCGCCGCGAGCTCGCCGAGCTGCCGGACGTCGCGTACCTGCCGAAGCCCCGCACCGAGCGCATCGAGGGGCCGTTCGGGCGGCCCGTGCACGCCTACGTCTACCCGCCGTCCAACCCCGAGTACACGGGCGCCGAGGGCGAGCTGCCGCCGTACGTGGTGTTCGTCCACGGCGGGCCCACCAGCCGGGTGTCCCGGGTCCTCAACCTCGAACGCGCCTACTTCACCAGCCGCGGCATCGGCATCGTCGACGTCAACTACGGCGGCTCCACCGGCTACGGCCGCGCGTACCGCGAGCGGCTGCGCCGCCAGTGGGGCGTCGTGGACGTCGAGGACGCCGTCGCCGCGGCCGAGGCCCTCGTCGAGGGCGGCATCGCCGACCCCGAGCGGCTGGCCATCCGCGGCGGCAGCGCCGGCGGCTGGACCACCCTCGCCGCGATCACGCAGACCAAGGTGTTCAGCGCGGCCACGAGCTACTACGGCGTCAGCGAGCTGAAGAGCTTCGTCGAAGGCACCCACGACTTCGAGTCCCGGTACCTGTTCGGCCTGATCGGCCCGCTGCCCGGATTCGAGCGCGCGTACGAGGAGCGCTCGCCCCTCACCCGCGCCGACGAGACCGCCTGCCCCGTCCTGCTCCTGCAGGGCCTGGACGACCCGGTCGTCCCGCCGGACCAGTCCGAGCGCTTCGCCGCGGCGCTGGCCGCCAAGAAGACGCCCCACGCGTACCTGACGTTCGAGGGCGAGTCCCACGGCTTCCGCCGCGCCGAGACCGTCATCGCCTGCCTGCGCGCCGAACTCGCCTTCTACGGCCAGACGCTGAACTTCCAGCCCCGAGGAGTAGACCCGATCGACCTGTCCACAGGCTGACGCACCGGCAGCGCCGCAGTGGCCGCCACCCGAACACCCGCCCACTGCGGCCCTCCCCGGGGCGGGCACGGCGCGTCCGAACGGCACGGCGTAGCGCAGGACGGGACAGGACGGGACGCCGTGGGGCGCCGGCGCGCGCGGCGAGGCGTCAGCGGGCGAACTCGATGGCGCGGGACTCGCGGACGACCGTCACCCGGATCTGGCCCGGGTACGTCAGCTCCCCCTCGACCTGCTTGGCGATGTCCCGGGCGATCACCTGGGCCTGGATGTCGTCGACCGAGTCCGGCTTGACCATCACCCGGATCTCCCGGCCGGCCTGCATCGCGAAGACCTTCTCCACGCCCTCGTGCTGCTCGCGGGCGATCTCCTCCAGCCGCTCCAGCCGCTTGACGTAAGCCTCCAGCGACTCGCGGCGGGCCCCCGGGCGGCTGCCGCTGATCGCGTCCGCGGCCTGGGTGAGGACCGCCTCGACGGTACGGACCTCGACCTCGTTGTGGTGCGCCTCGATCGCATGCACCACGTCCTCGTGCTCGCCGTACCGGCGGGCGATCTCCGCGCCGATCAGCGCGTGGCTGCCCTCGACCTCGTGGGTGAGCGCCTTGCCGATGTCGTGCAGCAGCGTGCAGCGCTTCGCCAGCTCCACCGGCAGCCGCAGCTCGCTCGCCATGATCCCGGCGAGGTGCGCCGACTCGATCAGATGCATGAGGACGTTCTGGCCGTACGAGGTCCGGTAGCGCAGCCGGCCCAGCAGCGTGATCAGCTCCGGGTGCATGTCGGTGATCCCGAGCTCGACGAGGGCGTCCTCGCCGGCGCGCACGCACAGCTGCTCGACGTCGCTGCGGCTGCGCTCGTACACCTCCTCGATGCGCTGCGGATGGATGCGGCCGTCCAGCACGAGCTTCTCCAGCGTCAGCCGGCCGACCTCCCGGCGCACCGGGTCGAAGCAGCTGAGCAGCACCGCCTCCGGGGTGTCGTCGATGATCAGGTTGACGCCGGTGGTGGACTCGAAGGCCCGGATGTTGCGGCCCTCGCGCCCGATGATGCGGCCCTTCATCTCGTCGCCCGGCAGGTGCAGCACCGACACGACCGACTCGGCGGTCTGCTCGCCGGCCACCCGCTGGATGGCCAACGTCACGATCTTGCGGGCGCGCTTCTCGCCCTCCTGCCGCGCCGCGTTCTCGATCTCCCGGGTGATCGGGATGGCCTCCCGCTTGGCCTGGTTCTCCAGCGCGGCGACCAGCTCGGCCTTGGCCTCCTCGGCGGTCAGCCCGGCGGTGCGCTCCAGCACCTGGCGGCGCTCGTCCTCCAGCCTGCCGAGCTCCTGTTTGCGCGTCTCCAGCGTCCGCTTGGAGTCGGCGAGGCGGCCGGACCACTCCTCCAGGCGCCGCACCTCGCCGTCCAGGCGCTGCTCGCGCTCGGCCAGCCGGGTCTCGCGGCGCTCCAGGTCCTCCCGCAGGGTGCGCAGGTCCTCACGCAGGACCCGGGCCTCCTCCTCCAGCTCGCCGCGCGCGGCGCTGCCGATCCGCTCGGCCTGCGCCTGCGCCTTGGCGAGGATCTCCTCGGCCTCCGCCCGCGCGGCCGCCCTGATCTCGTCCGCGTCGCGCTGCGCCTGGCCGTCGTCCTCGCCGGGCCCGGCGGGCCGCCGCAGCAGCATGATGACGAGAGCGACCAGGGTCACCAGGAGCGCGGCACCCAACAGGACGCTCTCAGCCATGAGGCAGACCCTTCCTCGCCCGCGGGCCCCGTCGGAGATCGAGGCCCTGCTCTGCGAGGATTCACCCGCGTACCGGCGGACCGGCGCACGCCGCCGCACGCCCGGCGGGTACGCGGCAGCGCCCGGGCGGCACGAAACTCCACCCGGCGGCCACGGCCCCTCCAGGGAGGTCGGCCAACGTCAGTCCTCTATGCCTCTCAGCTGCGTGAACGTGTTCGGTCGTATCGCAATCCGCGGTGCGCGGAGTAACTCCTCACTGCCGTAACGGTAAGCGGCAGGGAGGTAATGAGCAAGCAAACCCAGGGCATTCCGGGCTAACCGAACGCCCACGGAAGAAGTCTCTTACCGCCCCGGCAATGGCCCCGACCTGCCCGATCGCAGTCAGACCGCCTCCTTCCGGCCGGTCAGAGCCCGCGGTCATTCCGGCGTGTCGCGATGATCAATCCGGGTCGGGCATCTCCTCGACCTCGGTGCCCTCCTCCGCCAGCACGTCCCGCACGACCCGGTAGGACAGCCCCGGCGGATACCCCTTGCGCGCCAGCACGCCCACCAGCCGCCGCATCCGCTTCGCCGGGTCCACCCCGCGCGTCGCCGCCGCCTTCCGCTCGATCAGCCGCCGCGCGGTCCGCTCCTCCTCCTCGGAGTCCAGCGTCTCCACGGCGTCGTTCACGGTCTCCTGCGCGACCCCGCGCCGCCGCAGCTCCGCCGCGAGCGCCCGCTTGGCCAGCCCCCGCCCGCTGTGCCGCGACTGCACCCACGCCTGGGCGAACGCCTCGTCGTCGATCAGCCCGACCTCGGTGAACCTGCTCAGCACCCCCTCGGCGACCTCGTCCGGGATCCCCTTGCGCCGCAGCGCGTCCGCCAGCTGCGCCCGGGTCCGCGGCCCCATCCCGAGCAACCGCAGGCAGATCTCCCGGGCCCGCCCTTCGGCGTTCTCCTCAGCGGCCGCGGCGCCGTCCGCCCGCTCACCGCCTCCGGCACCCCTGCCCGCCCGCACGCGCCGCCCGGCCGCGGCGCTCGAAGCGTCTCCCGGTGACTCCCGAACCGAGCCGCCGTCCCGCTCCTTCTCTTTCGCCTCTTTCGCGCCCGTACGCCCTCGCCGCTTCCGCCCGCCCGCAGCACGTCCGGCACCCCGCGCCGCACCGTCCCCAGGCCCAGCGGAACCGCGCCGCCCTGCCTTCCGGTCCTCCTGCTCGGGCAGGCCGTCGACGCGGTCCGGCTCACCGGCGGCAGTGGCCCCGATGACCTCAGTGGCGGCCCCGATGGCCCCAGTGACCTCAGTCTCCCCAGCGTCCCCGGCGTCCCGGGCCGAGGCTTCGTCGTGAGGGGCCGGGCTCGGCTTCTGGGTCCAGGGGTTCTGCTGCTCCCAGGGGGTTGGGGGCTTTTCGGCCGCCTTGGTGCCCGCCGGCGTTCGGGCGTCCTCCTCGTTCTCGTTCTCCTGCCCCTCGTCGTCCTCTCGCCCCTCGTCGTTCTCCCTGGTCCAGGCGTTGCGGGACCAGGGCGTGGCGAAGGGGTTGGGGGGCGGCGGGGCGTCCAGGGACGACCAGGGGTCGTCCTCGACGGGCGGGGCCGGGTCGTCCTCGGTGGACCAGGGGTTCTCGCGCGTCATCGACGGCCCTCGGGAGCGGCGGCGCCGTTGGGGAAGGTCCGCGTACCGGCCGGGTACGGGACGGGGCGCCGCCGCCCTGCGTACGAGATCATTCCTCAGCCTTCGTCAAGAGACACCCGGATCGGGAATCCTCGTCAGTCGGTCACGAGTCGCCCGGCTTGGGGGTCTTGGCCTTGCGCGAGGCGGAGGCGGAGGCGGCGGCGCGGGCGGCGGGAGCCGGAGCCGCGGCCGGCGGCGGGGTGTCGCCCGCGGGGGCCGGGACCGGCTCGGCCTCCTTGTCGACCTTCGGGCCGATGCCGAGCTTCTCCTTGATCTTCTTCTCGATCCCGTCGGCCATGTCGGGGTTGGCCTTGAGGAAGTTGCGGGCGTTCTCCTTGCCCTGGCCGAGCTGGTCGCCGTCGTAGGTGTACCAGGCGCCGGACTTGCGGACGAAGCCGTGCTCCACGCCGAGGTCGATCAGGCCGCCCTCGCGGGAGATGCCCTGGCCGTAGAGGAGGTCGAAGTCGGCGACGCGGAAGGGCGGGGCCATCTTGTTCTTGACGACCTTGACGCGGACGCGGTTGCCGACCGCCTCGGTGCCGTCCTTGAGGGTCTCGATGCGGCGGACGTCGAGGCGCACGGAGGCGTAGAACTTCAGCGCGCGGCCACCGGTGGTGGTCTCGGGCGAGCCGAACATGACGCCGACCTTCTCGCGGAGCTGGTTGATGAAGACCGCGGTCGTGCGGGTCTGGTTGATCGCGCCGGTGAGCTTGCGCAGCGCCTGGGACATCAGCCGGGCCTGGAGGCCGACGTGGCTGTCGCCCATCTCGCCCTCGATCTCGGCGCGGGGCACCAGGGCCGCCACGGAGTCGATGACGACGATGTCGATGGCGCCGGAGCGGATCAGCATGTCGGTGATCTCGAGCGCCTGCTCGCCGGTGTCGGGCTGGGAGACCAGCAGCGCGTCGATGTCGACGCCGAGCTTGGCGGCGTACTCGGGGTCGAGGGCGTGCTCGGCGTCGACGAACGCCGCGATACCGCCCTTCTTCTGCACGCTCGCCACGGCGTGCAGCGCGATGGAGGTCTTGCCGGACCCTTCGGGGCCGTAGACCTCCACGACCCGGCCGCGGGGCAGGCCGCCGATGCCGAGCGCGATGTCGAGCGAGATCGAGCCGGTGGGGATCACCTCGACCGGCGCCCGCGCCTCCTCGCCCATCCGCATGACCGAGCCCTTGCCGAACTGCCGCTCGATCTGGGCCAGTGCGGTCTCGAGAGCCTTCTCCCGGTCGTTCGCTGCCATGAGGTTCGCCCCTTTTTCCGTCTGTCCTTCGGTGTCGGAGGCGACGTTACGGGGTGCCACCGACAGTTCGCGGTACCCCGACTTTACCGAACATCCGTTCGATCATGTTCCCGGCCGAGGATTTGCCCGCGAATCGCCGTGCGCGCGACACTCAAGAACCCGTACGCTGGCGCCGTCCACGGAGGGTTCCATCATGACGCTGACCGTCCTCTTCTGCGTCGACCCGCTCCGGCCCCGGCGCGTTGACCCCCACTTCGCCCGCGAGGCGGCCGCCGTACGGGACCACTACGGCGAGATCGCCCTGATCGACCACGACGCGCTCCGCGGCGGGGACGCCGAGGCGGCGGTACGGGCCGTCCCCCGTGACCTGGGGCCCGTCTGGTACCGCGGCTGGATGCTCTCCAGCGGCGAGTACGCCGCGATGGCGCGCATGCTGAAGGCGCGCGGCGCCTTCCTTCTCACGCATCCGGAGGACTACCGGCGCGCGCACGAGCTGCCCGGTTGGCACGACACGTTCGCGGGATTGACGCCGCAGAGCGTGTGGCGGCCGCTCTCCCCCGGCGAGGACCCCGGGGATCTGGGGGAACTGGTGCGTCCCCTCCGCGGCGGGCCCGCCATCGTGAAGGACTACGTGAAGTCCCGCAAGCACGAATGGGACGAGGCGTGCTTCGTCCCGGACGTGAAGAACCTCCCCGTGCTGCGCGGGATCGTCGCCAAGATGCTGGCGCTGCAGGAGGACTTCCTGGCCGGCGGCCTCGTCGTGCGGGAGTTCGAGCCGTACGACGGGGACGGCGAGGCGCGCGTGTGGTGGGTGGACGGCGAGCCGGCGCTGGTCGGCCCCCACCCGGACAGCCCGGACGTCGAGCCGGACCCCGTCCTGGACGCGGTGGCGCCCGCCGTCCGCATCCTGGGCTGCCGGTTCATCACGACCGACCTGGCGTGCCGGGAGGACGGCGTGTGGCGGGTGGTGGAGGTCGGCGACGGCCAGGTGAGCGACCTTCCGTCGACGGTCGATCCGATGGACCTCTACGCGCATCTGCCGGTTCCGGACTGAGTTCCGCCGGACGGATTTCCCCGTCTCCGGGAACGGTCCGGACGTCCCTTCCGTCCGAGGAACGACCACCCCTAAGCTATGGCCTCGCGACCGAGAGTTCCCTTTCCCCGCAGGCGTTCGCGCCCGTCCCGCGGAACCGGCCGGTCGTAGGTCGCCTCGTTTTCGAAGGACGTGTTCGCCTTGCCCCCACAGGAACAGAAGCGTCGGCTCAGCTCCCGTGCCGTCAAGATCGGGATGGTCAGCGCGCTGTCCCTCACGGTGGCGGCCTGCGGTTCGAAGTCCACCACGGCGTGGTGCGTGGACCGCATGGCGCCCAACGTGGGCAAGACCAAGGGCGGCTACCGGGTGGTCCCGGACGCCTTCTGCGACAGGCGTGACATCGAGCGTGGAACGATCTCGTACGGCCGGTACTTCTGGTACTACGGCGGCAACCGCGACAGGGACGGCTACGTGTCGGGCGGCAGCCGGGTGGGGCCCAGCAAGGGCAAGATCAAGTCCAGCAAGGGGAACACCCTGAGCCGCGGCGGCTTCGGCGGCGGCGGCAAGAGCGGGAGCTAGGCCGTGCGGAGAGCGCGTTCGAAGCCGCGCGAGAACTGGGCGGAGAAGGTCGAGGAGCACGGCCTGGCGTACCACCGGACGGCGCATCCGGCGCACCTTCCGCGCCCCTACTGGGACGAGTCGGTGCACTACGTCTTCGAGATGGACGAGGTCCTGGCGCTGGAGGAGGTCGTCGAGGAACTGCACCGGATGTGCCTGGAGGTCGTCGAGCACGTGGTGACCACCGGGCGCTACCACGTGCTCGGCATCCCCGACTGGGTGGCGCCGCTCATCGAGGCGTCCTGGCGGCGCCGGGACCCGCACCTGTACGGGCGGTTCGACCTCTGCTACGACGGCAAGGGGCCGGCGAAGCTGCTGGAGTACAACGCCGACACCCCGACGTCCCTGGTGGAGAGCTCCATCGTGCAGTGGTTCTGGCTGCAGGAGGCGTTCCCCGGGGACGACCAGTGGAACTCCATCCACGAGCGCCTGGTGGCGCGGTGGAAGGAGATCGCCTCCGAGGTGGGCGAGGGGCCGGCCCACTTCGCGTGGACCCACGGCGACGAGACGGGAGAGGAGGTCATGACGATCGCCTACATGCAGGAGACCGCCGAGGAGGCGGGCCTGCCGGGGGTGGCGATCGCCATGGAGGAGGTCGGCTGGGATCCGCGGCGGGAGCGGTTCGTGGACCTCAAGGAGTTCGAGATCCGCACCCTCTGCAAGCTGTATCCGTGGGAGTGGATCGTCAACGAGCCGTTCGGCCGCAACATCCCGGGGACGCCGACCCGCTGGATCGAGCCGATCTGGAAGATGGTCCTGTCCAACAAGGCGCTCCTGGTGCTCCTCTGGGAGCTGTTCCCCGGGCACCCCAACCTGCTCCCCACGTACCTGAACACGCCTTCCGGCCTCACCTCGTACGTGCAGAAGCCGCTGCTGGGGCGGGAGGGGGCGAGCATGCGCATCGTCACCCCGGACGGCAGCGAGCAGCGCACGCAGGGGGACTACGGCAAGGAGGGCTTCGTCTTCCAGGAGTTCTGCGCGCTGCCCGATTTCGACGGGGAGCACCCTGTGCTGGGCGCCTGGGTGGTCCATGACGAGTCGGCGGGGCTGGGCATCCGGGAGACGGCGGGGCTCATCACCGATGACAGCTCGTCGTTCGTCCCCCATCGCATCCCGCTGTAAGGCACCCTCTGCAAGTCACCCCCTGTAAGCGCGTCCCCTGTCGTGTAACGCGGGGGACGCGAGTTCCGTAAGGAGACCCATGAGAACGCTGGCGAACGAGGAGAGCCTCGGCTCGATCCTGCTGGACGGGACGGGCGCGCTGCTCGCCTACGCCGCGGTCGGCCTGGTGCTGTTCGTGATCGGTTTCTACATGACCGACCTGGCCACCCCGGGCCGGCTGATCACGGTCATCCGCGAGCACCGCAACCCCAACGCCACGCTGCTGGCGGTGGCCTCGACGATCGGGGTGGGCCTGATCGTGGCCGTCTCGATCTTCGCTTCGAGCGGTGACCTGCTGGAGGGCCTGGCCCGGACGCTGGTGTTCGGCGGCGTCGGCATCGTCGCGATGACGATCGCCACGCTGATCTTCGACCGGCTGGTCGGGATCAGCATCAAGGACCTGGCCGACGACGCCGAGGACAAGCTGGAGCCCGCCGCGATCCTGCTCGCGGTCGCCAACCTGATGATCGGGTTCGTCACCGCCGTCGCGGTCTACTGATGACGGGAGGCGGTGGCCGCCTCCCCTGGACGTCCCTCAGCGCAGGCTGGGCGGGACGTCGAAGGTGGCCACCACCGCCTGCCAGACCTTCTTGGCGGGTTCGCCGTCGGCGAGGGCCTGCTCGATGGTACGGCCGCCCAGCTCGGCCATGACGTGGTCCTTGGCCACGCTCGACGCGTAGGCGTCGCCGAACTGCTGCCTCATCCGATCCCAGAACACTGTGAGCCGCACCCGCTCACGCTATCCGAGCGAGTCGGCCACCTCGTCCGGTACCGCGGGCGGCGCGTCGCCGGCCTTCCGGCCGTACTCGCGGTGCAGGCCGGTCAGGTAGCGCTCCACGCCCTCGATGACCCTGGCCGTGCGGTACGAGGGGAACACGTCGAACGCGTGCTGCCCGCCCTTCATCTCGGCGTAGACGACCGGCGACTCCGAGGCGTCGCGCAGGCGTTCGGCGAACGCGCGCGCCCCTTCCACCGGGACGAGCGAGTCGTGGCTGCCGTGGATGACGAAGAACGGTGGCGCGTCCGCCCTCAGGTAGTGCATCGGGGACGCTTTGGCGAAGGCGTCGGGGTCCTTCTCTGCGGACTTCTTGAGGACCATCCGCTCCAGGAGCCTGATCATGGGCTTCGGCACGGCGCACGCCTCCGTTCCGACGAAGTCGTACACGCCGTAGAACGGCACGGCGCCCTTGACGGAGGTGTCGACGTCCTCGAACCCGGGCTGGAACTCCGGCAGGTTCGCGGTGAGCGCGACCATGGCCGTGAGGTGCCCTCCCGCGGACCCGCCCGTCACGTACAGGCAGCCGGGGTCGGCGCCGTACTCGGCGGCGTGCTCGCGGTACCACCGGATGAAGCGCTTCAGGTCGAGGAGGTGCTCGGGCCAGGTCGCCTTCGGGCTGAGCCGGTAGTCGACGTTGAAGCCCACCCACCCTTGCAGGACCATGTGGTTGAGGAGGGGCAGGCCCTGCTCGCGCCTGCTGCCGATGACCCAGCCGCCGCCGTGGATCTCCAGGAGCCCGGGCCGGAGGCCGCCGCCCTCCCGGGCCGGCTGGAAGACGTCCGCCTTCAGCCGCAGCCGCCCTTCCTCGTGGAAGACCACGTTGCGCCGCACCCGCACGCCGCGCCGGGGGATCAGGCAGGCGGGCGGGACGACCAGGTGCCAGAACGGGTAGCGGGGGGCGCCTTCGGGGTCCAGGTCCAGCGGGGCGCCGCTGTCCCGGAGCGTGACGACCGTGCGGCGGGAGGCGATGATGCTCGCCACGGTCCCCGCGGTGCCCGCGATGCCGAGCGCCAGGCCGGTCCAGCCGGGCCAGCCGTCCAGGCCGCCGGCCAGGGCCGTCCCGGCGATGGCGGCGACCTCCGCCACCAGCAGGTGGGGCGCCAGCTCGATCGCGCCCCATGCCAGGAAGAAGCTCGGTGCCAGGACCGCCGTGTGGCGGACGGGGTAGCGGGCGTTCAGGGTCAGCAGCAGGGCCGCCGCGCCGATGGCCAGCAGGGCGTACGACATCAGGGCTCAACCTCCTCGGGGCCGTGGCCGCCCTCCAGGATGACCCAAGCAAGCATTCGCTTACAACGTGACGCGCGCCACCGGCGGCGCGTTCTGTCAGAGGCGGGGTGCAGGATGGTGACATGAGCGGTGACGTGCTCGAACGCTTCTCCCCCGCCACCCGCGCGTGGTTCGCGGGGGCGTTCGCCGCGCCCACGCCCGCCCAGGCCGGCGCGTGGGAGTCCATCTCCGGCGGGGACGACACGCTCGTCGTGGCGCCGACCGGCTCCGGCAAGACGCTGGCCGCCTTCCTGTGGTCGCTCGACCGGCTGGCCGCCCGGGAGGAGGCGCCCGATCCCAAGGAGCGCTGCCGGGTCCTGTACGTCTCGCCGCTCAAGGCCCTCGCGGTCGACGTCGAGCGCAACCTGCGGGCGCCGCTGACCGGGATCCGCCAGGCCGCCCGCCGGCTGGGGCTGCCCGAGCCCGACGTGCGGGTCGGCATCCGGTCCGGCGACACCCCCGCCGACGAGCGCCGCCGGCTGGCGACCCGCCCGCCGGACATCCTGATCACCACCCCCGAGTCGCTGTTCCTGATCCTGACCTCGCAGGCCCGCGACTCGCTGCGCGGCGTCGAGACGGTGATCGTCGACGAGGTGCACGCGGTCGCGGGCACCAAGCGCGGCGCCCACCTGGCGCTGTCCCTGGAGCGCCTCGACACCCTCCTCGAACGGCCCGCCCAGCGCGTCGGCCTGTCGGCGACCGTGCGGCCGATCGACGAGATCGCCGCGTTCCTGGGCGGCACCCGCCCGGCCACCGCCGTGCAGCCGCCGTCCGACAAGGTCTTCGACCTCGACATCGTCGTCCCGGTCGAGGACATGGGCGAGGTGGGCGGCTTCGTCGACGGCGCCGGGACGGCCGACCCGCGGCGGCGCAGCATCTGGCCGCACGTCGAGGACCGGCTGCTCGACCTCATCGAGGCGCACCGGTCCACGCTGGTCTTCGCCAACTCGCGGCGCCTGGCCGAGCGGCTCTGCGGCCGCCTCAACGAGCTGGCGTACGAGCGCAGCGTGGGCCCCCTCACGGAGGACCACGCGCCCGCCGAGACGATGGCGCAGGCGGGAGCGAGCAAGGGCGCGCCGCTGGAGATCGCGCGCGCCCACCACGGCTCGGTCTCCAAGGAGGAGCGCGCCGGCATCGAGGACGCCCTCAAGCAGGGCCGCCTGCCCGCGGTCGTCGCCACGTCCAGCCTCGAACTGGGCATCGACATGGGCGCGGTCGACCTCGTCGTCCAGGTGGAGTCCCCGCCGTCCGTGGCCAACGGCCTGCAGCGCGTCGGCCGCGCGGGCCACCAGGTGGGGGCCGTGTCCAAGGGCGTCATCTTCCCCAAGTACAGGGGCGACCTCGTGCAGACGGCCGTGGTGGCCGAGCGCATGCGCGGCGGCGAGATCGAGGAGATGCGCTACCCGCGCAACCCGCTGGACGTGCTCGCCCAGCAGATCGTCGCGATGGTGGCGATGGACGAGTGGACGGTCGACGAGCTGGAGACCGTGGTCAAGCGGGCCGCCTCGTTCGCGACGCTGCCGCGCTCCGCGCTGGAGGCGACCCTCGACATGCTCGCGGGCCGCTACCCGAGCGACGAGTTCGGCGAGCTGCGCCCCCGGCTGGTGTGGGACCGCGTCACCGGCGTGCTGCGCGACCGCCCCGGCGCCCAGCGGCTCGCCGTCACCAGCGGCGGCACCATCCCCGACCGCGGCCTGTTCGGGGTCTTCCTGGTGGGAGAGAAGTCGTCCCGCGTAGGAGAGCTGGACGAGGAGATGGTGTACGAGTCGCGCGTGGGCGACGTGTTCGTCCTGGGCGCCAGCTCGTGGCGGATCGAGGACATCACGCCCGACCGCGTGCTCGTCTCCCCCGCCCCCGGCCAGCCGGGCAAGCTGCCGTTCTGGCACGGCGACACCCTCGGCCGGCCCGCCGAGCTGGGGCGGGCGCTGGGCGCGTTCACCCGCGAGCTCGCCGCCCTCCCCGCCGACCGGGCCCGCGACCGCGTCACCGCCGCCGGCCTGGACGAATGGGCCGCCGCCAACCTCGTCTCCTACCTCGCCGAGCAGCGCGAGGCCGCCGGGCACGTCCCCGACGACCGCACCCTCGTGGTCGAACGGTTCCGCGACGAGCTGGGCGACTGGCGGATGGTCGTCCACTCCCCGCTCGGGGCCCGCCTGCACGCCCCCTGGGCCCTGGCGATCGCGGGCCGCCTGCGCGAGCGCTACGGGGTCGACGCCCAGGCGATGCACGCCGACGACGGCATCGTCATCCGCATCCCCGACATGGACGAGCCCCCGAGCCTCGACCTCGCCGTCTTCGACCCCGACGACATCGAGCGGATCGTGGTGGACGAGCTGGGCGGCTCGGCGCTGTTCGCCGCCCGCTTCCGCGAGTGCGCGGCCCGCTCGCTGCTGCTCCCCCGGCGCCGTCCCGACCGGCGGATGCCGCTGTGGCAGCAGCGCCAGCGCGCCGCCCAGCTCCTCGCGGTCGCGAGCAAGTACCCCTCGTTCCCGATCGTCCTGGAGACGATGCGCGAGTGCCTCCAGGACGTCTTCGACGTCCCGGGCCTCGTCGGCCTGATGCGCGACCTGTCCGGCCGCAAGGTGCGGCTCGTCGAGGTGGAGACGCCCGAGCCCTCCCCGTACGCGCGGTCGCTGCTGTTCCACTACGTGGGCGCCTTCATGTACGAGGGCGACTCCCCGCTGGCCGAACGCCGCGCCCAGGCCCTCGCCCTCGACACCGCGCTCCTGTCCGAGCTCCTCGGCCAGGCCGACCTGCGCGAGCTGCTCGACCCCGAGGTCGTCGCGGACACCGAGCGCGAGCTGCAGCGGCTCGCCGCCGACCGCCGCGCCCGCGATCTGGAGGGCGTCGCGGACCTCCTGCGCGGCCTGGGCCCGCTGACCACCGCCGAGGTGATCGCCCGTACGGCGCCGGCGGAGGCGCCCGGGACGCCCACGCCATCCGAAGGAGCGGACGGCGACGCGGGCCCGGAGCCGCGTGCCGCCGCCGAGGCACCCGGCGATCCCGGCGCGGCCGGGTGGCTGGAGGACCTGGAGGCGACCCGGCGGATCATCCGGGTGCGCGTCGCGGGCGAGGAGCGCTGGGCCTCGATCGAGGACGCCGGGCGGCTGCGCGACGCGCTCGGCGCGCCGCTGCCGGTGGGCGTGCCCGAGGCGTTCCTGGAGCCGGTGGACGACCCCCTGGGCGACCTCGTCTCGCGGTACGCCCGCACGCACGGGCCGTTCCGGGCGGCCCGCGCCGCCGTCCGCTTCGGCCTCGGCCCGGCCGTCGTCGTCGAGGCCCTGCGCAGGCTGGCGGCCGCCGGCCGGGTGGTCGAGGGCGAGTTCCTGCCCGTCGAGAGCGTCTCGGGACCGCTGACGGGCGAATGGTGCGACACCGGCGTGCTCCGGACGCTGCGGCGCCGCTCCCTCGCGCGCCTGCGCGCCGAGGTGGAGCCCTCGCCGCCCGAGGCGCTCGGCCGCTTCCTGCCCGTCTGGCACGGCATCGCGGGCGGCTCCCGGCTGCGCGGCATCGACGCCCTCGTCCAGGCGGTCGAGCAGCTCCAGGGCGCGGCGGTGCCCGCGTCCGCGCTGGAGAGCCTCGTGCTGCCGGCCCGCGTCCAGGGCTACACCCCCGCGATGCTCGACGAGCTCACCTCCGCCGGCGAGGTCGTCTGGGCGGGCCAGGGCGGGCTTCCCGGCGGCGACGGCTGGGTCTCGCTCTACCTGGCCGACACCGCGCCGCTCCTGATGCCGGAACCGGCCGAGATCACGCTCACCCCCGTTCACCAGGCCGCGCTCGACGCGCTCTCCGACGGCGGGGCGCTGTTCTTCCGCATGCTCTCCGACCGCGTCAACGCCCAGGTCACGGTCAACGACCAGGACCTGGTCGCGGCGGTGTGGGACCTGGTCTGGGCGGGCCACCTCACCAACGACACCCTCGCCCCGCTCCGGTCCGCCCTGGGCTCGGGGCGGCCGACGCACCGGTCGCGGACGACCCGGCGCGGGCGCCCCGTGCTCCCGTCCCGCACGGGCCCGCCCACGGTCGCGGGGCGCTGGTGGCCGCTCCCCGCCCGGGAGACCGGCGCGACCCTGCGCTCGCACGCGCTCGCGGAGGCGCTCCTCGACCGCTACGGGATCGTCATCCGGGGAGCCGTCGCCGCCGAGCGCACGCCCGGCGGGTTCGCGGCCGTCTATCCCGTCCTGCGCGCGTTCGAGGAGAGCGGCCGCTGCCGCCGCGGCTACTTCGTCGAGGGCCTGGGCGCCGCCCAGTTCGCCATCCCCGGCGCCGTCGACCGCCTGCGCGCCCTGAGGCCGGCCCCGCCGGCGCCGCCCGCCGACCCCTGGCAGACCCCGCTCCCCGGCGAGCAGGACCGGTCCGGCCGCCGCGCCCTCGTGCTGGCCGCCGCCGACCCGGCCAATCCGTACGGCGCGGCCCTCCCCTGGCCCGCCCGCGAGGACGAGGTGGCGAGCGGCCACAAGCCGGGCCGCAAGGCGGGCGCCCTGGTCGTCCTGATCGAGGGGGAACTGATCCTCTACGTCGAACGCGGCGGCCGCACCCTCCTCACCTGGGGCGCCTCCCCCGACGTCCTGCAACCCGCGGTCGACGCGCTCGCCCTGGCCGTCCGCGAGGGCGCCCTGGGCCGCCTCACCGTCGAACGCGCGGACGGCGAGGCCATCTCCAACTCCCCGCTGGCGTCCGCCCTGGAGTCCGCCGGCTTCCACCCGACCCCGAAGGGCCTCCGCCTCCGCGCGTAGCGTCCTCGCAGCCCCGCCCCACGGCGGCCGCCCACGACGGCGAGCCCGCCGTGCCCGCTCCCCGGGCGTGCGAGCACTCGCCGCTTGCGCGCCCGCCCCGGAGGCCCCCCTACGCCACCGCTCAAGCGGGACGCTGCTTACACCCGTGCATCGACTCCCGAGGACGGGAGGCCGGGTCCGCGGGACGCCCGAGGTCAGGCGGCGTTGGCGAGTTCTTCTTCTCGGGTGGGTGAGGGCGCGTCGGGAGCGCGGGAGCGGGGGCGGGTCAGCGGGACGGCCACCGCGCAGACGGCGACGCCGCCGAGGGAGAGCGGGGTCATCGTGCCGCCGAACATCAGCCAGGACCACAGCATCGTGGCGGGCGGGGTCAGGTAGAGGAGGCCCGAGACGCGGGCGACGCCGCTGCGCGCGAGGTTGACCCAGTAGAGGCCGTAGCCGCCGAACATGGCCAGGACGACCAGGACGGCGATCGCGGCCCAGAACGCGGGGTCGGCGGGCGGGGCGAGCGTCCCGGAGGCCAGGGCGAGCGCGCTGAAGAGCACGGCGCTGATCCCCGCCTGGACGGCCAGGGCGTCGATGACACCGATCGTCGGGCGGGTGCGGCGTTCCAGGAGAGTGGCGGCGACCAGGGAGAGCATGGCGCCGACCGGCAGGGCGTAGGCCCACGGGGGCGCGCCCGTTCCGAGGTCGCCGCCGACCACGAGCGCGACACCGCCGAGTCCCACCGCCAGGCCGGCGATCTGGCGGCCGGTGACGGACTCGCCGAGGAGCGGGACGGCCAGGGCGACGGCCACGATGGGCTGGAGGGCGGCGATCAGGGCGCTGGTGCCGGACGGCACGCCGTGCTCGACGGACGCGAAGACGCCGTACAGGTAGCCGACCTGGCCGAGCGTGCCGATGAGGACGTGCAGGCCGAGGTCGCGCGGGGGCAGCCGGGGGCGCCGCCACAGCAGCCAGGCGGCCAGCGGCACGACGGCGATCAGGAACCGCCAGGCCAGCAGGGTCGAGGCGGGGGCGCTTCGCGCGCCGAGTTCGGCGCCGATGAAGCCGGAGCTCCACAGGATGACGAAGCCGCCGCCGAGTAGGACGTCCTTCTTCATGGGGGATCACCTCCGCAGGTATACATACCGGTATAGATAGTAGCTAAACCGGTGGGTATACTCGCGGTGTACCTGGCGCACCCGAGGGAGGCGGAATGGAGCGGACGATGACGCCGGCGGCACGGCGGGTGCTCGACGTGGCAGGCCGGCTGTTCTACGAGCGCGGCGTCGGCCAGGTCGGCATGGAGCTGATCGCCGCCGAGGCGAACGTGACCAAGAAGACGGTCTACGACCGGTTCGGCTCCAAGGAGGCGCTCATCCTGGCCTACCTGCGGGAACGCGACGAGCGCTGGCGGGTCTTCCTGGACGCCCGGCTGGCGGACGCCGGCGGTCCCAGGGAGCGGATCCTCGCGACGTTCGACGCGATCGGCGACTGGCTGCGCACCGAGAGCGCGCGGGGCTGCTCGATGGTGAACGCCTGCGCCGAGCTGCCCGATCCGGCGCATCCCGTGCACCGGACGGCGGCCGAGCAGAAGGCGTGGCTGCGGAACCTGTACGCGGAGCTGGCCGCCGAGGCGGGGTTCGGCGCGGCGATGGCGGACCGGCTGCTGATCCTGCACGAGGGCGCGGTGGTGGCGTTCAGCGTCGGGAACATGCCGGACGCGGCGCGGACCGCCCGCGCCACCGCCGAAACGATCATGAACGCCGGGACCTGACCAGCGACACCAGCCCGCGGAACGCCCGCTCGTCCATCGACCCGAACGGGTTGTCGTGGACGACGTACGTCCAGGTGGCCGAGGGGCGCCGCGTCCCGGCGTCGACCTCGTCCAAGCCGGCGAGCTCGGCGAACGCGGCGGCGGCCCGGTCGCGGGCGCGGTCGAGCAGCCGCTTGCCCGCCGGCACGGCCTCGCGGTGGAACTCGGTCAGCGGGTCCAGCCCGCGCCCCAGCGACCGCAGGTGGATGCCCTCGCGCAGGTCGGCGAGGTAGGCCAGATGCTCCGACCAGCAGCGGTCCAGGTGGAACAGCAGCAGCCGGCGGGCGGCCCCCGCGACGTCCCCGCCGAGTTCCGCGTGGCGGTCCGGGTGCCGCTCGCGCATCAGCCGGTCGGCCGCGTCGCCGTTCAGGACGCGGTCGCGTTCGGCCAGGAAGTCGCGGCGCTGGAGGGAGATCAGGTGGTGGTACCGCCAGGTGTTGCGGTGGATCTCCAGGTCGACGCCCTCGGCGACGCGCTGGGCGTGGCCGACGATCCAGTGCGCGCCCTTGCTCTCGATCCGCCCCTCGTCGTCGGCGGGCGCCTTGGCCTTCTCGCCCGGCGCGTACCGGGTGACCAGGTCGTCCTCCAGGCTGGTGAAGAAGACCGAGGTGCCGGGGTCGCCCTGGCGGCCCGCGCGGCCGCGCAGCTGGTCGTCCAGCCTGCCGCTGTGGTGGCGGGCGGTGCCGATCACCAGCAGGCCCGCGGTGACGCCCTCGCCGAGCCGGATGTCGGTGCCGCGGCCCGCCATCTGGGTGGAGACGGTGATCGCGCCGGGGGCGCCCGCGCGGGCGATGATCGCGGCCTCCTCGGCGTCGTTCTTGGCGTTGAGGACGACGCACTCCAGGCCGGCCCGGTCGAGGCGGCGGGCGAGCCGTTCGGACGCGGCCACGTCCGGCGTCCCGACCAGCACGGGACGGCCCGCGGCGTGCGCGGCGGCGATCTCCTCGATGATCGCGACGTCCTTGTCGACGGCGGTCGCGTACAGCCGGTCGGGCTCGTCCACCCGGATCCGCGGCCGGTGCGGCGGGATCACCGCGATCTCCAGCCCGTAGAACTCCCGCAGCCGGCCCGCCACCCCCAGCGCCGTCCCGGTCATCCCGCACCGCACCGGATAGCGCCCGACCAGCTCCTGCACGGTGATCGAGTCGAGGATCTCGCCGCTCGGTGACGCCTCCACCGCCTCCTTGGCCTCCACGGCGGCCTGGAGGCCGTCCGGCCAGCGCTGGAGCAGCGCGACCCGGCCGCGCGACTCGCTGATCAGCTTCACGGCGCCGTCCCGGACGATGTAGTCCACGTCACGGCGCAGCAGGACCTCGGCGTGCAGCGCGACGTTCACGGCGGTGAGCGCGTCCAGGCCGCCGGGCGCGTACAGGTCGACGCCGAGCGCCCGTTCGACCTCGCGCGTCCCGGCCGAGGTGAGGCGCACGTTGCGGCCCTCCTCGTCGGTGGCGAAGTGCAGGCCCGGCCGCAGCCGCCTGACCAGCTCGGCGTACGAGCGGCCGTCCCCCTCGGCGGGCCCGCCGGCGGCGCCCGCGAGGACGAGCGGGACCATGGCCTCGTCCACCAGCACCGAGTCGGCCTCGTCGATCAGCGCGACCCGCGGCGCGGGCTGCACCACGTCGCCCGGATCGGTGGCCAGCCGGTCCCGCAGCAGGTCGAAGCCCACCTCGCTGACCGGGGCGTACGTGACATCGGCGGCGTACGCGGCGCGGCGCCCGTCCGGCGCCGTCTCCTGCCCGATCCACCCCACCGAGACCCCGAGCAGCGTGTAGAGCGGCTCCATCCACCCGGCGTCGCGCCGCGCCAGGTAGTCGTTCACCGACAGCACGTGCACCCGCTCGCCGCGCAGCGCGTGCCCGGCGGCCGCCAGCGCGCCGGCCAGCGTCTTGCCCTCGCCGGTCGCCATCTCGGCGACCTGGCCGTTCATCAGCGCGAGCGTGCCGAGGAGCTGGACGTCGTACGGCCGCTCGCCGATCGCGCGCCGGGCCGCCTCCCGGCCCGCGGCGCACAGCCCCGCGAGGTCCTCCCGGGCGGCCGCCGCCAGCTCCTCCCCCGTGAGATCGCGCATGCGGGGCTCCAGCTCGCCCGCCGCGGCGACGATCCGCTCGTACGGGGCGATATCGGTGCTCCCCGGTCGCTGCAATACGCGGCGCAGCCGATCGCGCAGGGCCATGATGATCTCCCCAGGCCGGAAACGTTCCCCCGCCATGATCCCAGCAGCGGACGGAACCCGGCCCGCCCGCGGATCGTCCCAACCATCACGACGATCACCCGACGCGGCCCGATGCGACCAGGAGTACCGGTGTACCTGAAGGACGACGGCACGCTCGACCGCGCCGGGCTCACCCGCGACCTCCTCGGCATCGTGACCGACCGGCCGGGACGCGACCCGGCCGCCGTGCTCGGCTGGCTGGCGGTCCGGGCGCGCGCCGCGCCGGCGGGCCCGGACGGGACGGCGCTGACCCTCGCCATGGCCGCGACCTCCTGCTACGCGCTCTGGCGCGTCCGCCGGGTCACGGTGATCGACGCGCTGGTCGAGGCCGCGGAACGGGCGGCGGCGGTGTACGGCGCCCGGGGCTGCCCCGCCCCCGGCGCGCACCTCCACCCCGACGCAACGGCGATCGGCGACCAGGAGGAGATCGCCCGCCTGGCCGGCCGGGCCGGGACCCTGGACGCCGGCTGGCACTGCCCGCGGTTCCTGGCCGCGCTGGCCGCCGACACGCTCACCCTGCTCCGCAACGGCCGCCGCGCGCGGTTCGAGCCGCCCGACACCGCCGACCTGGACGCGTTCTTCCTGGCCGGCGGCCGGGCCGACATCGAGCACCTGACGCTGACCGTGGAGCGCCACCGTCCCGGCGGGCCGAACGACCTGGCCGAGCAGGCGGCGCTGTGGGCGGCACGGCGGCTGCTCGGCGGCGGTGCGCTGCCGGAGGAGCGGCTCCCGCTGTTCCTGACCGTGTGCTTCGCGGCGCAGCACTGCCACTGGTGCGCGACCCCGCCCGGCGTGGTGGCGGTCTACCGCGACGCGCTCGCCGCCGTCGACCGGGCGCCGCTGGACGGTGAGTGCCCGCACCCGCACGGCCATCCGGACGTCCCCCCGCGCACCCTCCTGCGGTACGTACGCGCGCTGGCCGGCTTCGGCGGCGACGGCCTGCGCGTCGACGCCGACGCCTGGCACTGCCCCCGCCACCTGGCCGAACGCGCCGGGCGGATGCTCGCGTACACGGCCGGGTACCTGGGTCTGGACGAGCCTAGGCAGAAGGTCTGAGCGCGATTTCATCCCTGCGGCGGA
This sequence comes from Actinomadura sp. 21ATH, assembly GCF_041951345.1. Classification (NCBI taxonomy): domain Bacteria; kingdom Bacillati; phylum Actinomycetota; class Actinomycetes; order Streptosporangiales; family Thermomonosporaceae; genus Actinomadura; species Actinomadura sp. 21ATH. The sequence goes on along the minus strand of NZ_JBGNUR010000004.1, from coordinate 34,741 downwards.
TCCCCCGCGGTCCCGAGACCTGGGATGATCAGATCAATGGGGTTGCGGCGGCGATGACACCGCCGCGGAACGGGGATTTTCACCATGACGCCGACCACTCGCCGGGCCGCCGCCCAGCGGCGCAAGCGCCAGGTCATCAACCAGACGGTCATCGACCGCGCCCTCCACGACCCGCGCCGCGCGCACAAGCAGCCGTACGCCCGCGCGCCGCGCCCGGCCGTGCGAGAACACACCACCGCTCCCGAGTAGCGCCCGCCACCGCGCCCTCGCGGGTCAGAGGGCGAACACCTCGTCTCTCGCCTGTTCCAGGGCGGCGTGGAGGGCGCCGCGCAGGACGGGGTTGCCCTCCACCTCGCTGACCGCGATCTGGGGGCGGGTGGGGGTCATGCGGCCGACGGCGCGCTCGATGCGGGTGGCGAGGGGCGTCCCGCCGGCGCGGCCGAGTTCGCCGGAGAGGACGACCAGGCCGGGGTCGAGGATGATGTTGACGGACGTGACGCCGTAGGAGATGCGGTCCGCCAGGGCGTCCAGGAACGGCCCGCCGCGGTCCTCGTCCGCGGCCGCCGCCTGGACGCACGCGATGGCGGTGGGTTCGTCGAGTCCGTGGGCGTGGGCGAGCTCGCGTACGGCGTCGGCGCCGACGAGCGCGCCGTAGCCGCCGGCGAGGGCGGGGATGCCCCAGGTGCTGGAGGCGGTGACGCCCTCGCCGGGCTGGACGCGGGCCTTGCCGGAGGCCAGGGGCGCGCCGGGGACGGGCAGGTAGCCGATCTCGCCGGCGCCGCCGGAGCGGCCGCGGTGCAGCCGGCCGCCCAGCATGATCGACAGGCCCATGCCGCGGGCCAGCCACATGAGCGCGAAGTCGTCGACGTCGCGCGCGGCGCCGTAGGCGCGTTCGGCGATGGCGGCGAGGTTGGCGTCGTTCTCGATGGTGACGGGGCGGCGCAGGTCGGTCCGGAGGGCGGCGAGGACGCCCTCGTGCCAGGACGGCAGGTCGAACGAGAACTGGACGTCGCCGGTGCGCGGGTCGACGACGCCGGGGCTGCCGATCACGAAGGCGCTCAGCTTCCCGAGTGCGACGCGCGCTGACCGGCACGCCTTCACCACGGCGTTGTGCACGAGTTTCACGGGCTCGTCGGCGCCGTTGGGGTCGACGGTGACCTGCGCGGCGATCGCGCCGGTGATGTCGGCGATGCCGGCGGTGACGCCGTCGGGGCCGACTTCGAGGCCGGCGACGTAGGCGCTGGACGGCACGACGGCGTACAGGGCGGCGTTGGGGCCCCGGCCGCCGGCCTGCTCCCCGGCGACCTCGACCAGGCCGCGCTCCTGGAGCCGGGACAGCAGCTGGGAGGCGGTGACCTTGGACAGCCCGGTGTGCTCGCCGATCTGGGCCCGGGTCAGCGGGCCCTGCCGTACCAGCAGGTCGAGCGCGGCGCGGTCGTTCAGCTCGCGCAGCAGCCGGGGCGTCCCGGGGCGTGGGGCCATGCTCGCGTTCCCCTCGAAGTCTCAATCCGCTAACGGACGGTTTTGTTTAGGAAAGTTTCTTGTTAGTTTACGCCAAGCGTCCTGCCGCCCGGCGACCGGTCCGGGCGGAACGGCGGGGACGTGCGCAGCGCCGGCCGGCGGGCCGGGCGTCCAGGCGGACGGCATGGAGACGAGAGGGGCATGACCGGACCCTAGCGGTACGGTCGCTTCCCCACCCGCGCTCATCCCGTGCCCGCCCGGAGCCCGCGCCGCGCGGGCCGGTGCCGGGAAAAGGAGAATCCCATGAAGATCGCGAAATTCGCGGCCCTCGGTGCCGCCCTGGCGATCGGGCTGTCCGCCTGCGGTGGCGGCGGCGACGACGGAAAAGGATCCACGGGCGAGAACCCCGCGAAGATCACCGCGTGGTTCATGGGCGCCGCCAACGCGCCCCAGGACAAGGTCCTGGCCCAGGCCAAGGCGGACTTCCAGCAGAAGCACCCCAAGACCGACGTCGAGGTCGTGTACGTCCCCTGGCCCGACGCGACCAAGAAGCTCCAGGACGCGCTGAACACCGGCCAGGGCCCGGACGTCGTCGAGATCGGCAACGACCAGGCGGTGACCTGGGCGGCGCAGGAGGCGCTCGCCGACGTCACCAAGCAGTACGGCGGCTGGGCCGAGGGCAAGGACCTCATCAAGGGCTCGCTGGAGCTCGGGCAGCTCGACGGCAAGACGTACGCGGTGCCGTGGTACGCGGGCGTCCGCGTCGTCTGGTACCGCAAGGACCTGTTCGAGAAGCACAAGGTCACCCCGCCCAAGACCTGGGACGAGATGAAGGCCGCGGCCAAGAAGCTGCAGGACGGCGAGGGCGGCGACGTCGCCGGCATCGCGGCGCCCAGCGACTTCACCAACGGCTTCGCCAGCTTCCTGTGGGGCGCCGGCGGCGAGATCGCCGCCAAGGAGGGCGGCAAGTGGGTCGGCAAGCTCGACACGCCGCAGGCCAAGCAGGCCGTCGAGTACTACGCCGGCCTGGTCAAGGACGGCGTCGCGCCCAAGAAGTACATCGGCGTGAACGAGCTGGCCGGCCCGCAGCGCGACTTCGCCAACGGCAAGGTCGCGATGTACATCGACGGCGCCTGGACGCTCCCGCAGATCGAGAAGATCAGCAAGAAGCACACGTCCGACATGGGCGTCTTCACCATCCCGACGCCGACCGGGCAGATCGGCCCGGCGTTCGCGGGCGGCTCGCACCTGGCCGTGTGGCGCGACAGCAAGAGCCCGAACGTCGCGTTCGACTACCTCGCGTCGGTGGCCAGCAAGAAGAACGCCAAGGCGTTCGCCGACGGGCTGAAGTTCTTCCCGCAGTACAACGACCTGCTGCAGGGCGGCGGGTACGGCAGTGACCCGATCCAGGGCCCGGCCGCGCAGCAGATGGCCAACGTCAAGGGCGCGCCGAAGACGCCGAACTGGACCGAGGCCGACCAGAACAAGAAGATCATCCCGACCATGCTCAAAGAGGTCATGAACGGGACCCCGGTCGACCAGGCGATCGCCAAGGCCAACAAGGCCCTGACCGACACCCTCAACCAGAGCTGATGGCACAGACCGTCCAGGTGGCGGGCCCCGCGCCGGACCGGACCGAGTCCGGTCCGGCGCCGGGCCGCCCCCGCCGCGCCGGGTCCCGCTTCCGGGCGGGGCCGTACCTGCTGATCATCCCCACCGTCGCGATCATCGCGGCGCTGATCCTGTACCCGATCGGCCAGCTCGTCTGGATGTCGTTCCACAAGATCGGCTCCCGCGAGGCGCGCGGCCTGGAGCCGGCCGAGAACGTCGGGCTGGAGAACTTCCGGACCGTCCTCGGTGACGGCTTCTTCTGGAAGGTGCTGGCCAACACCGTCGCCTCGGCGGCCGCGATGGTGGTCCTCACGCTGGTGCTGGGCACTCTCGTCGGGCTGCTGCTCCAGCGGCTCGGCCGCAAGATGTCGCTGCTGGTCTCGGCCGGGGCGCTGCTGGCCTGGGCGACCCCCGCGATCTCGGCGGCGATCGTCTACAAGTGGCTGTTCACGCCGGGCGGCGGCATCGTCCCGTGGTTCCTGGACGCGCTGCCCGACCGGCTCGCCGGCACCGGCTGGAACGACTACAACTGGTTCGGCAGCCCCGGGACGACCTACTTCGTCCTGGTGCTGTGCGTGGTCTGGCAGGGGTTCCCGTTCATCGCCGTCTCGGTGCTGGCGGGGCTCAGGAGCGTGCCCGGCGAGCTGTACGAGGCGGCGCAGGTGGACGGCGCCGGCCCGTGGCGGACGTTCTGGCAGATCACCTTCCCGCTGCTGCGGCCGGTGTTCCTGGTGCTGACGGTGCTGTCGATCATCTGGGACTTCAAGATCTTCACGCAGCTGTACTTCCTGTCCGGCGGCACCGCCAACCGCGACTCGTTCAACCTGTCGATGTACGCCTACTCGGCCGCGGTGGCGTTCCCGGCCAAGTACGGCCTGGGCGGCGCGATCGCGCTGATCCTCACCGTGATCCTGCTGATCTTCACCGGGTTCTACGTGCGCGTCATGGTCAAGCAGGGGGAGGTCGCGTGAGCTTCCGTACGAAGCGGTCGACGAAGATCGCGCTCAACGGGGCCGGGCTGCTGGTCTTCCTCTTCGCCGTCTTCCCCGTCTTCTGGATGGTGATGACCGCGTTCAAGACCGACGAGGACATCAACTCCAGCACGCCGCTGCCCGTACCGCTGCACTGGACGCTGGAGCACTTCCGCGCCGTGTTCAGCGGGCAGGGGCTGGAGTTCGGCATCCTGCACTTCTTCGGCAACAGCCTGATCGTCGCGCTGGTGACGGTGGCGGTCTCGGGCGTGGTGGCGCTGCTGGCCGCGTACGCGGTGGCGCGGACGCGGTTCCGCGGCCGGGCGAGCTTCCTGGTCATGCTGATCGTGGTGCAGATGGTGCCGCTGGAGGCGCTGATGCTGCCGCTGATGCTGAACGCGCAGCGGCTGCAGCTGCTCAACAGCCTGACCGGGCTGATCATCGTGTACATCGGGTCGTCGCTGGGCTTCTCGATCCTGATGCTGCGCGGCTTCGTGGCCGCGATCCCGCGGCAGCTGGAGGAGGCGGCGGCGCTGGACGGCGCGTCCAACCGGACGATCTTCTGGCGGATCACGTTCCCGCTGGTGGCGCCCGGGCTGGTGGCGACGAGCATCTTCTCGTTCGTGACCGCGTGGAACGAGTTCGTGATCGCGTTCGCGTTCCTCAAGGACCAGGAGAAGTACCTGCTGCCGCTCACGCTGTCGTACCACTTCGGCCGGACGCAGGTGGAGTGGGGCTCGATCATGGCGGCCTCCACGCTGTTCACCATCCCGGTCATGATCTTCTTTCTCATCGTTCAGCGCCGGATGGTGTCCGGCCTGGTGTCAGGGGCGGTAAAGGGTTGAGCGACCACCAGAGGGACGACGAGATCGCACGGCTGGCGCGGGGCACGCTGCTGCCCGCGTTCGGCGGGGCCGTGGCGCCCGGCTGGCTGCTGGCCGAGCTGGAGCGCGGGCTGGGCGGGGTGACGCTGTTCGCGATCAACGGCAACGTGCCCGGCACCGAGGAGCTGGCCGCGCTGACCGCCGAGCTGCGCAAGGCGGGCACGCCGCTGGTCACCATCGACGAGGAGGGCGGCGACGTCACCCGGCTCGGCGGCCACCTGACCGGCAGCCCGTACCCGGGCAACGCCGCGCTCGGCGCCGTGGACGACCCGGCGCTGACCCGCCGGGTCTACCGCTCGCTGGGCGCCGAGCTGGCCGAGGTGGGGGTCAACCTCAACTTCGCGCCGTCGGTGGACGTCAACACCGCCGACGACAACCCGGTGATCGGCACCCGGTCGTTCGGGTCCGACCCGGAGCTGGTCGCGCGGCACGCCGCGGCGGCCGTGACCGGCACGCAGGAGGCGGGCGTGGCGGCGTGCGCCAAGCACTTCCCCGGCCACGGCGCCACGTCCACGGACTCCCACCTCGGCGTCCCGGTCGTGGACGCGGGGCTGGAGGTGCTGGACCGGCGGGAGCTGCCGCCGTTCCGGGCCGCGATCGACGCGGGGGCCAGGGCGGTCATGACCGGGCATCTCGCCCTGCCGTCGGTCACCGGCGACGTGCCCGCCACCCTCTCCCCCGCCGCGATCACCGGGCTGCTGCGGGAGCGGCTGGGGTACGAGGGCGTGATCGTCACCGACGCCCTCGACATGGACGGCGCCAGCGGGGCGATCGGCATCCCCGAGGCGGGCGTGCGGGCGCTGGCCGCCGGCGCCGACCTGCTGTGCCTGGGCCCGCGCGAGCACGAGGACAGCCTGCGCGCCACGCTCGCCGCCATCGGCGCGGCCGTGCGGGAGGGGCGGCTGCCGCTGGAGCGCCTCGCCGACGCCGCCGGGCGGACCCGGCGGCTCAAGGAGTGGCTGGCCGGCCGCGGTCCCGCCGTGGTCGACCGGTCCGCCGGTCTGGACGCGGCGCGCCGCGCGGTCCGGGTCGCCGGCGAGCTGCCCCGCTGGAACGGCACGCCGCCGCTCGTCGTGGAGCTGGAGGCGGCCGGCAACATCGCGGTCGGCCCGACGCCGTGGGGGCTGGGCCCGTGGGCGCCCGGCATGGTGCGGGCGGCCGGGGCGAACGGCGAGGTGGAACCCGTCTTGGAACGTGCCCAGGGCCGCGGCCTCGTCGTCGTCCTCCGCGACGCGCACCGGCACACCGCCCAGCGGGCGTTCGCCACGGCGGTGCTGGCCGCCCGGCCGGACGCCGTGCTGGTGGAGATGGGCCTGCCGGTCTGGGCGCCCGAGGGGGCCGTGCACCTCGCCACCTACGGCGCCGCGGAGGCCAACGCGCGGGCCGCCGCCGAACGGCTCGGGCTCACGGCGGCCCCGTAGAGGCGCCCTGACCGGGAGGGCAGCCCGACCAGTCCGATCGGCAAGGGATAATACGTACATGCGATTGTCCGCCCGGGTCGACTACGCGCTGCGCGCCGCGGCGGAGCTGGCGGTGGCCGGAGACCATCCGGTCACCGCGGTCCAGCTCGCCGAGGCCCAGCAGATCCCGCCGAAGTTCCTCGAGAACATCCTCGGCCAGCTGCGCCGCTCCGGCCTGGTCCGCAGCCAGCGCGGCCCGGAGGGCGGCTACTGGCTGGCCCGGCCGCGCGACCAGATCTCGCTCGCCGACATCATCCGCGCCATCGACGGGCCGCTGCTCGGCGTGCGCGGCGAGCGGCCCGAGCACGTGGGGTACGAGGGGCCCGCGCGCTCCCTCCAGGAGGTGTGGATCGCGCTGCGGGCCAGCGAGCGGTCCATCCTGGAGCGGGTCAGCCTCGAGCACATCGCGACCGGCGAGCTGCCGGCACCGGTGGCCAAGCTCACCGAGGACCCCGCCGCCTGGGAGAGCCCCTCCTTCATCTGAGGCGGTCCCGCCGTGCCCGAAGGTGACGTCGTCTGGCTCACCGCCCGGCGCCTGCGCGAGGCGCTCGCCGGGCGGCCGCTGGCGCGGGCCGACTTCCGCGTCCCCCGGCTCGCCACCACCGACCTGCGCGGACGTACGGTCGAGGCGGTCCTGTCCCGGGGCAAGCACCTGCTGATCCGCGTCGAGGGCGGCCTGACGATCCACGTCCACCTGCTGATGGACGGCCGCTGGCGGGTCCGGGAGGCCGGCCCGCCGCCGCCCCGCGACCACCGGCTCCGGCTCGTCCTGGAGAACGCCGAATGGCAGGCCCTCGGCTTCTCCCTGGGCATCCTGGAGCTCGTCCCGACGGCGGAGGAGTCCAGGATCGTCGACCGGCTCGGCCCCGACCTGCTGGACCCCGGGTGGTCCCCGGCGCTGGCCGCCGAGGCCGTACGCCGCCTCTCCGCGGACCCGGACCGGCCCATCGGCGAGGCGCTGCTCGACCAGGGCCTGCTGGCCGGGATCGGGAACGTCTACAAGGCCGAGATCCTGTTCCTGCGCGGCCTGGACCCCTGGACGCCGGTACGCGCCGTACTCGACCTGGACGCCGTCGTCGCGCTGGCCCGCCGCCTGCTCAACGCCAACAAGGAGCGGCACGGCCACATCACCACCGGCGACCGCCGGCCGGGCCGCGAGCACTGGGTGTACGGGCGCGCCGGCCGCGCGTGCCGCCGCTGCGGCACCCGGATCAGGCGGGCCGGCCAGCCGTCCGACGCGGGCGACCGCACGACGTTCTGGTGCCCCCGCTGCCAGCCACGCCACTGACCGCCGCCCCCCCGACCGCGGCCGTCCGGGTGGTCGGCGCCCGGCCGGGGTCGCGCGCGAGGCCCCGGGCGGGTCGCCGCCGGTGTGCGGGTCGCCGGATCCTGCGCCCGTACGAAGATCGTGCGCCTGCCGCGTACCCAAGTCAATTCTCGGATTTCCTTGGATATCCCTAAGCGCTACCTTGGGCCGGTGACGCTCGATGACCTCCGCGTGTTCGTCGCGGTGTGCGAGGCCGGGAGTCTGAGCGCCGTGGCGCGCGACCTGGGACGCAGCCAGCCGGCCGTGAGCCAGCACGTCAAGCGGCTGGAGAAGGAGACCGGCGTCCCGCTGCTGGAACGGCGCCCACGCGGCGTCTCCCCCACTCCGGCCGGCCGCATCCTCTACCGGGCCGCCGCCGAGGGCCTCGGCGGCCTCGGCACCGCCCTGCGGCACCTCGACGACCTGCGGCGCGGCGCCGGCGGCACGGTCCGCATCGCCACCGGGGCCACGACCGTCCGGCACTTCATGGCCGAGGGCGTCGCCGTCTTCCGGGACCGGCACCCCGAGGTCGCGCTGCAGTTCGTCACCGCCGGGTCCAGCCGCCGCTGCCTGGAGGCCGTCCAGGCGCACGAGGCGGACCTGGCCTGGGTCACCGCCGGCACGCCCTGCGACGGCGTCGAGCAGCGCCCCTGCGTGGAACTGCCGTGGATCCTGGCCGTCCGGGTGGACGACCCGCTGGCCCACCGCGAGTCGCTCACGGTGGCCGAACTCGCCGGGATCCGGCACATCGACCTTCCCGCGCACTCCACGTCCCGGCTCAGCCTGGAACGCGCCCTGGAACGGCACGGCGTCCGGCTGGAGTCCGCGGCCGGCGTCGCCGACTGGGACACCGCCCTCCTGCTGGCCGAACTGGGCCTCGGCCACGCGGTCCTCCCCGCCCTGCCCGGCTGGAACCGCGGCCCCGGCGGCGCCATCCGCCTGATCCCGATCCGCGGCCTGCCGCCGCTCGCCGCCGGCTGGGCCGCCCGCGCGTTCGACGCCCTCAGCCCGCCCGCGACCGAGTTCTCGCGGACCGTCGTGGAGAACCTGCCCGGCACGCCCTGAGCCCTGCGGTGAGTCCCGCGGCCACCACCGGTGCGGGGCGGGCGGTCTTGGCCCGGCCGCCGCCGGGGCGGGGCGGGTGGGCGGTCTCGGGTGCCGGTCAGGTACGGACCGTGAGCTTTCCGGCGGAGACGATGAGACCGGCCTGCGGGGACCCGGCGCCGCAGTGCCTGCCGTTCGGGTACGTGGCGCGGGGCGTGACATCGATCTTCTCGTCGAGGACCTTCTCGCCGCCGGCGCCCCTGAGCACCACGGTGACCCGGACCGGCGCCTCCGGGAGATCGCCGACCTCGGCGAAGCCGTGCTTGCCGCCGTCCGGGGAGCTGGACGCCCCGCAGGCGGCATCGGCGCCGTCCCCCTCGCAGCCCATCGGGACCGTCGTGCCCGTTCCCTGGAGGGTGAGCCGCTCGTTCCGGCAGGCACCGTTCCAGCAGATCCGCATGGTCGCGGTCGCCGCCTTCGCGGCGTCCGGCGGCCTGATGTCGAGGCCGATGCCGTGCCTCGCGGCGATCATCGTGCACGGCCGCGCGCCGCCGGACGCGCCGCCGCCGCAGGCGCTCAGCGCGAGCAGCGCGGCACCGGCCGCCGCGGCCCGGACCGGGGCAGGGAAGATCATCCGACTTTGACGCGGGAGCGGCCCGGCCGGTTCCGCCCGCAGAAAGGGCGAGGCCCCGGTCCGGTGGACCGGGGCCTGATGCGTCGAACCGCGCCGGACGTTCTCAGACCTGCGCCTGGAACATCCAGTGCTGCTTCTCCAGCGCCGCCGTCGTCTCGATCAGCAGGTCCTGGGTGACCGGGTCGGGCTCGTCGGTCGCCGCGATGCGCTCCCGGAAACGTCCGATGACCTGCGCCAGCACGTCCGTCACCGCGGCGACGACCTTGTCGTCCGCGAGGTGGCCGGCCTCCAGCTGCGGGATCTCGGTACGGTCCGCGACCGTGCGGGCCCGGCCGTCCGGATTCACGCCGATCGCCACGGCACGCTCCGCGACCTCGTCCTGGTACTGCCGGGCCAGGTCGACCAGCTCGTCCAGGTGCTCGTGCACGACCTTGAAATGCCGGCCGGTGAGGTTCCAGTGGGCCTGCTTGCCGACCAGCGCCAGGTCGATCAGGTCGATAAGGGCGCCCTGCAGCGCCTCGCCCGCGACCTTACGGTCCGCCTCAGCGAGCGGGCTCTTGACCGCCACCATGGTGAGGGCTCCTTCCGCGTCGTTGCGTCTTGCTCGTTACAACACGGAAGGGTCCCCGGTCATACCGCGTTCACTCATGAACAACCCCACACCGCGGCGGGGAATGAACGCGGGCTCAGGCCGCCACCATGTCGGCGCGGAACTCGTCGGCGATGCCCTCCGGCGTGGCCGGGATGCTCTCGGTCGAGATCCGCTCGGCCGGGATGCGCTCGTGCTCGGGCGCGCCCGCCATGACCGGCTCGTGCTGCAGCTCGGCGAGGGCCAGCTGGTCGGCCACTTCCCGCAGCACGTGCGAGAGCGGCACTCCCAGGGCCTTGCAGATCGAGGACAGCAGTTCCGACGAAGCTTCCTTCTGTCCCCGCTCGACCTCGGAGAGATAGCCGAGGGAGACCCGTGCCGCCGCGGATACCTCACGGAGGGTGCGTCCCTGGCGCAGCCGCAGCTGCCGCAGTACATCACCGAGCAGCTGGCGAAGCAGGACCATCGTCTCGCTCCCTCCCTCAGTTCGGACCATCTTGGGTTCCACCGTACCCGGCTCGGACGCGAGCGTGGCAGACCGTGGATTTCGTGTTCGCTGGAAACGTAACGCTGTAATCAGCCCGACTTCTCCCCATCTCTTCGAGCCTCCCGGCCTCCGGGCCCCACGTCAAGGCCCTCGATCACACGTCGTAGCTGCTCAAGGGCGTGGACGACCGTCATCCGCCTGATGACGCCGCGAACCTCCGCGCCCGCGCCGGGCACGGGAAGTGACGGACTTATCACTCTTGGTTCCCCCTCCGGTCCGGCCACCGCGACGAAAATCGTGCCGACGGGGTGCCCGTCCTGCGATTCCGGGCCCGCCACACCGGTCACGGCGACCCCGTACGTCGCTCCGAGCCTGTCCCGTACCCCGGACGCCATCGCCCCCGCGACGTCCGGATGCACCGCGCCGTGTGCGGCGAGGACCTCGCCCGGAACACCGAGCAGCACCTCCTTCAACGCGGTCGCGTAGGCCACCATTCCTCCCGCGTAGGTGGCCGACGACCCGGGCATCCGGGTCAGCTCGGCGCCGATCAGGCCCCCGGTCAGCGACTCCGCGGTCGCCACGGTCGCGGAACGTTCGGCCAGCAGGCGGTGGACGACCCGGTCGAGCGTCTCGGCCCCGGACCCGTACACCGCGTCGCCCAGCAGCTCTCGCACCGCCTCCTCGGCCTCGTCCAGCCGCGCGGCCGCGGCCGGCCCGGTCGCGGTGATCCGGATCTTCACCTCGGCCGGATCGGGCAGGTAGGCCAGCCGCACCCGGTCCATCGCCTCCACCGGCGCCAGGTCCGAGGCCAGCTCCGACTCCCAGATCGCCGCCGTGCGGAGCGTCCGCCGGGCCACCTTGGAGTCGCCCGCCAGCTCCGGCAGCACCGCCTCGTCGATCATCGTGCGCATCTCGAACGGCACGCCGGGCAGCGCGTACACCACGCCGCCCGCCAGCTCGACCCGCAGCCCGGCCGCGCTCCCGGCCGAGTTGACCAGCACTCCGGCGCCGGCGGGGACGTCGGCCATCCGCAGCGCCATGGGCCTCAGCTCGTGCCCGGCCGCCGCCACCCGCTCGCGCAGCCCCCGCTCCAGCTCCGGATCGCGGGCGAGCTCCACGCCGGCCGCCTTGGCCAGCGCGTCCCGCGTGAGGTCGTCGTACGTCGGCCCGAGCCCGCCGGTCGTGATGACGGCGTCGGCACGTTCCAGCGCCTCCTCGACCGCGGCGATGATCTCGTCGAGTCCGTCGCCCACCACCACGCTGCGGGTGACCTCCAGGCCGTGCTCGGCGAGCCGCCGCCCCATCCACGCCGCGTTGCCGTTGACCGTGTCGCCGAGCAGCAGCTCGTCCCCGATGGTGACCAGCTCGACCCGCACCCGCGTCCTCCCCACCCGGCGGCCGCCCCGCCGACCCGTCCGAATCTACGCCAGCCCACCGACACGGCGGGCGAGCGGGCGCGGGCATGGGGCGACCCCGCGCGTGGGGTGCGCGGGGCCGCCGCCGGTCGGGACCTCAGGCGATCGGTGGACGGCGGGTCTCGATCACGGGGTCCCGGACCCGCCCCGGCCCGCCGGATCGGCGGGGGTGCCACCCTGATCGGGGATCCGGACCCGGTCCGGGCCCCCGGCGGGCCCGGCGGGGACCGGGTCGCAGGCCCGGACGGGACCGGTGACGACCTGCGCCGCCACGCTGCCCGCACGGGCCGGGTCGGCCCGGTCGAAGGTCGCCTCGATGACCAGGAAGCGGTCGGGCGCCAGCCGGCCGGCGCCGACGTTCAGCACGGTGCCCTCCCCGGTGGTGGCCTGGCCGAGCGCGGGCGCTCGGCCGGGCGGCACGGCCCCGCCGCGCGGGGTGGCGCACCGCTGCCCGGAGGGGACGTAGTCGACCACCGCGGGGACGCCCGCCTCGCGCAGGCTCGCCTGGAGCTTCTCGGGCTCCAGGAACTCCCTGATCGTGATCTCGGTGGAGCCGTCGGGCTTCTTCTCGACGGCGTACGCGGGGGCGTCCAGCATCCCCGGCAGGACGACGGCCGCCCCGACCGCGGCCGCCGCCAGCGCCGAGCCCAGCCCCAGGCGCAGCGCCCCGCGGCGGCGCGAGCGCACCCGCGCCGGCGTGCCGGTGCCGCCGGCCCTGGCGGAGCCGTCGAGCCGCGCGATGGCCCGGATCCGCGCGGAGGCACCGGTACGGGTACGGCCGCCGAGCCGCGTGCCGGTGCGCGCGCTCTCGGTGTCGGCGCTCTCGGTGCGGGCCGCCCGCATGAGGGCCGTGCGGGCGTCCTGGCGCGCCCGGTCCGGCAGGGGCGGCACCTCGCTCCCCAGGCGGGAGAGCAGTTCGATCTCATTCACCGTGGTCACTCCGTTCTGCGAGGTGGGTGCCGTCCACGTGTCGGCGGAGCCGTCCCCGGGCGCGGTGGATGCGGGAGCGCACCGTGCCGACGGGGATCTCCAGTGCGGAGGCGATCTCCGGGTACGTGAGGTCGCCCCAGGCCAGCAGCAGGAGGGCGTCCCGGTCGCCGGGCCGCATCTCCTCCAGCGCGCCGGTCAGGGCGCGGGCGGCGGCGCCGGCGTCGACCCGGTCGGCCACCCGCTCGGCGGGGGACGCCTCGGCGTCGTCCGGGCGCGCCCGGGCCAGGGTCCGCCAGCGCCGCGCCTCGGCCCGGCGGTGGCCGCGGATCTGGTTGGTCGCGATGCCGAGCAGCCAGGGCAGGGCGCCGGGCGCGCGCTCCGGGTCGAACCGGCGGCGCTGCTCGAAGGCCGCCAGGAACGTGTCGGAGACCAGGTCGTCGGCCTCGTCCGGCCCGACCCGCCGCGCCAGGTAGCGGTGCACCCGGGCGGCGTAGCGGTCGAAAAGCGCCGCGAACGTCTCCGGTGCCTGGAGCGAGCGTTCGATCAGGGCGGCGTCGTCGGGCTCCCCGCCCTCGCCGATCGCGCCGATCGCGCCGATCGCGCCGTCCGGCGTGCGGTCGTCGCTCCGGATGATCTCCATGGCCGCCCCGTCCCTCGTCGTCTCGCCTCACCACGTATTGGGCCGCGGCGGCGGAGCGGTTCACGGGCCCGGGCGGGCCGGCGCCGGCCCGACGCGGAGGGGTCCGGCCGGTTGCCCGCGGCGATTGTCCGCATCAGGCCGTCCCGGGACATAGCGAAACGATAACGGACCGGTCTTAGCATTAATGCGGCATTCGTTTTCGCTCCCCGCCAAACCCGAGGGTTACCGCCAAGTGCCTGAAGAATCAACCACAGAAGACTGGACCCGTTCGCTCGATCATGTGAACCGGCTCACATCTCGCCAACTGGAGGTCTTCCTCCTGCTGGGCCGGGGCATGTCGAACCGCCGCATCGCGCTCGCGCTCGTGGTGAGCGAGCACACCGTGAAGGCCCACATCGCCAAGATCCTCAAGGAACTGGAGGTCGAGTCGCGGCTCCAGGCCGGGCTCGCGGCCCAGCTCTACCTCCTCGGACTGCAGGGGCGGCGGCCGGGCGTGGCCGGCGTCCCCTGAACCGTGCGCCGTGCCCGCCGACAACGAAACAGCAGGTAGGGACATATCATCAGAATCCACTTATTTGTAGTTCATCCAAAAGAATAATTGCCCGGCCCCCTTCCCCGGACGCAGTCTTGAACCGTCCGGCAAGACAGGCGAAAGCGCATCGGCCAGAGCGGGATTCCGCCCGGCCGCGCACACCGGGAAAGGGTAAAAAGGATGAAACTCCGTACCACGCTGGGCATCGCCGGGATCGCGGCCGGCGTCGGCATCGGGCTGGCGCCCGCCGCGGCCGCGCAGGGCCCCGCCGACGGCGAGGCCACCCTGGTGACCAAGTCCGGCTCGCGCACCGGCGCGGCGGTGGTCGCCGTCAAGAAGACCACCGACCGCAGCGGCGGCGTCGCGGCGTCCAAGGGCGCCAAGCCGGGCGAGGTCTCGGCCAAGTGGTTCCGCTGCTGGGACGGCTGGCGCTCGGGCCGCACGTTCCACGAGAAGTGCGAGGGCAGCGCCTACCGGCCGTACGTCGACTGCACCAACGGCTACCGCTACATCTGGGGCACCTACTCGGGCGCCCGCGAGTTCTGGCTGAACTGCCCGGCGGGCAGCAACGCGATCTGGGGCGGGGCCTACGGCTGACGGGGCCGCTGAGCCTTCTCCCCCCTCCGCGGCCGCGCGGTCATGCCGCCTCGACCGCCGGCCGCGGCAGGACCGGGCACCCCGGCGGCCGCGGGCGACCGGCCGCCGGGGGCACCCCGCCAGCGTTCCGGCACCCTGTTACGCCGTCAGCTCGCGCCGCGCCGCTCGTGCCGCTTGCGCCACGCCTGCAGGACGTAGTCGGCGCCCGTCACCACCGTGACCACCAGCGCGGCCGCCATCGTGGCGTACCGGACCGGGTCCAGCGGTCCCGGCATGATGAAGAAGCCGATCGCGACGACCTGCAGCATCGTCTTGAGCTTGCCGCCCTTGCTGGCCGGGATCACCCCGTACCGGATCACCACGAAGCGCATCAGCGTGATCCCGATCTCGCGGACCAGGATCACGATCGTCACCCACCACCACAGCTCGCCCAGCGCGGACAGGCTGATCAGCGCGGCGCCGGTCAGCGCCTTGTCGGCGATCGGGTCGGCGATCTTGCCGAAGTCGGTGACCAGGTTGCGCTTGCGGGCGATGTCGCCGTCGATCTTGTCGGTGATCGACGCGACGGCGAACACCGCGAACGCGCTCAGCCGCCACCCGGTGCCCTCCTGGAACAGCAGCCAGACGAAGAGCGGGACCAGCGCGATCCGGCTCAGCGTGAGCACGTTGGCGATGTTCCAGAGTCCCGCCTGGGGGGCGGGCGCCCCGGCGACCGGCTCGGGCGCGCCCGTCATCATGATGCGTCCGCGACCAGATCCACGCCGTCGCTCCCGGTGACCCGGGCGGCGACGATCTCGCCCAGCGGCAGCCCGTCGCCCCGGACGAGGACCGTCCCGTCCACCTCGGGCGCCTGGTGCGCGGCCCGGCCCTCGACCCCGCCGTCGGCCTTCTCCTCCAGCAGGACGCGGATCTCGGTGCCGATCCGGTCCTCGGCGCGCTGCGCGGTCAGCTCCTCGGCCAGCGCGGTGACCTCCTCGACCCGGGCGGCGACCTCGTCGGCGTCGAGCTTGCCGGGCAGGTCCGCGGCCTCGGTGCCGTCCTCGTCGGAGTAGCCGAAGACGCCGATCGCGTCCAGCCGGGCGGCCGACAGGAACGCCATCAGCTCCTCCAGGTCGTCCTCGGACTCGCCCGGGAAGCCGACGATGAAGTTGGACCGCACGCCCGCCTCGGGCGCCAGGTGCCGGACGCGGTCCAGCAGCTCCAGGAAGCGCTCCCGGTCGCCGAACCGCCGCATCGAGCGCAGCACCGGCCCGCTGGCGTGCTGGAACGACAGGTCGAAGTACGGGGCCACGCCCGGCGTCGAGCACAGCACCTCGATCAGCCCGGGACGCAGCTCGGCCGGCTGCAGGTAGCTCGCCCGCACCCGCTCGATCCCCTCGACCGCCGCCAGCTCGGGCAGCAGCTTCTCCAGGGCGCGCAGGTCGCCGAGGTCCTTGCCGTACGAGGTGGAGTTCTCGCTCACCAGCACCAGCTCGCGCACGTCGTGCCCGGCCAGCCAGCGCGCCTCCTCCAGCACCTCGTCCGGGCGGCGCGACACGTACGCGCCGCGGAACGCCGGGATCGCGCAGAACGTGCAGCGCCGGTCGCAGCCGGAGGCCAGCTTCAGCGGCGCCACCGGCCCGCCGCCCAGCCGCCGCCTGAGCACCCGCGGGCCGGAGGCGGGGGCCACCCCGTCGGGCAGGTCCCCGTGCCCCGGAACGGCCACCTGGGACGCCGAGCGCTCGACCGGGCTGATCGGGAGCAGGGTGCGGCGGTCGCGCGGCTTGTGGGCCTCGGTCCGGCGGCCCGCCATCACGTCGTCGAGGCGCCGCCCGATCCCGGCGTAGTCGTCGAAGCTCAGGACGGCGTCGGCCTCGGGCAGCTCGGCCGCCAGCTCCGCGCCGTACCGCTCGGCCAGGCAGCCGGCGGCCACGACCTTGGCGCCGGAGTCGTGCGCGGCCAGCAGCGTGTCGATGGAGTCCTTCTTGGCCGCGTCGATGAACCCGCAGGTGTTCACCACGACCACGTCGGCGTCGTCGGCGGAGTCGGTCAGGCCCCAGCCCGCCTCTTCCATCCGGGCGGCGAGCTCTTCGGAGTCGACCTCGTTGCGGGCGCAGCCGAGCGTGACGAGGGAGACCGTACGGCGAGTGGACATGCCCCTAAGGTAATGGCCCCGGGCCCGTACGCCGACCAGCGGCCGCCCGATCAGGTGGTCTTGGGGTCGTCCGGGGTGAAGGTCATCCGGGTCACTCCGCCGCCCTGGCCGGGCGTGCCGATGTCCTCGCCGTTCACCTCGACGCGCAGGCCGCCGCCGTTGCCGATCAAGAGGCTGATCTTCTTCTTCTCGGTCCACTTCCGGCTGTCGCCGGCCCGGATGATGCCGCTGAACAGCTGCTCGCCCTTGTCGCCCCGGATGTTGACCCAGGTGGTGCGGCGCGCCTTGACCTGGAGGACGACCTTCTTGCGCGGCGCGGCGGCCACCGGGTCGTTGGCCTTCGGCGGGGCCTTGGACGGCGTGGTCTTGGCCGGGGCGGGCGTCCCGGCGACCTGGCGGGCGGTGCGGCGCTCGCCGCCGCCGGCCGTGGTCACGACCTGGAAGATGCCGTAGGCGACCACGAGAGCGAGTGCCAGCGCCATCGCGGCGCTCCAGTTGGGGGAACGGCGCTCGCGGAACGCCACGGCCCGCTCCGGCTCGAACGCGGCGGCGGCCGACAGCGGCATGGGCGCGCCGCCGTGCGCGTCGTCGTACTCGCGGACGAGAGGTTCCGGGTCGATGCCGATCACGCGGGACACGCTGCGGATGTGGCCGCGGGCGTAGAAGTTGCCGCCGCAGCCGCTGAAGTCGTCGTGCTCCATGGCCCGGATCACCGATTCCCGGATCCTGGTCTGGAGACTCACCTGGGTCAGGGTGAGACCGGCCCGCTCGCGCTCCCTCGCCAAGGTCTCACCGATGCTCACGCCGGGCCTCCTTAGAGCGGACCATGACCGAAACCCCACACTCCAGCGACTCCAGTCTAGGAACCGCAATGCCCACTCGGCGAGCGGCAACACGTTCGAAACCGGGCAAGATTTCGCATCATTCCGCCATGCCTGGTCGGGCGGCCTGCCGAGATCATCGCTAATCGCCACAAGATCGTTGCGACTGTACACCCGGAATCGGAACGGGCAATTAACGTGATACGGCTAGTCCCCGACCTCCACGCCGCCGCGCAGCGCCGCCAGCACCCCGGGGAGATCGTCGGGCTTGGCGAGCACGTCGCGCGCCTTGGACCCCTCGCTCGGTCCCACGATGTCGCGGCTCTCCATCAGGTCCATCAGCCGGCCGGCCTTGGCGAACCCGACCCGCAGCTTGCGCTGGAGCATCGAGGTGGAGCCGAACTGCGTGCTGACGACCAGCTCGATCGCCTGCACCAGCAGGTCCATGTCGTCGCCGATCTCCTCGTCGATCTCCTTCTTGGGACCGGCGACATCGGTGACGTCCTCGCGGTACCTCGCCTCCATCTGCGCCTTGCAGTGGTCGACGACGGCGTGGATCTCCTTCTCCGCCACGTAGGCGTTCTGGATCCGCATCGGCTTGCTGGCGCCCATCGGCAGGAACAGCGCGTCGCCCTGCCCGACCAGCTTCTCCGCGCCCGGCTGGTCGAGGATGACCCGGCTGTCGGACAGCGAGGACGTCGCGAACGCCAGCCGGGACGGCACGTTCGCCTTGATCAGCCCGGTCACCACGTCCACGCTGGGCCGCTGGGTGGCCAGCACCAGGTGGATGCCGGCGGCGCGGGCCAGCTGGGTGATCCGCACGACCGAGTCCTCCACGTCGCGCGGCGCCACCATCATCAGGTCGGCCAGCTCGTCCACGATCACCAGCAGGTACGGGTACGGCTGGTACACCCGCTCGCTGCCGGGCGGCGCCGTGAGCTTGCCCGCCCGGACCGCCTTGTTGAAATCGTCGATGTGCCGGAATCCCGACGCCGCCAGGTCGTCGTAGCGCCGGTCCATCTCGCCGACCACCCATTCCAGGGCCTCGGCCGCCTTCTTGGGATTGGTGATGATCGGCGTGATCAGATGGGGAATGCCCTGGTACATCGTCAATTCGACCCGCTTGGGGTCGACCAGGATCATCCGCACCTCGTCCGGCGTCGCCCGCACCAGCACCGACGTGATCAGGCCGTTGATGCAGGTCGACTTGCCGGCGCCGGTGGCGCCCGCGATCAGGATGTGCGGCATCTTGGCCAGGTTGGCCACGACCGTGCGGCCCTCGACGTCCTTGCCCAGCCCGACGATCATCGGGTGGTGCTCGTTGGTCGCGGCCGGCGAGCGCAGCACGTCGCCCAGGCTGACGATGTCCTTGTCGACGTTGGGGATCTCCACCCCGATCGCCGACTTGCCGGGGATCGGGGAGATGATTCGTACATCGGCGCTCTTGACCGCGTACGCGATGTTCTTGGTGAGCGCGGTGACCTTCTCGACCTTGACCGCCGGGCCCAGCTCGATCTCGTACCGGGTGATCGTCGGCCCCCGGGTGAACCCGGTGACCTGCGCGTCGATGTCGAACTGCTCCAGCACCCCGGTGAGCGCCTTGACGACGGTGTCGTTGGCCTTGGTCCGCGGCTTGGCCACGCTCCCGGGCCGCAGCAGCGCCGGCTCGGGCAGCTCGTAGATCTCGCCGGACGACGACAGCGGCAGCTGCTCCACGCGGCGCGGCGCCGGCGTCGGGTCGGGCGCCCGCCGCTCGGGCGGGTCGGCGACCGTCTCGGCCTCGGCCTCGGCCGCGTCCTCGGGCCCGATCTCGGGCTCGGGCGGCGGGGGCGGCGCGTCCCCGAACGGGTCCGGCTCGAAGAGGTCGTCGGCCAGCTCGCGGGAGCCCTTGCCCTTCTTGGCGGGCTGCTCCTCCAGGACGGGCGTGTCGTACGGCCGGGAGTGCTCCCCGACCTCCAGCTCGCCCTCCGGCGCCCCGTCCTCCCCGGCGCCCTCGGCGTCCTTCTTCGGCTTGCGCTTCCGCTTGGGCTTGGCGGCGGGCTCCGCCGCCTCCTTCTCCTCCCCGGCGTGCCGCGCGGGCCGTCCCTGGAGGGTGGCGACGGCCCACAGGTCGGCGAGCCGCTCGGGGACCCGGGCGATCGGCGTCGCGGTCACCACGAGCAGCCCGAACGCCGACAGCAGGAGCAGCAGCGGCACCGCCACCCAGCCGCTCAGCGCGGACTCCAGCGGCGCCGACGACAGCCAGCCGACCACGCCGCCGGCCTCCCGCACGCCCGCCATGTCCTTCGCGGGCGCGGGCCCGCCGGCGGAGACGTGGATCACGCCCATCACGCCGACGCCCAGCGCGGTCAGCCCGATGACGATGCGGCCGGTGTCCTCGTTGTGCTCGGGATGCCGCAGCGTCCGCCACGCCAGCACCGCCAGCAGCACCGGCAGCGCCATCGCCGCCACGCCGAGCCCGCCCCGGACGACCTGCTCCAGCGCCACCGTCACCACGCCGTCCGGCCGGAACCAGGTGACGGACGCCAGCACGATCGAGGCGCCGAGCAGCGCCAGGCCGAGCCCGTCGCGCTGGTGCTCGGCGTCCAGCCCGCGGGCGCCCCGCCCGTACGCGCGGAAGATGGACCCGACCGCGACCGCGGCCAGGTGGTAGAGCTTGAATATCAGCTTGAAGAAGCCGACGAACAGCTGCGGGATCGGATCCGGCTTCTGCGGGGGACGCCCCTTGCCGCCGCGGCCCCCGCCCCCCTTGGCGCCGCTCGGGCGCTTGCGGGGGGCCGGGCTCGCGGGCTTGCGGGCACCACCGGCGCCGGACCGGGTACGGGACGACGCCTTCGCTCCCCCGGACGCACGTGTGGCCATGGTCATGAGAGTAACCAAGGACCGCACGCGTTCCCGGCACCTGGGAAACGCCCGGAGTGTCTAGATCTCCACGACCACCGGAATGATCATCGGTCGGCGCCGGTAGTTGTCGTTGACCCACTTGCCGACCGTCCGGCGCACCACCTGGTTGAGCTGGTGCAGGTCGTTGACCCCGTTCGCGCCGCTCTCGCTCAGCACGGCCTCGATCCGCTCGATGACCTCGTCGAAGTCCTCGTTCATGATCCCGGCCCCGCGGGCGTGCACCTCCGGCCCGGCGACGATCTTGCCCGAGGTCGAGTCGATCCCCACCACGATGGAGACGAACCCCTCCTCGCCCAGGATCCGCCGGTCCTTCAGCGACGTCTCGGTCACCTCGCCGACCGACAGGCCGTCCACGTAGACGTAGCCGGCCGGGACGGCCCCGACGATCGACGCCTGCCCGTCCACCAGGTCGACGACCACGCCGTCCTCGGCGATGACGATGTTCTCGTCCGGGACGCCGGTCAGCGCGGCCAGCTTGGCGTGCGCCCGCAGGTGCCGCCACTCGCCGTGGATCGGCATGAAGTTGCCCGGCCGCGTCATGTTGAGCACGTACAGCAGCTCGCCCGCCGAGGCGTGCCCCGACACGTGCACCAGCGCGTTGCCCTTGTGGACGATCCGCGCGCCCCACCGGGTGAGGCCGTTGATGACGCGGTTGATCGAGGTCTCGTTCCCCGGGATCATCGAGGAGGCCAGCATGACCGTGTCGCGCTCGGTGATCCGGATCTGGTGGTCCCGGTTGGCCATCCGCGACAGGGCGGACATGGGCTCGCCCTGCGACCCGGTGCACACCAGCACGACCCGTTCCGGCGGAATGTCGTCGAGCTGCTTGGGGTCGACCATCAGCTCCTCGGGGATCGACAGGTACCCGAGTTCCCTGGCGACCCCCATGTTGCGCACCATCGACCGCCCGACGAAGCACACCTTGCGCCCGTTCGCGACCGCCGCGTCCAGCACCTGCTGGACCCGGTGGATATGGGACGCGAAGCAGGCGACGATGATCCGTTCCTGGGCCGTCCGGAAGACGTCGTCGATCACGGGCCCGATGTTGCGCTCGCTGGTGACGAACCCGGGCACCTCGGCGTTGGTCGAGTCCGACATCAGCAGGTCGATGCCCTCGGCGCCCAGCCGGGCGAACCCGCCGAGGTCGGTGAGCCGCCCGTCCAGCGGCAGCTGGTCCATCTTGAAGTCGCCGGTGGCCAGGACGAGGCCCGCCGGGGTGCGGATGGCGAGCGCGAGCGCGTCCGGGATCGAGTGGTTGACCGACAGGAACTCGCAGTCGAACTCGCCGAACGACCGCCGGTCCCCCTCCTTGACCTCGACCTTCACCGGCTTGATCCGGTGCTCGTTGAGCTTGGCCTCCAGCAGTGCCAGCGTGAGCTTCGACCCCACCAGCGGTATGTCGGGCCGTTCCCTCAGCAGGTAGGGGACGGCTCCGATGTGGTCCTCGTGCCCGTGCGTCAGGACGACCGCCTCGACGGCGTCCAGGCGGTCACGGATGTACTCGAAGTCGGGCAGGATCAGATCGATGCCCGGCTGCTCGGTCTCCGGGAACAGCACGCCGCAGTCGACGATCAGCAGTCGCCCGCCGTACTCGAACACGGTCATGTTGCGGCCGAT
Source organism: Actinomadura sp. 21ATH (assembly GCF_041951345.1). Classification (NCBI taxonomy): domain Bacteria; kingdom Bacillati; phylum Actinomycetota; class Actinomycetes; order Streptosporangiales; family Thermomonosporaceae; genus Actinomadura; species Actinomadura sp. 21ATH. The sequence goes on along the minus strand of NZ_JBGNUR010000004.1, from coordinate 12,704 downwards.
CTCCCCGAGCCCGCCCAGCGCGACGATGCGCAGGCCGTGTTCGGGAAGCTTCGGCGGAGACGGCAGCCCGGGGTGAGGATGACTCACCGGGCGACCTCCGGAATGGTGACCTCCGGCACTTTGACTCCCCCAATCGTGAGGTCTTCGCGCAGGCGCGCCGCGAACTCCAGTGAGGCGTCGACCAGGGGCGCGCGTACCGTGCCGCCCGGCAGCCCCAGCAGGGTCAGCGCGGCCTTGACGGCGATGGCGCCCTGCGTACGGGTCATGATCGCCGTGACGACGGGAAGCAGCCGCCGGTGAATCTGCAGCGCCCGCTCCCGGTCCCCGGCGAGGTACGCGTCGATCATCTCATGAAGGTCGGCCCCCACCACATGCCCGACCACGCTCACGAACCCGGCGGCCCCCACCGACAGCCACGGCAGGTTGAGCGTGTCGTCCCCCGAATAGAAGGCGAGGTCGGACTCGGCCATCACCACGGACCCGGCGAAAAGGTCGCCCTTGGCGTCCTTGACCGCCACGATCCTGGGGTGCTCGCCCAGCCGCAGCAGCGTCTCGGTGAGGATCGGCACCCCCGACCGTCCCGGGATGTCGTACAGCAGGTTGGGCAGGCCCGACGCGTTGGCCACCTCGCTGAAGTGGTGCAGCAGCCCTTCCTGCGGGGGCTTGTTGTAGTACGGCGTGACGACCAGCAGGCCGTCCGCGCCGGCGTCCTCCGCCGCCCGGGCGAGGTACCGGCTGTGGGCGGTGTCGTTGGTGCCGGCCCCCGCCACGATGACGGCCCGGTCCCCGACCGCGTCGATCACCGTGCGCAGCAGCCGGTCTTTCTCGGCGTCGCTGGTCGTCGGCGACTCGCCGGTAGTCCCGTTGATGACGAGGCCGTCATGGCGCTGCTCGTCGACCAGGTAGGTCGCCAGGCGCGCGGCTCCGTCGTAGTCGACCCCGCCGTCGGGCCGGAACGGCGTGACCATAGCGGTCAGCATCCTCCCGAAGGGAGCGCCGCTGATTGTGCTGGGTGCCATAACTCAGAACGGTACCGCCCTGTTCATGGCGTACGCGAGCGGCGCCCTCACCTGGGAGGACACCCGCCTCCCCGGCCCCTTCAGGAACCCCCGCGACACCCTCCCCAGAACGGAAAACTTCCGGCAACACCCGGCCGGGGACGCAGGACCCCTCCTCCAGGCTCCCCCCATAAAGTCCCACCCCGCCCCACAAAAGGACAACAAGGCACACTCCACACACGCCCCCCCACCAGCCGAAGCCGAAGGCGAGGCGAGCCCACGCAATGCCGAAGGCGAGCCCCCCGAAGCCGAAGGCGAGGTCCCCGAGGCCGAAGGCGAGGCCAGGCGCGTGACCGGCCGGGCCGGCCTGCCGAGGTGGTGCGGCCCCGGAAGCGTTGCGATCGCGTCCGAAGGCAGATGCGAGCGAAGCGAGCATCTGATCGCGCAGCGAGCCCCTGGGCGAGTCGGAGCGATGCAGCGATCGCCGCATTGCCCGCCGAAGGAAGGCCGTCAAGGCCTGACGCCAAGGGCAATGCAATAAACGAGAGCCGCCCGCCACACGCTCGGGGGTACGCGTGGCGGGCGGCTTCTCTTTGCTCATCGTGGCACGCAAATGCCGCGTTACGGGGTCAGTCCGGCTACTTCCCGGACTCGGTTGGATAACGCGCCCGATGTGCCGACCGTCCGCTTTCGCCGGGTCGTCCGGATCAGCGCGGGGGCGCGCGCGGGTCGCCGCGTCTAGCCGGTCTCGGTGAGTTCGGTCAGGCGGGCGCGCAGCTCTTCGATGTCGGGTGTGCGGACGAGTTCGTTGCCGCGTACGGCCCACCAGTGGCCGGAGCCGCCGCGGCCGATCCGCCAGCCGGCGAACTCGGCCGAGAGTTCGGTCAGCCGGTCGGTCTCGTGCCACATGCTCCGCTGAATACCCATCGGCCCCCACTCCGTTTCCTCTGCCCATCCCCTGATGGTCTTGTCGTTGCGTACCCGCGCCGGGGGGCCGTTCAACAAAGCCGTTGACCTGGGCAAAGGCAAGAATGGGAACGTGGCGTGCCAGGTGCCGACAAAGTGAAACTAACGTGACGCGTCCGGCAGCCAGTTGGCCCGGTAGAGGGCCCATTCGGCGGGTACGGTCGTCCACTCGGCGTAGATGCCGACGCCGTACGGGCGGGCGGGCGGCCGGTCGAGGGCGTCCAGGCCGCGGCGGATGCCGCGGAGCGCGACGGTGAGGTCTTCGGCCCAGTCCATCATCGGCCGGTACGTGGGGACGCCCATGAAGACGGTGGTGCGGTCGCCGATGAGGCGGAGGGTCCGTTCGGTGTGGTGGGCGAAGTGCCGTCCGGCGAGGGATTCGGTGGGCAGCGAGACGTCGTAGGTCATGATCGCGACCTGGTCGGCGCGGTCGGCGATGCGGCGGAGGTAGTCCTCGGTGGGGCGGGGCGGGTAGTGGAAGCGGCCCCAGCCGCGGGGGATGAAGGCGCGGTAGACGGGCTGGGAGGCGTCGGCGAGGGTGAGCTGCTCGATGGCGACGGAGAGGGTCGCGCCGCGGGCGCGGGTGAGCGCGCGGGTGCGGTCGAGGAGGGTGAGGAACGCCTCGTCGTCGGGGTAGATGGGCTCGAAGTCGTAGTGGATGCCGTGGAAGCCGAGGTCCAGGAAGGTCTTGTCGGTGGCGAGGACGCGGTCGCGGACGGCGGGGTCGTCGAGGTCGGTGACGCCGTACCCGTCGACCTTGCGGATCTGGCCGAGGTACGCCTGGGCGCGGACGCCGGGCGCGTGCACCCGCATCTTCTCGATGAGGGTGCGGGCGTTGCGGTACTTGGCGGCGGGGACGGTCCCGTCGGCCTCGAACGGGCCGGCGTGGAAGTACACGTCGGTGATCGCGTTCTGCCGGAGCAGCCGGCCGAGGTCGCGGTACTCCTGCTCGGTGTGCGGCTCGCCGACCCACTGGTGCCGGGCCCAGAGGGCGTTCACGGTGGTGCCGCGGGTCTCGGGCTCCGGCTGCCACCAGGCCCAGACGCCGGCCAGGAGCAGCGCGAGGAGCCCGAGCCCGTACGCGGCCGTCCAGCCGGCCCATCGCAGGGACCGTACGATCCGCCTTTTCCACGCCATCGCGCAATGATCGCGGAAATTCCGGCGTTCAGAACACCGGGATGATGTCCTCGGGGTCGATGAAGTCGACCTGAACGCCCGATATGTCCAGTTCAGGGATGGCGGGGAACGCGATCCCCCAGCGTTCGACGATGGCGCGGACGCGGGCGATGGCCTGGCGCCAGTTCTCGGCCTGCTCCTCGAACGAGAGCACGCCGAGGCCGGCGTCGCGGGCGTGGGCCATGAGCACGCGATGGTTGCCGAGGAAGTACGGCGGCAGGTCCCAGAACCCGTCCGGGGGCTCCCAGAGGATCATGGAAAGGAACACGAAGCCGGCCCGCAGCTGCCGGGTGATCTGGTCCTTGACCTCCTCGGTGAGGCCGGGCCACTCCTTGTCCAGGATCGTCATGCAGATCTGGAGGTGGCGCGACTCGTCCCGGCCGATGCGCCGGAACATCTCGCCGAAGACGGGGTGCCGCGTTCCGGACGCCATGCCGCGGAACAGGGTGGACGCCGCCATCTCCCCCATCATGAAGCTGGTGAACAGCACGGCGAGCGAGTATTTGCGCACGGCGGTGCTGTAGCCCTGCCAGTAGCGGCCGCCGTTGTAGTACAGCCAGTCGATGTTGTTGTGGGCGGCGTGCTCCAGGTCGGTCCGGGGCGTCCAGTCCAGCGGGCCGCCGGGCCACAGCCTCTCGATCGTGCGCTGGCAGCACTCCTCGTGGTTCATCTCGTCGCGGGTGATCGAGAAGAAGCACTTGCGGACCGGGTCCTCCTCGTGCTGCTCGAACGCGTGGACGGTGGCGCGGGCGAACACGGCGGGGCCGGAGGCGTCGAAGTTCGCCAGGACGGCGAACCAGTACATGATCCCGAGCCGCTGCTCGGGGGTGAAGTCCTCCGGCCGGATGCCGTCCCAGGGCAGGTCGGCGGGGTTCCACACGGTCCGCTTGGACTTCTCGTAGATCGCCGCGAGCTTGCCGGTCTCCACCCGCCATTCCATCGGGTAGATGTTCGGCAGCGGGATCTCCGGAGCGGGCCAGAAGCCGCCCTCCGGGACGGTGACCTGCTCGTCCATGCGGGCTCCTCACGCTCACGTCCTTGTGACGCGTTCCTTCCCAGCTTGCGGGAGTACGTCACATGCCGCAAGGGGCGGCGCGACCGTGCGCACGCGGGCGCGCTGGGCCAGGGCGACGCAGACCAGCACCCCCGCGGCGGCGAGCGCGGTGGCGGCGTCGATCAGCTCGGCGAGCAGGATGCCGGACCAGACGATGGTCAGCAGCGGCTGGGCGAGCTGCACCTGGCTCGCCCGCGCGATCCCGGCCCTGGCCAGTCCCTCGTACCAGGCGAAGAAGCCCAGGTACGCCGACATCACCGTCACGTACCCGAAGCCCGGCGCGGTCCGGCCCGTCCAGTCCGGGCCGGTCGTGGCGAGCAGCCAGATCGTGACCGGGACGCAGATCGGGGCGGCGAGGAGCAGTGCCCAGGAGATCACCCGCCAGCCCGGCATCACGCGGGCCAGCCGGCCGCCCTCGGCGTACCCGGCCGCCGCCGCGACCAGCGACGCGAACAGCAGCAGGTCGGCGCCGGTCAGCCGGCCGGCGCCCTGGAGCAGCGCGAAGCCGGTGACCAGCGCGGCCCCGGCGGCCGCGGCCGCCCAGAACGCGGGCGACGGGCGCTCGCCGCCGCGGAGCACCGCGAGGACGGCCGTCGCGGCGGGCAGCAGGCCGACGACGACGGCCGCGTGCGCGGAGGACGAGCCGTGGTCGAGGGCCAGCGTGCTGAGCAGCGGGAAGCCGAAGATCACCCCGGCGGCGACGACCAGCAGCCCGGGCCAGTGCGCGCGGGCCGGGACGCGGGCGCGCACGGCGGCCAGCGCGATCGCCGCGAACACGGCCGCGGCGGCGGAGCGGCCGATGCCGATCAGGTAGGGGTCGAGCCCTTCGAGGGCGACGGCCGTGCTGGGGAGGGTCAGCGAGAAGGCGAGCACGCCCAGGCCGGCGAGCCCGAGGCCGCCGAGCGCTATCGGCGTGTCATCAGTAGCGCTATCGTGGTCTTTCATGCACCACGATAGCAGTGTGGCCACGCTGGCCGACCGGCTGCGGGCCGAGGTCGAGGGGCTGCACCCGGGCGAGCGGCTGCCGTCCAGCCGCGCGCTGATGCGCCGCTACCAGGTCAGCCCCGTCACGGTGACGCGCGCGCTGGGACTGCTCGCGGCCGAGGGACTCGTCGTGACCCGGCCGGGCAGCGGCGCGTTCGCCGCCGAGCGGCCCGAGCCCGCCGCCGGGCCCGCCGACTTCGGCTGGCAGGCGGTGACGCTCGGCGACCGGGCCGTGGACGGGGACGGCGTCGCGCGGCTGCTCACTCCCCCGCCCGAGGGCGCGATCGCGCTCAGCGGCGGCTACCTGCACCCCTCGCTCCAGCCCGTGCGGGCGCTGGCGAACGCGGCGGCGCGGGCCGCCCGCCGCCCGGACGCGTGGGAGCTGCCGCCGCTCGGCGGGATCCCGGAGCTGCGGGCCTGGTTCGCCCGGACGGCCGGCGGCGAGACGTCGCCCGCCGACGTGCTGATCACCAGCGGCGGGCAGCAGTCGCTCACGACCGTGCTGCGCGCGCTGCTGCCGCCGGGCGCGCCGCTGCTGGTGGAGTCGCCGACCTACCTGGGCGTGCTGGCGGTCGCGCGGGCCAGCGGGCTGCACCCGGTGCCCGTGCCGATGGACGAGGACGGGCTGCGGCCCGAGCTGCTCGCCGAGGCGTTCGCGATGACCGGCGCCCGGGTGCTCTACACGCAGCCCACGTTCCACAACCCGACCGGCGCCGTGCTGCCGGCCGCGCGGCGGGCGCGGGTGCTGGCGGTGGCGCGGGCGGCGGGCGCCTTCGTGATCGAGGACGACTTCGCCCGCCACCTGGCCATCGACGCGATCCCGCCGCCGCTGGTGAGCGCCGACCAGGAGGGCCGGGTGGTGCACATCTCGTCGCCGACCAAGGCGACCGCCGCCAGCCTGCGGGTGGCCGCGGTGATCGCGCGGGGTCCGGTCGCCGAGCGGATCCGGGCCACCCAGCTGATCGAGGAGTTCTTCCCGGCCCGGCCGATGCAGGGGACGCTGCTGGAGCTGGTCAGCGCCCCCGGCTGGCCGCGCCACCTGCGGGCGGTGCGGGCGGCGCTGCGCTCGCGCCGGGACGCGGTGCGGGCGGCGCTGGCCCGCGAGCTGCCCGCGCTGCCGGTCGGCAACCCGGCCGGCGGGCCGCACCTGTGGGTGGGGCTGCCGCCCGGGACCGACGACGTGCGGCTCGCGGACGCCGCGCTGCACGCCGGGGTGCTGGTGAGCGCGGGACGGCCGTTCTTCCCCGCCGAGCCGCCCGGGCCGTTCCTGCGGGTCAGCTACGGCGCGGCGGCCTCGGAGAGCGAGCTGGCCGAGGGGGTGCGGCGGCTCGCGGAGGTCGTCCGCGCCGCCGCGCGGTGACCGCCGGTTCCGTCAGGCGGTGACGAGGCAGAACTCGTTGCCCAGCGGGTCGAGCCAGACCTGGAACGGCCTGTCCGGGTCCTCGCCCATCGGCGGCCCGTGCGGCGTGGCGCCCAGCGCGCGGGCCCGCTCGCCCGCCGCGCGGATGTCGGGGACGGCCACGTCCAGGTGGACCCGGTTCTTCACGCGCTTGCCGTCCGGGACGAGCTGGAAGCTCAGCAGCGGCCCGCCGTCGCCGAGCGGCTCCAGGTCGGTCCAGTCGTCGTCGCGGCCGGTGACCTCCATGTCCAGCAGCGCGCCCCAGAACGCGACCATCGCGTCCATGTCCGTGCAGTCGATCGCGACGTTCGACACCTTCGGCCGCATCCCCGGCCCCTCCCGGCTCTCGATGATCAACACCACTGACGACCGTACGCCGGTGTCGGGCCGCCATGCAACCGGCCAGCCCGGTACGCCGGTGTCCCCTTGGTAGGGTGCGCCTGACGGCGGTCGAGCGGGCGGGAGCGGTGATGAGCGGCGGCGAGCGGACCGGCCCGCGGGCCGAGTCCCCGGCCGCGCTGCTGCTGCGCGAGTTCGTCAACACCCTGGACGTCGAGTCCGCCGCCGACGGGATCGGCACGCCCGCGGAGCTGGCCGGCTGGCTGGCCGGCCGCGGCCTCGTCCCGGCCGGCACCCCCGCCGGCGCGGCCGACCTCGCGACCGCCACCGCCCTCCGCGAGGGCCTGCGCGCCGCGATGCTCGCCCACCACGCCCCCGACCACGGGCCGGCCGTCCCCGAGCCCGCCGATCACGCGGCTCCCGGCCGCGGGACGAACGGCGCCGGCGCGGTGGCCGGGCTGGAGGAGGCTCTCGGACGGCTCCCGCTGCGGCTGGCGCTGGGCGGCGGCCGTCCCGCGCTCGTGCCGGCCGGTACGGGCGCCGCCGCCGGGCTCGCCCGGATCGCCGCGGCCGTCATGGAGTCCGTCGCCGACGGGACGTGGCCGCGGCTCAAGGTCTGCCAGGAGAGCACCTGCCTGTGGGCGTTCCTCGACACCTCCAAGAACCGCAGCCGCGCGTGGTGCTCGATGCGCGTGTGCGGCAACCGCACCAAGACCCGCACGTACCGGGCCCGGCGCCGCACCCCGGCGCCCTAGGCTGCGAGCAGCCTGTCCGTCCCACCCTCAACGAAAGGACGTGCCGCCATGGCCGATGTGGGCGTACGGCCCGCCCGCCGCGCGGACGCCGCCGCCGTCGCCGACATCCAGATACGCGCCTGGCGGCAGGGCTACCGCGAGCTGCTGCCCGAGGCGGTGCTGGCCGAGGTGACCGGCGACGACGCGCGGAAGGCGTGGCGCGAGCGCTGGGCGGAGGCGGCGGCCGCGCCACCGAGCCCCCGGCACCGGCTGCTGGTCGCGGTCGCGTCCGACCTGGTCGTCGGCTTCGCCGCGCACGCGCCCGCCGAGGACGACCCCGACCGCGACCCGGCGGTGACCGCCGAGCTGGTGACGCTGCTGGTCGACCCGCTGCACGCGCGCGCCGGGCACGGCAGCCGCCTGCTGGCCGCGACCGTGGACCTGCTGCGCGAGGACGGCTTCGAGACGCTCATCACATGGGCGTTCGAGCGCGACGAGGTGCTGCGCGCGTTCCTCGGCTCGGCCGGCTGGGCCCCGGACGGCACGGCGCGCGACCTCGACATGGGCGAACCCGTCCGGCAGATCCGCCTCCACACCGACATCAGGGCGGCCGCCCCGGCCTGAGGCAGGGGTCGGTGCCGGCCCGCGACGGCCCGGGCATAGGTTGGTGGTCGTGTCCCTGACCTCCTCCGTCTCGCCGCCGCCTGCCCGGACGGCCGCGCCGTCCGACGCCCGCCGGCGCCGGCTCGGCCTGGTCGTCATCAGCCTCGGCGTCTCGCTGATCGTCGTGGACGCCACCATCGTGGGCGTCCTGCTGCCGCGGATCGTCGCCGGGCTCGGCATGACGACGTCGGAGGCCGAGTGGGTCACCTCGGTGTACTCCCTCGTCTTCGCGGCGCTGCTGATCCCGTTCGGCCGGGCCGGCGACCTGTTCGGGCGGCGCCGGCTGTTCGTGCTGGGCACCGCGGTGTTCACGCTGGCCAGCGTGGTCGCCGCGGCGGCCGGCGACGGGTCCGCGCTGATCGGGGCGCGGGCGCTGCAGGGCGTCGGCGCGGCGATGGTGCTGCCCGCCGCGCTGTCCACGGTGAACGCGATGTTCACCGGCCGGGAGCGGGCGGCCGCCTTCGGGACGTACGGCGCGATGATCGCCGGGATGGCCGGGCTGGGCCCGCTGATCGGCGGCGCGATCGCGTCCGCGGCCGACTGGCGGTGGGCGTTCGGGGTGAACCTGCCGCTCGGGCTCGCGCTGATCGCCGGCGCGCTCGCGCTGATGCCGGAGACGCGGCCGGAACGTTCCGGAACGGGCGGCGCCGGCCGGGCGCTGCGCGAGATCGACTGGACGGGCGGGGTGCTCGCGGCGCTCGGGTTCGGCGCGCTGGTGTGCGGGCTGATCGAGGGCCAGACCTACGGCTGGTGGACGGCGACGCGCCCGTTCCACACCGGCCCGGTCGGCTGGCCCGAGGGCGGGCTGTCGCCGGTGCCGGTCGTGCTCGGGCTCGGCGCCGTGCTGCTGGCCGCGCTGGCCGTCGTCGAGCGGGCGCGCGCCGCCGCCGGGCGGCCGGTGATGCTCGACCTCGCCCTCTTCCGGATCCCGAGCTTCCGGCACGGCAACCTCGCGGCCGCCCTGGTGAACGTGGGCGAGCTGGGGCTCGTCTTCGTGCTGCCGCTGTTCCTGCTGGGCGTGCACGGCACGGCGCCGCTGCAGATCAGCGTGGCGATCCTGCCGATGGCCGCCGGGGCGTTCCTGACGGGTGCCGTCGCGCACCGGCTGGCGCGCACGCGGGGCCCTGTGCGCGTCGTCCGGATCGGCATGGTGCTGGAGGTCGCGGCCGTCCTCGCGCTGGCGCTGACGGTGTCCGCGACGACCACCGGCTTCGGCCTGGCGCCCTGGATGTTCGTGTACGGCGTCGGGCTCGGCCTCACCTCCGCCCAGCTCACCGGCGTCGCGCTCGCCGACGTGCCGCGGGAGCTGTCCGGGCAGGCGTCCGGAACGCAGTCGACGGCGCGGCAGATCGGCGCCGCGCTGGGCATCGCGCTGATCGGCACGGTCTTCGCGACCGGCCTCGGCCGCACCATGGCCGGCCGGCTGGAGGGCACCGAGCTGCCCCCCGAGCAGCGCGCCGCCATCGCACACGAGCTGCGCGAGAGCGCCGGCACGTACGCCCGCGAGCTGCACGCCGACGCCGACCGGGCCGCGCTCGCCCGCGCCGCCGACGAGAGCCTGGCCGCCGCGACCCGGAACGCCGCGCTCGCCACGGGCGCGATCCTGGCGCTCGGCCTCGCCGTGTCGCTGCGGCTGCGCCCCGGCCCCGCCCCGCGGCCCGAGAGCGGGCGGCGTCGGGGACAATCGGAGTCCTAGTCCCCTGTCGCCCCACGAGAACCAACGGTAACCAGTGGCCACGCTCTCCCAATGGGTCGCCGGCTCGCGGCCCCGCACCCTCCCCGCGTCCCTCGTCCCCGTCGCCGTCGGCACGGGCGTCGCGATCGGCGAAGGCCAGGCCGTGTGGTGGCGCGCCCTGCTCGCCGGCTTCGTCGCGCTCGTCCTGCAGATCGGCGTCAACTACTCCAACGACTACAGCGACGGCGTCCGCGGCACCGACGAGGACCGGGTCGGCCCGCTGCGGCTGGTCGGGTCCGGCGTGGCGAAGCCGAAGCAGGTGCTCGCCGCGGCGCTCGGCTGCTTCCTGGCCGCCGCCGTCGCCGGGCTGGTGCTGGCCGCCGTCACCACCTGGTGGCTGATCCTGGTCGGCGCCGTGGCGATCCTGGCCGCGTGGTTCTACACCGGCGGCAAGACCCCGTACGGCTACCGCGCCCTCGGCGAGGTCTCGGTCTTCGTCTTCTTCGGCCTGGTCGCCGTCGTCGGCACGGTGTACGTGCAGGTCGAGGGCGTCCCGTGGGAGGCGTGGGCGGCGGCGGTGCCGATCGGGCTGCTGGCCTGCGGGCTGCTGGTCGCCAACAACCTGCGCGACATCCCCACCGACGAGGTCTCCGGCAAGCGCACCCTCGCCGTCGCGCTCGGCGACCGCAACACCCGCGTCCTGTACGCGGCGTGCACCGCCCTGCCGTACACGATCGTCCTGGCCATGGCGGCGCCGCACCCGTGGGTGCTGCTCGCGCTGCTGTCGGCGCCGCTGTCGGTGCCGCCCACCCAGACGGTCCTGCGGGGCGCCACCGGCCCGGCCCTGATCCCGGTCCTCGGCGGCACCGGCCGCCTCCAGCTCGCGTACGGCGCCCTCCTCACCCTCGGCCTGGCCCTCTAGGGGCGTCAGGCCGGCAGGAGCGGCAGGGCGGCCGGCGCGGCATGTCCGGGTGCGCCCTCGCGCCCGGCGCCGCTCGGCCGCCCTCTCAGGCCCCCGGGGTCAGGCGCCCGGGGGCACCGTCCAGTCGATCTCGGGACGGCCGGCGTCCACCAGCGCCTTGTTCACGGCGCTGAACGGGCGGGTGCCGAAGAACTTCTTCGCGCTCAGCGGGCTCGGATGCGCCGACTCGATCACGACGTGCTGCTCGCCCGTGACGAGCTTGGCCTTCTTGCGGGCGTACGCGCCCCACAGGACGAACACCACCCGCTCCTCCTTCTCGTTGAGCGCGCGGATGGCCGCGTCGGTGAAGTCCTCCCAGCCCTTGCCGGCGTGCGAGCCCGCCTCGCCGGCCCGGACGGTCAGCACCGCGTTCAGCAGCAGCACGCCCTGCGCGGCCCACGCCGACAGGTCGCCGGTCTTGGCCAACGGGAGGTCGAGGTCGGTCGCCAGCTCCTTGTAGATGTTGCGGAGCGACGGCGGGAGCTTCACGCCGTCGCGCACGCTGAAGCTCAGCCCGTGCGCCTGGCCGGGCCCGTGGTACGGGTCCTGGCCGAGGATCAGGACGCGGGCGTCGTCGTACGAGCAGTGCCGGAACGCGTTGAACAGGTCCTCCCGCGCGGGGTAGACCGTCTGCTCCTCGTACTCCTGCGCCACGAACGCGCCCAGCGCCGCGACCCCGATCGGGTCGACGAGCGGGTCGAGGCGCTCCCGCCAGTCGCCGGGCAGCAGTTCCAACAGGTCGAGGGACATCGATGGCCTCCGGGGAAGGGTGTGCACGATGGTGGAAACCCTAGCGGCGGCCACTGACACGCCAATGGGAAACACCTGAGCACAAGGGTTCCACCCTAAGATCTGGACATATGCCGGACTCCCCCCGCTGGCGCCGCCTGGCCGCATGCGCCGCGCTGTCCCTCCTCGGCCTCGGCGCGGTCGCGGGGGGTTGCGGCGACTCCTCGGACCGGGCGACGCTGAGCGTGCTCGCGGCCTCCTCCACCCGCGAGGTGATGCGCGAGCTCGGCGTCGCCTACCACCGCGAGCACCGGGACGTGCAGGTGCGGTTCACGTTCGGCGGCTCGCAGGAGATGGCCGCGCGGCTGCCCGAGCGCGGCGCCGGCGACGTCCTGGTCACCGCGGACGAGGTGACGATGAACGAGGCCGACGAGAACCTGACCGGCCGCCGCCGGGTGATCGCGCACAACGCGATGACGATCGTCGTTCGGCCCGGCAACCCGCGCCGCGTCCGCGGGCTGCGCGACCTCACCCGGCCCGGCCTGCGCGTCGCGCTGGCGGCCTCGACCGTGCCGGCCGGGCGGTACGCGCGCAAGATCTTCAAGGGCGCCGGGATCACCGTGCGGTCGGCGGCGGAGGAGATCAGCGTGCGGGCCGTGCTGGACCGGGTCCGCACCGGCGAGGCCGACGCCGGCCTGGTCTACATCACCGACCTCAAGGCGGCCGGCGTCGCCGCGAGCAGCGTCCCCATCCCGGCGCTGGAGAACGTCACCGCGACCTACGCCGCGGGGGCGGTCAGGGACGGCCCGAACGAGAAGGAGGCCGCCAGGTTCGTGTCCTGGCTGACCTCCCCCGTCGCGCGGCAGCTGTTCAACAAGTACGGGTTCGTGACGCCCGCCCCCTAGATCGTTGATGGGGGTTTGCGGAACCGGTCGCGGGCATGGCGAAGGGCGCCCATGATCAGTGTGTGAAGACAGACCTGGACGCCCTTCTGACCGCACTCTATGTCCATCTGGACGACCATGT
>NZ_JBGNUR010000003.1:358522-530340 GCF_041951345.1 Actinomadura sp. 21ATH | reverse complement strand
CCCCTCACGCGTCCGCTGAGGCGAGACACGCCACGAGTCGACCGTCAGCTCCAGAGGGTCACGTACACCGGGGGGCGGAAGCGGGACGGCGGGACGCCCGAGCCGGGGGTGCGCATCACGTGCAGGGCGTCGGCCGTCGCCAGGAAACGGCGGAACGAGCCCGCCAGCGCCGGCCGCCGGTCCGCCGGCAGCGTCGTGGCGTGCCAGCGGACCTCGACCGGCGTCGCCGGGGTGGCGACGACGGTCAGCTCCCCGCGCTGGACGCGCGGCGCCACCAGATGGGCCGGCGCGATCGCCAGTCCGTCGCCGTCGGCGGCCGCGGCCCACGCGGCGGTCTGGTTCGGGTACACGCGGACGCGGTCCTCGGGCACCTTGAGCCGGCGCAGCAGCGCGCTGGTCTCGCTCGCCGGGTCGGTCCCGGACGGGTCGACCAACCAGACCGGGCGCGGCGGCACGGGCCCGGTGCCCACGGCGACGAGCCGGGTGCGGAACACCGGCTCGCTGACCAGGCCGGGCTCGGCCCCGAGGTACGGCCCGAGCGCCACGTCGGCGAGCCGGTTGTGCAGCAGCACCGGCATCTCGCGTCGGGCGGCCACGCCGGAGCCGCCCTCGACCGGGCGGGCCGACCGGCGGGCGAACGCGTCCAGCAGGGGAGCGGCGACGAACTCGGCGACCGCCGCCGTCGCCACCACCCGCAGCGCCTCGGGGGCGCCGCGGGCGTCCCGTACCGCGCCCTCGGCCTCGGCGCCGAGCACCACCATCTGCGAGGCGACCGGCAGCAGCCGGGCCCCGCCCTCGGTCAGCGTCATCCCGCCCGGCCCGCGCACGATCAGCGGATCCCCCAGGTGGTGCCGGAGCGCGGCGAGCGCCTGCGACACCGCGGGCTCGCTGACGTCCAGCGCCCGCGCCGCCTCCTTCACCGACCCGAGCCTGGCCACGAGCACGAAGGCGCCCAGCTGGGTGAGAGTCACTCCTTCAGTGTGGTCTTAAGGGTTCGCTTATCCGGCCGTTGTGGCCGCCTGCGGCCGGGGCGAGAATCCGCACACCCGACCCCGCGCCGAAGGGATCGCCATGCAGGTTCCCGCCCGCTTCGAGTACGCGAAGGCGGCCAGTGTCGACGAGGCGCTCGCCTTGCTGGCCAGGTACGGCCCGGAGGCCAGGGTCGTCGCCGGCGGCCACAGCCTCATCCCGATGATGAAGCTGCGGCTGGCCGATCCCGAGGCGCTGGTGGACATCAACGACGTGGCGGAGCTGTCGTACGTCAGGGTCGAGGGGGACACGCTGCGGATCGGCGCGCTCACCCGGCACGCCGAGCTGCTGGACTCGGCCGTGGCGGGCGAGCACTTCCCGATCCTGCACGACGCGGAACGGGTGATCGCCGACCCGGTGGTGCGGAACCGCGGTACGGTCGGCGGCTCGCTCTGCCAGGCCGACCCGTCCGAGGACCTGTCGGCGGCGTTCGGCGCGCTGCGCGCCGAGGCGGTGATCCGCGGTCCGGGCGGGGAGCGCGCCGTCCCGGTCCGGGCGTTCCACACCGGCCCGTACGAGACGGTCGTGGAGCCCGGCGAGGTGCTGACGGAGCTGCGGGTGCCGATCAGGCCGGGAGGCTCCAGCGCGTACGAGAAGGTCGAGCGGCGCGCCGGGGACTGGCCGCTGGCCGCGGCGGGTGCCGTGCTGACGCTGGCGGGCGATCTGCGGATCGCCGAGGCGGGGATCGGCCTCACCGCCGTCCGCGCCGAGCACTTCGTCGCCGCCGAGGCCGAGGAGCTGCTGCGCGGCGCCGAGCCGTCGGAGGAGCTCTTCCGCGAGGCGGGCCGGGTGGCGGCCCTGCACTGCGACCCCGGGTCGGACCAGCGCGGCCCGGCCGACTACAAGCGGCATCTGGCCGGCGAGCTGACGACGCGCGCGCTGCGCCGCGCGTACCACCGCGCGATGGGAAGGGCCCGGACATGAAGATCACGGTGACCGTCAACGGGGAGCCGCGCACCGCCGAGGTCGAGCCGCGGCTGCTGCTCGTCCACTTCCTGCGGGACGAGCTGGGCCTGACCGGCACGCACTGGGGCTGCGACACCTCCAACTGCGGCGCCTGCGCCGTCTGGCTGGACGACGTCCCGGTCAAGTCGTGCACGGTCCTCGCGGTCATGGCGGACGGCAAGGAGGTCCGCACGGTCGAGGGCCTGGAACGGGACGGCGTGCTCGACCCCGTGCAGAAGGGGTTCGCCGAGTGCCACGGCCTCCAGTGCGGGTTCTGCACGCCGGGGATGCTGATGGTCTCCCGCTGGCTGCTGGACCGCGATCCCGACCCGTCCGAGGCGGAGATCCGCGAGGCGCTGTCGGGGCAGATCTGCCGGTGCACGGGATACGAGAACATCGTCCGCTCCGTGCGGTGGGCCGCCGATCATCCGGCCGAGACCGAGGTGACGTCATGACGGAGACGCGGGAACGCCACCACGGGTTCGGCCGGGTGCCGCGCAAGGAGGACGCCCGGTTCATCCGCGGCAAGGGCCGCTACGTCGACGACGTCAGGCTGCCGGGGATGCTGCACGGGGCGGTGCTGCGCAGCCCGCACGCGCACGCCCGGCTGGTCTCGATCGACACCACGGCCGCCGAGGCGCACCCGCGGGTCAAGGCCGTGATCACCGGTGCGACGCTGGCCGGGCTGGACCTGGCGTGGATGCCGACGCTGTCCGGCGACGTCCAGGCCGTGCTGGCGACCGACAAGGTGCGCTTCCAGGGGCAGGAGGTGGCGTTCGTGGTGGCCGAGGACCACTACGCCGCCCGCGACGCCCTGGAGCTGATCGACGTCGACTACGAGGCGCTGCCGCCGGTGATCGACGCGCGGCGGGCGCTGGACGAGGACGCCCCGGTCATCCGCGACGACCTGGAGGGCCGTACCGGCAACCGCGTCTTCGACTGGGAGGCCGGCGACGCCGGGCACGCGGAGCGGGTCTTCGCCGAGTCGGACGTCGTCGTCGCCCAGGACGTCCTGTACCCGCGCGTCCACCCGGCGCCGCTGGAGACGTGCGGGATCGTCGCGGACATGGACGGGGTGACGGGCAAGCTCACCGTCCACACCACGACGCAGGCGCCGCACGCCCACCGCACCGTGTACGCGCTGGTCGCCGGGCTGCCCGAGCACAAGATCCGGGTCGTGGCGCCCGACATCGGCGGCGGCTTCGGCAACAAGGTCGGGATCTACCCGGGGTACGTGTGCGCGATCGTCGGGTCGATCGTCACGGGCCGGCCGGTGAAGTGGATGGAGGACCGGTCCGAGAACCTGATGACGACGTCGTTCGCCCGCGACTACCACATGCGGGGCGAGATCGCCGCGACGCGGGACGGCCGGATCCGCGGCATCCGGGTGAAGGTGCTGGCCGACCACGGCGCGTTCAACGGCACGGCGCAGCCGACGAAGTTCCCGGCCGGGTTCTTCCACGTGTTCACCGGCTCGTACGACATCGAGGCGGCGCACTGCGCGGTCACCGGCGTCTACACGAACAAGGCGCCCGGCGGGGTCGCGTACGCGTGCTCGTTCCGCATCACCGAGGCCGCCTACCTGGTCGAGCGAATGATCGACATGCTGGCGCTGGAGCTGGGCGCCGACCCGGCCGAGCTGCGGCTGCGCAACCTGCTGCGGCCCGAGCAGTTCCCGTACGGCACCGCCACCGGCTGGGAGTACGACTCCGGCGACTACCCGCGCGCCCTCCGGCACGCGATGGACATCGCCGGGTACGACAAGCTGCGCGCCGAGCAGGCCGAGCGCCGCCGCGAGGGCACCGGCTCGCTGATGGGGATCGGCATCAGCTTCTTCACCGAGGCCGTCGGCGCCGGGCCGCGCAGGCACATGGACATCCTCGGCCTCGGCATGGCCGACGGCGCCGAACTCCGCGTCCACCCGACCGGGAAGGCCGTGCTGCGGATCTCCGTGCAGACGCAGGGGCAGGGCCACGAGACGACCTTCGCGCAGATCGTCGCGCACGAGCTGGGCCTGCCCGTGGACGATGTCGAGGTCGTGCACGGCGACACCGACCAGACGCCGTTCGGGCTGGGCACGTACGGTTCCCGCTCGACGCCGGTGTCGGGCGCCGCCACCGCCGTCGTCGCCCGCAAGGTGAGGGAGCGCGCCCGGATCGTCGCGGGCGCGATGCTGGAGGCGTCCCCTGATGACCTCGAATGGAGCCCGGGACGCTGGTCGGTACGGGGCGATCCGGGCACCGGCGTGACCCTGCAGGAGATCGCGATGGCCGCCCACGGCAGCGTCGAGCTGCCCGAGGGCGTCGAGGGCCATCTGGACGCGACGACGGTGTACGACCCGCCCAACCTGACGTACCCGTTCGGCGCGTACATCGCCGTCGTGGAGGTGGATCCGGGCACCGGGAAGGTGGCGGTCCGGCGGTTCGTCGCCGTCGACGACTGCGGCGTCCGGATCAACCCGATGATCGTGGAGGGGCAGGTGCACGGCGGCCTCGCCGACGGCGTCGGCATGGCGCTGATGCAGGTCATGGCGTTCGACGAGGACGGCAACCACCTCGGCGCCTCGTTCATGGACTACCTGCTGCCGACCACGATGGAATGCCCGTCCTGGGAGCTGGGCGAGACCGTGACGCCGTCCCCGCACCATCCGCTCGGCGCGAAGGGCGTCGGCGAGTCCGCCACGGTCGGCTCGCCCGCCGCCATCGTGAACGCGGTCGTCGACGCGCTCCGGCCGTACGGCGTCAAGCACGCCGACATGCCCCTGACCCCGGCGAACGTGTGGCGGACCATCCAGGGCCGCCCGTTCCGCACCGACCTGGCCATCCCGTGAACGAACTCGCCGAACGGCTCCGCTCCGAACGCACGCCGTACGTCCTGGCCACCGTGGTCCGCACGGAGAGGCCGGCGAGCGCCCGCGCGGGCGACCGGGCGCTGGTGCTGCCCGACGGCACCCTGGAGGGCTTCGTCGGCGGGTCCTGCGCCGCCTCGACCGTCCGCGCCGAGGCGCTGCGGCTGCTGGCCTCGGGCGAGTCGACGCTGCTGCGGATCACCGCCGACCCGGCGGGCGCCGCGTCGCTCGACGGCCTGGTGACGGTCGGGAACCCGTGCCTGTCGGGCGGCACCCTGGACGTCTTCCTGGAGGCCGTGATCCCGCCGGCGCTGGTGCAGGTCTACGGGGACGGCCCGGTGGCCCGCGCCCTCGCGGACGTCGGCGCGGCCGCCGGCTACGCGACCGCCCTCTGCGCGGGCCCGGCGGACCCCGTGGCGGCGGACGCGGCCGCCGTCGTGGCGGCCACCCACGGCCGGGACGAGGAGGAGGTCCTCCGCCGGGCGCTGGCCGCCGGGGTCCCGTACGTGGGGCTGATCGCCAGCCGTAAGCGGGGCGCGGCCGTGGCGTCCGCCCTGGAGAACGGCGACCGGGTGCGTACGCCGGCGGGGCTCGACATCGGGGCCCGGACGGCGGGCGAGGTCGCCCTCTCGGTGCTCGCCGAGATCCTCGCCCTGCGTACCGCCGCGGAACCCGCCCGTTCCGTCCGCCCCGCCGAGCCGGCCCGGCACGCGGGGTGCGAGGACCACCGCGGCTGAGGCGCGGGCCGCGGTCGGGCGCCCCGGTCCCGCCCCGGGGCCGGGGCGCTTCGTTCCGTGGACGGCCGAACCGCGTTCTTTCGTTTCGCGTGGTGACCGGGCGGGTGCGCCGGAGCGATTCTGGGCGCGACGGTACCGAGCGGCGGTCAGGAGGGGAGCGCCGGTCGGGACCGGGATCGGCCGCCCTGGCCGGCGACCGCCGCGGCGGTTTCGCTTCGCGGGCCGGCCGGGGTACGGTCACGGGCACGGAAGCGTCTGCGAGCCGCGGAGGTGCCCCGTGCCCACCGGTTCCGTGCAGGGCCAGGTCGAGCGGTTCGAGTTCGCCACGTCCGACCCGCTGCTCGCCCGGGAGTTCATGGACCGGGCGTACGGCGGGCGCCTCATGGTGCAGCGGACCCGCGAGAGCACCACGCAGGTGGGGCTGTCCCGCGCGGACGCGGGGGACTTCACCGTGAGCGACCTGAGGTTCTCGGCCGACCTCACGTTCCGGATGAGGGGCCAGGGCGCCGTCATCATCAACACCGTGTTCCGCGGCACCATCCAGCGCGACCGCCGCAGGGACGCCGACCGCTACGCGCCCGGCGACGTGTACATCGCCAACTACCCGGGGGCGGACTACCTCTCGCACATCCGCGACATCCGCACCTGCACCATCACCTTCCCGGCGGTCCTTCTCGGCACGGTCGCCGGGACGCCGCCGGGCGGGGCCGCCGCCCTGCCGAGGTTCCTCTCCCTGCGCCCTCTCGACGCCGCCGCGCGGGACCAGTGGAAGCAGGCGTCGGACCTGGCGGTGCGCACGCTCGCCAACCCGCGCGCGCACCAGCCCATCCTCCTGGGCAACACCGCCCGCCTGCTCGCCGCCACCGCGCTCGCGGCGTTCCCCAACACCGTGCTCCAGGAGGGGGACACGGGCGCCGACCGGTCCGACGCCGCCCCGGCCGCGCTGCGCCGCGCGATGGACTACATCGAGTCCCGCCACGCCGACCCCGGCATCACCCTCGCCGACATCGCCGCGGCCGCCGGCGTCACGCCCCGCACCCTGCAGTACGCGTTCCGGCGGCACCGGGACACCACCCCGATGGGCTACCTGCGGCGCGTCCGGCTCGCCGCCGCCCACGCCGACCTCCTGGCCGCCGGCCCCGATGCCACCGTCACCGCCATCGCCGCCCGCTGGGGCTTCCACCATCCCGGCCGCTTCGCCGCCGACTACCGCGCGGCGTACGGCCGGCCTCCGAGCATCACCCTCCGCGCCTGACCGCTCGGGACGGCCGGAGCCCGCCGGAGGCCCGTCAGGGCCGCCCGTGCGCGGCGAGCGCCGGGCGCAGGTGGGCGTACGCCCAGGCGGCGAGCGGGGTCGGGGTCGTGGTGACCAGGTCGCGGGGCTGCTCGGGGACGAGGTCGCGCGTTCCGGCGGTCATCCCGACCAGGGCCTCGACGGCGGCGGGCGGCAGCCCGGCCGCGAGGAGCCCCCGGCGCACGGTGGCGTCGTCGACGGTCTCCAGCCGTACGGGCCGGCCGAGCGCCCCGGTGAGGATCTCGGCGACCTGCTTGAACGTGAGGTCCTCGGGCCCGTGGACGGCCTGGACGAGCCGGCCCCGCCAGTCCGGGTTGAGCAGCCGGGCCGCGGCGACGTCGCCGATGTCGCGGGGATCGGCCCACGGCATGGGGGCGTCGGGCCGGAACGCGGTCGTCAGCACGCCCCGCGCCAGCCCGTCCAGCTCGAACAGCAGGTTGGTGAAGAAATAGGCGCACCGCAGGTGGAGCACGTCGGCGCCGGTGCCGTCGAACAGCTCCTCGATCCGGGCGAGGCCGTCGATGTGCCCGGCCCCGTGCCGCTTCTCCGCGCCGACGCTGCTCAGGAAGACGATGCGCGCGACGTCGCCGGCGCGGGCGGCGTCCGCGAGGCCGGCGGCGGTCCGCGCCGAGGTCCCGACCGGGTCGTCGGCGATGTGCGGTGTCGGGTCGACCCAGAAGACCGTCCGGGCCCCGGCCGTGGCCTCGCGGACGTACGCGGCGTCGGTCAGGTCGCCCTGGCGCACGTCCACGTGCCCGCGCGTACCGGCGTCCAGCCGCGCCGGGTCCCGGACCAGGACGCGCGGCCGCACGCCCGCCTGGATCAGCAGCCGGACCACCCGCGATCCGACCTGCCCCGTCGGAGTGGTGACGGCGATGGTCATGAAGATCCCCCTTCGGTCGTCGTTCCCCCGGACCGTACGGACGAACGCGGACAGGTGGTGACCTCGTTCGCCGGGCCGGCCGCGGCGTACCGAAAAGGACCGGGAATTCGATCATTTTCGATTCCGAATGGTATTTCCAATGCCGCCATGGAAAAGATCAGGCCGGCCGCGGCCGAAAGTGGACGGTGAATGGCGCGATCGTGCCCCCGGCTTGACCCCCGCATTCTTTGGCGCTCCACTGGTGATGCCCGCTTCCAGGGGTGATTCGGGTGCTTTTCGGCGCGGCCTGGGCCGCGCGCACGGGGGTCGCCGGAAAACGGCGACGATGATCTTTGCCTGCCCTAGTCAGGGGGACGCGGGATGAGCACGTGGCGGCTTGACGGGTTCACCGAGGTCGGCGAACTCGGTTCCGGGGCGCAGGGCCGGGTGGTGCTGGCCCGCCGCGACGACTCCGGCGCCTATGTGGCGATCAAGTACGTGTCGACGCGCGGCGGCCGCGTCCCGTCGCGGCACGAGGCGCGGCTCATGGCCGCGGTGGACGACGAGCACGTCGCCCGCGTGTACGAACTGGTCGAACGGCCGGACGGCGTCGCGATCGTCATGGAGGCGGTCGAGGGCGTCTCGCTGCAGCGGCTGCTGCACGCGCACGGGACGCTCGAACCCGAGGCGGCGCTGCTGGTCCTCAAGGGCTCCCTGCTGGGCCTGGCCGCCGCGCACGCGGCGGGCGTGGTGCACCGCGACTACAAGCCCGCGAACGTGATCGTCCAGGCAGACGGGGCCAGCAAGCTGATCGACTTCGGTACCGCGACGGCATCGGGGCACCGGTCGCTGTCCGGCACGCCCGCGTACATGGCGCCCGAGCAGTGGAACGGGGACCCGGCGACGCCCGCGACCGACGTGTACGCGGCGACGTGCGTGTTCTACGAGTGCGTGGCGGGGCGCCCCCCGTACGGCGGCGACGACGACATGGTGCTGATGGCGCAGCACGTGACCGCCGCGCCGCCGGTCGCGGGCGTGCCGGAGCCGCTGCGCGCGCTGGTCGCGCACGGCATGGCCAAGGAGCCGGCGCTGCGCCCGGGCGACGCCGCCGAGTTCGTGCGGGAGCTGGAGGAGGCGGCGCGCGCCGAGTACGGCGACGACTGGGAGCGCCGCGGGCTGCTGTTCCTCGCCTCCGCCGCGGGCGCGCTGGCCGCGCTGTTCCCGGGGGCGGCGGCCACCGGCACGGCCGGCGGCGCGATCGCCGGCAGCACGCTCGGCCGCAGCGTCCTGCACGGCGGCGCCCGGAGCGCCCGGCACGCGGGCAACCTGAGCCGCGTGCACGTGTTCGGCGGCGTCGCGGTCGCCGCCGCGGTCGTCGTCGGCGTCGCGACCGTGGCGCTGGTGTTCGGCGACACCAAGACGAAGGATCCGGTCGCGCTCGCCAAGCCCCGCCCGACGCCGGCGCAGACCGTGCCGCCGGCGGCGGACCCGCCCGCCCCGGACCCGGGCGACCCGTCGGACCCGCCGTCCGAGCCGCCGGCCACGCCCACGCCGTCGCCCGGCGCGACCTCGCCGTCCCCGGCCCAGGCGGCGCCCAGCCCGTCCCCGACGGTGATCGGCGCCCCGCCCGCGCCGGTCACGCCGCCCGCGACCACGGCACCGCCCGCGACGCCCGTGACGACACCGCCCGTCACGACGCCGCCGCCGACGACCGAGCCGCCGCCCGCCTGCCCGCGGGCGACGCGGCCGGCGCGGGCGTTCGGGCCGGTGGACGTGGGCGGCACGGCCACCGAGACGATCACGATCGAGTGGAACGCCTGCTACGACGCGTCCGGGATCCGGGTCACCGGCGCCGAGGCGTTCAGCACGACCGGCACGACCTGCCCGCCCGAGGAGGCAACGACCTGCACGGTCACGATCGCCTACAACCCCCGGACGACCACCAGCGACAGCGGCACGCTCGTCGTCCCGGACCGGGACGGCGAGACCGCCGTGACCGTGCCGCTCACCGGCACCGCCGTGGCCGCCGACTGCTTCCCGCACACCGACGCCCACGATCTGGGCGAGGTCGCGGTCGGCCGTACGGTCGAGCGGCGGTTCTCGTACCCGTGGCGGGTGTGTGACGACGAGCAGCGCATGACGGTCACCGGCGGAGGCGGCCAGTTCACGGTGACGCTGACCGAGTGCCCGCCGGCGAACGACGGCGGCCCCTGCTCGTACACCGTGCGGTTCACGCCGAGCGGGCCGGGCGCCCACTCCGCCACCATGGTCATCCCGAGCGACCAGGGCGGCCGCGCCGTGGACATCACGTTCACCGGCACGGGCGTCGGCGCGCAGACCCCGACGCCCGAGCCCGAGTCGACCGCCACCCCGCGCCCGGCCGGGACGGACGACGACCCCGCGCCGAAGCCGGAGGAACCGGCGGAGAAGCCCGAGCCCGCCCCCGAGACCACCAAGCCCGACCCGGCACCGGAGACGACCGAGCCACCGACGGCGGAGGAGCCGTCGCCGCAGCCCAAGGCGTCACCCACCGAGACCTAGGGACGGAGGCCGGATGCAGGAGGCCGAGGGGGCCGATCTCCCGGCGCGCGCCAGGCCGCTGCGGCCGGACGATCCGCGCACGATCGGGCCGTACACGGTGGCCGGGGCGCTCGCCGGGGGCGGCATGGGACGGGTGTTCCTCGGCCGCGGCCCGGACGGCGCGCTGGTCGCGATCAAGGTGATCCGGGCGGAGCTGGCCGGGGAGCCGGAGTTCCGGGCGCGGTTCCGGCGGGAGGCGCGCAGCGCGATGCGGGTACCGCGGTTCTGCACCGCCGAGGTGATCGCCGCCGATCCGGACGCGCCCGAGCCGTACCTGGTCACCGAGTACATCGACGGCCCCACCCTGGAGGAGGCCGTACGGGCGGACGGCCCGCTGCGCGGCGCCGACCTCGACCAGCTCGGCGTGAGCATCGCGGCGGCGCTGGCCGGGATCCACTCGGCCGGGATCATCCACCGCGACCTCAAGCCGGCCAACGTCCTGCTGTCGCGCACCGGGCCGCGCGTCATCGACTTCGGGGTGGCGGGCGCCGCCGGCGCGACCCGGTTGACCGGTGACGGCACGATCCACGGCACGCCCGCGTACATGGCGCCCGAGCAGCTCCAGGCGCGGCCCGAGCCCGCCTCGGACGTGTTCTCGTGGGGCGGGGTGATGCTGTTCGCGGCGACCGGGCGGCGCCCGTTCGGCGGGGCGACGCTGCCGGTGATGGCGGTCCGGATCATGGAGGAGGAGCCCGACCTCGGCGGCCTGACCGGCGCCCTGCGGGACGCGGTCGCCGCCGCGCTCGGCAAGGACCCCGCGGGCAGGCCGACGCCCGCGCGGCTCCTGGAGATGCTCCGGACGTCCGGCGAGGACCTGGCCGTGCGCACCCGCGCCGAACGGGCGATCGCCGTCACGACCCGGACCGACCCCGCCGCCGCGGAGCGGGAGCCGGAGCCGCCCGGCACGGTGCCGGCCGGGACCGTGCCGCCGGGGACCGGGCTGCCCGAGCCCTGGCAGACCACCTGGACCCCGCCGCCGTCCAGGTCGCGCGCCCGCCGCCGCAGGCGCCGCCGCGCGCTGTGGGCGCTGACCGTGCCGGCGAGCCTCGCACTGATCGCCGGCGGCGCCGCCTGGTCGCTGCGCGAGGCGCGGACGCCGGAGCTCGCCGTCACCGGCGTGGACGTGCGGGCCGGCCGGCCCGCCCTGGGCTGCGACGCCGAGGTCCAGGTGACCGGCGTCCTGACCACGAACGGCGCGCCCGGGCGGATCGTCTACCAGTGGAAGCGCAGCGACCAGGAGGACCCGGACCCGCCGCTCCAGCAGGACATGGCCGGCGGCCGCGCCCACGCCACCGTCCACCTGGACTGGGACGTCAAGGGAACGGGCACGCGCACGTTCACCGCGACGCTGACCGTCCTGAACGGCCCGCCGATGCAGGGCTCGGCCTCCTTCACCTACTCCTGCGAGGACTAGGCGGAGATGCGGACGAGGTCGTGGATCGCCTCGCTCATGGTGACGGGGTCGACGTCGCCGAGGGGGATCGCGTTCACCGGCTCGCGGGCGGGGGCGGGGCCGGCCCAGACGGCGGTGTACCGCTGGTCGTCGCCCTCGCCGTACATGTAGTTGGCCAGCCCGGGGCTGATGCCGGCGACGACGTAGCGCCCGGCCGGGTCCCGGCGGGCGATCCACGGGTCGTACCCCTCGCCGCCCTGCCAGTCGCCCTGCGACAGGCCCTTGACCTTGCCGTACGGCGCGACCCGTCCCACCAGCCGGTCCAGGGAGGTCGCGGCGCGCTCCCCGTCCGTCAGGACGTGGACGGGCCGGCCCAGCTGCGGGAACGGCTGGAGGATCTCGTAGTCGGCGAAGACCTCCGACCAGGCGGCCAGCGCGTCGCCCAGGTGGATCGGGTGCGCGAGGCCGATGCGGGACGAGGCGGGCGGGTCGAACGCGTCGTCCTCCACGTCGGCGAACGTGCGGTCCTCCGCGACCCGGAACGCGGTGGTCCGGCCGTCGTGCTCGGCCAGCCAGACCAGGCGCCGCACGAGGTGCCAGAGGAGGGGATGGCGCAGGAACACGTCCCGGAACTCGTCGGGGTCCCAGCGGCGCCCCCGCACCATCGCCGCCTCCAGCCTCCTGATCTCCTCCTCGGCGATCGTGCGGACGTCCTTCTTCAACCCGTTGAAGAGCGCGTGCGCGGCGGGCGCGAGATCGGGGTCGTCGGTCGGCTGCGGCTTGGGCAGGCTCTTGCGCGGCCTTCCCTTCTCGTCCACCACGAACGGGCGGAGCTGCTCGTCGAAGCCGGCCTCGAAGCGGCGCGGCCCGTAGTCGAACGTCATGCCGCCCTCGGCGTCCAGCCCGAAGTCCGGAACGGCCCGGTCGGCGAGCTGGTCGTTCGTCAGGCCCCGGGCGGCGGCGATCTCCTCGACCCGCTGCAACGCCTTGGCCTTCAGGCCCTTGTACCTGCCCTTGCGCGCGAGCGCGTACAGGTGCGTCAGCGCCACGTCCGAGCCGATCCCGGCGAGCACGTCCAGCCCGGCCACGGCGCGGGCGGTGCCGCTCTCGCCGGGCCAGCGCCGGATGAGCGGGGAGAGGCGGCGGACGGTGGTGTCGTCGCCGACCAGGCCGAGCTGGGCCATCGCCCAGTTGTCCTTGGACGCGCCGCCGGAAGCCTGCCAGTGCTGGAACAGCGCCCAGGAGAACTCGGCCAGCGACACCGGATCGCACAGCTCGCGGACGACGCCGAGCCCCGCGTACTCGTCGTCGAGCCTGGACATCGCGAGCATGGTGAGCAGGTGGCCGGTCGCGGCGGCGGGCAGTGCCGTACGGCGGCCGCGCAGCAGGACCTGCGGCAGCTCCGCCGGCTCCACCCAGGTGACCTTGGGGATCCGGGCGGGCAGCACCTCCAGCGGATCGAGCTTCAGCAGCGCCTCGACGGCGGGGCCGGCGTCCCCGGCGGCCCTGACGACCGCCGCGTCGCCGTGCTCGGCGGCCAGCGCCCGCAGCGCGCCCTCGGCGGCGCGGCGCTCCGGGCCCGCCTTGCCGAACGCGGCCGGGAGCAGCAGCGGCACGGCGGCGGCGCCGTGCCGGCGGAACCAGCGGCGCGCGGTCGTCCGCGCGCTCTTGGACCGCGCCAGCCAGCGCGCCATCGTCCGGGCCACCTCGGCGTCCAGGTACGGCAGCAGCATCTCGCCGTGCCGGCCGGGAGAGTGCGCGGTCGCGCGCAGGGCGAGCGGGAGCGCCTCCAGCCCGTACCGCGCGATGACGGGCGGCAGCCAGCTCCCGGCCCAGGTCATGTTCTCGGGGGCCCACGTCGCCGCCACGAGCTCCCAGTCGATCTCCTGCGGGCCGGACGTCCACCACGGCGGCCGATGGACCCGTTCCCAGGCTTCGCGCTCGCCCGGCTCCCACACCATGGCCGGCTCCGGGAACGGCGGCAGGTCCGGCACGGGCGCCTTCTTCGCCGCCGCCCGGCCGCGGCGCGTCCAGGACGGTGCGGCCAGCACCTCCGGCAGGTCCTCGGCGTCGGGCACGGCGGCGCGCGGCAGGAGCGGCTCGGCGTACCCGCGGATCTCCGGCGGCAGCCGGTCCGCCAGGCCGGGGTCGGCGCGGAGCCGGGCCCGGAGGAGGGCGGCGGCCACCGGCGCGGCCGTGGTCTCGCCCGCCGCGACCGGGCCGAGCATCCGCATCGCCCGTACGGGAAAGCGCTCCACGGCCAGCCGCAGCGCGGCGTTCGCGTCCTTCTGGCCGAACCGTTCCAGCAGCGCCCGGAACGCATCGTCCGAAGGCACCATCGCCAGCGACGCGATGAGAGCGCGGACCCGCTCGTCGTCCTGCTCGTAGTTCGGCACGGCCCTGACCAGGAGGGGTGCCACGGCCGGGCCGAGGGCGTCGAGCATGGTGGCGATCACGTCCGCCGGCAGGTCGTGCCAGCCCGGCGAGTACCCCGTCGCGCGGAGCCGGTCGAGCTGCTCCGCCGAGGACAGCGAGCACAGGAGCAGCGAGATCGAACCCGTGCCGGTGCGGCCGATGTCCCCGATGCACTCGTCCGTCCACGCGTGCTCGGCCGGGACGAGGTAGGCGGCCGTCAGCCGCTGCTCGCCGGAGGCCCGGTGCCCGGCCAGCCGCTCCACGGCCTCCCGGTACTCGTCCTCGCCCGCCGCCGCCAGCAGCGTGCGGAGCCGTAGCCGGAACGTCCGGTCGTCGAGCCACCACCGGCTGGGGTTCTCCTGCGGTCCGGCGCGCCGGATCCCGCCGTGGTGCATGTACCGGGACGCCGGATCCCGGACGGCGTTCACGGTGAAGCCGATGCCGCGACCGAGGCCGTGGAGGGACGCGCGGGGAGTCACCCGCAGTGGCTCGACACCGAGGCGGATCTCGGAGAGCTCGGTGAACGCGCAGGCCGCGAACGGCAGCCCGTGCTCGCCGGCCCAGGCGTCCACGACGGCCGCCTTGAGGGCCTCCGCGCCGATCTCCCGCCCCGCGTCCTTGTCGACGAGGATCGTCGCGACGGCCGCCGCGCCCAGCGGGTCGGGCTCGCCGCGCAGCCAGCGGCGCACGGCCTCGCCGGGCTCCTCCTGGGTGTGCTCGTTGCCCAGCATCGCCTCGATCAGCGGCATGGCCCCCGCGGTGGCCTCGCGGAGGATCCGTACGGCGTCCGGGTCGATCCCGGCGGGCGAGGCGGGCGAGGGCGGGGCGGCGGCGCCGCGGCGGGGATGCACCAGTGCCCGCCACTCGCCGGGCGGTCGTACGACGTTCTCGGCCTCGGTCATGACCCCGCACGGTACGGGCGGGGTCCGACATCAGCCGCTTCCGGCCGTGCCGCCCCGGCGGTGCGCGGCCAGGGCCAGCAGGCCCAGGAGCAGGACGAGCCAGCCGCCGGACGCGGGCATGACGACGGCCATCGTGCCGCCGACGGCCAGCAGGTAGAGGGCGGTCTGGAGCGGGACGCGGCCGGTCGCCCGGACCTCCTTGAGCGCGAACGTGCCGATCGCCAGGAAGCCGATGCCGGAGTAGAGGAACCACAGGGCGACCTCGCGCTCGGCGTCGCCCTGGACGCCGTCCACGATCCCGGCCCGGGCGATGTCGCCCCAGGCGCCGGGCATGGTCGCGAACGCGTACACGGTGTGGACGCATGCGGTGGCGATGATCCCCCAGGGGGTCCAGCGGGTGATGGCGTTCATGACGGCGTTCCCTCCTGGGCGGCGAGCCGGATGCCGAGTTCGAAGACGCCGCGCAGGTCGGGCGCGGGCAGCGGCGGGATGATGTGCGAGCCGCCGATGGTGATCAGGTAGAAGAGGTTCGCGATCCGCTCCGCCGCCTCGGCGTCGCCGCTGTGGTCGAGCCACAGGGCGCGCAGGTAGCCGACGCGGGCGCGGTCGACGCGTTCCTGGAGGGCGCGGGCCTCGGCGTCCTGCTGGGCCCAGGCCCGTACCGCGACCTCCAGTTCGGGGCCGTGGTCCGCGTCCGAGACGACCAGCTCCATCAGCCGTTCGAGCCTGGCCATCGGGGACGCGTCCGGGTCCCGTTCGGCGAGGTCGATCAGCCGGGTCGTGCACACCTCCTCGAAGTGCGCCAGCAGGGCGGTCTTGTAGCCGGCCATGCCGCCGAAGTGGTGGTAGAAGGAGCCCTTGGTCAGGCCGAGCCGCTCGGTGAGCCGCTCGATCGTGACCGCGGGGGCGCCGTGCCCGGCGAGGATCTCCAGGCCGGCGTCCAGCCAGTCGTCGCGCTTGGTCCGTCCGCTCGCTGCCATCCGGTTCCATTCCATACGGTTTGGTATGGCACGAACATACCAAACCGTATGGGTGGACGCCCACGGCGGAACGGTCACCGTCCGGGGCCGGCCGGGGCGCGGCGCCGCGTTCACCGTCCGCCTCCCCGCCGGCGGCGGTCAGCGGTCGCGCTCGGCCTCGCCCAGAACGTGCTCGACCATCGTGATCAGGACCTCCTTGGCCGACTCGCGCCGCCGCACGTCGCACATCACCAGCGGCACGTGGTCCTCCAGGTCCAGCGCGATCCGGACGTCCTCCGCGCGCTTGCGCTCGGCGCCGTCGAAGCAGTTGACCGCCACGACGAACGGCGTCCCGCGGTCCTCGAAGTAGTCGACGGCCGGGAAGCAGTCGGCGAGCCGGCGCACGTCGGCCAGCACGACCGCGCCCACCGCGCCCAGCGCCAGCTCGTCCCACATGAACCAGAACCGCTGCTGGCCGGGCGTGCCGAACAGGTAGAGGATCAGGTCGTCCTGGAGCGTGATGCGGCCGAAGTCCATGGCCACGGTCGTCTGGGTCTTGTCGCCGACGCCCGCGGTGTCGTCCACGCCGAGGCTGCGGTCGGTCAGCGTCTCCTCGGTGCGCAGCGGGCGGATCTCGCTGATCGAGCCCACCATCGTCGTCTTGCCGACGCCGAACCCGCCGGCGATGAGGATCTTCGCGGTGATCGGGCGGCCGCCGCCCGGCGCGGGGGGAACCTCGGCATGGCCGGAGAGGGCCGTGTCAGAGGGCGCGTAGTCCATGCAGCAGTTTCCTTAGTACGAGCTCGTCCGGCCGGTCGCCCGTGGGCGTCGGCCGCAGCACGCGGAGCAGGTTCTCGTCGCGGAGGTCGTCGACCAGGACGCGGACCACGCCGACCGGCAGGTCCACCTCGGACGCCAGGTCGGCGAACGTGATCGGCTTCTGGCAGAGCCCCAGCAGCAGCCGGTGCTCGGGGTCCAGCCGCAGCCGGGGACTGACCGGGATGCCGGTCGACTCCAGCACCACGATGAGGTCGAGGGCGTCGCCGCGCGGCCGGGTGCGGCCCCGCGTGACGGTGTACGGGCGGACGACGGGACCGGCGTCCTGGTCCAGCCAGCGGTCGGAGTTCATCCCGTCACCCCGCGCCGGTTCCGGAGAGCCGCGGCCCGGCCGTTCCGGGGGCGGCGATGCCGAGGTCCGCCAGCCGCCCGGCGACCTCGGCCAGCTCGTACGCCACCGCCCCGGCGTCCCCGTCGGCCCGGCTCACCACGGCGAGGCAGGCGTCCGCGCCGGCGGGCGCCATGAACAGCAGCACCCGCTCCATCTCGATCACCGTCTGCAGCGTCTCGCCGCCCGCGAACCGGTCGCACGCCCCGCGCGCCAGCCCCTGGACGCCGGACACCAGCGCCGCGAAGTGCTCGGCGTCCTCGCGCCCCAGCCCCGCCGACGCCAGCACCATCCCGCCCCGGGACAGCGCGACCGCGCCGGTCACCGCGGCCACCCGGCCCACCAGCCCGCCGAGCAGCCGGGCCGCGTCATCTGCCCCGTACCGGTCGTTCATCGCTCACCCTGGTCCGCTTCCGTCTCCTCGCCGGGCCCGTCCTGGCCGAGGTCCTCGGCCCGGCCGCGCTGCCAGCCGCTCTGCATCGACGACATGAACGTCCGGGCCCGTTCCGGCGAGCGGGGGATCTCGCCGGTCGTGGTCGTCGCCCGGTCCCCGCGCGCGTCCGCCGGCTTGCGCAGCTGGGGCGCCAGGCTCGCGCGGCGCACGCGGCGCGGCATCCCGGCATGGGTGCCCGCCGAATGCTGCGCCACGGGGGCCGGGGCCGCGGGCGCGGGCGGCGCGGGAGGCGGGGCCGGCTCGGGAGCCGACTCTGCGGGCGCGGGGGCGGCCGGTACCGGCACAGGCGCGGACACCGGCGCGGGCGCCGGGCTGCCCGCCTGCTGCTCCCAGGAGCCGCTCGCGGCGGTGGCGGGCACCGGCTCGCTCGCCTTCGCGCCCGCGTCCCGCCCGTTCGCCGCGGCGGCGCGGACCTCCTCCGCGGACACCACCATGGCGTGCGGCAGCAGCACGATCGTCTTGAGGCCGCCGTAGGCGTTGGGCTCCAGCGAGATCCGGATCCCGTGCCGGTGCGCCAGGTTGCCGACCACGAACAGGCCGAGCTGGTCGCCCTCCGACAGGTTGAACTCCGGCGGCCGGGTGAGCTGCTCGTTGACGGCCGCGAGCTTGGCCTCGTTCATGCCGAGCCCGCGGTCCTGGATCTCGATGACGAACCCGTTGCCGACCACCCCGGCGTTCACCTCGACCGGGGTGTTGGGCGGGGAGAAGGTGACCGCGTTCTCGATCAGCTCGGCGAGCAGGTGGATGACGTCGGCGACGGCGGTGCCGACGATCGCCTCCTCCGCCGTGCTGACCACCTCGACCCGGGCGTAGTCCTCGATCTCGCCGATCGCGCCGCGCAGCACGTCCACCACGCCGACCGGCTTCCGCCAGCCGCGGCCGGGGTGCGCCCCGGACAGGATGATCAGGCCCTCGGCGTGCCGGCGCATGCGGGTGGTGAGGTGGTCGATGCGGAACAGGTCCTCGAGCGCGTCCGGGTCGGACGCCTTGCGCTCCAGCGTGTCGAGCATCGCCAGCTGGCGGTGCAGCAGCGACTGGTTGCGCCGGGCCAGGTTGCGGAAGACCTGGTTGACGGCCTTGCGCAGCTCGGCCTGGCCGACGGCGGCCTCGATCGCGGTCCGCTGCACCTTGGTGAACGCGTCCGCGACGCTCGCCACCTCGGCGGTCCGGCCGGCCGGCAGCGCGGGCGCCGCCGCGGCGACGTCGACCTCCTGGCCGTCCCGCAGCCGCCGCACGACGTCGGGCAGCCGCTCGTCGGCGAGGTCCCCGGCGGCGGCCTGGAGCCCGATGAGCTCCCTGCTGATGCGGCGGCCGAACCGGAGCATCAGGAACGCCGACAGCAGCACCGCCGCGAGCCCGAGCCCGCCGACGACCGCGAGCCGCACGAAGATCCCGTTGCTGATGTCCCTCATGTCGCCGTCCAGCGCGGCCCGGATCTGGCCGACGGAACGCTCGATGCCGCCGATGTACGCCTGGGCGGCCGGCTGCCAGGAGGCGCCGTCGATCCGCACTCCGGTACGGCCCGCGCGGGCCGCGATGACGCGGTCCTCCTGCGCCCGGAACCGCTGGTACTCCGGTGAGGCCAGCAGCGCGCGGAACGGCGCGGCGAACCGCGGGGCGAACCGGCCGACGCTCTCGTTCATCAGGAAGCGCTGCTGGTGGACCAGCCGGGTGAACTCCAGCTGCTCGTCGCGGGTCATCCGGCCGCCGGCGGCCATGGCGCCGCCCACCAGGGTGGCCTCGCGGCCCGCCAGCTCCTGGGCGCGCAGCACCCCGACGATGTCGGTCGCGAGCTGGTAGACCTCGGCGTCGTCGATCGCGATCAGCGGGGTGGAGAACTGGAAGTTGGCCTCGATGGCGTCGTTGTAGGCGGCGAACGCGGCCAGCTTGCCGATAACGCCGGAGTCGATGCCCGGCCGGGCCGCCACGGTCGCGTCGATCTTCTCCAGCAGCTCCCCGAGCCGCCGCTTCGACCCGGCGTCGAGGGCGTCTTGGAACGAGGGCGAGCCCGCGGCCCGCTTCATCCCGGCGATGGCGGCGTCGGTCTTGCGGCGCTGGTCGTCCAGCGCGGTCCGGGGCATCCCGCCGCGGGCGCTGATCCAGGCGATCGTCTGCGTCCGCTCCTGGGCGAGCTGGGTCATCACCGGCAGCGACGCGCCGCTGTACTCGCGCTCGACGGTGTCCAGGTCCCGCTTCTCCAGCGCCTCGCGCACCGAGCCGGCGGCGGCGAATCCCCAGAAGGCGAGCAGGACCGCGAGCGGAATGGTGAGCAGACCGAACAGCGTGAACCGGATCGATCGCCTACGTGTCCTCATGTGCCGTCTTTCAATCCGAGCGGACCGTGGTTCTGCCGAAACCGATGTCACGCTAGCGCCTATTTGCCCGCCTGTGGCCGTTTCGCGGATCTTGTGGAGGCCGCAGTGCGATCATTGACCTGCGTGTTCGATCGACTCGCTTGCGTTCCGCCCCGGCGTGTGTCTAGGAGCGGCATGCCCGGCGGGCACCCGCGGAGGAGGAACAGGATGCGAGCGACGCCGCCGGCGGAGGGCGCGGCCGGAACCCTCGACTGGCTGGTCGAGGGCCTGGTCGAGAGCGTGCCCCAGGTGACCAGGGCGGTGGTGCAGTCCGCGGACGGCCTGCTCGTGGGCGCCTCCGCCGGCCTGAGCCGGGCCGACGCCGAGCACCTCTCCGCGCTGGCCGCCGGGCTGCAGAGCCTCGCCCAGGGCGCCCGGCGCCGGTTCGACGGCGGCGAGGTCCGCCAGACCATCATCGAGATGCGCGAGGCGGTCCTGTTCGTCACCGCCGCGGGGGAGGGCGCCTCGCTGACCGTGCTGACGGACGCGGACGTCGATCCGGCCCGCATCGGCTACGAGATGGCCGTCCTGGTCCGGCGGGTCGGCGAGCACCTGTCGTCCAGGCCCCGCTCGGACGCGGCCCCGGGCCCCGCCATGACCACATAAGGTCGCGGCCGCGCCGCCGGCTTCCCCGTACCTCTGCGTGATGGCTTATGAGCGATTAGTGTTCATGCGGTGTCGTTCGCGCTGATCAGGGATCGTTCGGTCGCTCCGCTGCTCGCGGCCCGGCTGGTGGGGAACGCGGGCGACGGGTACGGGCAGCTGGCGCTCGGCTTCGGGGTCCTGCAGCTCGGGCACGGGCCGGGCGGGCTGTCGGCCGTGGTCGCGTGCAAGGCGCTGCCGATGCTGCTGGTGCCCGCGGGCGGGGTCGCCGGGGACCGGTTCCGGCGGCACCGGGTGATGGCCGCCGCGGAGCTGGCGGCGGCGGCCGCGTGGGCGGGCCTCGCCCTGTGCCTCCTCGGCCGGGCGCCGCTGGCGGCGGTCTGCGCGCTCGCGCTGGGCGCCGGGCTGGCGCGCGCGGTGCTGCTCCCCGCGGAGCGCGGGATCGTCGCCGACCTGGTGGAGGAGCGGGACCGGCAGGCCGCGAACGCGCTGGTCGGGCAGATGGTCGCCGCCGGGCTGCTGGCCGGGCTCGCCACGGCGGGACTCGTGGTGGCGGCGGCCGGGCCGGGGTGGGGCGCCGCGGTGAAGGCGGGGACGGCCGTCGCGGGCGCGGCGCTGCTGGCCCGGCTGCGGACGCCGGCGCGGGCGGCGGAGCGCGCCGGCCCGCTCGCCGAACTGCGCGGCGGGTGGCGCGAGTTCACCGCGTACCCGTGGGTGTGGGCGCTCACGGCGCAGTTCACGGCGGTCGCCGTGGCGGCCGGCGCGTTCGCCGGGGTCATCGGCCCCGTCTACATGGAACGGGGGCACGGCGGCGCCGGGGCGTGGGGGCTGGTGACGGCGGCCGAGGCGTCGGGGGCGCTGCTCGGCGGGCTGGTGGCGGTGTGGTGGCGGCCGCGGAACGCCCTGGCGGTGCTGGCCGTGCTGCCGGTGGCGGCGGCCGGGCCGATGCTGCTGGCGGGAACGGGCGCCTCGTGGGCGGTGCTGGCGGCGCTGATGGTGGTGCCGGGAGCGTGCCAGACGATCTACGGGGTGCTGTGGACGACGTCGGTGCAGGCCGCCTTCCCGCCGCACGTGCTCGCGCGGGTCAACAGCTGGAACGTCCTGGGCGCCGCCGCGCTCACGCCGGTCGCGGTGCTGGCCGCCGGGCCGGTGGTCGAGGCCGCCGGGGCGCGCGCGGCGGCGGCCGGCGCGGGCTGCGCGGTGGCCGCCGCGACGGCGGGAGTGCTGGCGCTCGGCTGGGCCGGCAAGATCTTCAGGGGGCCAGCGCGCGGCCCAGCCTCCGTACCCGGCCGGTGATCTCCTCCGGGGCGTCCAGGGTGAACCCGGCGCCCAGGGAGGCGAGCGCGGCGACGTACTGGACGACCAGCTCCGCCGAGTCGGCCGTGAGCCGGACGGCGGACGCGCCGGGCCCGGCCGGCTCGATCGTGCCGGGCGGCGTCGCGAAGAGCCGCGAGCGGATCTCGTCCGGGGTCAGGCGCACCGTCATCCGGGCCGTGTAGCGGTACGAGGCGGTCGCGAACGAGCGGGTCAGGTACGCGGCCGCGTCCGGGCCGGGCAGCTCGCGCGGCGCGAAACGGCGGTGCGTGCGGACGGGACGCGCGATGCGGTCCACGCGGAACGTCCGCCACCCGGCCCGGTCCGGGTCGTACGCGAGCAGGTACCAGTGGGCGTTCAGCGTCACCAGCGCGTACGGCTCGACGCGGCGCGCGGTGGCCGTGCCCGAGCGGGCGCGGTGGTCGAACGACAGGACCTCGTGGTCGCGGGAGCAGGAGGCGAGGACGGCGAGCACGCCGGGGTCGACGTGCGGGGCCTTGGGGTGGGGGACGGCCGCGGTGACGCCGCCGAACGACGCCAGCCGGGGGCGCAGCCGGGCGGGCAGGACGCGTTCGAGCTTCGCCAGCGCCCGCATCGCGATCTCCCCGATGCCCGGGACGCTGCCGGCGGCGGTCGCGAGGCCGAGCGCGACGGCGACGGCCTCGTCGTCGTCCAGCAGGAGGGGCGGCAGGTCGCGGCCGGACACCAGCCGGTAGCCGCCGGCGGTGCCGGTGACGCCCTCGACCGGGTAGTCCAGGGCGCGCAGCCGCTCGACGTCGCGGCGCACGGTGCGGTCGGTGACGCCGAGGCGCTCGGCGAGTTCGGCGCCGGACCATTCGCGCCGGCTCTGGAGCAGGGACAGCAGGCGCAGCATGCGTCCCGGCATGTCCCGGGGAGTGCGGTCGCTCACACGCTCCAGATTGCCACGCTTGCGGACAGGCTATGTCCGGAAGGGCTTCTAGCGTCGATCCCATGAACGAGCAGATCAACGCGCTTCCCGTGAACGGACCCGTCTTCCGGCCGGAGGACGGCGGATACGACGAGGAGAGGACCGGCTACCAGCTCCTGGCGCCGCACCGCGCGGCGGTGATCGTGGGCGCGACGAGCGCCGAGGACGTGCGCGCCGCGGTCGCGTACGCCGCCGGGCACGGGCTCAGGGTCGCCGTGCAGGCGAGCGGGCACGGGCTGGCCGGGCCGCTGGACGGCGGCGTGCTCATCACCACCGGGCGGATGTCCGGCGTGCGAGTGGACGCCGCGGCGCGCACGGCGTGGATCGAGGCCGGCGCCAGCTGGGAGCAGGTCATCGCGGCGACCGCCCCGCACGGCCTGGCGCCGCTGGCGGGCAGCGCGCCCGGCGTCGGCGCGGTGTCGTACACGCTGGGCGGCGGCGTGGGGCTGCTCGCCCGCCGGTACGGGTTCGCCGCCGACCACGTGCGCCGCGTCGAGATCGTCACGGCCGACGGGAGGCTGCGCCAGGTGACCGCGGACAGCGACCCGGACCTGTTCTGGGCGCTGCGCGGCGGCGGCGGGAACTTCGGCGCCGTCACCGGCGTCGAGATCGGCCTGTTCCCGGTCGAGGACGTCTACGCCGGCGTCCTCGCCTTCGACGTCGAGCGGGTCCCGGACGTCCTGGACGGCTGGCGCCGCTGGACGCGGACCGTACCGGAGGAGACCACCTCGGGCGTGGCCATGCTGGTGTACCCGGACCTGCCGATGGTGCCGGAGCCGCTGCGGGGCCGGCACGTCGCCCAGCTCCAGATCTTCCACGTCGGCACGCCCGAGGACGGGGCGCGGCTGGCGGAGCCGCTGCGCGCGCTCGGGCCGCTGACGCACGACTCGCTGCGCCCCCGGCCGCTCGCGGAGGCCGGCGAGGCGTTCGAGGAGCCCGACCGGCCGCACGCGTACCGGTCGGACAACCGCCTGGTGAGCGACCTGTCCCCGGCGGCGCTCGCGGGGCTGGCGAAGGCGGCGGGCCCGGCCGCCCCGGTGATGTGCGTGGTCGGGCTGCGCCATCTCGGCGGCGCGCTCGCCCGCGCGCCGCGGATCCCGAACGCCGTCGGCCACCGGGACGCCGCGTACTCGGTGTCGGTGCTCTCACCGGTCGAGCCGGGCGAGGAGCGGACGGTCCGCGACCTGCACCGCGAGGCGCTCGCGCCGTTCGAGGACGCGTCGCTCGGCCGGTCGCTGAACTTCGCGTTCGGGCCGCTGGACGAGGACCAGGTGCGCTCCGGGTACGAGCCCGCGGCCTACCGGCGGCTCACCGAGATCAGGGCCCGGTACGACGGCGACGTCACGTTCCACGCCAACCACGCGATCCCGCCGCGCTGAGCCGTCACCCGGACGTGCCGGCCGGCCCGTACCGCTCCTGGTCGGACGGGCGGGGCGCCTCCGGGCCGTCCCGCCCCAGCCGCAGCATCCGCGACACCCGGACGGTCCGGAACGTCCGGCCCAGCGTCGTGAACACGGGCCCCGCCGACGCCCGGATCTCCCCGGCCGCCGCCTCCCACTCGGCGATCTCGGCGGGCGCGGCCGGGTCGCCGTGGAACTCGCGGAGCCGGGGGAGCAGCCCGGTGAAGTAGCCCGCCAGCCGGTCGCGCGCCTGGAGCGGGTCGTCGCCGCCGGTCAGCGGCTCCCAGCGGCCGTCCTCCACCTCCACCACGGTGAACGTGGGCGGCAGCAGCACCACCCCGGGGTGGGTGCGGACCGCGTGCATCGCCTCGGTGCGGACGATGTCCGGGACGGTGCCGGGGATCGGCAGGTGCTCGGCCAGGTTGAGCCGCAGCTGCGCCTCCCACAGGCCCGCCGGGGCGAGCGGGTCGAGGGCGAGGCCGTCCAGGACGTCCCGGCGGCCGTGGGGCGCGTCGGTCGACCGGGGCGGCTCCATCAGGCCGTTCCCGATCAGCGTGAACTTCTCGATGCGGATCACCCGGTAGCGGCGGTCGCCGATCTCCCACTCGTCCTTGGCGAGCTGCTCGCCCTCCTCCGGGTCCAGCCGGCCGGCCGCCGCCAGCATGGCGCGGGCGTTGGCGGGATCCTCCTGCGCGCGGGCCCGCAGCCGGTGGCCCAGGGTGTAGCGGGCGGCCGAGGGATCCAGGTCGCCCGCGCAGTCGATGCGCCACCCCGCGCCGGTCTGCACCGCCAGCCCGAAGTCGGGGGAGCCGGCGGGGAACAGCTTGGAGAAGTCGCGCATCCGGTCGCCCAGCTCGCGGTCGCGGACGGCCGCGACGGGGTCGAGCTCGGCGACGACGTTGATGTGGTCGTACCCGTGCGTCAACGGGAAGCTCATGCCCCCATCCTGCGCAGAGATCGCTCCATCACGCAGCGGAACGGCGCGATCCCCGACCGTGATCGACGTGTCGATCATGCCTCGTTTGGGGGTTACGTCACCGGGAACGCGGTGTCCACGGCCGTGCACGCACGCGAGGGAGCCTGGGAAGGGGCGGACATGACCGACCGTGTCGCCGACATCTGGGGAACGCGGACCCCGCACGCGGCGGGCTCGCCATGGCCCGTCCGCGTCGACCGCTACCTCGACCCGGGGGTGCCCGAGAACGAGGTGGACTGGGTCCAGTCGGCCTGCGTGCTGTGCTCCAACGGCTGCGGCATGGACATCGGCGTCCGGGACGGCCGGATCGTCGGCGTCCGGGGCCGCGCCGCCGACCGCGTCAACCAGGGCCGCCTCGGCCCCAAGGGGCTGTTCGGCTGGCAGGGGAACGGCTCGCCCGACCGGCTGACCCGCCCGCTCGTCCGGCGGGACGGGGAGCTGCGCCCGGCGAGCTGGGACGAGGCCATGGACCTGATCGTGGAACGCTCCCGCGCGGTGATGGCGGAGCAGGGCCGGCTCGGGATGGGCTTCTACGACTCCGGCCAGCTGTTCCTGGAGGACTACTACACGCTCGCGGTGATCGTCCGGGCCGGGATCGGGACGCCCCACCTGGACGGCAACACCCGGCTCTGCACCGCCACCGCCGACTTCGCGCTGAAGGAGACGTTCGGCACCGACGGCGATCCCGGCTCGCTGACCGACTTCGACTCCTGCGACACGATCTTCGCGATCGGGCACAACATCGCCGAGACGCACACCGTCCTGTGGGCGCGGATCCTCGACCGGCTGCGCGGCCCGGACCGGCCGCGGCTGGTGGTCGTCGATCCGCGCCGTACCAAGGTCGCCCGGGAGGCGGACGTCCACCTGCCGATCCGCAGCGGCACGAACCTCGCGCTGCTGAACGGCATCCAGCACGAGCTGATCGCCGAAGGCCGGATCGACCGCGCGTTCGTGGACGCGCACACGATCGGTTTCGAGAAGCTCGAAGAGACCGTCTCGCAGTACCCGCCCGAACGCGTCGCCGGCATCTGCGGCGTGCCCGCCGACGACATCCGCGAGGCGGCGCGCGTCATCGGCGCCGCCGAGCGCCTCGTGTCGACCTGCCTCCAGGGCGTCTACCAGTCGCACCAGGCGACCGCGTCCGCCTGCCAGGTCAACAACGTCAACCTGCTGCGCGGGATGATCGGCAAGCCCGGCGCCACGGTCTTCCAGATGAACGGCCAGCCCACCGCCCAGAACACCCGCGAGACCGGCGCCAACGGCGACCTGGCCGGGATGCGCAACTGGCAGAACCCGCAGCACGTCCGGGAACTCGCGCGGCACTGGAACGTCGACGACCTCCAGATCCCGACATGGGCGCCGCCGACGCACGTCATGCAGATGTTCCGGTACGCGGAGCAGGGCTCGATCCGCTTCCTGTGGATCGTCGGGACGAACCCCGCCGTCTCCCTGCCCGAACTGCGCCGGATCCGCGCGATCCTGGAGCAGGAGCGGCTCTTCGTGGTCGTGAACGACGCGTTCCCGACCGAGACGGCGGAGTTCGCGGACGTCGTCCTGCCGGCCGCGATCTGGGGCGAGAAGACCGGCACGTTCACCAACCACGACCGGACCGTGCACCTGTCCGAGCGGGCCGTGGAGCCGCCGGGCGAGGCGCGGGCCGACATGGAGATCTTCCTGGACTACGCGCGGCGGCTCGGCCTCACCGACAGGGACGGCGCGCCGCTGGTGAAGTGGCGGACCCCGGAGGAGTGCTTCGACGCGTTCAAGGAGATGACGCGGGGGCGGCCCTGCGACTACTCGGGCCTGTCCTACGAGAAGCTCCGCGGCGGGAGCGGCGTCCAGTGGCCCTGCACGGACGAGGCGCCCGGCGGCACCGAGCGGCTCTACACCGACCACCGGTTCAACACCGACACCGCGTACTGCGAGGACTACGGCCACGACCTGCTCACCGGCGCGACGTTCGAGGCCAAGGACCACGCGGCGATGGGCCCGGCGGGACGCGCTGTGCTCAAGGCGGCGCACTACACGCCGCCGCACGAGCCGGCGAGCGAGGAGTACCCGTTCCTGCTGGCCACCGGGCGCACCGCGTACCACTGGCACACCCGCACGAAGACCGGGCGGGCCCGCCAGCTCGACGGCGCCGCCCCCGAGGTGTGGGTGGAGATCTCGCCCGCCGACGCCGCCCGGCTCGGCGTCGCCGAGGGCGATCTCGTCCGGGTGCGGTCACCGCGCGGGCGGCTGGAGGGCCGGGCGCGGGTGAGCGGCGTCCGGGACGGCGTCGTCTTCGTCCCGTTCCACTACGGCTACTGGGACGCCGGGGACGGCGACGGCCCGGCGCGGGCCGCGAACGAGCTGACGGTCACCGACTGGGACCCGGTCTCCAAGCAGCCCGTCTTCAAGACCGCCGCCGTGTGCGTCGAGCGGCTGGCCGACGGCGGCGGCGTGCCGGCGCCCGCCCCGACCACCACGGCCTCCGAACCGGTCGGGCCGGCCGTGCCGCTCGACGGCGCCGCCGGGCCGCCGACCGCGGGCGGCGGCGGCGTGACCGAGACCGTACGGGAGGGCCGGGCATGAAGCTGGACAGGGCCATCGGCGAGGTCCAGGACACCGAGGCGCACCTGGCCGCGGAGCTGCGGCGGCTCGCCGAGCGGCACGCGGCCGAGCACGACGTGTACCACCTCGGCCTCACCCTGGCCGAGCAGTGCGGCGAGCACGTCGAGCGCCTCGCCCCGTTCGCCGGCCGCTACGGCGCCGCCGAGCGCGACACGGCCGACACGGCCGGCCCGCCCGGCCTGCTGGACGCGTTCCGGCGCGCGACCGCCCGGCTGGCCGGCCGCTCCGAGGACGAGGGCGTGCTGCTGCTCCGCGACCTGCGCGACCTCTACCTCGCCGCGCAGGAGGCGGAGATCGCGTGGGTGATCCTCGGGCAGGCGGCGCAGGCCGCCCGCGACCGGGAGCTCCTCGACACCACCGACGCGTGCCACGAGCGGGCCGAGACGCGGGCGAAATGGCTCCGCACCCGCATCAAGGTGACCGCCCCGCAGGCCCTCGCCACCGGCTGACCGGCCGCCCGAGAGGTCGACTCGTGGCGTGTTCCCCCTCCGGCAG
Organism: Actinomadura sp. 21ATH; assembly: GCF_041951345.1. Classification (NCBI taxonomy): domain Bacteria; kingdom Bacillati; phylum Actinomycetota; class Actinomycetes; order Streptosporangiales; family Thermomonosporaceae; genus Actinomadura; species Actinomadura sp. 21ATH. Next base: position 502,053 of record NZ_JBGNUR010000003.1, on the reverse strand, counting down.
GCGGGCGAAGGGCGGACACGCCACGAGTCGACGCGGCTCCGCGCCGGCTAGTCGCCGTTCCTGGCCGGGTTCTCCAGCTTGAAGAAGTTGCTCTGCGCGCCGTCCTTCCTGTGCTCCTGGTAGAGGAAGTTCAGCTTGCGCTCGTCGAACGTGCGGAACCAGTCGTCCCAGTCGATGTGGACGAGGTCCTCGCCGCCGTACCCCGGGAAGTCGAACAGCAGCCGTCCCGGCCGGCCGCCGTAGTCGCTGCCCGGCACGGTCGCCGGGGTCGCCTCCCGCTCCTCCGCCCACCGCCGGATCACGTCGTGGTCGGTGGTCACCAGGCTGCGGCCGGGCCGCTCCTCGTGCTCGTCCGGCGAGGTCACGTTCTGCTGGTACCGGTGCTCGCCCTGGATCGGGTGCTCGGACATCGTCATCCCCCGTGTGCGTACGTTCCGTTCCGCGTTCGGCGGGCCGTCCGCGGCCCACCCGCTGGCCCCTACCCTGACCTGCGGATTCCTCACCAGAAGGCGCCGGACTCCTGCGGCCGCCCCGCCGGGTGGCGGGACCGGGCCGGCCCGCGGGCCGTGCGCGGACGCCATAGAGTCGGGGCATGGCTGGTGAGGGTGAATCGGTACGGGTCGATCTGTGGATCTGGTCCGTGCGGCTGGTCAAGACGCGTTCGATGGCGACCGACGCCTGCCGCGGCGGCCACGTCCGGGTGAACGACGTCCGGGTGAAGCCCGCCGCGACGGTGCGGCCCGGCGACGAGGTGCGGGTACGGCTCGACGGCCGGGAGCGGATCGTCGTCGTGCAGAAGATCGTCCGCAAGCGGGTCGGGGCGCCCGCCGCCGCCGAGTGCCTGATCGACAAGAGCCCGCCGCCCCCGCCGCGCGAGGCGCTGATGCCGGTGGCGCGCCGCGAGCGCGGCGCGGGCCGCCCGACCAAGCGCGACCGCCGCGAGCTCGACCGCCTGCGCCGCATCCACGCCCGCGAGTCGGCCGCCGGACCCGAGCCCGCCGAGCCGGACGCCCGCTAGACCGCCGTCCGGATCCGGAGGCCGCATCCGGGGGGCCGGCCGGATCCTGAGGTAGGTCCCGGCCCGCGCCGGCCGGCTACCCGGGGTCGACGATCTTCGTCAGCGCGCGCAGCCCGTCGAGCACCTCGGCCGCGGTGGGCGCCCGGCCCGGGGCCGCGCTGAGGGACTGGACCATCACACCCGTCATCAGCGCGGTCTGGACCATCCCGAGGGTGCGGGCGGAGCGGTCGGAGACCGCGTCCTCCGGGACGCTCTCCAGTATCGCGGCCATGCCCCGCCACCCCTGCTCGACGCCGCCCGCGAGATGCTCGCGCAGTTCCGGCTGCCGCTGCGCCTGCATGAACAGCTCGAACGAGGCCAGCCAGAGGTCCGGATGCTCCCGGAACTGCTCGACCAGGCCCTCCCACATGCGCGCGAAGCCGCGCGCGGCGTCGTCGTCCGCGCCGGGCGCCAGCGCCCGGCCGAGGCCGTCGCCCCACTCGTCCAGGAGGGCGAACAGCGCCTGGCTGAGCAGCGCCTCCCGCGACCCGTAGTGGTAGCCGATCGCGGCCATGCTCACCCCGGCGGCGGTGGCGATGTCGCGGACGCTCGTGCGGTCGTAGCCCTTCTCGCGCAGGCACCTCTTGGCGCCGTCGAGCAGGTCCTCGCGGTTCCCCATGCGCGGCACCCTACCAAGAGCCTGGCGCGAACGCCTTAGGCGACCGTCTTGCGCGATCGTCTTGCGCGATCGCCCAAATCACGGCTACGGTCCTGCCATCGCCCGATCGACGAGGAGTGGGACATGAAGAAGATCGCGCCGCTGGGCCTCGGGCTCGCGCTGCTCGGAACGCTCGTACCGGCGGCCGCCGCCCAGGCCGCGCCCGAGCCGGACCCAGCGGTCGTGGTCACCGCCCAGGGCGCGGTGCGCGGGAAGGCGGGCCCGGAGGTGCGGACGTTCCAGGGCATCCCGTACGCCACGGCCGCCCGCTTCGCCGCGCCGCGACCGGCGCCCGCGTGGAAGGGCGTACGGGACGCCACCGGGCCCGGCAAGGTGTGCGCCCAGCCCGCCGGCTACCCGATCGGCAAGGCCAGCACCGACGAGGACTGCCTCAACGTCAACGTGACCGCGCCCAGCGGGCGGCGCGGGAAGCTGCCGGTGATCGTGTTCGTCCACGGCGGCAGCATGATGTACGGGATGGGCGACCTGTACGGGGCCGACCGGCTGGCGGCGGGCGGCGCGGTCGTGGTGTCGCTGAACTACCGGCTGGGCGTCACCGGCTTCCTGACCCACCCGGCGCTGAAGGAGTCGGGCGCCCTGGCGCTGGACGACCAGCGCGCCGCGCTCCGCTGGGTGCGCCGGAACATCGGGGCGTTCGGCGGCGACGCCCGCAACGTGACGATCATGGGCGAGTCGGGCGGCGGCTTCAGCGTCTGCGGGCACCTGGCCTCGCCGGCGTCCGCGGGCCTGTTCCAGCGGGCGATCGTGCAGAGCGCGCCGTGCGCGACGCCGGGCACCGCCTCCCGCACGAGGGCCGAGGCGATCGACGACAGCGAGACGGTGATCCGCGAGGTGGGCTGCGAGGACGCCGCGGACGTGGCCGCCTGCCTGCGCGCGGCCGACATCGCCAGGCTGCTGGAGGAGTACGGGACCGAGCGGGAGCCGCGCCCGGTCAGCGGTACCCGGTCGCTGCCGCTGCCGGTCGAGGAGGCGTTCCGCACGGGCCGGATCAACCGGGTCCCGGTGCTGATCGGCGTCAACCACGACGAGGAGAACGGCATGGTCCTCGGCCAGGAGCTGCGGACCGGGAAGCCGCTGGCCGCCGACGAGTACGCGCCGGCCATCAGGGCGCAGTTCCCCGCCAAGGCCGGCGCGGTGCTCAGGCGCTACCCGCTCGGGGCCTCGGCCGGGGCGTCGCTGGCGAAGGTCAAGACCGACGCGATCTGGTCGGCGCCGACCCTGGACACCGCCCGTGCGCTGTCGCGCTGGACCCCGACCCGGATGTTCGAGTTCGCCGAGCGGGACACCCCCTGGTACGCGGGCTACCCGCGGCCGAGCTTCCCGGCCGCGTCCCAGCACATGGCCGAGCTGCCGTACATGTTCGACCTCGCGCTGTTCGACAGGCTGACCCCCGAGCAGGCCGCGCTCGGCGACCGGATGATCGGCGCCTGGGTCCGCTTCGCCGCCACCGGCGACCCCAGCGGCGGCGGCGAGGCCGCCTGGCCCCGGCTGAGCGACCGGCGCGGCCAGGCCGGCTGGCACGTCCAGTCCCTGGACCGCGGCCCCTGGAAGCGCGCCGGCTTCGTCAAGGACCACTCGTACCGGTTCTGGAGCGGCGCCGCGAAGCGCTGACCGTCCAGATCCGCCGGAAGGCCGGACCCCGCGAGACCGGGTCCGGCCTTCCGGCGTTCGCCGCTAGATCGCATCTAGCGGTGGATCTCGCGCCTTAGGGATAAAGGACGCGGAGGTGGACGATGAGCGGGCCGGTACGGGTAGCGGTGATCATCGGCAGCACCCGGGAGGGCCGCGCGGGCGAGGACGTCGCGCGCTGGTTCCTCGGCCTGGCGCGCGGCCGCGACGGCCTGGACGTGGACGTGCTCGACCTGGCCGGGTTCGACCTCCCGGCCCGCTACGAGTGCGAGGTCACGCCCGGCGTGGCCGCGTTCACGGAACGGGTCGACCGGGCCGACGCGTTCGTGATCGTCACCCCCGAGTACAACCACAGTTTCCCGGCGTCCCTCAAGCAGGCGATCGACTACGCCTACGACGAGTGGCAGGCCAAGCCGGTCGGATTCGTGGCGTACGGGCACGGATCCGAGGGCCTCTACGCCATCGAGCATCTACGGACGATCTCCACCGAGCTGCACATGGTGCCGGTGCGGGGCCGGGTCAACCTCGACCTGCTCGCCGGCGGCACCGGCGGGGACGGCCCGGCGCGCGCGGCCGAGGCGATGCTCGACCAGCTGACCTGGTGGGCGCTGGCCACGCGCGAGGCCAGGGCGGCCCGCCCCTACGTCTCCTGAAACGCGACCCTCCTGAACCTCCCTGAAAGGACTGCGACATGAGCGAAGAACCGGCCATCGAGACATCGGGCGTCGTCAAGACGTTCGGCGAGACCCGGGCCCTGGACGGGCTCGACCTCACCGTGCCGCGCGGCACGGTCTACGGGGTCCTCGGGCCCAACGGCGCGGGCAAGACCACCGCGGTTCGGGTGCTGTCCACCCTGCTGCGCGCGGACGCCGGCGAGGCCCGCGTCTTCGGGCACGACGTGCGCCGCGAGCCGGACGCCGTCCGCACCCGGGTCAGCCTGACCGGCCAGTACGCGTCGGTGGACGAGGACCTCACCGGCACCGAGAACCTCGTCCTGCTCGCCCGGCTGATCGGCTACGGCAAGCAGGCGGCCCGCGAGCGCGCGGCCCGGCTGCTGGAGGCGTTCGGGCTGACCGACGCGGCCGCCCGCCAGGTCAAGAACTACTCCGGCGGGATGCGGCGCCGCATCGACATCGCGGCCAGCATCCTCAACACCCCCGACCTGCTGTTCCTGGACGAGCCCACCACCGGGCTCGACCCGCGCAGCCGCAACCAGGTCTGGGAGATCGTCCGGGTCGTGGTCGCGCAGGGCACCACGGTCCTGCTCACCACGCAGTACCTGGAGGAGGCCGACCGGCTCGCGGGCCGGATCGCGGTCATCGACCACGGCAAGGTGATCGCCGAGGGCACCCCGGGCGAGCTGAAGTCGTCCGTCGGAGCCGGCTCGGTGCACCTGCGGCTGCGCGACGCGGACCGCCGCACCGAGGCCCGCGAGCTGCTCGTCCGCACCCTCGACGCGCCCGTCGAGATGGAGGCCGACCCGGTCGCGCTGACCGCCCGCCTCACGGCCGAGAGCACCGAGCGCGGCGCCGCCGAGCAGGCGTCCCGCGCCCTGGCCGAGCTGGCCGCGGCCGGCATCACCGTCGACGACTTCTCCCTCGGCCAGCCCAGCCTGGACGAGGTGTTCCTGACCCTGACCGGCCACCCGGCCGACGACCACGAGGACGACAAGGAGGTGGCGGCATGACCACCACCACGCAGGAGGCGCCCAGCACCTACGTGCCCTCGGCCGAGGTGATCGGCGCGGTGCTGGCCCGTACCGAACGTCCGAAGCGTCCGAGCGCGTTCTCGGCGTCGATGACGTTCGGCTGGCGCGCGATGCTCAAGATCAAGCACGTGCCGGAGCAGCTGTTCGACGTCACGGTCTTCCCCGTGATCATGACGCTGATGTTCACGTACCTGTTCGGCGGCGCGCTGGCCGGCTCGGTGACCGACTACCTGCAGTTCCTGCTGCCGGGCATCATGGTGATGAGCGTCGTGATGACCACCATGTACACCGGCGTCTCGGTCAACACCGACATCGAGAAGGGCGTCTTCGACCGCTTCCGGAGCCTGCCGATGTGGCGCCCGGCCCCCATGGTCGGCTACCTGCTCGGCGACATGTTCCGCTACGCGGCGGCCTCGATCGTCATCCTCGTCCTCGGCCTGATCCTGGGCTTCCGCCCGGACGGCGGCCCGGCGGGCGTGCTGGCCGGCATCGCCGTGCTGGTGGCGTTCTCGTTCGCCTTCTCCTGGGTCTGGACGATGTTCGGCCTGCTGATGCGCTCGGAGAAGGCCGTCATGGGCGCCAGCATGATGGTGCTGTTCCCGCTGACCTTCCTGAGCAACATCCTCGTCCGCCCGGAGACCATGCCCGGCTGGCTCCAGGTGTTCGTGGACGTCAACCCCATCACCCACCTGGTCGCCGCCGTCCGCGCCCTGATGCAGGGCACCGCGGCCGGCACCGAACTGATCTGGGTCACGTCCTGGGCGGCCGCGTTCATCGTCGTCTTCGGCTCCCTGACCATGTGGCTCTACAACCGCAAGTAGCCCGCCCCCCGCCCGACGGCCGGGCCGCGCCTCCGGGAGCGGCCCGGCCGCCGCGTGTCCCGGGCGGGACGCGTTCCGGACGGAGCGTGTCCCGGGCGGGGCGCTCAGCCCACCAGGCGCGCCACGGCCCGCGCCACCAGCTCGTCGGCCTCCTCCTCGGAGTACACCTCCGGCAGGGTGAGGCGTTCGACGATCAGCCAGTTCAGCGCCATGTGCAGCAGCCGTACCGACGTCTCGTCGCCGGGCAGCCCGGACGCGCGGTGGTGGGCCACGTTGGCGTCGACGTCCGCGCGGACGCTCCCGGTCAGCACGGCCCGCAGCTCCGGCCGCCGGGTCGCCTCCAGCCGCAGCTCCAGCAGCGCGAGGTAGCCCGTACGGAAACCGGCCACCCGGCGCACGGTCTCCCGCATCACCGCCGCGAACTTCGCCACGTCCTGCGGTCCCGCCAGATGGCGCGCGACGGTCTCCTCGTCCGGCCGCAGCCGCTCGTACACCCGCGCCCCCGCCTGGGTGAGCAGGTCGTCGCGGTTGGCGAAGTAGTTGGACGCCGTTCCCGGCGGCACCTTCGCCGCGGCGTCCACCGCCCGGAACGTCAGCCCCCGCGCGCCCTGCTCGGCCAGCACCTCCACGGCGGCGTCGACGAGCGCCGCCCGCCGCTCCGCGTTCCTGCGCATTGACACCACTCCAGATGTAGTAGTACGTTCACACCACTTCAAACATAGTACTTCAAGTGGAGTTGTCAGATGCGCAAGCTCGTGTACTACATCGGTTCTTCCCTGGACGGGCGCATCGCCGGTCCGGGCGACGAGGTCGACTTCTACCCCGTCGGCGACGGCGAGGAGGCCGCCTCGTACATGGGGTGGGTCAACGGCCTGTACCCCGAGACCGTCCCGACGCGGATGCGCGGCATGGCCGGCCTCGACGGCGTCCCGAACAAGCGCTTCGACACCGTCGTGATGGGGCTGCGCACCTACCGGATGGTGCTCGACCAGGGGGTGCCGAGCCCGTACGCGCACCTGCGCCAGTACGTCGTGTCGACGTCCCTGGAGGAGAGCCCCGACCCGGCCGTGCGGCTCGCCCGCGAACCCCTCGCCCTCGTCCGCGAGCTGAAGAGCGAGGACGGGCCGGACATCTGGCTCTGCGGTGGCGGCGGGCTGGCCGCGTCCCTGCTGCCCGAGATCGACGAGATGATCGTCAAGAGTTATCCGGTGGTCGCCGGCGCCGGCGTTCCGCTCTTCGACGGCGCGTTCCGGCCCACGCCGTTCACCGCCGCCGACCGCAGGACGTTCCCCAACGGGGTCGCCATCACCTGGTACGCGAAGTGAACGGCCGCCCGGCGGGGCCCGCTCAGAGGTGCCAGGACTGGGCGGGGTCCTCCGGCGTGTAGACGCAGGTGGTGCCGGTCGAGACGGTGGCGCGGAGATGGCCGGCCAGGTCGGGGTGCCGGTCGTCGAGCTTGCGGAGGGTGTCGCGGATGCGGGCTGTGACGGTCTTGCGGGCGCGCTCGGCCTCGTCGCCCAGGCGGCGGTCGCGGCCGGCGAGCCCGGCGGCGGCGCGCAGCTCGTCCAGGAGGGCGGCGCGCTCGCGGTCGTACCGGGCGGCGCGGCCGTCGTCGCCGGCGGCCTCGGCACGGTCGATCTCCTCGTCGAGGAGGCGCAGCCGCTCCTTGTAGCGGGCCTTGGCCTCCTCGTCGAGCACCGGGTCGCTGCCCAGCCGGCCCGCGGCCGCCGCGAGGGCGCCGTCGGGGGTCAGGAGGGCGGTGGCCGGGATCGGGGCGCCGGGATTGGCGAGGAGCTCGCGCAGGTCGCGCAGGCCCTTGGCGTCGGGCATGTGGATCGTGCGGCCGGCGTACGCGAGCGTCCAGACCTCGCCGTCGAAGCGGAAGACGTCCTCGCGCGGCGCCCCGGGCGCCCCGGGCGGCCCGCCGGGCTCGCCCAGGCCGTCGAGGGCGCGGCGGGCGCGGGCGGCGATGTGCGGCATGTCCAGGTCCTCGGCCTCGGTGGCCGTGCGGGCGAGCAGGGCGCGCGCGGTGTCGAGGTCGCCGCGGCCCGCGAGCGCCTCGCCGAGGGCCGTCCGGGCCCACACCGACCAGGGGCGGGCCCGCAGCCGGTCGGCGGACCGGTACGCGCGGGTCAGATGGTCGACGGCCGAGTCCCAGCGCTCCTGGGCGGCGTCGACGACGCCCAGCCACAGATCGATCGGGCCGCTGACGTCGCAGCCGTACAGGGCGACCGCCCACAGCCCGCGGTACGGCAGGAGCGCGGCGCGGGCGCGCTCGCAGCGGGCCGGGTCGCCGGACGCGGCGGCGGCCTGGGCCAGGAAGCGCAGCCACAGCGGCTCGACCACCCGCGGGTACCGCTCCGGGGCGGCCGCCAGGTGCCCGAGCGCGGCGGCGGTGTCGCCGCTCTCCACGGCGACGATGCCCTCCAGCAGCGCGGCGTGGGGGTGCTCCTCGGCGTGGGCGGTGTCCTGGAAGGCGGCCGCCTCCTCGAACCTGCCCCGCAGCGTCTCCAGCGCCCACCGCAGGTGGACGGCCATGTAGCCGAACTCGTGCGCGGCGCCGTCGCCGGCGAGGACGGTGCCGAGCTGGGCGTCGGCCGTGGCGAAGTCGCCCCGCAGGGTGTTGATGATGCTCTGGTCGACCATGGCCGACATGCTCCAGAGCGTGGACTCCTCGCCCTCGCCCATGCCGAGGAACTCGTGGTAGGCGTCCAGATAGCGCGGATCGCCCTGCTCCAGCAGCGCCACCCAGCGGAACGAGGTGGCGAAGCCGGCCGTGGTGCGGTCGCCGGAGCGGCGGGCGAGGTCGGCCAGCTCGGTCGTCAGCGCCTCGCGCTCGACGGCGGTGCCCAGGCCGAGCAGGGAGTCGTGGCGGGCCCAGAGCCCGAACGACAGCGCCTCGTCGTCGCCGTCGGCCCTGGCCGTGCCGGCGATCAGTGCCGCCAGCTCCTGGGCCATGTGCACGCGGGGCGGCGGCGGCCCGTCGGACACGAGCCGCCGGTACGCCTCTTCCAGCAGGGCGCCGCCGCGGTCGTCGGAACGCTGGTGGCGGTACGCGGCCAGCGCGACCCGGGCGAGCAGCTCGGGGTCGCCGGACTCGCCGGCCAGGTCGGCGGCGAGGCCGAAGGCGTCCCGGACGACGTCGGAATCGCCGCTGTGGGTGAGCGTGCCGCCGAGCTCGACCGCGAGCAGGACGCGGTCGCGGATCCGGTCGGGCGGGACGCGCTCCAGGGCGCGGCGCAGGTGTCCGGCCGCCTCGTCCATCGACAGCCGGAACGAGGCGTGCGACGCGGCGGCCTTGAACAGCGCGACCGCGCGCATCGGGTCGATCAGGTCGCCGGCGAGGTCGGCGTGCCGGGCCGACTCGGCGGGCAGCATCCGCTCGGCGAGCGCGGGCGAGCGGTCGAGGGCCCGCACCACCGCGGCGTGCGCCGCGCGGGCCTCGTCGTCGCCGAGCTCGGCGTACAGCGTCTCCCTGACCAGGTCGTGGGCGAACGCGAACCGGCCGCCGCCCAGCGCGGTCACCAGCCGGGCGGCCACGGCCTGGTCGAGCAGCCGGTCGACGTGCGGCACCGGGACGCCGGCGGTGGCCGCGAGCACCCGCCGGTGGAACCGCCGGCCGAGCACGGCCGCCGAGGTCAGCAGCTCCGCGACCGGCGGCGCCAGCAGGGACAGCCGGCGCCGCACGGCGTCGCGGACGCCCGGCGCGATCGCGGTGACCGTGCCGCCGCCGTGCCAGAGCCGGGCGGTCTGCTCGACGAAGAACGGGTTGCCGCCGGTCCGCCGGTGCACCTCGGCGACCAGCTCGGGGTCGGGCTCGCGGCCGACCGTGCGGCGCATCAGCAGCCCCGCCTCGTCGGGGCCGAGCCCGGCCAGCGGCACGGTGGTGGCCTTGGCCGCCAGCGCGGCGAGCGTGGGCCGCAGCGGATGGTCGGCGGGCTCGACCTCGGCGTCGCGGTAGGTGCCGATCAGCAGCAGCCGCTCGAACCAGGTGTGCCGCGCCGCGAACTCCAGCAGCCGCACGGACGCGGCGTCGGCCCAGTGCAGGTCGTCGAGCACGACGACCACCGGCACCCGCTGCGACGCCGTCACCAGCGCGGTGGTCACGGCGTCGTGCAGCCGGAACTCCCCCGTCCCCCCGCCGCCCGGGCCGGGGCCGTCGGCGTTCGTGCCCGCGCCGGCGGCCGCCCCGCCTCCGTCTCCGCCGCCGGCGTCCGCGCCCGCGCCTTCCGTGCCTCCGCTTCCGCTGCCGGGGGCGGGGGACTCGCTCAGGAGGGCGGCCAGTTCCTCGCCGGACGTGGCCTGGAGAGCCGCCCATTCCTCAGGGGGGACGGCGCGGCGGAGGGCGCGGATCACCTGCGTCCAGGGCCAGTAGCCGGGGGCGGCGGCCTGGTCCCAGCAGGCGCCGCCGAGGACCAGGGCGCCCTGCTCGCGGGCCCGCCGCGCGGCCGCGGTGACGAGGGACGTCTTGCCGATCCCGGCCTCGCCGACGACCAGCACCAGGCCGCCGTGGCTGGTGAGCGTCCGATCGACCGCGGCGCCCAGCACCGCGGCGGGGTGGTCCCGTCCGATCAGTGCGGGGGTCATGGTGGCTACCGTCTCCTCGTTCTCCGGTCCGATTCGACGACGGTAGCGGCTGGGGCCGACAATCCGCCGCCGCGGGCCCGTGGACACGTTCCATACTTGTGGGTACGGTCTCCGTACTATGGAGTACGGAGACGAGATCGTCCGCCGCGCGCGAGAGCTGGCCCCCGTCCTGGCGGAGCGGGCCGCCGCGGCCGAGGAGGCACGCCGGCTGCCCGACGCGACCATCGCCGACCTGGCGGACGCCGGGCTGTTCGGCATGCTCGTCCCGGAGCGCTTCGGCGGCGCCGGGCTCGGGCTGGAGCCGATGGTCGCGGCATGCCGCGAGATCGGCACGGGCTGCGCCTCGACCGGCTGGCTGTCGGTCATCTACACGCTGCACAACTGGATCCTCGCCCTCTTCCCGGAGGAGGCGCAGCGCGAGGTGTGGAAGGACCGCCCGTACGGGCTGATCCCCTGCACGCTGGCGCCGAGCGGCACGGCCGAGCCGGTGGACGGCGGTCACCGCGTCGCCGGGCGCTGGTCGTGGGGGAGCGGCGTGATGCACGCCGACCACGTGATGGTGATGGCCCTGGTGACCGTGGACGGCGGGATCGAGCCGCGGCTGTTCCTGCTGCCGCGCGCGGACGTGACCGTGCACGACGTCTGGCACACCAGCGGCATGCGCGGCACCGGCAGCAACGACATCGAGGTGCCGGACGCGTTCGTGCCCGCGCACCGGTCGGTGCCGCTGGCCGACCTCAGCGAGGGCCGCTCGCCGGGGGCGGAGGTGAACGCGGGCTCCCTCTACCGGATCCCGCTGGTGCCGGTGTTCGCGCTGACCGGGGCCGCGCCCGTGCTGGGCGTGGCCGAAGGGGTGCTCGCCCGCTTCGCCGAACGGATGCGGAGCCGGGTGATGGCCTACAGCGGTGTCAAGCAGCGCGACCTCATGAGCGGCCAGATCAGGCTGGCCAGGGCGACCGCCGAGCTGGCCGCCGCCCGGCTGCTGCTGGACGGCGCGGTCCGCGACCTGACCGCGGCGTACGAGACGGGCGAGGGCTACGGGATCCGCGAGCGGGCCAGGGCGCGGCTGGTCGCGGCGCACGTCGCCGGGACGGCCCGCGCGGTGGTGAACGAGCTGTGCTCCGCGGCCGGCGCGAGCGCGCAGTTCAGCGCGTCGCCGTTCCAGCGGGCGCAGCGCGACGTGAACACGATCTCCTCACATGTGGTGTTCGACCCGGACGCGACGTACGCCCTCTACGGCAGGATCGAGATGGGGATCGACCCCGATCCGATGACCCTGGTCTGAAGGAACGTGAGAGGAGCGCGATGGCGGCCGATACGAAGTCGGCGGGGGCGAGGTCGGCGGGGGCGAAGGCGGCGCGTGCGAAGGTCAGCCGGCGCGACTGGATCGAGGCGGCGTACCAGGAGCTGGCCCGGGCCGGCGAGCGCGGCGTGGGCATCAACGCGCTGGCGGCCCGGCTGGGTGTCACCAAGGGCAGCTTCTACTGGCATTTCAAGGACCGGCCCGAGCTGATGGCGGCGCTGCTGGACCGGTGGGCGCACGAGCGTACCGACGAGATGCTGGCGCTCGCGCTCGGCAGCACCGGCGACCCGCGCGAGCGGCTGCGCCGCATCCAGGCGCTCGGCCGGGACGTCGCGCCGGTCGACCGCGCGATGCGGCTGTGGGCGCAGCACGACGCGGCCGCGGCGGAGGCGGTGCGGCACGCGGACCGGGCGCTGCTCGGTCACATCACCGCCTGCCTGGACGGGCTGGGCTTCCCCCCGGCCGACGCCCGCCTCCGCGCGAGGCTGATGCTCCGCGCCTGGATAGGCGGCTACCTGGTGCAGCCGGACCCTGCCCCGGACCCCGACCCCGGCCTGACCGCGGACCAGTCCCTGGACATCTTCCTGAGCACCGCCGCCCCACCGGACCGCCCAGGACGTTGACTCGTGGCGTGTCTCGCCGCGACCGCGATGCGGAAGCGCAGACACGCCACGAGTCGACCCGGCCGGTGTCAGGGTGTGCTGAACGCGGACAGGAAGCGGTCGCGGAAGGAGCTCATCCGCCATACCGGCGCCCGCGGCCCGGGCTTGAGGCCCTCGTTCCAGCCCCAGCCGGAGATCCGCTCCAGGACGGCGCGGTCGCGGGCGACGACGGTGATCGGCACGTCCCGGCCGGAGTTCTCGCCGGCGACCTTCGGCAGGGGCTGGTGGTCGCCGAGGAAGACCACGACGAGGTCGTCGTCGCCGTGGTTCTCCACGTACGAGATCAGCGTGCCCACCGAGTACTCGATCGAGCGCCGGTACTCGCCCCGGATCCGCTCGGGGCCGGGCCAGGGCGGCCTGGTCCGGGCCTCGCGCATGCTCCGGTAGACCGAGCCGTCCCCGACCTGGTCCCACGGGATGAAGCGGGGGATGGAGCCCCAGGACGCGTGGCTGGACAGCAGCGGGATCTCGGTCATCGTCGGGCCGAGGTCGCGCCGCCCGTGCTCCAGGCGCTCGAACGCCGACAGCGTGTACTGGTCGGGCATCGTCGTCCAGCCGAACTTCGGCCCGCGATAGCCCAGGTCCCTGCTGGTGTAGACGCGGTCGTACCCGAAGAACGACCCCTCCGGCCAGGCCCGGGTGACGCCCGGCATGACGCCGACCGTCCGCCAGCCCGCGCGCCGGAACGCGCGGTTCAGCGTGAGCCGGTCGCTGTCGACGAGGTTGCGGTACCGCTGCTCGTTGTCGATCCACAGGCCGGACAGCAGCGTGGCGTGCGCGAGCCAGCTGCCGCCGCCCGCCGTGGACGAGGTGAGGAACGCGCTGCGCGAGCCGTACCCCTTGGCCTTCAGCCGCCGGTCGCCGTCCGCCAGCAGCGCGCCCACCCGCGGCGCCATCTCCGGGTCCTGGACCGCGGACCGCCCGTAGCTCTCGACGAACGCGAGCAGGACGTCCTTGCCGCGCAGCGCGGTCAGCAGCCGGTCGCCGGGCACGTTCCGGTACGCGTCGACGGACGCCTCCTCGGCGAAGGCCCGCCGGTCGTGCAGCCCCGCGCCGATCTGGACGGCGTGCCGGTACGCGACCTTGGCCGCCCCCTTGGAGGCCAGCGGCACGCCCGGGACCAGCTGGGCGCCGAGCGCCGTGGCGGCGAGCCACACCGCCGTGAGCACCGACACCGTGCCGGTCGTCGCGGCCCTGTGGCGGCGCAGGAGCCGGGACAGCCGTACCGCCGAAAGCGTCGTCAGCGCGATCAGGACGCACGCGAGCAGGACGGTCCCCGCGACGGCGCCGGCCGCGGCGGGGCGCCCCCGGGTGCTCTCCACGAACTCCACCCCGGCCCGGATCGAGACGCCGTCCACGACCGGGTCGAACGAGCGGGCGAGGAAGTACTGGAAGCCCATGTCCATGGCCTTGAGGATCGCCAGCACGCCGAGGCCCGCGCCGAAGGCGAGCACGAACGCCCGCCGCGTCCGGCGCGGCAGCACGAGCACGAGGAAGGCGGCGATCAGGGCCTCCACCGGGATCCGCGCGAACCAGTCCGGCTCCAGCCGGCTGAACCGGGTCGGCAGCAGCAGCACGAACAGGACGAGCGCCGCGGCCAGGCCGCCGGCGCCCCATCCGGCGGCGCGCCGCCACCGCGAGCGGCGCCCGCCGGGCGCCTCGACGTGCTCGGGCTCTCGCTTGTCGGGCTCTCGGGCGTTCCGGGGGCCGGCGTCCGCCTCGGCGGGTGCGGCCTCGGGCCGGCTGTCGATGGTCAGGGCGTCCTCCGTGCGTCGTACCGGGCCGACACTGTCAGTACGTCGGCCCGGCCGCCGCCGGTTCAGCCTCATGCCGTCCGGGGTTTCCGCGGCGGGATGTCCGCCTCCGGCCTTACGGTGATCACCCATGAGTGATCAACTGCGCGATGAGGACGTTCTGGTCATTCCCGACGCATGGCGGGACGAGTTGCTGCCGCGGCGCGGCGGCCGCACGCCCGTACCGCCGGCCGAGCCGGAGGCGGCCGAGGTGGAACGGGTACGGGACGCCCTGGAGACGGGGCGGCCGGCCGTCGAGGCCGTCCTGGCCCACGGGTCGACCGACCGCCGGCTCGCCGAGGCGGGCGGGGCCTACCTGCGGGGCGAGCCCGACGCGCTGGGCGCGGCGGTGGTCGCGGTCGTCGAGACGCGGATCCGCACGGCCGAGGCGTACGCGTCGGACGGCGCCTGGGTCGACTTCCTCGCCGCCGAGCACGGCCTCGCGTTCGCCGCGCGGGCGTCGGCGGAGTTCGACGGGATCCGGGCCCTGTGGCACGACAGGACGGCTGAATGGGCGCTGTCGGCCGTCCACGACGGCTGGACCACCAGGCGCGCGCCCTGGACCCTGAACGGCTCGGGACGGCGGATGCGGGCGCTGCTCGCGGCGGCCGGCGAGGCCGAGTACGCCGCCGCCGTCGAGGGCCTGGCGGAGCACCGCGAGACGCGCCTCCAGCGGCTCGTGGTGTCCTACCTCGTGCCGTCGCGGCAGGACTGGGTGGACGAGTGCTGCGAGGAGCCGGCGCCGCGCGACTACTGGGCCTCCGACGAGCCCCTGCTGCTGTGGTGCGCCCTCGGGAGCGAGGCGCAGCTCGCCCGGCTCGGCCCCCTCGCGCGCTTCGAGCGCGACACGCGCCTCCGCCCGGTCGTCTTCACCGCGATCGACGGGCTGGGCGCCGCCGTGGCGCCCGCCCTGGCCTCGGCGCTCCACGACGAGGCCGGGTACTGGGAGCCGGCGGACGAGGCGGAGCGGCGCCGGGCGCTGCTGGAGGGGCTCGGCGCGCTCCCGACCGACGACGCGTTCCGGTTCGTGGCGGAGGCGCTCGGCCGGCCGCAGGTGCTGGCGGCCGCGGCGGAGATGTGCGAGCGCTTCCCGGTACGGGCGCTGCGCGTCCTCCCGGAGTTCAGCGGCGGGACGTCCGAGCGCGCGCGGCTGGCGGCCGGGCTGCTGAACGCGTGCGCGCGGTCCCGGCCCGAGCTGCTCGGCCTGGCCGGGGACGGCGCCAGGACCGCGGTCGAGGCCGTCCAGGCCGGCATGGTGGCGGAGGCGCCCGCGAGCGAGGTGCCGGCGGCGCTGCGCAAGGCCGGCGGCACCGCCCCGCCCGCGTGGGCGCTGCCGGGCGCGCTGCCGCAGGTCCTGCTCAAGGGCGGGGAGCGGGCGCTCCCTCTCGCGGCGACCGGCCGGCTCGTCGAGGCGCTGACCAGGGCGACCCCGCGCCGCAGGCCGAACGCCGCCGTGCGGGAGGCGCTGGACGCGCTCGACCCGCGGTCCCTGTTCGAGTTCGGGTGGGGGCTGCTCGGCCTGTGGCGCGCCGCCGGCGAGCCCGAGCGGGCCGGCTGGGCGCTGGCGCAGCTGGGCTGGACCGGCGGCGACGAGGCCGCGCGGCGGCTGGGCGCGATGGCGCGGTCCTGGACCGGGCAGGAGGGGGTCCGGCTGCCGCTGGACGGCCTGGACGTCCTCGCGGGCTCGGGCAGCGACGTCGCGCTCATCCAGCTGCACCTGGTCGCGGCGAAGGCCAAGCCGAGGCGGCTCAAGAAGAAGGCCGTCAAGCTGCTCGCCACGGCCGCCGAGGCGCGCGGCCTCACGCCCGAGCAGCTCGGCGACCGGCTGGTGCCCGACTTCGGGCTGGACGCCGACGGCGGCATGACGCTCGACTACGGGCCGCGCCGCTTCACGGTCGGCTTCGACGAGCAGCTCAGGCCGTACGTGGTCGACGGGACCGGCAAGCCGCGCAAGACGCTGCCCAAGCCGGGCGCGAAGGACGACCGGGAGCTGGCGCCGGCCGCGTACGCCGCGTTCGCGGGGCTGAAGAAGGACGTCCGCACCGCCGCGCCCGAGCAGATCCGCCGGCTGGAACGGGCGATGTGCGAGCAGCGCCGCTGGGAGACCGGCGAGTTCCGCGCGCTGTTCGTCGAGCATCCGCTGCTGTGGCACATCGTCCGGCGGCTGGTCTGGCTGCACGAGGACGGCGGCGCCGGCGGGGACGGCGGCGCCGGCGGGGACGGCGACGGCCGGAAGGCCACCGCGTTCCGGGTCGCCGAGGACCGCACGCTCGCGGACGCGGCCGACGAGGTCCTGTCGCTGCCCGAGACCGGGAACGTCCGGATCGCGCACCCCCTGCACCTCGGCGGCGCGGTCCGGGAGTGGGGCGACCTCTTCGGCGACTACGAGATCGTCCAGCCGTTCGCGCAGCTCGGCCGGCCCGTGTACGCGCTCACCGCGGAGGAGCGCGGCGCCGCCGTCCTGGACCGGGCCACCGGCGCCACGGTCCCGACGGGACAACTGCTCGGGCTGGAGCGCCAGGGCTGGACGCGCGACACCGCTGAGGACGGGGGCGTCCAGCACGCGCTGGTCCGCGAGGTGCCCGGCGGGACGGTCCGGATCCATGTCAGCCCCGGCTTCCCGGTCATGGCGCCGGCCTCGTGGGCGGAGCAGACGATCGGCGCGGTCAGCGTCCGCACGCCGGCCGCCCCGCACCGCTTCGCCGCCCTCGACGACGTGACCGCGTCCGAGGTGCTCCTCACCCTGAGCACCCTCACGGACGCGGCCGCCTGATGAGCGGTGGCGCGGGCCCGGCCCTCAGGGCTTGCGGGCGACCCCGCAGAACGCGTCCACCTCCGCCGGCTCGCCGCCGAACGGGGTCGGCTCGGGGCGCCAGCGCGACACCGACACGACGCCGGGTTCGAGCAGGTCGAGGCCGTCGAAGAAGCGCGCGATCCGCTCGGGGGTCCGCAGCTCGTAGTCGTACCCGCCGTCGTCGCGGACCTCCTCCGCCTTCGCCGCCGCCTCCGGGCGGACCGTCCTGGTGCCGTCCTCCAGGACGAGGAAGCTGCCGGACGGCAGGGCGTCCAGGAGGTCCCGCAGGATCGCGGCGGCCTCGCCGTCGTCGCGGACCGTTCCCAGGACGCCCAGCAGCATCAGCCCGACGGGCTCGGTGAAGTCCAGGGTCTCGGCGGCCTGCCGGAGGATGGTCTCGGGGCGGCGCGCGTCGGCGTCGATGTACGCGCAGACACCCTCGGGCGTGCTGGTCAGCAGCGCGCGGGCGTGGACGAGGACCAGCGGGTCGTTGTCCACATAGACGATCTTCGATTCGGGCGCGATGCGCTGCGCGACCTCGTGGGTGTTGTCGTGGGTGGGCAGGCCCGTCCCGATGTCGAGGAACTGCCGGATGCCCTCCTCGCCGGCCAGGTGCCGGACGGCCCGCCCCAGGAACGCCCGGGACAGCCGCGGCACCTCGCCGAAGTCGGGGTACACCTCCAGGATCTTCTCCGCGAACTCCTGGTCGGCGGGGTAGTGGTCCTTCCCGCCGACGAAGTAGTTCCAGACCCGCGCCTGGTGGGGGGTGCCGGTGTCGAACGGGGGTGCGGCCGCGTCTTCGCTCAAGGGGACTCCATCGCAGACAAGGATCAGTCGTCCCCATCCTGGCCAACCGCGACGATCTTCGTGACCGAAATGTAGGTATTCGCCCTACCCTGCCGGAGTGTTGATCATCCAGCGGTGCCCGAACGGGTCGACGATCACGCCCATCCGGCCGAACGGGTACTCCCCGACCGGGCGCTCCAGCTCCGCCCCCGCGTCGACCGCGCGGACGGCCACGTCGTCCACGTCCGAGACGGTCAGGTAGACCGACTGGCTGGGCCCGCCGCGGGCCTTGGGGCCGAGCAGCCCCATCTCGGGGTACTCGTCGGCCAGCATCAGGACCGAGTCGCCGATGGCCAGCTCGGCGTGCCCGAGGCGGCCGTCCTCCATCACGACCGGCTCGCCGCGCATGCGGGCGCCGAACACCCGCGCGTACCAGTCGAGCGCGCGCCTCCCGTCGTCGACGTTGAGGTAGGGCGCCAGCGAGTGGACCCGCGCCTGGGATTCCGCCGCCGTATCCGTCATGGTGTCTCCTCCTGGTCGTAGCAGTGCCCGGCGGACGCGCTCGTGCAGCCGGGCGGCGAACAGCGGGTCCGGATCGGCCGGGGAGACCGGGGCGCGGAGGGCGTCCAGGCGCTCCTTTCTCCGACGGGCCCATCCGAGATCTGCCCAGCCGGGACCCGCGTGCAACAGTTCGGAGGGCTGCGGCGTCCTGGGGTGGATGGAAAGGACGGCCTTTGGACGACGGTGTGACGTACGAGGAATTCGTGACGACCCGCGCGCGGGCGCTGCTCCGCTACGCCTACGTGCTCACCGGGAACCCCGACGACGCGGCCGACCTGCTGCAGGAGGGGCTGGTCCGGCTGCGCGGGGCGTGGCCGAGGGTCGTCAACAAGCGCGATCCCGAGGGGTACGTGCGGACGATCATGGCGCGCCAGCACATCAGCTCGTGGCGGCGCCGAAGACGCGAGCACCTGGTCGGCAGCGTGCCGGAGGAGCGGTACGTGGACCGCGGGCTGGAGCGCGCCGAGCACGACCCGCGGCTGTGGGAGGCCCTGATGGCGCTGCCGCGGCGCCAGCGGACGGTGCTGGTGCTGCGCTACTACGAGGACCTGGCCGACGAGGAGATCGCCCGCGTGCTCCGCATCTCGCGCGGGACGGTGCGCAGCCAGGCCGCCCGCGCGCTCGGCAAGCTGCGCGCTGACTGGAGTCCGGTTTTCGACACGGCCATGACGGGAGCCCAGCATGACGAATGATCTGAACCGGGCCCTCAGCGGTGCGCTCAGGACCGCGGCACGGGACGCGCCGGAGCCCGGGGCCGATCTGCTGGAACGGGTCGAGCAGGGGTACCGCCGCCGCCGGCGGCGGCGCCGGACCGCGGCCGCCGTGCTGTCGGTGGCGGTCCTGCTCGGCGGTACGGGGATCGCGGGCGCGGGCCTGCGCCCGGACGGCCCGCCGCCCGTCGCGGCCGAGCCGTCCGGCCTGGCCCCGGTCTCGGCGGCGGAGCTGGGCAAGCCGGTCCCGGTGCGCCAGAAGTGGCCGGACGCGGTGCGCACCCTGCCGGCCAGGATGCCGGACGGGCGCGCGTACCGTCCCGTCACGCTGCTGGATCCCCGGACGCTGCTGGTGACGACGGAGTCCCGCTTCGAGCGGGCGGACATGCTCTGGGTGTACGACCTGCCGAACCGCCGGGCCAAGGAGGTCGCGGAGGTGATCATTCCGCCCGGCTCGAAGATCTTCCCTTCGGACTTCACCGTGGCGGCCGGCCGGATCGTGTGGTGGCTGGTCACCGCCGCGGGCGGCCGCGAGACCCTGGAGTTCTGGACGGCGCCGCTCGCGGGCGGCGAGCCCCGCAGGCTCGCCGCCATGCCGCAGGCCGGAGCGAGGATGGGCGGCATGCTCATCGACGGCGGGCAGCTCGTGTGGACCATGGCCGGTACCGGGGACGGCGCCGCCGTCTACCGGATGCCGCTCTCCGGCGGCGTCCCGCGGAAGATCCCGGGTACCGAGGGCCTCCAGATCCTCAGCTGGCCATGGGCAGGCGCCCCCGGGGAACGCAGCGGTGCCCGGGTGGGCGATGTGCGGTTCAAGTCGATCCGCAACCTCCAGACGGGCGAGCGCCGTACGGCCGGCGTCGCCTCGTTCAAGGGCGTCTGGGAGTGCGCCGTCAACTGGTGCCTGGGCGGGCCGGCGAGCGACGTCATCTACGACGGGAGCGAGCTGGTCACGGCCGTGCAGCGCCGCAACGGCCGGGACGGCCGCAGCCTCCCGGCGGACGCCGGCATGCCGGGCGGCATCCTGTACGAGCGCTTCGTCCCCTACCGCACGCGGGGCGCGGCGTCGAGGAACCACATCCTGTACGACCTGGAGACCGGCACCCTCCTCGACACCGGCGTCCGCCAGGGGAACGGCGGGATCTCCGCGAACCCGCGCAAGGACGCCCGCGACCCGCTGATCTTCCTGACGAGCGGGAACCGGAAGGTCCTCATCGACCTGTCCGAGATCCGCTGACGGCGGGCGCCCCGGCCGGGCGCGGGGGCGTGTCGAACCAGTCGCAGCCCTGCGGGCGCGGCCTGTCGCGGCCGTACTCGGAGCACGGCAGGCCGGACAGCACCTTGGACGGCCGGCCGATCAGGGAGAAGATCGTCCAGCCGGAGGGCCGGGTGCAGTCGGGCAGGCGGGCCGGGTCGGACCTGACCGTCCCGTACGACGAGGTGTTGTCCTGCCAGCAGTTGCCGTCGCCCTGCTCGTCCCACCACACGTCCAGGCCGTTCGGGAGCCGCGCGCCGTCGGGGGCGACGCCGAAGGCGTTGCGGGTGTAGCGGTTGCGGTGCGAGGTGTCGCGGAACTTCGCCAGGTCGTTCTCGCCGCGGATGGGCGCGGGCACCCAGATCTGCCGGAAGCCGCTGCGCCAGTTGTCGTACAGCCGGTTGTGCACGTAGCTGTTGTCGTTGCCGCCGCCGAGCAGCAGCCCGGTCCCGACCGGGACGGGCGGGGCGGGGCAGACCACGCCGCGCTCGTGCCCGCGGTCGCGGGGCGGCTTGGCGCAGGTGCCGTCCCAGACGTTGCCGTAGTAGTTCTCGTTGTTGCTGTAGATGAGGTTGTTCTCGAACGTCGCGTGGTTCTGCGGCAGCCCGGGGTGACCGGGGAACGCGCTGTCCATCGAGACGCCCGCCGAGTTGTGGTGGAACGTGTTGTCGTGCGCGTAGACGGAGTCGCCCGCCGTGCCCGAGTATCCGAGCGCGTTGTGGTGGGAGTCGCAGCGCTGGATCTCGATGGAGTGCCGGCGGCCGTTGAGGGGCGAGGCGGAGCCGGGGTAGATGCCGGCGTCGCCGTTGCCGTGGCCCTCGCAGTCGGTGTAGAGGCCGTGGTCGCTGGCGAAGGTGAGGAAGCCGTACTCCTCGTTCCAGCGGGCCAGCGCGCGGTCGATCACGAAGCCGTCCTGCTCCAGGACGTAGACCCCGTTGAACTCGAAGAGCTGCGTGGTGATGTTGCGCAGGTAGAAGCCGTCGGCGCGGTCGGAGCGGATGCCGTTGAGCTTCTCCCAGCTCCCGTCCTCCTTGAACCCGCCCTCGATGACGACGTCGGTCGTCTCCCGGCCGGTGCCTTCCAGCTGGAGGTCGCAGCGGACGCTGTCGCACGAGTGGTCGTCGTCGTCCGGGGTCCGGTCCCCGAAGATCGCCACGAGTTGCTGGAGGTTGGGGCAGGCGTACTGCTCGGCGTACGTGAGCAGGTCCTTGCCCGCGAGCGGGGCGCAGCGCTCGCTCGGCGCGGCGCGGCTGGGCTCCTCGCGGTACGTCCCCGGCAGCACGTAGATCGTCGTGCCGCGCTCCTCGACGGCGTTCACCGCGGCCTGGACGTGCTCGAACGAGCACTCGGCGAGGAGTCGCTCGTTGAGCGTCCTCAGCCGGCCGGTGTAGCTCCTGATGCGCTCGGCCGAGTCCGGCTTGCACACCACCAGCCGGGGCGAGGCGGGCGCCTTCCGGTAGGTCGGGACCTGGCCGGTGCCGGCGGGGAACCTGACCTCCCGCTCGGCGTGGGCGAAGGCCGGAGCGGCCAGGAGCCCGAGGACGACGGTGACGGCGAGCACGACGGCCGCGCCGCGCGATACGCGCTTCCCCTTCATGGCCCGGAATATGAACGGCCCTCGCAATCCTGCCCAGACCCACTCACCGGCCACATAAGGCCATCCGCGCCCGGGCCGCCTCCCGCGGCACGCTCCGCCGCCGCCCCGGGAACCCGGGCGCGGTCCGGCGCGTCATATCCGGCGCTCCCACGTACTCGAAGGGAGCCCGATGTCAGCACGCAAGGCCGCCGAGAACTCCGGCGCGAACTCCGGCGAGAAGACGAGCCCGGTCGGCATCGCCGTGATGCTCGCGATGTGGCTCGGCGTGGGACTGCTGCCCGTCCTTTTCTCCCTCGGGGACATGCGGCTCGCGTTCGGGCTGGCCGGCGAGCGGGGGACGGCCGTCGTCCAGTACTGCGAGGACCTCGGCGAGAGCCGCTACGACTGCCGCGGCCGCTTCGAGCCCGCCGACCCGCGGGCGGAGGCGACCACGGACGTGCGTCTCCCGCCGGACTCCGACGAGGGCGAGATGTTCCCGGCGCGGCTGCGGCCGGACGGTGAGCAAGCGGTGCCCGCCGACACCCAGGGCCGGCTGGCGGCGCTGGCGGTGCCCGCGCTCGGGATGGCCCTCCTCGTCCCGCTGCCGGCCGGCCTGGCCTACCTGATCGCCGGCCGCCGGCCGGGCCGCGTCCACCGGTACGCGATCGCGGTCCTGGCGGCGGGCTTCGCGCTGCTGTGCGCCGTCGGGCTGGTCGCCTCGCTGCTGTAGCCGCCCGGCTCCGCGTTCAGGGGCGTTCGGCGGCGGGGCTGGGCGGCGGCGCGCTCGCGCTGAGCGCGACCGACATGCCGAGCCCCGCCGCCAGCGCCATGGTGATGAGCACGAAGAAGAAGCGGTGCATGGGAGCCGTCCTCTCAGGAACGCGCGGCGGCGGGCTCGGGCTCGCGCTCGGGGTCG
Source organism: Actinomadura sp. 21ATH (assembly GCF_041951345.1). Taxonomy (NCBI): domain Bacteria; kingdom Bacillati; phylum Actinomycetota; class Actinomycetes; order Streptosporangiales; family Thermomonosporaceae; genus Actinomadura; species Actinomadura sp. 21ATH. The sequence goes on along the minus strand of NZ_JBGNUR010000003.1, from coordinate 479,216 downwards.
TCCTCGGCCAGCGGGAGACCGCCGGACGTGTAGGCGTGCCCGTCGCTGGTGATCGCGGCCGACTCGTACCCGGAGCCGGAGTCCGCCAGCCGGGCGAGCCACAGCAGGCCGTCGGTGCCCATCGCCAGCGCGGCCGTGGCGTACGCGTCGGCGAGCCCCAGGTCGGGGCCGGTCACGGTGACCGAGCGCAGGGCGCGGGCGGGCTCGCCCGAGTGCGGCTCGATGACGTGCAGGCCGCGCTCGTACGTCCCGGACGTGGCGACCGCGAAGTCCGTCCCGGCGACCACCCACGCCGACCGGTCCGGCCGCCACGGATGCCGGATCCCGACGCGCCAGTCCCGGTCCGGCTCGGGACGGCCCCGGCTGCGGACGTCGCCGCCCGCGTTCACGCAGTGGTTGAGCGAGCCCGCCCGCGCCAGCCGCGCCGAGGCGATCTCGACCGACCAGCCCTTCACGTACCCGGAGGGGTCGAGCCGCCCGGCCGCCCGCGCGTCGAAGGCGCCGCCGGTCTCCCGGCGCAGCGCCTCGCACGCGTCCAGCACGGCGCGGGTGTCCGGCGAGCAGTCCGCGAGGGACAGCTCGCCGCGGTCGAGCCGGCGGATCTCGCTGTCGTCGCGGTACGTGCTGAACCGCCGGTCCACCTCGTGCAGCCAGGCGCACGTCCGCTCGACCAGCGCGGCCAGCGTCGCCGCGGGGAACGGATCGGTGATCTCGATGGTGACCGCGGTGCCCATGACGTCCTCGACGTGGTACACCATCAGGCCCTCGCCGCTTCCAGCGCCGACCGCAGCGAGGTGGCGAACGAGCCGCTGGTGTAGGTGGCGCCGGACACGGTGTCGACCCGGGCGCCCTGCGCGCTCAGCGCCTGCTGCCGCAGGACGGGGATGGCGCGCCGGTTGACCTGGAGCGTCTTGGCCGGCGTGGTGCCGTGCCTGGCGGCGACGCCGGTGATCCGCCCGTTGGCCACCCGGATCGTGACCTGGACGGGGCCGTGCTGGTTGACCGAGGTCGCCCCGCGGAACACCCCGTCCTTCAGCCCGCCGCCCGCCGCGCTCCGGCGCGTCTTCCGCGCCTGCGGGGTCTTCCCCGCCTCGCGGGTCGGGCCGGGCGCGGCCTCCAGGTCGCCGCCGCCCCCGGCCGTCTGGTTCGCCCCGGCGTTGTTCGCCTCGAACGCGGCGTCCGCCCCGAACCTGGCCCCGAGGAGCAGGGCGGTCCCGGCCAGCGTGCCGGCGACCGCCGCGGTGGCTCGGCGCATCACGTACCTCCCGGTGGTGAGAAAGCGTCTAGAACTCGAACGGGTCCAGGTGGATCTGGCCGCGGCGCACGCGCAGCCGGCGCAGCGTCGCGAGCGCGGCCTGCACCATCCCGGGCGGGCCGCACAGGTACACGTCGCGGTCGCGGACGTCCGGGACCAGCTCCCGCAGGCCCTCGGGGGTGAACAGGCGCTGCGGCCCCGGCTCGTCCCGCGAGCCCAGCACGTACCGCAGGTCGTGGCCGCGCCGGTGCGCGACGCCGCGCAGCTCGTCGCGGAAGATGACGTCGCCGGGCCCGGTGGCCCGGTAGATGACGGCGGTGCCGCCGGGCAGCTCGTCCATCAGGGCGCGGATGGGGGCGATGCCGCTGCCGCCCGCGATCAGCAGCGCGCGCGGGCGCGTCCGGTGGGCCGCGGTGAACGTCCCGGACGGGCCGCTCGCGAGCACCCGGACGCCGGGCCGCATCCGGCTCAGCTCCTCGGTGTGGCCGCCGACCGCGTTCACGGTCAGCCGCAGCCACTGCTGGTTGGGCGCCGCCGACAGCGAGAACGGATGGGACTGCCACCACCCGCTGCCGGTCAGGAACCGCCAGCGGAAGTACTGCCCGGCCCGCGCCTCCAGCCGGTCCAGCCGCCGCCCGCCCACGTAGATCGAGAACATCGTGTCCGACTCGGCGACCACGTCGATCACCTGGAGGCGGTGCCGCAGGTTGAACCACAGCGGCTCGACGACCCGGCCCCACACCAGGCAGGCGATCACCAGCGCGTACAGGCCCATCCAGAACCAGCGGCCGAAGCCCTCCTGGGACAGCTCGGTGCCTTCGGTGAACTGGTGCCCGTACCCGAGGACCAGGATCGCGTACGTGGCCAGGTGCAGCCAGTGCCACAGCTCGTACGGCAGCCGGCGGCGCAGCCCCCGGATCGCCAGCGCGCTGATCGCCACCATGATCCCGGTCGCGGCGAACGCGCCGGTCAGCGTGCCGAGCAGGGTGCGCGTCTCGGCGACGATCGTGACGCCCTCGGTCATCGCGTACCCGACCGTGATGTAGCCGGCGTGCGCCAGCACCATCACCAGCAGGTACGCGCCCAGCCGCCGGTGCCAGCGCATCAGGTCCCGGCCGCCGATCCACGTCTCCAGCCACGAGACCCGGCTCATCAGCAGCACCTGCACCAGCAGCAGGTAGCCGCCGACCAGGCCGGTGACCCGCCCGGCCGCGGTGACGACCTCGGCGGGCTCGCTGAGCCCGCTGGGCGGGGTGCCGAACACCCACAGCGCGACGCTGGTGGCCAGCAGCGACCAGAAGAGCATGACGACGAGCAGCCGGTTCCCGGCGGTCCGCGCCGCCGGCGCCTGGGCGCGCCGCCGCGCGGGCGCCGCGCGTTCGGTCCGCTCCCACAGGCTCGCGTCGCGGGAGTAGCGCGGGCCGCGCGCGTCCTCCAGGACCGCCGTCGGATTCTCCGGCCGCGCGTCGCGCCGCGGTTCCGGCGGCCACGACAGGCCGGGGGTCTCGCGTACGGCCGTCCGGCGCCGATCCCACGCGCTGCCGTACGTCTCGCCGACAGAGTGCACACCGACCTCCGTGAGGGTGGGCCCGCGGTCCGGGTGCGTCCCGTTCACCCGGAGCCTGACGGCATGTCGTACGGTCGGCCCCGCGCGTCCGGTTCACCTCACGGCGGCGCGCCCTCTCAGGAGCCGCGCGGCGGGGCGGGCCGGCGCCCCATGAGTTCGCGCTCCCAGAACAGCGCGGCCTCGCGGTCGGCCTCCGTGCAGCCGCACTCGCGGGCGTGCCTGGTCAGGGACGCCGCCCGGCGGATCAGCGCGGACGCGCGCACGGCGGCGCACCCGCAGCGGTGCGCGACCCGCGCGCCGGTCGCCGGGCTGACCGGCGCGCCCTCGCCGGCGCAGTCGCACAGCGGCGAGCCGCGCATCTCCAGCTCGTCCGCGAACATCGCCCGCCGTGCGTCGTCCATGCAGAACATCCTCTCGCCATCGCCTCCCGCGATGACAGCGAAACGTGAGCTGGACGAGGTGACCGCGTGCGAGGTTCCGGCCGAGCTGGAGGCGATCACCGGGGGCTGAGGGCGGTCAGGACGGCACGGGGAACGCGGCCGGGCTGCGGTGGCCGGCCCGGCCGACGGCGCGGACGCCGAAGAACACGTTGTCCTTGGACAGGTCGACGCGGGCCTCGGTGACGTCGCCGACCGGGACGGCGTGCGTCCAGTCCGGGCTGGTGGTCTCCCGCCACACGACCTCGTAGCCGGCCAGGTCCGGTTCCGGGCCGCGGTCCCACACCAGGTCCGTGTCGTTGGTGAGCCGGTCCGTGCGGATGCGTGCGTTCTCGGGCGTGCCCGGGGCCCGCGCCAGCGACCACAGGACCGCGGCGTTCACCCGGGCGACCCGGGCGATGTACGGGAAGTCGCAGAACTCCGGCAGGTCGCCGTACTGCTTCCCGTCCTCGACCCGGACGTCCTGGTGCTGGTGGGCGAAGTCCTCGTGCGGCTCGGTGAACCGGGCCGCTGGGTAGCCCTGCTCCAGGAAGCCGATGTGGTCCCCGCCGCGCAGGTAGCGGTCGCGCCGGTAGATGACGCGGATGTCCATGCCGGTCGCCCGGCGGCCGGCGACCGACCGCGCGAACCTCGCCAGCTGCCGGGACGGGGAGTCGTTCTCGCCGCCCACCGAGCGCCGGACGTTCGCCTGCTCGGGCGTCTCGGCGGTCGGCACGCCCTCGGCGAACAGCCGTACCGTACGGGGGTCGCGGGTGCCGTCGTCGGCCGTGGCGCTGCCGACGATGTCGTTGGTGAACATCGCCTGCACGTCGGCGCCCGCCGCCTTGTACAGCCGCGCCATGTGGCGGGCGCCGTACAGGCCCTGCTCCTCGCCGGCCACCGCGGCGAACACGATCGTCGCGGCCGGCCGCCGGGTCGCCATCACCCGCGCGAGCTCCATCGCGACCGCCACCCCGGACGCGTCGTCGTCGGCGCCGGGCGCGTCGGCGGTGGCGTTCATGACGTCGCTGACCCGGGAGTCGTAGTGCCCGGACACGACGTAGATCCGGTCCGGGGACGAGGAGCCGCGCAGCGTCGCCATGGGGTTCGTGATCCGCGTCGCGACCGGGATGCGGGAGGCGGGCTGCTGGATGTACGACTGCGCCTCCACGGTCATCCGCCCGCCGGACGCCGCCGCGTACCGCCGCAGCTCCGCCAGGATCCAGTCGCGCGCCGCGCCGATCCCGCGCCGCGGATCGTCCTGGCTCGACAGCGTGTGCCGCGTGCCGAAGCTCACCAGCTTCCTGACGATCGCCTCGATCCGGCGCTCGTCGATCTCGCGCAGCAGCGCCCGCAGCTCCGCGTCCGGCGGCTGATCGCGGACGGGCCCGCCCGGCCCGTCCGGTCCCGCCGCCGCGGCGGGCGCCGCGCCCAGCGCGACGCCGGCCGTGACGGCGGCCGTCGAAGCGGAGAGAAAGGTCCTGCGACTCGCCCGGATACGACCCTCATCGTCAGCCACAAACCGGGTCTATGCGCCTCCGGGCCCGCTGTCCAGGGTCGAAAGCTGCCAGCGATCGGAACACCCGGCTGTGGAGATTTCGTCAGCGGGCCGGTCGCCCGAGGAAGTCGGCGAGTCCCTGGAGCAGGCGGTCGACGTCCCCCGCGTCGTTGTACGGGGCGAGCCCCACGCGCAGCCCGCCGGCGTCGCCGAGGCCGAGCCGGCGGGACGCCTCGATCGCGTAGAACGAGCCCGCGGGCGCGTCGACGCCGCGTTCCGCGAGGAAGCGGTAGGCGTCGGCGGTGCCGCGGTCCTCGAAGGTGAGCAGCAGGGTCGGGGTGCGCTCGGCCGCGCGGGAGAGCACGGTGACGCCGCCGAGGCCGGCCAGGCCCTTCTCGATCCGGACGCGGAGGGCGTCCTCGTGCTCCTCCAGGGCGGTGTACGACGCGATCAGCCGTTCACGGCGGCCGCCGGCGGCGTGCGGGGCCAGCCCGGCGAGGACGTCCACGGCGGCGCGGGCCCCGGCCAGCAGCTCGTAGGGCAGGGTGCCGAACTCGAACCGTTCCGGGACGGCGTCCGTCGAGGGCAGCAGCTTGTCCGGCGCGAGCGTCTCCAGGAGGCCGGGACGGCTCGCGAGGACGCCCATGTGCGGCCCGAGGAACTTGTACGGCGAGCACGCGAAGAAGTCGGCGCCGAGCCGTTCGACGTCCACGGAGGCGTGCGCGGTGTAGTGCACGCCGTCGACGTACAGCAGGGCGCCGGCCTCGTGGACGGAACGGGCGATCTCCGCGACGGCGGGGCGGGTGCCGATCAGGTTGGAGGCCGCCGTGACCGCCACCAGGCGGGTGCGGGTGGAGAGCACCGCCCGGACGGCCTCCGCGGGCAGCTCGCCGGTCGCGGGGTCGAAGTCGGCCCAGCGCACCGTGGCGCCGGCGGCGGCCGCGGCCTGGACCCACGGGCGGATGTTGGAGTCGTGGTCCAGGCGGGTCACGACGACCTCGTCCCCCGGCGTCCAGGTCTTGGCGAGCGTGCGGGCGAAGTCGTACGCCAGCTGGGTGGCGCTGCGCCCGAACACGATCCCGGCCGGGTCCGCGCCGAGCAGGTCGGCCATGGCCCGCCGGGCCTCGGCGACGATCGTCTCCGCGTTGCGCTCGCCGCGGGTCACGTCCCCGCGGTTGGACAGCGGCGCGGCCAGGGCGGCGGCGATCGCGTCGATGACGGGGCGCGGCGTCTGCGTGCCGCCGGGCCCGTCGAAGTGCGCGCCTCCGGCGTCCAGGGCCGGGAAGAGCGCGCGGACGGCGGCGACATCGTAGGCCATGGGAGGACTCCGTTCCGGGGTCGGCTGGGGGAGGAAAGGGACGAGGTGTCCGATGACCATACATACCGGAACTTGCCGTGATCCGCGTTACCCTGGCGGGTGTTCGGGGGGACGCCGCTGCACGAGACGGGGAAAGGCCGGCCATGGGCGATGAGTTCGTACCCCCTGGGATCGATCCGACCGTGATGAGTCACGCCCGCGCGTACGACTACGTGCTGGGCGGGAAGGACAACTACGCGGTCGACCGGGAGGCGGCCGGGGCCGTGATGGCGCTGGCGCCCGACCTGCCCGTGCTGGGGAACGCGCAGCGCCGGTTCCTGCTGCGGGTGACGCGGATGTGCGCGGAGGCGGGGATCGACCAGTTCCTGGACATCGGCGCCGGGCTGCCGACGGCCCCGAACGTGCACGAGACCGCCAAGGCGATCGATCCGGACGCGCGGGTGGTGTACGTCGACTACGACCCGCTCGTGACCGTCCACAACAGCGCGCTGCTGGCCGGCATCCCCGGCGTGGTGTCGATCGAGGGCGACGTCCGCGACCCCGACTCGATCATGGCGGCGCCCGAGGTCGTCAAGCTGATCGACTGGGACCGGCCGGTGCTGCTGCTGTTCGTCGGCCTGTTCCACCTGGTGGGCGACGGCGACGATCCGGCGGGCATCGTGGCGCGGTTCCGCGACCGGGCGGCGCCGGGCAGCCACATCATGCTCTCCCAGTTCTGCTCCGACGGCAGCGACCCGAGCGCCCGCGCGAAGCTGGAGGAGATCTCGGCGGACTCGCCGTCCCCGATGCGCTTCCGCACGCGCGAGCACATCGCCTCGTTCTTCGAGGGGCTGGACGTGCTCGACCCCGGGGTCGTCGACGTCCAGGACTGGTGGCCCGACGAGTCGGCGCCGCCGACCGGGCTGAAGGTCGCGGCGGGCGTCGGCGTCGTCCGCTGAGGGACCCGCTCAGTCCCTGAACTCGGGCGGCCTGTTCTCCTTGCGCGCCTGGACGGCCTCCTGGAAGTTCTGCGTCGTGAGCCGCACGAACAGCTGCCCGAGCCCTTCCTGGCCCATGTGCGCGTCCAGGCTGCCCGCGTCCAGCCCCGACCACAGCGTGCGCTTGGTCAGCTCGACGCCGGGCCGGCTGAACGCGGCGATCCTCTCGGCGAGCTGGAAGCAGTCGTCCAGCAGCTTGTCGCCGGAGACGACCCGGGACACCAGCCCGATCCGCTCGGCCTCGGCGGCGTCCACGTCCCGCCCGGTCAGCATGATCTCGAACGCCCGGGACGAGCCGACCGCGCGCGGCAGCAGGTAGCTGAGGCCCAGCTCGCTCGCGGTCAGCCCGTTGTTGATCCCGGCCGCCCGGAACACCGCGGCGTCGGCCGCGATCCGGATGTCGGCGGCCAGGCTCAGGCACATCCCGCCGCCGATCGCCGGCCCGTTCACCGCCGCGATCACCGGCTGGTGGGCGCGGCGCATCGCGCGGACGACGTCGTCGAGCAGCTCCATCGAGCGCAGCGCGATCGAGGTCGGCGTCAGCCCGTCGACGCCCGGGATGCGGCCCGCCGACTCCAGGTCGGCGCCGGAGCAGAAGCCCCGCCCGCTGCCCGTGATCACGATGGCGCGGGTGTCGTTGTCGCGGCTCGCCTCCTCCAGCGCCTCCCGGAACGGGACCATGACGTCGAACGCCATCGCGTTCATCCGCTCGGGGCGGTTGAGGGTGATGAGGGTGACGTGCGGGCGGGGCTTGTCGGTCAGGACGAACGGCATGCGGGCTCCTCGCTGTGCGGCCGGGAGGGCCACTGTACCTAGCAAGCGCTAGGTTACTTGGTGGCGAGCGCGCGCAGCCGGGCGTCCAGCCCGTCGAGGTCGGGCACGAACCACACGTGCCCGGCGGGGGACGTCCGGCCCGACTCGCGGACCAGCGCCCGCAGCGCGGAGCTCTCCGCCAGGTGCCCGGAGATGTCGCCGACGACGGCCAGCCGCAGCCGGTAGTTGACGAACTTCTGCATGATCTCGCCCGCGAGGCGGGTGCCGAGGGTGAAGAACCGCGCGTCCAGTCGTTCCACCGGCACGGCCACCACCTCGGCGCCGAGGAACGCCGCGCCGATCAGGTCGAGCGCGTCCTGCGCGGTGGCCACCGGCGGGCCGGCCGGGTCGCACACCAGCACCGGCACCCCGGCCCGCTCCTGGATCTCGTCGGACATCGTCCTCCTTCCGGTCAGCCGCGCAGGAACGCGAGCACGGTGCCGGTCTGGCCGAGGATCGCGTGCCCCGTGTCGGGCAGGACCTCGACGGTCGCCTTTGGAACGTTCCGCCGCACGCGGCGCGCGGTCTCCGCGGAGTCGAACATCGCGTCGCGCGCCCCGACGATCACCAGCAGCGGCATGGCCAGCCCGCCGAGCTGCTCGTCGGAGAACACCGGCAGCCGCTCCGTCCGCGGCTTGAAGTGCGAGAACGTCAGCTCCAGGAAGTCGAGGGCGGGGCCGTGCTCGGGCGCCTCCAGGCCCGCGACGACCGCCACCGACCGGCGCCTGCCCCGGCGGCCGAACAGCCGCAGCACCAGCACCTTGAACAGCCAGCCCATCGTCTGCCGCCCGATCCCGCCGGGGCACAGCAGCGCGAGCCGGGCCACCCGGTCCGGCCGGCGGACGGCGTAGTCCAGCGCCGCCCAGCCGCCGAGCGAGGTGCCCGCGAACGACGCGGCGGTGAGCCCGAGCCCGTCGAGCACGTCGTCCAGCCACTGCGCGACCGCCCCGGTCTCCAGTGCCGGCCGGGACTGCGCGCTCAGCCCCGGCTCGCCGACGAGGTCGACGGCGTAGGTGCGGAAGTACCGCGACCAGGACGCGATGTCGCCCTGCCAGGTGACGGCGTTCGCCCCCGAGCCGTGCAGGAGCACCAGGGGCGGCGCGTCCTCGGGGCCGGAGACGAGGACGAACGTCTCGCCCTCGCGGGTCGGCACCCGCACGTGCTCGGCGGGGACCGGCCAGGTGTGCAGCGCGTCCTCGTACCGCCGCCGGATCTCGCCCTCCCCGGCCGCGGACTTGTAGATCGTGGTCACGCCTCCATTACCCCCTCGATGTAGTCGAGCAGCCGGGCGGTGTCGCCCAGCCCGCCCAGCACGACGATCTTCATCCGGGCCCGCTCCCGGTCGTGCACCGTCTCGATCCGCAGCGGCGCGTCGCCCGCCCCGCGGCCGGAGCCCACGCTGGTCAGCAGCGTGGCGATGCGGTCGGCCGTCGCGGTGTCGACCCCGTCGAGCTCGACGATGCTCGACACCTCGCTGTGCCGGCGCCCGGCCGTCCCCGCCGCGGCGGCGGGCACCGGGCGCCCGGTGAACGCCTCCAGGTCCTCGGGCGCGATCCGGTACTGCTTGCCGATCCGGACCGCCTTGAGCCGCCCGTCCCGGACGTAGTTGCGGACCGTCCGCACATGCAGCCCGAGACGCTCGGCGACCTGTTCCACGGAGTAGAAGCGCTCTGTCACGAGACTACCTTATCTTCCTCTACTTGCACCTGTTTAAGGTAATTTAGGGAGTGATGGGGAGTGACGCGAAGGCGTAGGAGTCCAAGGAGGAGGTCTCCGGCCCCTGACCAGGGGCGCTTCAGCAGCGGGGCGGTCAGCCGCCGGTGATGCGGCGGACCAGGTCCTCGGTGTAGGCCCTGGTGAACCGGTCGGCGGAACCGGTGATCTCGACCTTCCCGCCGGTGATGGGCGCGGTGACCGTCGGCGCGGCCAGCACCTCGCCCTGGGCGAGGACGGCGATCCTGTTGGCCGGCTCGGGCTGCCTGGCCGCGGCCGCCGTCAGGGCGGCGAACGTCCGGGCGTCCGCCGGGGTGAACGACATCGTCACCGCGTGGGTCGTCCGCCCCTCGGAGCCGGGCGGCCGGACGCGGATGTCCTCGACCTCGCGGATCGTCATGCCGGAGCCGACCTGGAGGCACTGGCCGCTGCCGGGCTCCGCCAGCCAGCCCCGCTCGCACGGGGCGGCCGCCGTCGCCCGCACCGGGACGAAGCTCACCGGCTGCTTCAGCCGGGCGGGCCCGCCGTCCGCGGGGTCCTTCTCGCGCAGCAGCGCGTACGCCCCCAGCAGGGCCGCGCCGAGGACGGCGACCGTCCCCAGGATGAGCACGGGGATCAGCCACGTCCGGCGCGGCGGCAGCGAAGGCGGCGGGGAGAAGGGCGGAGGCGGCGGCTGGGCCCCGTAGGGCGGGGGATCGCTCTGCACGAGATCCGAGTATGGCCGCCGGCCCCGCCCGGCGCCATGGCCCGGCCCGATCAGCCGAGGGCGGCGAGCTTGCCTTCCAGCACCTTCCGCTCGCGCTCGTTCCCGCACAGCCGGACGGCCTCCCCGAACTCGGCACGGGCCTCGCCGGCGCGGCCGAGTCGGGCGAGCAGCTCGCCGCGGACGCTCGGCAGCAGGTGCGAGTTCGCCAGCGTCCCGGCGGCGGCGAGCCCGTCCACGATCGGCAGGGCCGCGGCCGGCCCGTGCGCCATGGAGACCGCCACCGCCCGGTTGAGGTCCACCACCGGGTTCGGCGCCAGCCGGCCGAGCGCCTCGTAGATGAGCACGACGCGCTCCCAGTCCGTCTCGTCCACCGACGGCGCGACGGCGTGGCACTCGGCGATCGCCGCCTGGAGGCCGTAGGCGCCCAGGCCGCGGCCGGTCCGCTCGGCGCGGGCCAGCGCGGCCCGACCCCGGCGGATCGCGGCGCGGTCCCAGCGGCGGCGGTCCTGGTGCTCCAGCAGCACCGGCTCGCCGTCCGGCCCGGTACGGGCGGGGAAGCGCGCCGCCGTCAGTTCGAGCAGCGCCAGCAGGCCGAAGACCTCCGGCTCGTCCGGCACCAGCCGGGCCAGCACCCGCGCGAGGCGCTGCGCCTCCCCGGCCAGGTCGAGCCGGAGGAGGTCGTCGCCGGAGCTGGCCGAGGACCCCTCCGTGAAGATCACGTAGATCACGCTGAGCACCGACACGAGCCGCTTGCGGCGATCCCGCGCGGGCGGCACCTCGAACGGCACCCGCGCCGCGCCGAGGGTCTTCTTCGCCCGCGTGATGCGGGCCTGCACGGTCGCGGTCGGGACGAGGAACGCCCGCGCGATCTCGTCGCTGGTCAGCCCGCCGACCACGCGCAGCGTGAGCGCCACCCGCGCCTCCGGTGACAGCACCGGGTGGCAGGCGGTGAACATCAGCGCGAGCACGTCGTCGTCGATCTGGTCCGGGTCCCAGAGCACCTCGGCGTCCGGGTCCGGCGCCGCGGGCTCGGCCCCCGAGAGGGCGCCGCCCTCGCCCAGGCCGTGGGCCAGGGCGGCGTACCTCTCGTCGCGGGCGGAGCGCCGCCGGAACGCGTCGATCGCGCGGCGCCGGCCGACGGTCAGCAGCCACCCCGCGGGGTTGCGGGGCACGCCTTCGCGCGGCCAGTTCACGAGCGCCTCGGCCAGCGCCTCCTGGGCGAGGTCCTCGGCCAGCGCGAAGTCGCCGGTGTAGCGCGCGAGCGCGCCGACGATCCGCGCCGACTCGATCCGCCACACGGCGGCCACCGCCTCACGACCGGTGTGATCCGTCATCTCCCGCCGTTCCGCTCAGAGCTGGCCCGTGGACTCGCGCCACGCCCGCTCCTTCTTGACCCACTCGTTGTCCTGCGGGAACTCGTCGATCGTGGTGACGCGGCGGATCTCGGTCTTGAAGCCGGGGCCGGTGATCGGCGACCGCTTGGCCCACTCGATCGCCTCCTCCTTCGAGGCGACGTTGAGGATGTAGAAGCCGCCGAACAGCTCCTTGGTCTCCCCGTACGGCCCGTCGGTGACGACCGGCACCTCGGAGCCGTGGTCGACGACCACGCCCTCGGCGGCGTCGTCCAGGCCCTCGGCCGCGACCAGCACGCCGGCCCGGATCATCTCGTCGTTGAACCGCCCGACGGTCTCCAGCATCTCGGTGAAGTCGACGTCCGCCATCGTCTTGAACGCCTCGTCGGTCGCGCGCATGATCAGCATGTACTTCATGTCCGTCTCCCTGGGTCGGTCGGGCCCCTTGCGAACCCTCTCACCCCAAGGTCGAACGGTGCGCCGCCCGGATCGACACGGCCGCCGAACTTTTTCCGAGAACTTCGGAAACCCGACATCATGGGCATTGATCGCTTGACCGAACCCCAGGCAGGAGCACGCATGAGCCGCCGTTCCGGCGCCCCCGAACCGTCCGCGGCCGGTGAGCGGGAGGAGGACACGGAACGGGAGCCGTCCGGCGGCCGGGCGCCCTCCCGGGCCGCCCTCGTGAAGCTGGCGGTCTTCGCGGCCCTGCTGCTCGGGCTCGGCGTGCTGGTGGCCCTGGGCGGCGGCGCGCTCTGGGCGGACCTCAGCGCGTGGGTCGACTCCCTCGGCTTCTGGGGACCGCTCGTCTTCGCGGCCTGCTACGCGCTCGCGGTGGCCGCCCTGGTCCCGGGCTCGGTGCTGAACGCGTCCGCCGGGGCGCTCTTCGGCGTCGCCCTGGGCTCGACGGCGGTGATCGTCGGCGCCTCCGCCGGGGCGGCGCTCTCGTTCGGCCTGGCCCGGCTGCTGGGCCGCCCGGCGGTGGCCCGGTTCACCGGCTCGGGACGGCTCGCGCGGCTGGAGTCGTACCTGTCGCGCCGCGCCTTCGAGTCCATCCTGGTGCTGCGGATGGTGTCGATGTTCCCGTTCGGGGCGGTCAACTACGGGGCGGGGGTGGCCGGCGTCGGGTTCGTCCCGTACATGGCGGGCACCGTGCTCGGGATCGTGCCGGGCACGCTCGTCTACACCGGCCTCGGCGAGGCGCTCCGCGAGCCCGGCTCCCCGGCGGTGTGGATCGCGCCGGTGGGCCTGGTGGTCCTGAGCGCGGGCGGCTGGTACGCGGCCCGCCTCGTCCGGCGGCGCCGGGAACCATGATCATGGTGACCTGTCGGGATTCGTGGCGATCGGCGTTCCCTGGAAGCGCGGGCCGCCATCGTGTCGGCGCGCCGTAGCGCGGCCGGCGGTGTGACCATGGCGGCATGCCGGTCAGCGAGGGAGCCGGGGACGGCGCCGGGCGGGGCCCGGTGCGGGCGGAGCGGCGGATCGCCGCGCTGGACGCCCTGCGGGGCTTCGCGCTCTGCGGGATCGTCTTCATCAACATCCCGCAGACCCTGGAGATGTACGCCGGCGAGGAGCGGCTGCCCGGCGTGCTCAGGTGGTTCTTCCTCGGGCGCTTCTACCCGATCTTCTTCCTGCTGTTCGGCGTCGGGTTCGGGCTCTTCCTCCGGTCGGCGCGGCGGCACGCGGCGCGTCCCCGCGTGCTGCTCCTGCGCCGGTTCGCGGCGCTGGCGGTCGTGGGCGCGCTGCTGCACCTGCTGCAACCGGGGGAGGTGCTGCTGCCGTTCGCCGTCACCGGCGTGCTGGTCCTGCTGCCGCTCAGCTTCCTGGACGGCCGGGCGCTGCCGGTCAACGGCATCGGCCTGACGGCCGTCGGCCTGGTGGCGGGCACCGGCGGGTTCGGGCTGCTGCCGGGCCTGTTCGCGCTGGGATACGCGCTCGCGGAGATGGACGTGCCCGCCGCCCTGGAACGGCGGACGGGGCGGCTCCTCGCGTTCGGCGCCGGGGCCGCCGCGGTCTGCGGCCTGTCCTGGTGGCTGGTCGCCCTCGGCCCGCCCGCCGTCGCGCGCACCCGGCTCGAGCTGCTGCTCTCGCTCGCCATGGCCGCCTGCTACACGGTGCTGTTCCTGCTGGCGCTCCGCACGCCCGCCGGGCCCGCGCTGTCGCGGGCGCTGGCCCCGATGGGGCGCCTGGCGCTGACCAACTACGTCACCGCCGCGCTGCTGTTCGTCCCGATCGGCCGGGCCATGGGGCTGCACGGCTCCGCCGAGTGGGGCGCGGCGGCCCTGCTCGGCATCGGCATCCTGGCCGCCCAGGCGGTGTTCAGCGGCCTGTGGCTCCGGAGATTCCGGTACGGCCCCCTGGAATGGGCCTGGCGCTGCGTCACGTACTGGAGGCGGCTCCCCATCGGCGGCACGCCCTGAGCCGCCGCCCGCCTGTCCTCGCGCCCATCGCGTCCTCGCCTTCCTGTATTGCGAAAGACGCTAGAAGGGCTGGTCAGAAGGCGCGTCCGCCGAGCGGTGTCGATGTCCGTACACCGCGGGGAGGACGGCCGCCGACCATACGGAAAGCGCGCGCTCCCCGCCCTTCCCTAACATGGGAATCGGGTAATTGAAAGCGGTGGCGCAAGTTCGCCGACGCCCACGGCTTCGCCATCGCGCTCCCCGAGCAGAAGCAGGAGAACGTCGGGGCTCGGCCAGGGGTATGACGCCCTCTGCGGCCCGTACTACGCCGCCCGCTTCTTCGGCCTGAACTGACCCGCGAACCCGGCCGTACCGGTCCGGCGGACCGGTACGGCCGTCCGGCCGCCGGCGCTCAGCTGGCCTGGACGACGCCGGTCGCGACCAGCGTGAGGACGATCGCGCCGAGGATCACCCGGTACACGATGAAGATCGTGTAGGTGTGCTTGGCGATGAACTTGAGCAGCCAGGCCACGGCCACGTACGCGACGAGGAAGCTGACCACCGTCGCGGTGATCGTCGCCGGCCAGCCGACGCCCTTGGAGATGGCGTCGTACTCGTCCACGATCTGGAGCGCGCCGGCCGCGGTCAGCGCGGGCACCGACAGGAAGAACGACAGCTTGGTGACCGTCACCCGGTCCAGCCCGCGCAGCAGGCCGGCCGACATCGTCGCCCCGGAACGGGACACCCCCGGAATCAGCGCCAGGCACTGGACGATCCCGATGATGAGCGTGTCCTTCCAGGTCACGTCCTTCTCGTCGCGGTCCTGGGTGGCGGTCTTGTCGGCGAAGTACATCACCCCGCTCCACAGGATCAGCGCCGAGCCGACGAACCAGAGGCTGCGGAGCGTCGTCTCGATCTGGTCCTTGAACAGCAGCCCGACGATGCCGATCGGGATCGCGCCCAGGAGCACGGCCCACGCCTGCCGGTAGTTGAGGTCGGCCCGGTGCTCCCGGCTGGCCAGCCCGCGCGCCCACGCCGCGATGAGCCGCTGGAAGTCGGCCCGGAAGTAGATCAGGGTGGCCAGCACGGCGCCGACCTGGATGATCGCGGTGAACGCCGTGATGTCGGGGTCGTCGGGGGAGTGCCCGAGCAGGCTCTCCAGGATCGTCAGGTGCCCGGTGCTGGAGACCGGCAGGAACTCGGTCAACCCCTCCACGGCCCCGAGGAAGACCGCTTCCAGAATGTTCAACGTTGCCCTCATGTTCGTTCGTCGACGCGTCCCGGGCGGTCCGCCGCGACCGGCCGCGTCCCACTGCTCAGGGGGTGCACGCCGCACGCCAGGAGGTCAGGTCCGCGGGGTCCGCGGGAACTCCATCAGCGGCAGCAGGAACAGTACTGGTCGAACCGGGCCGGGCGTACGCGTTCGGCGATCGGCGCGCCGGTGTCCGGGGCGGGGGCGCGGGGCCGCACCGCCTCGAACGTACACGTTCACGCTCGGGCCCCACAGGCAACGTTCCGATGGGCGCGCTCGTTGTTCACGCCCTTTTCATCCGCCGGTCACGTCCGGTCAGCCGCCGAGGGCGAGGCGGACGCCGCGGCCGTACAGGCGCAGCGAGAAGAGCAGCAGGGGGATGCCGAGGGGCAGCAGCAGGATCGTGGCGCAGAGGACGATCGACACCACCGTGAGAACCGTGGCCAGGAGCCACACCACGAGGGCCAGCAGGCCGCGCACCACCACGGTAAGCAGGCCCACGACGGGGGACAGCACCCCGTTGAGCAGCCCGCTCAGGAACCTCATCTTCTTCACCTCTCTGTGAATTAAGGAGGTGTGACCCGTACCCGGAACTTCCGGGTCCATGTGCGGGAAGTCGGAGAACATCGAAGAAAACCGCGGGCCGATGCGATTGGACCCGAAAATTGATGGTGTCGGGCGGGAGAGAGGGGGCCTCCGGCGCTACGATCTTGATGACGCGACCGGATCCCGCCCTCCCCGAGGAAACGCCTTCATGACCGAGAACCCGCCCTCCGCGGATCTGCGTACCGACCAGCCGCACCCCGCTCGGGTCTACGACTTCTACCTCGGCGGCAAGGACCATTTCGGCGCCGACCGCGAGTTCGGCCAGAAGGTGCTGAGCATCTGCCCGCAGCTGCGGCCGCTGGCGCGCGCCAACCGCAGGTTCCTCGCCCGTTCCGTCGGCGTGCTCGCGCGCGACCACGGCGTCCGGCAGTTCCTGGACCTCGGTACGGGCCTGCCGACCTCGCCCAACCTGCACGAGGTCGCCCAGGCCGCCGCCCCCGAGTCGCGCGTGGTGTACGTCGACAACGACCCGATCGTCCTCAACCACGCCCGCGCGCTGCTGACCAGCTCGCCCGAGGGCGCCACGGCCTACATCGACTCGGACGTCGCCGACATCGACCGCATCATGCGGGAGGCGGCGCGGACGCTCGACTTCGACCGGCCGGTGGCGGTCAGCGCGCTGGCCCTGTTCCACTTCCTGCCCGACCCGCAGCCTGCCGAGCTGCTGGCCGGGCTGCGCGGCCGGCTCGCCCCCGGCAGCTTCCTGACGATCAGCCATGTGCTGCCGGCCCTCCAGGAGGTCGCCGACGCGTACCAGGGGTCGATGGGCATGGGCACGCTGCGCGGCCGGGACGAGATCACCGCGCTGTTCGGCGACTTCGAGTTCATCGAGCCGGGGCTGGTCGACCCGTTCCGCTGGCGGCCCGCCCTGGAACCGGCCGAGGAGGGGCCCGGCGACGAGATCGAGAACCTGGGCGCCTGCGCGGTGGCCCGCAAGCCGGCGTAGCGAGCGGCCGGGCGGCGCGCGTCACGCCGGCCGGCATTCGATGATCACATGGCGGCCGGTGGGGCGGCGCACCCCGGCGATCCGGAGTCCGGCGGCGCCGGCGAGCGCCGCGTAGTCCCCGATGGTGCGCTCGCGGCCGCCGGCCAGGACGAGCATGCGCAGGTCCATCTCCGCGAACGCGGCGTCCGCGCCGGCCGGGGAGCCGTGCTCCTCGACCACCAGGACCCGGCCGGTCCCGCCGGCGGCGTCGGCGCAGCGGCGCAGGATCGCGGTCGCGGCGGCGTCGTCCCAGTCGTGGACGACGCGGCAGAGCAGGTAGACGTCCGCGCCGGCGGGCAGCGGGTCGAAGAAGCTCCCGCCGACGACCTCGCACCGGCCGGCCAGGCCCAGCCCGGCCAGGTGCCTCCGGGCGCGGTCCGCGGTCTCCGGCAGGTCGGTCAGCGTGCCGCGCAGCCGCGGGTTCCGGCGGAGCAGCCCGGCGATCAGCGATCCAGTGCCGCCGCCGATGTCGGCCACGTGCCGTACCGCCGTCCAGTCGTAGCCGTCGGCCACCGCGGCGTGATGCCCGGGATTCGCCGCCATGGCCGCGTCGAACGAGGCGCCGATCGCGGGGTTCGCGTCGAGGTAGCGCCAGAACGGCAGGCCGAAGACCCGCTCCCAGGCCGGCTCCCCGGTGCGGACGGTGTGGGCGAGTTCGGTGAACGCCAGGTCCATCCGGCCGCCGAAGCCGTCCAGGTCCAGCCAGGCCCGCATCCCGGCGGGGTGGTCGGAGCGCAGCAGCGCGGCGGTCCGGTCGAGCGCGAACTCGCCCGGCCGCGGCTCGGTGAACACGCCGTGGTGCACCAGGTGGCGCAGCAGCCGGCCGAGCGCGTCCGGGTCGGCGCCGGCGCGTTCGGCCAGCTCCTCGACGGCGGTCCCGCGGCCGGAGCCGGCCGGCGGCAGGTGGTCGGCGAGCCGGAGCGTCGCGGCGACGCGGAGCGCCATCGGGGTCACCAGGTCCATCAGCGGGCCCAGCGCGTCCCACGCCGCCATCATCGCCTCGTCGGCCGGCGGTGCCGGGTCGTCGGGGCCGTCCGGGTCGTTCGGGGGCATCGGCATCCCTCCTCGCCGCCGATCGTCCCATCCGTTCCGGAGGGCGTCTTGGACGAATGGGCGCCTCACCTCGACGGTTGAGGGTTTTGAAAGGGCGTCCTGCGGAAATGGCCGTAAACCTTCCATGAAAAACTTCAACGATACTGTTGAAGGCATGGTTTCCGGCATCAAGGACATCGCCCGTTCCCCCGATTCGACCGCCGTCATGGGCTTCTTCCGGGCCCGGCCGCGGGTGCTCGCGCTGGGCGAGCCCACCCACGGCGTGGACGCCCCGCTCGTCCTCCGCAACGCGCTCTTCCGGCAGCTCGTCGAGCGGGAGGGCTACCGCACGATCGCGCTCGAGAGCGACTGCCTGATGGGCCTGGCCGTGGACGACCACGTCACCACGGGCGCGGGCACGCTCGACGAAGCCATGGAACGCGGGTTCAGCCACGGGTGGGGCGAGTACGCGGGCAACCGGGAGCTGGTGCGCTGGATGCGCGAGCACAACGCCGGCCGGCCCGCGTCCGAGCAGGTCCGCTTCGCCGGCTTCGACGGTCCCCTGGAGATGGCCGCGGCGGCGAGTCCCCGGCAGGCCCTCATCGCGCTGCACGCCCACCTCGCGGCCCGCCTGGACGCGGACCTGCTGCCCTGCACGGCGGAGACGCTCGACCGCCTGCTCGGCCCCGACGAGCGGTGGACCGAGCCCGCCGCGATGATGGACCCGGCCCGCTCCTTCGGGCGGTCGGCCGAGGCCGCGGAGCTGCGGCTGCTCGCCGACGAACTGGTGGCGCTGCTGGACGAGCAGGCACCGGACCCGCGCGCGGCGGCCGCGCGGGACGAGTCGGACCGGGCGCGCCTGTACGGGCGCACCGCCGTCGGCCTGCTGCGCTACCACCACTGGATGGCGGCCGCGTCCCCGGCCCGCTTCGCGCGGCTGACCGGCCTGCGGGACCTGATGATGGCCGGGAACCTGCTCGCCCTCGCCGAGCGGGGCCCGGTCCTGGTGTTCGCCCACAACGGCCACCTCCAGCGGGAGAGGAGCTCGATGCGGATGGCCGGCCGCCGGGTGGAGTGGTGGAGCGCCGGCGCGCACGTGAGCGCCCGCCTCGGCGCGGAGTACGGCCTCCTGGCCATGGCCATCGGCACGATGCGGCACCAGGGCGTGGACGCCCCGCCCCCGGACACCCTCGAAGGGATCCTGTACGCGCTCCCGGAGGACGCCTGCGCGTTCGACGCCCGCCTGCTGGCCGATGCCTTCGGGGACGCGCTCCCCGCCCGGCGCGAGTCCCCGTACTTCGGGTACGCCCCGCTGGACCCGGCCGGCCTGCGCGCGAAGGACGGGATCGTGTTCGTCAGGGACGTGTCGCGGGACTAGGCCGCCGGCTCCGGCGCGCGCAGGCCCTCGATGAGGAGTCCGACGAGCCGGCGCGCGTCGTAGCGGGGATCGTCCTCCGCGCCGATGCAGAGGTTGCCGGCGCCGCGCATGAGCTCGTACGCCTCGATGCCGGGGCGGATCTCGCCGGCCGCGGCCGCGGCGTCGAGCAGCCGGGCGCACACGGGGACGAGCCGGTCGAGGAAGTACGCGTGCAGCGCCTCGAAGCCGGCGTCGTCGGACCGCAGCACGGTGGCGAGCCCGTGCTTGGTGACCAGGAAGTCGACGAACCGGTCCATCCACCGCCGCAGCGCCGCGTGCGGGGACGCGGCGCTCTCCAGCAGGGCCGGGCCGGCCTCGGCGCACGCCTCGATCTGGTGCCGGTAGACGGCGATGATGAGGTCGGCCCGGGTCGGGAAGTGGCGGTAGATCGTCGCCGTCCCGACGCCGGCCTTCGCCGCGATGTCGCGTACCGGCGCCTCCACGCCCGCGGCCACGAAGACCGCGGCGGCCGCGTCGAGCAGGGTCTTCTCGTTGCGCCGGGCGTCCGCCCGCTTGGGCCGGGCCGCGCGCCGCGCGCCGTCGCCGCCGTCGTTCATCGAGCCGCTCCCTCCGTGCCCCGTTGCTAAACGGGACAGTGTTCCGTATATTCGAAACGGGACAAGGTTCCGCTTCGCCCATGATGGCAGAGCGGCCGGCCCGCGGCCATTCCGCGCGCCGGTCAACCCCACCTCACCCGCCTCGAAGGGACACGATCATGCAGTACCGCACCCTGGGACGCACCGGCGTGCAGGTCGGCTCGCTCGCGCTCGGCGCGATGAACTTCGGCGCGATCGGGCGCACCACCCAGGACGAGGCCACCGCCATCGTCGACACCGCCCTCGAAGCCGGGGTCAACCTGATCGACACCGCCGACTGGTACGGCGCCGGCGAGTCCGAGGAGATGGTCGGCAAGGCCATCGCCGGCCGCCGCGACGACATCGTCCTGGCCACGAAGGCGAACATGCCGATGGGCGACGGGCCCAACCGCCGGGGCAGCTCGCGCCGCTGGCTGGTCACCGCCCTGGACGACAGCCTGCGCCGCCTGGGCGTCGACCACGTCGACCTCTACCAGATCCACCGCTGGGACCCGGACACCGGCGACGAGGAGACGCTGTCGGCGCTGACCGACCTGCAGCGCGCCGGGAAGATCCGCTACTTCGGCTCCTCGACGTTCCCCGCGTACCGGATCGTGCAGGCCCAGTGGGCCGCCCGCGAGCACCGCCTGAGCCGGTACGTCACCGAGCAGCCCAGCTACTCGATCCTGCAGCGCGGCATCGAGGCCCACGTGCTGCCCGTGACCCAGGAGTACGGGCTCGGCGTGCTGGCCTGGAGCCCGCTGGCCTCCGGCTGGCTGACGGGCGCCGTCCGCAGGGGCCGGGAGATCACCACCAGCCGCGCGGCGGCCCTGCCGGAGCGCTTCGACCTCTCCGTCCCGTCCAACCAGGCCAGGCTGGACGCGGTGGAGCGGCTGGCCGGGGTCGCCGACGAGGCCGGCCTCACGATGATCCAGCTCGCGCTCGGCTTCGTGACCGCGCACCCCGGCGTGACCGGCGCGCTCATCGGCCCCCGCACGCTCGACCACCTCCACTCCCAGCTGGCCGCCGCGGACACCGTCCTCTCCGCCGACGTGCTCGACGCCATCGACGCGATCGTCCCGCCGGGCACCGACCTCGCCGCCCACGAGAAGTTCGACACCCCGCCCGCCCTGCTCGACCCGGCGCTGCGCCGCCGCCGGCCGAATTGACCCACGATCCCTATCCCGGAATGCACCCTGTCCACGGTCGTTCCGCCCCATAGCGTGGTGGACATGACGAACTCCCTCAACGAACTGCGCTCGGTGGTCCGCGGCGAGGTCCTGCTCCCCGGCGACGCCGGTTTCGACACCGCCCGCCGCCCGTGGAACCTGGCCGTCGAGCAGCCGGCGGCGGCCGTGGTCGAGGCCGCCGACGCCGACGACATCGCCGCGCTGGTCCGCCACGCGCGCACCGCCGGGCTGTGCATCGCGACCCAGCCCGGCGGGCACGGCGCCACCGGCCGTACCGACGGCACCGTCCTGCTGCGCACCCGGCGGCTGGACACCCTGGAGATCGACCCGGCCGCGCGCCGTGCCCGCGTCGGCGCCGGCGTGCGCTCCGGCCGCCTCCAGGCCGCCGCCGCCGAGCACGGCCTGACCGGCCTGCCCGGCAGCTCGCCGGTCGTCACCGTCACCGGTGTCGCGCTCGGCGGCGGGCTGAGCTGGTTCGGCCGCGCGCACGGCTGGATCGCCGACGGCGTCGTCGCGCTCGACGTCGTCGACGCGGACGGGGAGCGGCGGCACGTCACCGCGGACTCCGACCCCGACCTGTTCTGGGCGCTGCGCGGCGGGGGCGGCGACTACGCCATCGTGACCGCGCTGCACCTGGCCCTGCACCCCGCGCCGTCCCTGTACGGCGGCCGCGTCCTGTGGCCGGCCGAGCACGCCCCGGCCGTCCTGGACGCGTACCGGCGGATCACCGCCACCGCGCCCGACCGGCTCACCGTCTGGCTGGACCTGCTGCACTTCCCCGGCGCCGACCCGATGGTCGCCGTGGACGCCACCCACCTCGGCCCCGAGGACGAGGCCCGCGCCCTGCTCGCCCCGCTGGACGCCCTGCCGCGGCCGGCCGCCGACTCCCGCCGGACGATGCCGGTCTCGGAGATCGGCTCCATCACCGCCGAGCCCACCGACCCCAGCCCCGGCCTCACCCGCGGCGAACTCCTCACCGCCCTGGACGACACCGCCGCCAAGGCCCTGCTGGCCGAACCCATCGCGCCGCTGCTCAGCCTCCAGGTACGGCACCTGGGCGGCGCGTTCGCCCGGCCGTCCGACAGCCCGCACGGCCCGCTGACCGAGCCGTACTCGCTCTACACGCTCGGCGTCCCCACCGACCCGGCCACCGCCCGGGCCGTCGCCGCCAAGCAGCGCGCCCTCGTCGAGGCCCTCCCGGTCAGCGGCCGCAAGCCGTTCACCTACCTCAACCTCACCGAGTCCGCGGCGGACGCCTTCACGCCCGCCGCGCTCGGCCGCCTGCGCGAGATCAAGCACCGCCGCGACCCCGGCGACATCATCCGCAGCAACTTCCCCGTCCGGGGCTGAGGCCGCGGGGGCCGGTCAGGCGCCGTCGTAGTACTTCCTGGCGCCCGGGTGCAGGACGACCGGTTCGGTCTTCGGGGCGCGGGCGCGGTCGATGTTCTTCGCCTCCGGATGCACCTTGACCAGCTCCTGCCGGCGGTCGAAGAGCACCCTGGCGAGGTCGCGGGCCAGGGTGTCGGGCATCTTCGCCGGGACGATCAGCACGTTGGGGACGGCGACCGTCCGCACCTCGCCCGGCGTGCCGTACACGTCCTTCCCGATGGTGGTGGCCTGGTAGATCGTCCCGAACCGGGACCGGAGGCCGGGCAGCTCGCGGTCGAGGGGGACGAACACCGCGCGGGACTTCATGGTGGTCATCAGGTCGGTGATGCCGCTGGTGGGGAGGCCGCCCGACCAGACCATGGCGTCCAGGGTGCCGTCCTTCATGCCCTGGACGGTCTCCGGCAGCGACAGCGCCTGCTTCTTGATGCCGTTCCGCGGGTCGATGCCGGCGGTCTCCAGCAGGCGCAGCGCCATGGTCTCGGTGCCGGAGTTCGGGGAGCCGGTGGAGACCCGCTTGCCCTTCATGTCGGCCACCGAGCGGATGCCCGCGTCGGCCCGCGCGATCACGTGCACGTAGTTGTCGTAGATGCGGGCGAGCGCGCGGATGGGCTGGGGGCCGGCGAAGCCGTGCTCGCCGGTGGCGGCGTCCCCGGCCACGTCGGCGAGGCTGAACGCGATGTCGGAGTCGCCGCGCACGACCCGCCGGATGTTCTCGACGGAGGCGCCGGTGGCCTCGGCGGTGGCCTGGTAGCCGCGGACGTGCTTGCTGATCAGGTCCGCATAGCCGCCGCCGAGCTGGTAGTAGACGCCGGTGGTGTTGCCGGTGGCGATGGCCAGGCGGCCCCGGTTGTAGAGGCCGTCGCCGCCGGTCTCGCGTTCGCCGCCGCACGCGGCGAGCGCGGTGGCCGTGGCCAGGGCCGCGAGGGCGGCGAGGGGCCGGGTGAAGGAGCGCATCATGGTCCTCTCGGGGATGGGGCGGTGGGGGAGGGCGGGCCGGTACGGCGCCGCCGGGCCAGGTGGAGCAGTACGGCGGCCGCCAGCAGCCCGAGGCCGGCCGCGACGCTCCCGGGGCGCAGGTAGAGGAGCGCGGCGGCGGCACCGGCGGCGAGCAGCCGCTCGGCGGCTCCGGCGGGGCCCAGGATCCAGCCGCCGGCGGCCGCCGCGAGCGCCGCCACGGCGACGGCCGACACCGCCAGCGCGGCCAGCACCTGCGGCCACGGCGCCTGCCACAGCAGCGCGCGGCCCGACGGCGCCAGCACGAACGCGACCGGGACGAGGAAGGCGGGCAGCGTGTACTTCCAGGTCAGCATCATCGTCCGGAACGCGTTCGCGCCCGTGATCGCCGACGCCGCCACGGCCGCGAGCGCGGTGGGCGGCGTCACCTCCGACAGCACCGCGTAGTAGAAGATGAACATGTACGCGGCGTCCGGCGCGACGCCCTGCGTCTGGAGCACCGGCCCGATGATGACGGCCGCGATGATGAACGACGCGGTCACCGGCACCGCCAGGCCGAGCAGCAGCACGGCGACGGCGGCCAGGACGACGGTCGGCAGCAGGTGCCCGCCGGCGACGTCCACGATCAGCCGGGAGGACTTCAGCCCGAGCCCGGTGAGCGTCACGACCGCCACGATGATCCCGGCCGCGGCGGTCGTCGCGGCCACGGGCAGCACGCCGAGCGTCCCGGCGGCGAGGGCCCCGGCGGTACGGCGCGGGCCGAGCCGGTTGCGGCGGTCCAGGAACGACAGCGCGAAGGCGAGCACGGTGGCGTACACGACGGCGCGGAACGGCGACGTCCCGAGCGCCATCAGCACGACGATCGCGACCAGCGAGGAGAAGTGGTACCCGAAGCGGCCGAGCAGCCGCCAGAACGAGGGCGCGTCCAGGTCGACCGTCCGCGCCCCGAACCGCCGGGCGTCGATCTCGATCGCCAGGATGATCCCCAGGTAGTAGAGGAGCGTCGGGACGGTCGCGTACAGCAGCACGGTCAGGTACGGGACGCGCAGGTACTCGGCGATGATGAAGGCGGCCGCGCCGAGCGTCGGCGGGGAGAGGATCGCGCCGATCCCGGCCGCCGCGAGCACGCCGCCGCCTGCGGCCGGCGGGTACCCGGCGCGCTTGAGGACCGGCCACGAGACGCTGCCCAGCGAGACGGTCGTGGCCGTCCCCGACCCGGACACCGTGCCGAGCAGGAACCCGGCCAGCGTCACGGTGCGGCCGGGCGCGGCGGCGGACCGGCGGAACGCGGCGAACGAGAGCTCGACGAAGAACCGGCCCGCCCCCGACCGGTCGAGCACCGCGCCGTAGATCGTGAACAGCACGATGTAGGTCGCGGCCACGTCCAGCGGCACCCCGAACAGCCCCTCGGTGCCCATGTAGAGCTGGATGAGGATGCGCTCGAAGCCGAAGCCGCCGTGCCCGAGCGTCCAGTCCACCGGCAGGTAGCCGCCGTAGTAGGCGTACGCGACGAACGCGAGGCAGATGCCCGGCAGGATCGGCCCCACGGTGCGGCGCGTCGCCTCCAGCACCAGCAGCACGCACCCGGCGGCCATCGCGAGGTCGAGCGCGGAGGGCGTGACCGTCCGCCGGATGAACTCGTCGAACCCGAACAGCGGGTACGCGCACACCACCGCGGACACGGCCGCCAGGATCCAGTCGGTGACGCCGGGGAGGTCGCGCTCGCGGCCGGGCCTCGGCTCGGCCTTGCCCTCGCCCTCGCCCGTATGGCGCCGGGCGCGGAGCCGGGCGCGCAGGTTCAGGCCGGGCCGGTAGACGAGGAACGTCAGCGGCAGCACCGCCGCGAGGAAGGCCATCCGGTACTGGAGTGCCGGCTGGGGCCGGAAGACGGCGTACAGGGCGTACAGCGAGACGCCGAACGCGACCGCGCCGGCCGCGTACGCCACCGGGCCGGTGAGGCGCCGCGCGGGGCGTTCCGCGTCGTACTCGGCGATGAGGTCGTCGGTGCGGGTGCCGCCGCCGCGGTCGCCGTCGCCGGTGGGCGCGGCCGCCGGGCGCGGGGGTTCGGGTGGTGATATCGACACGCCGGTCTCCGTTCGCTTGCCCGGAACGTAGATGTGACGCAGCGCACACGCCAGGGGCGGGCCCTCCGATTTGAGGAACTCTTAGGGTTCCGCCGCCCGGGGCTCCCCGGGGCGGCCGCGCGGCGCGTACCGTGCTGGCGTGCGGCCCGTTCTCGCGCTCGTCCTCGCGGTGCTGGTCCCGTGCGCGGCCGCGGCCGCGTGCGGGGAGCCGGCGCCGCACGAGGGGCGGCTGGTGATCGCGGCGGGCGGCGGCAGCGGCGTCTACCGCGCGTACGCCGAGGGCATCGCGCGGGCCGCGCGGGCGGACGGCATGGAAGCGCGCGTGCTCGCGACGGCGTCCGCGGCCGACAACCTCCGCGAGGTCGCGCGGGGCCGGGCGGACGTCGCGTTCGCCCCGGCCGACGTCGCGGCGCTCGCGCTGGAGGGACGGCCGCCGTTCCAGGGGCGGCTGCGCGTGTCGGCGCTGGCCCGGCTGTACGACGAGTACACCCACCTGGTCGTGCCCGCCGACAGCGGCGTCCACGCCCTGCCGCACCTCAAGGGGCGGACGGTGGCGACCGGCGCCCCCGGCACCGACACCGAGACGGTCGCCACCCGGCTGCTCGCCGCGGCCGGGATCGGCGGCGGCGTCCGCACCCGGCCCCTCGCCGTACGGGACGCGGCGGCGGCGCTCCGCGAGCGGCGGGTGGACGCGCTGTTCTTCTCCGGCGGCGTGCCGAACGAGGCGATCACCCAGCTCACCCACGCGATGGGCGTACGGCTGGTGGACCTGGGCGCGTACGTGGGGCCGCTGCGCCGCTTCCACGGGGACTTCTACCAGGAGCGGTCCATCCCGGCGGCGGCGTACCGGCTGTTCGCGGCGCCCCGGACGGTCGGCGTCCCGAGCCACCTCGTCGCCGGGTCCGCGATGCCGCCCGGGCGCGCCCGGGCGCTGACCCGGCTGCTGTTCGAGCGCAAGGACGTCCTGGTCGCGGCCCGCCCGGAGGCCCTGTACCTGAACCGGCGCGGCGCGATCTCCACCGGCCCGCTGCCGCTGCACCCCGGCGCGGCACGCTACTACCGCGACTCCAAGGTCGCCGGCTGACCGTCCCGCTCGCCCTCCCGCGCCCGCGGCACGCCCGCGGGCGCCGCCGGCAGCACGAGCCGGACGCACAGCCCGCGCGGCTCGGCCGGCAGCAGCTCCAGCCGGCCGCCCGACGCCTCCGCCAGGGCGTCCGCGATGGCCAGCCCGAGCCCGGTCCCGTCGACGTTCTGGTGCGCGGGGGCGCGCCAGAACCGCTGCGCCGCGCGGGCGCGCTCCGCCGCCGACAGGCCCGGCCCGTCGTCCGCCACGTCCACGCAGACCACGCGCCCCTCCCCGCCGGACTCCCCGGTACGGCGCGGCCGCGACACGGTCACGGTGACGGTCGCGCCCGGCCCGGCGAACTTCGCGGCGTTGTCGATCAGCGCGTCCAGGATCTGGCCGGTCCCGCCCGCGACGGCCAGCGCTCCCGCGTGCGCCGCGCCCCGCCGCCGCACCCGCACGCCCGCCGCCGCCTCCCGCCACGCGGCGACCCGTTCGGTGGCGACCCGGCCGCAGTCCACGACCGCGACCCGGCAGTCGCCGCCCTCCGCGCGGACCAGCGCCAGCAGCCCGTCCAGGATGCGGGCGAGCCGTACCGTCTCCTCGATCGCCGACTCCAGATCGCCCGCGCCGTCCGGCGACATGTGCGGGGCCAGGTTCTCCACCCGCAGCCGCAGCGCCGCCAGCGGGTTGCGGAGCTGGTGGCCCGCGTACGACACGAACGACCGCTGGAGCTCCAGGTTGCGGCTCATCGCCTCGGCCATGGCGTTGAAGTGCTCGGCCAGCCGCCGCAGCTCCGCCGGGCCGGTCGCGACCGCGGCGCGCGCCTGCAGCTGCCCGGCCGACAGCTCGCCGGTGACCCGGTCCAGGTTGCGCACCACGCGCAGCACCCACCGGCTCACCGGGACGGCGGCCAGCCCGAACACCAGCAGCGCCGCCAGCCCCGCCCCGGCGAGCTGCCCCCACCGCCGGGCGACGCTCGCCCGCACGGCACCCGTCGGGGACACCGTGACCGCCGCGCCGATGACCTCGCCGCCGCACCCGACCGGCTCCACCACGATCATCGGCTCGCCCGTCCAGGGCCACACCACGTCCTGCACCGCCGAACGCTCGCCCGACAGCACCGCGCGCAGCCGCGCCCGGCTCACCTCCCGCACCATCCCGGGCCGGGACGCCACCACGATGCCGCCGTTCCGGTCGGCGACCGCGGCCCGGATCCCGTACAGCTCGTCGTACCGGGCCAGCTCGGCCCGCAGGCCGTCGGTGCGCCCGCTGCACAGCGCCGGCTCGGCCAGCGAGGCGAACCGGGACGTGTCGTTCAGCCGGTCGATGAACATCGCCTGCGTCGCGTGCCCGGCGAACGTGACCGCGAGCGGGATCTCCAGGGCCGCCAGCACCAGCACCAGCAGCGAGACGTACACCGCCAGCAGCCGCCGCAGCATCGCCCGCTCACGCCCCGCCCTCGGGCGCGTCGGCGGCGAGCCGGTACCCGACACCGCGCACCGTGGCGATCACCCGGGGATCGCCGAGCTTGGCGCGCAGGTTCGCCACGTGGACGTCCAGGGTGCGCTGCGCGCCGGGCCATGTGCTCTGCCACACCTCCAGCAGCAGCCGCTCGCGCGCCACCACGTCCCCCGGCCGCCGGGCCAGCGCCGTGAGCAGCTCGAACTCCTTCCGCGTCAGCGCCACGAGCGCGCCGTCCGCGCCGGTGACCTCGTGCCGCCCCAGATCGATCCGCAGCCCCCGCGCGACCACCACGGGCCGCGCCGGCGGCCGCACCCGCCGCATGACGGCGTCGATCCGCGCCATCAGCTCCGCGATCCCGAACGGCTTGACCAGGTAGTCGTCGGCGCCCGAACGCAACCCGATCACGCGGTCCCGCTCGTCCCCCCGCGCGGTGACCGCGATGATCGCCGTCTCTCCCTCGCCGCGCAGCCGCCGGCACACCTCGACGCCGTCCATGTCGGGCAGCCCCAGGTCGAGCAGCACGAGATCGGTCACCGGCGCGGCCAGCGCCGCCGCGGCCGTCGCGACCCGGCGCACGTCGAACCCCTGCCGGCGCAGCGCCACCATGAGCGCGTCGGCGAACCGGTCATCGTCTTCCACCAGGAGGACACGCATGGCCGCCCAATCGTAGATTCCCGAGACCCCGGCCACCACCGCCCCGCCCTCGCCGCGTCGACTCGTGGCGTGTCGGCCCTCGGCGGGCGCGCTGAGGGAGAGACACGCCACGAGTCAACTCAAGGGGCGGCCTTGGCCCGCTTGCGGGCGCGGTAGGCCGCGGCCTTCACGCGGTTGCCGCACGCCTCCATCCCGCACCAGGTGCGCCTCGCACCGCGCGAACGGTCGACGTAGATGCGCGTGCAGCCCGTACGCCCGCACTCCTTGAGACAGGCGCCGCGGTCGGCGAGCAGGGCGATCGCGCCCCGGGCGATCTGGGTGAGCGCCGCGCGGAGGTCGCCCGCCACGCGCACTCCCGCGTCATCGAGCGCGATGACCGGCACCGGCCCGGCGGCGGCGCCGTTCACGATCTCCAGTGCGGCCGGGTCGAAGGGCCGGCCGAGTACCCGGTCGAGCGCGAGCCGGTAGATCGCCTCGCGCAGTTCCAGCGCCGCCGCGAAGGTCGCGGCATCGGCGCTGACCCGCTCGGGCAGCCCCGCGCACTCGGCCACCCACCGTTCGAGGTCCGCGGGCGTGGCCAGCGCGTCGGCGGGCTCGTCCCGGCGGGATCCGACGGTGGCGGCCAGATCGAGGGCGGGGTCGCCGCTCACGAAGGCGAAAGTCACGTCACCATCTTGACCGGTGACGGCCATGGAGGCAAGATCGTCACCAGTCAGACCGGTGACGCAAGGGAGCATGCATGCCCGATCTCCACGACATCGAGGCCGTCGTCTTCGACGTCCTCGGAACCCTCGTCGACGAACCCGGCGGTCTCCGCACCGCACTCCGCGAGGCACTGCCCTCAGGCTCCGTGGAAGAACTGCTCGCCGTGTGGCAGCGGCACGTCGGACGCGAGCAGCACCGCATCGCCCAGGGCGACCGCCCGTACGCCGCGACCGACGTCATCGACGCGGAGGCCGCGCGGGCGGTGGCCGACGGCGCCGGGCTGACCGACCCGGCGGCCATCGCCCGCCTGGCCACGGCCGCCCACCGCCTGCCTCCCTGGGACGACTCCGCCGCCGGCCTCGCACGCCTCGCGCGGCGGTTCCCCGTGATCGGCCTCTCCAACGCGAGCCGGTCCGCCCTCCTCCGCCTCAACGCGCATGCCGGGCTGCTCTTCCACCAGGCCCTGTCCAGCGAGACCGTCCAGGCGTACAAGCCCGCGCCGGAGGTCTACCGGCTCGCCATCGCCACCGCCGGATGCCCGCCGGAACGCGTCCTCATGGTGGCCGCCCACGCCTGGGACCTCCGCGCGGCCCGCGCGACCGGCATGCGAACCGCCTACGTCCACCGCCCGGTCGGAGACCCGCCCACGACCACCGACACCTTCGACGGCCACTTCAACGGACTCGACGAACTCGCCACCGCATTGACCGTCGGATAAACACGCGCCCCACCCTGCGCGAGTCAAGACGTTCTGTCATGAGTCTTCGCCAGCGGATCGGTGACCCAGAGATGCCCGATGGACATCTTTACTGCTTGTCGCCGCCGACGGACGATGCGTCCTCTGCCGCCCGTTTCGGGGAGGTCGCATCACGATGACGATCGGACGTACCGGCCACAGTAAAGGCTGCGAGAAAGCCGAGAAGCCGCCCTGCGCCTGCGCGTGCGGTGGCGCCGAGCACGGCTGGCAAGAGGGCCTCGCCATCGCGGCCGCCCCCTCCGACGCCCCCTTGCGAGAGTTCGCGCAGGCGGCCGACCAAGCGTGGGACCAGGCCGCCAAGGAGGCCGCGGATTCCACCGCCCGCCGCAGGAAACCATGGCAGCAGAAAGAGAAAGGGCAGCAGGCGGCGGTCAGAGCGTTCGTGGCCGATGTCGTGCGGTGGCTGCGACGTGACCAGGACCTGTACGGGGCCGCCGAGCGGCTCGGCGAACCGTTCCGCATCTCCCGCGACAAGGACCCGGAGGACCCGCGCCGCCGTTTCACGCCCGAGGAAGACGAACGGTTCGTCGAGTCCCATGTGATCCCGCGGCTGCGCCGGGAGTTCGGCGACCAGCGCATCGACGCATTCCAGCAGCACGCCCGCAACGCGCACTTCTGGTGCGAACTGCTGGCCCAAACGGCCCGAGCCTTGGACGAGTTCCGGACTCGGTACGACCAGGCGAAGCAGGCGGTCGTCACGGCCCTGACCTCCATCGGCGAGCAGCGTCCGGACGGCTGGGCCGCCCTCCTGCCAGAACGGGTGGTCATCCGCCGGGCGGTGGAGCTGGTCTTCGAGCAGCTGCCGCGGGCCGCCACCGGCGGCGTCGCCGTGGAGGACGCCTTCCGCCTGGTCTGGCCGGCCCGCGTCCTGGCCGTGCTGATGTGCCGGGAACCGCGCCGCCACCCGGCCGTCCTGGAGTACTGCGTCAAGCCGATCACGCGGGAAGGCTCGGCGCAGGTGCGGGAGCAGGTCAAGGACCGCCTCCGGCAGGCGTTCCCGGCCACCTGGCCCGCGCCGCCCGGAAGTGTGCCAGGGGCTCCAGGGGGTTGATGCGCGCCGGTCAGGCCGTTACGCGGAAGCGGGGTGGGGGTGGGTGTTCGCCTGTGGAGGTGTCGGCGATCATTCGGCCCAGAAGGGGGGCGAACTTGGCGCCGTGGCCTGAGCAGGGGGAGGCGATGGTGATGCCGTCCGTGCCGTCGATGACGAAGTCCTCGGTGGGGGTGTTGGTGAAGAGGCAGGTCGTCTCGGCGTACGGCTCGGGGACGAGGCCGGGCAGGGTGCGCCGGACGTAGGCGGTGATCCGGTCGCGGTTGGCCGGGTCGATCTCGCCGGTCTGCGCGGTGGCGTCGGGGAGCGGGCGGCCGCCGTTGAACTCGGCGATCTTCTGGCCGCTCCGGCCGTCCGGGAGGGCGGCGTCGCGGCCGCCGGGGAGGCCGTAGACGAGGATCTCCGGGGTGTCGTGGATGAACGTCGGCCACGGTTCCGGCGGGGCGTCGCGGTAGGGGAAGTGGTAGGCGTTCTCCTGCATGACCTGGAGTGGCGGGAACGCCGCCAGGAACGTGGCCGGGAGGGGGAGGCCGGGGAGCAGGCCAGGGAGCCAGCCGCCGGCGGTGACGATGACCCGCTCGGCCTCCTCGGTACGGCCGCCGGCGCATACGGCGCGGTGGCCGGCGCCCGCACGTTCGATCGAGGTCACCGGACGGCCGGACTCGACGCGGGCGCCGCAGGTGCGCGCGAGCCGGAGCATGGCCGACACCGCGGCCGCCGCGTCGACCACGCCGGCGGCGGGATGCCAGAGGACGTCGCCGGTGCCGAAGTCGAACTGCGGCCAGCGCGCGGCCGCGGCGGCGGCGGTCAGCAGCTCGTGGTCGACGCCGACCTCGGTGAACACGGAGGCCAGCGCCGCGGGGTCGCGGGCGGGGCCGAAGTCGAGGGAGCCGGTACGGGTGACGAGCCGCTCGCCGGCCAGGGACTCCAGCTCATCCCATTCGGTACGGGCCTCGGCGACCAGCCGGGCGTAGAAGGGGTCGGCGTAGCCGTACCGGAGGATCCGCGCGGAGCCGTGCGAGCTGCCTCTGGCGTTGGCCGGTGTGGAGCGTTCCAGAACGGTCACCTCGTGGCCGCGCCGGGCCAGCTGCCAGGCTGCCGCGGCACCGGTGAGCCCGGCCCCGACGACGACGTACGTGCTCATGCTTCCTCCGCGGTCCCGGCCGGCGGGTCCGGCCACGGATCACGATGCCAGAACGGCCGCGGCTCTTCGCGCGGGCGAGTCTGCCACCCTGCTCGCCGGCTGGCCATGGTCATTGTTGCCACATTTTTGTAGTTGCGAGAATGTTGCAGTAAGGCGCGACGCCGGGTTAGCGTCGCTGCTCGTGAGCGGCACTTTGCGTGGTGTGTTGGGGTCTGTCGTATCTGTCGCGGTTCTTGGAGCGGCGGCGTGCGCCGCGCCCGGGAGCCCGAGCCCGGCGGCCGGCGACGGGCTGGTGCTGGCCGACCCGTACGAGGACGAGTCGCTGCACCCCCTGATGGGGTACGGCGAGGACGGCATGAGCAAGCTCTTCGACGGGCTCGTGACGCACGACGCGCAGCGCCGCCCGCTGCCCGCGCTGGCCGCGGCGGTGCCCGCGCCGTCGGCGGACGGGAGGACCTGGACGGTACGGCTGCGCGGCGGGGTGACGTTCCACGACGGGTCGTCGTTCGGCCCGGAGGACGTGGTCGCCACCTACCGGACCCTGCTCGACCCGAAGGCGGCCTCGCCGGTCGCCTCGTCGTACCGGATGCTGGACGGCGTGCGCCAGGCCGGGGCGGACTCGGTGCAGTTCCGGCTGAAGCACCCGTACGCGCCGTTCGTCCACAGGCTGACGCTCGGCATCGTCCCGTCGGAGGCGCTGGAGGGCGGCGGGACGCTCCAGTCGTCGCCGTTCAACGGCCGCCCGGTCGGGACCGGGCCGTACCGGTTCGCCGAGTGGCGGCGCGGCGAGCGGCTGGTCCTCACCGCGAACGAGCGCTACTGGGGCGGGGCGCCCCGGATCAAGCGGCTGACGGTGGCGTTCGTCCCGGACGACAACACCCGCGCCCAGCGGATGCGGCGCGGCGACTTCGACGGCACGGTGCTGCCGCCCGCGCTGGCCGGGACGTTCGCCCGCACGGACGGGACGACCGTGTACGGGCACGACAGCGCGGACTACCGCGGCGTGATGCTGCCGCAGAAGAACCCCGTCACCGCCGACCTGGCGATCCGGCGGGCGCTGAACCTGGCGGTCGACCGGGACGGCATGATCCGGGCGCTGCTGGCCGGGCGGGGCAGCCCGGCGTTCGGGCCGGTGCCGCAGGTGCTGCGCGAGTACGCCGACCCGGGCGCGGCCTTCCGGCACGACCCGGCGGAGGCGGGCCGGATCCTGGACGCGGCGGGCTGGAAGCGCGGGAGCGACGGCGTGCGGGTGCGTGACGGCAGGCCCGCGCGGTTCACCCTCATGTACCCGGCGGACGACTCGGTCCGCAAGGCGCTGGCCGGCGGGTTCGCGTCCGACGCGGGCAAGGTAGGCATCAGGGTGGACCTGGCGGGGCTGGGCTGGGACGCGATCGAGCCGCGGATGAAGCGGGACGCGCTGCTGATGGGCGGCGGCACCCCGCTCGACCCGGACCTGGTGGCGTACGGGCTGCTGCACTCGTCGCAGGCCGAGGACGGGTTCAACAACCCCGGCTCGTTCCGGGACGCCGTCGTGGACGGCGCGCTGGACAGGGCCCGCCGCGCCACCGGGCAGGCCGACCGGGCCGGGGCGTACCGGGCGATGCAGCGGCGGCTGGTGGAGAACCCGCCGTGGGTGTTCCTGGTCTTCCTGGAGCACACCTACGTGGTCCGCGGCCGGTGGACGGGCTACCGGCCGGTCGTCGATCCGCACGTGCACGGCGTGCTCGCGTGGGGGCCGTGGTGGAACCTCGAGAAGTGGGCCCCCCGCGGGTGAGCGCCGTCATGAGCGGGCCGCGGGACGGGCGGCTGCGCGCGGCCGGCCGGATGGTGCTGCGGCGCGCGCTGGTCGCGGTCCCGCTGCTGCTGGCGGTGTCGGGGGTGGTGTTCCTCCTTGGCGCGGCGTCGCCGTTCGATCCGCTCTACCAGTACTACGGGACGCGGATCTTCACCGCGGCCGAGGCGGACCTCGCCCGCACCCGCGCCGAGCTGGGCCTGGACGATCCGGTCTGGCGGCAGTACGCCGACTGGCTGGGCGGCGTGCTCGGCGCCGACTGGGGGACGAGCCGCAGCTTCGGCCAGCCGGTGACGCGGGTGGTGGCGGAGCGGCTGCCGTGGACGCTGCTGCTGGCGGGCACCGGCCTCACCCTGGCCGTGCTGGTCGCCCTCACCCTCGGCGTCGTCTCCGCCTGGCGCCAGGGCGGCTGGGTCGACCGCCTCACCGTGACCGTGGCGCACTCGCTGGAGGGGCTGCCGACGTTCCTGCTCGGCCTGGGCGCGATCGCCGTGTTCGCGGTCGCGCTGCCGCTGCTGCCCGCCGGCGGCATCAGCGAGGCCGCCGGGGGCGGCGGCGCGGCGTCCACGCTCCGCCACCTGGCCCTGCCCGCCCTGGTCCTGGCGGTCGCGCAGCTGCCCTGGCTGATCCTGACCGTCCGGCAGCAGCTGCTCGTCGGGCTCGCCGACGACCATGTCACCGCGGCGCGCTCGCGCGGCCTGCCGGAACGCACCGTCGTGCTCCGGCACGGGCTGCCGGTGGCGCTGCTGCCGTTCGTCACCACGGTCGGCACGCGGCTCCCCGAGCTGGTGACGGGCGTGGTGCTGGTCGAGGAGGTGTTCTCCTGGCCGGGCGTCGCGGGCGCGATGGTGAAGGCCGGGCTGAACGTCGACTTCCCGCTGCTGGTGGCGCTCACCCTGCTGGCGACCGCCGCGGTCCTGGCCGGGAACCTGTGCGCCGACGTCGCCGTACTGATGATCGATCCGAGAGCGACCGCCGATGGGTGAGGCCGTGAACGAGCAGACCGCCGGGATCCGGCCGCGGGAGGAGTGGCGCCCCGCGGGCCGCCGCCGGCCGGGCGGGACGGCGCGGCCGGGCGCCGCCGCCTCCGCCCGGATACGCGTGATCGCCGCCGTCGCGGTGCTGGTCCCGCTGATCGCCGTCATCGTGGTGCTGCCCTGGTTCGCCGGGGACGCGGCGACCGGGACGGTCGACTACGACGCGGTCCGGGAGGCGCCGAGCCCGGGCCATCCGTTCGGCACGGACGACGCCGGCCGGGACGTCCTCGCGCGCGCCGCCGCCGGCGCCCGCGTCTCGCTGATCGTCGCCGTCACCTGCGCCCTGGTCGCGACGGTGCTCGGCACCCTGGTCGGGGCCGCGTCGGGCGCGGCGGGCGGTCTCGTCGACGCGGCCGTGATGCGGCTGGTGGACGGCGTCAACGCCGTTCCCCACCTCCTGCTGGGCATCCTCATCGTGGCCCTCTACCGCGGCTCCCTCTGGGCGGTGATCGCGTCCATCGCGCTGACGCACTGGACGACCGTGGCCCGCATCGTCCGCGCCGAGGTGCTGTCGCTGCGGTCGCGCCCGTACATCGACGCGGCGATCTCCGGGGGCGCGTCCCGGCGCGCGGTCCTCTTCCGGCACCTGCTGCCCGCCGTGGCGCCGCAGTCGGCCCTCGCGGCCGTGCTGCTCCTGCCGCACGCGGTCTGGCACGAGACCGCGCTCAGCTTCCTGGGCCTCGGCCTGCCCCCGCACCTGGCCAGCCTGGGGACGATGGTCGCCGACAGCCGCGACGACGTCCTGATCGGCGCCTGGTGGACGATCGCCGCGCCCGCCGGGATCCTCATCGCGGTCACGCTCGCGGTGGCGGGCCTGGCCGGCCGGTGGCGGGACCGGCTCGTCCCGCGGCGCCGCTCGGAGCTGGCCCTGTGACCGGCGAAGCGAACGGCGCCGTGACCGGCGAAGCGAACGGCGCGCTGCTCACCGCGCGGGAGCTGTCGGTACGGTTCCAGCTGCGCGACTCGATCGTCCAGGCCGTCACGGACGCGTCGTTCGAGCTGCGCCCCGGCCGGCTGCTGGCGCTCGTCGGGGAGAGCGGCTGCGGCAAGAGCGTCCTCGCGTCCGCCCTGCTCGGGCTCCTGCCGGGCAACGCGGAGATCCGCGGCGAGGTCCTGCTGCACTCCGGGACCGGCCCCCCGCTCGAACTCACCACCGCGCCCGAACGCGTCCTCGCCCGCCGGGTGCGCGGCCGCCGGATCGCCCTGGTGCCGCAGTCGGCCGCCACCGCGCTGACCCCCGTGCGGACGGTCCGCGCCCAGCTCACCGAGACGCTGCGCGAGCTCCGTCCCGGCGGCGGCGACCGGAACCGCGAGGCGGACGCGCTCGCCGAGCGCGCCGGCCTGGACCCGGCCGCCCTGGACCGCCACCCGCACGAGCTGTCCGGCGGGATGGTCCAGCGCGCCGTGCTCGCGTTCGCCCTGGCCGCCGACCCCGACGTCGTCCTCGCCGACGAGCCGACCTCCGGGCTGGACCGGCCGCTGGTCGACACGGCCGTGGACGCCCTGCGCGGGCTCGCCGACGACGGCCGCGCGGTCCTGCTCATCACCCACGACATCGCCGCCGCCGAGCGCGCCGCGACCGACGTGGCGGTGATGTACGCGTCCAGGATCGTCGAGCGCGGCCCGGCCGCGGAGGTGTTCGGCGACCCCTGGCATCCGTACACCCGCGGGCTCCTCGCCGCCACCCCCGCCCGCGGCCTGACGCCCCTGCCCGGCCATCCGCCGAACCTCTCGGACCTGCCCGCCGGCTGCGCGTTCCGCGCCCGCTGCCCCCAGCGCGACGCCTGCACGGGCGACCCGTCCCTGGGGGACCTGCCGGGCGGCCGGGCGCTCGCGTGCGCGCTCCCGCCGGACGGCGCCGCGGCCGCCCTGGAAGGCCGGGCCGGCCGGGAGGCCGCTCCAGAACCCACGGGAGAACGCTGATGCTCAGCGCGACCGGCCTCGTCGCCGGCTACCGCCGCGGCCCCGACGTCCTCACCGGGGTGTCGGTCACCCTCGAACCGGGCCGCGTCGTCGGCGTCCAGGGGCCGAGCGGCTGCGGCAAGTCCACGCTCATCCGCGTGCTCGCCCTGCTGCACCCGCCCCGCGCCGGGAGCCTCAGCCTGGACGGGGAGGCCGTCCGCCGCCACCGCTACGCGGCGCCCGCCGCGCAGCGCCGCCGCGTCGGCGTGGTGTTCCAGCATCCGCGGGCCGCCGCCGACCCCCGCCACACCCTGCGGCGCATCGTCTCGGCCCACCTCCCGCCGGGCGCGCCGCCCGGGGAGGCCGACCGCCTGGCCGGACTCGTCGGGCTCACCCCCGACCTGCTCCACCGCCGGCCGCACGAGGTCTCCGACGGCCAGCTCCAGCGCGCCTGCCTGGCCCGCACCCTCGGCGCCGACCCGCGCTACCTGCTCTGCGACGAGATGACCGCCATGCTCGACGCGTCCAGCGCCGCCACGCTCCTCCACCTGCTCCGCGACCAGGTACGGGCGGGCGGCCGGGCGGCGCTCCTGGTCAGCCACGACCCCGCGCTCCTGGACGCCGTCTGCGACGAGACCCTCCAGTGGCGCGACCTCCAGGTATTGCATGCTTGATGCAACTGCGAACTATTTGCAATAGTGGACCGCATGACCTACACGCTTCCCGACCTTCCCTACGACTACGCCGCCCTCGAACCCGCCATCACCGGCGAGATCCTGGAGCTGCACCACTCCAAGCACCACGCCGCCTACGTCAAGGGCGCCAACGACACGGTGGAGAAGCTGGCGGAAGCCCGCGAGAAGGAGGAGTTCGGCGGGCTGGTCGGGCTGGAGAAGACCCTGGCGTTCAACCTGTCCGGGCACGTCCTGCACACGATCTTCTGGGACAACCTGTCCCCGGACGGCGGCGACCGCCCCGACGGCGCGCTCGGCTCGGCCATCGACGAGCACTTCGGCTCGTTCGACGCGTTCAGGAAGCAGCTCACCGCGGCGACCGCCACCGTCCAGGGCTCCGGCTGGGGCGTGCTGGGCTGGGAGCCGCAGGGCGAGCGGCTGATCGTCCAGCAGGTGTACGACCACCACGGCAACGTCGGCGTCGGCGCGGTGCCGCTGCTGGTGTTCGACGCCTGGGAGCACGCCTACTACCTGCAGTACCGCAACGTCCGCCCCGACTACGTCCAGAAGCTCTGGGACCTCGTCAACTGGAACGACGTCGCCGCCCGCTTCGCCGCCGCCCGGAACGGCTGACGGCGGCCGGGCCCGCCGGCCGCGGCGCCCACCGGACCCGGATCATGCTCAGAACACGGTCCCTCGGGGTGCGGTGGGCGCCGCTTCGCATCCTCCCATCCGGAGCCCCGGGTACGCTCACGACCACGGCACGCACCGCGTTCCCGCGCTCGGGGAGGACCTCATGGCTCGTCGCGGCGGATCCGGGCGGAAGAGCGAGGGCGACGACTTCGGCGGGATCTCCTCGCGCCGCGCGGCCTTCTACATCGCGATACTGGCCCTGACGAACCCCCTGGCGGCCCTCAAGGCCCTGGCCGAGGGACTCGGCCGGGCGTCCCGCAAGGCACTCCGGCTGGCGAGCCTGCCGTTCCGCCTCCTGGCCCTGCGGTCGGACGAGCGGCACCGGTCCCGCCGCCCGACCTTCGAGGAGCACCTGCGCCGCCACGACGACACCTGACGGCCTCCGGCAGAGGCCCGCCGGCGGGGGCGGCGTCACGACCAGGCGCGGTCCTGCTCCTGCTCCCGCTCGTAGCCGGACGCCTGGAGGCGGAACATGCGCGCGTACAGGCCGCCCGCCTCCATCAGGGCGTCGTGCGCGCCGCGCTCGGCCACCTCGCCGCCGGCCAGCACCACGATCGTGTCGGCGTCCCGCACGGTGTTGAGGCGGTGCGAGATCAGCAGCCCCGCCCGCCCGGCGCGGTGCTCGCGCAGCGTCCGGTGCGTCTCGTGCTCGGCCTCGGCGTCCAGGCCCGCGCTCGGCTCGTCCAGGATCAGCAGGTCGGTCCGGTCGCGGAGCAGGGCGCGGGCGAGCGCGACCCGCTGCCACTGCCCGCCGGACAGCATCACCCCGGTGCCGGGGTCGTCGTACGAGGGCGTGTCGAACGCGCGCGACAGCATCGTGTCGTAGCCGCGCGGCAGCGCCTCCAGGGCCTCGTGGATCCCGGCCCGGCGCGCGGCGGCCGCGATGCGGTCCCGGTCGCCGAGCGCGCCGGTGTCGCCGAGGCCGATGTTGTCGGCGGCGGTGAGGTCGTAGCAGACGTAGTCCTGGAACACCCCGCCGATGCGGCGGCGCAGCTCCCCGACCGGCAGGTCCCGCAGGTCCACGCCGTCCCACAGCACCGCGCCGCGGGTCGGGTCGTAGAACCGGCACAGCAGCTTGACCAGGGTGCTCTTCCCGGCGCCGTTCGGCCCGACCAGCGCGGTCGCGCCGTCCGCCGGGATCGTCAGCGAGACGCCGCGCAGCACCCACGGCAGGTCGTCGCCGTAGCGGAACCAGACGTCCCGCAGCTCGACCCCGCGCCGGAGCGGGCGGACGGCGGCGGCGCGCGGCTCCGGCGGCTCCGGCAGGTCGGGCTCCGTCTCGACCACGAAGCGGTAGTGGCCGAACAGCAGCATCGCCTCGTGCGTGCGCCCCGCGCTGCTGATCATGATGGCCAGGCCGTCCTGGACGCCGGCGACGGCCGCGACGAACATCGCCACGTCGCCCACGGTCAGCCGGCCCTGCCGCGCCGCGTTCACCGCCCACACCAGGCCCGCCCCCGCGACCACGGCGCCCAGCGCGCCGTGCACGCCCTGGACGAGCAGTTCCCGGCGGTCCATCCGGCGCCGCTGGCCGTTGATCCAGCGCAGCTCGGTCAGCATCCGCGCGCCGAACAGGCCGCCCAGCCCGTACAGGCGGACCTCCTTGGCGGCGCTGGTGCTGTTCAGCAGCTGCGCGTAGAAGAACTCGCGGCGGGTGGCGTGCCCCAGCCGGCCGTGGACGCGCGCCCGGTAGCGGCTCAGCCGGAACTGCCCGTTCAGCGCGACCAGCCCCGCGAGCCCGACGGGCAGCAGCATCCACGGGTTCAGGACGGCGAGGGTGCCGAGGAACCCGCCGAGCATGAGCGTCCCCTGCACGCCCGCGAGCGTGCCGCCGACCACCTCCGCCGGCCCGGACGACCCGGTCTCGCCGGCGAGCGCGAGCCGGTCCTGGAACCGCGGGTCCTCCAGGTGCCGCAGCCCGGGCAGCCGCGCCACCGCCGCGTACAGCCGCCGCCGGCACACCAGGTCGATCGCCCGCCCCAGCTCCGCCTCCACGTACGGGACGGCGTGCGGCAGGACGGCCGCCGCCACCCCGGCCAGCGCCAGCAGCAGGACGGGCACCAGCAGCGGGCGGCCCGGATCGGCCAGCCCGTCCAGGACGGTCTTGGTCAGCCAGGCCAGCGCCACCGGGACGGCGCTCGCCACGACGGCCAGGACGGCGCGCAGCACCAGCCGCCCGCGCCCGGACGACCAGGCCAGCTCCGCCACCGCCCGCAGCGAGCCCGCCGTGTAGCGCGGCTCCTCGTCGTCCACGGTCACGCCGGCCCGTTCACGCCGCGGTGTCGTCGGGGACGGGGATGCGTTCGGGCAGCGCGTAGCTGGCCACCATCACGTCCTCCGCGAGGACGGCGAACGCGGGCAGCGCGCCGACGCCGAACGCCTGGACGAGCGGCCCGTTCTCCTCCTCCTCGGTCAGCACCCGCGCCACGGGCGCCAGCTCCGCGCACAGCTCGTCGCGTCCCGGGCCCTTGCCCAGCACCACGGCCAGGACGCGGTCCCGGCCGCCGGGCGCCGCCCCGGCGCGGGCGAGGAACTCCGGCACGCTGTGCTCGCACGACTGGCAGCCCGGCGCCATGAACGCCATCAGCGTGGACCCGCGCAGATCGGCGCGGGACACCGGCGTCCCGTCCATGGTGGTGACGGTGAAGTCCCCGACCCGTTCGCCGGGCTCCACCTCCAGCGGCGGGGGATAGCCGGCGGCGGGGGCGCGGCCCCGCTCCGAGAGCAGCCGGGCCTGCTCGTTGAGCCGCCGGATCACCGCGAGCGTGAGCGCGATGTTGGCCAGGCACAGCACGCCGACGACCGCGACCGCGGCCGTGGACACCGTCATGGGGTCTCCTCGCTGGTAGCGGCCAGGGGGCGGACGAGATCGACGATCTCCTCCAGATCGATCAGCAGCAGGGCGGCCGCCGCGCCCGCGACCGCGGCGAGCACCGCCGCCGCGCCCGCCGGCGGCGGGCCGTCCCCGGCCAGTGCCGCCGCCGCGCCGCCGCCGGCGGCCAGCAGCAGCACCAGGTTCCGCGCGACGTGCGGGACGCCCGGCGGCCGCGTGCCCGCGCCGAAGCACCGGCACGGCACCCGCACCCGGCGCCGCATCATCGACAGCACCGCCGCGGTGAAGACGGCCAGCAGCACGGCCGCGGCCGCGAAGCCGAACGGGACGAGCGGCGGCACGAGCAGCGCCGCCGCCGCGGCCGCCTCGGCGGCGACCGCTCCGGCGGCGGCCGGTGCCGCGAGCGCCGCCGGGACCCGCACGGC
This sequence comes from Actinomadura sp. 21ATH, assembly GCF_041951345.1. Lineage (NCBI taxonomy): Bacteria > Bacillati > Actinomycetota > Actinomycetes > Streptosporangiales > Thermomonosporaceae > Actinomadura > Actinomadura sp. 21ATH. The sequence goes on along the minus strand of NZ_JBGNUR010000003.1, from coordinate 437,524 downwards.
GCCCGCCAGCCAGCGCCGGAAGTCCGCGAACGCCTCCCGGCCGGCGACCTTCGCGGCGGAGGAGCGGGCGAACGTGACCGCGACGGCCGCCTGGCAGCCGATCGTCAGGTAGGCCATCGCGTCGGCCACGCCGCCCGCTCCCCTCTCTCCGTACCCGGGCCCTAGTACCCGATCTGCACCGCGTCGCCGCGCCGGAACGGACCGCCCCGCTGGAGCAGGTCCGCCATGTGCGCGCCGAGCGGCAGGTCCAGGTCATGCTGCATCCACATGAACTGGCCGGCCGGGTTCACCTCCAGGAACACGTGCTCGCCCTCCGGCGTGACGATGAAGTCGACCGCGGCGTACACCGCGTTCAGCTCCGCCAGCAGCGCCTGGGTCCGCTTGACGACCTCCTCCGGCAGCGGGTGGTACTCGCCGTAGGGCAGCACGGCGACCTCGCCGGCCTCCCCGCGCCAGTCCACCCTGGTGGAATCCATCTCCTGCGAATTGATCGTCACCGGGAAGTAGGTGTTCCCGATCACGGTGAGCCGGACCTCGTAGGCCTTCTCGACGTACTCCTGGAACATGCACATCGTGTGGCCGACCCGGTCCAGGTTCTCCCTGATCTCGTCGCCGACGACCGCGGTGAGCAGCCCGCCCGGGAACGCGCCCGGGTAGTGGATCACCCCGCCGATCTGCGACTTGTAGACGATCTTCGGTCCGCCCCGGTCCAGCAGGGCGGCCACCTCCGCGGGATCGTTGGTGAGCAGCGTCCGCGGTACGCGGAACCCGAGCCGCTTGGCCAGCTCCAGCTGGTACGGCTTGAGCTCCCCGATCGCGTCGATGTCCGGACGGTTGACCCAGAGGCAGTCGGTCGCGCGCAGGATGCCGCCGACGGCCTGCATGGCCTCCTTGCGCGCGAACAGCTTCTCCGGTTCCGGCATGTCCGGCCCGAAGTCGAAGGCGGTGGGCCGGCGGTACCACACCGCCGAGAGCCGGTCGAGATCCAGCTCCCGGTCCTTGTGGCGCAGTACCCGCCGGCCGCCGTCCCCGAAGTCCGAGGTGGTGAACGTCAGCCGGCGCGGGAAGTAGCTCAGGTCCACGCGCACGACCTCGGTCCCCTGCTCGGACAGGGCCGTGATGACCGGGTCGACCGTCGGGTCGAACTCCTGGGTCAGGATGAGGACCCGGGGATCGGATGCGGTCATCGCGTCAGGCGCAGGTGTCGTCCCGGCAGCGGTCCGAGCCCTGATAGCAGCTGGTGTTGGTGTAGGTGGCGATACCGGCCGTGGGCAGCCCGGGCGGGGCGACCCACGTCTGGGTGCTCTCGTCGTAGTGGCCGGGCATCCGGTCGGCGACCTGGCCCTCCCAGTCCGCGGAGTAGAGGTAGGCGAGGGGCTGCAGGCGCGGGTCGGCCGGCTGCTGCGGCTCGACGTGGACGCCTTCGAGGAAGGAGAGCGCGGTGTGCAGCGGCTCTCGGGTCAGGGTGTCGGACATGGGGCGACCTCCTTCGTCACCGCGGGCGCGGCGACCTCGGACCTGCCGTCGTGGCGCGGCTGCCATGACGGAGCTCAAGGGCAGGACTGGACGGATCGGACGCTCAGGGCGGGGGCGAGCCGGACGGCTCGGTGATGCCGGCGATCCCGGTCACCTCGCCCGAGAACCGCCACACCAGGCCGGTCTCGTCGAAGTGCCCGGCCGTGAAGGCGAGGTCGTGCTCCGGCTCCCACTCGGAGACCACCTCGTACAGGTAGGCGAGCGGCGTGCCGGCGGCGTGCCTGCGGTGCGCGCGGACGTCCGCCGGGACCGCCCGCACCACCATCGAACCCTCGTGGAGCTCGGGACGGTCGAAGCGGAGGAACGCCGGGCCTCCCGGCAGCGGATGCTCGTCCTGGGCGGTCCCGGGGGAGTCGCCGGGGCGGGGTTCCTCGATCACGGACGCATCGTCGCCGATGGCCGCTCTCAGTTCGCTCTCAGCTCGCTCTCACGGCGCAGGGCGCGGTAGCCGAGCGTCGCCCGCAGCAGCCGCGCGCCGAGATCGTGGAACCCGTGCGCCGCGGTCTGCTCGATGGCCGCCGCCAGCGCCTCGTCCTCGGCCTCGAACCAGGTCGGCGGCCCGGCGGCGGCCGCGAGCTCGTGCGCGGCCCGCTCCGCGCGGCGCAGCCACCCGCCGAACGCGCGGCGCAGCGCCGCCTCCCGCGTCCGCGGCCGGTCCGCGGCCAGCGCCAGCTCCCGCGCGTAGAGCCGGAGGAGGACCGGCATGCCGTACCGGACCTGGCCCGCGGCGTCCTCGCCCAGCGGGTCCAGCAGCGCGGCGTCCGCCAGCGCCTCCAGGTGCGCGCGGGCCGCCTCCGGGGAGGTGCCGAGGACGGCGGTGGCCGCCCACTCCGGGAACGTCGCCGTGCGCAGCAGCCCGAGCAGCCGGAACGCGTGCCCGTGCGCCGGGTCGAGGTCCTCGTAGTTCTCCCGCAGCCGGGCCCGTACCGCCATGCCGCGGACGGCCAGCTCGTCCAGCCTGCGGTGCTCGGGGCGCAGATGCTCGGCGAGCCGGCCCGGGCTCGACCCGGGCCGGTGGGCGAGCCGCACCCCGGCGACGCGCACCGCCAGCGGCAGCCGCCCGCACATCCGGACGATGTCCGCCGCGGCCGGGTCGGCGCTCACCCCGTCGCGGCCCGCGGCGCGGCCGAGCAGCGCGACGGCGTCGGCGAGGGGCGGCACGTCCAGCCGGAGCGTCCGCGCGCCGGTCAGCCCGGCCAGCGGGACGCGCCCCGTGACCAGCACGGCGCAGCCGGGCGTGCCCGGGATCAGCGGGCGCAGCTGCGCGTCGTCCATGGTGTCGTCCAGGAGCAGCAGGACGCGGCGCCCCGCGATACGCGAGCGGAACAGCGACGACCGCTCGTCCAGCGACGGCGGGACGTGCTCGTCGGCCACCCCGAGGATCCGCAGGAACCCCGCCAGCACCTCCGCCGGGTCCACCGGCCGCGAGCCCGGCCCGCGCAGCACCGCGTACAGCTGCCCGTGGGCGAACAGCGCCGCCGCGCGGTGGGCCACGTGGACGGCCAGGGCGGTCTTGCCGACACCGGCCGTCCCGTTCACCACGAGCAGCACCGGCCCGCCGCGGCCGCTTCCGGCCAGCAGCGGGCCGCTGAGCGCCGCGACCTCGTCCCGGCGGCCGGTGAAGTCGCAGATCGCCGCCGGCAGCTGGCGCGGTACGAGCGCGCGGCCGCCGTCGCCGTCGCCGTTCAGCGCGAACGTGTGCGCGTCCAGCACCTCGCGGGACGGGGCGACGCCCAGCTCGTCGGCCAGCCGCCGCCGGACCCGCTCCACCTGGCGCAGCGCCGCCGCGTTCCGCCCGCAGGCGGCCATCAGCCGGATGAGCCGCGCCTGGAGGGGCTCGTCGTAGGGGGCCGTGGCCGCGACGTCCTCCACCAGCGCGATCGCGGCGTCCGGCCGGTCCAGCCGGAGCGCCAGGTCGGCCAGCGCGCCCGCGCAGTCGATGCGGGCCTGCTCCACCTCGCGGACGGCGGGGTCGTCGGCGGCCGGCTCGGGCCGCCCGCCCAGCAGCGGCCCGCGCCACTCCCGCAGCGCGTCCGCGAGCAGGGCGAGCCCGCGCTCGGGATCGCCGGTACGGGCGTACGCGGCGACCCGTTCCCGGAACCGGCCGATGTCGACCGCGCCGTCCGGCACCGCGAGCCGGTACCCCGACCCCGCGTGCTCCAGCCGTACGCCCGGCCCCACGGCCGTGCGCAGCCACGTCCGCAGCCGGGTCGCGGCGCACTGGAGCGCGCGGCGGCTGCCCTTGTCCGCGCCCCAGGCGAGGGTGAGCAGCCGGTCCTCGCCCACGATGCCGCCCGGGGTGAGCAGCAGCGCGCTCAGCAGCGCCCGCACGCTCGGCCCCGGCAGCGGTAAGAGCCGCCCGCCGGAGCGCACGGCCAGCTCCCCGAGGATGAGGAACTCCACGCCGTCCGGATCGCGGCGGCCCGGGTTCCCGGTGGTCAGGGTGTCGTCGGCAGGGTCGGCCATCGACAGCGCCCTTCGTCGTCCCAGTCAAGATCGACGTTAGGTCGCCGCCGAGGGCCGTTCAAGGAGTCCCGGGAGACGATTTTTCAGTGCTTGGCGTACGGGTCCGGCATGCCCGGCTCGACCTTGACGACGAGGGTGTGGGCGGCCTTGTCGTGCAGCGTCTGCTTGCGCGGGTCCCACAGGATCCACAGCGCGTCCAGCAGGCTGCCCAGCCCGCACGGGATGGCCAGCAGGATCTGCACCCCGTACCGCCACGCGGCGGTCCCCGAGCCGATCGCGCCGCCGTCCTGCTCCCGGACGACCCGGATGCCGAGGGCCATCTTGCCGAGCGTCTGCCCCGAGCGGGCGTGCATCAGCCAGAAGTACAGGAAGCCGAGCACGGTGGAGATGCCGCTGCTCACGAGGTTGCCGGCGATGTAGCCGCCGGAGGCGGCGGCGTTCGGGTCCGTCAGGGCGTCCCAGTCGATGAACGGCAGCGACAGCACCGTGCTGACGACGCCGATCAGGAGATTGTCGAGGACCACCGCGCCGAGCCGCGCCCAGCGGCTCGCCAGCCCGCCGTACGACCCGGCCCCGTAGCCCGGGACACCGCCGTAGGGCTGCCCCTGCCCGCCCTGCGCGTACGGGGACGGCCCCTGCGGCACCTGCCCGTACGGCTGCTGCTGCCCATAGGTCCCGCCGAAGGGCGGCGGCTGCTCTTCGGGACCGGGTTGCGGTTGCGTCATACGATCATCGTAAGGATTCCGTGCCGTCCGGCCCCGGCCGACCTCGGCCATGTCGCGTTCTCTCCCAGGGCGTGTCATGCCGGGTCGATGACCGTGCGGTCCCCGTCCCGCTCGTAGGCGACCACCTGGACGACCGGGAGCCGGGCCGTCTCCGGGGGCCTGCCGCCGGCGCGCGGGCCCGGCACCACCAGCGGGCGCGGCCCGTCCCGCCCGTCCCGCTCGCGGGTGCCGAGCTCGCCGGCCGCCTTCAGCCGTACGACCCCGGGGCCCGCCGCCGCCACCAGGTGCCAGCGCCGGGGCGACCGCCACCACAGGGCCGCGGCCAGCGCCGCGTCGGACGAGGCGGTGGCGCTGTTCGTCCCGCCGCGCTCCGACAGCACCCGCCCGGTGCCGGAGATCAGGACCGCGGTGCCCGCGGCGCGCCACGGCGTGGAAACGTCCACCGTCAGCAGCGTCGCCCCGCCGCCGCCGTCGGGCAGCCCGCCGGTCCACAGCCGGCCCAGCAGCAGGTCGCCCGCCTCGTTCAGCGTCGCCGCCCCCTCGCAGGCGACGGCGCGCAGCGCCGCCCACCGGAACCCGTCCGCCTCCGCCGCGCCCTCCGCCGCCCGACCCGGCGGGTCGCGGAACAGCACACGCGGCGCCGCCGACCGCGCGCTGTGCGAGGCGAGCTGCGTGACCGTCCGCGGCGGCCCGCCGGCCGGCCGGAACGTCATCTGGAACGCCACGTAGTTCTGGCAGTCCGGCGTGAACCAGTGCCACGGCAGCGGATCGCTCAGCCCGTCCCGGACCGCCAGGGGCCGCCAGTCGGGCGCGTCTTCGGACGGCACCGCGGCCCGCACGTCCCGCAGCCACGGCGGGACGAGGTAGCGCCACGTCATCCCGACCATGATGAGCTGGCCGCTGCCCGTTCCGAGCCGGCGGACCGACTCGACGCCGCGCGACAGGCGCCGCTCGAAGTACTGCGCCACGCTGGTCGCGTCCCGGTCGCCGGGGGAGTCGCGCAGGACGACGAGGGACGCGCCGTCCACCGTCCCGGCGTACAGGACGACGACGCGGCCGAGCGGCGGTTCGCGCGGGTCGGCCCGCCAGGCCCCGGCGGCCCGCCGCAGCAGCCCGGTGTCGTGCCGCAGCCCGCCCTGCGCGGGCCACTGGTCGATGGTCGGCGCGGCCGTCGCCCGCCACGCGCGCGGGTCGATCGCGGCGGGCCCGCCGGGCCGCCCGTCCGCCCGGGCGAGCACGAGCGCGGCGGCCCCGAGCAGCGCCGCCGCGAGCACGGCCGCGACGGCGGCGCGCCAGGCGGCCGGGACGGCGGGCGGCGGGCGCAGCCGGACGAGATCGGGCTCGAACGCCTCGATCTCGGCGCGCTGCGCGGCCCCGTCCAGCCCCGTCCGGCGGTCCACGGCGGCGGTGATCCGGTCCACGTCCCCGAAGCCGGTGTCGATGTGGGGGCGCAGCTCGGCGGCGACCTCCGGCGCGGTGAGGCCGCCGCGGCGCAGCAGGTAGGCGAGCCGCTCGTGCGGCGGCAGCTCCCGCAGCGCCGCCCGTACCGGACCCGCCGGTACGGGCCCGGGCTCGAAGAGGAGGCGGTGCAGCCGGTGCCGCCCGGCGGGCGGGTCGGTGAGCAGGATCGCGACGAGCCGCGCCCGCATGGCCGGGTACCCGCCGCGCCGCGCCCGCGCCGCGCCGGCGGCGGCGCGGCGGGCGCGCATGAGCGGGGCGTCGCCGTCGTCCAGCACCAGGTACGCGAGCCGCAGCAGGCCGGCGTGGTGCTCGCGATCCACCGTCCGCACCGGGGCACCTCCCGCTCGCATTGTGCGCACCGGTTGGTAACGGCCGGGTTGAGCGGCGCCCTGGGGCTCAGTCCTCGGTGGCGCTCTCGGCGGCGTCGGCGTTGGTGTAGACGAGGTGCACCACGCCGGTGGCCTCGAAGGTCGTCGAGGACAGCAGCTTCAGCGGCACGGTCTCGCCGTCGGTGAAGAGCTTCGCGCCGTGCCCGACGACGATCGGGTGCACGAGCAGGTGCAGCTCGTCGATCAGGCCCTGCCCCAGCATCCAGCGCACCAGCGCGGCGCTGCCGGTCGTGCCCAGCCGCGTGCCCGCCTTCAGCCGGGTCAGCTCCGCCGCGACGTCCCCGTTGATCAGCGTGGAGTTCTCCCAGGTGGCCTCGGTCAGCGTGGTCGACACCACGTACTTGCGGGCGCTGTTCATCGTCTTGGTCATCGGGTCCGCCGGGTCGGCGTTCGGCCAGTAGGAGGCGAACCCCTCGTAGGTGGTCCGGCCGAGGAGGGTCGCCTCGGCCTCGCCCATCAGCTCCCCGACGACGGCGCCCATCTGGTCGTCGAAGTACGGGAAGTGCCAGGTCTCCGGCGCCTCGATGACGCCGTCGAGGGAGATGAAGAGGCTGGACTTGATGAAACCCATCGCAAGCTCCTTTGATCGCGTCCGGGCGCCCGCCGCGGACGGCTACCGTCGATCACAGGTCGAACGGCGCCGCCGCGGATCGACACGTCTCCGAGGTTTTCTCCTGATTTCAGGAGATCCCCAGGTCCGGCACCCTAACGAGCTTGTCCGGGTTGCGCACGAGATCGATCGCGGTGATCAGCCCGTCGTCCACGGTGAACGCCATGACCGACACCCCGCCGCCGCCGTCGACGATCACCAGCCCCGGGGCGCCGTTGACGTCGGCGGCCAGGATGGTCAGCGAGCCGGCGGCGCGGGCCTGCGCGAGCATCATCGGCGCCACCCGCGCGGCCTCCCGCTCGACGTGCCGGATCGTGGAGACCTTGCCGCCGCCGTCGCCGCGCAGCACGACGTCCGGGTCGAGCAGCGCGATGAGGCCGGGCAGGTCGCCGGTCTCGCAGGCGGCGGTGAACGCCTCGACCAGCTCCCGCTGCTCGGCACGCGTCGCGGGGGTCCGCGGCCGCCCCTCGCCGACCTGCCGGCGCGCCCGCGAGGCCAGCCGGCGCACCGCCGCCGGCGTGCGGCCGACGACCTCGGCGATCTCGGGGAACGGCACGCCGAAGACGTCGTGCAGCACGAACGCGGTCCGCTCGGCCGGGGTGAGCCGCTCCAGGACGACCAGCAGCGCCATGCTCACCGACTCGTCGAGCGTGACGCGGTCGGCCGGGTCGGCCGGGCCGCCGGAGCGGGTCTCGACCAGCGGTTCCGGCAGCCATGTGCCCACGTACCGCTCCCGGCGCGCCCGCGCGCTGCCCAGGGTGTCGAGCGCCAGCCTGCTGACGGCGGTCGTCAGCCAGGCGCCGAGGTCGCGCACGGCCGCCGGGTCGTCGAGCCCGCGCAGCCGCAGCCACGCCTCCTGCACGCAGTCCTCGGCCTCGGCCAGCGAGCCCGTCATCGTGTACGCGACGCGCAGCAGCCGCGGCCGGTGGGCCTCGAAGCCCCGTGCCAGCCGCTCCTCGGCGTCCCGTGCGTCCCGCGTGTCCAGCTCGGTCGTCCCCATGCCCTGTTGACGAAACGACTGTCCCAGGTGTGACAGCGCTCTGCGAGCGGCCGGAGTGTCAGGGGTGGGTCGTAGCGTGTGTGCGGGCGGCTATTAGGGAGGTAGTGCGATGGGGTCTGGGGACGCGCTGTCGCGGTTGCGGGACATCTGCCTGGCGCTTCCGGAGGCGGTGGAGAAGCCGTTCGGCGGGCATACCGCGCCCTCGTTCCGGATCCGGGACAAGCTGTTCACGATGACCAGCGAGGACGGGACGACGATGATGCTCAAGGCCGGGCCGGGCGTGCAGGAGGCGCTGGTGGCCGAGGCTCCCGAGCGATTCTTCGTCCCGGCGTACGTCGGGTCCAAGGGGTGGGTCGGCGCGCGGCTGGACGTCGAGCAGGACTGGGACGAGATCGCCGAGCTCGTCGAGGACAGCTACCGGCTGATCGCCCCGAAGCGGCTGTCGGCGCGGATCCGGCCGCGGAGCGGCGAGCCCGGATAGGGCCGCGCCGCCCCCGCGTGCGGGGCGGCACCGGGACTATTGCGGCGATGCGCGGCCGCCTCTAAGGTGGACAGCTGTCCAGTCAGGTGACCAGTGTTTCGGTCGCCGCTGGGCCACCGGCACCGTTCCACCCGTCGAGGAGGACCATGGCCATCCGCGTCCTGCACGTGGCGACCGGCAACGTCGGCCGGATCGCCCTGTCGCAGCTGATCGAGGACCCCCGCTTCGAGCTGGCCGGGCTGGTCGTGTCGAGCCCCGAGAAGGTCGGGAAGGACGCCGGCGAGCTCGCCGGCCTCGACGTTGTCACCGGCGTGGCGGCCACCGGCGACCTGGACGCGGCCCTCGCCGTACGGCCCGACTGCACGGTCTACTGCGCGCTCGCCGAGACCCGGCTGTTCGAGGCGCTCGACGACGTGCGGAAGATCCTCGCGGCGGGCAGCAACGTCGTCGCCTCATCGCCGGTCCCGCTCGTCTACCCCTGGGGCCTGCTGCCGGACCGCATGATCGAGCCCATCGAGGACGCGTGCCGGGCGGCCGGGGTGAGCGTCTTCACCACCGGGATCGACCCAGGGTGGGCCAACGACCTGCTGCCGTTCGCCATCGCCAGCACCTGCCAGCGGGTGGAGCAGGTCCGCTGCTCGGAGATCGCCGACTACGCGACCTACGACGGCGCCCCGGTGATGTTCGACGTCATGGGCTTCGGCCGGCCCGTGGGGGAGGACCTCCCGATGCTGTTCCAGCCGGGGATCCTGGCGGCGGCCTGGGGCGTCAGCCTCCGGATGCTGGCGCGCGGCTTCGGCTTCGAGCTCGACGAGATCACCGAGTGGTTCGAGCAGGAGCCGGCGCCGGAGGCGTTCGACGTGGCCGCCGGGCACATCCCCGCGGGCGGGGTGGCGGCCGTGCGCTTCACGATCAGCGGCATCGCCGGCGGCAAGGAGGTGCTGGTCGTCGACCACACCACCCGGCTCCGCGACGACCTGCGCCCCGACTGGCCGCGGCCGGCGCAGGACGGCGGCTCCTACCGCGTCGAGATCGTCGGCGAGCCGTCCTACCGCGTGGACGTCTGCCCGTCCAGCGCCAAGGGCGACCACAACCACGCCGCGATCGCCGCGGGCGCCGGCCGCATCGTGAACGCGATCCCCGACGTCGTCGCGGCGCCGCCGGGCCTCCGGACGCCGCTCGACCTGCCCTTCAACACCGCCCGCGGCGTCTTCGCCGCGGCGCTGGCCGGCTAGGACCCGCTCACCAGCGAGAGGACGCGAACGATGGGACGTGTGGACGGAAAGGTCGCCCTCATCAGCGGCGGCGCGCGCGGCATCGGCGCGGCCAGTGCCCGGGCGCTCGCCGCCGAGGGCGCCGAGGTCGTGATCGGCGACATCCTCGACGAGGAGGGCAAGGCCGTCGCGGACGAGCTGGGCGGCGCCGCCCGCTACGTCCACCTCGACGTGACGAGCCCCGAGGACTGGACGGCCGCCGTCGAGACGACCGTCGCCGAGTTCGGCAGGCTGAACGTGCTGTTCAACAACGCGGGCATCGCCAACGGCGCCGCCATCAACCGGTTCAAGCTGGAGAAGTGGCAGCAGATCATCGACGTCAACCTCACCGGCCCGTTCCTCGGGATCCGGGCCGCCACCGACGCGCTGATCGCGGCCGGCGGCGGCTCGATCATCAACAACTCCTCCATCGAGGGGCTCCGCGGCACCCCCTGGGCGCACGGCTACGTGGCCTCCAAGTGGGGCCTGCGCGGCCTGACCAAGTCGGTCGCCATGGAGCTGGCCCCGCACGGCGTCCGGGTCAACTCGCTGCACCCGGGCCTGATCCGGACCCCGATCACCGAGGGCATCCCCGACGACATGGTCCCGATCCCGCTCGGCCGCCCGGGGCAGCCCGGGGACGTCGCCTCCTTCGTGGTGTTCCTCGCCAGTGACGAGTCGTCCTTCGCCACCGGCTCCGAGTTCGTCATGGACGGCGGGACCGTCAACCAGATCCCCCACAAGGGCTGACGGCCGCCGCCCAGCGTTTCCTCAGCGTCCCTTGGCCGCGGTGAACGTGAACGCGCCCGAGGGCACCGAGTACACCGCGTACCCGCCCTCGTCGCGCAGGAACGTCGCCCTGGCCGGGGCCCGGACGTGCTCGTACCCGCCGGTGGGCAGCCGCACCTCGGCGGTGGTGTTCGCGGGGATGGTGACCCGGAGCTCGAAGCGGTCTCCGGTCCTGCTCCACGAGCTGCGGGCGGGGCCCTGCGGGGTGGAGTAGCCGCCCTGGACGTGGCGCAGGTCCCCCACCGGCTTCGGCTGGACGATCAGCCGGCCGTAGGCGGTGGAGCCGGGCGCCGGCCGGATCCCGGCCAGGTGCGCGTGGAACCACTCCTCGATCTGGGCGAGGATCATGTGGTTCTTGGAGTCGCCGCGGTTCCAGCGCTCCCCGATGGTGGTCATGCCGCCGGGGTTGGCGGGGGTGGACGCCATGAAGTACCCGTAGCTCGGCTGATCGTCCTCCTGGAGCAGGTCCCACAGGACGTCGTCGCGGCCGCCCTCGGCCAGGGCCCGGATGGTGGGCGCCATGCCGATGGTGCCGCCGCTGAAGTGCGGGCCATCGCCGTTGGGGTGGAACGCGTACACGAGTTCGACGAGGGCGTCCAGGACGCCGGCGCGCCTGCCGTCGGGCACCAGCCCCGCGTCCAGCGCCAGGGCCTGGGCGGTCTGGGTGGCTCCCGCGGTGCCGCCGTTCCCGGTGGCGGTGTAGCGGCCGAGCGTCTCGTTGAAGAACGCCTTGTTGAACGCCTGCTTGATGTCGGCGGCGAGCTGCCAGTACGCGCGGGCGTCGGCGGCGTGGCCGGTCAGCTCGGCCATGCGCGCCATCTTGCTGATCATCACGTAGTAGCCCCAGGTGCCGGTGATGCGGCCCGAGGTCTGGTCGGCGGCGACCCAGTCGGCGAGCGCGGCGTCCACGATGTGCTCGTTCGCGCCGGTGCCGGCCTTCTCGCGCCGGATGTAGTCGACGTACTTCACCATCCGGTCGTAGTAGGTGGTCATCGTCTGCGTGTCGCCGTACAGCTCGTACAGGAAGGACGGCACCAGCACGATCGCGTTGCCCCAGTTGATCTCGTCGCCGAAGCGGCCGGAGTAGCCCCAGTCGTACACGGGGGTCTTCAGCGCCACGTTCCCGGCCATCGGGGTGTCGGCGATCGACTGGCCCTCGACGAGGTGCCGCATGGTGGTGCGCATGTACGCGGCGAGCTCGAAGTTCCGGTGGATGGCGCCCATCGGCATGGTGTAGTCGGCCGGGTACGAGAGCTTCTCCCGGCCGGGGCAGTCGGTGAAGACCGACATGATGTTCCCGGCGATGGAGTAGCGCGCCATCTTGTGGATGCGGTTGATGCGCGGGTTGGAGCTGCTGAACGTCCCCGCGTCGGGCGTATCGGCCTGGAGCCGGACGCCGGTGACGAGATCCCGGGACGGCTTGTAGCCCTCCGGCAGCCCGGTGACCTGCACCCACTGCATGCCGAAGTAGTTGAAGCGGGGCTGCCAGGTCTCGCCGCGCCGGTCGCCGTACGCCGTGTAGGTGTTGAACAGGTCGGTGCCGCGGGATCCGCCGCCGCCCATGAGGGACGCCTGGTCGACGGTGCCGTCGGCCTTGAGCGACTCGGCGGGCGCCACCTTGACCGTCGTGCCGGCCGGGAGCCGGTCCAGGTCGAGCCGGGGCACGCCGACGATGTTCTGCCCGAAGTCGAACACCCAGGTCCCGGGCGCCGGGCTGGTCATCGCGACCGGTGCCAGCTCCTCCTGGACCTTGATCGGCTCGGCGGTGCGGGCGACGAGCCGGGTCGCGAGGTTGGGCGGCGGGGCGATGCCCGCGGCGGTCCAGCCCATGGCCGAGCCGTCGCGGCGCCGGGCCGCCGGGCCCAGGTCGGCGCCGGGCAGGTTCCAGCCGGGCTGCTCGCGGCGGGCGTCGTGGTCCGAGCCCGAGTACCAGGCGTCGGTGACCAGGGGCCCCAGAGCGGTGCGCCAGGCCCGGTCGGTGACGACGGCGTCGGTGCCGCCGTCGCTGTAGGTGATCTCCAGGCGGCCGATGAAGCGCGGTGTCACCGCGGCGCCGGCGGACGGGTCGCTCGCGGCGATGTTGTTGCCCGAGCCGGTGACCCGCGCCCCGGCCGCGTGCGCGCCCGACAGCGCGGGCGTGAACGTGATGCCGGTCCCGCCGGCGCCCGCCGTGCCGATCGCGGTGATCCGGCGGGATTCGAGGCGGTCGCCGCCGTCGCCGGTGTCGATGTTGATCGTGCCGCCGACGTGGTAGCCGGCCACGTCGTCGAGCCTGACGGTGGTGGCCCCGGCGGCGGCCGCGGCGGCGAGCGTCCCGTTCCCCTTGAGCTGGCTCTGCCACCAGGAGTACGGCGAGGTGCGGCCCACCGCCGGATTGGTGACGCTGCGCCGCACGTAGGCGGGGCCGTTGCCCAGCTCCACGCCGATGCTGTTGGCGCCGCTCCGCAGGATCCGGGTGAGGTCGTACGTCCGGTACTCGCTGGAGAGCTGGTAGTTGGAGTTGCCGGGCGCCAGCACCTCGTCGGTCACCTCGCGGCCGTTGACCGTGGCGTGGTGGAGGCCGACGCCGGACAGGTACAGGCGCGCGTCCGCGACCTTCTTGCCGCGCGGCACGTCGAACCGGCGGGCGAAGATCGGCATGGGCCGGTCCTCGGTACGGCCGGGATGGTCGATCCACCGGGCGGCGCCCCAGTCGGCGGGCCGGAGGAGGCCCATCGACCAGGTGGCGGGCGCCGACCACGGGGAGGGGCGCCGGTCGGCGTCCCAGACCCGCACCCGCCAGGCGACCGTCTGGCGGGAGCGCAGCTCGCGGCCGAACGTGACGCTCTGCCGGGAGCCGCCGACCCGGCCGGTCCGCCAGATCAGCTCACCGGCCTTGAGCTTCCGCACGCTCTCGGCGGCCTCGACCTCGTAGGCGGTCTGCCGGTCGCCCGGGCACGCGGCCCGCGCGCCCGGACGGCGGCAGGGATGCGACGCGGCGAGCCGGGTCTCGGCCATCTGCCAGCTCAGGGTGGGGCGCGGATCGTCCAGGCCCATCGGGGAGCCGTGGCGGCCGTCCACGCGGAGCTGGACGGCCGCCACGCCGCCGTACCGGCCGCGGTCGCCGGGAGCGGCGTGGGCGCTGCCGCAGAGCGGTACGACCAGGGCGAGGGCCGTGCCGGCGGCGATCAGCGCGCGCCCGCCGTACCTGCCGTGTCCGTCGTGTCTGTCGTGCCTGGTGCGTCTGCCGGATGACATGGGGTCTCCTTCCGGGTGCGTTCGGGCATGCGGCCGCCGCGCTCCGGGCCGGGACGGCCGGGGGACCGTCCCGGGAAGCGCCGGGGAGCGGCGGGACCGCTCCTACTTCTCCTTGTAGGCCGCGTCCATCCGGCGCAGGACGGCGTCCGGGCGGGCCTTACCGGCGAACATGTCCTGGACGCCGGTGAAGTGCGCCTGCTGGACCTTCGGGTTGGGCCAGAGCTGGTCCATGAACGGGACGGTCCTGTTGGCCTTCTGGAAGTCGACCAGCGGCTGCAGAGTCGGGTCGAGCTTGAACGAGTCGTTGGGGATGCTCGGCAGGTTGCCGGTGGCGTTCGCGTACAGGTTCATGGCCTCGGGCGTGGCGAGGAAGTCGATGAACCGGCCCGCCAGCCCGGCGTTCCTCGCCTTGGCGTTCATGGCGAAGGCCCCGCCGGCGGCGCCCGGCATGCGGGTCTGGGCGGCGTCGTCGGTGGCGGGGACGGGGAAGAACCCGAACCCGGTCCCCTGCGGGGCCTCGGACTTGACCTGGTTGAGGGTGGAGGTGACCTGGATCGCGGCGACCGCGTCGCCCTTGGCCAGCTGCGACACGGAGGTCTCGAACGAGGTGCCGAGCGGGTCCTTGGAGAAGCAGCCCCGCTCGTTCATCTCCAGGTACTTGTCCATGGCGGTCTTCCACCCGGACCCGGCGAAGGTGGCCGTTCCGGCCTTCATCTTCTGGTCGAAGGCGGGGTCGGCGGCGTACACGGTGGTGGGGACCAGCGCGTAGTCGGCGAGCTGCGTGACCCAGTCGGTCTGGTTGCCGAGCGCGAACGCGACCTTGCCCTTGGACCTGGCGGTGTCGCAGAACGCCAGCAGCTCGCGCCAGGTCGCCGGGGGCCGGGCGCCGACCTCGTCCATGGCCTTCCTGTTGTAGAGGCCGCCGATGCCCACGAACGTGAGCGGGACGACGTACGTCTTGCCGCCGACCTGCGTCACCGGCCTGATCCCGGGCGGGATCTTCGGCGTCCAGGAGCGTCCGGACAGGTCGGCGAGGTAGCCGGTCGGGGCGAGCACCTCGATGGCGCCGGCGTTGCCGTTGCCGGGCCAGGCGAAGAACACGTCGGGGGCGGTGCCCGAGGACAGCTGGGTGCGCAGGGTGCCCTGGTACTGGTCGGTGTCGGAGTAGGAGGTGGTGAACTCCACGCCGGGGTTCTTCGCCTTGAACGCCTTCAGCACCGCCTCGGTGCCGGCGCGGTCGGTGGCGACGGCGGCGACGCGGAGCGTGTCCGAGCCGCCGGAGGAGCCGGAGCCGACGCCGCTGCTGCACGCGCCGGTGACGAGAGCGCCCGCGGCGAGGGTGGCCGTGAGCCGGTGAACGGGACTCATCTGGAGTCCTCCTCAGGAGAGGGGTTACGGGGTGGTGGGGGGACGCGGTTCGGGACGTGCGGTGAGAGCCTCCGCAGCGCCGGGAGCGCCCGGCTCGCGCGGGGCGGCGGCGCTGAAGCGGTAGGTCCCGGAGGCCAGCCGCACGGCCAGCTCCCCGGGGCCGCCGCCGGCGATCTCGATGCCGGCGCGCCCGCGCGGCTCCGCCTCGCCTTCGAGGACGCCGTCCGGCTCGGCCGTGGGGATGCGCAGGGTCGCGCGGGCGCCGGGCGGCACCGTCACGTCCAGGCGCAGCTCCCGCGGCCCGCCTCCGGATCCGGGCCGGAGCGACCAGCCGCAGGCGAGGGTGCCCAGCGGGGTCTCCTGCCGGGCGCGGGCCCAGGTGAGGCCGCCGCCGACGTGCGGGCGCAGCAGCGGGCGCCGGTACGCGACCGAGCCGGGCTCCTGGCCGATGCCGGCGACGCCGCCGTACAGCCAGTCGCCGACCGAGCCGAGGCTGTAGTGGTTGAACGAGTTCATCGCCGGGGACTGGAAGCCGTGCTCCTCGGTCCAGCCGTCCCAGCGCTCCCAGATCGTGGTGGCGCCGTGCCGGATCGAGTAGGCCCAGGACGGATAGGTGTCCTGGTGCAGCAGGGCGTACGCCAGGTCGGCGCGGCCGTGCGCCGCCAGCACCGGGCACAGCAGCGAGACCCCGACGAACCCGGTGGTGAGGTGCCGGCCGCGGGCCTCGATGTCGGCAGCCAGATGGTCCACGGCGGCGGGGACGAGCCGTTCGGGCAGCAGGCCGAACGCCAGCGCGAGCAGGTGGCCGGTCTGGGTCCCGCCCCGCACGAGGCCGTCGGTCTGGTCGACGAAGGCGTCCACGAACGCGGCCCGCACGGCCTCGTGCAGGGCGCCGTAGCGCTCGGCGTCGGCGTCCTCCCCGAGGACCCGGGCGGCCAGCGCGACGATCTGCGCGCTGCGCGCGAAGTACGCGGTGGCCAGCACCTCGCGCGGGGTCTCGGCGTTCACCTGGAGCCAGTCGCCGTAGTGGTTGCCGGTCCGGTGCCGCCACACGAGGCCGGGGTTGTGCCGGTGGACGTGGTCGACCCAGGCGGTCATGGCGGCGTACGAGCGCTCCAGCACGCGGCGGTCGCCGTACGTGCGGTACAGGTGCCAGGGGATGATGACGCCGCCGTCGCCCCACGCCGGCGCGCCCTCCCGCTCGACGCACAGCCTCGGCGCGACGTCGGGGAACGCGCCGCCGGCGTCCTGCCCGTCGACGACGTCGCGCATCCAGCGGGCGAAGAACGCGGCGACGTCGGCGTTGCGGCAGGCGGTCGGCAGGAACACCTGCGCGTCGGCGAGCCAGCCGAGCCGCTCGTCGCGCTGCGGGCAGTCGGTGGGGACGGACACGAAGTTGCCGCGCTGCCCCCACACGATGTTGGCCTGGAGCCGGTTCACGGTCGCGTCCGAGCAGGCGAACTCCCCGGTGAACGGGGTGTCGCTGTGCAGCACCCGGCCCACGACGTCCTCGGGCCGCAGGTCGCCGGGGTGGCCGGACACCTCCAGGTACCGGAAGCCGTGGAAGGTGAACCGCGGCTCGAACACCTCGACCGGCTCGCCGGCGGCGACGAAGACGTCGGTGGCCTCGGCGGTGCGCAGGTTGGCCGTGTACAGCTCCCCCTCGGCGAGCATCTCGGCGTGCCGCAGCCGGACGCGCCGGCCGCGTTCGGCGCCGCGGACGGTCAGCCGCACCCGGCCGACCATGTTCTGCCCGAAGTCGACGATGTGGTGGCCGCCGGGGCGGCGGGTGACCGTCAGGGCGGGCAGCTCCCCGGTCACCCGCACCGGCGCGTCGGACGCCGCCCGCAGGACGGCCGTGTCCCGGCCGAGCACGGCGGCCGCGTGCCAGCCGGTGTCGTCGTACCCGGGGCGGTCCCAGCCGGGCAGGCCGGCGCGGGCGTCGACGCACTCGCCCATCAGCAGGTCCGCGTACCTGATCGCGCCGTCGCGCTCCCGCCACCCCTCGCCCGTGGCGATCCACCGCCGGGAGCCGTCGGCGTGGTCCAGCAGCAGCTGCGCGATCAGTTGCGGCGCCCGGCCGTAGTGGCGGGCCTGGTGGCGCGAGTCGAACCCGACGAACCCGCTCCACCAGCCGTCCGCGAGAACGGCGCCCAGGACGTTCTCGCCGTCCTGGAGCAGGCCGGTCACGTCGTACGCCTGGTACGGCACGCGCCGGCGGTACTCGGTCCAGCCGGGGGCCAGCTCGGCGTCCCCGACCTTCCGGCCGTTCAGGCGCAGCTCGTAGAGGCCGCGGGCGGCGGCGTAGAGGCGGGCCCGCACCGGCCGCGGCCCGTCGAGGCGGAAGGGGCGGCGCAGGTGCGGGCACGGCTCCAGGTGGCGGGTGCGGTCGGTGCGGTCGCCGTCGCGGGGCGGGTCCATGACGGCCCCGGTCTCCTCGTCGCGGCCGATCCACCGGGCGTGCCACTCGTCCGGGTGCAGCAGGCCGCTCTCGAACCAGGACTCCGCGCGGCCGGCCGCCGACCCCGCGGCGTCCCACACCTGCACCCGCCAGTGGTAGCGGGTGCAGGACTGGAGCGGCGGCCCGTCGTAGGGGACCAGGACGCCGTCGCCCGCCTCGCGGCGGCCGGTGTCCCAGATGAGCCGTTCCGGGTCGTCCAGGTCCCGGCGGGCGAGCGCCGCGGTGAGCCGGTACGCGGTCTGGGCGTCGCCCCGGCGGGACGAGCGGAGCTTCCACGACAGGCGCGGGAGCGGCTCGTCCAGGCCCAGCGGCGTCTCCAGCATCTCGCAGGCGAGCCCGTAGGGGGTCAGAACGTCCCGGGGGAGCGGCTGTGCGTTCGGCAAGGGGAGGGTCATCCTTTCAGTCCGCCGGCGAAGCCCTTGATGATGTGGCGCTGCATGAGGAAATAGACGACGAGGATCGGGAGCATCGCGATGACCAGCCCGGCGAACACCAGGTTCCATTGCGAGACGTACTGGCCGATGAAGCCGAAGATGGCCACCGGAATGGTCTGCCGGTCGCTGCCGGACAGATACAGGAAAGGCGTCAGGAAGTCGTTCCAGACGAAGATGGCGTTCAGGATGACGACGGTCCCGGTGACCGGGCGCAGCAGCGGGAACACCACGCGCCAGAACACCTGGAACGGGCTCGCGCCGTCGATGAGCGCGGCCTCCTCGTACTCGCGCGGCACGACCCGGAGGAAGCCCGTGTAGAGGAAGGTCGCGAACGGCACCTGGAGCCCGCTGTAGAACAGCACCAGCGACCACAGCGTGCCCAGCAGGTCCAGGTCCCGGATGGTCTGGTAGAGCGGCAGCAGCGCCAGCTGGAACGGCAGCAGCAGCCCGAGCATCACCAGCGCGAACGCCCAGCGGGACCACCGCGCCGTCACCCGCGCCAGCGGGTAGGCCGCCATGCCCGCGACCACCACGATGATCGCCACGCTGACCACCGTGACCACGACGCTGTTGACGATCGCGCCCGCCAGCCCCGCCTCGCGCCAGGCGTCGGCGTAGTTGCGCAGCGTCGGCGACGTGGTGGGGACGATGATGGACGAGCCGTCCCGCGGGTCCCGCAGCGACAGGTTGACCAGCACGTACAGGGGGAACGCGACGACCGCCGTCACCGCGATCATGATGGTCTCGCGCAGCAGGGCGCGCGCGCCGTAGCGGTTCACCGGACCGCCCTCTCCTGGCGGCGGAGCAGCCCGTACTGGCCGCTGGAGAAGACCGCGACGAAGACCGTCAGCACGATCGCCAGCGCCACGCTGTAGGCGTACTCGTTGAACTGGAACGCGTTCTTGTAGATCAGCGTCGACAGCGTGTCGGTGGAGGTGCCGGGGCCGCCGCCCGTCAGCACCCACACCTGGTCGAACAGCTTCAGCCCGCCGATGACCGACAGCATCAGGTTGATCGTCGTCGCGGGCGCCAGGAGCGGCAGCACCACGTGCCGGAACCGCCGCCAGCCGGTGGCGCCGTCCACCGCGGCGGCCTCGTACACCTCCCGCGGGATGCCCTGGAGGCCGGCCAGGAAGATCACCATCGAGTAGCCGGCGAACTGCCAGACGATCACCCCGATCACGCTGCACAGCGCCAGCCCGGGATCGCCCAGCCAGTTGCGCTGCCAGGAGTCCGGGCCGACCGCGGCGATCAGGCCGTTCAGCGCGCCTTCGGGCGCCAGCAGGTACTTCCACAGCGCCGCCGTGACCACCGGTGTCATCACGGCCGGGGCGAACAGCAGGACGCGGAGCACGTTCCGGCTCCTGATCCGGCTGTGCACGCCGAGCGCCAGCGCCAGCCCGATCGCGTTCTGGATCACGGTGACGGCGGCCGCGACGATGAGCGTCTGCCGGAGCGCGCCGCGGGCCGCGGGGTCCTCCAGCATCTCCCGGAAGTTCGCCAGGCCGGCGAAGCTCCTGGCGGGGCTGAGGCCGTCCCAGTCGGTGAACGCGAACGTCGCGCCCTGGGCGCTGGGGAGCAGCACGACGAAGCCGTACAGCGCCAGCGCCGGGACCAGGAACCAGGCGGGCGCCCGCCGACCTCTCCGCCCCCGCGCCATCCGCGGCCTCCTCGCGCACGTGGCGGCCGGGTCGCCGCCGGGTCGACCACGAGTGGTCTAAGCAGGGATGATGCGCCCGCGGTGACCCGCCCGGATAGCCCGAAATAGACCAGCACTAGCACGATGTTCGCTTCGCCCCATGGCGTTAGGGTGCGGCCATGGACGCGCCGCCGGTCGAAGAGCTCAAGGGGCAGGTGTACATCACCGACGGGTCACTGGCCTACGCCGGGCACCACCTGCACGAGGGCGGCCACCCGGTGCACACCCACAGCTTCCTGGAGCTCGCCGTCGTGACCGGCGGCCGGGGAGTGCACCGGTCGCTCACCGGCCGCCGCGACCTGGAGGTCGGCGACGTCATCCTGCTGCGCCCCGGCGTCTGGCACGGCTACGAGGAGTGCCGCGGCCTCGACCTCTACAACTGCTGCCTCAACACCGGCCTGCTGCGGCGCGAGCTGGCCTGGACGCGGGAGGACCCCCTCCTCGGCTACCTGCTGTGGAACGGCCCCAACTCCATGCAGCGCCGCGGGATGCTCACCACGCACCTCGACCCGCGCACGCTCGGCGAATGCGTGGTCCACCTGGACGGCCTGGCCCGGCTGCGGCACGAGCCGCTCGGGCGGCACCGCGGCGACATCATCGGCCGGCTCACCATGTTCCTGAGCCACGTCGCCCGCGCCGCGGCCGCCGACCGCGGGGACGTCCCCGGCGCGGAGGAGCCCGCCCACCCGGCCGTGCTGGAGGCCATGCGGCTGCTGGAGTCGCGGCTCGACCACCGATGGACGCTGGACGAGCTCGCCGAGGAGCTCCACCTCACGCCCCGCTACCTCATCCGCCTGTTCAAGGCCGCCACCGGCCTGCCGCCGATGACGTACCTCGCGCAGCACCGGGTGGAGAAGGCCGCCTACCTGCTCCTGCACACCGACCAGCCCGTCACGCAGATCGCCCAGACCGTCGGATGGGCCGACCAGAACTACTTCGCCCGCCGCTTCAAGGCCCACTACGGGCTGACGGCCACCACCTACCGGCAGCACTTCACCCATCCCTCAAGACGGCTTTAGCCGGGCGGGCCCGTTCCGGCGGTCAGCGCTCCGCCTCGACGGCGTGCTCCACGAGGCCGAGGAACGCGCGGTTCATCGCCGCCACGTCCGCCGGGCCCGCCGGCCGCCGCCCGGCCAGCAGCGCGTAGCCGTACATCGCCTCGACGGCCAGCGCCACGACGGACTCGCTCGGCGTCACCGTGAGCCGGGCGATCAGGGGGTTGCGGTGGTTGAACACCAGCGTCGGCCCGGCCTCTCCTCCCGCCTCCTCCGCGGCCTTCTCCTCGGCCTCCTCGAACTCGGCCCAGACGCTGTCGGCGGGCGGCGGATCGAGCGCCGGGCCGCCGGCGGGCAGGTACAGCACCGGCAGCGACTCGGGAGCGAACGACCGCAGCGCCGGAGCGCACTCCCGCGGCTCCAGCGTCCGCTCCGCGACGGCCAGGAAGTCCCGCGCCGCGAACTCCGCCGCCGGGTCCGGCCGGTCGAACCGGGTCGCCAGGTCCGCCGGGTCGAGCCGCCGCACCACCAGCCCCGGATCGAGCAGCCGCAGCCGCTGCAGCACCTGCGTGTGGTAGGTGTAGCCGCCGTTCACCAGGCCGACGCCCTGCGCGGCCGCGATGCTCGCGTACTGCTGGAACTCGTCGACGCTCGACGTGTACCGGATGTCGCGGTGCAGCTCCCGGAACCGCGCGAGCGGCATCTCACCGTCGCAGGTGGTGAACGGCACCCACTCGTCCACGATCCGCAGCATCTCGGTGTCGTGCGCCGCCAGCGCCAGCACGCCCCGGTGGTGGACGTCCAGGAACGCGCGCAGCCGCTCCGGATCGGTCAGCGCCGTCCGCACCAGCCAGCCCCGGACCTGCTCGCCGAGCCGGACCCGGACGGTGGCCAGCAGGTCGTCGTCGTAGAGCTGCTCGCGGCCGGCGGTGGGCCGCAGCTCCGTCGCGTCCACCGCGCACCGCACGAAGAACGCCCAGTCCGGCAGCACCTTCTCGACCCGGTCGCCGACCAGCATCCGGCGCAGGTACACCCGGTGCTTGGGCGGGTCGCTCGGGTTCGTCTCGCGCGGCAGCACGTACGCGACGCCGCGCAGCCCCGCCTCCGGGACGTCCAGGTCGATCACCTCGAACGGCTCGGCGCCGAGCATGGCCGTCCCGTGCCGCAGCAGCGCCGCCCGGCGCGCGTCCGGGCCGCCGCCGTGCCGGGCCTCCCACGGCGGGTCGCCGTCGTCGGCCCGGACGCCGTTCAGCCGGACCTCGTACGGCAGGTAGCACCCGTAGTGCCGGACCAGCTCCCGTACGGTCTCCTCCTCCAGCCAGTGCCCGAAGTCGCGCCGCGGCCGCAGGGTGACGGTCGTGCCCGGCTCGTCCCGTTCCGCCGTCTCGACGGTGTAGCGTCCGCCGGCGTGGCCGCGCCACCGGACGGCGGGCCCGCCGGCGGCGCTGCGCGTCAGCACCTCGATCTCGTCGGCGACCAGGAAGCACGACAGCAGCCCGATCCCGAACTGGCCGAGGAAGTCGCTCCGGGAGAAGCCCAGCTCGTCCCGCTTGGACGAGCGGCCGATCGTCGCCAGCAGCTCGTGCACCTGCTCCTCGGTCAGCCCGATGCCCGGGTCGTGGACCCGCAGCGCGTCCCCGGTCTCGATGCGGATCACGGCGGCGTCCGGCGGGCCGTCCAGCGCGGCCCGCGCGGTGATCGCGTCGACCGCGTTCTGCAGCAGTTCCCGCACGTAGACGCGGGGGCTGCTGTACAGGTGACGGCTCAGCAGGTCGACGATCCCGCCGAGGTCGACCCGGAAACCGTGCTCGTCCGCAACTCTCTCCTGATCGCTCATCACACCGTCGGACGCAACGGGTCCCCGGACGGTTCTGCCCGGTCGCCGTCGGCGAGGGCGAACACCGCGCGGGTGTGCACGGCGGTGCCGAGCAGCGACTCCCAGCGGCGGGCGCGCGCCAGCAGGGCCGGGCGGGCGTTGCCGGCGAAGCGCGCGTAGGTCCAGTCGTCCTCGGGCGGGCAGGGCGGGTCGCAGTCGTCCGATGGCCACGTCCAGGCGGTGTCGCGGCCGGCGGCCATCACCGTCTCGCAGATGAGCGTGGCCGCGGCGTGCGCGCGCATGTGGTCGAACGTCGCGTCGTCATCGTCGTACAGCAGGTGGTAGAGGCCCAGGTTGCGGTGGACGATGTCGAGCGCGTCGTCGATCGCGCCGGTCGCGGCGCAGTAGCGGAGGTGCTCGGTGACGGCGGCGGGGGACGAGGCCGTCTCGCGGGTGCGCTCGTGGACGGCGCGGGCCTGGCCGGTGCGGCCCGCCCGCAGGTACGGGACGAGCAGCAGGTCGTCGTCGCCCGGGGCCGCGGCGAGCGCGGCGGTGTCGTCGCCGAGGTCGAGGTGCAGGCGGACGCGGCGGCGGACGTGGCCGTCCGCGCGGTAGCGGTCGTGGGGCGGCAGCGCGTCGAAGGCCGCCCATGCCTTCGCCGCCCCGTCCCGGTCGCCGCAGCGGGTCCGGAAGGCGGCGCGGTACCAGCGGAGGTGGTGCTCGTCGGCGGTGCCGGGACGGCGGTGGCGGTCCAGCAGGTCAAGCAGCTCGTGCGCCTGGGCCGGTCGCATGCCGGGCCGGTCCAGGACGCGGTCGAACGTCGTGGGGACGGCCCGCCACATCGCGCCGAGCCGCTCGGCGCCGAGCAGGGACGGGTTCGCGTCGTGCAGCCGGAACAGCTCCAGCAGGTTCCGGGCCAGCACGAACCGCCACTCGTCCCAGTCCTCGCGGACGAGGTCGTCCAGCATCGCGGCCCGGGCTGCGCCCGCCGTCGGCGGCAGGTCCGCGAGCAGCGCGTTGTGCGTGATCCGCTGGAGCAGCGCGACCCGGCGGCGGCCGGACGGCTCGGCGATCGCGCCGTCGAGCGCGGCGGAGAGCTCCGCGGCGCCGGTGGCGGGCAGGTGCGTCACCGGGTGCGGGAAGGCGGGCGGCACGGCCGGCCGGGACGGCAGCTCGACGCGCGCGACCGGTTCCAGCGCCAGCAGCGCGCGGATCCGCTCGGACTGGGCCGGGCCGCCGTCCATCTCGTCCACATCCTCGGCGTGGTCGACGGCGCTCCAGTACAGCTCCCCTTCCAGCGCGGCGTAGGTGTAGAGCGGGTCGTCGGCGCAGCCGGGGTCGGCGCAGTCGCAGTCCCACAGGAACTCGCGGTCCAGTCCCCGCGCCAGGACCCGGCGGCACAGCGCCGCCCCGGCGGCCGCGACCGCCATCCCGTGCAGCGACTCGGCGCGCCGCCGGCCGATCTGCCGGAGGTTGCGGTGCAGCACCTGGAGGCCGCGCTCGTCGTTGCCGGTGAGCAGGCAGAACCGCAGCTGGGCCAGGATGGGGTCCAGCAGCTGCCCGGGCAGGTCCCAGGTGCGCTCGTGGATCGCCACGGCCTCGTCGATCCGGCCGAGCCGCACGTACGGGACGAGCAGCTGCTGCTCGACCGGGACGCCGTCCGTCAGCGGGACCTGCCCGGCGAGGACCGGTGCGAGCGACTCGACGGCCAGGTCGTCCCGGCCGAGCCAGCTCCACATCTCGGCGTCGGCGGCGAGGATCCGGTCGTGCAGGAAGCGGTCCGCGGGGAGCTCCCGCGCCCGCAGCGACCGCCAGATCCGCTCGGTCTCGGCGGCGTCCCCGCGCCGCGCCGCCAGCTGCATCCGGAAACGGTCCAGCTCGTACGGCACCCACGGCAGGCCGGGCGGCGGGCTCCGGTCCAGCTCGGCCGCGAGCCGCAGCAGCCGGCCGGCGGGCTCGGGGACGCGCTCGACGTAGATCTCGAACAGGTCGAGGAGCTGGCGCCACAGCGCCCGCACGCAGGTCGCGTCGTACCGGCCGGGTTCGGCCCGCCAGGCCAGCAGGCACGTGCGCAGGACGCCCAGCCACGCGCCGGTGAACCCGCGCCTGGTCAGGCCGGGCTTGTCGCGCAGCGCGTGGCCGTAGCCGAGCCGGGCGTACATCAGCACCTCGGCGTCGCCCAGCGCCTCCGCCTGGGCGAGGCAGTCGGCCATCGCCGCGAAGTACGCGCCGCCACCGCCGCCCGGCCTTTTCGGATCCAGGTCGTAGGCGGCGTCGATGCGCCGCAGGATCTCCTGCGCGTCGAGCATGGGCTCCTCTCCTCGATGGCCGCCCCCGCGGGCGGCCGTCCTCATCGGACGCGAAGTCCCCGCGAACGGTTCTCCCGGACGGAGCGGGGCGCCGCGCATGTCCCCCGTCCGAGCTACCCGCGATCGTCCACCGCGCGGTGATGAATCGGCCGCGGCGGAATCAATAGCGTTCTCAATGTGACGGGGGATGGCCGACAGATTCCCGGTCACCCGGCTCCCGAGAACGCCCGCTTTTCACTGGAGGAAACGATGTTCCGCAAATTCAGGACGCCCGCCGTGGTCGCCGCCTGCGCCGCCGTGGCCGGCCTGGGCCTCACCGGCTGCCAGGGCGAATCCCTGGAGAACTGGGACCCGCTCGCCTCCGGGAAGAAGGAGGCGGACCCGTTCACCGGCACCAAGAAGATCGAGGTCGGCGGAAAGTCGGTGAACGTTTCCTGCGCGGGCGCACGGGCGGACGGAAAGCCGGTCATCGTCCTGATGCACGGCGGTGGAGACGGCCTGGACAAGATGGCGGCCCTGCAGAAGACGCTCAGCGGAAAGAACCGGGTCTGCTCCTACGACCGGCTCGGCGCGGGCGCCAGCGACAAGCCCGACGGCCCGCAGGACTTCGCCGCGAGCGGCAAGGTCCTGACCGGGGTCCTCGACCATGTCGCCGGCGACGGCCCGGTGGTCCTGGCCGGGCACTCGCTGGGCGGGCGGATCGCCGCCCGGTACGCCCCCGACCACCAGAAGAGGGTCAAGGGCCTGGTCCTGATGGACGCCACCTCGCCGACGATGACCGCCGACATCACCGGGGCGATCCCCGCGTCCGCCACCGGCCCGGCGGCCCAGCTCCGCGCCCAGAACCTCGCGGTCTTCCAGGGTCAGAACCCGGAGAGGCTGGTCATCGCCGACGGGAAGGCCCGTTCCGTCGGGGACGCCCCGGTGGAGGTGCTCCAGCACGGGAAGCGGTACCTCGCGGCGGCCAGCCCCGAGTACGGGCGGCAGCTGGAGCGCGCCTGGTCCGCCGGGCAGCGCCAGTGGGTCGCGATCTCCAGCCGCGGCCGGCTGACCACCGCCGAGAAGAGCGGCCACTACATCTACGCCGAGCAGCCCGCGCTCGCCGTCCAGGCCATCGAGCGCGTCGCCGCGCAGGCCGCGGCCTAGGAGGCTGCGGTCAGCTCGCGGGGGAGTCCGGTTCGGCCAGGCGGCGCAGGAGGCCGGTGAGCCGCCGGCGCTCGGGGCCGGTGAGGCGGCCGAAGAGGTGCTCGTCCACCTCCTCGGCCGCCCGCCGCGCCCCGGCCAGCGTCTCCTCACCGCGGGGCGTGAGCACGATCGAGTACGCGCGCCGGTCCCGCGGCGCCCGCTCGCGGGAGACGAGACCGCCCTCCTCCAGCTCGTCGATGAGCCGGAACATGGTGGACTTGTCGATGCCGATGCGGGCGATGAGGTCGCGCTGGCTGACCGGGCCGTACAGCGGCAGGGCGAGCAGCACGGCGAAGCCGCGGACGTTGATCCCGAGCGGGCCGAGCGCCTCGTTCATCCGGTCCCGGCTCCGGTTGTGGGCCTCCGCCAGGAGCATGCCGAGGCCCACCTGGCCGGCGGCCGGGCCGCCCTCCCCGGACAGCAGGCGTTCGAGCAGATCGTCGAGCATCCGCCCATGCTAGTCCCGGCTGATATAGTCTCATCTGAGATTATCTCGGGCGATGGATCAGGGGGCTGGGGACGTGGGCAACGCCTTGTGGCTGATCGCGCGCCGCTCGTTCGCCGAGAGCCGGGCACGGTCGGCCGCCACGCTGCTGGCGGCGGTGGGCTCGATCGCGCTCATCGCGGGCTCGCTGCAGTTCGCGCTGCGCGCGCAGGAGGCGGTGGCGGGCAGCGACGCCAGCGAGTACGCCCGGACGGACGTGCTCGTCCAGGGCGGGACGGTCGACCCGGACGACCCGTACGCCCCGCCGGACGGCCGCGTCCGGCCGGACCGGGTCGCGGCCGTGCCCGGGGTCGCGGCGGCCGCCGGGGACGCCGCGGTGCCGGTGACGGCCGCCCGCCCCGGCGGGGAGGCGATCATGGCCGCGGCCGAGGGCCGCACGCTGCTGCGCCCCTGGACGCCCGACCCGCGGCTGAACCCGTACCGGCTGGAGGACGGCCGCGCGCCCGCCGCGGACGGCGAGGTCGCCGTCGTCCGGCACATCGCGCGCACGGGGAACCTGCGCGTCGGTGACGCGATGACGCTGACCCTGCCCCGCGAGACGCGCCGCGTGCGGATCGCCGGGATCGTCGCTGTCCAGGGCCGCGGCGCGGTGGCCGCCGGTGACCTGGTGCTGGCCCCGCCCGAGACCGTACGGCGCGCCGCCTCGCTGCCCGCGGGCACCTGGCAGGCCGTCTGGGTGAAGGCGGCCCCGGGCGTGCCCGCCGAGCGGCTGCGCGGCGAACTGGCCCGGAACCTGGGCGGCGCCGCCACGGTGCGGACCGCGGAGTCCGTCCGGCGCGCCCAGGCGGCCGCGGCCGCGAGCGAGGGCGCGTCGGTCGCCGGCGTCGTCGGCATGCTGGCCGCCGTCGCGATCTTCGTCGGGCTGTTCGTGGTGGCCAACACGTTCGGCACCCTCGTCCGGCAGCGCACCCGGCGGCTCGCGCTGCTCGGCGCGATCGGCGCCACGCCCCGCCAGATCAAGCGGCTGATCCGGCTGGAGGCGCTGGCGCTCGGCGCGGTCGCGTCGGCGGCCGGGGTCGCCGCGGGCTTCCCGCTGTCGGCGCTGATCGTCCGGCTGTTCGCGCGGGACGGCTTCGACGTCTCCGCCGCCGGCCCGCAGTTCGGCTGGGCCGCGCTGGCGCTGCCGGCCGCGGCCGGGATCCTGGTCACCCAGGCGGCCGCGTGGCGGGCGGCGCGGCGGGCCGCGGGCGTCCCGCCCGTCCAGGCGCTGCGCAGCACCGCCGCCGAGACCCGGGAACGCCGCCTGCCCCGGCTGCTGGCCGCGACCGCCGTCTTCCTCGGCGCGGGCTTCTGGCTCGTGGTGGGCGCCGCCGTCCGCGCCGGCGACCCGCCCGGCCCGGACCGCACGTTCGCGGTCTCGCTGATGACCCTCTTCGGGGCGCTGCTCGCCGTGGCCGGCGTCGCCGTCCTCACCCCGTTCCTCGTCCGGCCGCTGGGCGGCGCCGTGGGCCGTGCCGGAACGCTGGTGAGCGGCGGGACCGGACGCCTCGCGCACGCCACCGTCACCCGCAGCCCGCGCCGCGTCTCCTCGGCCGCCTCGTCGCTGATGCTGGGCGTCGCGCTGGTGTCCTCCGTCGCCCTCGTCACCCTCTCGGTGAACGACCGCTTCCGCGAGGCGGGCCGGCAGGTCATGGCCGCCGAGCACGCGATCGCCTCGACCGCCCGCACCGCCGAGGGAGCGCCCGCGCCGCTCGCCCGCGACACCGCGGCCCGGGTGGCGGGCGTGCCGGGAGTGTCGCGGACGGCCGTCCTCACCCAGACCGAGGTGAGGCTCGTGTCACCGGACCGGGCCGGACCGGGCGAGGAGCCGGAGCCGTTCTCCTTCCTCGTCAGCGGCGCCGAGCAGACCGGACTCCGCGACCTCCTGCGGCTGGGCGGCCGGCCGCCCGCGCTGCGGCCAGGGGAGATCGCGCTCTCGTCGACCGTCATGAAGGAGCGCGGGCTCCGGCAGGGCGGGCGGATCGTCGTGCGCGGCGCCCACGGCCGGACCGCGCTCACGGTCGCGGACGCGTACCACGACCCCTCCCACCTGTTCGCCGACCAGGCGCTCGTGGCGCCCGCCACGATGGAACGGCTCGACACCGCCGCCGCGACCCGGGCCGTCCTCGTGCGGGGCGGCTCGGCGGCGGCCCTGGAACGCGCCGTGGCCGGCGTGCCCGGCGTCCGGGTCCTCGACCGCGACGCCTACGTGGCCGCGGCGTCGGCCTCCCTCACCCGCGCGCTGCGGGCGACGCACACGTTCGCGGGCATGGCCCTGCTGCTGGCGCTGTTCGGGATGGCGACCACGATGTCGATGAGCGTCGCCGAGCGCACCCGCGAGTTCGGGCTGCTCGGCGCCGTGGGCGCGACCGCGGGCCAGATCCGCTCGATCGTCCGCTGGGAGGCCGCCACCGTGGTCGCGCTCGGCACCGTCCTCGGGCTCACGATCGCGATGGGCACGCTGGCGCTGCTGCACGTGATGACCGGCAGCTCGTTCCTGCGCCCCGGCCCGCCCTGGTGGCTGTTCCCGCTGGTCGCCGCCGGCGCGGCGGTGGCGACGCTGGCGACGACGGCGCTCCCCGCGCGGCGCGCCGCCGCCGTCCCCGTCCTCGAAGCCGTCAGGTCCGGGTAGCGGTCATTTGAACGCGGCGGCGTTCGCCCGGGCCCACTCGGCGTACGCGCGCGGCGCCCGGCCCAGCACCTCCGCGACGTCCGGGCTGACGCGCCGCTCGGCCGGCGTGGGGTCGCCCAGGATGGACAGGGTCGTCTCCACCACGTCCGGCGGCATGAACCGCAGCATCGCCTCCCGCGCCTCCTCCGCGGTCCGCTCCACGAACCGGACCGGCTCGCCCAGCGCGGCGCCGATCGCCTCGGCCTGCTCCCGCGGCGTCACCGGGACGGGGCCGGTCAGCTCGTAGAACCGCCCGGCGTGGCCGTCCTCCCGCAGCGCCGCGGCCGCCACCCCGGCGATGTCGGCCGGGTCCACGGCCGGCAGCCCGACGTCCCCGAACGGCGCCGCGACGGTCCGGTCCGCCCGCACCGACGGGGCCCAGGCGAAGGTGTTGGACGCGAAGTTGCCCGGCCGCAGGATCGTCCAGTCCAGGCCCGACCCGCGCACGGCCTCCTCGATGGACAGCCCCAGCACCCCGTGCGACGCCGACTCCGGCCGGGTCGCCACGCCCAGCGAGGACAGCAGCACCACCCGCTCGACACCGCCGGCCTTGGCCGCGTCGAGGATGTCGCCCATCCTCAGCTCGTGAGCACTGGCGCCGCCGTTCTGCAGGAACAGGGCCCTGGCGCCGTCGAACACCGGCCGCAGGCTCTCCGCGTCGGCCAGGTCCGCCGGCCGGACCCGCACCCCCTCCGGCATGTCGGCCGCCGCGATGTTCCGGGACGTGGCCGTCACCGCCTCCCCGGCCGCCGCCAGCTCCCGCACCAGCTCGCGCCCGGCGTTCCCGGTCGCTCCGGTCACAACGATCATGGTCGTCTCCTGCCATAAAGTCCGTCCGGAGGAGCGGTCTCCTCCGCGACGCAGGCGACGCTAACATCCTGGATATAGTAGGTACCTAGAGGAAAGTGACTACCTCAGAGGAGCCTTTCGCATGGCCGACACGACCTGGAAGGCCGCGACCGGGCCCGCCGCCGCGGAGCTGGCCTGCCCGATCGCGCCCGTGGTCGACATCGTGTTCAGCCGGTGGACCACGCCGATCCTGTGGACGCTCAACGAGCACGGCCGGCAGCGTTTCGTCGAGCTCCAGCGGCGGATCACCACGATCACTCCGAAGGTGCTGACGCAGCGGCTGCGGCAGCTCGAACGCGACGGCCTGATCGTGCGCACGTACCACCCCGAGGTCCCGCCCCGCGTCGAGTACGAGATCAGCGACCTGGGCCGCAGCCTCGCCCCGCTGTTCGCCCACCTCGCCGACTGGGCCGGCACCCACCTCGACCAGGTCGAACGCGCCCGCCACGCCTACGACAACCCCGAGCCCCGCTAGACCCGCCGGGACGCGAGCGCCCGGCCGGCGCCCGCGGTCAGGGGTCCAGGCCGGGGCGCTGGTGGAGGCGGCCGTCGTGGTCGAGTTCGAGGACGGTGTCGATCCCGATCCGGTCCAGGAACGCGAAGTCGTGGCTGACGACGAGGAGCGCCCCGCGGTAGGCGTCGAGCGCCTCCGCGAGCTGCTCGACGCTGGTGATATCTAGGTTGTTGGTGGGCTCGTCCAGGATCAGCAGCCGGGCCGGCGGCTGGGCCAGCAGGAGTCGCGCCAGGGAGACGCGGAAGCGCTCGCCGCCGGAGAGGGTGCGGACCGGCCGGTCGGCGGCGTCCCCGCGGAGGAGCAGCCTGGCGAGCTGGTTGCGGATCGTGCCGGGCGGCGTCTCCGGGGCGACCGGACGCACGTTCTCCATCGCGCTCGCGTCCTCGTCGAGCCCGTCCAGGCGCTGCGGCAGGTAGCCGACCTCGCCGGCCGTGTCGATGTGGCCCGCCGTCGGGGTCAGGATGCCGGCGATCAGCCGCAGCAGGGTCGACTTGCCGGCGCCGTTGCGGCCGACCAGGCCGGTCCGGCCGGCCGTGAACGAGCCGTTGACGCCGGAGAGCGCGACGGCGCCGTCGGGCCACTCGAACGTCAGGTCGCGAAGGGTGATGGCGGACTTGCTGGATGTGCTGGACATGGTGCGTGCTTCTCTGCTTTCTGCCCGCCCGCGCGGGACGGCTGTGATCGAGATCGGTTCGGCGTCGACCGGCGCGGTGCTCTCACGCGTGCGCTCGCGGGCATGGACCCATGGCGGGACGGCGGTGGGTCGAATGCGAGAGGAATGCGAGAGGAAAGCGGTCACCACAGACTGGGGGAGCGGCGCTCCCCGAGGTGAAAGCCACCGGCGGATCGGTGGCTAGAGTCTGTCGACCTCGATCAGCATGGGCCCGATTCTACCAGCGCTGCCCGTCCCGGCCGGGCGTGCCGTCCAGGTAGGCGAGCACCGCCCGCACGCGGCGGTGGCCGGAGTCGTCCGGCGCCAGGCCGAGCTTGGCGAAGATGTTGCCGATGTGCTTGTGGACGGCGTTGTCGGAGATGCGCATCCGCTCGGCGATGGTGGCGTTGTCGTGGCCCTCGGCCATCAGCGCGAGCGCCTCCCGCTCGCGGGACGTGAGGGATTCCAGGGGGTCGTCGGTACGGCGCGCGAGGAGCTGCGCGACCACCTCGGCGTCCATGGCCGTGCCGCCGGCGGCGACGCGGCGCAGGGCGTCGACGAACTCGGCCACCCGGCCGATGCGGTCCTTGAGGAGGTAGCCGATGCCGCCGCGGCCGTCGGAGAGCAGCTCGCCGGCGTACTCGCGCTCGACGTACTGCGACAGCACCAGGACCGGCAGCGCGCCGTGCTCGCGGCGGGCCCGCAGCGCGGCGTGGATCCCCTCATCGCGGAAGGACGGCGGCAGCCGCACGTCCACGATGGCGATGTCGGGCCGGTGCTCGGTCACGGCGTCCAGGAACGCCTCGCCGTCGCCGACGACCGCGGCGACCTCGCAGCCCTTGGCCGCCAGCAGCAGCTCCAGGCCCCCGGCCAGCAGGACGTTGTCCTCGGCGATCACGACCCGCACGGAACCTCCTGAACGATCTCTACGCGCACGGCAACTCCACGGCGAGCGTGGTGGGCCCGCCCGGCGGGCTGTCGAGGCGGACGGTGCCGTCCAGGGCGGCGACCCGGCGGCGTATCCCGGTGATCCCGGTGCCGCGCGCCTCGTCGGCGCCGCCCGTCCCGTCGTCGGTGACCTCGATGGACAGCAGGTCCCCGGCGCGGCCGGCGCGGACGGCCGCCCGCGTGGCGGCGGCGTGCTTGGACACGTTCGTCAGCGCCTCGGCGATCACGTAGTAGGCCACCGCCTCCGCGGCCGCCGGGAGCGCGCCCAGGTCGCCGAGCTCGATGCGGACCGGCACCCCCGACCGGGCGGCCAGCGCCGCCAGCGCCCCGTCGAGCCCGCGGTCGGCGAGGATCGGCGGATAGATCGTCTGGAGCACCGCGCGGAGCTCGGCCATCGCCTCCTCCGCCGTCTCGTGCGCCTGCTGGAGCAGCGCCGCCACCGTGTCCGGGTCCTCGGCGAGCGAGTCCCGGGCGAGGCCCACCTGCATGGCGATGGACACCAGCCGCGCCTGCGTCCCGTCGTGCAGGTCGCGCTCGATCCGCCGGAGCTCCGCGCCATGGGCGTCGACGACACCGACCCGGCTCCTGGTCAGCACGTCGACCCGCTCGGTGAGCCGTTCCCGGGCCGACGGCGCGAGCACCGCCAGGCACAGCCGCGCGTGCAGCCGCGCCGCCCAGGGGAGCGCCCACCAGGCCGCCGCGCAGAGGACGGCGATCTGGACGGAGCCGCCGATCAGCGCGGTCGCCCAGCCGCCCACATGGACGTCGAGGAACGAGAACAGCGTGGGCCGCGTGCCGGGGGAGAACGCCCACCAGAACGGCATCGCCACCGCGGCGACGACGATGTTGCCCAGGCACATCAGCGCGGCCAGCCCGAGCGGGAGCCCGGCGGCGACGTGCGCGAGCGCCCAGACGAAGGCCCGCCCGGCCGGCCGGCCCTCCACCGGGACGCCGAGCAGCCGGCCGGCCCGGCGGCGGTGCCAGCCGGCCCAGCCCCGCGCCGCCGGCGGCGCGAGCAGCACCGGCAGCGCGAGCACCGTGGCGGCGGCGGTGGCCAGGGTGCCCAGCAGATAGGCCGAACCGGAGATCGCACGGTTCCGCACGCGCACCTCCTCGCGACGCCGGTACGGGGATCATTATCCGCGGCCGGCGCCCGCCGGGCACTACAGCGGGCTGTAGCAGGGCGCCTGCGGCCGGCTGTATCGTGCCGGCCGGCGGCCCGGAATAGCGTCCCGGCCATGACATCGACCTTCGCTCTGACCCGCGCCCTCCTCGTCCCGGCCCTCGCCATGACCGCCCTGTCCGCCGCCGTCGCGCACCCGGCGTCCGCCGACGCGAACCGGTCCCCCCAGCTCGACTGGAAGCCCTGCGCCCAGGGCGCCGACGACGCCCTCGGCGGCGAGCTGGACAAGGCGGGCGCGCAGTGCGCGGAACTGACCGTGCCGCTCGACCACTCCAAGCCCGGCGGCCGCACCATCGAGCTCGGGCTGTCCCGGCTCCCCGCCACCGACCGCGCCGACCGGATCGGCACCCTGGTCCTCAACAGCGGCGGCCCCGGCGAGCCGACGCTGGGCATGCCCCTGAAGACCCGCGCCGCCATGAAGGACGTCGCCGCCCGCTACGACATCATCGGCCTGGACCCGCGCTTCGTCGGGCGCAGCACACCGATCGACTGCGGCTGGCCCATCGGCATGTGGCTGCGCTCGGCGGGCCAGACCCGCGCCCGGTTCGACCACCAGGCCGCGGTGCAGCGGGACCTGGCCGAGCGCTGCGCCCGCCGCCACGGCGACGTCCTCCCGTACGCCGGCACCCGCGACACGGCCCGCGACGTCGACGCCGTGCGCCGCGCCCTCGGGGAGCGCCGGATCTCCTTCCTCGGCTACTCCTACGGCGCCTACCTGGGCGCCGTCTACACCCAGATGTTCCCCGGCCGCACCGACCGCGTCGTCCTGGACAGCGCGGGCGACCCGCGGAAGTGGGGCCCCAGGGCGACGCAGGGCACCGAGGAGGAGGCGGAGCGCGCGCTGCGCGGCTGGGCCGCCTGGGCCGCCGAGCGCCACGGCACCTACGGCCTCGGCGCCACGACCGCCCGCGTGCTCGCCACCGTGGACGCGATCGTCGCCGCCGCCGAGGAGCGCCCGCTGCGCGTCGGTTCGTTCGAGGTGGACGAGCAGGTGGTCCCGTACATCCTGGCCGGCTCCGGCGACGACCGCCCCGAGAAGCGCGCGGGCTTCGCCTCCATGGTCCGGACCCTGAACGAGGCCGCGCACCGCCGCCCGGCCGCCCCTGACCCCGAATTCGAGGGGTTCCTCGCGTTCGTCCTGACCAGTGCGGGCTCACCGCTCGTCAGCCCGTCCGTCGCGATCACCTGTGCTGACCGCGCCGCGCCCCGCGACCCGGACACCTACTGGAACGACGTCGAGCGCAGCCGCGCCCGCCACCCCCTCTTCGGTCCGCTCAAGAACAACCTGTGGCCCTGCGCGTTCTGGCCGACCGCGCCGCGCGAGCCCCTCACGCGCGTCGGCAACTCCACTCCCGCGCTGATCGTCGCCGCCACCGGGGACACCGCCACCACGTACGAGGGCAGCAGGGCCATGCACCGGGCGCTGACCGGCTCCCGCCTCCTCACCCTGCGCGACACCACCGCCCACGGCATCTACGGCGAATACGGAAGCGCCTGCGTGGACGCCAAGGTGAACGCCTACCTGGCCACCGGCGCCCTTCCCGAAACCGACCAGTCCTGCCGTCCCGCCGCGAATTAAATGCGTTTCCCGTAATGGCGGGCGCCGCTAGCTTTTATGGAAACCCTTCGCGGGAGGCTCATATGGAACTCCTCAGCACCGTGCGGTCGGAGGGTGCCGACCTGGCTCTCCTGGCCGCCGAACTCGACATCCCGACGGTCGCCGGACTGCAGCACCAGGGCGACGTGTCGGTGCTCCCCGCCGCGATGGCGGAGGCCGACCACCGGACCCCGGCGACCCCGGTCCCGGCGGCCGGCGTCGCGGTGGTCCGCGGCGAGGCGGGCGGGCACACGCACCTGCTGCTCGCCTCGGGCGACGTCCGGTACGACGCCCGGGACGGCGCGGCGGACGACATCACCCTCGGATCGCTGGTGGTCGGCGACGGCGCGACCGCGTGGCTGGACCACCCCGAGCACGGCAACACCGGCATCGCCCCCGGCCGGTACGTGCTGCGCCGCAAGCGCGAGCTGGCGCCGCGGGTCCTCGACCCGGGAGCGCGGCGCAAGCGCGAGCAGGCGCGCAAGCTGGCCCGCAAGCAGGAGGCGCGGGAGCGGGCCGCGCGCGAGGAGGCGGCGCGCGAGCAGGCGTGGAGCGCGCCCGTGCGCTTCGTCGCGGACTGACGATGGCGGACCCGCGGCCCGCACCCGGCCACGGCCGGCCGCCACCGGCGCCGACCGCGGAGCAGCAGGCGCTGCTGCCGCGGGTGCGGGACGAGTGGACGGGCCACGGCCTGGCCGTGGGACCGGCGGACCGGCCGGCGGCCGAGGCGGGCGTCCAGGACGCCTACCTCGGCGCCGGCCGCCGACCGCCGGAGCACGTGATCTGGCTCGGCTCGCCGATGGCGGGCGCCATCGCCGCCGACATCCGCGCCGGCCGGCTCCCGCTGATCACCCGGCGGGCCTGGCTGGCGCTTCCGGAAGCGGCCGGCGAGGCCATCGTCGACCGGGTCCCGCGGGAACCGGTCGAAACCGACCTGATCATGCTGGACCCGCTGCCGGCCGACCTCGGCGGCCTGGAACGGGACCGCCGGTGGGGCGGGCCGCTGGGCCGGCTCGACCGCGAGGTGACCGCCGCGGTCGAGACCGGGCTTCGCCGGGCCGCCGGAGCGGCCGTCGACCACACCGCCCCGACCTGGCAGGACGCGCGGCGGCTGCCCGAAGTGGGGGCGCTGCCGCGGCTGGGCGCGTTCCCGCCGCGGCTGCTGGGACGGCTCGCCCAGCTCGACTTCCTCGCCCGGTGCGGCGTCGCCGAACCGGACCGCCACGGCGGCGGCCTGCTCCGGGTGGCGCGGTCGGCGGGGGAGTGGTGGCCGATGCGGAACAGCGTGATCCTCACCGAGCGCCCCACGGAGCTGCACCATGACGCGGAAGGCCGCCTCCACCACGCGACCGGTCCGGCGGTGCGGTACCCCGACGGCTGGTGCCTGTGGGCCTGGCACGGCGTCACCATGCCGCGCGAGATCATCGAGGACGACGTCCCGATCCGCCGCGCGGTGTCGCTGCGCAACTCCGAGCAGCGGCGCTGCGCCGTGGAGATCCTGGCCGGGCGGGCCGGCTGGGGCCGGCTGGCCGGCCAGGCGGGCTGGCCGCGGGTCGGCAGGGAGGTGCCCGACCCGGGCAACCCCGGGCAGGTCCTCAGCCTCTGGTGCGTCGACCGGCTGTACGACGACCACCTGCACCTGCTGCTGATGACCAACGGGACGGAGGAGCGGGACGGCACCCGCCGGGAGTTCGGCGAGCTGGTGCCCGGCTGGATCCGGGACCCGGTCCAGGCCGCCGCCTGGCAGATCGGGCTCACCGCCCGGCAGTACCGCGAGACCGTCCGCCGTACCTGACCCGCACCCCCGCCGGCCGGTCCGCCGGCGGGGGCGGGTCAGGCGGTGTCGACGAGGCGGTTCTCCCACGCCCAGGCGGCGATGCCGACCCGGTTGCGCACCCCCAGCTTGGTCTGGATGGCCGACAGGTGGCTCTTGACCGTGCTGACGGAGATGAACAGCTCCGCGGCGATCTCCTGGTTGGAACGGCCCCGGGCGAGGGCGCGGACGACCTCCAGCTCCCGGCCGGACAGCGGCAGCGGCCGCTCGGCGCGGGCGGGCGCCGCGGTGGCCGTCAGGTGCCGCAGGAGCCGGACGGTGACCGACGGCGAGACCAGCGCCTCGCCGTTGCCGGCGGCGCGGACCGCCTCGACGAGCAGGGCCGGCCCGGCGTCCTTGAGGACGAAGCCGACCGCGCCGCCGCGCAGGGCGCCGTACACGTACTCGTCGAGGTCGAACGTCGTGACGACGACGACCCGCATCGGGTCGGGCACGCCCGGCCCGGCCAGCGCGCGGGTCACCTCGATGCCGTCGAGGCGGGGCATCCTGATGTCGACCAGGCACACGTCGGGACGCAGCCGCCGGGCCATGGCGACCGCCTCGGCCCCGTCGGACGCCTCCCCGACGACGGTGATGTCGGGCTGGTCCTCCAGGATCAGCCGCAGCCCGCGGCGGATCATCGCCTGGTCGTCGGCGAGCAGTACCGAGACGGTCAACGTGGCTCCCTGGTGGGGACGGGCAGCGTCGCCAGCACCGTCCAGCCGGCCGTGGGCCGCGGTCCGGCGCGGAGCGTGCCGCCGAGCGTCTCGACGCGTTCCCGCATGCCGATCACGCCGTACCCGCCGCGATGGCGGGGCCGCGCGGCGGCGGCCGGGGCGTCGTCGGTGACCTCGACGGTGACGCCCCGCGGGTCGCGGCCGACGGCGACGGTGACGGAACGGGCCTCCGGCGCGTGCCGCAGCACGTTGGTCAGCGCCTCCTGGACGATGCGGTAGACGGTGCTGGTCACTTCCGGCGGCCAGGCCGCGCCGTCCTCCGGCAGGCTCAGGTGTACGGCGGGGCCCTGCCGGCGGAAGCGCTCGACCAGCGCGCCGAGCTCCTCGGGCCCGGTGGACGCGGGCGCCGTGTCGCCAGTGTCGCGCAGCAGCCCGACGACGCGGCGCATCGCGGCCAGGGCCTCGGTGCCGGCGGTCTCGATCTCGCCGAGG
The DNA here is from genome assembly GCF_041951345.1 of Actinomadura sp. 21ATH. Taxonomy (NCBI): domain Bacteria; kingdom Bacillati; phylum Actinomycetota; class Actinomycetes; order Streptosporangiales; family Thermomonosporaceae; genus Actinomadura; species Actinomadura sp. 21ATH. The sequence continues at coordinate 399,430 of NZ_JBGNUR010000003.1, read as the reverse complement.
TAGCCGGCCACCTCGCCGGAGTCGCGCCGCGCGACCAGCTGCGCGCCCTGCGCCTGGAGGACGATGCCGGTGATGTGGTGGGCCACGACGTCGTGCAGTTCCCGGGCGAGATCGAGCCGCTCGGCCCGGCGCACCCGCTCGGCGGCGGCGCGCGACCGGGCGTCCAGGGCCCGCAGCGTCAGCCCGGCGCCGGTGCCGGCCAGCCAGGCCAGGCCGCCCAGCACCATCACCGGGCCGATCACCCGGGGCGCCGGCCCGGCGGTGAGCCGGCCGGCGGTGATCACCGCGAGCCCGGCGGCCGCGACGGCGCCGGCCCGTACCGGGGGCAGGCGCCGGACGGCGGCGCCGGCCGGCACCACCAGGCCGAGGACCAGGGCCGGGCTCGGCTCGGCGGGCAGGTCGACGCCGGCCAGGCCGGTGGCCAGGACCGTCAGCGCCGCGACGCAGAGCGCCGCCACGGCCGCCGGTACCGGCCGCCGCCGTCCCAGCACCGCCAGCAGGCCCGCGCGCATTCACCGGGGTCGGCGCACCGGGACCGGTAGGCGTCGTACGCGTCCCGGATCTCCAGGCCCACGTACAGCAGGTACCCGGCGATCACGGCGAGCGCGACGGCGCCGACGAGGGCCTGCAGCCGGAACCGCCGCCAGCTCAACCAGATCATCGCGCGCCTCCCGCGGTCACGGCCTCGGCGTGGGCGGCGGGCGCGTTCGCCCGGGACATGTGACCGAGCACGAGCTCCTCCAGCGTGACGGGCTCGACCTGGAACGGGACGGGCGGGGACGGCACGCCGGTGCGTACGACCGCGCTGCTGTACGGGCCCGCCGGTCGATCCAGATGATCTCCATCCCGGCCGGTAGCCGGCCGAACTCGCCGTCCGGCGCGACCACCCGGCGGTGCGCGTCCAGCAGGTCGCGGACGTCGCCGGCGACCTGGACCCGCGCGGCGCACAGCACGACGAGGTAGTCGCACACCTGCTCGATGTCGCCGAGCAGGTGCGACGACAGCACGGCACTGGCACCGAGCTCCGCGACGAACTCCATCAGGTTGGCCAGGAACCCCTGGCGCGCCAGCGGGTCCAGCGCGGCGGCCGGCTCATCGAAGATCAGCAGTTCGGGCCGCTTGGCGGCGGCGATCGTCAGCGCCAGCTGCGCGCGCTGGCCGCCCGACAGCCGGCCCGCCTTCTGGTCCGGGCCGAGACCGACCTGCGCGACGCGCCGCCGCGCCAGCTCCCCGTCCCACGACGGGTTGAGGCGCGCGCCCATGCGCAGGTGGTCGGCCACGCTGAACGACGGGTACACGGGGGTGTTCTGCGCCACGAACCCGACCCGCGCCAGATGCGCGGCGCTCGCCGCCGGCCGGGACCCCAGGACGCGCAGGGAGCCCGACGTCGGCTCCAGGAGCCCGCAGGCGAGGTTCAGCAGCGTCGACTTGCCGGCGCCGTTCGGGCCGACCAGGCCCACCACGCGGCCGGCCGGGATATCGAGATCGACCCCGGACAGCGCTTCCCGGCGGCCGTACCTCTTCGTCAGCCCCTCGGCGCGCAGCACCGGGAGGGAATGCTCGTTCGACATGCGTCCATCGTCGGGACCGGCGCGGTCCCGCGGCACCGGGCGAAAGCACGGTCCGCGCCGCCGCGGTCGTACTTTCGGCCGGTTCCTTCCGGCGGCCGGGCCCGATCCGGCTGCGGATAAGGTGGCGAGCGTGTCGAACGGACGAGAACCGCGGGCAGCGGACCGGAGGCCACGGCTCTACCGGCTGATGATCATGCTGGCCGCGGTGATCCTGCTCATCGACCAGGCGTCGAAGGAGTGGGCGATCTCGGCGCTCACCGGCCGCGAGCCGGTCGCGCTGATCCCGGACCTGATCCAGCTCCGGCTGCTGTACAACCCCGGGGCCGCGTTCTCCATCGGAACGGGCGCGACCTGGGTGTTCGCGCTGGCGACCGCCGTCGTGGTCGCCGGCACGCTGTACGTGGGCAGGCGGTCGCGGTCGGCCGCCTGGTCCGTCGTGCTCGGCGGGCTGCTGGGCGGCGCGGCGTCCCATCTGATCGACCGGTTCTTCCGCGACCCCGGGTTCGGCCGGGGGCACGTCGTCGACTTCATCGACTACGGGCCGTTCGTCGGCAACGTCGCCGACATCGCGCTCACGCTGAGCTGCGCCGCGCTGATGCTGCTCAACGTGCGCGGCGTACCGCTCGGGGAGCCCGCCGGCGAGGACGGAGACGACAAGGAGGACAGGGGCAAGGAAGGCAAGGACGAGCCGGAGCCGGCTCCCTCTCTCCCCGCGGACCAGGACTGACCGGCTTCCGTCAGCCTCCTTGGCCGGCCTGGACGTGCAGCGTGGGCCGGTAGATCAGCTCCTGGACGTGGCCGTCGAGCGTCCGCTGCTCCAGCAGTTCGAGGTCGAAGTCGGCCGCGCCCCGGAAGACCGGGTCCAGCCCGGACCGGCCGGTGATCACGGGGAACAGCGTCACCTGCACGCGGTCGACCAGGCCGGCGTCCAGCAGCGCCCGGTTCATCGACAGGCTGCCGTGCGAGCGCAGCGGCACCTCGGACTCCTCCTTCAGCCGGGCGACGACGTCGACGGCGTCGCCGCGCTCGACGGTCGCGTCCGGCGCGTCCAGGGGGCCTTCCAGGGTGTTCGACACCACCGTCGCCGGCAGGCTCCTCATCCGGGTGACCCACGGGTCGCGCACGTCGGAGTCCTCGGTGCTCGCGGCCAGCATCTGCGCGAACGCCCGGTACGTGGTGGCCCCGAACACCATCCGCTGCTCCTCCTCGTAGAGGGCCAGCCGGCGGTCGAGGAGCTCGGGCCCCTGCTTGCCCCAGTAGCCGGTCCAGTCGCCGTCCGCGGCGCCGTAGCCGTCGAGGCTGGAGAAGACGTCGAACGTGTAGGTGACGGTCATGATGCTCTCCTCGCGTGCGGGTCGATCGCCTGTCGGTGATACGGACCGCCGGCGGCGGCCGGACTCATCGCGTACCTAAGGCGCGGGCGAAAGTACCTAAGCGCGTCAGATTCCTCGCCGCTCCCGTCTCCCTAGTTTGGGTGTCACGACGAGCACGGCCCATAACGGCCCGCACGAACCGCAAGGAGAATGCAGATGAGTGACATGAACGACCTGGTCGAGCGCTACCTCGCCGCGTGGAACGAGACCGGCGCCGCCGCGCGGCAGGCGGTCCTGGCGGAGGTCTTCGCCGAGGACGCGGTGTACACCGACCCGCTGGTCTCGGTGCAGGGCAGGGACGGCCTGGACGCCACGATCGCGGCCGTCCAGGCGCAGTTCGGCGGGCTGGTGTTCAGTCTCGGCGGGCCCGTGGACGCCCACCACGACATCGCGCGCTTCACCTGGCACCTGGGGCCCGAGGGCGGCGAGCCGGTCGTGGTCGGCTTCGATGTGGCGGTGGTCGGCGACGACGGGCGGATCCGCCAGGTGCTCGGCTTCCTCGACAAGGTCCCGGCCGGAGCCTGAACGTCCCCGCACGTCCCTCAACGCCCCTGAACGCCCCCGGAACCGAGGAGTGACCATGACCGCCTACGCCATCGCCAGCCTGCGGGACGCCGCCCCGCACCCCGAGATCGCCGAGTACATCGAGCGCCTTCCCGGCACCTTCGAGCCGTACGGCGGCCGCTTCCTCGTGCACGTCACGCCGCACGAGGTGAAGGAGGGCCACTGGCCCGGCAGCGTCGTGATGATCGGCTTCCCCGGGATCGCCGAGGCGCGGGCCTGGTGGGACTCGCCCGAGTACCAGGAGATCGCGCCGCTGCGCTCGCGGCACATCGAGGGCGACATCATCCTGGTGGAAGGCGTCCCGGAGGGCTACGACCCGGCCTCCACCGCGAAGGCCATGCGGGCCGCGCTGGACGAGGGGTGACCCTCCGGATCGGGGGCCGGGCCCGGCCCCCGATCCGGTCACAGGCCGAGCCGGTCGGCGAGCTCCTTGAGCTCGCCCCGGGAGGCTATGCCCAGCTTCGGATAAGCCTTGTAGAGGTGGTAGCCGACCGTCCGGTGGCTGAGGAAGAGCCGCGCGGCGATGTCGCGGTTCGACAGGCCCCGCGCGGCGAGCCGGGCGATCTGGAGTTCCTGCGGGGTGAGGGCGGCGGCCGCGCCCCCGGCGGGTCTGGGATCGCGGGCCGGGGCGCCGGTCGCGGTGAGCTCGCCGCGGGCGCGCTCGGCCCACGGCCGCATGCCGAGGCGGTCGAAGACCTCCAAGGCGTCGTTCAGCCGCCCGCGCGCCTCCGCCTTCCGCCGCGCCCTGCGCAGCCACTCGCCGTACAGCAGCGCGGTCCTGGCGTACTCCAGCGCCCGGCCGTCCCGGTCGTGCAGGTCGAGGGCCGCGGTGTAGAACGCCTCGGCCTCGTCCTCGGCGGCGAGCAGGCCGCGGCAGCGCAGGACCAGCGCGTCGGCCCAGGGCAGCCGGACCTCCCCGGCCCACCGTTCGAAGCGCGCCAGCGCCTCGGCGGCGCGTTCCGGCGCCCCGACCCGTACGGCCGACTCGACCAGGTCGGGAGTGGAGCGGGTGGCACAGATGTGGTGGCGCATCGGCTCGCGGGTCAGGCGCTCGAACCGGGCGAGGGCCGCCTCGGCGCGGCCGAGCCCGAGCTCCAGCAGCCCGAGCGACCAGTGCGCCCAGGGCGCGCCGGGGGACGCGGTCCCGGCGGTGGCGCCCGCCAGCGCTTCCTCCGCGTGGCGCCGGCAGCCGGCCTCGTCCCCCTTGGCCGCGTCGAGGTAGGCGAGCACGCTGCTGAACTGGCTGACCCAGTGCCGCTGGCCGGTGTCGCGGGCGAGCCCCAGGGCCTCGGCCGCCGTGGCGAGCGCGTCCAGATGCCGGCCGGTGAACACCTCGCCCTCGGCCATGAAGAACAGCACCGTGGGCAGCCGCCCGGCGCCGCCGCGGGCGCGGTGCTCGGCGGCGAGCGCGGCCGCCAGCTCGTAGGCGTCGCCGTCCTGGCCCAGCGCCAGCCCCGCCCCGCAGAGGATCATCAACACCTGGTCGGGCACCCGGCCCCGGCGCCGCACCTCCGCGAGGGTGTCGCCCAGCACCGCCGGCCGGCCGGAACGGTCCCGGGCGAGTCGGGCGAGGTAGGGCCCCACCGGCGCGAGCGGGTCCGCGCCGTCCAGCGGCAGCGCCGCCAGCCGGTCGAGGGTCGCCGCGAGCTGCCGTTCCCCCAGGTACCAGGCGGTGTGCACGGCCTGGACGAGCAGCACCGCGGCCTGGCCCGGATCGGTGTCGCGGACGAGTCCGGCGGCGTCGAGCAGCGACCGGTGGGCGGCGGGGAAGGAGCCCTGCCAGAAGGCCGCGAGCGCCCGCACCTGGGCGATCCGCGCGTTCATCGCGGGGTCGTGGTCCGGGTGCCGGGCGGCGCGGTCGCCCAGGTCCAGGGCGCGTTCCAGATCACCCGCCTCAAGGGCCGCCTCCGCCGCCAGCGCCTCGCGGTGCGCCCTGGCGGCCGGGGCGGCGCTCAGCCGGGCGGACCGTTCGTACGCCGCCGCGGCCGCCTCGTGACCGCTGCGCTCGCGGGCGCGGGCGGCGGTGCGTTCCAGCGCGGCGGCGGCCTCCTCGTCGGGACCGGTGGCGGCGGCCGCCAGGTGCCAGGCCCGGCGGTCGGCGTGCTCGGGGGCGACGAGGGCCGCCGCGAGCGCGCGGTGGACGGCCAGCCGCTCCCCGAGCGGCGCCCGCTGGTACACGGCGGCGCGGATCAGCGGATGGCGGAAGCGGATCGTGGCGCCGTCGCCGTGGACCACCAGCCCGGCCCGCTCGGCGGGGGCGAGGTCGTCGACACCGGCGCCCAGCGCGGTGGCGGCGGCCAGGATCACGGCCAGATCGCCGGTCTCGTCCGCCGCCGCCACCAGCAGCAGCCGCTGGCAGTTCTCCGGCAGGCGGCTCACCTGCCCGTGGAAGGCCAGCCGCAGCCGGCCGGTGAGGGGGAGCGCCCCGGGCGCGAACGCGCTGCCGCCCTCCGCGGCCAGGGCGACCGGCAGCTCCAGCAGGGCCAGCGGGTTCCCGCCGGCCTCGGCGAGCAGCCGGTAGCGCACGGCGGGCGCGAGCCGGTGCCGGTCGAGGAGCGCCGCGGCCGCCTCCGGGGCGAGCCCGGACAGCCGCAGTTCCGGGACGCCGGGTGCGGGGAACGGCTCCGCGCCGTCCCCCGAGTCACCGTCCCGCGAGGCGAAGAGCATGGCGACGCCCTCGGCGTGCAGCCGCCGGGCGGCGAACAGCAGCGCGTCGCGCGACGCCGCGTCGAGCCACTGCGCGTCGTCGACCAGGCACAGCAGGCCCGCCTCGGCCGCGTACTCGGTCAGCAGCGACAGCACCGCCAGCCCCACCAGCATCGGCTCCGCGCCGGCCGCGGGCCCCAGCCCGAACGCCCCCGCCAGGGCCTCGCGCTGCGGGCCGGGCAGCGTGCCGAGGGACCCCAGCGCCGGGCGCAGCAGCAGCTGCAGCCCCGAGAACGGCAGCTCCGCCTCGTACTCGACCCCCGTGCCGCGCAGCAGCCGCATGTCCCCGGCCGCCGCGGCGGCGTGGTCGAGCAGCGCCGTCTTGCCGATGCCCGGCTCGCCGCGCAGCACCAGCGACCCGCTGGCGCCCGACCGGGCGCCCTCCAGCAGCTCGGCGATGGCGTCCTCTTCGGCCTTTCTCCCGTACAGGCCCCCCGCGTCCATGATCCAATCCTGGCACCGATCCGCCGCCGGTCGCGCCGGGGTCAGGTGGCGAGGTGGCCTCCCGCGATGAAGACCGCGAGGGCGAGGTAGACGCTGTTCACCAGCACGAGCTTGAACTGGCCGAGGCGGCCGTGGGTGACCATCGCGCCGACCATCAGCAGGATCCAGCAGAGGGCGGTCACCGGCACCATGACCGGCGCGATGTCCAGCGCGGCCGGCAGGATCAGGCCGGCCGCGGCCAGGAGTTCGAGGACCCCCAGGGTCTTGACGAATCCGGCGCCGGCGTTCCGCGTCCATTCGCCACCATGCTGCGCCGCCAGCTTCTCCTTGGAGACGAACGTCTTGGTGACGCCGCCGACGAGGGCGACCGCGGCCAGCAGCCCGGCGGCGATCCACAGCGCGAGGTCCATCAGGGTTCTCCCATCATCGTTCGGCCCGTGCCGCATCGACGTGCCGCCCAGCCGGGCGGCCACGGGATCAGCATCGAGGCAGGTCAGCGGCGGAACAAGGTAGGATTCGCAGGGCGATCGATAACTCCGGGGTTATGCGTGGAGCTACGCGACATCGAGATCTTCCTGACGCTCGCCGAGGAGCTGCACTTCGGCCGTACGGCCGAGCGGCTGCACGTGTCCCAGGCGCGCGTCAGCCAGGCCGTCCGCAAGCAGGAGCGGCGCCTCGGCGTGGTGCTGTTCGACCGCACCAGCCGGCGCGTGACCCTGACCCCGGTCGGCCGCCGCCTCCGCGAGGACCTGCAGCAGGCCGTCGACCTCCTCCAGGCGGGACTGGCCCGCGCCGAAGCGGCCGGGCTCGGCGCGGGGCGGACCCTGCGCCTGGGCGTGTTCGGCCACGCCGGGCACGAGCTGCGGCCGCTCCTCGACGCGTTCCGCGCCCGCCACCCCGGTGTCGACGTCCAGCTCGCCGAGATCAACGGCAGCGCCCCGTTCACCGCCCTGCGCACCGGCGAGAACGACGTGAACGTGCTGTGGCTGCCCGTCGCCGAACCGGACCTCACCGTCGGCCCCACCGTGCTCACCGGGGGCCGCGTGCTGGCCGTGGCGGCGGACCATCCGCTGGCCGCGCGCGGCACCGCGTCCCTGGAGGACCTCGCCGACGCCAGCGTCGTCGACCTCGGCCCCGACGCCCCCGGCTACTGGGTCGAGTCCATGATCCCCGCCCGTACGCCGGGCGGCCGCCGCATCCCGCGCGGGCCCATCGGGCGCACCTTCCACGAGATCCTGTCCCTGGTGGCCACCGGGCGGTGCGTCCACCCGCTGGGCGAGATCGCCGCCCGCTACAACAGCCCGCCGGGCATCGTGTTCCTGCCCATCACCGACGCACCCGCCATGCGATGGGCCCTGACCTGGCGCTCCACCGCCGACGGCCCCGTCATCCGCGCGCTGGCCCAGACCGCCGCCGACCTCGGCCCCATCCCGCTGTGACGGCGCCCGCGGGCTACCCGGCCCGGCCGGATCCGAGCGGGCCGCTGTGCGGGAGGACGCCCAGGCGGGCGAGCAGCTCGCGGGCGATCGGGACGCGCTTCCGGGCGTCGGCGTCCTCGACGATGTCGATGGTGAGCGCGAAGGAGTACACGCGGCCGCCGCGCTCGACCCAGCCCGCCCACCAGCCGACGTCCGGCGTGGGCCCGTCCGCCCAGCCGGTCTTGCCGAAGAGCGCGTAGCCGTTCCCCTCCTCCATTCTCACCAGCTCCCGCACGGTGCGCTGATGGCCGGCGGAGGCGGGCAGCGTTCCGCGGGCCAGCCGGGCGAGGAAGGCGGCCTGCTCGGTCGCCGAGATCTCCAGCGGACCGTGCAGCCAGAAGGGGCGCGTCTCGGTGCCCACCTCGCGGTCGCCGTAGGCGAGCCGGTCGAGCCACCGCTTCTCGCGGTCCAGCCCGATCCGGCGGGCCAGCGTCTCGTAGACGGCGACGTTGGAGATCCTGATGGCGTCGCGCATGCTCATGTCCCGTTCCCACCGGTCGAGCCGCTGCGGCCGGCCGCCGTACGGGATCACCTCGTCCGCGTCCCTGACCGCGCCCGTCTCCAGCGCGATCAGGCTGTGCGGGATCTTGAACGTGGACGCGGGCATCCGCCGCTCCCCGGCCCGCTTCCCGTCGACCACCGTGCGCCGGCCCCGGTCCGCGTCCAGGAGCGCGAAGCCGCCCGACACCCCGGCGCGGCGGAAGACGTCGCGGAGGTCGTCGCGCACGACCGGCGCCACCGCCCGCGACGCCGCCGGCGTTCCGGCGGGCTTCCGCCGGTCCGGCCCCGAGTCGCACCCCGCTCCGCCCAACGCGGCGAGCGCTGCCAGGATCCCGACGCTCAGGAGCCCCGCGGGACGGCGCCGGCGTGCCCCGCCCCTCCGCGCCCCGCGCGCGCCCGCCGGACGGGAACCGTCGTGGGAGACCTCGCCTGCCGCCATCCGCGCTCCTCCAGTGCCGGGGCCGTCGGGACCATCTCACTCGATCATGGACCAGGCGGCCCCGCGCCGAGCGGAGAACGGCCGTCAGCCGGCGGGGAACAGGCGGTCCGTCCAGGCGGCCAGCTCGGTACGGGCCGCGGCGAGCTGGGCGGCGGTCGGCGGCGCGCCGGCCGTCGTGTTCACGACCAGCGCGACGTGCACCGCGGACCCGGCCGGCGCGGTGAGCTGCAGCCGGTACGCCGACGAGGAGCCGGACTCGTGGACGGCCCTGACCGGGCCGGCCGCCGGTACTCCGCTGACCGTGCCGAGGTCGCTGACGACGGTGGTGCCCGCCGGCGCGAACGAGCGGGGCAGGTGCAGGTCCGTGGGCGCGGCGGCGGCCGACCCCCGCCACACCAGGACGCCGTACTGGCGGTCCTTGACGAGCGCGGCGAGGCCGGGCATCGAGGACGGGACGGTGAGCCACGCCTGCTGCCGCCCGGCGCCCCCGTACCCGGAACGGGCCAGGTCCTCGTAGGCGAAGGCCAGGGTGTCGCCGTTCACCGCCGACGGGTAGAGCCGGTCCAGGACGCGCGCGTCCAGCCGCGACGACACGTTGCCCGCGTCGTCGGCGGTCACCACCGAGTGGTCCTCGTCGTTCCAGGCGTCGCCCTCCGTCCGCACCTTGTCCGGGTTGCCGTTCATGAGCTCGCGGTGGCGGCCGCTGTAGACGTCCCAGTGCCACTGCATCGACGACAGGACCGAGCCGCCCGCGGCGGGCCCGTTCCACCAGTCGCGGCCGCGGACGCCGGAGTCCATGCCCTGGTACATGGAACGGATCATCCACGGGGTGCGGTCGCTGCCCGTTCCGGAGAGCTTGTTGCCGAACTCCGAGACCAGCGGCGCGGTGCCGAGGGCGGCGGCCCGCTGCCGGATCTCGTTCATGGGGGCGGCGTACGTCCCGTCCGAGGCGGGCGTGGGGTCCAGGGTCATCCGGGCGCCGTCGTAGTAGTGGCTGTTGAACACCCACCGGGTGCCCAGCCGGCCCACCGACGTCATTCCGCCCTGCTCGAAGAAGCCGGTGTTCCAGAAGACCAGCGGCTCGACGAATGCGGGCTTGGCGTTCCAGCCCGCCTCGTCCATCGCGGTGCGGAAGCGCTGGTAGAAGGGCATCAGGCGGTTCTTCTCCCAGTCGAGCCCGGTGCCGCCGTCCAGGCCGCCGTCGAACGGCTCGTTGAACGGGTCGAAGCCGAGGACGCTGTCGAAGGCCGGCTGGGGCAGCCGCTGCTTCAGGTGCGCCATCGTCGCCTTGGCCTGGGCCAGGTAGGCGTCCTGGACGCGGACCTTCCCGGCGGGCGTGGTCAGCTCGCGGTTGCGCCAGAAGTCGTAGGCGGCCTGCCGTACGGCGGCGTTGTTCATCATGTTCTGCCCCCACAGCAGGCAGATGCCGCAGGACTCCCGTGGATAGCCGCCCGCTTCGATCACCCATTTGGGCGCGCCGTCCCCGGTGTACCAGCTGCCGGCGTTGAACAGGTGGGCGGAGTAGAGGTCCTGGTGGTAGTCCAGCAGGACGCGGAACCCGCGGTCGGTGAACGCCCTGATCTGCGCGACGGCCCGGTCCAGGTAGGCGTGGTCGATCCGGTCGGGGGCGGGCTGGACCCCCTCCCAGCTGATCAGGAAGCGGACCGCGTTGGCGCCGGTCAGGTCGCGCATCGCCTGCGCGGACCTGGCGGCGTCCGCGGTGGTGCGGAACGGCAGCAGGCCGTTCTCGTAGAGCTTGGTGCTTCCCGACACGTTGAAGCCGCGCAGGGTCACCTCGCGGCCGTCGGCGTCCCGGAACACCCAGTGCTGCTGTTTGGGACCGACGACGACGGCCCCCTGGTCGTCCGCCGCCTCCGCCGGGGGCGCGGCGACGGCCGACGCGCCGGCCATCGTGAGGACGGCGGCGGCCGCCGCCCGGACGTGACGGGACCCGCGTATCGCTGCCATGACCGGCCTTTCGGTGGGGGGCCTCCCCACTGTGCAAGAATCCTCTTGCGCTTGCAAGAGTTATCTTTCATCGGTGCCCTCCACCACACGCGAGCGCGTTCTCGACGCCGCCCTGGAGCTGATCCAGCAGCGCGGCTTCGGCGGCACCACCGTCACCGGCATCGAGGAGCGGGCCGGGCTCTCACCCGGCAGCGGCAGCTTCTACCGGCACTTCCGGTCCAAGGAGCACGTGTTCGCCGAGCTCTTCGAGCGCGAGCTCGACCGCGCCCAGCGGCACCGCCGGACCTTCGAGCGCGGCTCCGTCACCGGCGACTCGCGGGACGCGCTCGCCCGCCGCCTCCTGGAGCAGCTGGAGTACCTGGCCGCGATCAGGCCGCTGATCACCCTGCTGGCCCGCGAGCACGGCCGGTTCCCCGAACTCACCGGCAAGATCCGCGAAGCCCTCCTGGACCAGGGCATCGCCGAGGAGACCGACCACCTGCGGCGGGACCTGCCGGGCCTCCCGGCCGACGACGACCCGCACGCGCTGCTCGCGGTCATGATCTCCGCCCTGACCGGCTACCACCTGTCCCGCGAGTTCTTCGGCCGCCCACCGGCCGACATCGACCCGGAACGATTCGCGACCGCCCTGGCCCGCCTGCTCACCGCGGGTTCTCCATGAAGGCGTGGTCGGTCGCCTGTGTTCGTCAGGTTTTGAGGAAGTCGTTGGCGTGGTCGGCCGCCCAGGTGTGGAACGTTCGCGGGGGGACGCCCATGATGTCCTGGAAAGTTGTGGTGACCGGGCCCGGTTCGGTCACCATGGCCGCGTAGCCGTCGAGCATGAAGTCGATGAACGACGGGGGTATCCCCTGCGCGGCCCTTCGCTCCCGGGCCTCCTCACGAGAGATCTCCGTCCAGCGCACCGGGCGGCCGATCGCGTCGCCGATCGTCCGGGCGTACTCGGCCTGAGTCAGGACCTCCGCGCCGGTGAGTACGTACTTCCTGCCCGCGTGCCCGTCCTCGGTGAGGGCGCGTACCGCGACGTCGGCGATGTCGCGCTCGTGGATCAGCGGCTGGGCGGCGCCGCCGAAGGCGTCCCGTACGGTGCCGCCGGCCCGGATCCCGGGTGCCCAGGCGAGCGTGTTGGCCGCGAACCCGCCGGGACGGAGGAAGCACCACTCCAGGCCGGAACGCTCGACCGGTTCCTCCAGCGCGGCGTGGAACGCGCCGATGGGGTCGGCCTGCTCCGGGACGTCGTCGCGGACGGCGATCGATGACAGCAGCACGACGCGCCGGGCGTGCTTCGCGATCGTTTCGACGACCGCGGGGGCCGCCTCGGCGGAGGCGAACGGCCAGGCGAGGAAGACGGCCTCCACGCCGTCCAGGCTCCTCTCCAGGACGGCGAGGTCGAGATGGCCGCCGCGGACGACGTCGGCGCCGTCCGGCAGCCCGGCGGTCTCGGGGGAGCGGGTCAGGGCCCGGACGTCCCGGCCCTCGGCCACCAGCCCGTTCACGACCTGGCGGCCGACGTTGCCGGTCGCGGCGGTCACGAGGATCATCGGAGGCTCCTAACGGGCGAGGCTGCGGTACGGGCGGAAGCGCTTGATCCGGCGTGTCCCGTCCGGGATGCCGAGATGGGCGTCGAACGCCTCCTCCCCGGACCATTCCGAGTAGTCCAGGATCCGGCGGCCGTCGGAGCTGAGGTGCAGGCCCGCGGTGATCAGCCCGGCGGGGCGGGTGCGCTCGCGGGTCGCGGAGAGGGCGTCGATCCGGCGGCGGGCGTCGTCCTCGCCGGCGGCCTCGATGAACTCGGTGACGATGATCTCCGGCCGCCCGGCGTCGCCGGCGAAGGTCCGGCGCAGGCGGTAGAACGCGAGGTCGTGGCGCTCGATCCCCGGCACGGCCGCGTCGATCCGGTCGACGCGCGGCCCGCGCCCGTTCCGGAAGAACTCCTGGTAGGCCCGGTCGTCGCGCCACTGGGAGTAGTGCAGGATCGTGGAGCCGTCCGTTCCGAGGTGGAAGCTGTAGGTCTGGAGGCCGTCCGGCCAGCCGCCCGCGGACCAGACGTCGACGAGCGTCTCGGCGGTCCGGCGCTGGCGCTCCGGCGTGCGCAGGGTCCATTCGCTGGACATGACGGTGCCGACGCCGGGACGGCGGATGTCGGGAAGGGCGTTCGCTGCGGTGTTCATGGCGTGGACGCTACGGAGGACCGGACCGGGCGGGAATCCGTCACGTGACCGGGCGTGCGGGCTCGGCCCGGGAGAATCACGTGCTTTCCGCCGACCGCCTCATCCTGAGGCCATGGCCCGCCGCCGTCCGCGAGGACGCCCGGCTGGGCGGATGGGCCGAGGACTTCCCCGCCGGCGACCCCGGCCGGTATCAGGTCGTCGAACGCTCCACCGGTCGGCTCGATCGGCCTCTTCCGGCCCGCGTCCGGCGGCCTGGTCGAGATCGGGTACGGCATCGTCCCGCCGCGGCCTCGGCTACGCGCCCGAGTCCGCCCTGGCGGCCGCGGACGTGCGCACCGTCTTCGCCGAGGTGGAGCCGTCCGGCCCGCCATCGGTGCGCGTGCTGGAGAAGGCGGGCTTTGAGTACTGGAGCACCGGCGGGAAGGCGTCCCGCTACCGCCTCCGCTGAGGTCCGGCCGCCTCGCCCGGCCCCGCACTCAGGCGAACGGGGGTGGGCCCTCGCCGACCAGCGTGATGACGTCGGACCACGTCTCGGAGCCGCCGAGCGTGACCTGTCCCTCGCGGCCGTCCGGAAGCCTCAGCGTCCGGTCGGGCGGACCGGCGGCGTCGAAGTCGTCGATGGTCGCGGTCCCGGACCACTCCCGCTGTTTGGCGCGCAGGTCGACGTAGACCTCGATCTCGTCTCCGTCACTGCTGATCAGGCTGGCTGGTCCCCGGTAGCGGCTCACGCCTGGGTCCTCTCGTAGGGCTGCCGCGGAGTGCGTGCATGGAGACGAACCCTAGCGCTCGGGTCGGACGTTTCCGCGCGCTCGCCCCGCGGGCCGGGTCAGCCCGCGGAGAAGGTCTTGCGGTAGGTGCTCGGCGGGACGCCGACGGTACGGGTGAAGTGGCGGCGGAGGTTGGCCGGGCTGCCGAGCCCGGAGCGTTCGGCGACGCGGTCGATGGGGAGCGTGGTGGTCTCCAGGAGTTCGCGGGCGCGGTCGACCCGCCTGTCGCGCAGCCAGTTCATCGGGGTCGTGCCCGTCACGGTGTGGAAGCGGCGGATGAGGGTGCGGGGTGTGACGTTCGCCTGCTGGGCCAGGGCCGAGATCGTGAGGGGCCGGTCGAGCCGCCGGCGGGCCCAGTCGAGCACGGGGGCCAGGTCGTCCATGTCGCCGATGGCGTCGCCCGCGTCGATGTACTGGGCCTGGCCGCCGGGCCGGTGCGCGGGCATGACCAGGCGTTTGGCGAGGGCGGTCGCGACGGCGGCGCCGTGGTCGGCGCGGACGATGTGCAGGCAGAGGTCGAGTCCGGCGGCGGTCCCCGCGCTGGTGAGGACGTCGCCGTCGTCGATGTAGAGCACGGACGCGTCGACGCGGACCGCGGGGTAGCGGCGGGCGAGCAGGCTGGCGTGCATCCAGTGGGTGGTCGCCGGCCGCCCGTCGAGGATGCCGGCGGCCGCCAGCACGAACGCGCCGGAGCACAGCGAGACGATCCGGGCCCCGTTGGCGTGGGCGGCGCGGACCGCGGCGACGAGTTCGGCCGGCTGGTCGTCGTGGACGTCGCGGCATGCGGGGATCACGACGGTGCCGGCGCCGGCGAGGGCGTCGAGGGCGTGCACGGTCTCGGGCGCGAAGCCGGCGGCGGTACGGGGGCGCTCACCGGCCGGAGCGCACAGCCGGAAGTCGTACCAGGAGTCGGTCAGGTCCGGGCGCCGGTAGCCGAACACCTCGCACGGGATGGCGAGCTCGAAGATCGGCGCGCCGTCGGTGACGGCGACCGCGACGGTACGGGAGGTCATGTCACTATTTAAGCGATCATTGTCGGTCTTGCCGCTTGGGCCCGGGCGCGCCGCCGCTGAAGATGGCGTCCATGGGAGACGACGAACCGGCCACGATCAGCGAAGCGGCCTTCCCCTTGGGGCGCGCCTCGTTCGACCCGGACGCCGGGCCGGCGGAATGGCTGTGGCGGCGCGTCCTGGAGGTCCTGCGCGCCGAACGGGAGCGGATCTCCGCGCGGCCGGTGAGCGCGGAGGTGGACCTCGGCCGGTTGCGAGCCGCGGTGGGCGCGTACGGCTTCGAGGAGCCGGTCGCGCCCGGCGTCGTGATCGACGAGACCGTGGCGCTGCTGCGCGAGGGGACCGTCCACACGACCCATCCCCGGTACTTCGGCCTGTTCAACCCGGCGCCGACGCTGCTGGGCGTCGTCGGCGAGACCCTCGCCGCGGCGTTCAACCCGCAGCTGGCGGCGTGGTCGCACGCGCCCGCGGCGGTGGAGATCGAGGCCCATCTCGTGCGCTTCCTCGGCGCGCGGATGGGGTATCCGGCCGGTGCGGTGGCCGGGTCGTTCACCAGCGGCGGCGCGGAGGCGAACATGACCGCCGTGCTGCTGGCGCTGACCAGGACGTGGCCCGAGTACGGCACCGCCGGGCTGCGGGCGCTGCCCGGCCGGCCCCTCCTGTACGCGTCCGCGGAGAGCCATCTGGCCTGGCTGAAGATCGCGCACGCCACCGGTCTCGGGCGGGACGCGGTACGGCTCGTCCCGGCCGGTGCCGATCTGCGCATGGACGTCCGGCGGCTGAGGGCCCTGCTGGAGGCGGACCGCGCCGCCGGCGGCGCGCCGTTCATGGTGGTCGGCACGGCCGGCACCACGGGAGCCGGTGCCATCGACCCCCTGCCCGAACTCGCCGCGCTGTGCGGGGAGTTCGGCGTGCGGTTCCATGTCGACGCCGCGTACGGCGGTATGGCCGCCCTGTCGGATCGGCTGCGGGAGGACCTGGCCGGGATCGAGCGGGCCCACTCGATCACGGTCGACGCGCACAAGTGGCTGAGCGTGCCGATGGGGGCCGGTGCCCTGCTGTGCACCGACCGCGAGGGGCTGGCGGAGACGTTCCGGGTCTCCACCTCGTACATGCCGGCCGGGATCCCCGACACCGTCGATCCGTACACCTCCAGCCAGCAGTGGTCGCGCCGGTTCGCGGGCCTGAAACTGTTCCTCAGCCTCGCTGTCGCGGGCCGTTCCGGCTACGCCGAGCAGCTGGAGCGCGATGCCGAGCTGGCCGGCCTGCTCCGCCGCCGGCTGGCGGACTCCGGCTGGCTGATCGTCAACGACACCCCGCTCCCGGTGGTGTGCTTCGCCGACCCGGAGGCGGGCGCCCGCGCGCCCGGCGAGCACCACGGCGCGCTCGCGCGATCCGTCGTGCGGAGCGGGCGCGCGTGGATCAGTACCGTACGGCTGAACGGGCAGGACGCACTGCGCGCCTGCGTCATCAGCCACCGCACCACACAGGCGGACATCGACGGCCTCGTCCAGGCCGTGAACGAGGCGCGCAAGGAGCAGCGTGCCTGACGACAACGGATTCGAGGAGGCCGGACGGATGCTGACCGAGGTCGCGGGAGTGCGGGCACCGGATGGACAGGCGGCGCAGGCCGCGCGGCTGGTCTGCGAGGAGTACGCCGACGCCGCGCTCTACCACCACTCGGTGCGGTCGTACTACTTCGGCGCGGCCTGGGCGCGGGCGCGCGGCCTGGACTTCGACCGGGAGCTGTTCTTCGTCTCGGCGCTGCTGCACGACCTGGCCCTGGTGCCGCCCTTCGACAGCCACACGTACGCGTTCGAGGAGGCCGGCGGCCACCTGGCCCGGGTCTTCACGGCCGGTCTCGGCTGGCCGGTCCAGCGCCGCGACCGGGCGGCCGAGGTGATCGTGCTCCATATGCGCGACGACGTCGCACCGGAAGTGGACGTGGAGAGCCGGCTGCTGCAGGTTGGCACCAGCGCGGACGTGTCCGGTTCGGGGCTGGACGCCTTCGAACCGGCTTTCCGGGAAGCTCTCGTCGAGGCGTATCCCCGCCTCGGTTTCGCCGGGTCGTTCGTCCGCCTGTTCCGGGACCAGGCGGAGCGCAAGCCGGGATGCGCGGCATCGCGGCTGGTGGCGGGGGACTGGCCGGAACGGACCGCGTCCAACCCGCTCGACGGGCGCTGAGGGCCGGTCAGCCGCGCTGGAGGCCGCCGTTCTGCCCCGACCGGAGGGCCTCCCAGTTCAGGCCGCCGTTCTGGGCGTCGGGGGTGATGCGCTGCATGCCGCCGAGCGCGCAGTCGCCTTCGAGGACGCGGGTGGAGAAGAAGACGATGGCCGGTTCGACGGACACCAGGACGGCCGCGCCCTGGCACCGGTCGCCGTTCCCCGTCACGGTGATCTTGACGGCCTCGGTGCCGACCGTTCCGGCGGAGATCTCGAAGACCTTCCGCGCGGGCGGGGCGGTGCCCCCGGCGACCGGCCGTCCCACCGAGGCCCACCAGCGGCCCTGGTAGCGCTCGGGGACCCGGTCGCCGGCGGCCTTGGTGAAGGGCATCGCCAGCGACCCCGCCGACCCGTTCAGCGTCCCGTCGCCGGCCGCCGTCATGGTCCACCGCGAGCCGCCGCCGCAGGCTCCCGCGGGAACGCTGCGCACGGTGCGGGATCGCAGCTCGACGGAGTCGGCGCCGGCCGAGACCAGCGTCAGCCGGGACTCGCACAACGTGTCGTCGGTGACCGACCAGAGCGTGCCGGCCGCGCCGCCGACCGGGCCGGGCAGCAGGGTGACGCGCCGCAGCCACCGCTCGCGGGTCCCGGAGGCGGTGGACCGCCCCTCCCAGCTGCCCACCATGGCCTCCGGGACGCCTCCGGCGGACCGCGCCCGCTCCTGTGGCCGCGTCCGGCCGGCCGGGGCCGTCGCCGCGCCGTCCGCCGCGGGGACGTTCGGCTCCCGTTCGCGCTCCATGCGGATCAGCAGCGCCAGGACGAGGACGAGGACGGTCACGAGGGCCCCGCCAGCGAGGTAGGCAGGCGTCGGGAGCCGCCGCCCGCCGGGCCTCCCCGGGCGCCCTTGGACGCCGGGCGGGAACGGCGGCGGTCCCGGCGGGGGCGCGGGCGGGCGGGGCGCGTACGCGGGCGCCTGGAGTTCCAGCAGGCGGGCGGCGCTCCGGCCGATGTCGGCGGTGACGGCGGCCGGCAGCCAGGGGTCGGCGGGCTCGCCGGGCAGGAGGGCGAGGATCCCGTCCGGTGCGGGACGCGCGTCCGGGCTCTTGGCCAGGCACGCCTCCGCCACCTGCCGCACCCGCTCGGGCAGGCCGTCGAGGTCGGGTTCCTCGTGGGCGATGCGGAACATCACGGCGTGCATGCTCCCGCCGTCACGGCTGAACGGCTCGCGCCCGCCGGCCGCGTACGCCAGCACCGCCCCCAGGCAGAACACGTCGCCGGCCGGCGTCATCCGCTGCCCCATCACCTGCTCGGGCGACATGAACCCCGGCGATCCGAGGACCGCTCCCGTGCGGGTGGCGACGGCGGCGTCCAGCGAGCGCGCGATGCCGAAGTCGATGACCCGCGGCCCGTCCAGCGTCACCAGGACGTTGGACGGCTTGAGGTCGCGGTGGACCAGGCCGCAGGCGTGGACGGCCTGCAACGCGCGGGCCAGGCCGCCGGCCAGCGCGAGCGCCGAGTCCTCTGGCAGCGGGCCGTGCCGGGCGACCACCTCCCGGAGCGTGGGTCCGGGCACGTAGCCGGTGGCCAGCCATGGCGCCGCCGACTCGGTGTCGGCGTCCAGGACCGGCGCCGTCCAGGCGCCGCCCACCCGCCGGGCCGCCGCCACCTCGTGCCGGAAGCGGGACCGGAACTCGGGGTCCCGGGCGAGCTCGGGGTGGACGACCTTGACCGCGACCGTGCGGCCGCGCTCGTCGCGGCCCAGGTAGACCCGTCCCATCCCGCCGGCGCCGAGCCGTGCCAGCAGCCGGTACCCGCCCACCTCCGGCGGATCGTCAGGCCCCAGAGAGTCCACGCCGCCGGCTCCCGTCACCCTCGTACGCCGACACGTCCGGTCGACGGTGTTTGACAACGTGTGGAGATTAGCAAACGATGTGTTCGGTTTCGCGGGCGGAACGTCCGTCCGAAACGCCCCGCGAGGGGCCGTTCGTCCAGCCGGCAGGTGTGATTTGGCATCCAGAGCAGCCCGGGAGCCCGCGGCCGGGGCGGGGCGCCGGCGGCCGCGGATGAGCCGCGGCGACCGGCAGGAGATCGCCCTGCTCGACAGCGCCGAGCGGCTGATGGCGGCCAAGCCCCTGGCCGAGATCGACCTCGCGCAGATCGCCGCGGGCGCCGGGCTCTCGCGGGCCGCGGTGTACTTCTACTTCGACAACAAGGACGCGGTGGTGCGGGCCGCGCTCGACCGGACGATCGAGTCGGCGATGGGCATCCTCACCGTGCACGGCGACCAGGGCCTGGAGCGGATCCTCGACGAGGTGATCTCCGGCTTCGCCGAATGGTGGCGGCACAACAGCGGCCTGCTGTGCGCGATCATCGACCAGACCGGACGCGACGCCGCGCTTCGCGAGACCTGGCGCCGCTTCTTCGAACGCGCCGCCGACGTCCAGGCCGCCGCGCTCGAACGCGACCGGGCCGCGGGCCTGGTGCCCGACCTCGGCGACGCCCGCGCCATGTGCATCGCGCTCACCTACATGTGCGAGCGCAACTGGTACATGCTCTTCTCCCGCGAGCACACCCTCCAGGAGGAGGCGGAGATGCACGCCCTGCTGTCGCGGCTGTGCCGGCGCGCGCTGGGCTACCCCGACCGCTGAGCCCCCTCGCGGCGAGCCACGGAACGGCAACGGCAGCGGACCGGCGCCCGGCCGCCCGCACCGGACGCGACGCGGCCTAGGCGCCGTCCGGCAGGGTCACGACCACCTTGCCGAGGGCGCGGCCCTCCCCGACGTGGCGCAGTGCCGCGGGTACGTCGTCGAGCGCGAAGGTCCGGTCGATGCGGATGCCGACGTCGCCCGCGACGCACAGGTCGGCGAGCGGCTCGAACCGCGCGGGCCCGGTACGCACCACGAGCACTCCCAGCCTGCGGCCGGTGAGCGGGCCGGCGATCGATCCGAGCGCCGCGATGCCGAGCAGGACCGGTACGGAGCCGCCCACGCACCGGTACCGGCCGCCGCGCGCCAGCGCCCGCCGGCAGGCGAGCGCCGAGCGGGTGGCGACGAGGTCCAGCACGAGGTCGTACCGCTCGCCGGTCCGGGTGAAGTCCCGGCTCCGGTGGTCGATCACCTCGTCGGCGCCCAGCGACCGCATGAAGTCGAGCTTGCCGGCGTTGTCGACGCCGGTCACGTGGGCGCCGGCGCGCTTGGCCAGCTGGATCGCGAACGATCCCGTGCCGCCGCCGGCACCGTTGATCAGCACCCGGCGGCCCGCGGCGGCGGTGGCCGTTCCCTGGAGCGCGATCGCGCCCGCCTGCGGGATCGTCGACGCCTCGGCGAAGGTCAGCCCTTCCGGCTTGAGGGCCAGAGCCGACTCGGGCGCGACCGCGAACTCGGCGAAGCCCCCCTTCAGGGCGAGGTTGTCGCCGTACACCTCGTCTCCCGCGCGGAAGCGGGACACCCCTGAGCCGACGGACTCCACCCGTCCGGCGATGTCCGAGCCGAGCGTCCTGCGCGCCGGCCGGCGCAGGCCGCCGATCCGCGAGTACAGCGGGTCGCCGCGCAGGGTCTCCCAGTCCGACAGGTTGACCGACACCGCCGCCACGCGCACCAGGACCTGCCCCGGAGCCGGCGACGGTCTCGGCACGTCCGCCACCCGCAGCACGTCCGCCGCGCCGTACCCGTCCTGGACGACCGCTCGCATCTCGCCTCCCGGCTAGGGAGCGGAGCGTAGCCGCCTTCGCGGCCGCGGGCCAGGGGCACGGCGCGGCGCGGGCGGCTACGAGTCCTGGTAGACCTCCAGTTCGACGATGCGGGAGTAGTCGCCGCTGTTGGACGCCAGCGCGACGACCCGCACGGACTTGGCCGTGACCACCGGATCGAGCGGGAACTCCAGCCGGCCGAGGGCGTTGCCGCGGACGTTCGACACCGTCGTCCACTCGCCGTCGCCGCCGAGCACCTGCACGTCGAAGTCCCGCAGGGCGTTGCGGGCGGCGGGGTAGCGCGCGGAGTCCAGCGAGTACAGGACGATCCGGTCGATCGGCTGCGGGCCGCCGAACTCGACCGTGTAGGTGTCCGGGAAGACCGCGCGCGTGCCGTCGTTCCACCCGGTCCGCGCGGACCAGTCCTCGGAATTGGCGTTGCCGTCCACGCCGCCGCAGACGTTGAAGTTGCCGTGCGTGGACGAGGCGCTCACGGGACCGCCGAGGGCGAGGTTGGCGCCCGGCCCGGACGGCTTCGGCGTGACCGTCACCGCCGCCTTCTGCTGCGGGCCGCGCGGGCCCAGCCGCAGCGACACGCCGTGCGTGCCCCCGGCGGAGCCGTGCGGCGCGGTGACCTGCGCCCGGAGGACGACGTTGTCGTTCGGCGGCACGTAGGTCGAGATGACGTCGTGCGAGGTGACGAGCGGGCGCTCCGGCGTGATGAACACGTCGACGTACGCGCCCTTGGAGTCGGAGTTGGCGAGGTCGACCACCAGCGGCCTGCTTCCGCAGGGGGCGGCGAGGACGTCCAGCGTCCCGGACTGGAGCGTCATCGTGACCGACCCGCGTCCCTGCCTGGCGGCCGAGGCCGTCCCGGCGTACGCGGCGACGCCGGCGGCCGCCGTGAGCGCCGCGGCCAGCAGTGCGATGATCTTGCGGAGGCTCACTTGCGGTACCCCTTCAGCGGCTCGGGCGGCTCGACCTCGGAGGCGGACAGGTAGCTCCTGCCGCGGGCCGCGCTCTTGGAGTCGGCCTGGAGGCCGGGCCTGCCGTCCTCGACGGCGAAGCTGGCGCGGGTGAACACGGGGGCGCCGCGTTCGCGGACGTACGGCACGACGCGGTAGTTCGCGTTCCAGGTGCCGGGCGTGACGTCGAACGTCATGTAGCCGCGCTGCCCGTTGTAGAAGCGGATGTGGTCGTTGGCCGCGAGGAACTGCGAGCCGAACTCGTCCATGTCCGCCCCGTCCATGCCGGACGAGATGGACGAGCCGAGGAACTCCGTGGCGATGGTGGGGGACGCGGGGTCGTCGAAGTCCCGCTTGACGTCCGCGGCCATGCTGCGGTGGAAGTCGCCCGACAGCACGATCGGGTTGCGCACCTTGCGCTCGACGACGCCGTTCAGCAGCCGGTCCCGGGAGGGCTTGTAGCCGTCCCACAGGTCCATGCCGAACGCCTGCCCGGGCTCGGTGTTGAAGTCGACCTGCGACAGCATCATCTGCTGCGCCACCACGTTCCACTTCGCCTGCGAGCGTCCGAGGCCGTCCAGCAGCCACGCCTCCTGGGCGTCGCCGAGCAGCGTCCGGGACGGGTCCAGCCGCTGCTCGCAATCGGTCTTCAGGCCGTCGCCGCACGCCTGGTCGCTGCGGTACTGGCGGGTGTCCAGGACGCTGAACTCCAGCAGCCGGCCGAACGTGAACCGCCGGTACAGCGCCATGTTCTGGCCGGCCGGCTCCGGCGCCCGCAGCGGCATGTGCTCCCAGTACGCCCGGTACGCGTTGGCGCGGCGGACGAGGAAGTCCTCCGGCGGCGCCGACGGGTGGGCGAGGTCGGCGTAGTTGTCGACGACCTCGTGGTCGTCCCAGGTGACGATCCACGGCGCCATGGCGTGCGCGGCCTGGAGTTCGGGGTCGAGCTTGTAGAGCGCGTACCGGTCGCGGTAGTCCGACAGGTGGACGGTGGGGGTGTGGAACCTGCCCGGCACCGGCGTGTCCGGCCGGCCGCCGTTGGTCTGCACGCCGTACTCGTACAGGTAGTCGCCCAGATGGACGACCAGGTCGAGGTCCTCCTTGGCCAGGTGGCCGTACGCGGTGTAGTAGCCGTCGAACCACGCCTGGCACGACACCATCCCGAAGGTGAACGCGCTCGCCGCCGCCCAGGGCGCGGGGGCGGTCTTGGTCCGTCCGGTGGGGGAGATCTGGTCGCCCGCCCTGAACCGGTAGAAGTACTCCCGCGCGGGGCGCAGGCCGCGCACGTCGACGTGCACCGAGTGCGCGTACTCCGGCCGGGCGGTCGCCGTCCCCTGCCGGACGATCCGGCGGAACCTCGCGTCCTCGGCGACCTGCCAGCGGACGGGGACGCGGTGCGGTTCCATGCCGCCGAGCGAGGCGAGCGGTTCCGGCGCGAGCCGCGTCCACAGGACGACCGAGTCGGGCAGCGGGTCGCCGGACGCGATGCCGAGGCTGAACGGATCGTCCTTGAACCGGGGCGCCTCGCGGGTCAGGGTCGACGGCTCCGCCCGCAGCGGCCCGAACGCGAGTGCCATCGCCCCGATCCCGGAGTACCCCAGGAAGCGTCGCCTGCCCGGATCGCTCAGAGCAGGCCCGAGATCTACGTTTCCGCCCACCTACGCGTTCCTTCCGTCGGCCGTCCTCATCCAGGACTGAGTACATAACAGGATTGCCTGCTATGTCGACGCTAAGATAACGCCCAAGTTGATAAATGTCTCCCCTGAGTTAACACCCCGGAAAGCGGGCCGGGCGCCGCCCCGAGCGCCCTCTAGACCGGCGCGCACTGCGGACCGGAGAATGGTCCCGGTCGTCACGGAGGTGCTGGTTGCTGGTCGCGGGTGCGTTGGTGGCGAACCGGTACCGCGTGCTGGAACTGCTCGGCGAGGGCGGCATGGGCCAGGTCTGGCGCGGCGAGGACGTGCGGCTGGAACGTTCGGTCGCGGTCAAGATCCTGCTGCCGCACCTCCTGCACGACCAGGTCCGCGAACAGGCGCTGGCACGGTTCTCGCGGGAGGGCAGGGCGGCGGCGCGGCTGTCGCACCGCAACATCGCCGCCGTCCATGACGTCGGCGAGCACGACGGCCGGCCCTACCTTGTCCTGGAATACCTGCACGGCCGCGATCTCAGGACCCTGCTGCGCGCGTCCCCCGGAGGCCTGCCGGTCGAGGACGCGCTGGACCTGTGCGCGCAAGCGGCCGACGGGCTGGCGGCCGCGCACGGCGCCGGGATCGTGCACCGCGACATCAAACCGGCCAACCTCATGCTCGGCGCCGACGGAACGGTGCGGATCTGCGACTTCGGCATCGCCCGGCTGCACGGCGCCACCAGCGGCCTGACCGGCGGCGCAACGATCGGGACGCCGGCGTACATGGCGCCCGAGCAACTCCTGGGCCAGGACGTCGACCACCGCGCCGACCTGTACGCGCTCGGCGCGACCCTGTTCCACCTGCTGACCGGCCGCCACGTCTTCGTCGGGGACGACGCCCGCGCGGTGATCGCCCAGCACCTGGCCGCGCCACCGCCCGCCGCCCGTACGCTGCGGCCCGCCATCCCCGCCCAGGTCGAGGAGTACCTGCGGGAGTTGCTGGCCAAGGACCCCGGACGGCGGCCGGGGAACGCATCGGCGGTGGCCGAACGCCTGCGCGCCCTGTCCAGAGCGCGCGCCGCCGGCGAGCAGCACGAGAGAACCGCCACGCTAGAGGAAGAAGGCGCTCCTCCAACCGGCGCGGGCAGGGGCCGTGCGGTCGGTATCGACCTGGGGACGACCAGCTCGGCCGTCGCTGTCCTGGAAGGCGGGCGCCCCGTGGTGGTCGCCGATGCCGAAGGCGCGCGGCTCACGCCGTCGGTCGTGGCCTTCACCGACAACGGCGAGCTCCTCGTGGGCGAGGCCGCCAGACGGCAGGCCGTGGTGAACGTCGGCCGCACCGTGCGGTCGGTGAAGCGGGAGATGGGCACCGGCTGGCGGATCCGGATCGACGGCGAGCCCTTCGTTCCCCAGCAGATCAGCGCGTTCGTGCTGCGGAAGCTCAAGCGCGACGCGGAGGCCCACCTGGGCGAGGAGGTGACCGACGCGGTGATCGCCGTCCCGGTCTGGTTCTCCGACCGCCAGCGGCAGGCCACCAGGGAGGCCGCACGGATCGCCGGGCTGAACGTGCTGCGGATCGTCAGCGATTCCACTCTGGTAGCGGTCGCCCACCACCTCGAGAAGGCGGACGAGGCCACCATCCTGGTATTCGACCTGGGCGGCGGCGGTTGCAGCGCCGCGGTGGTGGAGGTGGGTGACGGGGTGGTGGAGGTCAAGGCGACCGGCGGTGACGGCCGCCTGGGCGGCGACGACTGGGACGGCAAAGTGGTCGAGTGGCTGGTGGAGCGGTTCAAAAGCGCCCACGGCGTGGACCTGTCCAGGGACGGGACGGCCCTCCAGCGCCTCCGCGAGGCGGCCGAGAAGGCCAAGACCGCCCTGTCCTCCCTCGATGAGATGCGCATCGACCTGCCCTACATCACCGCCTCCGATCCGGGGCCGCTGCACCTCCACGAGAGGCTCACCCGGGACGCGTTCCAGACGATGACCGCCGACCTGCTGGACCGCTGCAGGATTCTGCTCCAGCGGGTGCTCGATGACTACGAGTTCGGTGCGGACGAGATCGACCATGTGGTCCTGGTCGGCGGCGCCACTCGGATGCCCGCGGTGGCCGACATGGTCGGGGAGACGATCGGCGGCATCGACCCCGGCGGCGCGGTCGATGTCCATGGGGTCGTCGCTGCCGGCGCCGCCGTGCAAGCGGGGGTGCTCACGGGCGAGGTCAAGGATGTTCTCCTGCTGGACGTCGTCCCGCGGAGCCTGGGCATCGAGGTCCGCGATGGGGCTCTGCACGCGGCGGCCCCGGAGATTGGGTTCTTCATGAAGTTCGTCGAGCGCAACACCACTCTTCCCCTCCACATGTCGGAGATCTTGGGAACGGCGGAAGACGACCAGCGGTCGGTCGAGATCCGCGTCTACGAGGGCGAGCGGGAGATCGCCGCGTACAACGACAGGCTTGCCACGTTCCGGCTCACCGGACTGCGCCCGCTGCCGCGCGGCGTACCGCAGATCGAGATCACCTTCGATGTCGACGCCAACGGCATCCTCTGCGTCTCGGCGGAAGACCTGGGCACCGGCGGCAAGAGATCGGTGGTGGTCACCGGCGGCACGGCCCTGCCCGAGGACGACATCGAACGGATGACGCGCGAAGTCGAACGGTACGCCGCCGAGGAGCGACGGCACTCGAGGTGATCGGCGCCACAAGCGCCGGGCCCGCTCCTCGCCATGGCGGACCGGGACGGCGGACCGCCCCTCCGGCGAGGCGATACTTCTCGTACGCGCCCGACCGACGCCGCGGGGGCTCAGGTGGCGGGGCGCGCGTGCGGCCAGGTGAAGGTGAGGCTCTCGCCCACTTCCAGGGCGTTCCAGCGGGCGGCGACCTCGTCCAGGCGAGGCATGATCCGGTCGATCGCGCGGCCGTCCTCGGCGGAGATCTCCGGGGGCACGACCCACGGAGGACGTCGGTCGCCCCGGGCCGCGGCACGGCGCCTGCGCCACTCGGTGTCGGTCAGGGCGGCGAGGCGTTCGGAGCGCTCCATGTCCGCCGCGCCGGCGTGGTCCCGCCTGCGCAGGTGGGCGTCGCGCTTCTTGACCCTGCGCTGCCGGCGGCCGCGCTCGCGGCGGCCCGGCAGGTCGCCCAGCAGCAGGAAGCCGCCGCCGTTCTCGGCCGCCCGCCCGTAGAGGCCGCCCGACAGCTTCAGCTCCGCCTCGACGACGTAGTGGACGAGGTCGTGCGGGATGTGCTCGTCGTAGCCCGGGGCCGGATCCATCCCGCGCGGGTCCAGGCCGGGCCCGGTGACGGTGACGCCGTAACGGCGCTCGCCCGTGCGGGTGAAGACCACGTCCATGGCCCCACGTTAGATCGTCCACCGCGCCGCGGGCCACGCATTTGGCGGTGGGCGATCCGGACAGGGGATACTCCCTGACCGGAGGCGTCCCCAGCCCCCCAGCTCCCCGAGGAGGCTCATGTCCACCATCCTGTTCGACTGCGACACCGGGATCGACGATGCGATCACCCTGCTCTACCTGGCCTCCCTCGTGCGGGCGGGCGAGGCGGAACTGATCGGGGTCGGCACCGTCCACGGCAACGTGGACGCGCGTACCGGCGCGCTCAACACCCTGCGCGTCCTCGAACTGGTCGGTATCAAGGGTGCCGAGGCGGGCGAGGCGGGCGAGGCAGGCGAGGCAGGCGTGCCGGTCGCGGTCGGCGCGAGCCGGCCCATGGCGCAGGACGTTCACTACGCGGCGGACTGGCACGGCGCCGACGGCCTCGGCGACATCGGGCTGCCGGAGCCGGCGGGGCGGCCGGTCGCCGAGTCCGCGGCCGCGCAGATCGTCCGGCTGGCCCGGTCGCGTCCGGGCGAGGTGACGCTGCTGGCGACCGGCCCGCTCACCAACCTCGGCGCGGCGCTCCTGCTGGACCCCGAGCTGCCGGCGCTGGTCCGCGAGGTCGTCGTCATGGGCGGCGCGTTCGATCACCCCGGCAACATCACCACCCACGCCGAGGCCAACATCTGGCACGACCCCGAGGCCGCCGACCTGGTGTTCGCCGCCGACTGGCCGGTGGTGCTCGTCCCGCTGGACGCCACCCACCCGACCGCCGTGGACGACCGGTGGCTGGACGGCCTCGCCGCCCACGACTCGGACGCCGCCCGCTTCGCCACCCGGATCCTGGAGTTCTACGTCACGGCCTACACCCCGACGCTCAAGCGCCGCGGCGCCGTCATCCACGACGCGCTGGCCGCCATGCTGGCCGTGCGGCCGGAGCTCGGGACCTACGTCGAACGTCCCGTACGGGTGGAGCTGCGCGGGGAGCTGACCCGCGGAACGACCGTGTGGGACGCCCGTTCCCTTCCCGCCGAGGACCACCGGCGCCCGGTCAGGGTCGCCGTCGGCAGCGATGTCACGACGTTCCAGGACCGCCTGCTGGCGGCCGTCCGCTCCCTGTAGGAAGCGCGCGCCCGCCCCGGAGTTCGTGAGTCCTTGCCGCCGGGGCAGGAGGCTGAGACCTGGACGGTCAGGGACTTAACGTAGCCGATCTCTTACCGTCTGTGAGGGTCGTGGATCGGTGCGGAGTGGCATCTCACCGGTGCTTCGAGCCTCAGAGGAGGCAAGGGGACGTTGGAGACGCTTCTCAAGGAGGACGTGCCGGGGAGGGTGCGGTTCCGCCGGCGCGCCGGAGCGGACATCGCCGCGCGGATCGCGCGCTTCGCCTCCCCGGCCACGCGACTGCTGCTGGCCGGTGACGGGCTGACCACCACGTCGCTGCAGGCGTGGGCGGGCGGGCCGATGCGCGTGCTGGAGGCGGAGCACGGCCGGGTGCCGCGCTCGCGGGCACCGGCGGGGGCGGCGGAACTGCTGGAGCAGGGCCCCGGCGACGTTCCGCTGCTGCTGCGCCGGTCCCTCCTGGCGGGGCCGGGCGGGCGCGTCTGGTCCGCCAACGTCGTCGTCGCCGGGCCCGGCGTTCCGGAGGAGGCCCTGGCCTGCCTGCGCGGCGACGTCCCGCTCGGGCAGGCGCTCCAGGCGGCCGGCCTGGGATGCCGCCGCACGCTGGCCGACGCCGGTTCCGGTGAGGCGTTCTGGGCCGGCGGGCCGGCGGCGTTCCGGTGCTACGTCCTGCGGCACCGGTCGCGTCCCCTGGCGGTGGTCTGCGAGTCGTTCAATCCCCGGCTGGTCGACGCGCGGACCGTGGCGCCGGGACGGGAGGACGCGTGGTGACGTCCAGCGTGTCGGCCCAGGTCGGCGTCATCGGCGCCGGGCCCGCCGGCCTGGTGACCGCGGCCGTGCTGGCACAGGCCGGCATCGACGTGTGCGTGGTGGAGCAGCGGCGGCGCGAGCACGTCGAGCGGCGGCCGCGCGCCGGGCTGCTGGAGCATCGCGTGGTGGAGTACCTGCACGCCTGCGGCCTGGCGGACCGGCTGCTGGCGGAGGCGATCCGGCACGGCCGGTGCGAGTTCGCCTGCCAGGGCGAGCGGGTGAACGTGGAGTACGGCGCGCTGTCGGGCGGGTTCGGCCATTGGGTCTACCCGCAGCAGTTCCTCGTCCGCGATCTCATAGCGACCCTGGAGCGACTCGGCGCGGGCCCGCGCTTCCAGCGGCGCGCGACGGCGGTGCTCGATCCGGCCGGGCCGCGGCCGGTCATCGAGTGCGAGGGTCTGCGGGTCGCCTGCGACTTCGTCGTGGCGTGCGACGGCCCGTACGGAGTGGCGGCGCGGCCGCCGGGCGCCCGCGCCGCGCGGCAGGCCGCCTACCGGTACCCCTACGACTGGCTCACCGTCCTGGCCGAGGTCGCGCGCCCCGTCGAGGCGGTCGTGTACGCCATCCACCCCGGCGGCTTCGCCGGGATGATGCCCCGCGCCGGCCACCAGGCCCGCCTCTACCTGCAGATCCCCGCCGGGCAGCCGCCGCGGGTCTGGACCGGGGCGCGGATCCGCGAGCAGCTGGCCGTCCGCATGGGGGAGGCCGCCCCCGGGCTCCCGGCCGTCGGAACGGTCAGGGAGACCGGCGTGCTGCGCATGCGCGGCAGCGTCGCGCGCACGGTGCGGTACGGACGTACGCTGCTGGCCGGGGACGCCGCGCACCTGCTCACCCCCAGCGGCGCCAAGGGCATGAACCTCGCCGTCAGCGACGCCGCCGACGCCGCCGCCTCGCTGATCTCCTGGTACCGCGACGGCGACCCGGCCGGCGTGGACGGCTATGGCGCCCGTCGCCTCGCCGAGGCGTGGAGCGTCCAGGACTTCTCCGACCGGCTGCTGCACCTGCTGCACCTGCCCGAGGGCGGGCGGGACGAGCGCTTCCTGCTGGATCTGAAGCTGCGGCGCGTGCAGGACCTGGCACGCCCCACGCCCGGCGCGGTCGCCTTCGCCCACCAGTACGGCGGCTCGGGCCGGCACCCCGACGCCGCCCCGCCGCTGCCGCTCCCCTCCGGCCTGGCGCCGGCCCGGCCGCTGCCCCGCCCGCGTCCGGCCGGCCTCGCGCGGACGGGGCGCGCATGATGGCGGCCGTCGCGGCCACCGCCCGATCGCTGTACGGGTTCTCCCGCGGCACCCAGGCGCTGATGAGCACCGCCCAGCCCCTGGTCGCGGCGCTCGTCGCCCTTCCGGAGCCATCGGCGGAACGGCTCGGGCTGCTGATGGCGTTCGCCGTGACCGCGCTGCCGGCCGGGTTCGGGTTCCACGACCTGCTCGACCTCCGGCTCGACCGGCCGCGCTTCCGGCATCTGCGGTCGCACGAGGGCTTCGACCTCGACACGGCCGGCGCCCGCCACCCGGTGGCGCAGGGCCTGCTGCCGCTGGCGTCGGGCGTGCTGTGGACGGCGGGCCTCGGGCTGGCCGCCCTGGTCCTGTCGGTGGCCCTCGGATGGGTCTGCACGGCGCTGTTCGCCGCGGCGCTGCTGCTGGGCGCGGCGTACTCCCGGCTGGCCACCGTCACCCCGTACAAGACGCTGCTGCTCGGGGCGGCGGTCAGCCTGTGGGGCTGCACGGGATGGTTCGCGGTCGGCGCGGACATCGACCCGCCCCGGCTGGCTCTGCTCGCCGTGTGGCTGGCGGCCTGGGAGATCGGCGGCCGCAACCTGCCCAACGATCTGGCCGACACCGAGGAGGACGCCCGGCTCGGCATCGCCACCGTCGCGGTCGTGCACGGCCGGAGCGCCTGCGCCGCCTGGTCCTGCGCCGCGCTGGCGGTGGCCGCGGCCGCCGGCGCCGCGCTGATGGCCGTCGCGTTCCCGGTCACCGGCGCGATCGGCCTGGGCGCCGCCGTCCTCGCGGGCTGCCTCCTCGTCGCCGCCGGGCTGCGGCTGGTGCGCCGGCCGGACCCCGCGACCGCTCAGGCGGTGTTCAACGTGACCAGCCTCCACCCCGTGCTCGTGCTGGCCGGAGTCCTCACCGCGCACGCCCTCTCCGGGGCCTGACGGCGGACCGCCCGCCCGCGCCGGCTCCATCGGTCGGCGCGGGCGGGCGGCGCTGCGTCAGAGGTCCGCGGCCATCTTCTTGATCTTCTCGATCAGTTCGAGGCGGCTCTTGTGGTCACCGGCGATCGGGGAGACGTTGACGGTGGTGATGCCGGACTCCTTCATGGCGGCCAGCCGCTCGCGGACGTGGCCCTCGGAGCCGATCAGCGAGGTCTTCTCCAGCAGCTCGGCCGGGATCCGGGCGGCGGCCTCCTTGGTGTTCCCGCTCAGGTAGAGGTCCTGGATCTCCTCGGCCTCCTTCTCGAAGCCGTACCGGCGGGCGAGGTCGTTGTAGAAGTTCTTGCCCTTGGCGCCCATGCCGCCGATGAACAGGGCGGCCATCGGGCGGCCGAACTCCAGGTAGCCCTTCACGTCGTCGCCGATGGCCAGCGGGGCCAGGGCCACCACGTCCAGCGGGCCGAGGCCCGGGTCGCGCCTGGCCTTGCCGGCGGCGAGGGCGTCGCCCCAGACGTCGGCGGCCCTCTCGGGGATGTAGAAGATCGGCTGCCAGCCGTTGGCGATCTCGGCGGTCATCTCGACGTTCTTGGGGCCGATCGCCGCCACCAGGACGGGGATGCTGGCCCGTACGGGGGGACGGACGATGTTCAGGGGCTTGCCCAGCCCGGTGCCCTGGTCCTTGGGCAGCGGCGCGTTGTAGTAGCGGCCCCGGTACTGGAGGCGCTCGTGCCGCCAGATCTTGCGGCAGATCTCGATGACCTCGCGGGTACGGCCGAGCGGAGCGTCGAACGGCACGCCGTGGAGGCCCTCGATGACCTGCGGGCCGGAGGCGCCCAGCCCCAGGGTGAAGCGGCCTTCGGAGAGCGAGTCCAGCCCGGCCGCGGTCATCGCCGTCAGGGCGGGGGTGCGCGTGTAGATCGGCAGGATGCCGGAGGCGATCTCCAGCCGCTCGGTCTTGGCCGCGATGTAGCCCAGATGGCTCACCGCGTCGAAGCTGTAGGTCTCCGCGACGAAGACGATGTCGAGGCCGGCCCTCTCGTAGTCAGCCAGCTCGTTCAGGGTCTCCTTGGAATCGCCCGCGTAACTGAGCGCCATCCCGATGCGCATCCAGTAGCCCTTTCTGCTTGCCGAAGTGGATATGAGGCGACCGTAAGGTCACGACTCTCGGCGGCCGGGCCGGCGGAACGCCGTCCAGTACCCGCGGCGACCCTTGTCTGGCCGTACGGCCAGATCGGCGCCGGGGAGGTAGCAGCGGCACCGCTCCGCCGCGAGTTCTCGGCCGCCAGAGCCACCCCCGCCGCACGGCATGCCGATCTACCTACCACGGTATATCGCGGAGCGAAATCGGATGACTACTTTACGTGAGGGCTCTGGGCGGCTTGCGGGCCGGCCACGGCCGACGGGCGGACACGACCACAGAGGGAGCGCAATGGCAGTGAACGGTGCGGGCGCGGGCGAATGGCCGATGGACGCGATCGCGGTGGTGGGCGTCGGGCTCCGGCTGCCCGGCGGGA
This sequence comes from Actinomadura sp. 21ATH, assembly GCF_041951345.1. NCBI lineage: Bacteria > Bacillati > Actinomycetota > Actinomycetes > Streptosporangiales > Thermomonosporaceae > Actinomadura > Actinomadura sp. 21ATH. The sequence continues at coordinate 367,079 of NZ_JBGNUR010000003.1, read as the reverse complement.
TCGCCACGCTGGACGGGCTGTGGGAGGCCCTGCGCGAGGGCCGGGACCTGGTCGGGAAGGTGCCCGCCGACCGGTTCGACAGCGGCGCGATCCTCGACCCCGTGAAGGGCCGTCCCGGCAAGGCCTACACCGACGACGGCGGGTTCCTGGACCAGGACATCTCGCTGTTCGACGCGGACTTCTTCGGGATCTCGCCCAAGGAGGCGTCCCGGCTCGACCCGCAGCACCGGCTGCTGCTGGAGTGCGCCGTCGAGGCGCTGGACGACGCCGCGATCGACATGGACTCCCTGGCCGGCGGCGACGCGGCGGTGATCATGGGTCTGTCGGGCCACGATTACGAGACGCTGCAGAACCAGCGGCCGCGGACGATCAGCGCCTACACCATGTCGGGGAACTTCGCCTGCAACGCGGCGAACCGGGTCTCCTACTTCCTCGACGTGAGCGGCCCCTCGTTCGCCCTCGACACGGCCTGCTCGTCGTCGCTGACGGCGATCCACCAGGCGTGCGAGGCGCTGCGGACGGGGCGCAGCCCGCTGGCGCTGGCCGGTGCCGTCAACCTCATGGCGTGCCCGCTCGGGTTCATCGCCTTCTCCGCGGCGTCGATGGGGTCGCCGTCGGGCCGCTGCCAGCCGTTCTCGGCGAACGCCGACGGGTTCGTCCGGGCCGAGGGCGCGGGCGTGCTGGTGCTCAAGCCGTACGCGGCGGCGCTGCGCGACGGCGACCGCGTGCACGGGCTCGTGCTGGCCAGCGGCGTCAACGCCGACGGCCGGACCAGCAGCCTGACCGTTCCGGGGGCGCGCACGCAGGCGTCCCTGCTGGAACGCGTCTACGCGGAGGCGGGGATCGAGGCCGACGACGTCTGCTACGTCGAGGCGCACGGGACCGGCACCCCGGTCGGCGACCCGATCGAGTGCCGGGCCATCGGCGAGACGCTGGGCCGCCGCCGGACCGGGGCGCCGCTCCCGATCGGCTCGATCAAGTCCAACATCGGGCACATGGAGGCGGGCGCGGGCATGGCCGGGGTGCTGAAGGCCCTGCTGGTGCTGCGCAACGGGCAGATCCCCGCCACGCTGCACGCCGACCGGCTCAACCCCGCCATCGACTTCGACGGCCTCGGCCTGGAGCCGGTCACCGCGCCGCGGACGCTGCCCGCTGACGCCCGCCGGATCGCCGGGGTCAACTCGTTCGGCTTCGGCGGCGCCAACGGGCATGTGGTCCTGGCCGTCCCCGACCCCCAGGCCGGGGAACCGGCGGTGCGGGAGCACGGCGAACGGCCCGCGACGCTGCCGGTGCTGGTGTCGGCGCGGTCGCCGCGGGCACTGGCCGCCGCGGCCCGCGAGTGGGCCGACTGGCTGACCCAGACCCCCGATCAGGAGTTCCACGACACCGCGTACACCGCCACGCTCCGCCGCGGCCGCCACCCGCATCGCATGGCGGTGCTGGCCGGCGACGCCCAGGAAGCGGCGCGGAAGCTGTCGGCCCTGGCGCAGGGTGAGGAGGTCGACGGCGGCGCGGCGGCGGCCGGTGCCGGCCGCGGCAAGGTCGGCTTCGTGTTCAGCGGCAACGGCTCGCAGTGGGCCGGGATGGGCCGCGACCTGCTGGACGCCGACCCGGCGTTCGCCGCCGAGGTGGCCGCCGTCGACGCCGAGCTGGCGCCGCGGCTGGGCTGGTCGGTGCTGGCCGAGATGACCGGCCCCGATCCGATGCGGTGGGACCGTACCGAGGTCGCGCAGCCGATGCTGTTCGCCGTCCAGGCCGGCGTGGTGGCCGCGCTGGCCGCGCGGGGCGTGCGTCCCGCCGCGGTCACCGGGCACAGCGTCGGCGAGGTCGCCGCCGCCTACTGCGCCGGGATCCTGGACCGCGCGGCGGCCTGCCGGGTGATCGCCGAACGCAGCGCGGCCCAGGCCACCACCGCGGGCGCCGGCCGGATGGCCGCCGTCGGGCTCGCCCCCGCCGACGCCGAACGGCGCCTGGCCGCCGAGGGCCTGTCGGACCTGCTCACCGTCGCGGGCGTCAACAGCCCGCAGGACGTCACCCTGGCCGGCAGCGCCGAGGCACTGGCCGGCCTGGGCAACGCCCTCAAGGAGGAGGGCGTCTTCTTCCGCGACCTGGGTCTGGACTACGCCTTCCACAGCCCGGCCATGGACCCGGCCCGCGACGACCTGCTCGACGCCCTGGACGGCCTGGACGCCGCTCCCGGCCGCATCCCGCTGGTCTCGACGGTCACCGGCCGGCCGGCGGACGGCCCGCGGCTCGACGCGCTCTACTGGTGGCGGAACATCCGCGAGCCCGTCCGGTTCGCCGAGGCCGTCGCGCTCCTGACCGCGGTGCCCGCCACCGGCGGCGGCCCCGAGCAGCAGGGCGGGGAGCCCCAGGGGCTGGGCTGCGACGTCCTGGTGGAGGTCGGGCCGCATCCGGTCCTGTCGACGTACCTGCGGCGCGTCCTCACCGCCGTCTCGGCCACCGCGGACCACGACGGAACGGCCGCGGCGGTGACCGGCACCCTCTCGCGCACCGGCCGGGGAGCGGCGGCGCTGGACACCGCGACCGCCACCGTGATCGCGGCGGGGGCCGAGCTGGACTGGGACCGCCTGTTCCCGGCCCCCCGGCGGGTCGTCGACCTGCCCGCCTACCCGTGGCAGCGGGACCGGCACTGGAACGGCGACACGAGCTGGTGGCTGGAGGAGTCCCGCGACGAGGACGCCGCGGAGACCGGCCCGGCGCCGCACCCGCTGCTGGGCCGGCGGGACACCGGCCCCGAGCCGGTCTGGACGCACCGGATCGAGCACGCTCCGCTGGCCTACCTCCAGGACCACAAGGTCGGCGAGGCGGTGGTCATGCCGGCCGCCGCGTTCATCGACATGGCGCTGGCCGCCGGGCGGCAGGTCCACGACGGCCCGGTGGAGATCGACCGGCTGACGATCCTGCGCGCGCTGACCCTGCCGTTCGACGACCCGGACATGAACGTCCGGCTGCACACCGCCGTCGACCGGGCGGGCTCGTTCACCACCGCCGCCCGCACCGGCGCGGGCTCAGGCTGGTCCGACCACGTCCGCGGGCGGGTCCGCCGGCTGCTGCGGCCGCGGCCGCCGGCGGTCGACGTCCCGGCGCTGCGGGCGCGGCTGACCGAATCGGTGCCCGTCGACGAGCACTACGCCATCTGCGCACGGACGAGCCTGTTCTACGGCCCGGCCTTCCAGCCGCTCACCGGCATGCGCCACGACGACCGGGAGGTCCTGGCCGAGTACACGATGGCGGTCGATCCCCAGCCGGGCCACGTGGCGCATCCGACCGTCCTGGACGGGGCGATCCAGGCGTGCCTGCCGGCGGTGATGCGCGCCGCCGAAAGGTCGCTCGCCTACCTGCCCAAGGCCGTCGCCACCGTCCGCTGCTGGAGCGACGTGCCGGCGCAGGGGCTGGTGCATGTGCGGGTCCGCGAGGTGAACGCCCAGCAGGCGGTGCTGGACGTGACCATGCTGGACGCCGGCGGTGCCGTGGCGCTGGAGCTGTGCGGGCTGGTGCTGGAACGCTTCAGCAGCGCCCGGCTCCCCGAACCGCAGCGGCTCGACGAGGTGCTCCGCGCGGCACCGCTCCCCGGCCCCGCCGAGCCCAGCCCGCTGCCGTCGCCGGCCGCCGTGATGGCCGCCCGCGCCGAGCCGATGCGGCGGCTCCTGGACACCTGGCAGGACAGGGACTCCTACGCGGAGGGGCGCTGGGTGATACGCAGGGTGGCGGCGCACTACGCCCTGGCCGCCGTCCAGCGGATCCTGGCCGGGCCCGCCGCCGGCCCGGCGGGCACGTCCCCGGGCACGTCCTTCGGCATCGACGACCTCGTCGCCGCCGGCGTCCAGCCCGTCTACGCCAAGCTGCTGCGGCTCATGCTCCGGGAGGCGGCCGAGCACGGCCTCGTGACCTCGGACGGCGGCCGCTGGACCCTCACCACCGAGCCGGCCCCCGAGCCGATCCTCCAGGACGCGGTCATCGAGTACCCGTCGGAGGGCATCAGCTGGCAGGCGCTGGCCGTCTGCGGCCGCAACCTGGCCGACGTGCTCCGCGGCGACCGCGACCCGGTGGAGCTGCTGTTCTCCGAGGCCGACGCCCTGATCGAGCGCCACTACGACGGGCTGCCCGTCACGCAGTACCACAACCGGCTCATGCGCGAGCTGGTGGCCGAGATCGCCGAGCGGTTCCCCGCCGACCGCCCGCTGCGCGTGCTGGAGGTCGGCGCGGGCACCGGCGGCACCACCGCCGTGCTGCTGGACGCCCTGCCGCCCGAACGCACCCACTACACCTACACCGACATCTCCAGCGCGTTCTTCGCCCGGGCCCGCCAGCGGTTCGCCGACCACGACTTCCTGCACTACCGGCCCCTCGACCTCAACCGGAACCCGCTCGACCAGGACTTCGTCGCCGGCTCCTACGACCTGGTCATCGCCGCCAACATGCTGCACGCGACCGACGACCTGAAGGCCACCCTGCGGCGGATCGCCCACCTGCTGGCCGACGGGGGCCAGCTGCTGGTCCTGGAGTCGCACGAGCCGGCCCTGCTGGCGCCCTTCTACGGCCTGCTGACCTCGTTCTGGGGCACCACCGACACCGGCCTGCGCCCCGACCACCCCCTGCTGCCGCACGGGGACTGGGCCGAGGTCCTGCACGACTGCGACTTCACCGGCACCGTCCAGACGGGAGACCCCAGCCTGCCCTGGAGCCGCGACCTGTCGGTCATGCTCACCGCACGGGCCCCGCGCGGACGCGAGACCGCGCCGCCGCCCCCGCCGCCGGCCGGGCGCGCCCCCGGCCGGATCGTCGTCGCGGACCTGACCTCCGCCGGTGCCGCGCCCGGCGGCGCGCCGGACGAGGCGGACTGGGCGCGGCGGTACGTGCGGGAACTGACCGACGTGCTCGCCGGCGCCGGCCATCACGGCCGGCGGCCGGAGACCGTCCCGCCCGCCGCGTCCCCCGAGGAGTGGTCCGCGGCCTGGGAGCGGGCGCTGGCCGGCGCCGGCGAACCGGTCGACGTGGTGCTGCTCAGCACCGGCCGCCCCGCCGACCCGCCCGCCGAGCAGACCCGGCAGGCGCTCGGCCACATGACCGCCCTCCAGGCGATCGCCCGCGCCGAACGCCCGCTGCCCGGCGGGAGCCCGGAGGCGGGGCTCGACGAGCCCGCGGTGCGGGTCTGGCTGGTGTGCACCACCACCGCGGACGACTACCGGTACCCGCCGGCGATGCCCGGCGCCCGCGCCGCCGCGTGGGGAGCCGCCCGCACCATGGCCAGCGAGCACCCTGACATCCAGGTCAGGCGCATCGCCGTCGCCCCCGCCGACCCCGCCACCGCCCCGGTGCGGCGGCTGGCCGAGCAGACGCTGGCCGAGATGCGGTCCGCCTCGCCCGAGGACGAGGTCGTCCTCACCGGCCCCGGGCGGTTCGTCCACCGGGCCCGCCACCTGCCGGCGCAGACCCGGCCGTCCGACGCCGGCGGCTACGCCCTGGACCTCCAGGACCAGGGCAACCGCTACCGGCTGGCCTGGAGATCCGCTCCGATCCCCGCCCCGCGGCCCGGCGAGGTGGTCGTCGAGATCGAGGCCGTGGGGCTCAACCAGCGCGACCTGCGGGCCGCCCTGGGGACGACGGCGACGTTCGGCCTGGAGCGCGGGGACGCGGGCGGCCTCGGCCTCGACTTCGCCGGCACCGTCATCGCGACCGGCGGCGGCGTCACCGCGCTCGCCCCCGGCGACCGGGTCGCCGGGATCGCCCCCGGCTGCCTGGCCTCGCACGTCGCCGTGCCCGCCCGGAACACCTGCGCCATCCCCGACGGCATGACCAGCGCCGAGGCGGCGACCCTGCCCCTGGTGTCCCTGACCGTCCAGGAGTGCCTGCGCGAGCGGGCCCGGCTGCGCGCCGGCGAGACGCTGCTGGTGCACGGCGCGGCCGGCGGCGTCGGATTGGCCGCGCTGCAGTACGCCCGCCACGTCGGCGCCAGGGTCATCGCCACCGCGGGCACTCCCGCCAAGCGGGACCTGCTGCGCGCCCTCGGCGTCCACGCCGTGCTGGACTCGCGGTCGCTGGACTTCGCCGACCAGGTCATGGACCTCACCGGCGGCCATGGCGTCGACGTCGTCCTCAACCGCCTGGCCGGGGAGGCGCGGCGCCGCGGCCTGGAGGTCCTCAAGCCCCGGGGCCGCTTCGTCGAGATCGGCGGGCATGACGGGGCGGCGGACGGTGCGCTGCCGCTGGAGCGGTTCGGCGCCGGCCGCTCCTTCTTCGCCGTCGACGTCCTCCAGGAACGCCTCACCGCCGCGGACGCCGGCGGCCTGCGGGACGTCGCCGACGCCCTGGAGAGCGGCGTCCACCGGCCGCTGCCGTTCCAGACCTTCCCGGCCGCACGCGTCCAGCAGGCGTTCGCCCGGCTCCAGCAGCCGCGGCACGCCGGCAAGATCGTCGTGACCTTCGGCGAGCCCGTCCCGCTGCACCGGACGGACGCCGAGGCCGTTCCGGAACTGCGCGCGGACCGCACCTATCTGATCACCGGCGGGCTCAGCGGCCTGGGCGCGGCCACCGCACGGCACCTGGCCGCCCGCGGCGCCCGCCACCTGGCCCTGCTCGGCCGCCGCGGGCTCGCCGCCCCCGAGGCGCCCGGCCTGCTCGCCGACCTGGCCGGCCAGGGCGTCCAGGCCATCGCCCACGCCGTCGACGTCACCGACGCCGCCACCATGGCGCGGATCGTCGCCGAGATCGACGCCTCGCCGCACCCGCTGGGCGGGGTCGTGCACAGCGCGATGGTGCTGCACGACGCCCCGTTCACCAGCCTCACCACCGACCAGATCGAGCGCGTGCTGGCGCCGAAGATGACCGGCGGCCTCATCCTGGACGAGCTCACGCGCGAGCACGACCTGGACTTCTTCATCGCCTACACCTCCGTCTCCTCGCTGGTCAACAATCCGAACCAGGCCCCCTACCTGGCGGCCAACCTCGCGCTGGAGGCGATGGTGCGCGACCGGCGCCGCGCCGGGGCGGCCGCGCTGGCGGTGGCGTGGGGCGGCATCGACGACGTTGGGTACGTCCACCGCACCATGCAGGAGACGACCAAGGAGTTCCTCACCCGCGGCGTCGAACTGCTGCCCGTGAAGCAGGCCATGGCCGAGCTGGACCGGGCGATGACCTGCCCGGAGATCCCCGTCGTCACCACCGGGCACTTCGACTTCGCGGAGGTGCACCTGATCGTGCACACCCTCACGGCGCCGCGTACCGCGCACCTGGTGCCCGCACGGCGCCGGCGGGAAGGGTCCGACCAGCTCCAGACCGCTCTCGCCACCTCGGGTACCGACGCCGTGAAGCTGGTCGAGGACACCCTCGCGGACCTGCTGGCCCAGGTCCTGCAGACCACCCCCGACCGCATCGACCGCACCCGCCGCATCGACCAGCTCGGCCTGGACTCGCTGATGGGCGCCGACTTCTCCAGCCTGCTCAACCGCCAGCTCGGCTGCCAGATCGCGGTGGTGGAGGTGCTCGGCATCCCCAACCTTACCGCGCTGGCCCAGCGGATCCTGGTCCGGCTGGGGCACGAGACCGTCCCGGCGGACGCCGTACCGCCCCAGGCGCGGGGCAACGACCTCGAGTCCCGGCCGGACGCCGTCGGCGCCGCCGCCCCGTCCGCCACCTCCCTCTAGGAGAACGATCACCGTCATGACCCGCCTCTCCACAGCAGAGACGCCGACGCGGCGGCCCCGGATCCGGCTGCTCGCCGCCCGGCCGCACGCGCCCGTCCGCCTGTACTGCGTCCCGCCCGCCGGGATGGGGGCCGCGGCCTTCTACCTCCCGTGGATCGAGCACATGCCCGACGACATCGAGCTGTGCGCGGTGGAGATACCCGGCCAGGGGCCCCTCGCCGACGCACCGTTCCGCACGGACGGCGAGCGGCTGGGCGCGGAGATGGCCGCGGCCGTCCTCGCCCAGGACGACCCCCGCCCGTTCGCGGTCTTCGGCCACAGCGTCGGCGCCCTCCTGGCCTACCTGACCACCCGCCACCTGGAGCGGGCCGGCGCCGCTCCCTTCCTGCTGGGCGTCTCCGCATTCCCCGCCCCGCACCGCGCCGACCACGCCCATCTCATGGTCAGGACCCTCAGCGAGGGCAGGCGCGCGATCTGCGAGCTGTTCGAACTGCCGCCGGAGCTGTTCGACGACGAGCCGGCGCGCCTCGTGCCGATCTTCACGCCGATCCTCGCGGCCGTCGTCCTCGCCCTGCAGTACCGCCATGCCGACCATCCGCCCCTGCCGATCGCCGTGGCGACCTACGGTGCGCACGACGACGCGCTCACCGCGCCCCGGCACCTCGCCGAGTGGAACGACCTCGTCGTCACCCCGGCCGAGCCGTGCCTGTTCCCCGGCGCGCACATGTACGTCCTGCCGCAGGCTGCCGCCCTTGCCGAACGGCTCATCGGCGACGTCCGCGCGGCCGCCGGCGCCCTTCGTGACCGCGAGGTGAGGCCGCTGTGAGACCGCGCGGCGAGCCCGTTCCGCGGCCCCCGAACCGGCGCGCCCCCCCCAGCGCCGGCCCGGG
>NZ_JBGNUR010000003.1:224096-358512 GCF_041951345.1 Actinomadura sp. 21ATH | reverse complement strand
CCGGGGGGGGTGCGGTGTCCGGGGCCGCGTAACGGGCTCGCCGCACGCTGCGCGGGCCCGGGACGGGCCGTCCGGCCGAGGCCGGGGACGGCCGGTTCAGGCGACGACGGCGTAGGCGGCCAGGGAGAGGTAGATGCCGCCGATGGCGTAGCCGTAGCGGCGCGTCGAGCCGGACCGGCGGCCCAGCCGGCGGCGGACGGCGGCGCCGAGCAGGGCGTACCCCGCGTCCAGGGCGAGCGCGAGGGCGAAGAACACGGCGCCGAGCAGCGCCATCTGCGTCCGCGCGCCCGCCGTGCCGGCGCCGGCCGTGACGAACTGCGGGAGGAAGGCCAGGAAGAACAGGGCGACCTTCGGGTTGAGCACGTTGACCACCACGCCGTCACGGAACACCCGGCGCAGCGGGAGCGGGTCGGCCCCGCCGCCGAGGTCGAGCTCGGACGCCCGCAGCACGGCGCGCGCGGCCAGGTAGAGGAGGTATCCGGCACCGGCGAGCTTCAGCGCGGTGAACGCGACGGGCGAGGCGGCGATGAGCACGGAGACGCCGAGCACCGCGAGCGCGATGTGCACCAGCGTGCCGGTCTCGACGCCCAGGGCGGAGACCAGCCCGGCGCGGTGCCCCTGGGCGGCGCTGCGGGTCATGATGTAGATCCCGTTCGGCCCGGGGATCACGATCAGGGCGATGGACGCGGCGGTGAAGGCGAGAAGGGTGTTCATGGCCTGCTCTTCTCCTGGTGCGGCCGCCGGCTGCGGCGTTACGACCTACCCTGGCGCCATGAACGCGGGCGGACCCGGGCCAAACGGACCGCAGGTGGACCGTTTTCGCGATCCGGGCGCGCTGGCGGAGATCCTGGGGGACTGGACGAGCGGTCCGGGCCCGCTGTACGGCAAGCTCGCCCGCGCCCTCCGGCGGGCCGTCCTGGACGGGTCCGTCGACCCCGGTGAGCGGCTGCCCTCGGAACGGGCCCTGGCCGCCGCGCTGGTGGTCAGCCGGGCGACCGTGGTGACCGCCTACGACGAGCTGCGCGGGCTGGGGATTGTCGACAGCCGGCGCGGCAGCGGCACCCGGGTGGTCCGGCAGCCCGGCGCGTCCCGTCCGGGCGCCGACGGCCGCGTTCCCGGCGGGCGGGCGACCTCGATCTTCCAGCGGCTGATCGACGCGCCGGCGGAGGTGATCTCGCTGCGCCACGCGATGGAGGGGGCGGTGCCCGAGCTGGGCGAGGAGCTGGCGGCGCTGCTGGCCGAGGACCTGCCCGGGCTGATGGAGGACACCGGCTACCACCCGAGCGGGCTGCCGGCGCTGCGGGCCGCCGTCGCCGCCCGCTTCACCGCCGCCGGGCTGCGCACCGGCCCCGAGCAGGTGCTGGTCACGACCGGGGTGTCCCAGGCTCTGGCGCTGGCCGCGCAGATGTACCTGCGCCGGCGGTCGGTCGTCGTCGTGGAGTCGCCCGGCTGGCCCGGCTGCTTCGACGTGTTCCGGGCGGCGGGCGCGCGGCTGGTCGCGGTCCCGCTCGACGCGGACGGCATCCGCGTGGACGGGCTGGCGCGGGCGTGCGCGAAGCATCGGCCCGACCTGCTGTACGTGATGCCGACGGTCCACAACCCGACCGGCACGCTCATGTCGCGGGCGCGCCGGCGGCGGGTCGCGGAGATCGCCGCCGAGCACCGCGTGCCGGTCCTGGAGGACGGCGCCTACGGCGCCGGCGGCCCGGACGCGCCGCCGCCGATCGCCGCGTACGGGCCGCCGGAGGCCGAGATCCTGTCGGCGGACTCCCTCGCCAAGTCGGTGTGGGGCGGGCTGCGCACCGGATGGGTGCGCGCCCCCGCCGGGACCGTCGAGCGGCTCGCCCGGCACAAGGCGCTGGCCGACCTCGGCAGCCCGGTCCTCGACCAGGCGCTCGCCGCCCGCCTGCTGCCGCGGCTGCCGGAGATCGCCGCCGCCCGCGGCGCCGTCCTCCGGGAGCGGCTCGACCACCTGACGGCGCTGCTGGGCGAGCGGCTGCCCGAGTGGCGGTTCGACCCGCCGGCCGGCGGGTCGGCCCTCTGGATCGAGCTTCCCGGCCGCGACGCGCGCGCTTTCGCGCAGGTGGCGCTGCGGTACGGCGTCGAGGTCGTCCCGGGCGCGACCATGGACCCGTCCGGCGCCCACGACGGATATCTGCGGCTGCCCTACACCTTCCCCGCCGACGTGCTGACCGAGGTGACCGCCCGCCTCGCCGCCGCCTGGGGCGAGCTGACCGGCCGCCCCGGCTGAGTGGGCGCGGCCGCTCGCGCGCCGGCGTTCAGAGGGTGATGGCGATCTTGCCCCGGGCACGGCCGCGTTCCAGGTAGCGCAGCGCCTCGGGGATCTCGGTGAACGGGTAGGTCCGGTCGATGACGGGCACGACCTGCCCCTTCTCCATCAGGCCGGCCAGGAATTCCAGGTCGGCCGAGTTGGGCTTCCAGCGGACGGCCCCGATGCGCCGGCCGACGAACGGGGAGACCAGGCTCCCGCGGAGGAGCTGGGCCGCGGGGCCGAGCAGGCTGCGGCGGGGGGAGGCGATGCCGCCCACGAGCACGAGCCTCCCGCGTGGGGTCAGCGGCCGGCGCAGCCGCAGCGGCGATCGGTCGCCGACGATGTCCATGACCAGGTCGTAGCGCCCTTCCCGGTCGGTGAAGTCCTCGCGGGTGTAGTCCACGACGTCGTCGGCGCCCAGGGAACGGACCAGCTCGGTGTTGCGGGTGCTGCACACGCCGGTGACCTCGGCCCCGTACGCCTTGGCGAGCTGGACGGCGAACGTGCCGATGCCGCCGGAGGCCCCGTTCACCAGGACGCGCCGCCCGGCCTCGATCCCGCCCACGTCCCGCAGCCCTTGGAGCGCGGTGTGCGCGGCCATCGGCACCGCGGCCGCCTGCTCGAACGTGAGGCCGGCGGGCTTGACGGCCAGCCTGGACCGCGGGACGGCCACGGCCTCGGCGAACGAGCCCAGCCGTACCTCGCCGAAGACCTCGTCGCCGGGACGCAGGTCGGTCACCCCGGCTCCGACCCGTTCCACGACGCCGGCGAGGTCGGCGCCCGGGATCAGGCCGGGCTTCGGCCGCCGCAGGCCGATGCTGAGCCGTACCAGCTTCGGGTCGGCGCCCACGTGGCGCCAGTCGTAGGGGTTGACCGACACGGCGCGCGTGCGGACGAGCACCTCGTCCGCGGCGATCCCGGGCTCGCCGACGTCCTTGAGCTCCAGCACGTCGGGCGGTCCGTAGCGGTTCCAGGTCCATGCCTTCATGGCGTCCTCCTGCCGACCTCTGTCGTACGTCGTAAGGCTGTCATACGTCGTAAGGTTATCGTACGGCGTAAGGGAGTCAAGGGATGCAACGGAAGCGACTCGCGCAATGACGAAACGTGACGAAAGGGCGGAAGGGGTCAGGTGCCGGCGGCGCGGCGGCGTTCCAGCCCTTCGAGGATCAGGTCGAGCGCGAACTCGAACTCGAACTGGTCGTCGCAGAAGCCCAGGGTGCCGTCCGGATCGTCGTGGACGGCGTCCGCCAGCATCCCGACGAGGTGCGGGTACCGGTCGGCCATCTGCTCCATCATCGCGGCGGCCTCGGCGTTCGCGCTCCGGGCGCCGTCGGGCTGGAACAGCTCCTGCGTGAACCCGAGCGCGCGGCTGCCCAGCGCGTGCAGCGCCCGGTGGGCCAGCTCGAACGAGAACCCGCCGGCCCGCAGCAGCGCCACGATCTGGTCGATGTAGGCGATGAAGACCGGGCTCGTGCTCGTACGGCTCTCCAGCAACCGCGGAGCCCAGCGGTGGCCGAGGAGCACCTCGCGGGCGGCGAGGATCCGCGCGCGCAGCGCCGCCCGCCAGTCCTCCTCCGGGGACGGGGCGTCCACCCCGCCCACCGCCGCCATGATCTCCCCGAGGACCACCTCGACGAGCCCGTCGAAGACGGCCTCCTTGTTGGCGACGTGGTGGTACAGCGACATCGCCTCGACCCCGACCTCCTGCGCGAGCCGGCGCATGGTGAGCGCGTCCAGCCCCTCGCGGTCGGCCAGCCCCACGGCCGCGCGCAGCACCCGCCGCCGGCTCAGCGGAACGCGGGGCCGCTCGGCCAGCTCGTCGTCGTCGGTCCGTGGGATCATGGATGTCCTCCGGGCGAACTCTACCCGTACACGGTAAGCGCGCCGTGGACGATCGTGCCGGCGGAAATGACCGTGCGGACGCGCAGGTCGTGCGTCATGACGACGAGGTCGGCGTCCTTGCCGGCCTCGATGCTCCCGGTGTACCGCCCCAGCCCGAGCACGCGCGCCGGCGTGGTGGCCGCCGCGACGGCGGCCTCGGTGATCGGGATCCCGACGCAGCGCACGGCATGGCGCACGGCGCGGTCCATCGTGAGGGTGCTGCCCGCGTTGGTGACGCCGTCGAGCAGCGTGACCTTGCCGTCGCGGGCGAGTACGGGCAGCGGCCCCAGCTGGAACCGCCCGTCGCTCACCCCGGCGGCCGGGGTGGCGTCGGTGACGAGGGCGATGCGGTCGGCGCCCGCGGCGGCGAACGCCAGGCGCGTGGTCGCGCTGTGCAGATGGACGCCGTCGTTGATGAGCTCGCAGGTGACGCCGTCGTGGGTGAGCGCGGCGCCGGCCGGGCCCGGTTCGCGGTGGTGGAACGCGCGCATCGCGTTGAACAGGTGGGTGGCCATGCCGGCGCCCGCCTCGAAGGCCCGGTGCGCCTCGTCGTAGCCGGCGTCGGTGTGCCCCACCGCCGCGACCGCGCCGGCGGCGACGACCTCGCGGACGAGGTCCATCCCGCCGTCCAGTTCGGGGGCGAGGGTGACGGTGCGGACGGCGCCGTCGCCGGCGGCGAGCAGGTGCCGCAGCGCGCCGACGTCCGGGGCGAGGACGTAGTCGTTGTGATGGGCGCCGCGGTGGTCCGGGTTGAGGAACGGCCCTTCGAGGTGGATCCCGGCGATCGACCGGTGCAGCGGGTCGGGCGACCGCATGAGCGCGGCCACCGTACGGGCCGCGGCCGCCATCTCCTCGACCGGCGAGGTGACGAGGCTGGCCAGCGTCCGCGTGGTTCCATGGCGGCGGTGGAACGCGATCGCCCGCAGGATCTCCGCCGGATCGTCCGTGGTGACCTGGGCGCCGTCGCCGCCGTGCATGTGCAGATCGACGAACCCCGGCAGCACGTGGTCCGATCCGAGATCATGAATCTCGCCGCCGGCCCGCCGCGGCGGGTCTCCGGTTCCGACGGCCGCGATCCGGTGGCCGTCCAGAGCGATCCAGCCGGGGTCGAGGACCCGGCGGGGCGTCACTACGCGGGCATTGGCGAGGATCATGGTGGTCCCCTTACCGGGTGCTGTTCGGCTGCTGGGGCAGACATTATCTTCTCTGAGAGAAAAAAGTCGAGGGCGAGGCGGGACTCTTGGTCACGAGCGGTGCGCGAGGCGGCGGCGATGACGGCGGGCCGGCGGCCGGGCGCGTCCTGACGCTGCTGCACCGGTCCGGCCCGCTGACCCGCGCGGCGATCACGGCCGAACTCGGGCTGGCCGCCAGCGCGGTGGGCAACGCCCTGAGCGACCTGGCGGCGCTGGACCTGGTCCGCGTCGGCGAACCCGTGCGCGGCCCGTCCGGCACGCGGGGCAGGCCGTCTCCCGTCGTCGAGGTGGACCCCGGCGGGCCCGTGGCCGTCGCCGTCCAGCTGAGCCCGGACCGGCTGACGGTCGGCCTCGCCGGCCTCGACCGCCGGATCGGCCACGTGCGCGAACTCGCTTTGAGCGAGGCCGACACGGCGCCCGGCGCCCTGATCCCGGTCCTGGCCGGCGCGCTCTCCGACGCCGCGCTCCAGACCGATCGCCGATGCGTCGGGGCATGCATCGCGATGCCCGGCTTCATCAGGGAAACCGACGGCCTCGTCCGGTCCTCCCTGCATCTGGGCTGGGACGAGGTGCCGCTGGCACGGCGGCTGGCCGGCGCGATGCCCGGCGGCCTCCCCGTCGCCGTGGGACGAGCCAGCACGCTGGCCGCATTGGCCGAGTTCCGTTACGGGGCCGGCCGCGGCGCCACGAGCATGCTGGCCCTGAACTCCGAGCGCGTCGGCGTCGGCGGCGCGTTCATCGAGGCGGGCGTACCGCTCACCGGCGCGGGCTACGCCCTGGAGGCCGGCCACATCATCGTCGAGCCCGGGGGGCTGCGATGCCCGTGCGGCGCGCGCGGCTGCCTGGAGATGCACGCCGACGCGCGCGCCCTGGCACGCGCCGCGGGCCGCCGCAGCGACCCCGGCGGCGCCGCCGCCGGGCTTCTCGCCGGGGCCGCGGCCGGCGACCGCGCCGCGCGGGAGGCGGTCCGCGCCACCGCGGGCCACCTGGTCACGGGCCTGACCAGCCTCGTCAACACGCTCGCTCCGGAACGCGTGGTGCTCCTGGGCTTCATGGCCGGCCTGTATCGCGCCGCCGAGGACTTCGTGCGCGATGGGCTGATGGCGTCATCGGTCGTCGCCCGTACCGGCCCGCTTGACATCGTCACGGGCGATCTCCGGGACGCCGTCCTCCTCGGCGCGGCCGAGCGAGCCTTCGCGCCCCTGCTCCGGGACCCGCGCACGGCTCTGCCCACCGAGAAGTGACGGCGGGAGCCGGCCGGGCCGATCGCGGTACTACGCGGGGACCTTCCACAGGCGGATGGTGCCGTCCCGGCCGCCGGTGGCGAGGGTGCGGCCGTCCGGGCTGAAGCGCACGCTGAGGACGGCACCGCCGTGCCCGGTGAGCGCCGGGCCGAGCTGCCGGCGGCGGGCCACGTCCCACACCCGTACGGTCCCCTCCGAGCCGGCGGCCGCGAGGATGCGGCCGCCCCGGCCGAACACCGCCGCGTGGCAGCGGCCGTCGCACCGGAACGGCGCGCCCGCCTGCCGGCTGCCGGCCACGTCCCACAGGCGCGCGGCCGCACCGCCCGCAGTCGCCAGCGTCGCGCCGTCCGGGCTGAACGCCACGTCCTCGATCGAGGAATCGTGCCCGGACAGGTTCCCGCTGAGCCTCTTGCGGTCGTACACCTCCCACAGCTGCGCCACCCCGCGGAGGCCGCCGGTGCCGGGATCCTCCTCCGTGCCGGCCGTGCCGATGGCCAGCGTGCGGCTGTCCGGGGCGAACGCCAGGGCCTGCACGTTGCCGGCGCCGGTCTCCAGCAGCGGGCCCACCTTCCCGTCGTCCAGGTCCCACAGCCGTACGGAGTCGTCGGTGTTGCCGGTGGCCAGGACGCGGCCGTCCGGGCTCAGCGCCAGGGACGTCAGGGGCCCGAGGTCGATGTCGAGGTCGCCCGGCTCTCCCTTGCCCGACACCGGGAAGAGGCGGAGGTGGCCGTCGTCGCCCGCGGTGTACAGGGTGGTGCCGCCGCGGCTGACCGCCAGCGCGTTGACGCCGTCGGGGTGGGTGAGGGGCGAGCGGAGCCGCCTGCCGTCCGCGACGCTCCAGAGCCGTACCGTGGCGTCGTCGCTCGCGCTGGCCAGCGTCCGGCCGTCCGGGGTGAACGCCAGGTCGCGCACGGGCGCGGTGTGCCCGCGCAGCGAACGGCTCGGTGGCGGGGCCGCGGACCGGGACGCCCCCGGGCCGGTCCGGGCGGCCGATCCCGACCACGGCGCGAGCACCAGGGCCGCCGCCACCGCCGCGCACACCGCCAGCGCGCCGCCCGCCGCCAGCGCGCGGTTGCGGGGGGAGGCGAACGGGCGGGTGCGCGGCCCGTAGGCGAGCGTCACCGCGGGTTCCGGGCCCGGACCGGTCGCCCGCCCGATCCCCGCCCGCCGCTCGTCGATCATCCGCTGCACCGCGGGCGGCCACGGCTGCGCGGCCGGCGCGACCGCGCCGACCATCGCCGCCAGCCGGGCGGGGTCCGGCCGCCCGGCCGGGTCCTTGGCCAGGCAGGCCGCGACGGCCGGGCGCAGCCGGTCCGGCACGGCGGACAGGTCGGGCTCGGCGTGCACGACGTTGTACAGCGCCTGCGCCGGTCCGGGCCCGTCGAAGGGGCCGCGGCCGGTGCAGGCGTACACCAGCACCGACCCCAGCGAGAAGACGTCGCCGGCCGCGGTCGCCGCCCCCTCCTCGGCCTGCTCCGGCGACATGTACCCGGGCGTCCCGGCCAGGCCGCCGGGCCGCCCGTCCCCGCCGCCCCCGGCCGCCCGCGCCACCCCGAAGTCGATCACCTTCGGTGCGTCGGCGGCCAGCAGCACGTTGGACGGCTTGAGGTCGCGGTGCACCAGCCCCGACCGGTGGATCTCCGCGAGCGCGGCCGCGAGCCCGGCCGCCAGCCGCAGCACCGCCGGCTCCGGCAGCGGCCCGGCCGCCCGGACCGCGTCCCGCAGCGACGGCCCGGGCACGTACACCGACGCCAGCCACGGGGTCGGCGCGTCGGCGTCCGCGTCGAGCACGGCGGCCGTGTACGCGCCGGACACCCTGCGGGTGGCCGCCACCTCGGCGCGGAACCGCTCCCGGAAGCCGGGGGCGCCGGTCAGCCGGACGTGCATGAGCTTCACCGCGACCGGCCGCCCGTCGGGCGAGGACCCCAGCAGCACCCGGCCCATCCCGCCGCGGCCGAGCTCGGCGATCATCCGGTAGTGCCCGACCCGCTCCGGATCGGACGCGGCGAGCGGCCGCATGGTCACCTCGTCCTCCCGGTGGTTCAGGCGCGGGTACGGCCGGCGACGTCGTACAGCGACACCTTCTCGTCACCGCCGACGGCGAGGACCTTCCCGTCCGGGCTGAACGCCACGGCGGCGGACCTCCCCACGCTGAACGGCCTCCCGACCTCCTTGCGCGCGGCCACGTCCCAGAGCCGCGCGGTCTGGTCGTTGCCCACCGTGGCGAGGAGCCGGCCGTCCCGGCTGAAGGCGATGCCCTGCGGCGCGTGGTCGCTCGCGTGCACCAGCTCGCCCAGCGGGGCCCTGCGCTGGAGGTCCCACAGCCGCACGGTCATGTCGCCGCTCCCGGTCGCGAACGTCCGGCCGTCCGGGCTCATCGCCGCCTTGGTGATCTGGACGGTGTGCCCGCGCAGCGGCTCCCCGGCCTCCTTGCGCGTCTCCACATCCCACAGCCGCACCCGATCGTTGCCGGTGACGGCCAGCAGCCGGCCGTCCCCGCTGAACGCGAGGAACGACATGACGTTCGCCCCCTCGAAGGTGAGCCCGCCCACCTCCTCGCGGGACCCGGTGTCCCACACCTTCAGGTGGGAGCCGACGGCCGCCACCCGGCTCCCGTCGGGGCTGAAGGCCGCGTCGGTCGCCGGGGCCGGATCGTCGGTGAAGTCGAACATGGGGATGCCGAGGGTCGCGCCGACCTGGCGGCGGGTCCGCACGTCCCACACCTTGATGCCGCCGTCCATGCTGACGGTGACCAGCAGCCGCCCGGCCCGGTCGAACCTGGCCCGGTACGCCTTGCTGGAAGCGATCTTGAGTGGCTGTCCGGACTGCCGCCGGGCCTTCGCGTCCCACAGCCGTACGGTGCCGTCCTCCCCGGCGGTGACCAGCAGGTCTCCCGCACCGTTGAACTCCACGTGATGCACGGGACCGGCGTGGCCTTCCAGGACCGCCAGCGGCTCGGCGCCGCCACCGCCCCCACCGCCTCCGCCGGACGCGCTCTTCTTGCCGGGCGCGGGCTCGTCGCCCCCGCTGAGCGCCCAGGCCGCGGCGCCGCCGAGCGCGGCCAGGCCGAGTGCGCCGCCGCCCGCCATCAGCAGGAACCGCCTCCGGCCCGGCGCCGGCGCGACCGCCGTGGGCGCGAGCGCGGGCGCCGGAACGGACGGGA
Source organism: Actinomadura sp. 21ATH (assembly GCF_041951345.1). Lineage (NCBI taxonomy): Bacteria > Bacillati > Actinomycetota > Actinomycetes > Streptosporangiales > Thermomonosporaceae > Actinomadura > Actinomadura sp. 21ATH. Next base: position 348,759 of record NZ_JBGNUR010000003.1, on the reverse strand, counting down.
CGGGCGGCGCCGGGGCCTGGAGCAGCCGGACGACCTCCGCGTCCTGCCGCGCGATCATGTCGTGCACAGGGTCCGGCCAGGGCCGGGCGGACGGCGGCACCTCGCCGATCGTCCGCAGCAGCTCGGCGGGCTCCGGCCGCGCGGCCGGCTCCTTGGCCAGGCACGCCGGGACGATCTCGCGGATCCGGTCCGGCAGGTCGCCCAGCACGGGCTCGCCGTGGATCACGTTCTGCAGGGTCTGCGGCGTGGTCCGCGCCTGGAACGGGCCGCGTCCGGTGCAGGCGTACACCAGCGTCGAGCCCAGCGCGAAGACGTCGCTGGCGGTGGTGAGGTCCTGCCCCAGGGCCTGCTCCGGGGACATGAAGCCGGGCGTGCCGACCAGGGCGCCGGTATGGGTGAGCTGGGTGCCGTCCTCGCCCTCGGCGGCCCGGGCGATCCCGAAGTCGATCACTCGCGGGCCGTCCTCGGTGAGCAGCACGTTGGACGGCTTCAGGTCGCGGTGCACCAGCCCGGCGCGGTGCACCTCGGTCAGCGCGGCGGCGAGCCCGGCGGCCAGCCGCAGCGCCGGCCCCGCCGCCAGCGGTCCGGTCGCGGCGACGACGCCGTGCAGCGACGGCCCGGGCACGTACACCGACGCCAGCCAGGGCTCCGCCGCCTCGGGATCGGCGTCGATCACCGCGGCCGTATAGGCCCCGGCGACCTGGCGGGAGGCGCGGACCTCGCGGCGGAACCGGCCGCGGAACCGCTCGTCGTTCACGAACCGCTCGTCGACCAGCTTGACCGCGGCCAGCCGCCCGTCCGGCCCGCTGCCCAGCAGCACCCGTCCCATGCCCCCGCGACCGAGGCGGGCGAGTATCCGGTAATGCCCGATCTGGCGGGGATCGGACGCCTCCAGTGGCTCCACGGCACACCTCCCTCTCTCAAATAGACACTACCGTCTGATTGATCACCCGGACGGCCTAACGCCCTTACTCCAAGTGGCGCCCTTCCTGTCCCGGTACGGGCTGCTCTGAGACGGCGCGTTCAGCGGAAGTGCCGCGCGGCGGGGTGTTCTCCGGCACGATGGGCGGCCGGAGGTGCGGATGGCCGAACGGGGAAGCCCGCCCAACATCAACGCGCGGCGGCTCGGGCTGTACCTGCGCCGCGTCCGCGAGATCGTGGAACTGTCCTACGAGCAGGCGGCCGCGCGCACCGGCTGCGACCCCGACTGGCTGGCCCGGGTGGAGACGGGGTTCGCCCGGCCGGCCGTCGCCGAGGTGGAGCGGCTGCTGGAGCGCTACGAGGTCCGCGGCGCGAACGTCGCCGACCTGATGCTGGACCTGGCGACGCGGCCCGCCGGACCGGAATGGCTGGCGTCCCTGACCGGCGTCAAGCCCCTCAAGCGGGACGCGCTCATCTCCGAGGCCGAGGCATGCGTCGTCCATTCCTACGGCATCCTGCAGATACCGCCGCTCGCCCAGGCCGAGCCCTACACCCGGCTCCTCGACGCGCACCGCCTGCCGCTGCACAACCCCGAGGCCGAGCTGGAGATCGTCCGGGAGCGGCAGCGTTTCCGCGCCGGCGGGCGGCCCCGCTTCCTCGACCTGGTCGACCTCTTCCGCGGGCTGCCGACCGCCAAGGCCAGTTTCGCCACCAAGTACGTCAACCGGGACCTGCTGGACTGGGACCCCCAGGGCCGGACCCGGATCCGCTTCAGCCTGATGCCCGAGGCCGACTCCAAGCTGCTCGACATCCGCACCTCGCCGGTGCCGGAACGGATCGCGGCGATCAACGACTTCGTCGAGGCCGGGTACGAGGTGCACGTCAACCTCAGCCCGGTCGTGGTCCGCGACGGCTGGCTGGAGGACTGGGCGGAGCTGTTCGACCGCCTCGGCGACGCCCTCTCTCCCGCCGCCCGCGAGCAGCTCGCGGCCGAGGTCATCTTCCTCACCCACAACGACCGGCTGCACGAGATCAACCTCGGCTGGCACCCGAAGGCCGAGGAGGTGCTGTGGCGGCCGGACCTCCAGCAGGCGAAGCGGTCCCAGACCGGCGGCCGCAACGTGCGCTACCGCAACGGCCACAAGGGCCGCTACGTCGCCGCGTTCACCGGCCTGATGGCCGAGCGCCTGCCCTTCTGCCGGATCAGGTACGCCTTCTAGGCGTCAGGTGTCGAAGCGCCTGCGGGCGCTCTCGATGTGACCGAAGTACTGGTGCGTCCAGCCGCAGATCAGGTCGACCGTGGCGCGCAGGGCCTGGCCCGGCCGGGTGAGGGTGTACTCGACCCGCGGCGGAACGGTCGGGTACACCTTCCGCTCGACCAGCCCGTTGCGCTCCAGCATGCGCAGGTTCTGGGTCAGCATCTTGTGGCTGATGCCCTCGACCTCGTTCCTCAGCTCGCTGAAGCGCAGGGTCCGCTCACCGAGCGCCTCGATGATCAGCAGGGCCCATTTGTTCGCGACATCGGAGAAGATCTCCCGCGCCAGGGAGTCCGCGCGCCGCAGGTCCGCATCGTCGGACGAGCCCGTGAACTGCTTGGTCACCATCAGGTTCCCCCGTCACCAAAAAGTGCGTTCTTCCACGTCAGCGCTCACTCTTCTATGGTTCCCGAGTAACCGCAAGAGAGTACGAAGAGGAGACGTCATGGCCGTTCAGCTCATCAACCCTGACAGGCACGTCCAAGTCCCGCTCTACCACCACGTCGCGGTGGCGACGGGGAGCAGGCAGGTCCACATCGCCGGGCAGGTCGCCTGGGACGAGAACGGCGAGCTCGTGGCACCGGGCGATCTCGCCGGACAGGTGGCCCAGGTCTACCGCAACCTCGCCAAGGCGCTCGACGCCGCGGGAGCGACGTTCCACGACGTCGTCCGGTTCACCTGGTACGCCGCGGGCTGGAAGAGGGAGATGTACGACGCCTTCAACGCCGGCGTCGAACAGGCGGCCCGCGAGTTCGACATCGCCACCCCGCCGGCCGCGCTGATCGGGGTCGACGTCCTCTTCGAGCCCGGCATCCTCATCGAGGCCGAAGTCACCGCGGTCCTCGACTGAGAACGTCCGCGGCCGGCCGCGTCCCGCTCGCCCGGCCCCGCCCGCCGCGATGATCGACCCGAAGCCGGTGTCTCGCGATTCGGCGGTGCGGCGGTCTCTGGGAGTTCGCTGTGAAAAGGGGCGGTGTGGCGCGGGGGGAGCGGGGGCGTACCGCCGGGTGGTCGGGCAGGGCGGGGCCGGGCTCACATGGTTCTCCCAGGAGTGCTCAGGAACCGGCCATCTCGCCCGGCCAGGATCGCGCCCATGACTGGGATAGAGATACGGGGGCTGACCAAGCGCTACGGGGCCGACACCGTGGTGGACGACGTGTCGTTCACCGTCGAGCCCGGGCAGGTGACCGGGTTCCTCGGGCCGAACGGCGCCGGCAAGTCGACGACGATGAGGATGATCATCGGTCTGGCCGCGCCCACCCGGGGTTCGGTCACCATCGGCGGGCGCCGCTACCGCGACCTGCCCGTGCCGCTGACCGAGGTGGGGGCGCTGCTGGACGCGGGAGCCGTCCACGGTGGCCGGAGGGCGTACGACCACCTGCTGGCGCTGGCCGCCGGCAACGGCCTGCCGCGCCGCCGCGTGGACGAGGTGCTGGTCCGTACCGGGATCGAGGGCGTGGCCCGGAAGCGGGCCAGGGGCTTCTCGCTCGGCATGCGGCAGCGGCTCGGCATCGCGGCGGCGCTGCTCGGCGACCCGCGCGTGCTGATCTTCGACGAGCCGGTGAACGGGCTCGACCCGGAGGGGATCCGCTGGATCCGGGACTTCATGCGCTCGCTCGCCCGCGAGGGAAGGGCGGTGCTGGTGTCGAGCCACCTCATGAGCGAGATGGCGCAGACCGCCGACCACCTGGTCGTCATCGGCCGCGGCCGGCTCATCGCCGACACCGGCATGAGCGCGTTCCTGCGGGCCAACGGGGAGGGCACCGTGCTCGTCCGCACGCCGGATCCGGCTCCGTTCGCGCACCGGCTGACCGCGGCCGGCGCCACCGTGCGGGACGGGCTGGAGGGCTCGCTGGTCGTCTCCGGCATGACCGGCGAGGAGATCGGCAGGCTCGCCGCCTACCACGGCGTCGCGCTCAGCGAGCTCACCCCGCAGCGGCCCTCGCTGGAGGACGCCTTCATGGAACTGACCAAGGACAGCGTCGAGTACCAGGGAGCATCGGCATGAGCCCGCCCGCGACGACGGCCGCCGGCGCCCCCGCCACCGGGCGCAAGGTGGGCTTCACCCACTCCCTGAGCGCGGAGTGGATCAAGCTTCGCAGCCTCCGCTCCACCTGGTGCACGCTGGCCGTCCTCATGCTGGTCGGGCTCGGCATCACGTTCCTCGCCATGAGCTCGGCGGGCGAGGAGTACGCGGAGCTGACGGCCGCGGAACGGCGGTCGTGGGATCCGGTCGAGCTCAGCCTGAGGTCGTTCATCGTCGCGCAGCTGGTCATCGGCGTGCTGGGCATCCTCGTCGTGACCTCCGAGTTCGCGACCGGCCTGATGCGGACGTCGCTGTCCGCCACGCCCCGCAGGCACCGGCTGCTGGCCGCGAAGACGTCGGTGGCCGCCGCGCTGGCCGTGGTGGCGGGCCAGGTGCTGATGTTCGGCTCGTTCTTCCTCGGCCAGGCCCTTCTCGCCGCGCAGGACGTGCCGTACGCGGAGCTCGGCGATCCGGGCGTGCCGTCCGCGGTGGCGGGCGGCGGGCTCTATCTCGCGGCGGTCGCGCTGCTCGCGGTCGGCCTCGGAACGCTGCTGCGCGCCACGGCGGGAGCGCTCGCGACCCTGGTCGGGATCGTGCTGCTGGTGCCGGCCCTCGCGGAGCTCTTCCCCTCCTGGCTCCAGGGCCTCTTCGACTTCTGGCCGTCTTTGGGCGGGGCCGCGGTGTTCGCCACCGTCCCGGATCCCGAGTACCCGCACCCCTGGCTGAACCTGTTCGGGATGTGCCTGGGGGTGGCCGCCGTGCTGGCCGCCGCGTTCGCCGCCTTCCGGCGCCGCGACGTGTGATGATCCACCGGGGGAACAGGGTCGGCGTCCATATCCTGGCGGCATGGAAGGATCCGGTCCGGTGACGATGCCCAGGGGCGGTGACGAGCGGCTGCTGGTGGTGGACGACGAGGCCACCGTCCGGGAGCTGCTCTCCGCGACGCTGCGTTTCGCGGGTTTCCAGGTGGACTCCGCGGCGTCCGCCGCCGAGGCGGTCGCCGCGGCCACCGAGGAGCCCCCGGATCTGGTGCTGCTCGACGTCATGCTGCCGGACATGGACGGCTTCGAGGTGGTCCGGCGGCTGCGCGAGCTGCGCCCGCCGGGCCGGGGCGGGCCGGTCCCCGTCCTGTTCCTCACCGCACGCGACCGGCAGGCCGACAAGGTCACCGGGCTGTCCCTGGGCGCCGACGACTACGTGACCAAGCCGTTCGACCTGGAGGAACTGATCGCGAGGATCCGCGCGATCCTCCGCCGCACCACCGGTCACCAGGTGGACGTGCTGCGGGCGGGCGAGCTGGCGCTCGACGTCGAGGGGCACCAGGTGACGCGGGCGGGACGGCCCGTCCGCGTCTCGCCCACCGAGCTGCGGCTGCTGCGCTACCTGATGGAGAACGCCGGGCGCGTGGTGTCCAAGGCGCAGATCCTCGACCGGGTCTGGAACTACGACTTCGGCGGCGACGCCAGCATCGTCGACACCTACATCTCGTACCTGCGGCGCAAGGTCGACACCGGAGAACCCAAGCTCATCCACACCGTTCACGGCGTGGGCTACGTGCTCCGCGAGCCCCGGGGGTGAGGGACGTGCTCAGCCGGTTCTCGCTGCGGGCCAGGCTGCTGCTGCTCACCGCGTGCCTGCTGCTGGCCGGGCTGACCCTCGTCAGCACGGTCGTCTCCGACCACCTGGAGCGCTACCAGCTCGGCCGGATCGACGGCCAGCTGCGCTCGCTCGCGGCGATCATCTCCCGCATGCCGCCCGCCGGCCCGTCCCAGTCCGGCGTGCCGCGCGACCGTACCGACCTTCTCGACTCCGCGCTCGACCTGGTCGGCGCCCCCTACCTGGTGTACCTGGACCCGAACGGATCGGTGGCGTGGAGCGCCCGCTCCACCAGGCTGGACGCCGCCGCCCTGCCGTCACCCGGCGAACTGCGCGCGCTCCCCACCGGCGGAACGGCCGTGAACGTGCCATCCGCCGACGGCTCGGGGCGCTGGCGCGCCCTCGCCCGTCCCACCACCGGATGGGACGGGACGGTGATCGCCGCCGCGCCGCTCGCCGAGGCCGACGCCACCATCGCCAGGCTCCGCGCCAGCAGCCTGATCAGCGGCGCGGCGCTGCTCGTCCTGCTGACGGCGGCCGGCTGGTTCGCCCTCGGCCGGGGCCTGCGCCCGCTGCGCCGGATCGAGCACACGGCCGCCGCGATCGCCGGCGGCGACCTCACCCGGCGGGTGCCCGGAATCGCCCCGCCGGGCACCGAGATCGGGCACCTCGCGGCGTCCCTCAACACCATGCTCGGCCAGCTCGAACAGGCGTTCGCCGACCGGGCCGCGTCGGAGGCCCGGACGCGCGCCTTCGTCTCGGACGTCAGCCACGAGCTGCGCACCCCGCTCTTCGTCATCAAGGGCTCGACCGACCTCTACCGGATGGGCGGGCTGCCCGGCCGCGCCGACGTCGACGCGGCGATGCGCCGCATCGACCGCGAGGCCACCAGGCTCACCGCCCTCACCGAGGACCTGCTGCTCCTGGCCAGGCTGGACGAGGCACCGGAAGGGCAGCTCGACCGTGCCCCGATGGACCTGCGCACCCTGGCCAACGACGCCCGGCACGACCTCCGCGCCCTGGACCCGTCCCGTCCGGTCGAGCTCACCGGGCCGGGCGGCACCGGGGCGCCGGGCGCGGCCCCCGTCCACGCCGACGAGTCCCGGCTGCGGCAGGTCGTCACCAACCTCGTCGGCAACGCCGCCGCCCACACCCCGCCGGGCACGCCCGTCCGTATCGGCGTCGGCACGGCGAACGGCCGCGCCGTGCTGGAGATCGCCGACGAGGGCCCGGGAATGACGTCCGAGCAGGCGGCGCGGGTGTTCGACCGCTTCTACCGGGCCGACCGCTCCCGAACCCACGCGGACGGCGCCAACGCCGGACTCGGCCTCCCCATCGCCCGCTCCCTGGCCAGGGCCCATGGCGGTGACGTCGAACTGGAGAACACCTTGGGCGAAGGTGCCCGCTTCCGCCTGACACTGCCGCTCCTGGACGCTGAGCAGCCCTAGCCCGCGCCTCGCTCCGTCACGGTGATCGCCCGCGGTCGAACCGGGGTGCGCCGGTCACGCGGTCGACGAGCAGCGGATCGGCGCCCGCGAGCATGGCGGCGGGGTCGCCGGTGCTGAGGTAGGCGCGGGTGTCGTAGCCGAAGCTCCAGCAGTCCGGCCGCTCACGGGTTCGGCCGTCGTCGATGACGACGCCGTCCACCGTCCGGCGCCAGGTCTGGTCGAGCAGCCGTTCGGCGACGAGGCGCGCCTGGTCGAGACGGAGGTTGCGCTCGGGGCGTGCGAGCGCCCATCGGCGGAGCGCGGCGCGGACCACCTCGACGGTACGCAGGCCGCTGTCGTCCACCAGCCACCACGACTGGGAGCGCACGTACTCCGACATCCGCGCATCGGTGACGGCCGGGCCGTCGAGCAGCGCGTCGGCTTCGCGGACGGCGGTGCGCACCGCGAGGACGCCCAGCCAGTCCGCGCCCGCGTGCACGAGTTCGTCCAGCTCACCGCGGCCGCGGGTGAACTCCCTCAGCAGCCTGCTCAGGTTCGGCGCCCGCCGTGTGAACGGATGGGGCGGGGACGGATGCCGCACCGCGTGGTCCAGGCGGTCGGCGACCTCCCGCAGCGTCCGGCGTCCGCTGCCGCCGATGAAACGGTGGGCATGGGCCCGCACGAAGGCCGTCAGTTCGCCGTCGCCCACCTCGCGATCGGCGAGCAGCCCCTGCATCTCCTCGATCATGCGGCACGCGATGTCGGGACCTTCGACTCCGTCCACGTAGCCACGGATCTCGCCGTCAAGCGTCCCGCCGCCCAGGAGGACGGTGTCCATGAAGTGCGCGATGCGGGGATGGCGGTGAGCGAGCGGGTGCGTCCATTCGTTCTCCACCCAGAACGGCGGCGGCCCGTCGGTGAACGCCCTGGCCACGGTCCGGGCCTGGCGGGGAGTGAGTCTCCCTTCAGGAGCCACGGACCTGAGACCCCACCGGTCACCGCAGACCAGAGCCCCGCCGCGATCGTGATACCAGGACGGTCCTTCCTCGTCGGCGAGCAGCCGCGCGGCCAGCCCAGCAGGTTCGGGGACGCCGACGCGTCCGAGCGCCTCGGCGACCGTGTCCGCCGCGGTGCCGGGCAGGGCGGCGTCCCCCATGCACGGCAGGAACAGCAGCAGCCGCCGTTCCCACTCGCTGATCCATCGGCCGTCCGGAGGCGGATGCCCGGCGACCCAGCACAGTTCCGGCCAGCTCAGCCCCGGCCAGCCGGGATGGCCGTCCAGCCAGGTCACCGTGAAGCTCTCCCGCCAGGCGGGATGCGAGAGCACGAAGTCGGTCCCGAAGTCGGGGTCGCCGTTGCGGTAGATCACCCGGAAGATGACACGGCCGGGCAGCTCGACGCGGAACACCGGCCACCGTCCGGTGTCCGCCAGCCGCTCGTCCAGCGCACGGACGTCCTCGGCCCTGACGCCGAACGCCGCCGGCTCGGCCTCGTCCACCTGGTACGTCCGGCTCAGGTGAACGGCCCAGAACCCGGGCTCATCCAGCAGCCCGGTGCCGTTGTAATAGGCCATCCCCATCTCCGGTCAGCGCCACCGCCCAATGGTGACCCGCCGGCGCAAGCACCGCCAGACATGTGCACAGAAAAGCGGAGCACGCGATGAGCCACGCGGCGACCGTGGCCGCCCGCAGGCCCGGCCGGGCATGGACGGTGGCGCGTGGGTGGTGGGGGTTCAGGGGAGCATTGTCAGGCGGTCGCGGTCGGTGTTCTCGTCGAACTCGGTGCGGTGCCGCGTGTGGCCGGCGTGCAGGGTGGACGCCTGGGCGAACGTGTGGTGGGAGACCAGTTCGGCGAGGCCGGGGTCGTACTCGGCCAGGATCTCCCGGAACCGCTGCTCGGCGAGCCCGCCCAGCGAGTCGTAGATGCGCACGCACAGGCGCCGGGCCTCGTCGCGGGGCCAGTTCGGCGGCAGCAGTTCGGCGGGCAGGTCGGGGTCGAGGTTGGGGAACGCGCGCCAGTTCGTCATGACCGCGGTGCGCAGCCGCAGCGCCTCGGCGGGGGAGATGCCGGGGCGGGTGACGCGTTCGGCGTCCTCGCGGTAGGTGGTGATGAAGTGGTCGTACCGGTCGCGGAGGGAGGTGATGTCGAACGCGCGGTTCAGGACGTCGTCCAGGCCGTCCTCTGTGATCTCGCGGGCGTGGAAGGCGGTGACCCCGGAGACCTCCAGCCTGCGGACGAGGGCGTTCTTCACCGACTCCCTGGAGGTGCTCGACCCGGTCCCGCACGAGGCGCTCACCTCGGTCGGCGCCACCCGGCCGCAGGCGTTCGCCGGCGGGATCTGGCCGCAGTTCGTGCCGTCGTTCACCGGCAACGGCCTCTTCGTCGCCGACCTGGCCCTGCGCGAGTCGATCGTGCTGGGAATCGTCGGCGCGGGCGGCATCGGCTACCTGATGCAGGAGTCCATCGCCACCCTCCGCTACGACGTCACCAGCGCCATCGTCATCGCGATCGCCGTCGTCGTCTGCGGCATCGAGGCCCTCGCCCGCCTCGCCCGCCGCCACCTGCTCTGACCACCGATGAACGGGGACGCATGACCACGGAACGCCCGTCCGACTGGGATCCGCGCGCGCCGGAGACCTTCGACAGCTCCCACGCCGTGTACGCCGACCTGCGGCGGCGCTGCCCGGTGCCCTGGAACGACGCCTACGGCGGCTTCTGGGCCGCGACCCGCTACGACGACGTCGTACGGATCGCCCGCGACAGCGAGACGTTCAGCACCGCCGTGCAGAACGTCGTCCCGCACGTGCCGCGCGCCAAGCGCCGGCCGCCGCTGCACTACGACCCGCCCGAGCACGGGATCTACCGCGCCCCGCTGGACCGGGTGATGAGCCGGGCGGCGGTGCGCCGCCTGGAGCCGGCCTTCGCCCAGGCGGCCGAGGAACTGCTCCAGCCGCTGCTGGCGCGCGGCGGCGGCGATTACTCCAAGGAGTTCGCCCTGCCGTTCGCCGCGCAGTGCTTCGCCCTGTTCCTCGGCCTGCCGCTGGCCCGGACGCTGGACATCCGCCGGATCGGCGTGGAGTACAGCTTCGCCATCCAGGACATGGACAAGGCGCGGATCATGGCCGCCAGCGACGAGCTGTACGGCATCGCCCGCGCCCTCGTCGACGAGCGCCGCCGCGACCCGCGCGACCCGGACACCGACATGGTCACCGGCCTCCTGCACGCCGACCCCGCCATCCCCGACGACCTGGTGGTCGGAACCGTGCGGCAGACCATCGTGGCGGGCATCGGCGCCCCGCACGCCGTGCTCGGCAGCGCCGCCGTCCACCTGGCACGCGATCCGGATCTCCAGCGACAGCTGCGGGACCGGCCCGACCTGATGGCGGGCGCCATCGAGGAACTGCTGCGGCTGTACGCCCCGTACCGGGTGTTCGCCCGTACCGCGACCCGCGACGTGGAGCTCGGCGGCCGGACCATCCGGGCGGGAGAGCCGGTCACGATGCTGTTCCCCTCGGCCAACCGCGACGAGGACGTCTTCACCGCACCCGACCGGCTCGACCTGAACCGGCACCCGAACCGCCACCTGGCCTTCGGCCGCGGCGCCCACCGCTGCCCCGGCACCGCCCTGGCCCGCATGGAGATGGCCGCCGCGCTGCGGGCGCTGCTCGACGGCGGGACCGGGATCGCTCTGGACGGACCAGTGGAAATGTTCAACTGGCTCGAATTCGGCCCCAAGTCAGTCCCCATCCGCCTCGCCCCGCATTGACACATCGCCCGGCCTCACCCAGGCGGCCTCAGCGGGGCGCGCCTTCGCGCACCTCCAGCAGCGGCCGGCCCTCCGCGTACCTCCGGAGGTAACGGGCGGTCGGGGTGCCGGCCGCCGCGACGGCGTCCGGGGTGCCTTCCGCGACGATCGTCCCGCCGGCCGGGCCGGCGCCCGGACCCAGGTCGATCACCCAGTCGGCGGACGCGGCGACGGGGATGTCGTGTTCGGCCACGACCACGGTGTTGCCGGAGTCGAGCAGCGTGTCGAGCGCGTCCACCACGCGCTGGACGTCCGACGGGTGCAGGCCCGAGACGGGCTCGTCCAGGACGACGAGGCCGGCCTTGCGGCTCGTCGCGCCGCGCTGGATCGCGGCCGCCAGCTTCAGCCGCTGCGCCTCGCCGCCGGACAGCTCCGTGGCGCTCTGGCCGAGCTGGAGGTAGCCGAGCCCGACCCGGTTCAGGGCCTCCAGGATCTCCGCCAGCTGCGGGGGCTCGGGGAAGCGCTCCGCTGCGTCGGCGACGGTCAGCTCCAGCACCTGGTCGATGGCCAGCCCCCGGTAGGTGATGTCCAGGGCCTCGGGCTTGTAGCGGCGGCCTTCGCACGCGTCGCAGACCACCCACACGTCCGGCAGGAAGTGCATGTCGACCAGCTTGCGGCCGTAGCCGGTGCACGTAGCGCAGCGGCCGCCGTCCGGGGTGTTGAAGCTGAACCAGGAGGCGGTCAGCCCGCGCCCGCGCGCCGCGCCGGTCTCGGCGAACAGCCTGCGGACGATGTCGAACGCCTTGCTGTAGGTGGCCGGGTTGGAGCGCGGCGTCCGGCCGAGCGGCTCCTGATCGACGATGGCGACCCAGCCGAACGTCCCGAGCCCGGTCATCTCGCGGACCGTGCCGGTCGCCGTCCGGGACAGGGCCGCCTGCGCGGCCGTCCCGAGCGCGCCGAGCAGGCTGCTCTTGCCGCTGCCGCTCACCCCGGTCAGGCAGGTGAGCCGCCCGGCCGGGAACCGCACCACGTCCGCGGTCACGTTGTGCGCGCGGAGGCCGTGCAGCTCCACCCAGCCGGCGTCGCCGACCGGGCGGCGGACGCGGCGCAGGCGGGGTCCCGCGCCCGCCAGGTAGCGACCGGTCAGCGACCTGGGGTGCGCGATCGCGTCGGCAGGAGGCCCCGACACCAGGACCTCGCCCCCGAGGCGGCCCGCACCGGGGCCCAGGTCGATCACCCAGTCGGCCCGGGCGATCAGCTCGGGATCGTGCTCGACCAGCAGCACCGTGTTGCCCGCCGCGCGCAGCTCCAGGGCGATGTCGAGCAGCTGCGCCTTGTCCGCCGGGTGCAGCCCGGTTCCGGGCTCGTCCAGGACGAAGACGATGCCGCTCAACTCGGTGCTGAGCTGCGCGGCGAGCCGGGTGCGCTGCAGCTCACCGCCCGACAGCGTCGCCGCGCTCCGGGACAACAGCAAGTGGGCCAGGCCGAGCCGTTCCAGGATGCCGAGCCTGCGGCCCAGGTCCTCCAGCAGCGGCCCGCCCACCTCCCGGTGCCGCGCGTCCAGGCCGTCCGCCACACGGCCGGCCCAGCCGCGCACCTGCCGGACGTCCACCTCCAGGAGGTCGGGGTAGGCCAGCCCGCCGAGCCGCACGGACCGGGCCGCCTGACCGTACCCGCTTCCGCCGCAGGTGCCGCAGGGGCGCTTGCGCATGTACCGCAGGTAGCGCTGCTTGGCACCGGCCGTCTGGGCGTTGACGAACACCCGCTCCACCTCGGCGAGCGCGCCCCGCATCGGCTGGCTGGAGGTGTAGGTCATGCGCGCCGTCTCGTTCCTGTTCGGGATCTCGACGGTCGCCTCGATCGACTCCTCACCCGTGCCGTAAAGCACGCAGCGGCGGAACTCCTCGGGCAGCGACCGCCACGGCAGGCTCAGGTCCACGCCCCGCTTCGCGGCGAGCGCCGGGACGAACGCGTGCTCGCCCGACCGCCACTTGGCGAACCACGGCGAGGCCCCCTCGAACAGCGGCAGCTCCGGACGGGTGATGATCAGCTCTTCCCGCGCTTCCCAGCGCCCGCCGACCCCGTGGCAGTCCGCGCAGCCGCCTTCGGGGGTGTCGCGGTCGAAGTGGGTGGTCGCGAGGTGCCCGTACCCGCCCTCCCGGCCGGGATCCGCGTCGATCGCCGGAAGGCGCGAGTACAGCAGTCCGAGGTGCCCGTCGATGCCGGTGATCGTCGCGACCGTGGAGCGGGGATTGCGGTTCAGGCGGCGCTGGTCGACCGCCAGCGTCGCGCCGAGCCCGAGGACGCGGTCGACCTTGGGCCGGTTGCGCTGGGTGATGTACTGCCGGACGAACGGTGACAGCCCCTCCAGGTACCGCAGCTGCGCCTCGCTGTGCAGGGTGTCGACGGCCAGCGAGGTCTTGCCGCTGCCGCTCACCCCCGTGAACGCCACGAGCCGTCCCTTGGGGATGCTCACCGACACGTCCCGCAGATTGTTGGTGCGAGCCCCCACCACCTCGATGGTCTCGCACCCCATGCCCGGGACGTCCCGTACGAACGCCGTCAACCTTCGTGCCCTTTCTCGCGGGACGGGGTGGTGAGCTTGGTGACGTCGGGGGCGAAGACGGTCATCCAGTGCGGGCGCAGCCGGTAGTAGACCACCTCGTTGTCCCAGTCGAAGAGGTCGTCGCCGTAGAAGTCCTTGAGGTAGGCGAGCACTTCCGGCCAGTCCGCCGCCGGGTCGCCGCCCGGCGGGTTGAGGATCTCCACCGTGCCGTGCGTGAACACGCCCAGGTCCTCACCGCGCATGTGCGCGGCGCTGACGGCGGGACGGGCGGCCAGATGGCGGGCCTTGGCGGCGTCGGGCGCCGTCCCGAAGTGCCACCTGCCGTGCAGGAAGTGCCCGTCCACGCCACTGATCCGCGGTTCGCCCTTCGCCGTCACGGTGGACAGGGCCAGCGTGCACATGCCGGTGAGGAGCCCGGTGAGCCGCTCCGCGGTCAGCGTGCTTCCGGCGTTGATGATCGAGCGGAGGTGGGAGGTGGAGCCGGTGAGGGAGGCGTCCAGGAGTGCCTGCAGTTCTTCGAGTTCTTCTGGTGTTTCGCGCATCGCGCTCCTTGTCCGTTCAACGGGGGCCGGTCGCCCCCGACGAACCCATGATCATTCCGAAACCTGCCATCCCCCGTCAGGTTTTATCGGGCTCCGGTCGCCGCCACCCAGGGCCCGGTACGAGCCGATTCCGGCCGCGGTCCCGAGGCGCGGTTCGTACGATCAGGTCGGGATCGCCGGTGAACTCGGTCGGTCTCGGCCGCATCTCAGCGTGAGAGATCGATTATTGATCGTGATGCCGCGAGGCGGCCGGTGGCCGACCGGTCCCGTGGGAGCCCGAGGTGATGGTGCTTGGTGGAACGGTTGGAGCCGGGAGACCCCGAACGGATCGGGGAGTTCTGGCTGGCGGGCCGGTTGGGTGCGGGTGGTCAGGGGGTGGTGTACGAGGCGTACGGTCCTGATGGGGGCCGTGTGGCGGTCAAGGTGCTGCATGGGGCGTCGGAGTCGCCGCGGGAGCTGGAGCGGATGGCGGCGGAGGCGCGTGCGGCGCAGCGGGTCGCCTCGTTCTGTACCGCGCGGATCCTGCAGGTGCATCTGGAGCCGCCGCGGCCCTACATCGTCAGCGAGTACATCGACGGGCTGAGTCTGCAGGCGAGCGTCTCGGGAGGCGGGGGGCGGCCGGGGCGCCGGTTCGGCGGGGACGATCTGCACCGGCTCGGGATCGGGATCGCGACCGCGCTGACGGCGATCCATCAGGCCAAGGTGGTGCATCGCGATCTCAAGCCCGGCAACGTGATGCTGGGTCCCGATGGACCGCGTTTGATCGATTTCGGGATCGCGCGGGTGCTGGACACCGGCTCGGCCACCCAGGACGGCGGGTTGGTCGGGACGCTGCGGTACATGCCCCCGGAGGTGTACGCGGGGCGGCGGGCCGGGGCCGAGGCCGACGTGTTCGCCTGGGGCGCGATCATGGTGTTCGCGGCAACCGGGCGGCCCGCCTTCACCGGCGGGGACCTGCCGCAGATCGCGCACCAGGTGCGCACCAGCGAGCCCGATCTGTCCGCGCTGCCCGGCTCGCTGCGCGCGCTGGTGGCGGCGGCGCTGGCCAAGGACCCGCTGCGGCGTCCCACGGCGTCACAGGTCCTGGCGGCGCTGACCGGCGACCCACGCCAGGCGGCCGGTGATCTGCAGGACCTGGTCGATCGGGGCGCGGAGCTGGCCGGGCCGCCTTCGGGGTGGGCGCCGGGTGACCCGGCGCTGGGCAGGCTCGCCGAGGACGCCTACACCGCCCTGCCACCCGAGGAGCGGTACCTCGTCCCCGAGGTGTTCCTGCGCTGCCTGGTCCCCGGCGACGACGGAGGCTGGTCGGTGCGTCCGGTGCCGGCCGCGGAACTGTTCGACCGCCCCGACCCCGCCGAAGGGCAAGCGCTGGAGCGGGTCGTGGGGGCCTTCGCGCCCCTGCTGACCCTCACCGGCGAACCGGCCGCCCGTACCGGAGCCGAGGTTCAGGACCGGGCTCCCGACCAGACCCGGGTCGACGCTTCGGACCAGGAGCGAACCGATGCCCAGGCCCAGGCTCTGGACCAGCCCCGGGCCGAGGGCCCGGAGCACGAGGACGGTCGGCGGATCGTTCTGACGCGGCCGGCGGTGCTGCGGGCCTGGCCCCGGCTGCGGGACTGGGCCGAGGCCCACCGCCAGGACCTGGCCGCCCACCACCGCGTCCGCCAGGCCGCCCGGGTCTGGGACGACCACGGGCGGCGCCGCGGCGACGTACTGACCGGCTCCCACCTGGACCAGGCCATGGGCTGGGCCACCGCCGGGCGCAGGCCGTTCCCCAACCGGGTCGAACGCGGCCTGCTGGACGCCAGCACCCACGCCCAGACCATCCGCACCCGCCGCACCCGCACCGTCGCCCTGGTCCTCGCGGTCACCACACTGCTGTCCCTCACCGCCACCGGATGGGCGTTCCAAGCACAGCAGAACGCCGACCGCCAGCGCGACAACGCCAACCGCCAGCGCGACGCCGTCGTCTCCCGCCAGCTCATCACACAAAGCCAGCAGTCCACCGACCCGGCGGTATCGGCCCTGCTCGCGGCCGCGGCATGGCGATTCCAGAAGAGCCCTGAGAGCCGCGCCGCCCTCACCGCCGTCCTCGCCGAACCCGACCGCGCCGCTCTGGCCATCCCCAGCTGGCCCGTCAACTCGGTGGCCTTCAGCCCCGACGGCCGTACGCTGGCCACCAGCGGCGGCATGCTGGACCCGAGGGTGCAGCTGTGGGACGCACGCACCCGCCGCCGGCTCGGCGAAATACGTACCGGCCACGCCAAGAGCATCAACGCGATGGCCTTCAGCCCGGACGGCCGTACGCTGGCCACCGGCGGCGAGGACTACACGGTGCGGCTGTGGGACGCACGCACCCGCCGCCCGATCGGCGACCTGCCTACCGGCCACGACGGCGTCCGCTCGCTGGCCTTCAGCCCGGACGGCCGTACGCTCGCCACCGGCGGCGGCGACACAGCGCAACTGTGGGACGCGGGTGCCCGCCGCCCCATCGGCGCTCCCCTTGCCGGCGCCGTCTACTCGATGGCTTTCAGCCCGGACGGCCGCACGCTGGCCATTGGCGGCGATGACACAGTGCAACTGTGGGACGCGGGTGCCCGCCGCTCCATCGGCGCTCCCCTCACCGGCAACGGCGGCGTCGTGCATTCGGTGGCCTTCAGCCCGGACGGCCGTACCCTCGCCACCGGCGGCGACGACAAGGTGCGGCTCTGGGACGCGGGCACCCGCCGCCCGATCGGCACGCCCCTCACCGGTCACCGTGACGCCGTCCACTCGGTGGCCTTCAGCCCCGATGGCCGTACGTTGGCCACTGGCGGCGGCGACGTGGCCCGGTTGTGGGACGTACGAGCCCGCCGTCCGATCGGCGCGCCTCTCACCGGCCACACCGGCGTGGTCGCGTCGGTGTCGTTCAGCCCGGACGGCCGTACGCTGGCCACCAGCGGCGGCGAGGACGGAACGGTACGGCTGTGGGACGTGCGACGCCACGGCCGGCTCGACACACCCCCCTCCGGCATCGTGCACTCGGTGGCGTTCAGCCCGGACGGCCGTACCGTGGCCATCGGAAGCGAAGACACGACGGTGCGCCTCTGGGATGCGGTCGCCCGCCGCCCGATCGGCGGACCCCTCACCGGCCACACCGGTCCCGTCCACACGCTGGCCTTCAGCCCGGACGGCCGCACTCTCGCCACCGGCGGCGACGACAAGACGCTACGGCTCTGGGACGCGGGCACCCGCCGCCCGATCGGAACACCCCTCACCGGCCACACCATCGGCGTCGACACGGTGGCCTTCAGCCCCGACGGCGGCACCCTGGTCACCGCCGACGCCGTCGACGGGACGGTGCGGCTCTGGGACGCACGGGCCCGCCGCCCGATCGGCAGGCTCTTCACCAGCGATACCGATTCCGTCGGCTCGGTCGCCTTCAGCCCCGACGGCCGCACCCTCGCCACCGGCGACGGCGCCGGCGGGACGGTACGGCTGTGGGACGTGCGCACCCGCCGTCCCATCGGCGCGCCCCTCACCGGCCACAACGGCATCGTGGAGTCGGTGGCCTTCAGCCCGGACGGCCGTATCCTCGCCACCGGTGGTGAAGACAAGACGCTACGGCTCTGGGACGTGCGCACCCGCCGTCCCATCGGCGCGCCCCTCACCGGCCATACCGATCGCGTCAACCGGGTGGTGTTCGATCCCCGCGGCCGTACGGTGGCCACCGGCGGCGGTGACGGAACGGTACGGCTGTGGGACGCGGTCGCCCGCCGCCCGATCGGCGCGCCCCTCACCGGCCACAGCCGTCCCGTCTACACGCTGGCCTTCAGCCCTGACGGCCGTACCGTGGCCACCGGCGGCGAAGACGAAACCGTGTGGCTGTGGGACGTGGCGATGCCCGCCGACCCGATCGGCTCCGTCTGCGCGGTGGCCGGGCGCACGCTGACACATCAGGAATGGACCCAGTACATGCCGTCCGGACTCGAATACCGGCAGGTCTGCCCCTGACCGACACCGCGCGCCTGGAGCCCGGCGACGCTTGGACGCCGGTGCCGACCCCCTCGGCGAGACACCACTACATGTGGCCGCGATGGAAGGCTGCCGCAGGTGGTGTACGAGCCGGCCAGCCGTGCCGGCGTCGCCGGCATGGAACGCCGGGGGCGGCACCTCCAACGGTGTCCTCATCGCGCGAGCTGATCGGCTGCCGTCGCGCTCGTCGAGGCGGGGCGCACGAAGACGGTGATCGTCGCGGCGACTCCGATGGCCGCTGCTGTGATCAGTGCCGTGGCCGGCCAGCGGAACCATTCGACCGCCGCAGCGCCGAAGGCGGTCCCGAGGCTCCCGCCGACGAAGTAGACCAGCATGTAGGCGCTGTTGAAACGTGCCGGTGCCGAGGGATCGATGGCCAGGACCGCGCTTTGGTTGGCCACCTGGGCAGCGAACAGCCCCGCGTCGAAAAGCGCCAAACAAACCAGGGTCACGACGGTGTTCGCGAGGCTGAAGCCGACGACGGCCGCGGCCGCCGCCGCCAGAACAAGGCCCACCAGGATGACGCGGCGGGCGCCGACGCGGTCGGTCCACATGCCCGCGATCTGAGTCGCCAGGATGCCCGAGAGTCCTGCCAGTGCGTACAGGCCGATCCGTTCGGCCGAGTAGGAGTACGGGGGCTCTGAGAGCGCCACGGCGAGGCCGGCCCACACAGCGCAGAACGCGAAGAACCATATGGAGCCACGGAGAGCGGCGACTCGCAGGGTTGCGTGGTGGACGAACAAGCCAGGTAGGGAACGCAATGTGGACAGGTAGCCGCGTTCGGTGTCACCGCCTGTTGCAGGTAGCGCCACCAGGCAACCCGCGGCGACGAGGCCGCAGGCGGCAGCGAACACGAGCAGCATCCCCCGCCAGCCGATCTCGTCGGCAAGCCACCCGCCTATGATCCGGCCTGCGAGGATGCCGGCCGAGATGCCGGCGGTCACGATCCCCAACGTCGTCGCCCGCCGCTGCGGCTCGGCCAAACGGCCGGCGACCGAACTCAGCCCGGCGCCGACTGCCGAACAGGCTCCGACCACACCGATCACCGAGCCCAGCAGGATCACCGAGCCCACGGCGGAACTCGCCGCGAGCGCACAGGCAAGGATCCCGAACTGAGCCGCGAGGACGCGCCCAGGGGCCAAGCGGTCGACCAAGGGCACGAGAAGACCGAGGCCGGCCATGTAGCCGATGGGCCCGCAAGCGAGTGCGATCCCCACGGCGGTCATCTGCGCGCCCAGTGAGTCCGCCACATCGGCGATCGCCGG
Source organism: Actinomadura sp. 21ATH (assembly GCF_041951345.1). Lineage (NCBI taxonomy): Bacteria > Bacillati > Actinomycetota > Actinomycetes > Streptosporangiales > Thermomonosporaceae > Actinomadura > Actinomadura sp. 21ATH. The sequence continues at coordinate 329,401 of NZ_JBGNUR010000003.1, read as the reverse complement.
CTGCATCGGGTAGATGGTCGACGTGCCGAGGGCCGCAGCGACCGACATGAACAGCACGACGGGCCCGCGGAGCCGGGCAGGCGCAGGCGCCGCGGCGCCGAGATCATTTCGCACCCGACCGACCGTAGGAAGCAACGAATCCGGACGCTGGCGGAAATGAGACGTCACCGCCGCTGTCCGCAAACACGTGGTGTCGGCCTTCGGGGAAGGGACGCGAATCGGTGAACACGGCCGCCACACGGATGAGCGAACTCGGCCGCCCGGACGGCCCGGTCCGCGCAGGCGGCGGGGCGGGGCAGGCGCGCGTCGACCCGAACGATGAACGAAAGGCGGCCGCCGCGGCGCTTATCGGTCTCGTCCGAGTCAGCACCGACAAGCAGAACACCCAGCGGCAGCACGGCGCCCTCGGCCCGTTCTGCCTGAAGGTGTTCTCGCCGCCGCGAAGCACAGAAGGCGCCGCGCCGGAAATTGAGCTTTGCCCCCACAGCACGGACGATTGATGTTGCCCAAGCCTTGCCCGCCGGAGCTTCGTCGGCGTGCCCTGGATCTTTTAGAGCCAGGACGATCGGTGCGGGACGTGGCCGCGTTGCTAGGGATCGCGGAGTCGTGCCTGCACCGCTGGAAGCGACTCGACCTGCTCGACCGTGGCCTGAAGTCGCCCAGTCCCGCCGAGGCCGAGTCCGCCGCCTTGGCGATGGCCCGGGCACGGTTCGACCTGCTCGATCCCGCTCGTTTCTGGCTCGCCGGAGACGGACTCCTCGGCGTCGCGGGCCTGGGCTGATCGTCAGGGTGCGCTCTTGTCGTACTCGGCTCGCGCCGCGTGGACCCTGCCGATGTGGTCTTCGGCCCAGCGTTTGAGCGTGCGCATGATCGGCAGCAGGTCGGCGCCGAGGGGGGTCAGTGAATAGCTCACGCGGACGGGGCGTCGTGTGCTCACGGCGCGGACGACCAAGCCGTCGCGCTCGAGGTTTCGCAGGGTTTGGGTCAGCATCTTCTGGCTCACTCCGACGATCGTGCGCTGAAGATCGCTGTAGTGCCGCGGACCGTCGGCGAGGCCCACCAATATCAGGCCCACCCACTTGTCGCTGATCCGGTTGTACACCTCGCGTGCTGGACAAGCAGCATCAAAAGCATCATGCCGTGTCTGTTCCATCGCGGGCACGCCTTCCCGGCGAGTGCGCTACGCACCTGAAGGTGCCTTCTTCCTTCGGGAGGGTAACGTGCCTACCCTCAGAGGAACCAGTCCGATGGCATGTTCTTTCGTGAAGGGATTCGCGGCGGGATATAACCTATAGAGCCGACTTGCCGAGCGTTCCGCTGATCTATGGTCGACTTTCGACCGTGCCGCTTGCAGTTGGGTGTCCGTTTGCGGCGGGCTCGACACCGGAGGGTCGGCGAGAAGGCCGCAACAATTCAGTCGCCATAAGAGACACGATGTGGCTTGCGGTTTCCTGGCCACCCAGGGAACGAGCGAAGGCGGCCCCGGGCGCTCTCCAGGAGCAGGCCCGGGCCACTGAATGGTGTTCGAGTACGGCGCAGCGGGGAGCGCGTCCGTTCGGCAGCGTCCAGAGCTGCCTCAAGGAGAGAGGTCTCCAATGGACCCCATCCGACGGGTCAATCCGACCACCCGCCGGCGTTTCCTGCAGTCCACGGCGGCGGGCGCGGGCGCAGGGCTCGTTCTCGGCGCGTCGCCGTCCCCGGCCATCGCCCGAGTGACCGCGGACGACCCCGTGTTCTCCGACGACTTCGACTCCGTCAGCACCATCGACGTCAACGCGACCGGCGCACCGGGTTACCAGTGGTATCCCCACAAGTGGTTCAGCAGCCGCGTGACCCGGCCGCAGAATATCCGCGTGTCCAACTCGGTGCTCACGTTGGGAGGCGCTGGCGGGGAGACGGGCTTTGCCTCCCTTGTCACCGCCTTCGCCATCCCGACCGCCCCCTACTTTCGAGGAAAGGTGTTCGGCAACGGCGGTTTCTTCTCGGCTCGCATCGCGTTCGACCACGCGCAGCAGGGGCCCGCACCCCAGGTCGCCCCCGCCTTCTGGTCGATGGCGATCGAGCACATCAGCGACGGTTTCCATCCGGCCGGCGAGCAGTGGCCCGGCCAGGAGCCCGGCTACGCGCACTACATCGAGCTGGACTTCATGGAGCACTTCCGGGAGCGGCGCAACAGCTACGTCTGCACCATCCACGACTGGTCAGGCAAGTACGACCCCTTCTGGTGGTACGACATCTCCAACGGCAACAACATCGTCGACGTCGGGCCCGTCAACTGGAGCGAATTTCATACCTACTCCTGCTATTGGGTGCCGCAGAACGAAACCACTCCCGGCCACGCTCAGTGGTTCTTCGACGGGCTGGCCGGCCCGACCACCAACGTCTACTGGAAGGGCCCTCCCGGCTCCCCGCCACTGCCGGGCCAGCCTGCCCGCTCACCGGACCCGCCCGCCCGGGCGTCCTTCACTCCCAGCACACCGGCCCAGGCGGACCGGACGTACTCGGTCATCGACCGGCAGCGGCTGGCCCTCCACATCGGCACCGACCCCGGCTGGCGGATGCGCATCGACTGGGTCAAGGTCTGGGGTGGGACACCGCACACAGGCGGGTGACCCGGTTCAGGTGCGCCGGGGTGCCGCGCGCGATGTCCGTGCGGGCCTGAGGTTCGCCGGGCCGGCCTGCTCCCTTGATGCCCTGGGGCCGTACTTCGAGCGGGCGGCCGCTGGAGGCGTCGGCGACCTCGGTCGTGGCCGCCACCCGCGGCGCTCTTGAGCCGTCAGCGCGGCGCCCCTTCCCAGGCGGAAGCGACCGCTCTCCTGCGCGCGTTCCAGATCGTTCGGGCTCGGCTGGCCGTATCGGGCCAGGGGATAGAACCGACAAATCTTGCCGCCAAATACTGGCATCGACATTTCGTCCGCCAAGGAGCCACCGTGGACCGACCCGCTCCGTACCCCTTTCCGTCCCGCCGCGCCGTCATGATCGGCGGCGTGTCGCTCCTCGGCACCGGCGCCGTCGCCGGGCCGGCGACCGGCACCGCGCGCGGCGCCGCCCCGCCGCCCGGCGAGTGGGCCGAGACGCCCGTTCCGCCGTTGTCGGGCCAGAGCCACCTGCTCGGCATCGCTGCGCCGTCGCCGTGGCACGTCTTCGCCGGCGGCACCGAGAACGCGTTCCAGCCGGACGCGCGCGCCGTCATTCTGCACCGGACCCCGCGGGGCTGGACGCGGGCGCCGTTGCCGGACGGACTGGCCGTCGTCCACGACGTCCGAGCCCGGCACGCCGCCAACGCCTGGGCCCTCGCCTCCGGCCCGGACGCCCGGCAACGCACCGACCTGCTGCGCTGGAACGGGCGCCGCTGGACGGCGGTGTCCGGCCCCGCGGACCGGCAACTCCACGCCATCGACCTGGACCGGGCCGGCGGACTGTGGGCCACCGGGCTAGGTGCCGACTCCACGACGGTGTCGGTGCGGCGCAACGGCCGGTGGGCGGACTCGCTCACCCTGCCGCAACCCTCCGGGCTCAACGCCATCGCCGCCGGAGGCGCTTCGGACGTCTGGGTGGGCGGGGTGCCCGAGTCGCAGACCGGCCCGACCCCGCTGTGGCGCTTCGACGGCACGGACTGGACGCGCGTCCCCTGGGGGTCGACCTGGGCCCACTGGATCCTGCAGATCGAGTACGTCGCCCCCGACGACGTCTGGTTCTACGCCCTGGAACAGCACCCGCTGTTCCCGCCGCCGACGTTGCACCACTGGAACGGCTCCCAGTTCACCGTGCACCCGATCCCCCGCCCCGCCGCACGGGACGGCGACGGCGCGATACGCCCGGCCTCCGCGGTCGGCTTTCTCGGCTCGATCGCCTCCGACGGACGGCAGGGCGTCTGGCTGTCCACCCCGTTCGACACCTCCCACCTGCTGCATTTCGACGGCGCGTCCTGGACCCGCGCCGTTCCGCCGGCCGCGGTGACCGCGTACTCGATGACCCGCGTTCCGCACACCACCACCGTCTGGGCCGGCACCCAGACCGGCACGGTCTGGCGTCGTTCCTGACCACTCCCTGCACCGTGCCATCGCATCGGCCGACGCGACTGTCCGGCACCGCTTCACATCACCTACCGACGGCCGCCGCATGCAGTGACGGGTGCATGCTCGCGCGTCGTCGACCCCAACGAAAGGACAAAGAGGATGAAACTCCGCAGTGGGTTCGCCGTACTCGCCTCACGCTGATCAGCGCCATCGAAGGTCTCATCCAACGCCGTAGCCCGCTGCTTCTCGACTTCGGGACCGCTCTCGCGGCCTGGACCGTGCAAGCATCGCCCACCCTGAACGCGCCGGTATCGCCGGGTTCGGCTTGGAGGGGACCGAGTCCCATCAGTCCTCTTGCGCGCCATCTTGCGGTGGTGGCCTTGAGCCCTTCATGAAGGAGATTCGTAATGCAACGCAGAAACGGCGTGACAGTAGCGGGGTTCGCGCTGGCCTTGTCGGCATTCTGGCCAATGAGCACTGCGAGCGCGGCGGCCGCTCCGGCCACCAGCCCCGCGGCGTTGCCCGAGTGCAACTCGGCAAGGTGGAACCACGTCGGCAACCACAACGTGGGCGGCCGGATCTACAGTTACCGCTATGTTCCGGTCGACTCGCCGGGCAATCTCGATTGCGTGCGGGCGGCGAAACCGATCCAGTCGTCGCTGAGCATCGGCGCGATCCAGAACATGCTCCGCCGCTGCTACAACCAGAGCATCGATCTGGACTGGGTGTTCGGCCCCGCCACCACCGCGGCGCTCAGGAACGCCCAGACGTGGGCGCGCGTGGCCGAGAACCAGCCCCAGGTCCGCACCGACGGGATCTACGGCCCGATCACCCGGGACGGCCTCCGCTGGCCGATCTACCGTGACCAGACCCGCATCGAGCTCGCCGAGGAGTTCATCTGCCGACGCATCGGCTGACGCCGGCTCTGACACGGTCGCCGTTCGCCGGAGCCCTGCGGCGGCCGCCGGGCCACCCTTCCAAGGACTGACACCATCGCCAACAGGTCGGTGGCGGGCATCATCCCGGGGCAAGGCGTTCGGGTGAGCCCTCCCAGCGGGAACGGCCCGCTTCGAACCCTCCTTCGGCGCCACCCGCATGATCGGCGGCCGCCCGGCCGGCTACGCCGAGACCACCGCACGCCCCGGCACTCGCCTGCGCTTCGGCCTCTGGAGCGAATTCGTCACCGGCCAGACCGCACTTCCCACCGACACCGCCCGACTGCCCTGACCCCGGAGCAGCCCGCCCAAGGCCGGGCCGTACGGACGCCAAGAGACGCGCACCACCGGCCCCGTACGGCCCGGCCACCGCACGCCCTGCTCACACCTGCGACAGGCGCATCTCATCGCGCGGCCGACGCATCGCCCGCGGCAGGCTCTGCCGCAGATGAGCCGGCGCCCATCGACCTCGCATGGGCGCGGTTCACCTCGGTGAGCCGGTGCACGAGCGTGATCACAGTGCGCAGCTCCTGGGCGGACGCCGCTTCCAGGACGGCGACCGCGTCGGCCTGGACCGGGTCCCAGATCGCGGCGCGGAACGCCGAGTGCCGGGCGGACACCCCGATGATCTGGGCGCGGCGATCCTGGGTGCTCTGACGCCGGGTCGCGTATCCGGCCGTCACCAGCCGATCGACGACCTTGGTCACGGCGGCGGGGCTGAGATGGCTCAGCTCGGCGAGCCGGCGGGCGCGCATCTCGCCCTCCCGCTGGAGGATCTCCAGACAGCGCAGGTCGGTGCGGTAGAGCCCGTACCGACCTGCGATCGCGTCGAGCAGGGCCTCGGTCTGGGCGTGCAGTCCCCGGATGGCGCGCAGCGCATCGATCGCGTCCGGTCGGTCCCGGTCGAAGGTGCTCACCATGCTCCAAAGATTCTCGCCGTGTATATTTTACGCCGTGAATCAACATAGCAAGGGAAGCCGATGGACGGTCGCCGCCACAGCGCTGTACGTGCTGTGGGGCCTCCTGCATCTCGGCTTGGGCGCCACGATGGTGCTAGACGGCCTGGCGGCGGCGCCTCCACCGGACGAGGCGCAGGCCGAGAGCCTGATGTTCTTCTGGTGCGCCGCCCTTCTCGGCGCGCAGGCCATCGCTGTCGCGCTCACCATGAACCGGCTGAACAGCCGCCGCGGCCACTGGCTCAACCTCCTCACACTGGGAGTCGTGGACGCGGCGTTCCTGGTCGTGATGGTCCTGCCGGGCCATGTGGACATCATCGGCGGCCTGTCCGGCCCGGCGATCTGGCTCCTGGCCGCGATCGCGTCCACCCTCGCCCTGCACCGGGCTCCCACCACCGCATGACCGCCTGTGCCTCAACCCTGGCCGTACGGCGAACGTCCTCTCCCTTGATGAACACCGAGCCGGCAGAGCAGACCGAGTCGCCGACACCTGGACTCGCGCGCCGCTCGGCACACTCCCGACACCCCTCGCATCTGCCCGCCGCTCCGGCCAGCGGCGGTGGCCGCGAACAGCCGTAGCTTGCCGACACGCCTGAACGGCAGCCGACTCGGTTTCGTCCCCTGATGCGTCCGGCTCAGATGGACGGCCCAGAAACCGCGCTCGGTCAGCAGGCCGGTGCCGTTGTAATACGGCGACTTCGGCTCCGAGCGCCACGGCCCCCATGGTGGCCCGCCTGCGCGAGCATCGCCGGTCCCGACCGTGGCCGGCCTCAAGCACTGGCATCGTCCAAGGGGCGTCCCATGGCCGCGGCGAACGGCAGGCAGAGGACGGCGACGCCGCCTCCGACCAACATCAGCCGGGGCCAGGGATTGCCGCTCCTGCTCTCCCATGTCCCTGCCTCGACCGCGTCCGTACGGCCTCTCGGGTCGTAGCGCACGGGAACGATCCCGTCGGGCCCTCTGGTCAAACGCTTGGTCGTCAGATCGGCCTTCTGCCCGCCCGGGCATCGCAGCCGCCACCGCCTGTCGTTCTCGCTCGGTGGCGGCAGTTGCCGCTCGAGCTCGCATTCGGCGTCGATTCCATGGTGGCGCAGCAAGTACGTGTTGGTCTCCAGCCCGAGCCCGACCCCGAACACGAGCGCACCGAAGGTTCCCAAGAACAAGGCGGCACAACCGGCAGGGGAGTCGCGAACCCACCAGAACGTGGCGCAACCGCAGAACAGCGCCGCGATGACGATCACGAGCATGCCGAGAGCGTCCCGCCCCAACCCCTCGTCCACCCATGCCCCGAGCACCGCCAGCCCGAAGGTCCCGGCGACCACCGCCGCCGCGCGGAGATGAACCCTGTCAAGCACCCGGCACCTTCCGTCCCGAACGTCGAACCGATCCTCGAGCTCGGACGGCGGCCCGGCGCCGCCCGTTCCGAGCACGTCGCCCGAACAAGATCGTGGCACTGCCGCCGATGGGCACGGAGCTGAAGCCCACCGGGATCCGCCCACGGCAGGGAGTCGGCGTGTCGTCGCGTTGAGCACCTTTTCGCTCTGTGTCCGTTGTAGGTGTCGGCGATGACGATTTCGACGAGTGCAGGTGGGGTGTACCGGCGTTGCGGCTGCCTGCACCCCGACACCGGCAAGCCCTGGGGCCGCTCGTGCCCGAAGCTGGTGCCTGGACGGCGGCATGGCAGTTGGTATCTGCGGCTGGAGCTTTCCTCCGACCTGGACGGTCGCCGTAGGCGTATCCGCCGTGGTGGCTTCGCGTCCCGCAAGGCAGCCGAGGCGGCGCTGACCCGGCTCCGGACGCCGAGCGCGGGCGAGGCGAGTTCGAGCTTGCTGACGGTGGGGGACTGGCTGTCGCACTGGCTCGCGACCCGGAACCGGGCCTCCTCCACTGTGCGTGGCTACACCAGGCACGTCCGTCTCTATCCATCTCCAGCTGACCGCCGCCGTCGACGCTTCACCGGCCCCGGCGGCCTCAACGACATCACCCTCAACGCCGCCATGGCCGCCTGGCCACCGTCCACGCCAAGGCCGGCGACCACAGCGCCGCCGGCGCCACCCTCGACCGCATGGTCGACCACTTCCGCGCCGGCACCTCCGCGCGTACGTCCTGACCACCCTCCAGGGCCAGGCCGACACCACCCGGGCAGATCATCTCCGGCGACCTGAACCCCCCCGCAAGGGCGGCAGGCCCACCTGACCCCACCTCCCGGCCACACCGTGCGCCCGCCGCCCACGAGGCGGCGGGCGCACGATCACCGGACCGCGCGTCCCCTGGGCCCGCGGTCCGGGCGAGTACGCCGAGCGGCAGTGACACCATGAGCCGAGCGGAACCGCGGTGGGGCACGGGTCGTCTGTTCCTGTAGCAGCGGAGGGAGCGGCATGTTGCAGGAGCTCGTGGTCGCCGGTGGGGGCGCGGTGGTGGGAGCCATGGCCACCGACTCGTGGACGGTCGTCCGGGGGAGGGTCATGCGCCTCTTCCGGCACCGCGGTGAAGAGGAACTGGCCGCCGTCGAGGCGCAGCTGGACGGCAACGCCGCCCTGGTGGCCCGGTCGGCGGACGTGGAGCACGCACGGCAGAGCCTCGCCGGCCTCTGGGCCCTGGAGTTCGAGCGGCTGCTCGAAGAGCGCCCCGAAGTCGCCGCCGAGCTCGACGTGCTGGTCCGGCAGGCCGGCGTGCAGGGCGGGGCACGGAACCAGACCAACATCGCGCGGGACAACGGACGCGTCTTCGCCGCCCTCGACGGCAATGTGGTCGTCCACGAGGCGCCGGCTCCCGCCGCGCGCGAAGAGGGCGGTGCGAGCAAGACGGAGGCGTGATGGGGGGCGTCCACCAGAGCGTCATCGTCGAGAGCGGGTTCGGGTACGGCGTCATCGGGGCCGACCTCCACGTCTTCCCGGACAGGGGCCCGGCCTACCTCCTCGCCGAGCATCGCCCGCCGCCCGCGCCCGCCCGGTCCTGGTTGCTGGAGCAGCCGAGCCGCATGCTGAACGCCCGGTTCCAGGTCGTCGACTACCGGGGGCGGGCGGCGGAGCGGGCCGAACTGGCGGCCTGGCGCGACGGCTCGGGTCCGCGGCTGTCGGCCCTTTGGCTGCACGGCCCGGGAGGCCAGGGCAAGACGCGGCTGGCCGCCGAGTTCGCGGCCGAGAGCGCCACGGCCGGATGGAAGGTCATCACCGCCTCCCACGGCGGGATCATGCGTCCGCAGGGTTCCGAGGACCTGCGCGCCGATGACGCCGCAGGCGTGTTGCTCATCGTCGACTACGCCGACCGTTGGCCGTTGTCCCATCTGACCTGGCTGTTCAGTAACGCCCTTCTGCACGGGCCGCGCCCTGTGCGGGTCGTACTGCTCGCGCGCTCGGCCGTTCCCTGGCCCGCGGTCCGGGCGGTGCTGGAAGGCCACTCGGCGGGGACCCGGGACGTCGAGCTGTCCGCGCCGGCGTCCGCCGGTGAGCGTCTGGCCATGTTCGGCACGGCGCGGGACTGCTTCGCGGCCGTCTACGGGATCGAGGGCTCGGGCATCGCTCCGCCGGAGGACCTGGAGCTCCCCGAGTTCGGGCTCGTCCTCGCCCTGCACATGGCGGCGCTCGTCGCGGTCGACACCCGCGCGCGAGGCGTCCGGCCGCCCGGCGAGATGGACGGCATCACCAGCTACCTGCTGGGCCGCGAGCGTGTCCACTGGACGCGCCTCTGGGAGAACAGGCTGGAAGGGGTGGATCACCGGACGCCGCCGGGGGCCATGGGGCAGGCGGTCTTCGCGGCCGCCCTCTCCGGTGCCGTCGACCATGAGAACGGGGTCGCGACCCTCGGCCGGATCGGACTCGAAGAACCGGCGAGCGTGCTGGCCGACCACGGCGTCTGCTACCCGCCGCAGAACCCCGGCGACGTCCTCGAACCGCTCTACCCCGACCGGCTGGCCGAGGACTTCCTCGCGCTGAGCCTGCCGGGCCACGCCGTCGGCGGCAGCCCGGCCGCGGCCTGGGCGCCCGCGGCCGTACGGGAACTCGGCTCCCGCTCCCCGGACGGCGGTGTGCCCGTCCGGCCCCTGGTCTTCCTCGCCTCCGCCGCGGCCGGGCACAGGTGGCCGCACGTCGCCCCGTTCGTGGAGCGCCTTCTACGGGACGATCCGGCTTCGGCCGTCGCCGCCGGAAGCCCCGTGCTCGATCTTCTCGCCGGGCTCGATGTCCACACCGAGGTGCTCGAACGGGTCGCGGCCGAACTCCCCGGACACGGGGACATCAACGTGGACGTCGGTGCCGCCGCGCTCATCGAGCGCCTGACGCCTTCGCGGGTCGAAGCCGACCGCGATCCGGCGGTCCGATCCGGGCACTACCGGGAGCTCGCGTTCCGGCTGTCGCGCGCCGGGCGCCCGCAGGAGGCCGCCGACGCGGCCGAGCGCGCCGTGGAGTGCGCCCGCTCGGTGGACGACTCCACGCTCGCCGTCGCGCTGGTCCATCTCACCGAGTGCGCCGACCTCGCCGATGACCTCCCGCGCAGCCTCGCCGCGGCCAAGGAGGCCACGGAGCTCTTCCGGGACCTGGCCGCGGTGGCCCCCGACGTCCACGAGCCCGGCCTGGCCCTGTCCCTCACCAACCAGGCGATGAGCGAGGCCCGGGGCGTCCTGACCGCGGGTGCGCTCGCCGACGCCGAGCGGGCGGTCCGGATGTTCGCGCGCCTGGCGCGGAAGGATCCCGCCGCGTACTCCTCCGGCTTCGCCATGGCGATCACCAACCTCGCGGACTTCTACCAGCGCGTCCTCCAGCCGGCCAAGAGCCTCCGCGGAGCCGAGAAGGCTGTCGGGATCCTCCGCGAGCGGCTCGCCGCAGGCCCGGCCGCGCCGGGATCCGGCCTCGCCCGATCGCTCACGGCCGATGGATCGCATCTCGTCTGGAGCCTGGTCACCCTGGCCAGGAGCCGCTGGGGCGCCCGCCGCCGGGAGGAGGCGATCGAGGCGCTCGAGGAGGCGCTGGAGATCTGCCGGAGGCTGGCCGAGGCGGTCCCCGAGGCCTACGAGGCCTATCTGGCGCGGATCGCCAAGCGGCTCGCTCTCCACCTCTGGTGCCTCGATCGTCCCCGGGACGCCGCCGCCGTCGCGCAGGAGGCGGTCGCGACCTACACGAAACTCGTGGCCGCCGACCCTGGCGGGTACGAGGAGGAACTGGCGCAGGCCTGCGTCGTCTACGCCCAGGCGGGCGTGGATGGCGGATGCGAGCTCGCGGGCCCGCGGAAGGCGGCCGAGCAGGCTCTGGCGATCTACCAGCGACTCAACCTGGCGCATCAGGGTGCGCACTACGACAACGTCCGGTACGTCCATGACCTGGTCTTCGAAGTCCGGGAGGCGGCCTTGGGATTCCCGCCCGAGCGGAGGCAGGGCTGGACCCCCGAGGACCACTGGTCGACGCTGATCAACCAGGACGAGGAGTGGCAGGACGCCTCGGACCGGCGGCTGCGCATCGCGGAGATGGACCCGAGGTACTGCGCCAACGTCCGCGCGTTCATCCTCAGGCAGGCCGACGATCTCCTGAGGGAGGTCCAGGCCGCGTTCTCCGTCACGCCGGAGGCCCTCGGCCTCGGCGAGGGGGACACCGCGCGCTCGTGGCTGGAGAGGCGTCCGCTTCTCATCGCGCTGGAGCGCAGGGCGGCCCTCGCGCGAGGCCGCGGACGCCCTCGCTGACCTCGGCGGAGGGCCCGGCCCGGCGGCGCGGCTCGTTCCGGAGGAGCGGCGGGCCGAGGGCTGCCGTTCTCCCGGTACTCGTCCGGGCTGATGAGCCCGGCGGCGAACTCCTCGCGCGCCTCCTGCCGCCGCAGCGCCTTCACCTGCAGGAGGGCTTAGACGTCGTCGGTGAGGCGAACATGGAGGGCCAGGACGGGCTGTGAGCTGCCCCGGGTTCCGTGAAGTCGGGGCACATCACGGGCTTCACCGAACTCGGGACAGCTCAGCCGCGTTGTCGTGGGCGGCGCTGGCAGTGTGCTTTTTGACCGGGCAGGCATCGCTGTGGATGGTGCGCGTTCTGGCGCTGCTGGCCGGGACGGCACGGGCTGCGTTCATGCCAGCCGAACGCGGCATCGTCGCCGACCTGGTCAGCCCGCAGCGCCGCCAGGCCGCCAACGCCCTACTCAACCAGTCCAACGCCGCCGGCCTCCTGATCGGCCTGGCCACCTCCGGGATCGTCATCGCCGCCGTGGGCCCGGGCTGGGCCGCCGCGCTCGAAGCGGGTGCGAGCCTGATCGCGGCGCTGCTGCTGTCGTGCCTGCGCACCCCGATCTGGCGTGCTGAGACGTCGGGGACGCTGAAGGAGTTGCGCGCTGGATGGCGGGAGTTCACCGCCTACCGGTGGGTGTGGCTCCTCACTGCCCAGTTCACCGTCGTGCTGATGGCGGTTGTTGCCTTCAATGCCGTCATCGGCCCGCTCTACAGTGAACACGGCCACGGCGGGTCCCGGGCGTGGGGCATCATCACCGCGGTCGAAGCCGCCGGAGCGTTCCTGGGGGCGGTCATCGCGGCCCGCTGGCGCCCCGCACGCCCTGTGCTGGCCTGCACGTTGTTGCCCGCGACCGCGGCCGTCCCGATGGTGTTGATGGGGCTGGGGACGCCGTGGCCGGTGCTGGCGGCGGTGATGCTGCTACCGGGTGTCTGTCAGACGATCTACGCGGTGTTGTGGTGGACCACCATTCAGCACACCTTCCCACCTCACGTCCTGGCACGGGTCAGCAGCTGGACCGTCCTGGGCGGCTTCGCTCTCACCCCGGCCGCCGTCCTGGCCGCCGGCCCACTAGCCGGTGCCTTTGGCGCCCAGCAGGCCGCTGCCGGTGCAGCCGTACTGATCGCTGCGGCAACCATCGCCACGCTTGCGGTCATCTGTCTGCGTGGGACGGCCGGACCGGAGGCTCAACGCGCTCCGGGCAGAGGGGAAGTTGGCGTCCGGGAAGCCGTTCCGGCCGAGAGCAGCGGTGTGCGTCTTTGACGGTGCCGGCGACTTCGGCGGGCGCGCGGGGCATGACAAGTGCTGGTGAAAAAGCCCGTCAGTACGGCCATTGGCGCCGGTGGTGTCTGGGGTGGTGTCTGGCGAGCGAAAATCGAGCAGCACGACCCGCAAAACGGCCCATAAACACCTGTGGGCATTCGCGACATAATCGCGAATGCCCAGGTCGGAGCGGGTGCGCCGTCAGGGACTTGAACCCCGAACCCGCGGATTAAGAGGCGGATTCTTTCGTTATTCCGGCTGTCAAGCTGTGTCGCTCTGTCCGCATCCAGCGGTGTTTGCATGATACCCCGTGTCGATGCCTGACGCATGGTTTCGGAACCCCCGAGCGAACAACGAGCGAACACGGCCAGCACGTTGGGTTCCGCAACGTGGTTCGTACAGCGCTGGCGGTGCTGACCCGTGGCGCATATGTCCCGTGTCGGTGGCCGAAGCGAGCATGGGGCGCGCACGGTGTGCGGGCCCTGGATAGTCCGCCAAAGAACCGCCCGTGCACGGGAAGGCTGCTGATCGTCCTGTTCTGAGGCAGCGCCTGTGTCAACCGGTGGGGCTGGTGCAGCGTCTTCATCGCGCAGGGATCAGTGCTGGTAACCGGGGGCGTGTCCTGTGCGGATGGCCGGTTGTCGATCCTCCTGCCGAGATGCCTGGTCGGTTGCCTCGGTTGGTCGCCGCGCCGGCCTGGCTTGCGGGGGATGCTGAGGTCGAGGTCGTCGGAGGCACGCTGTCTCGTTGAACGACGGCTGGGGTCACGTGGAGTTCTCAGGGGCCTTCGTCGCGGAGCCACTCCGGGAAGGACATGCCGGTCACCGCCTGCCAGCCGGCCCGTGTTTCGGCAGGTGCGTGGGCATGTGCCCGACGCAGCGCGTTGATCGCCAGGTCGATGTGCTGGTCAGGGCCGTCCTCGGGAGCGCGGAGAATGGCCTCAGCAAGCGTTCTGGCCGCAGCATGGTAGTCCTCGGTCATGACCTGAACTGATCCTAGGGTCGCGAGCATTCCGCTGAACTCGCGCTCGTAGCGTCCCGGCTGCAGATCGGCAAGCTCTCGATAGATTTGGACCGCGTCGGTAGCTTCCCTGACCGCGTCGTGGAATTGCCCGAGAGTGGCAAGGCGGGCGGCATAGTTCGCGCGACACCTGGCGAGGCCAGCGAGGTGCACCGCCGAGTCGGCGGCGAGAGCAATCATCAGCTCTACTGCCCGCCGACAAGCCTCTGCCGCCTTCTCGGGACGGCGGAGGACTGCCAACCGGTTTCCGAGATTGCTGAGCGTCTGAGCCTCCCGGGGGAGGAATCCTTTACGAACGTCATCGGGAAGCTGCTCGTAGATCTCCATGGCCTCCTGAAGAGACCGCAGAGCCTCCTGATGCCTGCCGACGCTGCCGAGATGCCCGGCGAGATTGGCCAGGGCACCTGCCACACGGGGAAGGTTGCCGCGAGGATTGGTCTCGGCCAGCGTGCGGTAGAGACGGACCGCCTCAGCTGCCGCCCCGAGAGAGTCACGACCAGCGCGCCGGAGATGGGCCGAGTAACTGTTCAGCGTCGTTGCGAGCAAGTACATATGGGCATCTCGGTCATGCTCCGAGAGCCGCCGAGCGACCATCACGGCCTCTTCACCGACGGCAACGGCATGGTCGTGAAGTCCGTTCTCGCTCAAGCGGGCGCCCAACGTGTTGAGTGCGCGGGCGAGGCCATCAAGGTGAGTACCGGGATGAGAGGCCTCGATGGTGCGATGGATAGCCACCGCTTCTTGACACGCAGCTAGCGCTTCATCGCCGCAGTCGAGTTGGGCAAGACTGATCGCGTACGAATTGAGCGCCATGGCAAGGTCGGGAAGATGAGCGCTCGCATCGTGCTGGGCCATTGCCCGGTACTCCTCGATCGCCTCGGCGTGGGCCTGGAGGGCGTCGTGGGGCTGGCCCGCCTCGTTAAGGTGTGCAGCCAAGTTGTGCAGGATGTGTGCGCGGAGGTCTCGAGCTCCACCTGGCAGAGCATCGGATAGGGCATTGAGCTCCTCCACGTGGTGGATCAGCCAGGACTGGACCGAGGCCGCCGTTTCCGGGACGCGGTCCAGCGTCGGCCGCCAGTTCAAGGTCGGCTCATCGATCCCGTCCAGGTCAAGAAGCTGGAAGACGAGGTGAATGACGAGCATGTCGCCGCGCCGTGCCATGTCGGTGGCGCGTCCGTGCAGCTGTTTGCGCTGGGTCTCCAGGGCCGCTCCTACCACCCGGCGGGCCTGGACCAGGCGCCAGATCCGGTGCGCGGTGGGGACCTCTCCGAACAGGCGGGGGTACGCGCCGCGAGTTCCGCGTTCCCAGAGTAGATCGGTGTCCTGACCGGCGCGCACGGCGAGCTCCGGGCTTCGATGAGCGCAGGCCAGGGCGACCGCGGCGTGTGCCACAGAGCAGCCCGCCTCCGGTGCCGGTCCGGCTCACCCCGCTTGTAGACGTAGATCTTGCCCAGCGACAGCAGGAAGTCCTTCCGGATCTCGGCCTGCGCCGGTTCCAGGGCGATGAAGTCCAGCTGTGACACGTCGTTCTGGGTATTGGTCGTCTCGGTGATCCGCTTGGCGTAGGCCGACCGGTCCTCACCGAGCGAGAAGGCACGGACGGTGACGTCGGCGTTCTCGACGCGGTCCGGGTTCTGCGCCATCGCCTCGTGGATCGCCGTGACGGTCTGCGCGCCGTTGGCGACGCTGGCACCGTGCCGCTGTTATCTAAACGGCCTCTTGTGACGGTTGTGACGGTAGGTAGACAACGGGAATGGCTCCTGAAGATCATTGTCGGCAACTTATGGTCATGTGCGTGACATATGTCCATCTGCGTGGATTCATGGAGGTATGGTTGAGGCCGCCGCGAGCCGTTTTTCGTCAGTCGGTGTTCCAGGGCGGTCCCGCGATTACGAGATCAAGATCGTGGCTGCTGTCACCGAATTCGGCGCCGCGGTACGGGATCCGCTCGCGGCCGGAATCGGCGGTGAGGAACACCAGATACAGGCGCCGGTGGCCGCGCTCGTCCGCGAGGCGGGGCGGGCCTTCGGGCTGCGGGTCACCACCCACGCCGAGGTGCCCCTCCGCGAGTTATCCGTCCGTCCGGACTTCGCCGTGGACATCGAGGACACGACCGTCGGTCACATCGAGGTCAAGGCTCCGTCCAAGAGCGTCAATCCGAAAGACTGGCCCGCACGATCACATGATGCCCAGCAGTGGCGGAAGCTCAGCCTGCTCCCCAATCTCCTGCTGACCAACGGCCAGTCCTGGGCCTGGTACCGGGATGGTGCACGCCAAGGTCCGGTCGCCAGGCTGGACGGGGCCCTTGACCGGGCTGGCCGTTCCCTGCGTCCGGCAGACGGTGAGTTTTCCCGCGCACTCTGGGGATTCCTCACCTGGGCGCCGGAGCCGCCGAGAAGCCTGCCGACGCTGGTACGGACGGCCGCCCGCCTGTGCCGTTACCTCCGCGAGGAGGTCGTCGAGGTCATGGAGCACGAACGGCTGGTCGAGGGAGACCGGCCGTTCTCGACGCTGGCGGAGGAATGGCGGCGCATCCTGTTTCCCAGGCTGCGTGAGGCGGCCGACTTCGCCGACGCCTACGCGCAGACCGTCACCTTCGCCCTCTTGCTGGCGCGTGCCGCAGGTGTCTCCTTCGAGGGGCGAGACCTGCCCGCCATCGGACGCCAGCTCGGCAAACAACACGCGCTGATCGGCCGTGCCCTGGGGCTTCTCTCCGACCCTACGGCGGCCGACAACCTGCTCGTCATCGAAACGCTGCGCCGGGTCATCGGAGCCGTCGACTGGTATCAGCCGGAGGTCATGAACGATGACGCGCACGCGCTCCTGTACGAGACCTTTCTGGAGGAGTACGACCCGCACCTACGGCGCCACAGCGGGTCCTACTACACTCCTGACCGGTTGGCGCATTCCATGGTCGGCTTTACCGATGAGATCCTGCGCGTGAAGCTGAATCGTCCGGAAGGCTATGCAGCCAACGACGTCATCGTGGTGGACCCCGCGATGGGTGCGGGAACGTTCCTCGTTGAGATCGTCAATTTGGTAGCCCGGACGATCAAGGCGCGCCAAGGGGAGGGAGCCCTGGACCAGCGGCTGCGGGACCTGTTCCGGAGGCGGCTGATCGGCTTCGAGCGGCAGGTCACTCCCTACGCGGTGGCCGGGCTGCGCCTGCACGAGCTGCTTAAGTCTGGGTATGAAGTGGACGTTCCCACCGAAGAGATGCGGTTCCTGGCCGACACCTTCGAGGATCCCGACAAGCAGGAATTCGCCTTTGGCAGCATGTACGCGGAGTTGCAGCGTTCGCGTGACGGGGCCAACAAGGTCAAGCGACAGGTCCCGGTCATGGCGGTGATCGGGAACCCGCCATACCTGGACCGGGCTCACACCCGCGATCCCGCGCCCTGGGTCGAGGAACGCCGCGATCCGAAGAAGCCGAAGGACATCGCGGCACGCCCATCCCTCGATGAGTTCCGGCAGGGTGGGCGACTAGATTACAAGCTCGCCGCCACCTGGGTGTTCTTCTGGCGCTGGGCAATATGGAAGGCTTTCGAGGCCCACCCGGAGGAACCGGCTGGCCTGGTTGCTTTCATCACCCCATCCTCCTACCTCACCGGGGAAGCCTTCGCCGGGATGCGGTCCTACCTCCGTCGCCTGGTAGACGAGGGCTGGATCATCGACGTCTCACCGGAGCGCCACCAGCCGCCGGCCCGGACCCGCCTCTTCCCCAAGGTCCAGCAGCCGCTGGCCATAGCGGTGTTCGTCAGATACGGCCCCTTCCGGCCTGATGTACCCGCAAGGGTTCACTACCGTGCGGTTGCGGGGTCTCAGGAGGAGAAGTTCAAGGCGCTCGAATCGCTGGGCCTTGATTCTTCCGGCTGGAGCCTCTGTCAGGATGGGTGGAACACGCCGTTCCACCCGACGAAAAACCCTGAATGGCAGACATATCCACCCATGAGCGACCTGATGCCGTGGCAGACAACGGGGATGCGCGCTAACCGTACCTGGGTGATCGCTCCATCGGCGGAGCTCCTTCGGCGCCGCTGGAGCGCTTTGGTGAACAGCTGTGAAAGGGATAAGGGTTTTCTGCTGAAGACGACAAGAGATCGTGATATCGACAGCCGTCCGCCCGCTATTCCGGGACAGTCGTACCCTTCCCGGCCGCTTCGCGATGAGCAAGGGCGGCATCCGAACATCGTGCCGTATTCCTACCGTGGCTTCGACCGGCAGTATCTGATCCTCGATCCTCGTGTCATCGACTTTCCCAGCTCCAACCTGTGGCGGGTCGCCGGAGAGAGCCAGATCTATGTCACTGAGCCGCACACCAATGTCATCGACGATGGCCCGGCACTGACGTTGGCGCCGTTCGTTCCTGATGTGGACCATTACCAGGGACACCACGGTGGTCGAGTGCTCCCGCTGTACCGGGATGCGGCGGGGCGGCACGCCAACCTGACCCCCGGGCTACTCGAACATCTCGCGCGGGTGCTGAAAAGATTTGTCACCGGTGAAGACATCTTGGCGTACATCGCCGCAGTGGTCGCGCATTCCGGATACACCCGGCGTTACCGGGAGGATCTCGTCACACCTGGCGTGCGCGTACCGATCACCAAAGACGGCCAGCTCTGGGACCGCGCGGTAGACCTGGGTCGCCGGATCGTATGGCTGCACACCTACGGCCACCGTTTTTACGGCGCCGATAGGGGAGAGCTACGCGAAGCCCCTCGCCTCCCAGACTCCGAGAGCCCACGCATTATCAGCCCGATTCCCTATACCGAGGACGGTATGCCGGAAACGGCGGATTATGATAGACATACACAGACGCTATTGATCGGAAGCAGCGGACGTGTCGCCCCCGTCCCCGCTTCTGTCTGGACGTACAACGTCGCGGGCATGCGGGTCGTGAACAAGTGGATCGGCTATCGATTGAAGAATCCACGTGGGCGTCCACCCGGGTCGCCGCTGGACCTGATCAACGCGACGACCTGGACGCACGAGTTCAACGATGACCTCCTTGATCTGCTTCACGTACTCGGTCTTCTCGTACGGCTGGAGCCCCGGCAGGCCGCTCTCCTTGAGGAGATCAGCACGGCACCGCTGGTCACCGTTGCGGAGCTTCGGGAAGTCGGAATCCTGCCGGCGCCGAAATCGGCACAAGGCCCCGTGCGCCCTACTACGCCGGATGAACAACTCGCTTTGTGAACCGTTATCGACTTGTCTGGTGGCGATGCCGATCGACGACGCGTCCGCCTCGCCGGTCTTGCGGCCAACTCCAGCCGACAGCAGCCGGACCTAGCGGGCGAGCTCGGCGGCACATCGAGCACAGAGATGCCGTCGTCGGCCAGCCTGTGCTTGTCGAAAACTACATCTGTACAGGTGAGGGCTGCGATCGCCAGTGTCAGCACACCAGGGTGACGGTTCGGCTGATCGCGCCGGATGTGAGTGCAGGGACGTTGTAGCCGCGGCATGATGGTCGGCCGTGTTGTTGCGGCTGGGGTATTTGACGGTGACGAACACGTTTGCGGCGCTTTGTCTTCTTCCGATGAGCGATCGTCACAAGGACGTTGAGATCCTGGCGTTGCGGCACCAGATCGCGATCTTGGAACGCCAACTGGGCGGGAGGAGGGTGCGGTTCACCGCGCCCAATCGGGCGTTCCTGGCGGCGCTGCTGCAACGTCTGTCAACTGAGGCGCTGCGCCATATGCGGCTGCTGGTGCGTCCGGAGACGGTGCTCCGCTGGCACTGCGACCTCATCCGGCGTCGGTACGCTGGCCGGTCCCGGCCGAAACGGCCGGGCCGGCCGCCGACGGTGCGTTCCATCCGCGTCCTGGTGCTGCGGCTGGTCCGAGAGAATCCCCAGCGGGGTACCGGCGCGTGCACGGCGAACTGCCGGTGCTCGGGGTGAAGGTCGCCGCGTCAAGGGTGTGGGAGATCCTCCAGGACGCCGGGATCGACCCGGCACCCGACCGCGCCGCTGGCACGTGGGCCGGCTTCCTGCGCTCCCAGGCCGACGCCCTGCTGGCATGCGACTTCCTGGAGACCGTCACGCTGACCGGGGCTCGCTTGTACGTCTTGGCCGTGATCGAGCATCGCACCCGCCGGATCCACATCCTGGGCACGACCGCGCACCCAACCGCCGCATGGGTGACCCAGGCGGCCAGGAACCTGGTCATCGACCTGGAGGATGCCAGGTGCCGGGCGCGGTGGCTGATCCGGGACCGCGATGGCAAGTACCCCGAACTGTTCGACACTGTCCTGGCCGATGCGAGCATCAAGGTCGTGCTCACCGGTGTGCGGATGCCACGGATGAACGCGATCATGGAGCGGTGGGTGCTGACCTGCCGCCGCGAGCTCCTGGACCGGACTCTGATCTGGAACCAGCACCACCTGCTTCATGCGCTGCGTGAGTTCGAGGCCTTCTATAACGAGCATCGGCCTCATCAGGGCATGGCGAATGCCCGACCGTGCACTCTGCTGCCCCCGCCGATCACTGACCCCGATCAGATCGCCCGGCTGGACGTGCGAAGACGCCAACGCCTCGGCGGAATCCTCAACGAGTACGAGAATGCCGCGTGACCTGCATGGATGAGGATTTCGGCAGGGACAAGGATGACAGGGATTTCGGCACGCACAGGCTTAGCATGATTCGCCGTATCTCCTGCGGCCACCCCGCCCACCGTCAGAACCACGCCCGCTCGAATACCTCCAACAGGCGAAACGGTCACTTGCCTAAGACGTAGTTAGCCTAGCCACCGGAGTTGTCGTGCATGCGGCCCCTTGGGTTCCATATCATCGGGGAAGAAACCCACTGAGGTTCCCTCGTCAAGATAGTCCCATTCGTACTCATTAGTCATGTCGGATAGGTGGAAGAAGTAGGTTTTGTTGCGCTCGGATATAAAGCCGTAAAACTTGTCCGTAACGAGCCGTACGATTGTGCCCAGGCGTCGTTCAAGAAGATCGACGTCGACGCGTCGTAGTTGCTCGCGCAACCGGGGCACCAGGTCTTTCAGCTTTCGAATGAGAAAATCGTCGTCAAGGCGGCGCATCAAACTAGTAGCCAGCTCAATCATCTGGAGAATGCGGTCAGCGGGCTCGCCGAAGAACAGCTCGACCGAAGTCTCTTCGGTGACGGCGACCATGGTTTCGACCATCTCGGCCGAGGCCTCGTACTCCAGGTTCTCAAGGTGACGTCGCGCCCCGTAGAAAGCCGCTCGCATGCCGATCGAGACCGCTTCGGCCCCTTCCTGGTGATGTGGGCGTAGTGAGAGCGCATGACTTGCTGCGCTGACAGCGTCCTCGAAGCTTTCTATTTGTAGATGAGCCCACGCTATGTTCGTGAATACCACGGGATGCGCAGCTTCGGTATTCGCGGCCTTCTGAAGGAGTTCTAGGCCGGCGCTAGGATTCGCGCCCTCGTCCAGCATGAATCGACCAAAGAAGTAGTTGAGGGTCGGTGAACTGGAAGCGAGTTCGTGGGCCCGCTCGTAGGCGGACAATGCGGAGGAGAAGTCGCCCCTGGCGGTTTGGACGTGAGCTTCGACTCGCCATGCTTCGTGATAAAGGGGTGCGAGAACCTGCGCTTCCTTGCAGCTTCGCAAGGCCTCGTCTACAGACCCCTTGGTGAGAGCTCGGAAGGCCTCACGTAGAAGGCGTGCGACATTGAAATCACCTGGCCCTCGGATGTCGAGTGTTTCCGGGTCATAGGGCGTGGCGCGGCTAGCCGCGCGCAGACTTGTTCCTAGATCGAGTAGTTTCCGGTTTCGACTGACGAACCGTCCCCGATCGGCCATCGTGATTGGGTGACGCTTGTCGAGGTACTGCCGTCCAAAATCGCTGAGTTGATAGGTTGTTTCGAACGACTGGGCCAGTTCGCGGTTCTGCATTTGCACAAAGTTCGTAGTGATAAGTTCGAGTAGTGTCGCCTGAATGTCGTGCGCCAGAAAATTGTTCAGGAATGCTAGCTCAGCCTGGTTTCGTGGACCCGGAAGAGCCTGCATGCACCGCAGCACAAACCGTGCGTTCTCGTTCAGATAGTCATAAACGTTGGACATGCAGAAGTCAAGCAGTAGCTCGTTGTTGGAGAGCATCTCCTCGGGTCGCCGACCTGCCTGCACACCAGCCACGAACCACCGGATATAGGCTGGATGCCCGCCCATTCCTGTGGCCAGGTCGCGAATCTTTTCCTGGTTGAGGCGCATCAGAGAGGTCACGCTCCTGGTACGTGCTAGCGCCCGGATAAGCCGGACCGAATCATCGTTCGAGATAGGTTCCAGATTTATTGGATTTTCGATACCGAGTCCGATTCGGCTTGTTATAATCACCTTGCTGCCGATGGGAAGGTCGAGCAGGAAGTTTCTCAACCGCTGGTCTAGCACGGTTTCCAAGTTGTCCAGGATTAGCAGGATACGGAAGCTTTCCAGGTAGGCAAGTACCTCGGCCACTGGATTTTCGGCTGATCCAGGTCCGCCCAGTTCGGTCGCCGCCCTCGCGAACAGGCCGAGCGAATCCTCGATTGCACCGCTGATCCGCTCAATCTCGTGCGCGGTTAGTGCCGTCGCCTTGGCCGTTACCCAAACGAATGCATCGAACGGCTGCTCTGGGTCATCAAGCAGCTCGTACGCTGCCTTGAGCGCAATCGAGGTCTTGCCGATCCCGCCGTCTCCAAGGATCGACACAACTGGATAGGGGCCTTTTAGTACTCTTTTGATGCGCGCGAGTTCCTTTTGGCGGCCGAAGAAACCAGTCTCGTCAAAATCAGGAACGGGCAGGTTGTGCTGCGGGGCCCGGTCGGGGTCGGACTGCAGTTCTATGGTGAGGCCAAGTACGTGCGCGGGGTGTTCTTCCAGCTTGCTCATCGTGACCCTGAGAGCGTTCCAAGGGAACGCCGACGCCTCACACAGTTCTTTCGCGAGATCGATCATAAACGGGAGGTCGTCGATCTCCATTGGGCGCGAATGCGCCACTCGGTTCCTTATTTCAGTGACCTTCTGTAGCTTTGGGGCCACGTTTTGTAGAACGGTCTGCAAGTCGTCTGAAAACTCTTTGCGGTGACGGAGAAGAACTTCATAACTGTCTGCAAAGTCCATGTACGGAATAAGTGATGCTACGGAACGGGCCGGCTGGTTTCCATAGTCTTTAGCACGACGCCTTGTAACCTTGTCGAGCCAGTCCGATGTGAAGAGACTATTGGCGTCACTTGCGGCGAGATTATTCTCGATGACTGCTCGCAGGTCGGTTTCCATCGATGAAATGAGTGCGAAACAAGTCAGACGAGTCGCGCTAAAGCTCATAGCTGCCCCTTTTGCTGCCCCATCCGGGCTTGGTTGATAGGCCGCCTAGGTAAGTCTTGCTTGAATATCTTCAAAGCCTACAATGTCCCTTCTTGTCATGCCATATCTTGGCCGACAAAGGACGCGCGCTGCGTCGGTCTAGATCTTTCATGGGGCCGGCTGGGATGCGGAGCGACGCAACCGAGCAGCCGCGTGTATGGCACGGATCGCTTCAATGACACCCTCCAGGCTCTTGGGCAGCGCGAGGGCGCGGCCGGTGAGCATCGTGCCCTCGCTCACGGCAGCGTAGGCGTCTGGCGGATTGGATTTGTCTGCGTTGCGACGGTGGGGGCTGCCAGGTCGGTTGACCTCGACCACGAACAGCATGGTGGCGCACGCGGCGGGCCACGTTAGCGCCCTAGGACGCGATGCCTGGGACTTCCCCTGGGGTGCAGGCGGCAGAACGGGCACGGCCAGTCCAGCACTGTACATATATTTGTGGACTTATCAAACACTCGGGTTCGTAGAAGTCTCGGATTAGCTATTCGATGCCAGAACTATGAGGAGATGGGAGGCGGATGCGGGTAAGGAGGTCGGCGATTTCGCGGGTGCGTTCGTCGTCAGGGCCGTTGATGACGAGGTGGTCCTGGTAGAGGGACTCGAAAACGTTCTCGGCTGCGGTCTTGTCGTTGGCGGACAGCAGGAGCATGCCGATGCTGTATCGGATGTCGAGGGCGAGTTCGCTGGCGT
Source organism: Actinomadura sp. 21ATH (assembly GCF_041951345.1). Lineage (NCBI taxonomy): Bacteria > Bacillati > Actinomycetota > Actinomycetes > Streptosporangiales > Thermomonosporaceae > Actinomadura > Actinomadura sp. 21ATH. The sequence continues at coordinate 305,496 of NZ_JBGNUR010000003.1, read as the reverse complement.
GGCTGTCCGCGCTGGCGACGTCGTCGAGGAGTTGCCGGAACTGGTCGAGGGCGACGGTGTTCTGGCCGAGGTTCGCGCGGCAGTGGGCGGCGTAGCGGCGGGATTGCAGCGCGCGGTCGCTCGACGGCCCGGCGGTGCGGGTGTAGGCGTCGACCAGGGCGTCGAACTCCGGGAGGGCCGTGCGCGAGTCTCCACCGAGGAAGAGGATCAGCGCGCGGTGGAAGCGGAGTCTGAGCAGGTCCGGGCTCTCGGAACCCAGCATTCTGGCAGCCGGGCCGATGACCGCGTCGACGACATCGGCGGCTTGAGCGAACCGGTCGGAGTCGAGGAGTTCGGTGGAACGCTTGAGAGCATCGTCGATGGCGCTCCGGAGTTGGGTCGGCGGCGTGGTCGGCGCTTGCGGGACGGTCGGCGGCGCCGGGACGGGGGATGGCCGAGGCGTGCGGCGACGAGGGGCGTTCGGCTGCCGGTAGAGGAGCGTCGGGTCGGGCATCTCGCCGAGGCGGCTGCTGGTGGCGAGGGCCGGTGAGCCAGGAGATGGCAGGAACGGGAGCAGGCGCTCGTAGACGGTGTAGGCGTCGGCCGGTCGCTGTTCGGGCTTCTTGGCGAGCAGGTCCAGGACCAGCTTCTCCAGGTCCGGCGGCACGTCCGCGCGCAGTTCGCGTAGCGGCTTCGGGGTGCCGGTGATGTGCTGTTTCCAGAGTTCATACTGGCCGTTGCCGTTGAAGACGGGCGTTCCTGACAGCAGTTCGTGCAGGACGCAGCCGAGCGCGTAGAGGTCGCTCTGCGGGGTCACCTGAGCGGCATTGACTTGCTCGGGGGACATGTAGCGGCTCGTACCTACCGGGCTGCCCGTGACCGTGATTTTGGTGATGTCGCGGCGGAGGATCGCGGCGATGCCGAAGTCGAGGACCTTGACGGTGCCGTCCCCGGTCACCAGGACGTTGTCGGGTTTCAGGTCCCGGTGAACGACCGGGATCGCGTGCGCGTGCGACAGGACGGTGGCGATCTGCGCGGCGGTCGCGGCGGCCCAGGCGATCGGCAGCGGGTCGGTCGGGGCGATGTAGGAGCGCAGGTTCCTGCCGTCGATGTACTGCATCACCAGGTAGAGGCGATCCGCGGAGTCGGCGTCCAGTACCGCGTCGTACACCTGGGGGACGCCGTGGTGCTGGATGCGGGCGGTGACGCGTGCCTCGCGGCGGAACCGTTCGGCCAGGTCGGTGATGTGCTCCAGAGACAGCAGCATCTCGGGGTGGATGACCTTAACGGCGACCTCGCGGTCCAGGACGGAGTCGTAGCCGCGCCATATCTTGCCCATGCCCCCTGAGCCGATCTCTTCGATCAGTTCATAGCGGTCGGCAATCGTTCTGACCGGCATCCTTGCTCCGCGTGCACTCGTCTGATTCGCCGTGGCCAAGTGTTCCGAGCGTGGTGATCGCCTGTCCAGCCGTCCTCCGATTCGCTCGGTGAACGGCCGGATGGGCGATGGATCAGGCGACGCCGGCCTGTTCGCGCAGCAGTTGCCATGCCGCCCGGCGGGCACGGCTGTTGAGGGACGATTTGAATTCGGGATCCGAGCCGAAGTACTTCTCCCCGAGGGTGGCGATGGTGTCGACGTGGTCCATCATCTTCTCCTCGAAGACCTTGTCGAACACGACCCCGAAGTTCTCCTGGTCGTTGTTGGCGACCGCGGCCTGCTTCACCTTCGGCTCGGCCATCGCCTCCTCGAACGGCCGGATGACGTCCTCTTCGGTGAAGTCCGTGCCGAACTTGGCGTTGAACTTTTCGATCAGTTCCGCCAGCGGTGACTTCTCCGGCTCCTTGGCGCCGCCGGCGCCGTCGCCGAAGCCCTTGACCACGGCGGCGCCCTCGGGTCCGAGGCTCAGATCGTGCTCGCCGGTCTTCTCCACCCGCATGTGGCTGAGGTCGACCTCACCGATGTCGACACCGCCGTCGGCGCGCCGGGGAAGCCGGTTGAGCAGGTGCCGTCCATACAGGTAGAGGCGTTCGAGTTCGGCGTCGCGGTACGGCACGATCTGTGAAAGGAACCCGTACTTGCGCACGTAGTCGTTCAGGTCCGCACGGAAGTCCTCGGCGGTCTCGTGGTCGTCCTCGTCCTCGCTGTCGATCAGCGTGGTGAAGCGCTCGACGGCCGGGTGGAGCAGCCGGTACAGCTCGGCGTGCAGCTTCTCCCAGCGCGCGGCCGAACCGTCGGCCTTCTCCTCGGCTTCGAGGTAGGCGCGGGCGAACTCGTCCATCTCCGCGTTGGCGAGGATCTGCGCCGACATGACCCGGCTCTGCGCGGTGTAGAGGAGGTTCGGGTCCGAGGGGAGAGTCATCGCCTCCTCGTAGTACGGACGGAACGCTTCCTGGATGTCCTCGGCGTCGTTGACGAAGTCCACGACCGCCAGGTCCGTCTGGCTCTTGCGGTCGGCGGTGCGGTTCAGCCGCGACAGCGTCTGAACGGCCGAGATCCCCGACAGCTTCTTGTTGACGTACATCGTCGTCAGCAACGGCTGGTCGAAGCCGGTCTGGTACTTCTCGGCGACGACGAGGATCCGGAACTCGGGCTTCCCGCGTCCGCCCGTCTGCGTGGCCAGGTCGTCGGCCCGCGTGTACGCGAAAGCCTTGGGCAGGCCGCTTTCGGGCAGGCCGCCGTTCTCCTTGGACTCGGTGACCTCCTCCTTCTCGTAGGTGAGCGAACCGGAGAAGGCCACCAGCACACCGATGCCGTATCCCATGTCCTCGATGTGCTGCTTGATCGCGCGCGACATCTGCACGGCGCTCTTGCGCGACGCGGTCACCACCATCGCCTTGGCGCGTCCGCCGAGCCGTCCCTGGGTGTGCGCCCGGAAGTGCTCCACGATGATCTTCGCGTGCTGCGCGACGGTCGAGGGATGCGTGATCGCGTACCGCGCCAGCAGCGTGTTCGCCTTGGACGGGTCGACCTCGCGCTCGTCGGGGTTGTTGTTGACGAGCTTCCAGTACGTGTCGTAGGTGACGTAGTTGCGCAGCGGGTCGAGGATGAAGCCCTCCTCGATCGCCTGCCGCATCGAGTAGGTGTGGAACGGCCGGTAGGTCGCCTTGCCGTCCACGGTGTCCAGCGTCCCGAACAGCTCCAGCGTCTTGCCCTTGGGCGTGGCCGTGAACGCGAAGTAGGACAGGTTGGACGCCTGCGAGCGCTGCGCGGCCTTGTGCTCCAGCTTGGCCTCGACCGTCGTGGCGCCCTCGTCGTCGGAGTCGGCGTCCAGGCCCAGATCGCGCAGCGCGGCCTTGACCGCCGTCGCCGCGTCCCCGGACTGGGACGAGTGCGCCTCGTCCACGACGATCGCGAACCGGTGACCGGCGATCTCGGTCGGGTTGCGCCGCAGGAAGTCGATCAGCGCCGAGAACGTCTGCAGCGTCACCGTGATAATCTTCCCGGCCCGCTGCGACAGCGCCTTGGCGAGCTGCTCGGACTTCGCGCCGACCTTCTCGTCGATCTTCACCACGAGGCCGGCCGTCTGCTCGAACGCGCCGATCGTCTCCCGCAACTGGGCGTCCAGATTCCGCCGATCGGTGATGACGATGACCTTGTCGAACACCGGCGCCCCCGGTGCGACCCCGTTCGCCACCGCCTCCGGGGCCAGGTCCGCCGCGTTCACCGACGTGTGCAGCGACGACAACCGGTGCGCCAGCCACGCGATGGTGTTCGACTTGCCCGAGCCGGCGGACGCCATCACCAGGTAGTTGTGACCGGCCCCGTGACGGGCGGCGTGCGCGGTGAGCTTCTTCACCACGTCCCACTGGTGGTAGCGCGGAAAGATCAGCGTCTTGCTCGTGCGCCCGCCCGCGCTCTTGGCCTTCTGCTCGTGGACGAACCGCTGGAGCATCTCCAGCCAGGTGTCCGGCTCCCAGATCCGCGTCCAGAGGTAGGACGTGGCGTACGTCCCGGGCTCGACCGGCGCCCGGTTGCCCGCACCACCCGGCTTGCCCGGCCCTTTGGACCCGGTGTTGAACGGTAGGAACCGCGTCTTCTGGCCCCGCAGCCGCGTCGCGACGAACACGAGATCCGGATCGACGCAGAAGTTCGCCACCACGCGCTGCCGGAAGATCAGCTCGCTCGGATCGCGGTCGCTGCGGTACTGCTCCTTCGCCTGCTCCACGCCCTGCCCGGTCAGCGGATTTTTCAGCTCGGCCGTCGCGACCGGAATTCCGTTGACGAACAGCGCCAGGTCGAGCCGGTTGCCCTTGTCGGCCTGCTTGGTCGCATACTCCAGCTCGCGGACGACCGTCAGCTGGTTGGCCCGATACTCGTCCAGGACGGAGTCGTCCAGCACAAGGTTCGGCTTGAAGTACGCCACCCGGATCAGGACACCCCGATCCTTCACGCCCTTGCGCAGGACGGTGAGCATCCCGTCCTCGGCGATCGCCTTGTCGAGCCGCCTGGCGAAACCGATCTGCGCGTCCTCAGTGCTGTTCCCGTAGAGCGTGACGAGCCGTTCCCACTCGTCCCCCTGGGTCTCCCCGATGAAAGTGAAGAGCTGCCGCGTGTCCAGCCCGAGTTCGGGCCGGTAGTCGCCCGGATCGCCTTCCAGCCAGCCGCCGTCGAGCATCGCCGCGACGATCGCGTCCCCGAACGCCCTCTCGTCATGCACCGGACTCATGTCCTACTCCGTAACCCCACGACCGGATGCCGTGGACACATCGAACTGCCCCGTAACCGCCGCCGTAATCAACGCCTGCCGTCGTTCATTCAGCAGGGTGAGTTGCTGATGGAGTACCTCCAACGCACGGTGCGTTCTTGCTCGTTCTGCTTGGTACCGTTTAATGACCTCCGCCTGCTTATCGACTGAGATCTTAGGGATGGGAAAATTGAGCACCTTAGAACTGCTTGTCGTGGCGATTCCGACCTGAGATGAGGTGTGGCGAAAGTATCGGCGCCCGTGACTGGACGCTAGCAAGGCGGAAAGGTATTCAGGAAGAAGAATTCTCTGGTCTGCACGGATAGCGAAGATGTGGTTTTGGTGAACCATGCCGGAAATTTCCCCACGCCACACGGCTCCACGACCAAGATTATCCGGATTTCCGTTCGCTTCAGTCATCACAACATCGCCGGGCTGAAGGGTGCTTCGCAGTGCCATTTGTCCTGGGAGAATTATGCTCTTGATCTCTGACAGGTCCAATTTTTCTCCCTGCACGTTCGCAACGCGGAGATAAGGATATTCCTTATCTCCGGGAGTCTGCTCGCGAGACCCGTGAACCGTAACGCCAGTTTGCACTTGCGCACAGTAGCCGAGGCGCACGGTCGGTATCTTGGCTGGCAGCCATGGCCACTCGACATGCCGCTCATGCTCGGAAGATATCCCGGGGGTTGTGAGTTCAGAAATAGCGACATGGTATCGCTCGTTGACCCTGTCCACTTGCTGGTTTCTTAGCTCTGAAAGACGATCGATGCGGGCGGTCTCGGCGTCGAGGAAGTCGGCGATGCGCCGCTGCTCATCCGGTGGGGGTAGGGGAACGGGAAGTCGCTTGATGTCCCACTGGAAAAGATGAGGAACCCCCATCCCGCCCTTGAGTAGGTTGATAGTGGCTTGGATGAATTGGCACTCAATAAGGTATTTGAGGAAAGTGGAGTTGATGTCGAAGGGTCTAAGGACCGCGATCGATCCATTCACTGTTGTCGCGCGGGGCAGGCCCCTGACGATGTTGACGATCCCGAGGGTGTTGCCATCCTTGGCGAGTAGGACGTCACCCTCTTGAAGCTTCAACTCTGGTGATTCTTCGTACCTGGCTTCCGTGATGTAGTTGACGTTCTGGAAATCGATGTCTCTAGTCTTGATATTGGGTGTCGAAAGGAAAGCGTATCCATTCGGCTGGTATTCATCAGCCGTCAGTGCCTTCCAGCCGATTCGGGCATTTACAGAAGCAACTCGGTCTACTCGGGTGGTTGACCAGGTTTCAGGCAACTGGGGGAGTTGGAGACTCATTCAGTCACCTCGCGGAGGAGGGTCTGGATTTCGGCTTCGAGGGCCTTGAGTTCCGCGTCGATCTTCGCCAGGGGGCGTGGAGGTTTGTAGACGTAGAAGTAGCGGGTGAAGGGAACCTCGTAGCCGATCTTGGTTTTGCTATGGTCGATCCAGGCGTCGGGGACGTGCGGGAGGACCTCGCGCTTGAGGTAGTCCTCGACGTCCTCGTCGAGCGGGACGTTCTCGTAGTCGCGCAGATCTGTGTCGGGTTCGATGACGCCCTTGCGCACCATCTGAACCTCGCCTTCGGGGTCGCGGACGCCGATGGTGTCGCGGACGGCCTTGGCGAACGGGGCGCCGGACGGCCACTGGAGGCCGGCCTCCACGACCGTGCCCATGAGGGCGTTCAACGCCTCGACCTTGGTCGGCCAGGTGGTGCCGAGGAGCGGGCGCAGCGCGTCGGCAAAGGTCTCCGCATAGCTGAGTTTCTGGACCTGCTTGGTCGCCTCAAGGGCGGCCAGGGTCTCGTCGGTCAGCTCGAAGCGGAGCTTGAGCGGACGCTCTACGGTGATGCGGCGGTAGCCGAAGTCCTGGTTGCGGAAGACCTTCACCTTGCCGTGCAGCGGGTGGTCGGGGTCGTCGGCGACGTCCAGGGCCTCGCTGTAGAGGCGGGTGATCTCGCCGATGTGGTCCGGGCGGCCGTCTTGGCCGTCGCCGATCTCCTTGCGCTTGTCACCGAGGGACTTGCGCATCTTCTGCCAGTAGTCCCGGGCGTCCAGCAGGACGACCTTGCCCTCGTGGTCGGCGGCCTTGCGGTTGGTGACGATCCAGAAGTACGTCGAGATGCCGGTGTTGTAGAAGAGCTGGTCGGGGAGGGCGACGATCGCCTCCAGCCAGTCGTTCTCGATGATCCACTGGCGGATGCGGGACTCGCCGGACTCGGCGGCGCCGGTGAACAGCGGGGAGCCGTTGAAGACGATCGCGATGCGGCTGCCGCCGGCCTCGCGCGGCTTCATCTTCGAGATCATATGCTGGAGGAACAGGAACGAGCCGTCGTTGATGCGCGGCAGCCCCGCGCCGAAGCGGCCGGACTCGCCGAGCGTCAGGTACTCGTGCTCGACCTCGTCCTTGACCTTCTTCCATTCGACGCCGAACGGCGGGTTGGCCAAGAGGTAGTCGAACCTGGCGTTGCGGTGGCCGTCGTCGCTGAACGAGTTGCCGAACGCGATGTGGTCCGGGTCCTGACCTTTGATCATCAAGTCGGATCGGCAGATGGCCCACGACTCGGGGTTGAGTTCCTGCCCGTAGACCTCGACGGTCGCGTCCGGGTTCAGGGCGGTGATGTACTCCTGCGTCGTGCTGAGCATCCCGCCGGTGCCGCAGGCCGGGTCCAGCACCTTGCGGACGACGCCGGGGACGCTGAGCGCGTCGGCGTCCGGGGCCACCAGCAGGTTGACCATCAGCTTGATGACCTCGCGGGGCGTGAAGTGCTCACCGGCCGTCTCGTTGGAGAGTTCGGAGAAGCGCCGGATGAGGTCCTCGAAGAAGTAGCCCATCTGGTGGTTGGACACGATCTCGGGGCGGACGTCCAGGTCGGCGAAGCGTCCGACGACCTTGTAGAGCAGGTTCGCGCCGTCGAGGCGCTTGATCTGCTGGGCGAACTCGTACTTCTCCAGCACCTCGCGCGCGTTCGGGGAGAAGCCCGCGATGTACTGGGCGAGGTACCTCGCCGCCTGTTCAGGGTCGTCGGCGATCTTCGCGAGGGTGTAGCCGGTGACGTTGTAGAACGACTGGCCCGACGCGCGGCGGAGGAACCGGTCGGTGTCGATGTCCTTGCCCTTGAACCGCTCGACGGTCTCCTGTACGGCCGTCCGGGTCGGCTCCAGGACGGTCTCCAGCCTGCGGAGCACGATGAACGGCAGGATGACCTTGCCGTACTCCGACTGCTTGAAATCGCCGCGGAGCAGGTCTGCGACCGACCAGGCGTGGTTCACCAGTTCGGTGTGCTTGCTCGGGTTCAAGGGGTTTCCTTCTCGGTGTTGTGGCTCGTGGGGCAAGGGCTAGTAAGTCTGGTCCACCAGAGCTGCGACGCGCTGGTCGTCATGGCGATTCGGCTCCATGCGGGAGTAGTGCTCCGCCGCTGAGGGTGGTGGCTATGAGATCGGCCGTCTCGTTGGCGCACGTCGCGGCGCTCCGTGCGCTGGTCCTGAGGTCATGGACGTGCCGGAACGCCTGGCCATAAGCGGTCTGCTCGTCCAGCGGGAGCAACGGGACGCGCAGCCGGGACGCCACGAGCTGGTGCGTCGAGGTGCCGGTCGTCGCTTGGCTGACGTTGTCGGGCGCGCTGACGAAACCGGCGAGGAACCACGGATCGAGCCGGCGAGGATCGGGCCGGAGCAGGAACACGCCGTTGCCGAGCAGGCATCCCGCGTCCTCCTCATCGACCACGCGAGTCGCGACCCCTTGCGGGCCGACCACCTGTGCGAGGAGCACGTCCCCCGCCTCGACGGTGACCGGGTCGGCCAAGGGGAGTTCGCTGGTATTGCCGCTGGCAGACACTCCGCCGATCAGGTCACGTGCACGAAGGACGGGACGGTCCGTGAGATCGCCGGGCGGGGCACCGGCGGATGAGGCCCGGACACCGCGATGGACGGCGAGCGCCCCGCCGCGGGCCAGGTCGGCGACGGTGGCGCTGCGCCAGGTGCGAGCGGTCTTGCCGGCCGATGTCCACGGCCCGGTGCTGCTCGCCTCAGTCAGGGCCGTCACGTGCGTCTTCAGCCGCTCGGTGAGTTCGGTGACCTGCCGGAGGGCTTCGTCAGGGCTGATCAACGGTGCGGAGCGGACGTGCCGTGCCGGTGAGAGGTCGACGAGATCGTCCAGGAGGTCGATCACGGGTACGGCCCGAGCGGTTCCCGGGATGTCGGCGAAAACGGCTGAGGCGCTGAATGCCTCCCAGGTGCTGCGGATCGTCTCCTGGAGCGTGCCCTCGTCCGCATGCTTGCCTTGGTCGGGAACCGGGACCGCAGCGGTGGCGGACTGGTCGGCCAGGTCCATCAGGAGGACGCGGTCCTGGCCGGGGCGGTCGACTTCGGGACGTCGGAGTATCCACAGGTGAAGCCCGATGTGGTGAGGTACGGCCAGTCCTGCAGGAAGCGCGATGATCGCGCACAGCGCTCCCTGCCGGAGCATCTCGGCCCGGATCCGGCGGCCGGACGGCCGTGACGCGGTGGCCGGCGGGAGCAGCAGGACGGCCTGCCCGCCTTCGCCGAGATGCGCCAGCGAGTGCTGTACCCAAGCCAGTTCAGGCTCCGAACGCGGTGGCACGCCGTAGGCCCAGCGCGGATCGAACGCCAACTCGTCGTGACCCCACTCGCGGTCTCCGTAGGGCGGGTTGCACACCACGGCGTCCACGCGCAGGTCGGGGAAGGCGTCGTCGCGCAGGCTGTCTCCGGTACGGACGTCCACGGACCTGTTGGGAGCCTCCACGGTCACGCGCGTCTTGGCCTGAGCCGCGATGTCGACACGGTACTCCTGGCCGTGGACGCGTGCGTCGGGCTTGAGCCTGGTCGCCGCCCCGGCGAGGAGACGTCCACTTCCGCACGCCGGGTCCAGAACGCTCTCGACCCGGCGGCCGCCTGCCGTCACCAGACCGGCGATCAGATCGGCGATCGCCGGTGGAGTCGGGTGCGTCCCGCGGATGCCGATCGGTGTCTCGGAATGCTCTTGGAGGACGTCGAAGACGGCGAGAGCGCCTTCTTGCAGTATCACGTTGGCTGCCGACCGCAGGAGCGCCGCCGGTACATCGCCGTGGCCGGGTTTCACGTGGCCGGAACACGACGACACCGCGGTCGCGAGCAGCTTGCTCAACTCGTTGTCGCCGAGAGTCGCGGCTCGGCCTCGTTCTTCCTCGTTCAGCCCGGCCACGTGTGCGGTGAACAGTGCTGTGGTCTCGATGTCATGCGGCGTGCGTCCGCGAAGGTGGGTCCTCAGGTCGTCCGCAGCCGATCGCGCGGGGAGGCGGCCGCGCGCGTCGAGCCACGCTTCGATCTGCCGCCGGTCGTAGCTGGGACTGGCTTCGGTGCCCCCGCTGGGCTGCGGGAAGTCGGGATGACGCCGGCGCCAGTTGCTCACGGTCGCCCGCGTCACGCCGGCGATCCGAGAGATCTCGGCGGCGGTCAGCTGCTCGCTCTGCGATGCCATCGGCCACATCCTTCTCAGCTTTCAGGAGCAACGTCACTGTACACCATCTGGGCGAGCTAAGCTATTTGACAGTGCTTTCATGGCATGCTCTTATGGTGGTGCTTTCAATGACTCAGTGCTAGGGGCGAGGGATGACGAGTTGGGTGGCGATCGACTTCGAGACGGCGAACTCCCTGCGAGCGAGCCCGTGTTCGGTCGGACTGGTCAAGGTGAAGGAGGGACGGATCGTCGAGGAGTGGTCGTCGTTCATCAGACCCCCGCACGGCCACGACCACTTCGAGGCCTTCAACGTCGGCCTCCACGGCATCACGGCGGAGCACGTCAGGGACGCCCCGGGCTGGCCGGAGACGCTGGAACGCATCGTCCGGTTCGCCGGCGACACCCCGCTTGTGGCGCACAACGCCGCCTTCGACATCGGAGTGATCGCCGACACCTGCCGGGCCGACGGCCTTCCCGTTCCGGATCTCCGGTTCGCCTGCACGCTCGTGGTCGCGCGGCGAGCCTGGACCGGCCTGCTCTCCTACAAGCTCCCGGTTCTCGCCGACGCCCTGGGCATCGAACTGGCGCACCACCACGACGCCGGTGCCGACGCGCGGGCGGCCGCCGAGGTGATGCTCGCCGCGCTGAGACGGCAGGGGGCGGTCGGCCTCGGCGACCTCCTCGCCGCGCATAACATCCGGATGGGCTCCTACCGCAGCGGCGTCCGCCAGGGGTGCACGTACCGGGGAGCCGCACGGCGTGAGCCGTTTCCGGACGCCGATCCCGGCGCCGATCCGGAGAATCCGTTCTACGGGCTGAACGTCTGCTTCACCGGGACGCTGCCGGACATGAAGCGGAGGGCGGCCGCCGAACGGATCGCCGCCTTCGGGGCCCGGCCCGTCCCCGACGTCACCGCGGCCGTCGACCTGCTCGTGGTCGGTGGCATCAAGCCCTACCAGCTCGCCTTCGGGGCCAAGAAGACCGGCAAGCTCGCCAAAGCGGAAAGACTCCGCGAATCCGGTCACGGCATCACGGTCATCGACCACGAGGAGTTCTACGAGCTCCTCGCGGTGGCCGGCGACTGATCACCTGGAGGCCGGTCGTCTCCGGGCCCCGATACGCGCCGCCGCTCGCGCGACCGGCCCGGCAGCAGGCGCCCTTCAACGCCAACCCCCTATCCGATGGCGTGCCGTACGGACCGCACTCGGGCACAGAGGAGAAGCTCATGCGCAAGACCATCGTCGCGCTCGGCGCGGTCGCCGTTCTCACCGCCGGCTGCGAATACGAGCAGGAACCGGTCGCCGTTCAGTCGGCCGACCCTGGCAAGCCGTCGGGCAAGAGCAGCGGCGCGGCCAAGGGCAAGACCTTCCCGATCAAACTGATCGCCAAGCGGGCGCGCGCGAGCAAGAGCGTCCTGAGCGACGGCGGCGCCCTGTCCTGCGTCAAGGTCACCGTCACCAATCAGACCAAGAAGCGGCTCGAGGTGAACCCGCTCTACTTCTCGATCACCGACACCGGGAACACCAAGCACGACAGCACCTCCGCCCTCGCCGAGTACGAGGGGCAGATCGCCACCACGACCCTCGCTCCGCGCGAGAAGGCGACGGGCCTGGTGTGCGCGGAGGGCGCCTTCCGCCCCAAGATCGTCACCATGACCAACCCGCTGTTCTCCGAGGTGGCACGGGCCCGGGTCGCCTCCTGAACCCACCGTTCACGGTGCCTTGAGACGCCGGGCACCTTGCGACGCGGGCACCGGCTGCCGAACGAAAGGGCAGCAGGTGCGGCGAGAGACCACTTCATGGCCGGTCCCGGCCGTCACACGGCACCTCTTTCGTCGCTTTCAGCAGACGAATCACCACAGAGGGCTAGCGTTCCTCCAGCCCCTCGCCAACAGGACCACGGACGCCGCACTCCGGCGTGCACGCGAAAAGGGAGAACATGAAGATCCTGCATGCCGCCGATCTTCACATCGACAGCCCGCTACGGGGGCTGTCCCGTTACGAAGGGGCTCCGGAGGACGATCTGCGGCTGGCGACGCGACGGGCGCTCGACAATCTCGTCAGGCTCGCGATCGACCTGACCGTGGACGCCGTACTCCTCGCCGGAGACGTGTACGACGGGGACTGGAACGACTACCAGACCGGCCTCTACTTCAGTAAGCAGATGTCGATCCTCAAGCAGGCCGGCATCCCCGTCTACATGGTCTCCGGGAATCACGACGCGAAGAACCGCGCGATGCGCACGCTCAAGCTTCCCGACAATGTCCACGTCTTCGCGACGGGGGAGCCCGAGACCGTCCGGAACGAGAAGGCGGGGCTCGCCGTTCACGGCCAGGGCTTCGCGCGCTGGGACCTCGCCGACAACCTGGCCGTCGGCTACCCGGTACGAGACGGCGGCCTGTTCAACATCGGGTTGCTGCACACGGGCCTGGAGGGCGGCTACTCCGAGCACAAGCGGTACGCGCCCTGCACCGTCGCGGACCTTGAGGCGCGGAACTACGACTACTGGGCGCTCGGCCACGTCCACAAGCAGGAGATCGTCAGCCGGGAGCCGTACATCGTCTATCCCGGCAACATCCAGGGACGGCATGCCCGCGAGACGGGTCCCAAGGGCTGCGTCGTCGTCACCGTGGACGACCGGCTCCGGGTCGCATCGGTCGAGCACCATGACCTGGACACCGCCCGCTGGGAACACGCGGAAGTCGACGTCACGGACCGCGACGACATCGACCAGGTGCTCAGCCACGTCGAAGAGCGCTTCCAGGAGATCCCGCAGGAACGGCTGACCGCCGTCCGCGTGACCCTTCGCGGTGCGACGTCCGCGCATGCCGCGCTGTGGCGGGACCGTGAACGGATTCTCAACGAACTCCGCGCGGCGGCCGGTCAGTTCCCGAACCTGTGGCTGGAGAAAATCAAGATCCGCACCTCCGGCGAGGACGGCGGCGACTCGCGCGAGGGCGCCGCCGGGATCCTGACCGACCTGCGCCGCACCCTCTCCGCGCTCGGCACCGATCCGGACGGCCTGCTGGCCAGGCTTTCGAGCCACCCGCTCATCGGGAGGATCCCGGCCGAGAGCAAGGGGCCGGAGGGCATCGCCCCGAAGGACCCGGCATGGGTCCGAGGTCTGGCCGACGAGGCCTACCAGCTTGTCGAGTCCCTGCTCCAGGAAGGGCGGTGACCGGGATGCGCATCGAACGTCTCGACCTCATCGCCTACGGTGCCTTCGACGGCCACAGCCTGGACGGTCTCGGCGAGGCCGGCGTCCATGTGGTCCACGGCCGCAACGAAGCGGGCAAGTCCACGGCGCTGAGCGCCTTCGATCAGCTGCTGTACGGCATCGACCACAATTCCCGGTATGCCTTCCGGCATGGGAACAGGACGCGGTTGGGCGCCCGGCTCTCGACGGCCGGTGGAGCGGCCCTGGAGATCGTCCGCCGGAAGAAGCGCAAGGACGACCTTGTGGACGGGAACGGAGACCCACTCGGAGAAGAAGCGCTCGCTCCCTTCCTCGGCGGCGTCGACCGCGAGACGTTCACCACCGAGTTCGCCCTCGACAGCGACGAACTCCGCAGGGGCGGGCGGCTGCTGGCCTCCGGCGAGGGCGACATGGCCCAGCTCCTCGCCGCAGCACGGTCGGGCCTGCTCCTCAACGCCGTCCTGAACAAGATCGACAACCGCCAGCGCGAGCTGTACCTGAACCGGGGCAGGAAGCCTGCGATCAATGCCGCGCTGGAGCGGCTGAAGGACTACCGGCAGAAGTCCCGCGAGGCGATGCTCCGCCCCGATCGGTACTGGGACGCCGAGCAGTCGGCGGTCGAGGCGAAGCGGCGCCTCAGCGAGACCGAGGCCGACCTGCGGACCGCGCGGCGGCTACGCGACGCCAGGCAGCACCTGTGGGACAACCTGCCGGCTCTGACCCGGCTCCGCGAACTCGAAGAGCAGATCGAGCAGATCAGCGCCTTGGGGCCGGTGGCCCCCGACGACATCCGCACGCGACTCCCCGAACTGATCAACGAGCGAAGCGAGCGCACGGGGGCGCGCTCGACCCATGCCGGACTTCTCGAGGAGACCGAGCGGCAACTCTCCGGAACAGGGCGGGACGACGCCCTCCTCCCGCATGCCGCCGCGATCAAACGACTGGCCGAGGGCATCGCGGCGATCCTCGACGAGCTGGACCGGCGGGACTCCGCGTCTGGCGGGGCCTCCGGCAAGCGCGCTCGGGCCGTGTCGCGGCTGCGTACCGTCCACGCGGACGCGACGCTGGCCGACGAAGGGCTCTACCGGATCCCCGAGGCCCTGCGCGGGAAGGGGCAGGACCTCCGGGACCGGGGCCGGAAGTTCCAGGACGACCTCGCTCACGCGCGGGACTCGGTGAAGCGCTGCCGGGACAAGCACGAGCGGATCGGCAAGGAGCTCAGTGCTCTCCCGGCGGGCGAGGACGTCTCGCGATTGCAGAACGCGTACGCCTCGATCCCCGCCGGCTTGGCGGAGAAGCTCAATGACACCGAGGACGCCTGGAAGAAGCTGGACCGCCGGTTCCGCCAGGCCCGGAACCGGCTCGATCTCCCCGAACTGCCTCCTGAAAGCATCCTGGAGCTCCGGCTCCCCGACCAGGAGCGGGCCACCGGAGCCGAGCGGGACTTCCGGGACCTCGAACAGCAGCACCGTGATCGCGCCGGAGAGCTCGATGACGCGCAACGCCGATTGGCGACGTGCCGGCGCGACCTCGATCGGCTGGCGACCGACGACGCGCCGCCGACACATGAGGAGCTCAAGGCGCGGCGTGCCGAGCGTGACGACCTCTTCGCGCGATTCCTCGACGACCCGAGCGTCCGTGACTCGTTCAGCGTGGCCGTCCGGCGAGTCGACGACACCGCCGACCTGATGCTGCGCCATGCGGAGCGCGTCAACAGGCGGGCCGAGCTCTCGCGCGAGATCACCGACCTGGAAGCCGCCGTCCCCGCCCATCAGGCAGCCGTGGACGAGGCGCTCGCCGAGCAGGAGGCGGGCCGGCGAAGCTGGGAGGCGCTGTGGGAGGGGTATCCGGCCCCGGTCCCCGGCATCGGGCAGGCCTCGAAGGTCCTGGACGACTTCGACCGGCTCCGGGCCAGCGCGCAGGACCTCCAGGACACGCGCATCGAGCTGGAGAGCCGACGCGAACGCCTCAACGCCCACACGGCCAGGCTCGGGCAGCTGCTGCGCCTCGGTGAGGACGCGCCGACCGCCATCGGTGCGGCCCACGATTCCGCCGCGTTCGCTGAAATGGTGGAGACGGCACGTGAACGCCTTGATGAACATGAGCGGATCGCCCAGGACAGAGCAGCCGTACAGCGCGACCTGGCAAGCGCGGAAGCCGACCTCGAAGAAGCGGAATCCGCGCAGGCCGATGCCGAGAAGGCCCTGGCCGTCCACGACGGGCGATGGCAGCGGTTCCTGAGCAGCGCGAACCTCGCCGCCGACCGCGACTTCGATGCCGCTCTCACCGACCTGGAGAACCTTTCCCTGGTTGCGGCGGACGTCGATGCGGCCGAAGCGATGGAGCACGAGCTCCAGCAGGGCGAGCAGCGGATCTCCGAGTTCGGGACCCTGCTGGAGGAGACGTTCGGTGCCTGCGGACGGGACGTTCCGGCGTCCGTCAACGGCTGGCACGATGCCATCGACACGCTCGCGCAGGACCTCCAAGAGCAGCGCGACGGAGCCCAGCAGCGCAAGACCCTGCTCGATAGCCGAGAAAAACTCGTCGCGCAGATAGCGAAGGCGGACGCCGAACTGGACGGGGTGGAAAGCCGCTTGCTCGACTTCTGCGCCCGCCTGGATCTGTCCTCGATCGCCGAACTGGAAGCTGCCGTGGAGCGGGCGACCGCCTTCAGGGAGAAGTCCACCGCTCTCGCGACCATCCGGCAGACCCTTCCGGCAGGACCGGAACTGGATCGGCTCCGCGAGGAGGCGGAGAAGACGTCCACCGAGGAACTCGCCGACGAGCTGGCCGAGCTGGCCGGTCGGATCGAGAAGCTGGAGACGGACAAAGCCACCTGGTTCGAACAGCACGTGGAGCGCCGGCGGGTACTCGACGACCTCGACGGTGGTGATGCCGCCGCCCGCGCCGAAGCCGAGATCGCCCTGATCTGCGCCGGAGTGGCCGAGGACGCCGAGGAGTACCTGCGCCTGGAGGCCGCGAGGATCGCCATCCTTGCCTGCATGGAGGAGTACCGGAGCAGCGACCAGGAACCCGTCCTGGCCCGGGCCGCCGAGGTGTTCGCCCGGCTGACCGGAGGGAGCTACTCCGGGCTCGAAATGTCCGACGAGGAGCGCCCGAGCATCCGCGCCAGGTCGTCCGCGGGAAGGCTACTGGCGCCCGCAGCCCTCAGCGAGGGCACCCGCGACCAGCTCTACTTGGCGCTGCGCCTGGCCACTCTCGAACGCCACGCGGTGGCCGGCAACGCTCTCCCGGTCGTCGTCGACGATCTCTTCATGACGTTCGACGAAGGGCGTACGGAGGCCGCCCTGCGAGTCCTGGACAGCATGGCCGACCGATTCCAGGTCATCGTGTTCACGCATCACGAACACGTAGCCGAAGGCGCCGTCAAGGAACTACCTGACGGACGGTGCCACGTTCACAAGTTGCCGGGCTGACCAGTGCGGTTCGCCGTCGCCTCCGGGCTGATCGGTCGCGGTGTCGTCTTCTATCGCGGGACGGCACCGCGGCCGGTGTCCGCGCCTTTCTACTTGCGAGCCCGCTGTGTTCGGGGGGAGGGGAGGCCCGGAAGGCCGGTTCGATGCACGACATGGTTCGTATCGTTCTGCTGCCGCGCGGTGACCTTCTGAGCGGCTTCGGCAGCGTTGAGGAGGCCGGTGGTGAGGTATTGGGGGAGGGCATCGCGGCCAAGCCCAGCGGCTCGTACGGCTGCGGACAGAGCACGGCCGTGGGCGGCGGCTAGATTCGTGCGGCCGCTTCGGGCGTTGAGGACCTCCCGAGCGGCGTATCCATCGTCGGAGGACAGGGCCTGCTTGACGAGCCGACTTGTGGCTCTCTCGGCTTCGCGGCGGTGGCCGGTGGTGCCTGCGATGTCCGCGGCGGTCAGGCCCAAACGGACTTGGAACAGGATGAGTTCGGGGCTGGAGGGGAGGCGGAGGTAGCGGTTGACCATGGTGTTCACCGCCGCGTCGGGCCCCTGGTCGGTGTGGGTGGTGCATAGGGCGGTCAGACAGGCGCCCACCGCGTCTTCCCATGGCTCGGTGGCGACGCTCTGGCTGAGGGTCCTCAGCGCGGTGTCGGGGTCGTCGGAGTGGAGGTGGGCGAGGACGGCGACTTGCCGCCCGTCCAGTAGGCGGCGGCCGATGCCCTTGTGCTGCTGTACGTGCGCGAGGGCCTCTTGCCACCGGCCGGCGCTGGTCAACGCGCGAGTGCCGTCGGCGAGCATGACCGTCCACAACCATTGGCGGAGCGTGCGGTGGTCTTCCTGCGTCTCGGTGAGGTGGCGGAAGGAGACGGGGTGGCCGTCGATCACGGCGTTGCCGTGAGTGCTGACCGCGTGGAAGAGGGACTCGAGTAGGTGGTGAGCCCCGTTGGGTCTCGGGCGCGAATCAACAGGCGGGCGATGTTGACCAGGGGTTCGAGGGCATCGCGGGCTGTGGGTGCGTTGAGGGGACACTGGGGGAGGTAGGTGTCGAAGTGTTGCCAGCACAGGGTTCGTGCCAGATCGTGCTGGCCGCAGTCGCTGGCGATCAGGGCTGCTTTGTTCTGTACGGCGGCGGCCAGCGCGCGGTTGCCGTCGGTGCGGGCGGTATGGGCCGTCTCGCGGAGTTGAGCGATCCGCTCGGTGAGGGGCGGGCAGGCGGGGCGTGGGCGGGCGACTAGCGGAAAGCGCTGCGCTATCGGGCCGACCTCCATCTCATCGCCACTCGATGAGGATGCGGTTGAGGGCGTTGGGGAAGGCGAAGCGGCCGGGGCTTGGGGCAGGTGGCGGGGCGTTGAGGGGCTGGATCTCGAAGGCGGCTTCGGAGCCGCGGTATTCGCGGTCCCAGGTGCGGATGGCCTCGGCTACCTGCTCGGCCAGGGTGTCGCTGCCGGGGCCGTGGCCGATGACGCCGAACTCGTACAGGTTGGCGCCGTCCGGGGCGGTGTGGGCAGCTTTGCGGCGGGTCAGGTAGGTGAGTGCCGACCGGTCGAAGCAGGCGGTGGAGCTGGGGTAGGGGGCGGTGAGCAGGCCGGTTTCGATGGCTTGGGGCTGGGCGGGCATGCGGTTGAGGCCGTTTGGCATTGTGCAGGTCAGCCACAGCTCCAGCCACTCGGCCGACTCCTGGCCGCGGAACGTGATGCCGGTCCAGACCTGGGAGGCGGGCTGGTGCAGGACATCGCTCAGCGCGTCGGCATTGATCTCTTGGCTGCCGCTGGTGACGAGGGTAACCGTGCCGTCGCCAGTAACTGGGACCAGGCGCCGTGGATCGTCGGCGATGCCTTGGCGGAGCGGCATGAAGGTGTTCATCTCGCTGCTGACGCTGCGCCAGGCGCCGTCATGGGGTTCGAAGGCGATGGAACGGGCGACGGTGCCGCGCAGCCGCAGCGGTGTGAGGAGCCGTCCGTCCGGGGCGAGCTGGTCGAGCCAGGCGTGGGGGACCGCGTGTGCGCCGACCGTGGCGATGATGCGGTCGTAGGGGGCGTTGTCGGCGTAGCCGAGGGCACCGTCGGAGAGGATGACGGTGACGTTGTCGATTCCGGCGGCGGCCAGTGCGGTGCGGGCGCCGTCGACGATGTCGTCGTCCACATCGATCGTGGTGACGCGGCCGGTCGGGCCGGTCAGGTGGGCGAGCAGACCGGCGTTGTAGCCGGTCCCGGCGCCCAGTTCCAAGATCTTGTGGCCTGGTTCGACGTGGAGCTGTTCCAGCATCGTGGCGACGATGTCGGGCTGGGAGGCGCAACTGATCGACGTGCCTCCGGCGTCGAGCTTGATGTCCACGGTGGCGTTCGCGTACGCCTTCTCCAGGGGAGCCTGCGGCACGAACAGGTGGCGGGGGACCGTGCGCATCGCCTCTTCGACACGGTCGCTGCGGACGCATCCGTGCTCGATCAGCTGGTCGACCAGGACGTGGCGCAGAGGTTCGGCGGAGGCGGTCTCGATCGTGTCGTTGCTCACGCGCGACACCGTAGTGTTCAGCGGGTCCGTGCCAGAGGCGGACACGGGACGCTGTCCGGTTGTTCCCATGACTTCTTCTTTCGCTAGTGCGGCCAAGGTGGCCTGCTCCTTGCGGGACAGGCCCATGCGGTTCCAGTGGAAGATCACGTGGTGGGCGAGGACGGCTCGCAGTCCGCGTTCCAGCCGGCCCAGCTGGTTGAGCTCGGCCAACCGCCGACCGAGGTGTTCGAAGGCGGCGACCCAGTCCGCCAGCGAGGCGAGCCTGCCCGTGGTCGTCAGAGTGCTGGACGAGCCCGCCTTGACGGTCATCAGCCGGTGCACGGCGTGCGAGAGCCGCTCAGAGGCGGGGTGGTCGTGCGATGCGGGGCGTTGCTCGACGACCTTGGCCCAGACGTCGCCCTGCTCGTACCAGTCCAGGCGCGCGGCCCGCATGGCCACGCTGGGGAGCAGTACGGCGAGTTCACGTCGCCCCAGTTCTGGTGGGTTGCTGTGGGGGAGACGGGGCGGGGCCAGATGCTGGAGGACGAGGCGGCTGTCGCGGTGGAAGAGCGTGTGGGCGGCGGCCATGCCCGCGGGGCCTCCGAAAGCGGTGGTTTCCGGCTCGTAGATGCCGGGCGTCCAGCTGTTGATCAAGCCGTCGGAGAGCATCGTGTCCAGCGTCCGGTTCAGTCTGCGTAGGCCGTGGTCGGTGGTGGGGTGATGCCGTAGCCGCCAGGTCGGGTACTTGCGCACGAACGACCACTCGTGCGGCTTCGCGCTCTGCGAGGTTGCGAGCACGGGCAGCAGATGCCGCAGCGCGATGCGCTCGGCGTTGCACCAGTCGGTGAACGTGATGACGTGCTGTGGCCACTGCTGGGCTGTCATCCGGCCGATCTCCCTTCGGGTGTACGGCGTCAGGCGATCAGGAAGCAGGAGTCCCAACCCGAGAGGGCGCCTTCGTTGACCTGGGCGAGTAGAGCCAGCGCCACACCGGCGGCGCCTTCTAGAAGCCCAGCGCCGCAGGCAATCAGGGTGTCCGGCCCGGTGGATTCGATCGGTGCCAGGAGGCGGGCCAAGCACTCGCTCAGGCCGGGGGTGATCGCGTCCGTTGCGGCCAGCGGGACGATGTGCGCCAGGCCAGCGAAACCGTGGCACAGCGACAGGTCGGTGGTCGCGGCGAGCGGTGTTCGGGCTGTCATGGCGCGTAGCAGTGCTTCTTCGGCCATGCGCTGCCGTCCGGTGTCGCCGGTGGCCAGAGCGGCGAGTTGCTGCGCACGTGCTGAGCCTGCGACGCCGTAGCACCAGGAGGGACGTGCGGGGCCAGGGCTGGGACGTTCGGACTCCAGCTCGCTGAGGGTGATCCAATACGGCCAGTACGGGCCGTCCGGTCCCGCGATCCGCCACCGGTCGAGCCAGTCACAAATCCGTCCGATCGCCTCCCGGTGACCGCTGACGGTGATGCCGCGCAGGGAGGCCAGAGCCAGGAGAGCCAGGGGGCCGGCGATGCCGTGCGCGACGCCATGGTTGGCGTGCCCGCTCGGGTACTGCGCGGACTTTTTGCCCGACGGGGCCAGCTCGCTCCACCAGCCGGGAAGGAAGTGCCCGTGGTGCCGTACGGGTCTGCTGAGCCGGACCAGGTAGGCCAGGACTTCCCGGACCAGGTCGGCGTAAGCATCGTCATGGTGAACGCTGCGCCGCAGCAGCAGGGCGCCCATACCGGTCAGCCCGCGGATGGCATCGAACTCGGCCAGCGCGGGCAACTCGCCGCGATCGATTCTGGCGTGGGCCTCGTTCAACCGGGAGCGAGTGGCCACGGCGGTGTGCCGATCAAGGATTTCCAGGGCGCGGGCGTAACGGCCGGGCCGGTCGACCGCAGCGTGGAGGGCGAAGGCGAGAGCCGGTGCCCCGTAGTACAAATGGCTGCCCGCCCCCGTTACGGCCGGCTCAGCAGCTGTGCAGGCCAGCCAGTCGTGAGCGCGTTGCCACGAGCCCTCGCCCAACCGGGCCCGCTCGATGTGGAGCAGCGCGATCCCGGCTGCGCCATAGGCCAGGGACTGCGGCCACCAGCTCCGGGGCGGTGTAACAGCGCGTACGGCCTGCGGCGAGGACAGGCGGTCGGCGATCCGGGCGGCGAAGGCTGCCCCAGCCTGCGCACCGGGCGGCGTGGTCACCGGTTGATGGGCCATTTTTGCCTCACCGTCCCGGAGCTGATGAGAGCTGCGCTGTCCACGCCAGCGCGGCGGCGCGAGCCAGCCGCACGCAGACGCGTTCGTCGTCCTTGGCCGGCCCGGCGGCCCGGATGTGATGGGCGTGGAGCAGCGAATCCAGGACAAGGTCGGGATGCAATTCCTCGGTGTTGCGCAGTTGGTCCCGGTAGCGGGCAAGTGCTCGGTCGCGTTCGGACCAGGCGGCCAGGACGGTGTCGCCGCCGGGGACCGCGCGCAGTGCTGCCCAATCGCCTCTCGGGTCCGCCAAGCGGACCGCCTCGCGGAGTACCGACCGTTCTAGGGGCCGGCTGGCATCGATCTTCCCGTGCCGGATCAGCCAGTCCATGCCACCCTGCGCGCTGCCGGTGAAGCCGACCGCGATGGAGACAAGGTTCGCCGCGGTCAGCGCCTGCGGAGATGGCCCGGCCAGCTGTGCGAACTGCACGGCGAGTGCACGGGAGTCTGCGGCGAAGACCTCCTCGGCCGCCTCCATCACCGTTCCACGGCCCCAGCGGCCGGTCTCGGGGTAGGAGGTGGCGAACTGCACCTCGTTGACAAGCCCTTCGCGGCGCAGCAGCGCGGCCCATTCTGAGACGCGACCGGCAGCAAGCCCGAACTGCGCGGGGTCATCGAGCGCGATGCGCAGCCGTAGATGTGGGAGCGGGTCCTGATAGCGCAGGAACCACCATCTGGGCGGGGACGGCCAGCGAGCAAGCAGGTCAGGCAGGTAGCCGCTGAGAACTTCCGGGTGCCGTTCGATGCTGCTGTAGAGCTTGGCCAGCAGCATCCGCGACGCTCCCGGTAGTTGGCCGTGGTCACGGTGCTGCGGCTGGGCGGCCGGGACTCGCGGTGTCTTCGCAGATGGCCTTGTTCCGACCGCGGTCAGGGGCGCGACGATCTCGTGGGCGTGGCCGCCGAACCAGCCGTTCCCGGTGGCCGCTTCGCTCAGAACGGCGACGCCGATCGAGTCGAGGTGCGCGCGCAGCACCGCCAAGTGCGCGGTTTGCGATAGGTCCAGAGGTAGAGATCGGTCCCCATCGGTGAGGGTGACGGCATCCGGTACGCGGCGGCGGTCTTGCCAGTGACGCACGCTGTCCCACCACTGGTTCCACGGCGCATGGCGGTCGGGTAGGTCCGAACGCTGCAGGCGCCAGCGAGCCGGTGAGAGGACCGTGCGGCCGATCCGAAGCCGCGGCACGAACGGCATCCGTCCGGCTGGCCCCCAGGAGAAATTGGATACGACCGCAGACTGGGACCTGGCGATCTCCGCGAGGAACCGCACCAGCGGGGGAGTGCGCGCCCGCAGGTCGAGCGCGTGCAGTGCCACCGGCTCCAGGCGCTGCCTGCGTGACAGCGAGAACAGGAAGAGGCGGCGCCGGTCGCAGCCGACCAAGAGGTCGTCCACCCCGATCACCGCGGAACCTGCGGAACGGTGCTCCGCGAGACTGATCGTGGTGGCCAGGAGCTCCGGCGCCCTAGCCACATGAGCGTCGCCCGAGTCGAGCGGGGGGAAGGACAACTGAACCGCCATCGTCCGCGATTCGCTCACCGGCAGCCGATCGAGTACGGCAGCGGCATCGGCCCGTTCGTCGGAGCTCAGCAGACCGATGAACCGGCCGGTTGCCGTGCCGATGCCACGAGACGGCCCCACGACCATGAGCTGGAATTGCCCGGGAGCCAGCGCCTCCGGCGAGGCCGCCTGGAGGTGGAAACGTAGCTCAAGATGCGGCGGCACCAGGACCTCATCGCTGTCCCCGATCTCCAGCTCGCTGATCAGGCTCTCGCCCAGCACGATCTCCTGACGGCCGTCCAGAGCCGCCGCCTGAGCCAAGGCGAGCAGCCGCATCTGCCTGGCGGTCACCGGCTCGCGCGGTTCAGGGGCGCCATCCAGGTAGCCGGCGGGGAAGCCCAGGCCGACATCGGGATCGATCAGATCCCGGAGCGGCACGAGCGATCCGATGCCGTACCGCTCGAAGAAGCGGTTGTGGTAGCTCCGCCAGCTGGACGAGCCGGCCGGGAACTCGGTCAAGCGTGCCAACACCGACGCGGCAGCTTCAGCCTCTCGGGCAACCTGGAACGGCAAACTCAGCGAACAATCGACTCGCATGTCCACTGCGGGGCCCGAGCCCGCGTCCGTTCCCAGACGCGCCATGCGCTCCGCGAGGACGAGCCGAGCCTTCCTGCGCTCTGCTGGAACCGTCAGCTGGCCGTACTCGACAAGACCCGCCTGGACCTCGCGCAGCTGATCAACGAGGTCTGCGACCTGCTCCGTGTCGCTGGCCCTAACCTTCTCCAACTGCTTCACGACATGCTCGAAGGCATGCACCGTGGTGGAAGGAGCGTGCAGGCTGCTGATGAGAGCGCCCTGCTCCACCAGCCGGGTGATCAGCTCCTCGATCTTGGGATGCGGTACGGCCGGGAATGCGGCGGCGACCGCGGTAACGACCGCGTCGAACGGGACGGGAGTACGAGCCGTCTCCATCGCGATCCGTACAGGGCTGGTGTACCGCAGTGACACCTCTGCCGGGGAGCGTTGACCTGCTCGCCGTCCGGGCGGGTAAGGCACGACCAGGCGGCCGCCCCGCACGAAGGCCAAAGAGTTGGCCATCACCGGCAACCGCCGCAACAGTTCTGGGATGCCTTCGAGCTGGGCAATGACCTCACTGATCCAACGCGCGTCGGCGCGCGCGACGACCCGATGATCTTTACCCCACTCGACCGTCGGCTGAGCACTGAAGCCGGCCGGGGCGATCCCCGCGAACAGGCCGAAGGGCGTCGCTCTGCCCGACAGCCGGAGCACGTAACGTACGACCGACAGCACCGCGCGCCGCACCCGTCGGGCGTCCGGAGGCGAGGCCGAGCACACCGCTGCCGCGCCAGCGCCGGACTGGCCTGCTCGATGGCTTCGGCGATCTCGTCCAGCGTCCAGATCTCCTGGAGCCATGCACGCCAGTCGGCGACGTGTTCCGCTGAGTTGCCGGTGAGGTCCGGCCATTCCGGCAACTCCAAGGTGGAGTGGGGAGTGGCACGGACCATCGCCGTATCGCCGCACCGGTACGGGCGCCTGCCGTCTCTTGATGCCATCGTCTTGCCTCCGGGGGAGCGTTCTGCCGGGCTTCGGCCCATGCCCCGAACGACCTTCCGGGGCATGGGCCGAAGCTGGGCGTTCGACGTCAGAGCGCGGTCAGACGACGTTGGTCGCGCACGGGCTGGCGCAGGTACTGCCACACCCGTCGTCGGTGAGCACGATGAGGTCGGCTGATGCGTCGCCGGACTCCAGGACACTGATGTCCAGGTCGAACTCGTCGGCTTCCAAGGGCTCTCGCATGGTCATCGACCCTCCACACCCTTCCGGAGCCCCACGGCTCCTCACTGTCGGCCCAGCGGCCATGGGAAGGACATTCGCCGACAGCTCTCGCAGGCGCCAGGAAGTTCACACACCTTCACACCCGCGGGCCGTCCGGCAGGGTTGACCGTCGCCCGGGGCGGCGGTCAGGGTCAGGAGGACCAGAGGAAGCGC
The DNA here is from genome assembly GCF_041951345.1 of Actinomadura sp. 21ATH. Lineage (NCBI taxonomy): Bacteria > Bacillati > Actinomycetota > Actinomycetes > Streptosporangiales > Thermomonosporaceae > Actinomadura > Actinomadura sp. 21ATH. Next base: position 280,530 of record NZ_JBGNUR010000003.1, on the reverse strand, counting down.
ACGTCAGCTGGGAGCCCATTCATGCCCGAACCAGCCGAAAAGCCCAACAAACCGCACTCCGGCGACGTCGACTTCGTCGGGATCGACGACGACTCGCCCGCCAACAAATGCCCGGCGGTCCTCGTGGTCCCCGGCACCGGCGACGTACTTCAAGTCGGCCGCAGGGTCACCGATCCCGCTACCCTCGCCCAACTGGGCCGGCACACGTCGATCGCTGACGACGAAGTCGCGATCTGGACGCCGGCGAACCTCAAGCCGAGCCTCCTCGAAGCCCTCAGCGGCAGCCACGAGCCGGACAGGGACGGCCCCGGCGAACCGTCCTTCGAGGAACTACTCGCCGGAACCGAACGCTCCGTCGTCCACCTCGAAGCCCGCGACACCTACGACACGGCGGACCCGGCCTTCCAGAAATGGCTGGAGGACGGCGACACCACCTACCAATGGGACGGCTGGATCGACCTGGTCGGCGGCGCTGTCGCCCGCGGTGTCCGGTTCCGCCGACTGCGGATCGTATCCGAGCCGGTCAGCGACTACATCCGCTGGGAACACGCCATCAGCTACGGCAACCTCAAAGCCGGAGAGGAGCTGCGCTGGCTGCCTCGCCACCTGGCCTACGACCTGCCGCACTCCGTCGCTGACTTCTTCATGTACGACCAGCGCCTCATCGCCTACAACTTCACCGCAGGCGACGGCACCGACACGGGCCGGATGGAGTACGTGGCCGACCCACGCAAGGTCCTGCCCATCGTCGGCATGTTCGAGATGCTGTGGGAACGCGGCATCCCGCACGACGACTACACCCCATCCTGATCTTCCAGCCGGGCGAGCGCGGCGCGGACCCGCCCCGTCGCCGCCTCGCCTGTTTCCGCGAGCGCCCACAGCCGCTTCCACATGGACACGTAGAGCGCGACTTCCGCCGGCTGCGTCACCGACAGGTAGCCCGACACGAGTTCAACGGTCACCAGGTGGCCGTCGGTGATGTCGAACGCCTCCTCCGGATGAACGCCTTGCCGGTAGGTGCTGACCGGGATGATTCCCAGGAACACGTTCGGCCGCCGCCGCACCTCCAGGAGGTGCCGTAGCTGATCGCGATGCACGCCGGTCGGATACGGCCGGTACCACAGCACCGGCTCCTCCAGCAGGAAGTACCAGCGGGCATCCGGCCGGCTGAGAAGACTCTGCCGATCCATCCGCTCGGCCACCGCCAGCTCGACCTCGCCGTCCGGATCCGGTGTTTGCACCGCCTGCTCCACGATCACCCCGGTCAGCGCCGCGCGGGTGTAGGCCGGGGTTTGCAGCATGCCGGGAAACACCTTCGGCTGGTACGACCGGGCCAGTACCAGTTCCTCGTACTGCTGCCGGATCGATCTCTGCGCTGCCGATAGTCCTCCGCGGTTCAGCTGCTCGTACGGGACCCACATCCCCGCCACCGCCGCCTGCTCGGCGAGGAGTTCCTCGGTTCGGCGCTCGGACGCTCCACAGATCGAGCACCACAACCGCACATGCTCCGCCGAGATCGTCCGGCGGCCCATCTCGATCATCGAGACTTGGGACGCGGACTTCCACCCTGCCGATGCTGCGAAGGCCCGGCCGGAGATGCCTCCGGCCTGGCGGAGAGCCCGGAGTTGTCCTCCCAGGCGCTCGCGCGCCGCTTGAGCTGACGACGATGGAGAGGGCGGCATAGTGGCCCATCATGCCCCGCTCTGATCCGCTGGGCGCGGATCGTTCACCAGGGTTCACACTCATTCGTGAGCCGGCCTCATGGCAGTAAGGAACGCTTGCCCGGGACTTCAGAGGTGAGAGGTAACAGGCGGCGTTCTACTGGGAGACGGAGACGTTCTTGGCGAGGGCGCGGTTGATGGTGGAGTCGCGGTCGCGGTAGGCGGGGATGGGCTGGTAGCCGGCGTGCGCGTAGAGCGAGAGGGCTTCGGTGTTGCGAGAACCTGTTTCCAGAACGAATCGAACGGCGCCGTTGGCCTGACCTGCTCGCTCCAGCGCGGCGAGGATGAGTCGCCCTAGCCCGTGCCCGCGGAAGTCTGGGGCGACGTACATCTTCTTGATTTCCGCTACTCCCGGTTCGTAGGTACGGATTCCGCCGCAGGCGCATGCGAGGCCGTTGACGTAGGCGATGAGGAAAAGGCCGGCCGGGGGCGCGAAATCGTCGACCGCGTCGACGGGGGCGTCGGCGGCACCATAACGAGCCAGCTGTTCCAGGTACAGCTCGTGGGTGAGTCGGCGGGCGTCGGGATGGTCGTAGGAGCGTGGTCGGACGACGTGCGGGGTGCTGTGGTTGCAGGGGGAGGGGCCGTGCGCCATGTCTCCATGGTCACGCAGTATTGAGTGCGTCATTCAACTCGGGGAGCAGGTCGGCGACGTAGGGGTTGCGGGCACGACGCGCGAAAGTTCTGAGCAGGCGCCTGACCAGTACCTGGCAGCGGACCGACTGGACGCCCGCCAGGCGCTCGGTGACTTTACGGGTGGCGGCGACGGCCGCTTCGAGGTCGTGCTGGTGCAGGTGCGCCTGAACGAGGTAGCAGCCGTGCAGGAGAGCCGAACGTTGGTACTCGGTGCGCAGCCCCGTGGATGTCAGCGGGGTGAGGAGGTCGACGGACTCGCTGAGTAGCTTGCCGGACTCGGCGGGCCGATGGCGAGCCAGGTCGACGAGTGCCTGACCGGCTTCGGCGTCCAGCTGCTCGGTGTTGAGGTAGTAGAGGAACGGTGGGGCGTCGTCCGGGCGGTGGTCGTCGAGGTGCCGCCGAGCCTGTTCGGCTGCGTCCCGGAACGCGTGGATGTCGCCTGCGGCGGCGTGCGCGGTGGCCAGGCGTCCGGCGAGACGTGCTCGCGTTGCGGACGAGGTGGCGCGTCCGAGCCGGGTGGCCGCTTCGGCCAGGCGGACGGCATCGGCTGGGCGGCCGGTGTGAGCGCACTGGTAGGCGAGCATGCCGAGCGTGTTGGTGGTGCTTTCGGTGGCAGTAGTGCGTAGTTCGAGTCTTCGTGATTCGGCGGCGGCTCGGGCGGCGCGGATGGCCAGCAGGAGGTAGCGCTGTCCAATGCCGTGGTTGCCGGCGTCCCAGTGCATCCAGCCGGAGAGCTGGGCGAGATCGGCCGTGGCCAGCAAGAGCCGCTCGTGCACGTCGGCCTCGCAGGCCGCGTTGCGCAGCAGGTCCAGGACGGTGTGCAGCTCATTGTGGACGTAGCGGAGATTAAGCGCGCCGCCGCCTGCGCGGTCGTCGAGCAGGCGCAGTTCCGCGATATGCCGAGTGATCAGGGTCATCAACGCGGGCCGCACCCGATCGCCGCCCACCGTCCCGGCCGCCGTCTTGCCTGGGGAGTGATGAATCCCGTCGAGTGCTGGGGTGACGAGGTCGGGGCCGTTGACCGTGGCCATGCCGTCCGGGTGTTCACGCGCGAGCTCGGAGATCTGCGCGATGACGTCATCGGCGTTCCACGTCGCTGACAGGCCGTTGGCCGCAGTCTTCGGTGAGTTGGCTACCGTGGCTGCTTTGTCCGGCCACAGGACGTGCGCGGTGATCGCATGCCCGAATGCCGCGGACAGGACTTCGGCGACGATCTGGGGATAGGGCGCATAGGGGCAGAAACCCTTGCTGATCCAGTGGTACGGCGTCGTCGGGTGGATCCGCTCGGCCGATCTACCGCGGACTTCAAGCCAGGAGTTGATCGCACGGGCGAGTTCGCGGGGCGTCCACTTGAGTCGAGCAAGGTGTTCGCCCAGGAGCGATTTTGTCGCGTTCACGTGGTCTCCATGCCGCTGGAAGCTGCTGGCACCGTAACTCGCAAGCTGGCGACACGGGCGTGAACGGCAGCTCCAGCGCTACCTTCACGACGTTCACGCAGCCTTCGAGGAGCATCACGGCCTTCACGTCTTGCTGGCCTGGGCACTGTGGGAAGCGTCGATCAGAGTGATGAGAGCCGTCACAGTGAGTGACTACATGATGGCGACTTGCAAGACTTCCCTCTGGACTCGGCTTAAGGTGATTCGCCCATGGATGCCTCCCGCTCGATGCGTCAGCTCGCCGTCCGCGTTCCTGCGCGATTCGTTAGAGGACGCCAGAACAGCGACGAGGGAAACCGCCGGGCACGGACGCTCCTGATCGCTGAAGCGTTCACGGTGCCGGCTGATCCGTCACAGGCGACGGTCGTACGCAAGCGGCTTCGGGTGGCCTTGGGGCCAGATCACAGGTGCGCCGACAGCGCGGAACTGGTGGCGAGCGAACTCTTCGCGAATGCCGTCATTCACGGTTGTGCTCCGGGCGATCTCGTACGACTGACGATCAGACGGCTCCCGCGGTCTCGCGTCGTCATCACCGTTGTCGACACCGGCCGGGGACCGGGTACGGCTCCCCACCTCAGGCTCGCCGGTACCGGTGGCACTAACGGCCGTGGCCTGTTCATCGTGGCTTCCGTCGCCTCCCGCTGGTCGGTACGGCGGGCGGGTGCGGGTTACCGGGTGCGGGCGTTCCTTGCTCCGGGAGACGCCGGATCGGCAACCTTCACTGGTCTGGTGCTCCTGGACGACTTCCCTGAGTGAGGGAACCGGAGTAAGACCATCCAAGGCCGGGGGTGCCTGGCGGTTGTGCGCGGCGTGGCGTGGCTCCCTGGCCGGCTACTCCGTTCGTGGGCACCGCCGACCGCCGCTGTAAGTGGCGACCCGCCTGCATCCTCTATGTCGCGGCACGTACTGCACCTCGACGCGAGGCTGCCCCTGTGGGTCAGAGCTCCTCGAAGAAGTCCTCGTCGACGCGCTTGAGGACGTAGCGCTGCTGGTCCTGTACGCCGATGTTGTGCTGGACCATGAGGCGGGCGAGGGCGGGGCCGTCGATGAGGACGACGCGGGCGTTGACCCGTTCGGCGTATTCGGTGGCGTCGGCGGTGAAGGTGCTGGTCGTGACGAAGATTCCGCGGTCGGCCTGGGCTCCGTGCAGGGCGCCGACGAAGGCCTGGATCTCCGGACGTCCGATGGTGCGGTGGGTGGCGAAGCGTTTGGCCTGGACGTAGATCTCGTCCAGGCCGAGGGGGTCTTGGCGGATCACACCGTCCACGCCACCGTCTCCGGGGCCGCCGAGGTGGCGGATCGAGCCGGTCGGTCCTCCGTACCCCATGGCGGCCAGGACGCGCAGAACCAGGCGTTCAAGGAAGACGAAGTCGGCTTGCTGGACGCGCTCCAGGATCTCGGCCGCGACGACCTCGTTGGCCTCGTCGATCGCGCTGGAGATCTTCTCCTGGGGTGTGCTTTGGTCTTCGACTCCGGGGGAGGTCGGTGTCGAACGGGCGGGGCGGGTGCGGCTCTTGAACGCTCGAAACTCCTCGAACTGGTCCAGCACTTCGTTGTCGACTCGTTCCGGATTCGCCTTGAGCACCTCGACACCGCGGTCGGTGATCTGGACGACGCCGCGGCGGGGGCGCTGGAGCAGACCTGCCTGGTACAGGTAGGTGATGGCCCAGTGGACCCGGTTGTCGAACCGAGGGGTTCCGCTGTTAATGCGTTCCTGACGGTCCTCCTCGCTGATCCCGAGCTTGGGGGCGAGGCGGTCGCGTACGTCCTGGAGTCTCAACTCCTGGCCGTCTGCCAGGAGTTCGAGAACTGGTGCCATGAGCGTTTGGTAGTCCGGAATTGGCACGATATCCCCCGTCTACGTCGGTCAGGTGCTGAGGCTCTTGCCAGGAGCGAATCTGAGAGGCATCACGCTACCCGGCGGTGCCTTCGTCAAGGCGGGGATCAAGACAGACCGACAGGCGATCCTGGCGCGAGCACGAGCCTTCGTGCGTCGCTCTGGCTGTACCTCATTGGAGGTGGGTGATGAGGAGATCGGCGAGGTTGCTCTAGGCCTCGCAGTGGGTGAAGCCGTTGCCCTTGTCAGGGTGGACGTCGTAGCGGATTTCAGTGCCGCGTTCGCGTAGGCGGTGGACGTTCTGGTCGGACTCGGTCTGGGAATGCGGGGGGCGTGGGCGCCCTGGATGGCAAAGAGCGGCGCGGTGATGTTGTCGGCAACGTGGAGGCCGTGTCGGGCGGGAGCAGCTGTGCGCGCCTCTGACGGGCACGGGCCGCTTCGGCGGCCCATGGGCCATGACAAGTGCTGGTGAAACGGCCGTCAGTACGGCCATTGGCGCTGTTGGTGTCTGGCGAGCGAACATCGAGCAGCGCGGGCGGGCAAAACGGCCCATAAACACCTATGGGCATTCGCGACATAATCGCGAATGCCCAGGTCAGAGCGGGTGCGCCGTCAGGGACTTGAACCCCGAACCCGCGGATTAAGAGTCCGCTGCTCTGCCAATTGAGCTAACGGCGCTTGTCGGTCTGGGGGCCGGCGGGGCCTCCCTGGCGACATGTAGAAGGTTAGCAGGAGGTCGGGAGCAGTGCGAATCGGTTAATCCTTGGCGGGGAGGGCGCTCATCAGGCCGCGCCAGAGGGCGATGGCGGTGGCGCGGGAGCTGACGCCCAGCTTGGCGTAGATGCGGTTGACGTGGTTCTTGACGGTCTTCTCGCTGAGGAAGAGCTGGCGGGCGATCTCGCCGTTGGAGCGGCCGGTGGCGATGAGGTCCATGACCTCGGCCTCGCGGGCGGAGAGGCCGTGGGAGACGCGGCTGGCGTCGCGGACGTTGCGGAGGAGGTCGATGCCCGTGAGGGACGGCGGGAGGGTGCCGCAGGCGCCGTCGGGGGGCGGGGTGTCGGTGGTGGTGAGGATGAAGACGCGGGCGATGGCCGTGAGGGCGGGGGTGAGGGAGGCGGTGGGGGGTGTGAGGAGGGCGATGTCGGGGTGGAGGCGCTCCGCGAGGGGGATCGCGTCGTGGCCGTCGGATTCGGCGACGATCTGGAGCTGGGGTTCGGCGGTCAGGCGCGTGATGACGGCGGCGCGGGCGTGGGGATCGGTGTCCACCACGAGGACGCGCAGGGGGGCCGTTTCGTCGACACTCATCCCGTCTCCGGTGGGGTGTCATTGTCGGTTGTAGGGTTCGGAGCATAACGGCCCGATCATCCGGAGCCAATGAGGCGACCGGCGAGTTCGTCGGCGTAGAAGTCGAAGAAGGCGTCCGGGGAGGTGCCGGCGTTCATCAGCGTGAGGTGGTCGAAGCCCGCGTCGATGTACGGGCGGACGGCCTCCACGTGCCGGTCGGGGTCGGGGCCGCAGGGGAAGTTCCGCCGGATGTCGTCCTCGGTGATCAGCGCGGTGGCGGCCTCGAAGTTGATCGGGTTGGGGAGTTCGGCCTGGACCTTCCAGCCGGTCAGGCCGAAGCGCATGAGGTTGTGGGCGGACGCGGCGCCGGACCGCTCGTCCTCGGCGTACGCGAGGGGGATCTCGCAGTAGCGGGGCCCTGAGCCGTTGTGGTTCTCGAAGGTCTGGACGACCTCGCGGCTCGGTTCGGTGGCGAAGAGGCCGTCCTGGGTGGCGGCGATCTCGGCGGAACGGTCGCCCGAGGCGGCGACGATGATGGGCGGGAGCTCGTCGGGGAGGTCGAAGACGCGGGCGTCCTCCAGGTCGAGGTGCTTGCCCTCGTACGAGTGGTAGCCGCCGGACCACAGGAGGCGGATGATCTCCAGGGCCTCGCGGAGCATCTCGTGGCGGACGGTGACCGAGGGCCAGCCACCGCCGACGACGTGCTCGTTGAGGCGCTCGCCGGAGCCGACGCCGAGGGTGAAGCGGCCGTCGGACAGGATCGCGGTGGTGGCGGCGGCCTGGGCGATGATCGCCGGGTGGTAGCGGATGAACGGGCAGGTCACGCCCGTGGCGAGGCGGAGCGTGGTGGTCTGGGCGGCGATGGCGGCCAGCATGGACCAGACGAAGCCGCTGTGGCCGTGGCTGTAGAGCCAGGGGTGGTAGTGGTCGCTGATCTCCACGAAGTCGAAGCCGGCCTCTTCGGCCTTCCGGGCCTGGCGGACGATCTCCTTGGGGTCGTACGCCTCGGCGAAGAGCTTGTAGCCGATCTTCATGGGGCCGCCTTCCGGTGCGCTGTTGATCACGCTCCGTTATGCCCGCGGGGGCCACCGGAAACATCCGGGGGCCCCGCGGACGTCAGGCGATACGCCGGAGACCGAGCCGCCGTAGGTGGCCGTCCGCTTCCGCTCTCGCCGTCGGGGCCGCTCACCTGGCGATGGGCAACTCCCGTGCTCGCTGGCGCGCCCTCTGCACGCAGCGCCGTGAGTCGAGCATGGAAGGCGTTGTGCCGGTTCTGGTCTAGGTTCAGCGACAGGTCCAGTTCTGTCATCAGGGCTGACTCGACTGTCCACGGCTCGGGGTGCTCGATCCAGCAGACCTGAGCGTGTTCATGCATCCACTCTGTAAGAGTGGCCTCTCCAGGGGCGGCCCAGTCGTTGGTGACCGATCCACCTTTAAGGGAGCGTTCTCGCCCAAGAGTCCTCTGCATATACTTGAGAGGCGCGAAACAAAGAAGCCGCACAGAAGGCCGGTCGCCCGTACCGCGGACGACCGGCCTTCTGCCATTCCTTGGTGTCCCGTCCTGAAACTCACACCGGCCCTGACAGGCCAGCCCCATGACGCGGCGATCACGGTTGATCGACCGCCGGTGAACGGCGCCGGTCATCGGTGATTTCGACGCTCGAAGGCCGGCGTTTCAGATCATGGGACGGCGGGCTAGCACTTTTTGACCTGCTGCGCCTTCTGGAAAGTCGCGTTGGTGAAGGCCGTGTAGGGCAGGAATTGCTTGTGGCCCTTCTTCTTGCCCCCGACACCGAAGCAGCCGTCCGAACCGCGGTTGATGGTGATCTTTATATACTTCTTGGTCTTGCACCTGTTGCTCCAGTACACCGTTTCTTTGTGATCGGGGTCGGTGTCATAGGAGTAACCGAAGCATCCGGTCGTACCCCTCTTCCATTCGGCATTCGCGGGAACGGCGAGCGCTCCCATCCCCACGGTCACCACGGCGGTCGCGATGGCGACCTTGATCGGGAGTTTCATGTACGTCCCTTCATGAATCATTGCAGGGTCCGGCCGCATCCGGCCTGGTAACGGCACATGACCCAAGCCGCCGTGAAAGGCGAATACGACGTCGGGTCCTCCTGGAGGCAGGGTCGGGCCGGAGCCCGCCGGGCGGCTGATCGAGGCACGGCAAGTTATAGCGCCTGTGATCGAGGTTGATCAATAGCCCCAAAACCCGCCCGGCGGGTGAAGCCCGATCAAATCGGTGGATGTAGGACGAAACCAGGCGGTGCGGGCCGACGCGCTCCGGGGCCGTGGACAGCATCTTCCAAATTTTTGTCGGCCCATCCGCCTGCGAAACGCCGACAACGCCGCACAGTCACACGCGAGGCCCCGTTCAGCACGCTCAAGGAAGTGAGCCGCGTGTCGATCTCCCCTGCCCGCGCGACGAATGGACAAGCCTTGCCCCGCCATTGCGGAGGAGCATGACCCAATGCGTCACCTGCGGTACGCCGCGCTGCCTGACCTGCGACCCGTACGTCTCGGACGACTGCGATGGGACAATGGTGGAACCCGCCTCATGACCGAGGTCACCGTGCTCAAGAGAGCACCCACTCAATGCTGTGGGTTACGCGCCGAGAAAGCGGAACGAGGGCTGGGTGCATGAGGAAGTCGTGGTGGGAGATGTTCCAGGCGTAGGCGCCGGACATGGAGAAGGCCACCAGGTCGCCCACGGTGATGCGGGTGATCCCGGTGACGGTGCGTTCGGGGCTGATCTCCAGGGCTCCATGCGGACGATCGACTCGCCGCCGTTCCTGGACGTGCTGCCGGCCCACCAGATGGGAGGGCGGAAGGCTCGTTCCTGTACCTGCCGGGGGACCGAAGAACCGTGGTGCTCGGGAGGGCGCCACGTCTTCCTCAGCCCGTCAGGGGCGCACTTCCGGCGGTCCGACTACAGCGAGCGGGTCTTCCGGCCCGCCGGCGGCTGGTATCCCAAGCGGAGCGGCAAGCACGGCAAGCCGGCCATGCCGGTGCTGGTGGACATGGGGGCCCTGGCCGGGCACGCCCGTCCAGCCCTGGCCGCTCGCGCTGGGCTCGCGCCACGGTCCGGAGTCGCGATCCTGGACGAGCTGCTGGCGCCCCACAGGGGGCTCTGAAGGCAAGATCACTCCCAAATCGCTCCCAGAATCGGACATCCGGGGGCGGGAGCGCGTGGCGCAATGAGAAAGGGCCTGGCCACCGTCCCCGGTGACCAGGCCCTTTCTCGTTTCTACCTTGGGGTGAGTGAGGGGACTTGAACCCCCGACACCCAGGACCACAACCTGGTGCTCTGCCGACTGAGCTACACCCACCAAGGCCGGGACGCGATCCCGGCTCCAAGAAGTGTAGCGGTTTCCGGAGGGTGCTCGGTCACCCGTTTCCGGCGATCTCGGCGGCCAGGGCGCGGGCCGTCTCGGAGTCGGGGCCGGGCTGGGGGACGAAGAGGGCGGCGCGGTAGTAGCGCAGCTCCTGGATGCTCTCGGTGATGTCGGCCAGGGCGCGGTGGCCGCCCTTCTTCTCCGGGCTGGCGAAGTAGACCCGGGGGTACCAGCGGCGGGCGAGCTCCTTGATGCTGGAGACGTCCACCATGCGGTAGTGCAGGTGGGCGTCCAGGGCGGGCATGTCGCGGGCCAGGAACGAGCGGTCCGTGGCGATCGAGTTGCCGCACAGCGGCGCCTTCTTGGGGTCCTTGACGTGCTCGCGGACGTAGGCGAGCACGGTCTCCTCGGCCTCGGCCAGGGTGATCCCGCCGGCCAGCACCTCCAGCAGGCCCGACGTGGTGTGCATGTCGCGCACCACGTTCGACATCTGGGTGAGGGCCTCTTCCGGGGGTTTGATCACGATATCGACGCCCGCGTCCAGGATGTTCAGCTCGCTGTCGGTCACCAGCGCGGCTATCTCGATCAGCGCGTCGTTGCGCAGGTCGAGTCCCGTCATCTCGCAATCAATCCAGACCAGGCGCTCGTTCATGGGTTCACCCTACGACCAAGCGCGGCCCGGCGGGTCACCCAGGGACCTGGGCCAGCACGTGCGGCGGCACCGGGGTGCCGGGACGGAGGCGCGGGTCCGGTACGGGATCGCCGAACACCTGCCGTACGGGGAGCACGCCCGCCCAGAGGCTCATGGCGTAGTCCTCCTCGTCGTCGACCGGCGGGCCCTGCCGCACCTTGACGGACGCCTCCTCCAGGGAGAGGGCCAGGACGGCGGTGGCGGCCAGTTCCTTGCGGGTGGGCTGCCGCGCGGTGCTCCACTGGCCGGGGGCGAGGTTCTCGGTGATGGCCTCCAGTCCGGCGAGCTTCTCGCCGTCCTCGGTGACCGTGCGGGGAGTGCCGTAGATGACGGCGCTGCGGTAGTTCACCGAGTGGTGGAACACCGAACGGGCGAGGACGATGCCGTCCAGGTGCGTGACGGTGACGCACACCTCCTGGGAGGAGCCCGCCCGGAGGCTGCGCGCCCCGGTCGATCCGTGCAGGTAGAGGGTGTCGCCGAGGCGCCCGTAGCCGGTCGGGATGACCATCGGGGAGCCGTCCACGACCACGCCGAGGTGGCAGATGCGGCCGTCGTCCAGGATCTCGTAGAGCGCGGAACGGTCGGTGACGGCGCGCTTCTTGCCGCGCTGGAGGCTGGTGCGGGCGGTCGGGGACAGGGACGTGCTGTTCATGGGCATTACGCTAGAGAGCAAGTGGCCTGGTCTGTAGGGCCACTTGAAGTCGATAGCCGGAGACCACTTTGCGTGCCTCGTTCGATCTGCCCCTGACGGTCACCAGGTCGGGCGGCGAGCCGATGAACGAGCAGCTCGCGAGCCAGCTCCGCGCCGCGATGCGCGAGGGGCGGCTGGTCGCGGGGGAGCGGCTCCCTGCCAGCAGGACGCTGGCCGCGTCCCTTGGGGTGAGCCGCACGGTCGTGACCGAAGCGTACGAGCAGCTCTACGCGGAGGGCTGGCTGGAGGGCAGGCACGGCTCGGGCACGTACGTGACCGACATCGCCACCGATGTCCCGCCCGTTCCGGAGGCGGGCGGGAGCGCCGCCGCGGCACCGGACGGGGACGCGCCGGAGGCGATCGACCTGCGTCCCGGCGTCCCGTTCATCGGCCGCCTGGACACGCCCGCGTGGCGCCGCGCCTGGCGGCTGGCGGCGACCGTCGCCCCGGCGATGCGGCCGGATCCGCGCGGGCTGCCGGGGCTGCGCGCGGAGCTGGCCGACTACGTGCGGCGCAGCCGCGGCGTGGCGTGCCCGCCGGACCGGCTCCTGGTCACGCGCGGCGCCACGAACGGGCTGGACCTGCTCGCCGCGGCCGTGCTGCGGCCGGGCGACCGGGTCGGTGTCGAGGAGCCGGGGTACGGCAAGGCCCGCAACGTCCTGGCGGCGCGCGGCATGGAGCTGGTGCCGTGCCCCGTCGACGAGCACGGGCTCATCGTGGACGCGCTCCCCGGTGACCTGCGCCTGGTCTACACGACGCCGTCCCACCAGTACCCGCTCGGCGGCGTGCTGCCCGTGCCGCGGCGGCAGGCGCTGCTGGCGTGGGCGCGGCGGGCGGGCGCGCTGATCGCGGAGGACGACTACGACGGGGAGTTCCGGTACGACGTGGCCCCGCTCCCGGCCCTGTACGGCCTGGACCCCGGCGTCGTCGTCTACCTGGGCACCGCGGCGAAGATCCTCACCGCGGACGTGGGCGTCGGCTGGCTGGTGGCCCGGCCCGACGTGGTGGAGGCGGTGGCGGCGCGCCGGGCCGATCTCAGCGACCGTACGGCCGTCGTCCCGCAGGAGGCCCTGCGGGTGCTGCTGGCGCGCGGCGACCTCGACCGGTACGTGCGGCGGATGCGCGGCGAGTACGCCCGGCGCCGCGCCACCGTCGCCGGGGCGCTCGCCGGGCTGCCCCTGCGCGGCGACACCGCCGGGCTGCACCTCGTGGTCGAGACGCCGCCCGGGCACGCCGCCCGCGCCGTGCGGGAGGCCGCGCGGCGAGGCGTGCTGCTGGACACCCTGGAACGGCACCACGCCGGCCCGCCGCGCGTCTCCGGTCTCGTGATCGGCTACGGGGCGGCCCCGAGCCTGAGCGCCCTCAGGACCGCAAGCTCGCTGGTTCGGGAACTGGTCGGACCGGCGTAGGCGGGGACGCGGGAGGCGCGGGGGGCGCGGCCGGGCGGCCGTTCCCGGTGCGGCACGCGTCCGGATCGGCGGGGCGCGGCAGCGGTACCGCCAGCCGCGCGCCGCCGTTGCCGCCCGCGCCCGCCGCCGCGGCCGCCGGTTCCATGGCCGGCGGCTGGAGCGTGCGCGGCGCGTCCAGCGGCGTCTCCCGCGGGACGTCCGCCCCGGGGCCGGCCCCGGTCTCCTGGGCGGGGATGGGGCGCTGCCTCGGGACGGCGGTGACCGGGGTGTCGGGCCCGGTGATCCGCCGGATGTCGATGCCGCCGGGGTCGAACCGGAGCGGCCCGGGCACCTGGGAGGCGCCGAAGTGCCCGCCGCGGGCCCAGTCGCGGCGCGCGCGGCTCGCGGCGTAGGACTGCGGCGGCGGCAGCGGCGGGCCGGCCGGCCAGCGCCGGCCGACGCCCCAGGCGTCCAGCCACGCCATGATCACCTCCAGCCCGCTGAGCAGGGTGCCGGTGAACGGGTCGAGGGCGTACCCCACGACCATCACCTGCACGCACGCGCGTCCCTCGTGCCGGGCGGGGCCTTCAAGCAGGCCGCCGGCCCGGGTGATCGGGATCATCTGGACGATCTCGCCGGAGCACGGGTTCCAGACCAGATGGGCCGGAGTTCCCTCCCGGACGAGATCGGCGGCCACGGAACGGGCCGAGAAGATGCGCGGGTCGGACTCGCTGCTGAACCAGACGACGCGGGGAGCCCCCCCTCGCAACGCTCCACCGTCCCGTCCTACCGGCATGCGGCCGACTCCCGGCAGCCATGCGTCTGCCACGGTGTGTCCCCCCCAATCGGGCGGTCTGGCCCCGAATGGTGTTAGTTCCTCGTTCGTAGCCCAGCCGAACCGATAAGTCCAGCCTGCCGCCGAGGGCTGCGGTGGCGGGCCCGGTGGTTCCGACCGGCGGACCTCATTCTGATCTACGGTCGCCGGGAATGCGTACCCTCCGAGCATGCCGAATCACCCTGCCGACACCCGAATGCCCCTTCCAGGACCGGTCGCCTTGACCCGGTGCGGAGTGTCTTTCCGCAGGTAGCGTGAGGCGGCGGCGGGCCGCGTCGCCCGGTGGTCAAACGGCCAGTTGTGGCCGAGTTGTTACGCTCCGCCAGCGCCCGGACCGGGATGCGGGGCAAGCGGGGGGTGGGGTTCACGCGGCCCACCGAGCCGCGTTCTAATAGTGGGTCATGACCGTTGACGCTGAACTTCCGGCCGGGGTCCCCGGCATCGACGTCCCCCGCCTGGCGGACTGGCTGGCCCGCGCGCTGCCCGGTTCCGGCCGGATCACCGCGATCGACGTGATCTCGGGCGGCCGCTCCAACCTCACGTACGGGATCACGCTCGACGGCGGCCGGCGCATCGTGCTGCGCCGCCCGCCGCTCGGCCACGTGCTGCCCACGGCGCACGACATGGGCCGCGAGTACCGGGTGCTGTCGGCGCTGGGCAAGGGCGGCGACGTCCCGGTGCCCACGACGCTGGCCTTCTGCGACGACGAGGAGGTCATCGGGGCGCGCTTCTACCTGATGGACTTCGTCGACGGGCGGGTGCTCCGCACCACCGAGGACGCCGCCGGGCTCACCGCCGAGCAGGCGCGCGGCCTCAGCGAGGCGCTGGCGCGGGCACTGGCCGCCATCCACCTGACCGACGTCGAGGCGGCCGGGCTGGGCGACTTCGGCCGCCCGGCCGGCTACATGGAGCGCCAGCTCAGGCGGTGGGGCAAGCAGTGGGACAGCTCCCGGGAGGCGATCCTCGCCACCGGCGCCGAGCGCGACCTGCCCGAGTACGACCGGCTCGCGGCCCGGCTGGGCGAGCGGCTCCCCGCGGACGGCCCGGCCCGGCTCGTGCACGGCGACTTCCGGCTCGACAACGCGCTCGCCCGGATCGAGCCGGAACCCGAGATCGCGGCCGTCGTCGACTGGGAGATGTCCACCCTCGGCGACCCGCTGTCGGACCTCGGGCTCACCCTCGTCTACTGGGCCGAGGCCACCGACGGCGACAAGCTGCCGGTCGGCGCGACGATCACCGCGGCGCCCGGCTTCCACAGCCGCCGCGAGTTCGCCGAGCGGTACGCCGAGCTGACCGGGTTCGACCTGGCCGACCTCGACTTCTACGTGGCGTTCGCCTGCTTCAAGCTCGCGGTGATCCTTGAGGGCATCCACGCCCGCTTCCTGCAGAAGGCCACCGTCGGCGAGGGCTTCGAGAGCGTCGGCGCCGGCGTCCCGGTGCTGCTGGAACGCGCGCACCGCACGCTCGACGCCGGTTCCGTCTGGTAGGGCGGGCCCGCTCGTCCCGTTCCGGTGCCCGGGGAGGCGCCGGGACGGGGAGCATGCCTCAGCAGTACTCGACCGACGCCGCCCCGCCGGGCGAGAACGACACCGAACCCTCCTGGTTCACCAGCCAGCAGCCGCCGTCCCGGCTGACCCTGACCCCGGTCGACTGGCCCTGGCCGAGGCGCCCGGACCCGCGCGCCCACAGCCCGTCGGACGCGCCGGTGACGCGCCAGCTCACCGGGCCGCCCACCGCCGTGAGGGTGATCGTGCAGGCGTCGTCCCGGTCCATGTCGCAGCCGTTGATCTGCAGCGTGCCCGGATGCTGCGGGCGCGGCGGGCGCGGCGGGTCGTCGTGGTCGCTCCTCGGCGGCTGGGTGGTCGGCCGCCTGGTCGTCGGCGTCCTGGACGGCGACGGGCTCTTGGACGGGCTCTTGGACGCCGACGGCGACGCGCTCGGCGAGTCGCTGACCGGTGGCGGCCCCTGCGTGCCGCTGCCGGACGGGTCGCCCGCCGCGGTCGGGCTCTCCGGGGCGACGACGGCGCTGCTCTCGTCGCCGGAGCCGCCGATGACGGTCATCCCCACCGCCGCGAGCGCGATGGCCGCGGCCGCGCCGCCCACCGCGACCAGCAGCCCGCCCTTGCGCTTCTTGGGCGCCGCGCGCTCCCGGCTGCGCGGCGAGCCCGACTCGTACGGCTCGGGCCAGCCGCGCATGGTGAACGGCTCGGCGTACGCGGCGATCGCGTGCCGGTTGTCGGCCCGGTCGGCGGCGGTGGCGGCGGTGAGGACGTCCAGCCGCAGGTCGCCGGGGATCGCCGCGATCGGCAGCACGGCCAGCAGCCGGTCGGCCGGCAGCGGCGGCGTGTCGCGGGAGCCGCAGATCGCGCAGCTCGCCACGTGCCGGGTCAGGGAGCGGGCCGCCTGCGTGGTCAGCGGCCAGGACTCGGTCAGCGCGGGGACGCTGGGGCAGTCCTCCCAGTGGTTCTGGGCGATCAGCGCCGCGTTCAGCGCGTTGGCGAGGTCCTCTTCGGTCTCGTCCAGCAGCCGGGCGGCCTCCTCCGGCGGGATGCCGAACAGCCCGGCCAGGTCGACCGCGTCCAGCTCGTGCCGGGCGGCCAGGTCGATCGCCTCGCGCTGGCGGCCGCTGAGCGCGGCCAGGGCGCTGAACGCCAGCGCGCGGCGCTCCTCGCGGCGAGCGTGCTGCTCCTCGTCAAGCTCGTCGTCGCCGGCCTCGGGCGCCTCCTGCCCGGTGTGCCGGTTCGGGCTCTCCCGCCGGCGCATGCACTCCTTGCGGGCCAGCGCGTACAGCCAGCCGCGCAGCCGTTCCGGCTCGCCGAGCCTGTCGACGTGCTCGCGCGCCATGATGAGGGTGTTGCGCAGCGCCCCCGCCGCCTCCACCCGGTCGCGCAGCAGGCCGTGGCAGTAGTCGAAGAGGAACGGCGCGTAGGTGTCGTACACCTCGGTGAGCGCGATGACGTCGCCTGCACGCAACGCATCCGCCAGCCGAGGATCGTCGAACTGACCGGGACCTGGCCCAGCGGACACGTGGAACCTCCCTGGAGTCGTGATCTGGCTGCCCCCATGGAGCGTCCGACGCACGTTGGAGCGCTCCGGTTGCCAGATCTTGCCACCAAAGGACGGTCATCGCTGAGGGTTGCGGGATTCGTGTGATCGGTGAGGTACAGGACGTGACCGTATAACGGCACGTCATAACGGGTTTTGGTGGTCGAAAACTTAAGAAGGGGATGAATGTCACATTGACGGTGTAGAACCGGGTCAGTCGCCTGATTCGTCGGCCCCGGGACAGGTCCAGGAGACCCGTCCGGCGCCGCTCGGAGCGAAGCTGACGGTGCGGCTGCCGGTGTCGCCCGGCGGGCACGCGCTCGGCCGCGCCACCGTCACGCTGCCCGCGGCCCCGCGCCCGAGCCGCCCGGCCCGCGGCGCGACGCCGAGCCCGCCGCTGCCCGTGACGGCCCAGGTCACGCTCCCGCCCACGGCCTGGATCGGCAGGGAACAGGAGGACGCGCCTTCGGCGATGGTGCAGCTGCCGACCGACAGGGTGCCCCGTACGGGTCGCCTGGTCGTCTTCGTCGGGGTGGGCGTCCGGGTCGCGCGCGTCCGCGTCGGCGTCGGGGTGGGCGTGGGAGTCGCGGTGGTGCGCGTGGGAGTGGGCGTCGGCGACTCGCTCGGATCCGCCGGGTCGCTCGGGTCCGCGGACGGGTCCGGCGCGGCGCTGGTGGCCGGCGGGCCCTGGGCGCCCGTCCGCTCGCCGTCGCCGGGCACGATGAGGAACGCGCCCAGCGCGAGCAGCACCACGGCCGCCGCGGCGGCGACGGCCGGCCACAGGCGGGGCGAGCCCGACCGGCGCCCGCGGCCGCCGCCGGAGCCCGCGCCAGCGCCCGCGTCCTGGCGGTCCACCGGGACCGGCCAGCCCCAGGTGTCGAACGGCTCGGCGGCCCGCGCGATCGCGACCAGCTCATCGGCGTAGGCCGGGTCGGAGACGGTGGCGAGGATGTGGCCGCGCAGGTCGGCGGGCATCAGCGCGACCGGCAGCGCCTGGAGGAGCCCGGCGGTGGAGACCGTGCGGTGGCGGCGCTCGGTGCAGGCCGCGCAGGTCTCGATGTGGTGCAGCAGCCGGCGGGCGGCCGCGGGCGGCAGCGGCGCGTCGCCGTCGGGTGCGAGCTGGGCCACGTGCGGGCAGCCGGCGCGCCCGGTCCTGGCGATGATGACGGCCGCGAGCGCGCCGTCCAGCCGCCGCCGGGACTCGCCGGCCAGCTCGGTCGCCGCCTGCGCGTCGATCCCGAGCACCCCGGCGATCTCGCCGGCGTCCAGGCCGTGCCGCAGGAGCAGGTCGAGGGTCTCGCGCTCGCGGCCGCGCAGCCCCGCCAGGGCGTTGTGGACCAGCTGCCGCGTCTCCAGCCGCCGCTCCCGCTCCTCGGCGCCGGCGAAGATGTCCTCGACCTCCGGCGCCTCGTAGCGCTCGGCCGGGCGGTCCGGGTCGCGCAGCCGGCGCATGCACTCGTTGCGGACGAGGGCGTACAGCCACGAGCGGAAGCGGTCCTGCTCGCGCAGCCGGCCCGCGTGCAGGTACGCGGCGAGCATGGAGTCGTGCAGCGCCCCGGCGGCCTGCTCCTGGTCGCGGAGCAGCGCGTGGCAGTAGTCGTACAGCCGGGCCGCGTAGCGGTCGAGGAGCTGGATGAGCGCCTCGGTGTCGTCGCCGGCGGTCAGCGACCTGGCCAGGCGCTCGTCGTCGGCGCGATCGGGACTGGGCCAACCGGAACTGGACCGACCGGACACATGGTCCTCCTGCGGGCTGGGAACGTCGGCCGTCCACCGGCCGAGGGAGCGAGAATCCGGGAGGGTGCCGCGGGTTCCTCGTCGTGCGGTGCCCCTGATCGGGGACTGCCCCGGAACGGATCCCCGGGGATGGGATCGGAGGCCCGACGGCCCCGCTCCCCGTCGGGCCTCCACAAGAAAGACGATCGGCCCCCGCGTCCGGTTGACACGGATGGGACAAGAATTCTCGGAGTTTTCCGGGCCGCCGGTGCGAGCTGTGAACGCGCAGGTCAGAGGGGTGCCGGCGGCCCGGATCGGGCTAGTTGCTGATGCGCCGCGACAGCATCTGCAGGAAGATCTTGGAGATCTCCTGCGGGGTCTGCGCGACCGCGGTGCCGCCGCCGGTGGCCTTGCCGATCTGCTCCAGCTCGTTGCGGTCGACGCCGGGGCCGAATCCGATCATGTTGACCTGGATCGGCTTGTTCGGGTCCTGCATCCGCTTCAGCCGGGCCAGCGTCTGCTTCAGCGTCGGCCCGTTCGTGTCGTCGTTCTTGCCGTCGGTGAGCAGCAGGATCGAGTTGACGAACTCCGGCTTGTAGGTGTCGCTCATCTTCTTGTACGCGGCCAGCGTGACGTCGTACAGGCCGGTGTCGCCGTCCATCTTCGGCTGCATCCGCTGCAACTGGGACAGCACCAGGTTGCGGCGGGTGATGGAGCCGATCCGCTCGCCGAGCGGGCCGATCGACACCGACTCCTTGTAGTCGATGTCGCCCTGCATCTTCGTGGAGAACAGCCACTGGCCGAGCTCGGTGTCGTCCGACATCATGCTCAGCCCGCCCTGCGACACCTGGGCGATCGCCTGGAGCCGGTTGGTGTTCGGGCCGACCCGCTCGGCCATGGACCCGGACACGTCGATCAGCGTCAGGATGCGCAGGCCCAGCGACAGCTTCGCCCACGACTGCATGACCTGCTCGACCTGGGTCGCCTTCGGCGCGGGCAGCTGCCGCGGCCGCGACGCGCTCACCCCGAGCTTCTCGTTGAACCCGTCCGGGGCCCTGCCGTCGGGCGAGCGGAAGCCCTGGGCGCGCACGTCGTTGCGCGTCGCCTCGGTGCCCATCGCCCGCTCGAACAGCCGGGCGGCCTTCTTCTTGGCGGCGTCGCCGGCGGTGATGTTCACCGGGTAGTCCATCGAGAGCGTGCCCTCGACCGGGTACAGCGCCACCGCCGGCTCGGCCGGGCCCCGCTTGTTGTACGACCAGAGCGCCTGCTCCGACGACAGCGAGATCGGCTGCTTGCCGGTACGGCCCTTGCGGAACAGGTCGAACTGCGCCTCGACCGTCGGCGTCGTGCTCTCCCGCACGGTACGGACGATCCCGGTGAAGATCGACTCGCGGTTGGGGTCGTTGGTCAGCAGCGTGCTGGTGACCATCAGCGCGCCCATCCCCGCGCCGTTGCGGACCGGGTCCGGGGTCATCAGCCGGACCGTGCCCGGCGAGATCATCTGGTTCTTGGTGACGCCGCCGCCCGCGGTGCCGCCGGCCGCCTTCAGCAGGTTGTCCCAGGACGGCGTGGCGGTGACGCCCTGCCGCTTGAGCTGGACGGCCAGCGTCTGCGGCAGGCCCACGACGATCGGGCTGCTGGCCACCGAGGTCTTGGTCGCCTGGATCGCCTGGCCGCCCTTGTCGGAACTGGTGACCATGGACGTCCACAGCGAGGTGTCCGGGATCCACACGTCCGGCCGCTGGTTGCCGCCCGTCGCCACGCCCTGCCCGGACAGCAGCGTCGCCACCGACGCGGGCTCGGACTTGGTGATGTTGGCCTTCACGCACTTGCCGTCCGACTCCTGCTTGGAGTCGTTGAAGCGGGTCGCGGCCTTGACGATGGCCGGGTGGATGTCGGGGGCCGTCGCCACGTTCAGCGTGATCGCGTCGTCGCCGCCGCAGCCGCCGCCCGTACCGGCGAACGCGTACACGCCGACGCCCAGCAGCACCGCCAGGCCCACGGCGCCGGCCATCGGGCCGATGAGCGCGGTCGCGCTGCGCTTCTTCTTGCGGCGCGAGCCGTACCCGCCGCTGCCGTAGTCGCCCGGGCCGTAGTCGCCGGAGCCGCCGCCACCGTACGGGCCGGACCCGCCGGAGCCGCCGCCGTAACCGCCGGAGCCGCCGGAGCCGCCCGCCCCGTACGAGCCGGAGCCGCCGCGGTACGGGCCGACGGGGCCGCCGTCGGAGCTGCGGATCGAGTCGTACTCGCCGTACCCGGAACCGGGGCTGGAGGCGGCGCCGTACCGGCCGGGGCCGGCCGCGCCGGGCGACTCGCCGGGCGTGGGCGCGCCGAGGGGGCCGGAGCCGGGGCCGTAACCGCCCGCACCGGCGGCAGCCCCGCCCGCGGCCGCGCCGCCGGCGGGCCGGCCGAGGCCGTAGCCGCCCGCGTCGGACGCGCCGGTGAACCCGCCCGCGCCGTACGCGGGCTCTTCGGGCGCCGGGGAGGGCGCGGACGGCGACTGCGGCCGCGGCACGAGCCATTCGGGCGCGCCGGCGCCGGGCTGGGGTGCGGGCCCCTGGCCCTGCCGCGGCCCGAACCAGTCGGAGGAACCGTCGTTCGCGGGGCCGAAGACGGGGGTGCCGGCCCCGCCCCCCGAAGGGTCGTTCCCACCGTCACCCGGCGAGCCCTCCGGGATGTCATTGCGATGACGACCGCTCACGACTGCCCTCGATTCACCAGAAACCCACGATGTTCCCCGGCACTGTAGTAGTACGAACGAGAGGTTACAAAGGACTCATTTCGGTTAATGCTGCAGGTCATGCGCTTGCAGCGGTAGGATCCGGCGGCTGTGGCGTGCTTCGTCGCCGTCCGTGCTCGTAGCGTCACGCGTCGGTGCGGCAACTCGCCACCCCCATCGATCGTCTGTAGGGCAGGGGACACCGGGGCCTGCGAGGGGATGCCGTGAGCGACGAGGACGCGCCGCCGGCCGGGGCCGGAGCCGGTGCCGAGAACAGGCCCGAGGATACGACCGGCCAGGTCGTGCCCGAGCCGAACCGGCCGGCCGCCGAGGCGCGGGCGACCGGCCGCGGCCGCTCCGCACTGGCGTGGGCCGGCGTCGCGGGCTGGGGCGCGTGGGCCGCGCTGCGGCTGGCCGGCGGCGACCGGATCCCGGGGATCGGCGCGCTCGGCGCGCCGCTGCTCGCGCTGACCCCGTACGTGGCCGCCGCCGCGCCCGTACCGCTCGCCGCCGCGCTGCTGCTGCGCCGCCCCCTGGCCGCCGCCGCGGCCGCTGTGATCATGGTGTCACTGCTGGTCACGGTGGTGCCGCGGGAGATCGGCGACGGCCAGCCCGCGGCCCGCGGACCGGCGGTACGGGTGCTCACCGCCAACGTCTTCTTCAGTGAGGCCGGCGCGGCCGAACTCGTCGGCCTCGTCCGCCGCACCCGTCCCGACGTGCTCAGCCTCCAGGAACTCACCACCGAAGGCGCCCGGAGGTACGAGCGCGCCGGGCTGACGGACCTGCTGCCCCACAAGTTCCTGGACACGCGCAGCGGCGCGGCCGGATCTGGCCTTTACTCCCGCCTCCCCCTGCGCGGCCTCCCCCCGCTCGCCGGAATGCGGATGGCCACCCCGCAGGCCGAGTTCACGCTCCCGGGCGGCCGCCGCGTGGAAGTGACGGCCGTCCACCCCACGCCGCCGATCGCGTCCCCCGCGTACGACGCCTGGCGGCACGACATCGCCGCGCTGCCGTCCGCCCGCGCCGCCGCGCCGCGCCCCGCCGGCCGGCGGACCGCGGCGGCCACGCCGCGGCCCGCGGACGGCGCGCCCGTCCGGATCCTGGCGGGCGACTTCAACGCCACCCTCGACCACGCCACCCTCCGGGCGCTGATCGGCCGCGGCTACGCCGACGCCGCCGACCGCACCGGGAACGGCCTGGCCCCGACCTGGGGCCCCGGCGGCGCCGGCCCGCCCCTCACCATCGACCACGTGCTGTTCGACCGGCGCGGCGCCGCCACCGCGTACGCCGTCCACGACCTCGCCGGTTCCGACCACCGGGCGGTGTTCGCCGCGATCCGGCTGCCCTGACACGCGGGTCCGCCCTGGTCACGGCAGAATCGGGGGATGGCCCGAATCGTTCCCGTCGCCGATCCCGGCGATCCGCGCCTCGCCGACTACGTCCGGCTGCGCGAGGTCAACCTGCGCAAGAGCCTGGAGGCCGAGCACGGGCTGTTCATCGCCGAGGGCGAGAAGGTCATCCGCCGCGCCGCCGGCACCGGCTACCCGGCCCGCTCGTTCCTGATGGCCCGGCGCTGGGTCGAACCGCTGTCCGACCTCCTGGACACCGTCGACGCTCCCGTGTACGTCGCCGACGACGCCGTCGTGGAGGCCGTCGCCGGATTCCAGGTCCACCGCGGCGCGCTCGCGTCCATGCGGCGGCTGCCCGTACCGTCCGTACGGGACACCGTCGCCGGCGCGCGCCGCATCCTCGTCCTCGAGGACCTCGTCGACCACGCCAACGTCGGGTCGATCTTCCGCTGCGCCGCCGCGCTCGGCATCGACGCCGTCGTCCTCTCCCCGCGCTGCGCCGACCCCCTCTACCGGAGGGCCATCAAGGTCTCCATGGGCGCCGTCTTCGCCATCCCGTACGCCCGGATGGCCGACTGGCGCGCCGGACTCGGCGAACTGCGCGACGAGGGCGGCTTCACGCTGCTGGCCCTGACACCCGACCAGTCCGCCGTACCGCTGGACAAGGCGACCCTCGGCGACCGCGTCGCGCTGCTCCTCGGCGCCGAGGGCGATGGCCTGTCCTCCCGCTGGCTGAACGAGGCCGACGAACGCGTCTGCATCCCGATGAGCGGCCGCGCCATGGCCAACGGCGTCGACTCCCTGAACGTCGTCGCCGCCGCGGCCATCGCCTGCCACGGACTGATGCGCGGCTGACCTCGCCCGCCTACTTGCCGATCACTTGCTGAACAGGCCCTTGCGCGGGCGGCGGTGCTCGCCCTTGGGACGGCCCGTCCGCGTGGCCGCGCCGGCCCGCCCGCGCCCCCGTACCGCCGGGGCCGGCCGCCGGCCGAGCCGCAGCTGCGTGAGCAGCAGCGAGAACGCCACCAGCAGCGCCGCCAGCCACGCGATCTGCGTGCTGGCCATCCGCTCGAACGTCAGATCCTGCGCCACCGGAGCCTTGTTGTTCTGCAACCGGCTCTCGGGAGTCGGCACCGACTGCGGCGCCACCGAAGGCGTCGCGATCGGCGGCAGCGCCACCTGCGGACTCTGCGCCGCGGCCGGCGGATTGAACGACCCGTTCGGCGAAGGCGGCGTGTAAGAACTACCCGACGACCCGGACGACCCGGACGAACCACTGCCGGACGACCCGCTGCCCGAGGACCCGGAGCCCGACCCGGACTTCTTGTCGTCGTCCTTCTTGTCCGGCGACTTCGTCTTCGTCGGCGTGGGCTTGGGCTTGGTCGGCGTCGGACTCGGAGTCGGCTCCGTCTTCAGCGGCGTGTAGGTCACCGAGCTGGTGGCGACCTTCTGCTCCGGGAGCTCGGAGACGATCGTGAACTTCACCGTCACCGTGGCCTTCGCCTTGATCGTGTCGGACACCTTCACGGTCGTGACGGGCACCGCCGCGGTCTCGTCCTTGACGAGCTCCTCATCGAGCGAGCAGCCTTCCAGGCAACTGCCGGAGTACTGGACGTCGGCGCCCGCGGGATCGACGGTGACCTGGATGTCCTTCACCTTCACGGCCGCGACGGCGCCGTTGAGGGCCTGGACGCTCGCCGCGATCTCGACGCGGGTACCGGCCTTGACCGTCTTGGCGGCCGGGACGGTCAGCTCCAGGGCAGGTTTGATCTCCCCCTCGACGGGGTCGGCCTGGACCTGGGCCGCTCCGGCGGCGAGGATCGCCGCCGTGCTGAGACCGATGAAGATCGGTTTGCCTGCCGATCGGGAGAGCACAGCCCCAGCACCTCCGTCGCGCCGTTCGCGTCATCGTTGAGCGCCGGGGCACGTGTACCCCGGGATCGTCGCAGAAATCATGCGAACACGGATCCGTGGGGCAAAGCAACCCCATCGCCAGGATCCTACGTGATCACATGAACCGTTCCTGTAGATCTTCGATCTCGGTTCGCGGCGCCCACGTCTGCCAGACGCCCTGGTCGATGCGGTCGAGGCCGAGGCGTTCGGCGACGGGGGCGCGGCCGCCGGTGTACTCGACGCGCAGCCAGCCTTCGTGCTCGCCCACGATGGCGAACGGCTCGCCGCGCCAGGAGCACGTCGTACGGATGTAGCGGAGGCTCTCCACCTCGGAGGCGGGGACGACGCGCCGGAAGCGGCCCGGGCGCAGTTCCTCGAAGCCGTCGGTCGGCTCCGGCGTGTACAGCCGGATCTCGCCGTCCGCTCCGGGGGACGCCTCGAAATCGCGGCCGAGCCAGCGCGCCACGTAGCCGTCCCGGATCACTTCGCCACCTCCTGGCCGTCCCAGTCGTCCTGCCGCCCGCCACCGGTCTCGGGGCGCAGCCAGGCGAGCCGGTCCGGGTCGTACATCGCCACGAAGCGCTCGGTGCCGTCGAGGGCGAGGTAGTACATCTCGGCGCCGAACGGCAGCCGGACGCTGTCGACCTTGTACTCCCGGATCGAGCCGGCGCTGCCCGGCGCGAACCCGCTCCCGTGGAACGGCGCGCGCTCGATCACCCAGCCGGACTCGCCCCAGGCCGCCAGCTCCTCCTCGGTCTGGCCGCCGAACGGCACGCGGTAGAGGCTCGGGCAGTACGCGGGCCAGCGGATCACGTGCACGCCCTCGTCGCCGGGCTGGAACGGCGCGTCCTCGTACAGCAGGCCGAGCGTCTCGTACAGCTGCATCGGCGTCTGGAGCTCGGCGACGTCGGACGTCGGGTGGACGAAGCCGCCGACGCGGTCGTAGCCCTGCTCCAGGTACCAGGCGACGTGGTGGTGCGGGACCACCTTCTGCATGATCGTGGGCTGGGCGACCCGGTCGCCGTCGGGCTCCGGCAGCGGCGCGACCGGTTCGGGGCGGTCGGGCGGGCGCATGTGCCGGAGCGGCTCGGCGGACTCGGGCCGCGTCTCCGGCTCGGCCTCCGGTTCCAGGTGCGGTTCCGCGACGAGGCCCGGCGCGGGCCGGTCGTCCTGCGGCGGGACCGGCGGGAGGTCGGTGACCGTCGCGTCCGCTGCGGGAGCGGGCGCGGGACGCTGGGACGGCGGCGGCGTCGGCACCTCGGGCCGCGGCTGCACCAGCCCGACCCGGACGGCCCACTCGCTGAGCGCCAGCACCTGGTCGCCGCGCAGCGAGGCGCCGATGCGGGTGCCGGGGTTGAGCAGCATCGCCCAGTCGGCGTGCGGCCAGGAGCCGATGAGCTCGCGGAAGTCCGCGTACACGAACCGCGACTCCGGCAGCACCTCGCGCAGCCGGACGAGCGAGGTGAAGACCTGCACGGCGTGCTCGCCGCGCAGCGCCGCCTCCCAGCGGAACTCGCGCTGGACCGGGGTGACCTCCAGCGGCGCGTCCTCCGGGATGGGCACCAGGACGTTGGCCGCGAGCAGCACGCGCAGGAACGCGTCGGAGTCGCCGGCGAGCGCCGCCTCGTACAGCTCCTGGTCGATGCGGTTACCGGGCTCGAACTCGGCGTCGGCGGGACGTTCCGGCGCGGGCTCCGGCCGTTCCGGGACGGGCCCGGCGACCGGTGCGGAGGCCGGTTCGGGGGCCGGGGCGGCGGGCTCGTCGGCGCGGATCGGCTCCGTGGGCGTCGGCGGTGCGGGCGCGGGTGGCGCGGGTGGCGCGGCGGGTGCCGGTGGCGCGGGGGCCTCGGCGGTACGGGCTGCGGCGGCGAGCGACCGGACCTGCTCGCCCGGCATCGTCGCGTCGATCGGCGTGCCGGGGTTGAGGACCAGCGTCCACTCGGCGTCCGGCCAGGCGGCCGCGATCTCCTGGAGGCTGGGCATGACGAACCGCGACGACCCGATCGCCTCGTTCATCCACTTCAGCGACGTGAACAGCTGGATCGCGACGGTGCCCTGCACGGGGACCGGCCGCCACGGGAACTCGGGGTCGTCGGGGGCGATGCCCCACGGCGTCTCCTGCTCGGCCGGGACGAGGACCTGCGAGCCCAGCAGGATCTGGGCGAACCCGTCGGTGTCGCGGCGCAGCGCCGCCTCGAACAGGCGCTGCTCGACGTCGTTCTGCGGCTCGAAGCCGTCCGACATCCGGCGGGCGGCGCGCTGGTCGGCCCAGGTGGCCAGGCCGGGCAGCTGCTCGGCCAGGATCGTGCCGCCCGCGGGCGAACCGGAGTTGATCGCCAGCGCCCGGCCGTCGCCCGGCCAGTAGCGCAGCACCACGGTGAACGGCAGCTTGATGAAGTCGGTCCCGGCGCCGGTGGTGGCCGCGGCCTCGACCAGGCGTTCCGGCGAGGTGAACACCGGGATCACCGTCGTGCCGTCCACCTCCCGGGTCTGCCACGGGAAGCCGGGCCGGCCGGGACGCAGCGTGTAGTCCATCTCCTCCGGCACCGGCAGCAGCACCTCGGCGTCGGCCAGCGACTGGAGGAATAGGTCGTGGTCGTTGTTGGCGGCGGCGCGCAGCAGGGCGCGCTCGACGTCGTTCGCCGGCTGGAACTCGGGCCGGCGCTCCTCCTTGCGAGGCAGCTCCTTGTGCTGGCCGTGGAGC
This sequence comes from Actinomadura sp. 21ATH, assembly GCF_041951345.1. NCBI lineage: Bacteria > Bacillati > Actinomycetota > Actinomycetes > Streptosporangiales > Thermomonosporaceae > Actinomadura > Actinomadura sp. 21ATH. The sequence continues at coordinate 253,250 of NZ_JBGNUR010000003.1, read as the reverse complement.
TCCTCCCACTGCGCCGGCTCGTCCGGCGGGGCCGGGTTGTCCAGGCGCGTGACGTCGGCCTTGGGCGGCGTCGAGGTGTCGGCGCCGAGCGCGGCGGCGACCCCGCCCTCGGGCGGCCGCGACCCGCCGTCGGCCGGCGGGCGCGGCGCGACCGGCACGTCGGTGTCCGGCTGAGCCTGCGACGCCGCGTGCCTGCCGGGCCGGTCGTCGTGCGGCGCGGACGGCAGCGGCATGCCGCGCGTGGCGTCCGGCGGCGGCCCGTCCGGGACGCCCGGCACGGCGGGCAGGTCGCTCGCGGTCACCGAGGGATCGCCCGCCCCGGCGCCGGCGGCGTTCGGCGGCGCTTCCGGGAACGGCTGCGGCGCCCCCGGCACGGCACCCCGCTCGTCCGAGGGCACCTGCGGCCCACCCGGCCCGTGGTCGGGAACGTTGGGCGGCGCGTCCTGGAGAGGCTGCGGCTGCGCGGCGCCTGGGCCGTTGTCGGGGAGGTTCGCGGGCGCGTCCTGGACGGGCCGCGGGCCCGTGGCCCCCGGACCTTGGAAGTCAGCGGGTGGCTGCGGGCCGCCCGGGCCGTTGTCGGGGAGGGGCGAAGGCCCGTCCTGCACAGGCTGCGGGCCTGCGGACGGCGGGCCTTGGAAGTCTCCGGGTGCCTGCGGGGCGCCCAGCCCGTGGTCGGGGACGTTGGGCGGCGCGTCTTGGAGGGGCTGCGGCTGCGGGGCCCCCAGCCCGTGGTCGGGGATGCCGGGGGGCACGTCCTGGACGGGCGGCGGGCCCCCGAAATCCGCGGGCGGCTGGTGGGGGAGTCGCGGGTCGCCTGGTGCGGCGGGTTCCGGGACGCCGGGGGTCTCGTGCTCGTGCCGCGGCGCGCCGGGCAGGGCACCCGTCGCGTCCGACGGCGGGTACGGCGCACCGCCCGGGGACGCGTCCTGGTACGGGTGCGCGCCGCCGGGGGCGGGCGCCTCGTGCGGGTGCTGGGGCGGACCCGCGGGCGGCGGGCCCGCGGCGTTCGGCGGCTGCTGCGGCGGGCCGCCGGGCAGCGGGCCGGTGGCGTTCGGCGCCGGCTCCGGTGCGCCGGCCGGGAGCGCGCCCGTCGCGTTCGGCGACGGCGGCGGCTGAGACGGGCCGGCCGGCAGCGGGCCCGCGGCGTTCGGCGACGGCCGCGAAGAGTCGGCGGGCAGCGGGCCGATCGCGTTCGGCGGCGGCTGCGGCGGGTCGGCGGGGAGCGGGCCGGTCGCGTTCGATGACGGCTGGGGTGCGGCGGCGGGGAACGGGCCCGTGGAGTTCGCGGACGGCTGCTGCGGAGCGCCGCCGTACGCCGGGGCCTGGGCCTGCGGGTACGCGGATACGGGCGGCTGCACGCCGTGGTCCGGCGCGTCCGGGGTACGGCGGCCGGCCATCGGGGGACGGGCGTCGCCGTCCGCGACCTGCCTGATGAACCACGCCGGCAGCCGCGCCTCGATCGGCAGCACGGCGCCGCCGGTGCCGGGCATGGGCACGTCGACGGCCAGCCACCACCGGGCGTCCGGCCAGGTCTCGGCCAGGTCGGTGAACCTGAGCCGCAGGTAGTGCCGGTACGCCGGGCCGAGGCAGTCGCGCATCGCGGCCGCCGAGGTGTAGGCCAGCACGTGCGTGCGGCCGTCCTCCTCCTGGACCGGCCAGCTCGGCCGCGCCTGGTCGGCGAGGACCTCGTCGGCCTGGGCGGGCGGTACGGGGATCACCAGCTCGCTGCCGGCGAGGAGGCGGAAGTACGCCTCCTGGTCCCCGCTCCGAACCGCCTCCTGCAGCCGGCGCTCGAGTTCCGACGTGGGTCGCCACGCGTCGGCCACGGTCGCCACCCCCTGTTTCATCCCGTGCCGCCTTCATCCCGGGTCCGCCGGTGAACCCGGCGGAGCCCATCCTGCCCGTCCCGGGCCCGGTGACCGGGCTCTTGACTTGCAAGTTACGGACCCGGCCTACGCTACATGGGCGAACAGGGCCAAAGTGCCCCCACCGGCGGCCCGTCCACGAGGGGACCGTGACCGCGGCCGCTACCCTGCCCGCCGCTCGCCCGCCGCTCCGGCCAGCCGCCGGAGCGCGTCCAGCAGCCGGTCGACGTGCTCGTCCTCCGTCCCGATACCGAAGCTCGCGCGCACCGCCGACTCCGCCTCCCGCCCGGCGCCGCCGAGCAGGTGCCGGACGAAGGGGTGGGCGCAGAACCTGCCGTCCCGGACGCCGATGCCGTAGGTCCCCGACAGGGTAAGCGCAGCGTCCCGCGCGTTCCAGCCGTCCACGACGAACGACAGGATTCCCACTCGCGGGACACCCTCGCCCCAGAGGGTGAGTTCGCGCACTCCCGGGATGGCGGCGACGCCTTCGCGCAGCTTGGCGAGCAGGCGCTCCTCGTGCCGGACGAGCGCGTCCCAGCCGGTTCCGGCCAAGGTCTCGCAGGCGGCGGCGACGGCCAGCGCGCCGAGCACGTTCGGGGTTCCGGCCTCGTGCCGCTGCTGCGCGTCGGCGGACCAGCGGGTCGCGGCGCCGCGCCCGGTGACCGCCGCGCTCGCGCCGCCGCCCTTGAGGTACGGGCCGGCCGCGCGCAGCCAGTCGGACCGGCCGGCGAGCACGCCCGCGCCGAACGGCGCGTACAGCTTGTGCCCGGAGAACGCGACGTAGTCCAGGCCCAGTGCGTCCATGTCCAGCGGCCGGTGCGGGACGAGCTGCGCCGCGTCGACGGCGATGCGGGCGCCGTGCGCGCGGGCGGTGGCGGCCAGCTCCGCGATCGGCCAGATCTCGCCGGTGACGTTGGACGCGGCGGTGACGACGAGCAGCCGCGGCCCGGCCGGCGCCTCGCGCAGCGCGCGGTCCGCGGCGGCGACGGCCTCCTGCGGGCTCGCGGGGGCGGGCAGCCGCACGGCGCGCTTCCACGGCAGCAGGGACGCGTGGTGCTCGGTCTCGAAGACGACGGCGGTGGTCCCGGGCGGCGCGGCGTGCGCGAGGAGGTTCATCGCGTCGGTGGTGTTGCGCGTGAACACGACCGCGTCGCGCTTCCACGCGCCGAGGAAACCGCGCACGGTCTCGCGCGCGTTCTCGTACGCCTCGGTGGTGACCTGCGATGCGTACCCCGCGCCGCGGTGCACGCTGCTGTAGTACGGCAGCGCGCGCGTGACGGCTTCCTGCACCGACTCCAGACAGGGCGCGCTCGCGGCGTAGTCGAAGTTCGCGTACGGGACGCTGCCGCCGCCGTCGAGCGGGACGGCGGCGCCCGCGCCGATCACGCGCGGGAGATCGCGCGGGGCGGTAGCGTCGGCGTTCCGCCGCGGCCGTACGGGCGCGGCGGTCGATGCGGAGCCGGGCGCGGGAACGGCCGCGTGCGTGGTCGCGGGACGGGTGGTGGTGAGCGATGCGGTACCGGCGGGAGACATGCGTGGCCCTCCTCGGGGATCCAGGGATCCCGTGCGGCCTGCGGCCGGCAGGAAGGCGGGATCCGCGCTTGCCGGTACGCGGTCGCGCCCGGCCAGGTCCTCACCCGGGGCACCCCATCGCGGACGAAGGGTTGCCGGCCAGCAAGCCGGGGCTTGACGCTGGCGCTCATGACCTAGTGCGGAATCATATGCCAAGACCGACGGGGACGAAATGGGAGGGTGCGATGCGACACGGGGCCGTCCGGGCGGTTCGGGTGCTTGCCGCGGGTGTGGTGGTGCTCGGCGCCTCGGGGCTGCTGACCGGCTGCGGGCTGCTGGGCGGGGGCAACACCGACCAGATCTGCGCCGACACCAAGAAGGCGTTCCAGCAGTACATGACGCAGGTGCGGAGCGTCTCGGCGGCCGACCCCGGGCAGTGGAAGCAGCCGACCGAGCAGCTGGCCGGACGCATCGACGGGCTGGCGGGCAAGGCCGAGGACGCCGCCCTGAAGAAGGCGCTCAAGTCCGAGGCGGACGGCCTGCGCAAGGCCGCCGCGAGCATCGGTACGGGCGACGCCGCGCAACTCAACGGCGTGATGACCGGTACGCCGCAGCGCATCGGCAAAGCCTGCGCCTGACGCCGGGCAAGGGCGGCGGCGGGGCACAGGCCAAAGGGAAGGGGAAGGGCCCGGCGATCTCGCCGAGCCCTTCCCCTTTCTCCTTCTCGCTCTCCTACCGGCCGGCGGTTCGGCGTGGCCGGGCGGGCGGCTCAGCCGTTGCCGCCGCCGCCACCGCCACCGTTGCCGCCGCCTCCGCCGCCGCCGCCGGGCGGACCGTCGCCTCCGCCGCCCCCGTCACCGGGGTCGCCCGGGTCGCCCGGGTCGGGCGGCAGCGGGATCTCCGGATCGTCCGGCCCGTCCCCGGGAGGCGGGTTGCTCGGCGTCTCCGGCTCGTCGGAGTCCGGCGGCCGCTGCGGCCCCGGCCGCGTCGGCGTCGCGTCGCCGGTCTGGCCGGGCTGCCGGCCGCTGTAGCCGCCGGGCGTCGACGACGGCGACCCGAACGACTCGGGCGACAGGTTCTCGATGTTGACCGCCTGCGACATGAAGCCGCGCCACATCTGCGCCGGGAGCTGCCCGCCGTACGAGCCGTACCCGGGGATGTTGAGCGGCTTGCCGTCGCTGCGGAACATCGCCACCGTCGTCGCCATCTGCGGGATGAACCCGTTGAACCAGATCGCGCGGCCCTCGTCGGTCGTACCGGTCTTGCCGGCCACGTCGCGGCCGTCCGGCAGCTGCGCGCCCGTACCGGTGCCCGCGCGGACCACCTGCGACATCGCGTACGAGGCGTCCCTGGCCACCTGCGGGCTGAAGACGCGCTCGCCCTTCTCGCTGAACTTCCGGGTGTGGTCCTCGCCGTCGGTGACCTGCTTCACCACGTACGGCTCGTGGTAGATCCCCTCGGACGCGAACGTCGCGTACACGCCGGCCTGCTGGATCGGGTGCGCCGACACGACGCCCAGCGGGAACGTGACCGCGGTGTTCGCGCCGTTGGCCGTGAGCTGCTTCTTGGTGTAGCCGAGCTTCTCGGCCATCGCCGACACCTTGTCGAGGCCGATCTTCTGGCCGATGTTGACGTAGGCGGTGTTGACCGAGTTCTGCGTGGCGCCGACCAGGTTGACGTAGCCGTAGCTGCGGCCGCCGTCGTTGGGCACCCGCGCGCCGTTGTAGTACTGCGGCGAGGAGCCGTCGACGGTGTCGTACAGCTTCATGCCGTCGTCGAGCGCGGCGGCCAGCACGATCGGCTTGAACCCGGACCCGGCCTGCGCCCAGTCGCCGAACGTGCTGCTCAGCGCCTCCTGGAGGTAGTCGCGGCCGCCGTAGAAGGCCACCACCTGCCCGGACTTGGGATCGACCGACACCATCCCGGTACGGATCTTCTTGCTCATCCCGGCCGGGACGCTGGAGGTGACGGCGTCCTTGGCCGCGTCCATCAGCCGCTTGTCGAACGTGGTGGTGATCTTCAGCCCGCTGCGGTTGATCTCGTCCTCGCTGTAGCCGCGGCGCTCGATCAGCTCCTTCTTGGCCACATTGACCATGTAGCCCTTCTGGCCCTTGAGCACGTCGGTGATCTTCTGCTTGACGGGCAGCGGGAACGCCATCCTGGACGCCTCGGCCTGGGTGAGCGCGCCGTTCTCGACCATGTTGCCGACCACCGAGCGCCACCGCTGCTCCACGTAGGCGCGGTTGTCGCTGCGCGGCTCGGCGAAGTTGCTCGGCTGCTGGATCGCGGCGGCCAGGTAGGCGCCCTGCGCGGGGGTCAGCTGGCTGACGTCCTGGCCGTAGTACGCCCGCGCGGCGGCCTGGACGCCGTACGCGTCACGGCCGAAGTAGATCGTGTTGAGGTACTGCTCCAGGATCCAGTCCTTGGGCTTCTCCCGGCCGACCTTCAGGGAGACCATGATCTCCTTGAGCTTGCGGGTGACCGAGCGCTCCTTGCCGATGCCGCCGTAGTAGTTGCGGACCATCTGCTGGGTGATGGTCGACCCGCCCTGCAGCTGCTCGCCGGTGGCCGTGGACCAGAACGCCCGCATCGTGCCGCGGACCGAGACGCCCGGGTCCTCGTAGAAGCTCTTGTTCTCGGCGGCGATCACCGCCTCCCGGACGCCCTCGGGGATCTGCTTGATCGGCACCGCGTCCCGGTTGACACCGGTCTTGGCGATCACCGTCTTGCCGTCGGCGTAGTAGAACGTCGGCCCCTGCGCTACGGCCTCCTCCTGGGGGGAGGGGACCGGCGTGAAGAGGTACGCCACCCCGAACCCGACCACGCAGAACCCGATGAACCCGAGCAGGACGAACAGCGCCCGCCGCGCGTACCGTGCGGGCCTGCTGCGCTCCTTCTTCCCCTTGCCCCTGCCGTTGGACGACTTCCCGCCGCCACCGCCGCCGTGCTTGCCGCCGGCCTTGGCGGTGCCGGTCCCGGCGGCCGCCGCTGCCGCCGCCGGGAGGGCGGCGGTCTCGTCGGCCTTCGCGGCGGGGCTCCCGTCCTCGGGGAGGACGCTCTCGGCGCGGGTGATCACAGACGCGCCGGTGTCGGGGGACGCGGCCTCGGGGGAGGCGCTCTCGGACGGGACGTTCCCGGCGGGGACCGTCTCGGAGGGGACGGTCCCGGCGGCGAGGGGTGCGGCGGGGGAGTCGGGCACGGGCTCGGCGTCCGCGGATCCGGCGCCGGCGGGCTCGACGCGTCCGGCCTCGGCGCTCAGGACCTCCGCGCCGCCGGGCTCGCCGTCCGCCACCTCGGCGCTCGCGGGCTCGGCGTCCGGGGATTCGGCGCCTGCGGCCGCTGTGCTCGCGGGCTCGGTGCCGTCCGCCTCGTCTGCCGCCGGCTCTGCCTCGGCGGCCACCGGCTCCGTGGCGGCGGGCTCCGGGGTCGCGGGCGCGGCGGCCTCGACCTCGGCGGTCTCGGCCTCTGCCTCCTCGGCCTCTTCGGTCTCGGCCCGTTCGGTCTCGGCGGCCTCGACCTCGGCGTTCTCCGTTCGGGGCGTTTCGTCGTCGGTTTCGCTGGCGCTCGGGACGCCGTTCTCGTTCATGTTCGCGGCGCTGCCGTCATTCTCAGATTGATGGGATTTGTCGGAATCTGGGGTGGTTCCATTCAACGGGGGCGGCGCGTCACCGGTCTCGACCGCGGAACCGGCCTCCCGTGTCCCGTCGGGCACGCGGCCCTCCGGCTCGTCGTCGCTACTGCTCACAAGCCCCCCGTGATTGTTCCGTGACCGACGATACCCGAGGGGTTCGATGGTTTCGGCGGGTCAATGCACACTCCCATGGCTCCCCATTAGAAGGACGAACTGGACGCCCGAACGGTTGTCGTCATCGATATCGCGAAGTGAACGGTTCGCGAGCCGGAATGCCGAACGGCGGGCCATCCGGGTGGATGCCCCGCCGTCCGTACGCCGTCAGAGACCCGTCACTTGGGCATGGTGCCGAGGATGTCCACCACGAAGACGGTGTAGTCGTCGCCCTTGATCCCGGCCTGCGGGTTGCCTTCCTTGCCGTACCCGTCCTTGGGCGGCAGGATCAGCATCACCCGGCTGCCGACCTTCTTGCCTTGCAGGCCCTTGAAGAAGCCCGTCATCCCCTCGGTGGAGTTGAGCGGGAACGGCGTGGGCGCGGAGTTCCAGTTCGAGTCGAACTCCTTGCCGTTGCGCCAGAGCAGGCCCTTGTACTTGACGATCGCGGTGTCGTTCTTGGTGGTCTCCGGGCCGGTGCCCTCGACCAGGGTCTCGACCCGCATCTTCTCCGGCGGGTCGGCCTTGGGGATGGTGACCTTCGGGCCCTTGCCGGCCTCCACGGCGCCGACCTCGGGGAGGTCCTTGCCCTCGGGCTTCTTCGCGGCGCCCTGGGCCTGCGCGTCCTTGGCGTAGTTGGCCAGGACGTCCACCACGAAGACGATCGCGTCGTTCGGGCCGAGGCCGATCTGCTGGCCCTTGTCGCCGAAGCCCTCCTTCGGCGGGATCTCCACGACCAGCCGGCTGCCGGTGGCCGCGCCGACCAGCGCCCTGTCCAGGCCCTTGAGGTCGGTCTTGCCGACGGTCATCGGCACCGCCTGCTGGCCGGCCGGCTGCTGGTAGGACGAGTTGATCGGGGTCTCGGCGCCCCCGTCCTTCTTGGCCGCGGGGCTCTCGCTGGGCTCCGCGCTCGGGCTGGCGCTGGACTGGTCGCCGCCCGGAGGCATCTTGTAGAAGGCGAACTTCACCATCGCGGTGTCGCCATTGGCGACCTTGGGGCCCTTGCCCCGGATCGTGGTGTGGACCTCCAGCTTGCCGGTGGGCTCCAGGTCGTCCGGGAAGGTGACCTTGGGCGCCTGGCCGAACGCGCCGGTGGCCGTGGGGACGGGCCTGGGCCGGGTCAGGTAGTACGTGGTGCCCCCGGCGATCGCGAGCACGGCCACCACCGTCAGCGCGATGACGATCCGCCGCTGCTTCTTGGCCTGCGCGGCGGTCTTGCCCGAGGGGCGCGGACCGCGGCTGCGGTTGCCGCCGCTGATCCCGTGCGGCTTGAACTCCGGGCTGCGGATGTTCTTGGCGGCCGGCAGCTTGGCCTTGACCGCGCGCTCACCCCGGGGCTTGTCATCCTCGGACATGTTTCCTCACTCGCTCCGGGCTCGACGACACCACGAAAAGTCACACCCTGCCACTGCGGACCTAAGGAGGCTGTGAAAAACAGGGCAAAGAAGACCGGCCCCTGAAATCTACCGGTCCAGCGGCGCCCACCGGCAAGCCAGTGTGGACGACCCGGCCCGTCCTGTCACCCCGCCCCGCCCGCACCGGGGTCCCCGGACCCGGAGTCCCCGGTGATCGTTCGTGCCGTCCGGCCGGTGGGCGACCGTGGCACCGCCCCGCCCGTCCAGTCCTTCCGGATCACCGGCCCTGACCACCCCGTACTGGCACACTCCCGGGCATGAGCGACGTCGACCGCCGCGTCACCTACGGCCTCCTCGCGGCCTGGGCCCTCCACGACGCCGAAGAAGTGATCATGGTGCCGCGCTGGGTGCGTTCCCGGGTGCCCGAACTCCGGGAACAGCATCCGGAGGTCCCCGCGCGGGTCTGGGACCGGCTGGAGTCCATCGACGGCCGCGAGTTCGCGATCGCCGTCTCGGGGATGGGCGTCCTGATCGCCGCGGCGGCCGCCGCCGGCCACCGCACCGGCGGGCGGTCGGCCGCGTACCAGGGCGTCCTGCTCGCGTTCGGGCTGCACGGGGCCGGGCATCTCGCCCAGTCCGCCGCCGTCCGCGGCTACACCCCCGGCGCCGCCACCTCGCCGCTCATCGTCATCCCGTTCACGCTGTGGGCCCGCGGCAGGCTGCGGCGGGCCGGGGTGCTGCGCCCCGCCCGGCCGTACGACGCCGTCGCGGGCATCGCGCTCACCGCGGCGGCACTCGGCGCGACGCACGGGCTCGCGCGATGGCTGACGCGGAGGCGCCGCGGCAGGCTGTGAGGCCGGAGCGGCCGGCCTCTAGGGGCGGGCCGCCTCGTCGCCGTTCCAGGGCAGGACGAGGTGGATGCCGCTCGTACCGCGGAGCCGCCGCGGCAGCCCTCCTGGCGTCGGCTCCGCTTCCGGCGGCGGGGCCTCTTCCGGCTCCGGTACGAGGTGTCCGGCCAGGGTGAGGGAGGCGGCGGCCCGCGGGGTCCCGTAGCGGATCAGGCCGTCCTCCGCGAGCGTCGCCAGGTCGGCCATCACCGGGTAGAGGCCGCGGCCCAGGGTGAAGGCGATGTCGCGTGCGGTGCGGCGCCCGTTGACCTTGGCCAGCACGGCGCCTCGCGGCCCGCCCTGCTCCACGGGCGCGTCCGCGGACGGGGCCCCGGGTTCGGCCGCCGGGTGCGGGCGCGTGTGGATCTCCACGCCGAGGTCCCGCCAGTGGACGGCCGCGCCCAGCCGCCGGGCGATCTCGCGTACGAGGCGGCCGGTGTCCAGGCCCGGCTCGGCCGGCAGCACCGGACCGGGCGTGCCGCCGCCGGGGCCGGTGTCCGGGCGGGCGGTGCAGGTGCGCACGCCGCACAGGGCCATCGCGAAGGCGGCGTCCACGACGGCGACCTGGGTCAGGACCTGGAGCCCCGCGTCGCCGAGCAGGCCGCGCTCGACGAGTTCGGCGGGCAGGCGGCCGCGCGGGGCGGCGGCGTCGAACGCGGCCGTCCAGTCCGCCTCGGAGATCCGCCCGGACCGCAGCAGCAGCGATTCGGGGCCGGGCGCGGCGGGCGTGCCGGCCGCCACGACCAGGCCGTCCCGCATCGTGACGGTCCCGTTCTGCCCGCCCTCGATCAGGAGCGTTCCGGTGAAGCGTTCCTGGCCGCGCCGCAGCAGCGCCGAGTCGAGTACGCCCGTGCGCCCGGACGGCGCCGCGGCGGGGGAGGCCGGGGGCGGGGAAGGTGCGGTCACGTCGTCCGTCCAAACCGGGGCCGGGGGGCCGATGGTCAGCGTTCCGTCGCCCTTAGTTGTACCGGTATGTTGACCCTGATCAGCAAGATCGTCCGCATTGGGATTCCGGGGAACGCGGGCGTACCCATCATGGCGAGAGGGTCCGGGTGAACATCGAAGCTGCGCTCAGCGAGGCCATGACCATCGACGGGGCGATCGGGGCCGCGCTGGTCGACTACGAGAGCGGCATGTCGCTCGGCTCGGTCGGGGGCGGCCGCGAGCTCGACCTGGAGATCGCCGCGGCGGCGAACACCGAGGTGCTGCGGGCCAAGGCGCGGGCGCTGGAGGCGCTGCGGATCGAGGACTCCATCGAGGACGTGCTGATCACGCTGGAGCGGCAGTACCACCTGATCAGGCTGCTCGACCGGGGGGCGAGCCGGCTGTTCCTGTATCTCGCGCTGGACCGTTCCCGCTCGAATCTCGCGCTCGCGCGGCACACGCTCCGCAACGTCGACGCCCATCTGGCCCTCTAGGAAAGCCGCGGCCGGCGAAGAGAAGGAAGAGATCGGGGATGAGCAGGGAAGCGGTGCTCGCGGAGCTCCACGCGCTGCGCGACAAGGTCACGGGGGTGACCGACAGCGCGGTCGCGACGGTCGACGGGATGCTGATCGCGTCCGACACCGCCGAGGTGCGCCCGGACGTCCTGGCCGCGCTCGCCGCCGCGGCGCTGGGGCTCGGCAAGAGCACCGGGAACGAGGTCGGCATGGGCGAGCTGCGCGAGGTCGTGACCCGCTGCCAGCGCGGGCACATCGTCGTCTACGCGGTCTCCGCCGGCAGGCTCCTGGTGGTGCTGGGCGACGAGGGGCTCGACATCGCCCGCCTCCACCTCGAATCCCGCCCGGCCGTCACCCGGCTCGGCGCCCTCTGAGCCGCACGGGCCGGCCGCGCCCGTCGACCTGCTCGGCGGCCCCGGCCGGCTCGTCCCGGGGGCGTCACTGGCGCCTCAGGGCGCGGGTCAGGCCGGCGGCGATGGTCGTGGCGAGGATCCAGCCGAGGGCGACGAGGCCGTAGGTGACGGCCTGCTGCCAGCCGCTGGGGGACAGGTACGCCTTGCGCTGGCCGAAGTCGATGACCGGCACCATCAGGTCGATCGTGTAGACGAACGCGCTGAACGCCGGCGCCCGGTTCGGGTCCACCGCGCGGGGCGGCGACGCCTGGAACAGGACCGTGCCGACGATGACCAGGGCGGCGAGCCAGGCCGCGGCGCGGACGGGCTTGTAGCCGTAGCCGATGACGGCGTCCTGGAGGTGGCCCCACAGCCGCGCCGGGCGGGGCAGCCCGGACCGGCGGCGCCGCTCCTTGGCGAGCAGGACCTCGCGGGCGTACGCGTCGTGCCCCATCGCCCGGTACGTCCGCGCGAGCTGCTCGTACGGCTGGGGGCGGAACCCGAAGGGTTCGAGGGCGAGCAGGCCGAGGCCGTCGCGGACCTGCCCGGCGGGCGCGATCGCGTTGTACGCGAGCCCGTCCAGCCGCAGCTCGGCGGGCAGCGCCCTGGGGGAGTAGTTGAACAGGCCCAGTTCGGCGTAGCGCAGGTCGACGCGGCCGTTCACCCGCCTGTCGAGCAGCAGGATCAGCTCGCGGGCGCGCACGTACCAGCAGCCGAGGCTCAGCCCGCCGCCGTCGTCCAGGACCGCGCCGCGGAAGTCGAGCGGCCCGGTGATGCGCGCGCCGGAGAGCCGGATCTCGCCCTCCGTGGTGAAGCCCGTGCGGCAGTACATCCCGTCGGCCGTGATGCCGCTGGCGTGGACGGCCACCCCGCCCGGGTTCCTGATGTCGGCCATGTCGAGGTTGACCGGACCGCTGACCTGGGCGTTGAGGAGCCGTACCCCGCCTTCGGCGCGGAGCCGCGCCAGCCGCAGCTCGCCGCGCACGACCACCCGGTCGGCGGCCAGGGCGTGCCCGCGGCGGCGCCGGATCCGGGCGCCCTCCAGGCACAGGCGTCCCTGGACCTGCGCGCCTTCGAGGTCGACCTCGCCCTTCACGTCGAACGACCCCTGCCCGAGCAGGTCGCCGCCGACCGTGACGCGGGCGAGGTTGAGGGCGCAGCCGTCGCCGTTCCGGAGCCGCGCGCCGTCGAAGCGGATCGTGTCGCCGATCGTCGCCCCGGGCAGCCGCACCTCACCGCGGGCCCGGAAGCCGTCCTTGCACAGCATGTCGGCGTCCAGGCGGAGCATGTCGGCCTCGAACGCCGGCTCGGTCGACCGCGTCCGGCCGCCGCTCAGCCGCGCGCCGTTCATGAACAGCGCGCCCGCCACATGCGTGGCGATCATCCGCACGGACCTGTCGATCCAGGCGTCCTTGAGCAGCAGATGCCCGTCGATCTCGGCCGTCGACAGCCGCAGCCCGCCGGGCAGGTGCGAGCCGGTCAGGTCGATCTCGCGGCAGCGGACGCCGTGCAGGTCGAGCTTGGAGTCGAAGTAGCAGGACCGCAGGCTCAGCGGATGCGCGACGGTCGCGAACCTCAGGTCGAGCCGGCCCGTGACCCGCGCGCCGACGAGCCGTACCGCGGGCACTCCGCCGCCGCGCGCGGCCGGCGTCGCGGTCAGCAGCTCCCTGATCACTTCGGCCCTGATCACGCGGTCGGGGCCCCAGCTGGACCCGTGCTCGGCGTTCTCGGCCCCGAGGACGAGCCGGCGGCCGTCCTGGAACGCCTCGCGCAGCTCGCGTTCCCGCCGTGTCAGATTCCGCATCCGTTTCAGGATGCGGCTGCGCGGCCCGTTCCGTCTGTGGCGTCGGACGCACTGCCGGTGCGGCGTCCCGGCTCTCAGGAGAGCGTCATGAGGGAGCTTCTCGAGCCGGTCCTCGTCGAGCGGGGCCGCTCGCCGCGCTCGCGGATCCTCCATGCTTTCTCGCGGCCGTTTTGATCCGTTCGGGGCGCGCGTCCGTGCAAGGGGTATGGGGATTCTGCTTCGTGTGCTCGTGGCCGCCGGGCTGGCGGCCGACGCGATCGTCCACTGGCGGTTCGCGCCCGACATGGCACCCGGTGGCGGCGCCGCGCCGGGGACCATCGCCGGGGACGACCTGTTCCGGGCGCAGGCGGTCGTGGCGGCGGCCGCGGGCCTGCTGGTGCTGTGCTGGGCGCGCCGGTGGACGTACGCGGTGGCCTTCCTGGTCGCCGCGAGCGCCGTCGGGGCGCTCCTGCTCTACTACTTCGTCGACCCCGGGCAGATCGGGCCGATCCCGAAGATGCACGATCCGGCCTGGTACGGGGAGAAGACGATCAGCCTGGTGGGCGAGGGCATCGCCGCGCTGGCCGCGCTGGTCGGGTTCTTCACGGTCCGGCGCGCGCCCGAGCGGCACTCGGCCCAGCCCCCGGCGGCCTCACCGGTCTGAGCGCCGGCCCGTCGCGGCACGGGGCGGGCGGGCGCGCGGGACGGCTGTCGCAGAATCCGTCTCAATAAAGTGTCTCATAAGTGTCGCGAAACTCAGGGCGATCGGGGCCCGTCCTGAAGGTGGCGGTACACGGTGGCCCGGGACACGCCCAGGTGCTCGGCGATCGCGCCGACGCTGTGGGTGCCCTCGGCGTACATGCGCCGGGCCCGGGCCGCCTTCGCCTCGTCCATCACTCTCGGCCGGCCGGCCCGCCGGGGCGCGCGGCCGCCGGGACGGCCGTCGCCGCCGCCGAGGCCGGCCTCCTCCCGCGTGACCAGGCCCGACGTGTACGGATCGTCGAGCAGCGTCCACACCCCGGCCAGGATCTCCGCGCGCAGCCGCTCGGCCGGCAGCTCGTCGAAGAACATCACCGGGTCGCTCAGCATCGCGAAGATCTGCACGGCCCGCACCCGGACGCTGACGTCCTCGGACGGCCCCGCGAACACCTGGTGCATCCGCTGGACGACCTTCACCATCTTGGCGAACGCGTGCTCGTGCGCGATCAGCGTCAGGTCCTGCAGCAGGAGGCGCAGCACCCGGCGGTGCCGGATGTAGACGTCCAGCATCCCCTCGATCAGGTGGCGGCGGGTCGCCACCAGGTCGTCCAGCGCCGCGGCCTTCCCGACGACCTCCTCCAGCTCCTCGGCCAGCGGCTCGCACAGCGTCGCCAGCAGCAGCGCCTTGGACGGGAAGTGGTAGAAGACGGTGGCCTTCGTGATCTCCAGCCGGAGCGCGATCTCCTGCATCGAACTGTCCTGGTAGCCGCGCTCGGAGAACAGGTCCAGGGCCGTCTCCAGGATGCGGGCGCGGGTGTCCGGGGACCTCTTGTCGTCCACCCGTCCAGCCTAGACCGGCCGGGCCGCGGGGCCGGGGGCCCTTGGCGGCGCGACGGACATGTCCTACGATCGAGGTCCTGACCGACGGTCAGGACCGGGGCCTCCCGGGGAAGGCCAGGGGACGAGCGAGAAGGGCGACGGGGACCACCGCCATGTCCGACGCGATCCGCATCATCGATCTGAGCAAGAGCTTCGGCGACGTCCGGGCGCTCGACCGGCTGGACCTCACCGTCCGCACCGGCGAGGTGCACGGCTTCCTCGGCCCGAACGGCGCCGGCAAGTCCACCACGATCCGGGTCCTGCTGGGGCTGCTGCGCCGCGACTCCGGCACGGTCAGGCTGCTCGGCGGCGACCCCTGGAAGGACGCCGTGGCGCTGCACCGGCACCTGGCGTACGTGCCGGGCGAGGTCAACCTCTGGGGCAACCTGTCCGGCGGCGAGGCGATCGACCTGCTCGGCGCGCTGCGCGGCGGCCTCGACCGCGCCCGCCGCGACGAGCTCCTCGACCGCTTCCGGCTCGACCCGACGAAGCGGTGCCGCACCTACTCCAAGGGCAACCGGCAGAAGGTCGCGCTGGTGGCGGCGTTCGCGTCCGACGTGGAGCTGTACGTCCTGGACGAGCCCACCTCCGGCCTCGACCCGCTGATGGAGTCGGTCTTCCAGGACTGCGTCGCCGAGGCCAGGGAGAAGGGCGGCACGGTGCTGCTGTCCAGCCACATCCTCGCCGAGGTGGAGAAGCTCTGCGACCGCGTCTCGATCATCCGGGACGGCTACACGGTCGAGTCCGGCACGCTGGACGAGCTGCGCCACCTGACCCGTACCGCGGTGACGGTCGAGACCGAGCGCCCCGTCACCGGGCTGGACGGGCTGCCCGGCGTCCACGGCCTGAGCACCGACGGCACCGCGGCGAGCTTCGAGGTGGAGGCGGCGGCGATGGCGGAGGTGCACCGGCACCTGGCCGGGTTCGGCGTCCGCGCGCTGACCAGCAATCCGCCGACGCTGGAGGAGCTGTTCATGCGCCACTACGGGGAGCCGGGCCGCGAGCCGGTGGAGGCGGCGCGATGAGCACGTTCACCGGAACGCTCCGGCTGGCCCGGCTGGCGCTGCGCCGCGACCGCGTCCGGCTGCCGCTGTGGCTGCTCGGGCTGACGGCGGTCGCGGGCGTGTCCGCGTCCAGCGTCGCCGGCCTCTACAAGAGCGAGAGCGAGCAGGCGGCGTACGCGCGGACGAACATCACCAGCGCCGTCTCCCGCGTCTTCAACGGCATCATCCCCGAGGCGAGCGTGGGCGGCATCGTCGTCGCCGAGACGTTCAGCATCCTCGCCGTGCTCGCCGCGCTGATGAGCGTCTTCGCGGTCGTCCGGCACACCCGGCAGAACGAGGAGACCGGCCGCGCCGAGATGATCGGCTCCGCCGTCGTCGGCCGGCACGCGGGCCTGACCGCGGCCCTCCTGGTCACGCTGGGCGCCGACGTGCTGCTGGCGGTCCTGCTCGCCGCCGGTACGGCTGCGGCGGGCGTCCCGCTCGCCGGATCGCTCGTCCTCGGCGCGGCCGTCGGGTCGACCGGCGCGGTGTTCGCGGGCGTCGCGGCCGTGACCGCGCAGATCGCCGAGAGCGCCCGCGCCGCCGGCGGCACCGCGGCCGCCGTCCTCGGCCTGGCGTTCCTGCTGCGCGCCGCCGGCGACGGGCTCGCGCCGGTGGAGAACGGCACCGTCACCAGCCTGTGGCCGTCCTGGCTGTCGCCGATCGGCTGGGCGCAGCGGGTGCGGCCGTTCGCCGCCGACGACCTGTGGCCGCTGGCCATGCAGGCCGTGCTCCTGGCCGTCCTGGTACGGACCGCGTTCGCGCTCACCGACCACCGCGACGTGGGCACCGGCATGCTGCCGGTCCGCCGCGGCCCGGCCACCGCCGCCCGCGCCCTGCTGAGCCCGCTCGGCCTGGCGTGGCGGCTGCAGCGCGGGGTCCTGTACGGCTGGGCGGCCGGGATGCTGGTCATGGGCCTGGCCCTGGGCGCGGTCGGCGCCGAGGCCGAGGAGGTGCTGGGCAGCAGCGCCGAACTGGCGGACGTCGTCGGCCGCCTGGGCGGCAGCGGGGACCTGGTCGACGCGTTCTTCGCCGCCATGATGGGACTCACCGGCGTGATCATCGCGGGGTACACCGTCCAGGCGCTGCTGCGGATGCGCGCCGAGGAGACCGGGCCGCTGGAGTCGGTGCTGGCCGGCGCCGTGAGCCGCCACCGCTGGATGCTCGCCCACATCACCTGCGCCGTGCTCGGCACCGCCGCGGTCCTGCTGGTCACCGGGCTGGCGAACGGCCTGGCGTACGCGGCGGCGGCCGGTTCCCCGGACCGCGTCGGGGCCCTGACCGGGGCCGCCCTCGTCCAGCTGCCCGCGACGCTGTCCCTGGCGGGTTTCGTCGTGGCGATGATCGGGCTGCTGCCGCACCGCTCGGCCGCGATCTCCTGGGCGGCCCTCGGGCTCTGCCTGCTGATCGGCCAGCTCGGCCCGATCCTGGAGCTCCCGCAGTGGGTCACGAACCTCTCGCCGTTCAGCCACACCCCGGCGCTTCCGGCCGCCGACCCGGCCCTCCTCCCGATCGCCGCCCTCACCGCCGCCGCGGTAGTCCTGGCGGCGGCCGGCCTGACCACCTTCCGCAGGCGAGACCTGGCCTTCTGAAACAGGCCCGCGCAGGCCGGCCCCCGTTGACTCGTGGCGTGTCCACCCCCCGGCGGGCGCGCGGAAGATGGACACGCCACGAGTCAACACGGCGGCCGGCGGGCCGGTCGTACCCAGGAGGAGACCGCGCAGGTGCCTCGGTCGGCGCGGCGGGGGCCCTCGATGGGGCGGGCCCAAGGAGCGCCTCGCCGCCGAACGGCTACTCACCCCGTACTCACGCCGAACCGAGTAGCCGAACCCATCCGGCGGCACCGGGCCGGACCCGACGATGGGACGCACCCGTCCCCTCCGACAGGAAACCGCCGATGTTCCGTGACCTGCTCGCCTTCGCCCTGCTCGCCGCGGCCGCCGTGGGCGCGGCCGCGCTCGTCGTCGTGACCGACGTCCCGGCCGCGGTGCTGCTCTCGGTCGCCGCCGTGGGGCTCGGGCTCGCGTGGCTGCTGCTCCTGCTGACCGTTCCGTGGAACGTGCACTTCCGCGCCCGCCGGGTGCTCCAGGACATCCGCACCAGCAGGGACCGCGGCCTGGAGATCCCGGACGGCCACGAGGCCGAGGCGCGGCGGATCGCCTCCCGCGCCCGGACGGCCGCGATCGGCGCGCACCTGGTCACCGCCGCGGCCGTCGCCGCGGTCACCTACTTCTCCGGCGAGTCGACCGGCTACTACTTCGCCGGCTTCTACCTGCTCAGCACGCTCTTCCGGCCGTCGCACGCCTGGTTCGCCCACCTCCGCGACCGGCTGCGCACCATGGACCACGAGGCGCGGCACCCCCGCGACGACGTCCTCGCGCTGCGCACCCGGCTGGAGTTCGCCGAAGGCCGCCTCGAAGCGATGCGCCTGGCGGCCGAGCAGCTCCACGAGGCCGACCGCACCCTGGAGCACCGCTTGGAGGCCGTGGACATCACCGCGTCCCAGGGGACCCGCGAACTGGAGCGCCGGATCGACGCCCTCGGCCGCCGCTTCGAGGACACCGTCTCCCAGCTGACCGACAACCAGGAGGTGATCTCCGGGATCAAGGCGTTCCTGCGCCTCCTGCGCACCGAATCAGCCTGATCATCCGCCCGTTCCGCGGCCGTTAGGGTGGGCGGGTGGACGAACGCGAGCTCAAGCTGAATTCGCTGGCCCGCTACTCAAAGACCTCACCGCTGTACGTCCTCGAAGAGTACGGCCACTGCGAGATCCCCGCCGGATGCGGCGGGGTCGTGCTCCGGTGGCGCGATCCGCGCGCCGGCATCCCCCTCCACATGAACATGTACGTGAACGGCGAGTGCGAGATCCGGCTGGACGGCGCGCCGCTGCCGTCGGCGCGGCCGCTGGTGCCGTTCGGGAAGCACGTCCTGAGCTTCACGGTCACCGGCACCGATCCGGCGTACACCGTGCTGAGCTTCGCCGCGCTGTACCCGCCGCCGAAGGAGCGGGGGCCCGTGAACGCCCGGGGGCCGCGGGAGGCGCCGTTCTCGCTGCTGACCGTCGCGGACGCCTCCTGGACGTACACCCTCGACGAGCCCGCGGACGCCTCCTGGACGCGCCCCGGCTTCGACGACGCGGGCTGGCCGCCGATGGACCTGCGGGAGGAGCGGCGCCCGCCGGAGGACCCGAAGCGCGACATGGACAGGTACCGGTTCGAGTGGCTGGAGCGGCTGGGCGCCGCGCCCCTCGGCATCGAGGGCGGCACCCGCGCCTGGATCCGCACGGAGTTCGAGCTGACCGGCCCCGAGACCCGGACCGGGGAGGGCGGCGATGCCTGAACGCGCCCCGCTCGTCCTGGTCCCGCAGTACTTCGGCTGCCTCGTCTTCGACCGCCGCACCTCGCGCTACCTGCCGTTCGACGCGGAGACCACCGCCCTGCTCATCCGGCTGCGGGACGTCCCGATCGACCGGGTGCTCGCGGGCGTCGCCGACGACGGCGAGGCCGACCGGCTCGTCCGCTTCTACGAGCACTTCTATGACATGGGCTTCTTCACGGTGGACGGCCGGTTCGCCGGGACCGTCCTGCACGACGTCGAGGTGCCCGCCGACCATCTGACCGGGCCGCTGGCCGTGCACCTGGAGGTCGTGGCCGCCTGCAACCTCGGCTGCACCCACTGCTTCGCGGGCGACCTGCCGCGCCGGGAGAAGCGGCTGGGCCTGGCCGAGATCGACCGGCTGTTCGGCGAGATGGCCGCGCTCGGCAGCTTCCGGCTCGGCCTCACCGGCGGCGAGCCGCTGCTGCGCAAGGACCTCTTCCAGATCATCGACCTGGCGCTGGAGCACGGCCTCGCGCCGTGCGTCACCACCAACGGGCTGCTGATCACCGAGGAGATCGCGCGGGCGTTCGGCGAGCGCGAGCTGGTCTGGCTGAACGTCAGCCTGGAGGGCGCCACCGCCGAGGTGAACGACCGGGTCCGCGGCGCGGGCACGTTCGACAGGGTCATGGACCGGCTCGCGGTGCTGCGCGAGCACTCCCGCTTCACGCTCGCGTTCACGATCATGCGGAGCAACCTCGCCGAGATCGAGGACTGCGCCCGGCTGGCGCACGAGGTCGGCGCCGACACCGCCGTGTTCCGGCCGCTGTACCCGGTGGGCGTCGCCGAACGGCACCGGGAGCTGATGCCGACGTTCGCCGAGTACAGCACCGCGCTGAACCAGCTGGCCTCGATGGAGGCGAACGCGCCGGTCGAGCTGCACCACATCGACCCGTTCAGCCCGCGCGCCCGCCGGGAGACGCAGTCGGTCGTGCAGAAGAACCACGGCTGCGGCGCGGGCAACTCGGTCTGCTCGATCTCGGTGTCCGGCGAGGTCAACCCGTGCAGCTTCCTGGGCCCGGAGTTCGTGGCGGCGAACGTGCGGGACCGGCCGCTCGCGGAGATCTGGCATCGCAGCCGGCGCTTCCGGGAGATCCGGTCGCTGCCGTCCGACGACCCGACCGGCGGCGCCGTCTTCGCGGGCGGCTGCCGGGCCCGCGCGCAGGCGTTCAACGGCTCGGTCAACGCGCCCGACCCGTGGATCACCGAGCACGCCGGGATCGGCGACCGGAACCCGCTGGTCATCCTGGACGTCAACGCCGGCGGGTGCGGCCGGTGAGCGGCGACCCGGCCCGTACCGCCCGCGAGCTGGAGGACGCGGGCGACCTGCGCGCGGCCGCGGCGGAGTACGACCGGGCGTACGCCCTCGATCCCGGCGACGCGGACGTGGCCGCCGCCCGCGCGGCCCTCCTCGACCGGCTGGCGATCACCGAGCACGGGCTGGCGTTCCGCTACGTCCCGGCCGGGACGTTCCTGATGGGCTCGGAGACCGGCGACCCGGACGAGCGCCCCGTCCATCCCGTCCGGCTCGGCGACTACTGGATCACCGACGCCCCGGTCGGCTGGTCGGCGTACTGCGCCCTCATGGGCTGGTCCCCGCCCCCGAAGGGAATGCCGGAGGAGCCGCCCGCGAACGACTTCGGCCTCGTCAACTCGCTGAAGATCCGCCTCCAGTACTGCGAGGACGCCACCACCCGCGCCCTCGACTGGCATGCCCACGTGCCCGCGGAGGAGAGGCACGGCTTCTTCGGCCAACCGCCCCGGGAGTCGGACGATCCCTGGGGGTACGAGCGCAAGCCCATGGTCAGCGTCTCCTGGGACGACGCCGTGGCCCTCGGCGAGAGGCTGTCCACCGCCGAGGTCCGCTACCGCCTGCCCACCGAGGCCGAGTGGGAACGGGCCGCGCGCGGCGGGCTGCCCGGCCGCCGGTACCCCTGGGGCGACGAGCCGCCGACCCCTGAGCGCTGCGACTTCGGCCGCTTCGACGAGTTCTCGATCCGGCCCGTACGGGAGAAGCCGCCCAACGGGTACGGCCTGTACGCGATGGCGGGCTGTGTCTGGGAGTGGACGGCCGACCGCTACGACGCCGAGTACTACCGGCACTCGCCCGAGGCCGACCCGGCGGGCCCGGACACCGGTCCCGAACGGGTGCTGCGCGGCGGCTCCTGGGCCGACTGCGCCGAGGCCGTCACCGTCTCGTTCCGGATGTCGCGCCCGACCTCCACCGACCACCGGAGCGGCGACCCGACCTGGCGCCAGACCCCCAACGTCGGCTTCCGCCTCTGCCGCGTCCCCGCCCGCCGCCCGCCGTGTTGACTCGTGGCGTGTCCCGCCTTCCGCGGGGCCGCCGGAGGCGGACACGCCACGAGTCAACGTGCGGGGTGGCGCCGGGCGGGTGGCGGGCGGGTGGATTAAGGGTGGATTAGAGAAGCTTCATCTGGGCGGTCGCGTTAGCGGCGCGGATGTGCGGTTCCGTCGGTGGGAGCGGGCGTGCTCGGCGTCTGGAGGCGGGGCGTCCTCATGCCGCGGGCCTAGGTTCGCGCGCCATGACAGATCAGCAGATTTCCGTCTTGCGGGCGGGGGCGGCGTATCCGGCGGTGCGGCAGCATCGGGGCGTGTGGAAGGCGCTGGCGCTCGCGGCCGCCGCCACCGGGTGCCTGGTCGCCGTGGATCTCGCGGTCCGGAGCTACCACGAGTACGTGCGGCCCGTCCCGGCGCTCCGGCTGGTCTTCAACGTCGGCGCGGAAGGCAACCTGGCGACCTGGTGGAACGGCGCGCTGCTGCTCTCGGTGGCGGGGACGGCGCTGCTCGCGGCGGGTCTCAGTGGCCGGGGCGCGCGGCCGGGGCGGGCCGCGTGGCTGGCGCTCGCGGCGGCCGCGGCCTGGCTGAGCGTCGACGAGACCGCGCAGGTGCACGAGCGGCTCGCCGGGCCGGGTCGGGAGTGGGCGGCCGGGCTCGGGATCGCCCTGCCGACGTACGCCTGGGTGCTGCCGGGGGCGCTGGGCGCGGCCGCCGGCGTGGCCGGCGCGGTGCTGTGGGCGCGGCGCCTGCCCGGTGATCTGCGGTACGGGATGCTCGGCGCGCTGGCGGCGTACCTGGCGGGGGCGCTCGTTGTCGAGGCGTTCAACGGGTGGGCGCGGCGGCAGGGGGCGGACGCCGTCTACGCGGTCGGGACGAGCGTCGAGGAGGGCCTGGAGATGGGGGCGTGCCTGCTCGCGCTGGCCGTGCTGGCGAGGTTCGTGCTGCTCGCCGAGGACCCGGTCTCGGGGCGCCGGGCGCTGCTGCTGCGCTGAGGTCCCGCAGGTCGACTGTGTAAAAAACAGGTTTCCTTGCCCGTAAGGGTTGACCGATTTCGGATGACGGGGGATATTCTCGGCTCAGAATTTGCAACGGTGTTGCGATTATCGCAACGTGAGGGGTGGTCTCGTGGGCGAGCCGGGTCGCGGTACGGCCAAGACGCTGGATCGGGGCCTGCTCGTGCTGCTGGCGTTCCGGCGCCGGTCCGAGTGGGGGGTCAGCGAGCTGGCCCGCGAGCTGGAGCTGGACAAGGCCGTCACGCACCGGCTGCTGACGACGCTCGCGCACCGCGGCTTCGTCCTGGCCGACCCGCAGACCCGCCGGTACCGGCTCGGCGCCACGATCGGCGTGCTCGCCCGGTCCGCCGAGCGGGGCGGGTCCCTGGAGGCGGCCGCGCGGCCGCTGCTCACCGCCCTGGCGCAGGAGCTGGGGGAGAGCGCCATCCTGAACGTTCCGCACGGCGCCGCGTACCGGACGGCGCTGGCGATCGACGCCGACGGGCCGATGCGTTACTCGGCCACCGTCGGCGAGACGATCCCGGCGCACGGCGGCGCCGCCGGGCACGCGATCTTCGCGTTCTACCCGGACGAGGAGGCCCGCCGCCTCCTCGGCGCCGGCCCGCTGGAGAGGTTCAGCGACGAGACGATCGTCGACCCCGCTGAGCTGTTCGAGCTGTACGCCCGGATCCGGGCGGAGCGGGTCGCGGTATCGCACGGCGAGTACGACCTGAACGTCACCTCCGTCGCGGCGCCGGTGTTCGCCGCCGGCCAGGTGATCGGCTCGCTGGTCGTGATCGGCCCGCACCAGAGTGTCACCGAGAAGATCGACACCACCGTCTCGCGGGTACGGGGAACAGCGGAGACGCTGAGCCGCCTGCTCGACGGCGGGGCCGAAGAGTAGCGAGGAAGCACCTTGTCCATCACGCCATCGCTGAAGGGGGCCGGGCTGCACGGCGCGGAGTCGCATCCGCGCGCGTTCGAGCCGGTCACCCTCATCCTCACCGTCGTGCTGTCGGTGCTCGGCGCGTTCATCGGCCTGCACCTGGTGACCACGCTCGGCATCTCCGCCAACACCTCGGTCATCGGCGCGCTGATCGCGATGCTGGTCGCGCGGGTGCCCGCGCGCAGGCTCCGCGAGATGCGGTCGGTGCACCGGCAGAACCTCGTGCAGAGCGCGATCTCCGGCGCGACGTTCGCCGCCGCGAACTCGCTGCTGGTGCCGATCGCGGTGCCGTTCGTCCTGGGCCGCTCCGACCTGGTGTGGCCGATGCTGCTGGGCGCGGCGATCGGCCTGTTCGTCGACTCCTGGGTGCTGTACCGGATCTTCGACTCCAAGCTCTTCCCGGCCCGGTCCACCTGGCCGCCCGGCGTCGCCGCCGCCGAGACGATCGTGGCCGGCGACGAGGGCGGCCGGAAGGCCGTGGTCCTCGGCATCGGCGGCCTGGTCGGCTTCCTCGGCTCGTTCGTCAAGCTCGCGGGCCACGCGCTGCCGTTCTCGGCCGCCGGTGTCGCGCTGATCGGCAACATCTGGGCGCTGGCCATGTTCGGCGTCGGGCTGGGCGTCAACCAGTACGGCAAGGAATGGTTCGACGTCGACCTGAACGACATGTACATCCCGCACGGCTTCATGGTCGGCGCCGGCCTGATCGCGCTGGTTCAGGCGATCATCCTGCTGCTCCGCCGGTCGCCGGAGAAGGGCAGGACCGCGGGCGAGACCGCCGTGGGCGCCGAGCAGCCCGAGGCGATGGAGGGCACCGTCGACGAGCGCGGGCTGCGCCGGGCGCTGACCGAGGGGTACGTGCTGTTCTTCATCGGCGCGCTCACCGTCGGCCTGGCCGGCGGCATCCTCGGCGAGCTGTCGGTGATCCAGCTGATCGGCTGGTGCGTGCTGGCCGGCTTCGCGGCCCTCGTCCACCAGCTGATCGTCGGCCTGGCCGCGATGCACTCCGGCTGGTTCCCGGCGTTCGCCGTCACGCTGATCTTCATGGTGCTGGGCCTGGTCATCGGGATCCCGACGGTGCCGCTGGCGCTGTTCGTCGCCTACGTCGCCTCGACCGGACCCGCGTTCGCCGACATGGGGTACGACCTCAAGGCCGGCTGGATCCTGCGCCAGGGCGGCACCCCGTACAAGCTGGTCGAGAAGGCCGGCCGCAAGCAGCAGTACATCGCCCAGCTGGTCGGCTTCGGCGTCGCGCTCGCCGTGGTCGCGCTGACCTGGCGGTCGTACTTCGAGGGCAACGAGATCCCGCCGGTGTCGAAGGTGTACGCCGACACCGTCGCCGGGGGCCTCACCGACACCTCCACGCTCACCAACATCCTCATCTGGGCGATCCCCGGCGCGCTGATCCAGCTGATCGGCGGCCCGGAGCGCCAGATGGGCGTCCTGCTGGCCACCGGCCTGCTGATCCTCACCCCGTACGCCTGCTGGTTCGTGCTCGGCGCGCTGGCCTTCCGGATCATCTGGGGCCGGGTCCGCGGGCCGGAGGCGAGCGGGGAGCTCAACCTGATCGGCTCCGGACTGATCGCCGGAAGCTCGCTCACCGATGTCAGCCGCGTAGTGAAGGGATAGCACTGAATGGAAGTCACCAGCCGGATCGAGTCCCGGCCCGAATACCTCTCGTACGAGGCGGCGCTCGGCGCCCGCAAGCTCGTCGAGGAGATCATGCTCGTCAAGCCGGGCGAGGACGTGGTGATCACCGGTGACACCTCCACCGACCACCGGGTGGTGGAGCTGACCGCGCAGGCGGTGGCGGCGGCCGGGGCGACCCCGACGGTGGTCTGGTACCCGACCCGGCCGTCCTCGGCGATGGAGCCGCCGGGGCCGGTCGCGGGCGCGGTGGCCCGCTCGCAGGTGTGGATCGAGTACGCGCTGGCGTACATCATGCACTCCGACGCGTTCCGCGCGGCGATGGCGCAGGGCACCCGTTACGCCAACCTGACCGGCATGGACGTGCAGATGCTCGTCGACACCGTCGCCCGGGTCGACTTCCAGGGCACGATCGACCTCGGCAAGGCGCTGGTGCGGCTGCTGGAGAGCGCCGACGAGGTACGGATCACCACCCCGGCGGGCACCGACCTGCGCGCACGCAACGGCGGCCGGCCGATCAACCTGCGCGGCAAGCCGGCCGAGAAGCCCGGCGAGACGGTGATGCTGGCCGGCCAGATCTCCTGGAACCCGCTGGAGGAGACCCAGGAGGGCGTGCTCGTCTTCGACGGCGCGGTGTGGCCGCCGAACGACCTCGGCCTGATCCGCGACCCCATCCGGATGGAGGTCAGCGAGGGCACCGTCACCTCGATCGAGGGCGACGGCACCGACGCGACGGTCTTCCGCCGCTGGATGGAGGACCAGGCGCGCAACGCCGAGGACGAGGAGCAGGGCCGGAACATGTACCGGATCGCGCACTGGTCGCTCGGGTTCAACCCCGGCGTGACGCGGCCGACCGGCCGCATCGTCGAGGACGAGCGCATCTTCGGCTGCGTCGAGCTGGGCCTCGGCACCAAGGGCGCCTGGATCGGCGGCGCCCCGTTCATCGCGCCCGCGCACACCGACGGCAGCATGCTCAACCCGAGCATCCACCTGGACGGCGAGGCGATCGAGATCGAGGGCCGGTACGTGCATCCGGAGCTGGTCGAGATCTGCCACCGCCTCGGCATCCCGGGCTACTGATGATCGTTGGAACGTTCCGCCAGAACGGCCTGGTCTACACCGACCACGTCATCGAGGTCCCGCTCGACCACGACCGTCCCGACGGGCCGCGGATCGAGGTGTTCGCGCGCGAGGTCGTGGCCGCGGCCAAGGCGGACGCCGGCCTGCCCCGGCTGCTGTTCCTCCAGGGCGGGCCGGGCGGGAAGGCGCTGCGGCCGCCGGGCCGGGGCGGCTGGATCGGCCGGGCGCTGGAGGAGCACCGCGTCGTGCTGCTCGACCAGCGCGGCACGGGCCGTTCGACGCCGGTCAACCGGCAGACGCTCGCCTCCGCCGGCGGCCCCGCCGAGCAGGCCGCCTACCTGGCGCACTTCCGCGCGGACTCGATCGTCCGGGACGCGGAGGCGCTCCGGCACGAGATCAACGGCGGCCGGCCGTGGTCCACGCTCGGGCAGAGCTACGGCGGCTTCATCACGATGACGTACCTGTCGCTGGCCCCCGAGGGCCTGCGGCGGTCGTTCGTCACCGGCGGGCTGCCGACGCTCACCGGCACGGCCGAGGACGTCTACAGGCTCACGTTCGACCGGACGCTGGAGAAGAACGAGGCGTACTTCGCCCGCCACCCCGGCGACCGCGAGCTGTGCGCGCGGATCGCCGAGCACCTGCGCGACCGCGACGTGCGGCTGCCGACCGGTGAACGGCTCAGCCCGCGCCGCTTCCAGTCGCTCGGCCTCGGCCTCGGCACCCGTTCCGGCTTCGACTCCCTGCACTTCCTCCTTGAGGAGGCGTTCGTGACGGGGGCCAACGGGCCGGAACTGTCCGACACGTTCCTCGCGGGCGTGCAGGACGCCGTGAGCGTCGCGCCGCGTCCCCTGTACGCGGTCTTCCAGGAGCTGATCTACGCCCAGGGCGGCGCGACCCGGTGGGCGGCCGAGCGCGCCTACCGGGAGCGGCCGGAGTTCGGGCTGAGCGGCGACGTGCCGTTCGCGTTCACGGGCGAGATGTTCTTCCCGTTCCACTTCGACGAGGACCCGGCGCTCGTCCCGCTCCGCGAGGCGGCGCACCTCCTCGCGGAGAAGGCCGACTGGCCGCTGCTGTACGACCTCGGCCGGTTGCGGAGCAACGACGTGCCCGTGTACGCGGCGGTGTACCACGGCGACATGTTCGTCCCGCGCGAGTACTCGCTGGAGACGGCCGCGGCGGTCCGCGGGCTCACGCCGTGGATCACCAACGAGTACGAGCACGACGGGCTCAAGGAGGGCCCCGCCGTGCTCGGCCGGCTCCTGGACATGGCCGCGCGGGACGGGAGCTGACGGTGCTGGGACTGGTCACGATCGGGCAGTCGCCGCGCGACGACATGGTGCCCGAGATGCTGCCCCACCTGGGCGCGGGACCGGCCTCGGTGATCGAGCGCGGCGCCCTGGACGGGCTGGGCGGCGGCGAGATCGCCGCGCTGGCCCCGGCCCCGGGCGCCGCGCACGTCCTCACGACGCGGCTCGCCGACGGGTCCTCGGTCGTCCTCGACCACGACCGGACGATCGGGCGCGTCGAGGCGGCCGTCGCGTGGCTCGAAGAGCGCGGCGTGGACGCCACGCTGGTCGTGTGCACGGGGGAGTTCCCGCCGCTGCGGCACCGGCGCCCGCTGCTGTTCGCCGAACGCCTCCTCACGCACGGCGTCGCGGGCCTGTGCGACCCGGCCGACGCGGTCGGGATCGTGTGCCCGCTGCCCGAGCAGGAGGGGATGAGCCGGACGAAATGGGCCGGCGTCGCGGGGGAGGTCCGCGTCGCCGCCGCCACCCCGTACGCCGGGGGTGCGGCCGGCGCCGTGGCGGCCGCCGCGGAGGGCCTCGCGGCGGGCGGCGCGCGGTGGATCGTCCTCGACTGCATGGGCTACACGGAGGAGATGCGCGCGGCCGCGGCGCGGGCGGCGGGCGTGCCCGTCCTGCTCGCCCGCACGGTCGTCGCCCGGCTCGCCGGGGAGGTGCACCGGTGATCGGGATCGTCCGCGTCGTCACCAGCGACGATCCCGGGGTTCACCGGGACGGCGTCCCGGTCGTGGACGCCGTGCTCGCCGCAGGGCTGACGGCCTCGTACACGCTTTAGAGAAGGAGACGCATAGATGAGCTGGACCCACGTGCTGGAGGCGTTCGACCTGCTGGACGACCCGGCGGTGAACGGCGAGGCCGTCGCCGAGTTCCTGCGCCGGCACGGCGTCCAGGACCCGGTCGTCACGCCGGTCACCGGGAACAAGGGCAAGACCGACTTCGTCCGCGCGGTGATCCCCGGCTCCCGGGGCCGCGCCGCCGGCGGCGACGCGCCCACGCTCAGCGTCGTCGGCCGGCTCGGCGGCCTGGGCGCCAGGCCCGAGCAGATCGGCTTCGTCTCCGACGGGGACGGCGCCCTCACCGCCGTGACCGTCGCCGCCAAGCTCGCCCAGATGCGGCGGCGCGGCGACGTCCTGGACGGCGACGTCGTGATCGGCACGCACATCTGCCCGGACGCGCCCACCCAGCCGCACGACCCCGTCCCGTTCATGGACTCGCCCGTCGAGATCGAGGACATGAACGTCCACGAGGTCGACGCCACGGCCGACGCGATCCTGGCGGTCGACACCACCAAGGGCAACCGGGTCGTCAACCACGTCGGCTTCGCGATCTCGCCGACCGTCAAGGAGGGCTGGATCCTGCGGATCAGCGAGGACCTCCTCGCCGTCCAGCAGCGGGTCACCGGCCGGTCCCCGGTCGTGCTGCCGCTGTCGATGCAGGACATCACCCCGTACGGCAACGGCGTGTACCACGTGAACTCGATCCTGCAGCCCGCGACCGCCACCAAGGCCCCGGTCGTCGGCGTCGCGATCACCACGGACGCGCCCGTCGCGGGATCGGCCACCGGCGCCACCGACCTGTACAGCGTCGACGCCGCCGCGCGCTTCTGCGTCGAGGTCGCCAAGGACTTCGGCCGCGGCGCCGCGCGCTTCCACGACCCCGCCGAGTTCGACCGCCTGGTCGACCTCTACGGCCCGATGACCGCCCTCCAGACCAAGGGCAGGTAACGGAGAAGGGGGGCCCCCCCGGCGGCGGGGGCGTGGGGGCGCCCCCGCCACGAGTCAACGCAGGGTGGGCCAGGCCGCGTGGAGGGCCTCGCGCCAGCCGCGCATGGGCGGCAGGCCGGCGGCGGCCCAGCCGTCGTGGCCCAGCACGCT
>NZ_JBGNUR010000003.1:0-224086 GCF_041951345.1 Actinomadura sp. 21ATH | reverse complement strand
ATCGGTGAGGGGGCGCCGCCGCGGCGGCGCCCCCCTCTTCCGTCAGACGTCGAACCTAGGTTCCGCCTCCATCAGGAACGACACGTCGGCGTCCGCCGCCACCTCGCGCGGCTCGGCGCCGCGCGCGAACAGCCGGGCCCCGGTCGTCCCGCCGAGAACGGCCTTTCCCGCGCTCACCCGGAGCCATGCGCCCTCGCGCATTCCCAGCACCGGAACGTCGTTCTCCTCCAGGAACTCGGTAATGCGCTGTTCCCTGGTCTCGCCCATATGCGTGCTGCCCGGATCGGCGTCCAGGAAATGCGGATTGATCTGGAACGGCACCAGCCCGAGCGCCTCGAACGACTCCGGCCGCACGATCGGCATGTCGTTGGTCGTGCGGAGCGTCGGGCACGCCATGTTCGTCCCCGCGCTGGACCCCATGTAGCGCAGCCCGCCCTCCCGGACGCGGTCCCGTATCACCTCGCGCAGGCCCGTACGCTGCAGCGTCGACAGCAGCCGGAACGAGTTGCCGCCCCCGACGAAGACGGCCTCCGCGTCCCGGACCAGGCCGCGCGGATCGTCCGCCGTGTGCGCCCCGACGACCTCGATCCCGAGGGCCCGCATGGCCCCGGCGACGGTCGCGGTGTAACCGTCATGGTCCCGCAGCGCGAACGGAACGAACACCAGCCGCCGCCCGCCCAGAAATTCCCCGATCGCCTCCGCCGCGTGCTCCAGGTACGCCCGCCCGTGAGTCCGCGAGTTCGACAGCAGAAAAAGCTCCATGCTCCAATTCAACACCGCTTTATCGGGAGCTCCGCGCGTAGGTGTCGAGTTCGGTGAGGAAGGCGTCCTTGACGGCGCGGGGCAGCCACGCGATCTCGAAGGCGTTGCGTTCGAGGCGGACGAGGTCCTCCCGCGACAGGCCCAGCTCGTCGCTGACGAGCTGGAGGTTCTCGGCGACGTAGGCGCGGAAGTAGGCCGGGTCGTCGGAGTTGATCGTGACGCGCAGGTCCAGGTCGAGCATCCGGCGGATCGCGTCCGCCTTGGAGCCGTCGGTGACGAAGCCGTTCGAGACCGGGCAGACGGTCAGGCCCAGCCCGCGCCGCTTGATCTCCTCGACCAGGGCCGGGTCGTCCAGCGCGTTGACGCCGTGGTCGATCCGGTCGACGCCGATCACCTGGAGGACCTGGCGGATGTGCTCGGTCGAGTCCTCCTGGTCGACGTCGCAGTGCATGGTGAGGAGGTAGCCCTCCTCGCGGGCGCGGGCGAAGACCTTCTCGAACTTGGCCGGCGGGTTGCCGCGCTCGTCGGAGTCCAGGCCGACGCCGACGATCCACTCGCGGTACGGCAGCGACTCCAGCAGCGTCGCCATCGCGTACCCGGCGGAGAAGTCGCGCAGGAAGCACATGATGAGCTGGGCGCGCACGCCGTGCAGGCGCTCGGCGTCCAGGACCGCGCGGCGCAGCCCGCGGATCACCACGTCGAACGGGACGCCGCGCGAGGTGTGCGCCTGCGGGTCGAAGAAGATCTCGGCGTACCGGACGTTCTGCGCGGCCGCCTTGGCCAGGTACGCCATCGCGAGGTCGTAGAAGTCCGGCTCCTTCAGCAGGACGTTCATGCCCTCGTAGTAGCCGACCAGGAACGTCGTCAGGCTGTCGAAGGTGAACGCGGCGCGCGCCTCCTCGACGGTGCGGTGGGGGAGCGTGAGGCCGTTGCGCTTCGCCAGCTCGAAGCTCAGCTCCGGCTCCAGGGTGCCCTCGATGTGCAGGTGCAGCTCGCACTTGGGCAGCCCCGCGATGAACTCGTCCACTCTTCCCCCACCGATCGATCGTTTGGGATCGACGATATCGGCCCTGATCAGCGGGTACGCCGCAGGGCCGTCCACTGGAGCGCGGCGAAGCCCGCGACGGCCGCCGCCTGGAGCACCGCCCACGTGACGCCGGCGGCGTTCAGGGACAGCCAGCCCATGACGGCGGTGGCGAGGCTCAGGACGGTCCACACGACGTTCGCCTCGACCACCGCGGTCACGGCGAGCGGGCGGGGGCGCATCGAGACGGCCCACACGGCGGCGGCGTACACCACGAGGAACGCGCCCAGCGCGCGGGCGGGCGCGGCCTCCAGCCCTAGCAGGTCGTGCAGGGGCCCGGCCAGGGCGAGGTAGGCCAGCCCGTTGGCACCCGTCACGACGGCGTCCAGGCGCAGCGCGACGCGGAGCAGGCGGGCGCCGTCGGCGAGCAGGGCGCGGGCGGGAGTGTGCGAGGTGGTCATCGGGATCCCCTTCCGGGAGGTCTCTGCCTGATGGCCACGACGTTACGGAGGGGCGGGCGGCAAGACGATTACCTGGGACGTAGCCGCCGCTGCCGTCTGGCAGGGTGGCGGGTATGCGCGTGCACATCCTGGGTCCGCTCGAAGCCGTGGCCGGGGGGCGCGCCATCGGGATCGCCGGTGCCCGGCAGCGGGCGCTGCTGGCGCGGCTCGCGCTGGACGCCGGACGGCCCGTTCCGGCGGGGACGCTGGTCCGCGACCTGTGGGACGGCGACGGCCCCGGCGATCCGGCGAACGCGCTCCACACGCACGTGTCGCGGCTGCGGCGGTCGCTGCCCGCGGGGCTGGTGGAGCGCGCGGGCGGCGGCTACCGGCTCGCCCTGCCGCCGGAGGCCGTGGACGCCGCCGAGTTCGAGCGGCTGGCGCTCGCGGGGCGGCGCGCGCTGCGGGCGGGCGATCCGGCGGGGGCCGCGGCCGGGCTGCGGGAGGCGCTGCGGCTGTGGCGGGGCGAGGCGCTGGCGGACGCGGGCGGCGCGCCGTTCACCGAGCCGCACCGGCGCCGGCTGGACGAGCTGCGGCTGTCCGCGGTGGAGGACCGGCTGGAGGCGGATCTCGCCGTCCCGGGCGGGCCGCCGGACCTGGTCGCGGAGATGGCCGAGCTGGTGGCCGCGCACCCGCTGCGGGAGCGGCCGCGCGAGCTGCTGATCCGCGCGCTGCACGCGGGCGGGCGGACGGCGGAGGCGCTGGCGGCGTACGACGCGTACCGGACGCTGCTGGCCGAGGAGCTCGGCGGCGACCCCGGTCCCGCGCTGCGCGATCTGCACGTCGCGATCCTGCGCGGGACCGCTCCCGGACCGCCGCGGGAGGGCGGCCTCCCGGCGCCGCTGACGAGCTTCGTCGGCCGGGCCGCGGAACGGGAACGCGCCCGCGCCGCGCTCGCGGGCGGGCGGCTGGTCACGCTGGTCGGGCCCGGCGGGGCGGGGAAGACGCGGCTGGCGACCGTGGTCGCGGCCGACCACGCGGACCGGGCGCCGGGCGGCGTGTGGCTGGCCGAGCTGGCCGCGGTGGCCGACCCGGCGGACGTCCCGCGCGCGGTGGTCGCCGCGCTGGGGCCGCTGGGCCGCGCCGCGCTGGAGGCGCCCGGCCCCCGGGACGTGGTCGCGCGGCTGGCCGGCGCGCTGTCGGGCGGGCGGACGCTTCTCGTCCTGGACAACTGCGAGCACGTCATCGACGCGGCGGCCCGGCTCGCCGAGGAACTGCTCGGCCGCTGCCCGCTCCTCACGATCCTGGCCACCGGCCGCGAGGCGCTCGGGATCGGCGGCGAGACGCTGTGCCCGGTCGGCCCGCTCGAACCGCCCGAGGCGGCCCGGCTGTTCGCGGAACGGGCCGCCGCCGTACGGCCCGGGTTCGCGGTCACCGGCGACGACGCCGGCGACGTCGAAGCGATCTGCCGGCGGCTGGACGGCCTGCCGCTGGCGCTGGAGCTGGCCGCCGCCCGGCTGCGGTCGATCCCCCTCCGGGCGCTGTCCGCCGGCCTGGAGGACGGCCTCCCGATGCTGCGCGGCGGCCGTACGGCGCTGCCGCGCCACCGGACCCTGGACGCGGTGGTCGCGTGGAGCTGGGACCTGCTGGACGAGCGGGAGCGGCTGCTCGCCCGGCGGCTGGCGGTCTTCCCGGCCGGGATCACGCCGGAGGCCGCCGCGCGCGTGTGCGGGCTCGCGCCCGCGCGGGCGCTGGACGCGCTGTCCGTCCTGGCCGACAAGTCGCTCCTCCAGCAGGTCGAGGGCGACGAGCCGCGCTACCGGATGCTGGAGACGATCCGCGAGTACGGGCTGGCCCGGCTGGACGAGAGCGGCGAGCGCGGGGAGGCCGAGGCGGCGTACACGGCCTGCTTCCTCGACCTCGCCGAGCGCGCCAGGCCGCGGCTGGCGGGCGCGGGCCAGCTGCCCTGGCTGGACGTCCTCGCCCGCGAGCACGGCAACCTGATGGCGGCGCTGCGCCTGGCCGCCGGGCGCGGCGACGCCGGCACCGCCGTCCGGCTGGCCGCGTCGCTCGGGCATTTCTGGACGATCCAGGGCGACCACGTCCAGGCCGCCGAACGGCTCCTGCTCGCCCTGCGCGTCCCCGGCCCGGCGGAGCCGCACGCCGCCGCCGCGGCGGCCGCCTTCTACGCGGTCAACGCGATCCTGTCGGGCACGGCGGAACCGGGCGCGGCGCGCGCCGTCCAGGACCGGCTGGGCGCGGCCGACGAGCCCGCCGCCGCGCTGGCCCGGGCGGGCCTGGCCCTGCTGACCGGCGCCGGCGAGGCCGCGGTGCTGGAGGGGATCGCGCGGTGGCTGCCGCATCCGGACCCGTGGACGGCCGGGATGCTGCTGCTGATGCGCACGATGATGCAGAGCGACCGGTCCGGCGCGGCGGACCTGCGCGCCGCGGCGGACGCGTTCGCCGCGGCGGGCGAGCGGTGGGGGCTGGCGATGGCGCTGACGTTCCTGTCGTACGACCAGACGGCGCTCGGCGACCTCGGCGGCGCCGCCGCTTCGCTGGAACGGGCCGTCGCCCTGCTGGACGAGCTGGGCACCACCGACGACGCGACCTTGCAGCGGGTGATGCTCGCGACCGTGCGGGCGCAGCGCGGCGACCCGGACGGGGCCCGGGACCTCCTCGCGGGGCTGCTCGCCCCGGGCACCGTGTGGACGGCCGTCCGGCGGCGGATCATGGCGCGGCTCGGCCTCGGCGACCTGGCCCGGTGGCGGGACGATCCGGACGAGGCGGCGCACCACTACCGCGCGGCGCGCGCCGACCTGGCGTCGCTGCCGGAGCGGATGCCGCCGTTCGACGGGCTGCTGCGGGCCTCGGCCGCCTGGCTCCCGCTGCGCGCGGGCGACCTGGAGACCGCGCGCCGGGACCTCGCCGCCGCGCTCGACCTGGCCGTGGAGGTCCCCGACATGGCCGCCGCCGCCCTCGCCGCCGTCGGCGCGGCCGGCCTGCTCGCCGCGCGCGGCGAGCACGCGGCCGCGGCCGGGACGCTCGGCGCCGCCGCCGCGCTGCGCGGCGGCCCGAGCCCCGCGGACCTGGACGTCGCCGCCGTGACCCGCGAGGTCACGGCCGTGCTGGGCGAGTCCGCCTTCGCCGCCGCCCACCGGCGCGGCGCGGGCCTGGAACGCGCCGCCGCGCTCGCCTCGGTCGCCGCGCGCCTCCGCCCGCCGGCCGCGCCGTAGAGCAGCGCGGTATGCCCGGCGTGGGCGGATCCGTCGCTGAGCGATGCCCAGGGCGGAGTACGGTGCGTCCATGGAGACTCCGCGCCTGCTCGACGGCCGCCTCAAGCTGCGCCACCTGGTCCTCGTCGACGCGCTCTCCGAACGGGGCAGCGTCGTGGGCGCCGCCGCCGCGCTGCACGTCACCCAGCCCGTCGTCACCCGCGGCCTGCACGACCTTGAGGCGATCCTGGGCGTCACCCTCTACGAGCGGGGCCCGCGCGGCATCACCCCGACCGACTTCGGCACGGCGTTCACCGAGCACGCGCGCGCCGTCCTCGCCCAGCTCACCCAGGCCGCGCGGCACGTGAAGGAGCTCGCCGACGCCACCCGCGGCGAGGTCGTCGTCGGCACCCACCTGGCCGGCTCCAACCTGCTGCTGCCCCGGGCCATCGCCCGCCTCAAGGCCGACCGCCCGCTGCTCAACGTGATCGTCCGCGAGGCGACGCCCGAGGCCCTCATGGTGGAGCTCACCGCCGGTCGCGTCGACCTGATCGTCGGCCGCCTCTCCAGCCCCAGCACCGAGGACACCGTCCGCCGCAGCCTCTACCAGGAGTCCATCCGGCTCATCGTCGGCGTCCACCACCCGCTCGCCGGCCGCGACGGCATCGGCCTGGAGGAGCTGCGCGGCTACCCCTGGATCCTCCCCGGCGTCGAGACGACCCTCCGCCGGGAGCTGGAGGGCTTCTTCGTCCGCAACGGCGCCGACCTGCCCGAGAACCGCGTCGAGGCCACCTCGTACCTGACCGTCCGGCAGCTCCTCATGGAGACCGACATGATCGGCGCCCTTCCCGGCCTCATCGGCGCCGACGACCCCCGCCTCACCACCCTGCGGTTCTCCCTGGAGCCGGTGGGCCACAGCGTCGGCCTGACCCTCAACGCCCACCGCCGGCTGAGCCCCGCCGCCCGATCGCTGATCGACGCCCTCCAGGAGGCCGCCGAGGGGCTCACCCCGGAGGCGTGACGGGCCCGGGCGGGACACCGCTGATCAGTTTGCATACTCATGCAGCAGTGTGCATATACTTCTACTGTGTCCAAGATGCTCTCCTCCCTGCCTGTCGGTGAACGTGTCGGGATCGCCTTCTCCGGTGGCCTCGACACCTCGGTCGCGGTCGCGTGGATGCGCGAGAAGGGCGCCGTGCCCTGCACCTACACCGCCGACATCGGCCAGTACGACGAACCCGACATCGCCTCGGTCCCCGGGCGCGCCACCGCGTACGGCGCGGAGATCGCCCGGCTGGTGGACTGCCGGGCGGCGCTGGTCGAGGAGGGCCTGGCGGCCCTGGCCTGCGGCGCCTTCCACATCCGCTCGGGCGGCCGCGCGTACTTCAACACCACGCCGCTCGGGCGGGCCGTGACCGGCACCCTGCTGGTCCGGGCGATGCTCGAGGACGACGTCCAGATCTGGGGCGACGGCTCCACGTTCAAGGGCAACGACATCGAGCGGTTCTACCGGTACGGCCTGCTGGCCAACCCGTCGCTGCGGATCTACAAGCCGTGGCTGGACGCGGCGTTCGTGGGCGAGCTGGGCGGCCGCACGGAGATGTCGGAGTGGCTGCTGGAGCGCGGCCTGCCCTACCGCGACAGCGTCGAGAAGGCGTACTCCACCGACGCCAACATCTGGGGCGCCACCCACGAGGCCAAGGCCCTGGAGCACCTGGACGCCGGGATCGAGATCGTCGACCCGATCATGGGCGTGCGGTTCTGGGACCCGGCCGTGGAGATCCACGCCGAGGACGTCACGATCGCGTTCGAGCAGGGCCGGCCGGTGTCGATCAACGGCAAGCAGTTCGCCACGGCCGTCGACCTGGTCCTGGAGGCCAACGCGATCGGCGGCCGGCACGGGCTCGGCATGTCCGACCAGATCGAGAACCGGGTGATCGAGGCCAAGTCCCGCGGCATCTACGAGGCCCCCGGGATGGCGCTGCTGCACGCCGCGTACGAGCGGCTGGTCAACGCCATCCACAACGAGGACACCCTCGCCAGCTACCACGCCGAGGGCCGGCGGCTGGGCCGGCTGATGTACGAGGGCCGCTGGCTGGACCCGCAGGCGCTGATGCTGCGCGAGTCGCTGCAGCGCTGGGTCGGCGCCGCCGTCACCGGCGAGGTGACGCTGCGGCTGCGGCGCGGCGAGGACTACTCCATCCTCGACACCTCGGGCCCGGCGTTCAGCTACCACCCGGACAAGCTGTCGATGGAGCGCACCGAGGACTCGGCGTTCGGCCCGGTCGACCGGATCGGCCAGCTGACCATGCGGAACCTGGACATCGCCGACTCCCGTGCCAAGCTGGAGCAGTACGCCGGGCTCGGCCTGGTCGGCAGCGCGCAGCCGCAGCCGATCCTGATCGGCGCCGCGCAGGCGGCCGCGACGGGGCTGATCGGCGCGATGCCCGAGGGCGGCGCCGAGGCGATCGCCTCCCGCGGCACCGCCCCCGGCGAGGACGAGCTGCTCGACCACGCCGCCATGGAGGCCGGCAACGACTGACGCCCGCCGCCGCCCCGCCGGTGGGCGGGGCGGGGCCGGATATCCTGCTCGGAGCCTGGGATCCGGGACCGCTGGGGGTGAGGGCCTGTGCCGCGACGACCACTGGGGCAGCTGGAGGCCGAGGTGCTGGCCGCGCTCGCCGACGCCGACGGCCCGGTCAGCACGGCGGATCTCCAGGCGCGCATCCCCGGCGACTGCGCCTACACCACGATCAACACCATCCTGTTCCGGCTGCACGCCAAGCAGCTGGTGACCCGGGACCGGGAGGGCCGCCACTTCCTGTACCGGCTGGCCGTGGACGAGTCGCGGCTGGTGGCCGACCGCATGCACGACCACCTGCGGCTGGCCAGCGACCCCTCCACCGTGCTGAGCCGGTTCGTGCAGAACCTGAGCAGCGACGAGGAACAGGCGCTGCGCGCCGTGCTGCGCCGGCCCGAGGTCTAGCCGTGGTCTGGCTGACGTTCCTGCCCGCCGTGCTGACCATCGCGCTCGGCGCCGTCCTAGGCGAGGTCCGGACGCCGCTGCATCCGGCCTGGACGGCGCGCCTGCTGGCCACCGTCGCCGGTGCCACGGCCGTCACCGCGATCGGCACCCTGGTCTTCGTCACCGTCAACTACGCCGCCACCCTGCTGCCCGGGCCCGCCGAGCACCTGCCCGAATGGGCGCTGTTCGGCGACGACAGCCCCGTCCACGCGGGCCTCGGCGTCCCCGCCGCCGCGCTGGCCTGCGCGTGCGCGGCCGGCCTCGGCCGGCTCGCGGTCCGCTCGGTCCGCGAGACCCGCACCGCCCGGCGGACCGCCCGGCGGGTGCTGGACTCCGACGAGCCGCTGGCGCTGGCCGTCCCCGGCCGCGGCGGCGGGGTGCTGGTCTCGCGCGGCCTGATGCGCGCCCTCGACCGGGACCAGCTGCGGGTGGTGTTCCAGCACGAGGCGTCCCACCTGCGCCACCGCCACCACCGCTACCTCGCGCTCGGCGCCCTGGCCGCGGGCACCGTCCCGGTGCTGCGGCGGCTGAACGCCCGGCTGCGCTTCACCCTGGAGCGCTGGGCCGACGAGGACGCCGCCGAGGCGGTCGGCGACCGCGCACTGGTCGCCCGCACCATCGCCCAGGTGGCCCTGGCCGCCGCCCCATCGGCCCGCTCCGCGGCCGCCGCGCCCCGGCCCCCGTTCCCGGCGTTCAGCGGCTCCGGCGTCGTCCAGCGGGTGGAGGCGCTGCTGGCCACGCCGCCCGCCAAGAACCCCGTCACCGGCCCGGTCACCCTCACCGGCGCCGGCCTCGCCACCGGCGGCATGGCCCTCATCGCCTGGCAGCTCGACCACGCCCTCGGCATCCCGTTCCTCTGAACCGGCCCGCCGTCACTCGAACCGGATCACCTTCACGGCGTCCGCCGCGGCCCGGTCCAGGAGGAGGACCGAGAAGCATCCGTCCGGCGGGCGGCCCTCCCGCGCGTCCGCCACGAGCCGCCCGAACCCGCGGAGGTGCCGCCGGAAGGCGTGCCGGGAGACGCGGCGGCGCCGGAGGGCCTGGCCCTCCAGCGCGACATGCGGCGGCACGTCCAGCAGCACCAGGTGCGTGCGGCCGCCGCGGCGGCGGGTGCGGCGCGCGGCCAGCCGCCGCACCCACGGGTACGCGCCGCAGTCGTGCACGACGACGCCCCCGCCCGCACGCAGGTGGCGATACAAGCGGAGGTAGTGCGCGATCCGTACCGCGGGCCGGAGCGCCGTGTACGGGAGCGCGCCGGGGAGCCCGCGTTCCCAGGCGTCCCGGACGAGCTGGGAGTCCACCCGCGCCACGAGCCCGCCGGCGGCGTCGAGGTCCGCCACCGCCCGCTCGATCAGCGTGCTCTTCCCGCTCCCG
This sequence comes from Actinomadura sp. 21ATH, assembly GCF_041951345.1. Taxonomy (NCBI): domain Bacteria; kingdom Bacillati; phylum Actinomycetota; class Actinomycetes; order Streptosporangiales; family Thermomonosporaceae; genus Actinomadura; species Actinomadura sp. 21ATH. The sequence continues at coordinate 214,246 of NZ_JBGNUR010000003.1, read as the reverse complement.
GGCAGCCCGGAGACGATCACCACGTCACCGATCGCGAACGCGAGCTCCGCGGCGCCCGGCACCGCCTCGCTATTACACATGTAATAGACAGTAGACCGTCCCGCGATCACCTCTCGCCGCGGCGGTCTCCGGCGGCGCCGTCAGGAGACGGCCGGCTCAGTCGTCGTTGCCGTCGTCGTCGTTGTCGTTGTCGTTCTGGTCGTTGTCGTCGCCGCCGTCGTCACCGTCCGCGCAGCCCGCGGTGACCATGACGGTGGAGCCGACGACGGCCACGGCGGCGACCGCCGGGGCGGACGCGGGGACCAGCGCCGTCACCACGGCCAGCATGCCTTTCACGAGCCCGAGCAGTGACTTGCCGAGCATGAGAACCTCCAGGGCCGATGAGCCGGTACGGCTGATGGTTGCCCGCCTCCGGACGGCTCTACACGCGCGGCGCCGTTCGCCGTGGCAGGCGGGATGCGGTACTACTACGCCCGGCGTCAGCCGAGGCGGGAACGAGCGTGAGCGAAGCAAGCGAAGGAGTCGTGCGGTGCGAGTCGCGGTCATCGGAGCCGGCGTCGTGGGGACCGCCGTGGCGGCCGGGCTGGCCCGGCGCGGCGCGGAGGTCGTGCTGCTCGACCGGGACGTCCCGGGCGCCGGGACCACCGCGACCTCGGTCGCGTGGATCAACGCCAACAACAAGGACCCCGAGCACTACTTCGCGCTCAACCACGCCGCCGTGCGGGCGCACCACGCCCTCGCCGGCGGGGGAGCGGACTGGTTCTTCCCCACCGGCAACCTGGAGTGCGCCGCCGGGGACGAGCACCGCGCCATGCTCGCCGAGCGGGTCGCCAGGCTGGAGGCGCGCGGCTATCCGGTACGGCGCGTCACCGCCGCCGAGGCCCGCGACCTGGAGCCGGACCTGCTCCATCCCGCCGCCGCCGAGTACGCGTACTTCCCGGAGGAGGCGCACGCCCACCCGATCCGGCTGCTCGGCCGCTTCCTCGGCGAGGCCCGCGACCGCGGCGCCCGGGTCGAGACCGGCGCCGAGGTCCGCGGGATCGCGTCCTCGCCCGGCGGGGTCACGCTGGCGCTCGCCGACGGCCGCACGCTGACCGCCGACACCGCCGCCACCTGCGCGGGCCGGTGGACGCAGGAGCTCGCCGCGTCCGCCGGGCTGACCGTGCCGATGCTCGATCCGCGCGTGTCGGGGCGCGCCACCAACGGCTACCTGGGCGTGACCACCGCCGTACCGGCCCGGCTCTCCCGCGTCGTCACCACCGGGCGGCTCAACCTGCGGCCCGACGGCGCCGGCCGGATCCAGCTCCAGGCGCTCGACCTGGACGGCACCGCCGACCCCGCCGCCGAGCCCGCGCCCGCCATCGGCGCGGAGATGCTCGGCCGGCTCGCGGGCGTCCTCGCGTCCACCTCCGGCGCGCGGATCGAGCAGGTGCGGGTCGGGCAGCGCGCGATGCCCGCCGACGGCCTCACCGTCGCCGGCTTCGCCGACGAGCACGCGCGGATCTACGTCGTCGCCACGCACAGCGGCGTCACGCTCTCCGCCCTCCTGTACGGCGAGGTGCCCGCCGAGGTGCTCGGCGGCGAATCGGCCGTGCTGGGCCCGTACCGTCCCGGCCGCTTCCTCGACGGCTCCGCCGGGCCCGCGCCCGCACCGGCCCGCCGCCCCGGCGAGCAGTGACGCCGGCCGGCGGCCGGGTCACTCGGGCGGGTTGCGCTCCAGCTTGCGGCGCTCCCAGCGGTTGGGATGGCGGACGACCACGCCCGCCGTCGCCGCTGAGGCGGACCAGCGGCGTGCCCGGGCGCCGTTCCGGGGACGTCCTGTCCTTCAGCCCGCCGATCCCCGGGTCCATGCCGGTGGTGTCCACCGCCCAGCCGTCCGGGACGACCAGCGTGACGCCCGCCATCTGGCCGTGCGCCTCGATCTCGATCTCGGGCAGCCGGCAGCCGGTCCGGGTGAAGTCGAGCTTGAGGCCGCCCGCGCCGCCGTACGCCTGGATGCGCGGCGGCACCGTCCACCGGCCGGTGCGGGAGAGGCCGTTCAGCCCGCCCTTGAGGACCAGCGGGGCGGTCTCGGCGGCCGGCACCACCGGCGGCAGGTCGGCGGTGAGGGGCGCGAGGTCGGCGTAGGTCTTCGCGGTCAGCGCCGCGTCCAGCCGCGCCTCCAGCTCGTCGATCTCCAGCCGGCCCTCGCCGGCGGCCTCGCGCAGCCGCTCCACCACCGCCTCCCGCTCGGCGTGGGAAACGCGGAGATTCGGGACGTCGGCGGTCATGGCCCGATCATACGGGCGATCGCCGGCCCGGTCCTTCCTTGGCGGGCGGCAGGGTTTACCTCCCCCGGAACGGAGGGAGGGCACGGGAGTACCGACGGAAGGAGGCCGGCCCGTGCGCGCCGCCACTTACGACGCCTATGCCGCCGACAACTCCCGGCTGACCACCGGCGACGTCCCCGATCCCAAGGTCGGCCCGGGCCAGGTCCTGATCGAGGTGCGGGCGGCCGGGGTCAACCCGGTCGACTGGAAGGTCATGGCCGGCGGCCTGGACGCGATGATGGACGCCGTCTTCCCCGTCATCCCGGGCTGGGACGTGGCCGGGGTCGTCCGGGCGACCGGCCCGGACACGCCGGAGTTCTCGCCCGGCGACGAGGTGATGTCGTACGCCCGCAAGGACGTCGTGTGGCACGGGACGTTCGCCGAGTACGTCGCGGTGTCCGCCGCCGCGGTGGCGCGCAAGCCGGCCGCGCTCGGCTGGCAGGAGGCGGGCGGGCTGCCGCTGGCGGGGATGACCGCGCTCCGCGCCCTGGACCGCCTCGAAGTGGACGCGGACGACACGCTCCTGATCCACAACGCGTCCGGCGGGGTGGGGTCGTTCGCGGTCCAGATCGCCCGGGCCCGCGGTGCCCGCGTGATCGGCACGGCCTCCGAACGCAACCACGACTCTCTGCGCGAACTGGGCGCCGAGCCGGTCGCCTACGGCGACGGCCTCACCGGCCGGGTCCGCGAGCTGGCCCCCGGCGGCGTCACGAAGGTCGCCGACTTCGTCGGCGGCCAGCTGGAGAGCACCCTCGGCGTCCTCGCCGGCGGCGGCCGGCACGTGTCCATCGCCGACGACTCCGTGGAGAAGCACGGCGGCCACTGGATCTGGGTGCGCCCGGACGGCGCGAAGCTCGCCGAACTGGCCGATCTCGCCGAGCGGCACCGTCTCCAGGTGAAGGTGGCCGGCGCGTACCCGCTGGAGAGGGTCGGCGAGGCGTTCGACGCCAGCCGCGGCGGCCATGCCGGCGGCAAGCTGGTCATCGTCCCCTGAACGGCCGACTTGGCGAAGCTTTGGGCGGGCTTGGCGGTTTTCGCCGCCGGCGCATCCAGGGTGATTACACGCCCGCCCCTAGCGTGGGTTCCATGCGCCCTCTGGAGATGCGCCGATGCCGCAGGTGACCGGGTACGCGCCCGGATGGCCGACGTGGGCGGAACTGGCCAGTCCCGACGTCGAGGCGTCCAACGCGTTCTACTGCGGGCTGTTCGGCTGGTACGCCTACACGGTGACGATCCCGGGCCTCGCCGACTACGAGATCTTCACCCTCGGGGACGTCCAGGGCCCCGCGGTGGGCGGGATGCAGGCGCTCGCGGACGACGCGCAGCCCGCGTCCTGGACCTGCTACTTCCGTACCGAGAACCTGCGGGCGTCGGTGGACACCGTCGTCCGCATGGGCGGGCAGGAGCTCATGCCGCCCACCGACATCTCCAACCTCGGCCGGATGGCGCTGTGCTCGGATCCGGAGGGCGCCGACTTCGCGTTCTGGCTGCCCGGCACCCTGAAGGGCGCGGGCGTCGCCGACGAGCCCTCGACGGTGTGCTGGGTCGAGCTGGCCTGCCGCGACCTCGAAGGGGCCCGCCGCTTCTACGGCGAGGTCTTCGGATGGCGCGCGGTGGACCGCGACTACTACTCCCCGTACTACACCAACTTCAAGGTCGGCGACTGGTCGGTGGCGGGCATGCTCTCCCTGGACGAGCTGTGGACGCCCGACTACCCGGCGCACTGGATGCCGTACTTCTGGGTCGAGGACTGCGACGCCAGCACCGCCAGGGCCGCCGAGCTGGGCGCCCGCGTCCGGCTCCCGCCGACCGACATCAAGCCCGGCCGCTTCGCGATGATGACCGACCCCGCCGGCGCCCGCCTGGCGCTGATCACGCCGGAGCCCGGCGACCGCGCCGAGATCAGGACCCGCCCCTGACCCGCCGCCCGGCCCGGCGGCCCGAGGGCCGCCGGGCCGGGCGGTCAGCCGGGCGGCCGGCCGCCCGCCAGCAGGCGGACGCCGGCCAGCGGGCGGGTGGCGAGGCGCAGCAGCGCGAGCGCGTTGTCGTCGCCCGCGATGCGGTTGGCGCCGAGCTCGCCGCACGCCAGGCAGCGATGGATGATCATCCATTCGCCGTCCGGCCGTACGGCGACGCTGAGCGGGGCCATCCGCCCCCGGCAGCCCGCCCGCCGGTCGCCGGGCACCCGGGCGTCCAGGTGCAGGCTGGTCAGGCAGTGCGGGCAGTGGTTGCGGTGCGCGGTGCCGGGCGCGTCCAGCGGCACGTCCAGGCGGCAGCCGGCGCAGCGGAACGCGTCCTGCCGCCCCGGCCGTCCCTGCCGTCCGGGCTGCACGGCTCGTGTTTCCTTGGGTTTCTGCGGCCTGTGCCGCGGGTGCTTCCGCCGTGCCATCGCCGCCTCCTCAGAGGGCGCCGAACGGCTCGAGCGGGAACGGCGGCTGCGCCAGCGGCCGCACGGCCATCCGCATCAGGATGAGCCGGTTGTCGTCGGCGCGGACGGGACTGGACGCGAGCACGCCGCAGCGGCCGCAGCGGTGGACGATCGTCCAGTCGCCGTCGCGCGGCACCGCGATGGAGATCGGCGCCATGCCCGACCGGCACTCCGACGGCCCGCCGTCGCGGTCGCGGAGGTGCAGCGAGTGCAGACAGCCGGGGCAGTGGTCGCGCCGGGCGCCTTCGGGTGAGCGGGCGGGCACGCTGAGGCCGCAGCGGGCGCAGCGGAACGTTTCGATGCTCGTTACGGAGCGGGGGATGTCCTCATGGTCGGACACAGCAGGGTCTCTCCTTGCCGATCGGTCACTGGACGGGCGGCGGGAAAGCGCCGAACGCGCCTCGGCGGGCTGTCGAGGACCGGGCCGACCGGCCGGCGGGAGAGGGAAGGATCCGTCAGCGGCGGGGGTGGCCCGGGGCATGGCAGAGCGCGCACGGCGCTGACCGGGACATCGACCTGCCTCTTTCCAGGGCCCGCGGCCCGGGTAGTGTCCGACTGACGGGATCCCGCGCAGGCTAACAAGGGCGCACCGCCGCGGGCGAGCGGTTTTTCGCGGGGCCGGCGGCTCGTAAGCTCGGCGCATGTCGCGTTTCGATCGGGCCATGCAGCGGATGCGGGAGCGGGACCCGCGGGTACGGGAGGACGCCTTCGACTTCCTCCGGGAGCACGCCGACGCCTACGTCGACGAGCTGATCGCGGAGTTCGCGGCGGAGCGGGACGACCAGAGCCTGCGCTGCTGGCTGCTGGAGCTGATCGCCGAGGCCAGGTCGGAGCGCGCCCTGGACGTGTTCCGGGAGCAGCTGGAGAGCCCGGACGAGTCGCTGCGGTTCTGGGCGGTGCGCGGCCTGGAGATGATCGACAGCCGGGCGGCCGCCCGGATCCTCGACGAGGCGGGCGCCGACGGCCGGCTCGCCTGAGGGAGCCACCCGGCCGCCGCCTTTGGGGGCTAGCGGCCGTGCGGGTACTTTGGGGCCATGACCGCATCCCAGACCCCGACCCCCGCCGAGGAGCTGCGCGGTGCCGGCCTGCGGGTGACGGCCGCCCGCGTGGCGCTGCTGGAGACCGTCCGGGCGGGCGACCACCTCGGCGTCGAGGCGATCGCGGCCGGGGTGCGCGAGCGCGTCGGCCACATCTCGCTCCAGGCGGTGTACGAGGCCGTCCACGCGCTCACCGCGGCGGGGCTCGTCCGCCGGATCGAGCCGGCGGGCAGCCCGGCCCGGTTCGAGGGGCGGGTGGGCGACAACCACCACCACCTGGTGTGCCGGAACTGCGGCGCGGTCAAGGACGTCGACTGCGCCCTGGGGCAGCCGCCCTGCATGCACCCGGTGGACGAGGCCGGGTACCTGGTCGATGAGGCCGATGTCACGTTCTGGGGGCTGTGCCCCGCGTGCCGCCCGGCGGGCTGACCGCCGGACGGCGCCGGAGGGCGGCGCCCGGGCCGGCCCGTGCGGGCCGGCCCGGTCACCGGCACCGGATCAGGCGAGGTCGTACCGGTCCAGGTTCATCACCTTGTCCCACGCGGCGACGAAGTCGGTGACGAACTTCTCCTTGGCGTCGTCGGACGCGTAGACCTCCGCGACCGCGCGCAGCTCGGAGTTCGAGCCGAACACGAGGTCGGCGCGGCTGCCGGTCCACCGCACCTTGCCCGAGGCGTCGCGGCCCTCGAAGGTCTCCGACTCGTCGGAGGTCGGCTTCCACACCGTGCCCATGTCGAGCAGGTTCACGAAGAAGTCGTTGGTCAGCCGCCCGGGGGTGTCGGTGAGGACGCCCAGGTCCGACTGGCCGTGGTTCACGCCCAGGACGCGCAGGCCGCCGAGGAGGACCGTCATCTCGGGCGCGCTCAGGGTGAGCAGGTTCGCCCGGTCGATGAGGAGGAACTCGCCCGGGAGCACGTTCCCCTTCGCGAGGTAGTTGCGGAACCCGTCGTGCGTGGGCTCCATCACCTCGAACGACTCCACGTCGGTCTGCTCCTGCGACGCGTCGGTGCGGCCCGGCGTGAACGGCACCTCGATGTCGACCCCGGCGTCCTTCGCGGCCTTCTCGACCGCGGCGCAGCCGCCGAGGACGATCAGGTCGGCGATGGAGATCCGCTTGCCGCCGGACTGCTCGGCGTTGAACGCCTGCTGGACCTCCTCCAGGGTGCGCAGGACCGTCGCGAGCTCGTTGGGGTTGTTGACCTCCCAGTTCCGCTGCGGCTCCAGCCGGATGCGGGCGCCGTTGGCGCCGCCGCGCTTGTCGGTGCCGCGGAACGAGGCGGCCGACGCCCACGCGGTGGCGGCCAGCTGGGAGACCGTCAGGCCGGAGTCCAGGAGCCGGGCCTTGAGGGCGGCGACGTCCTCGGGGCCGACGAGCTCGTGGTCCACCGCCGGCACCGGGTCCTGCCAGATCAGCGTCTCGGACGGGACCTCGGGGCCGAGGTAGCGGGCGACCGGGCCCATGTCGCGGTGCGTCAGCTTGAACCAGGCGCGGGCGAAGGCGTCCGCGAACGCCTCCGGGTCGTCCTTGAACCGCCGCGAGATCGGCTCGTAGATCGGGTCGAAGCGCAGCGAGAGGTCGGTCGTCAGCATCATCGGCTGCCGGTTGAGCGTGCCGTCCTCGGGGTCGGGCACGGTGTTCGCGCCGGCGCCGTCCTTCGGCCGCCACTGGTGCGCGCCGGCGGGGCTCTTGGTCAGCTCCCACTCGTAGCCGAAGAGGACGTCCCAGAAGCTGTTGTCCCACTTGGTCGGGGTGGGCGTCCAGGTGACCTCGAGGCCGCTGGTGTGGGAGTCGCGGCCCTTGCCGCTGCCGTGAGTGCTCTTCCAGCCCAGGCCCTGGTCCTCCAGCGGGGCGCCCTCGGGCTCGGGGCCGATGCTGGCCGGGTCGGGGGCCGCGCCGTGCGTCTTGCCGAAGGTGTGGCCGCCGGCGATCAGGGCGACGGTCTCCTCGTCGTTCATGCCCATGCGGCCGAACGTCTCGCGGATGTCGCGGGCCGCGGCGATCGGGTCCGGGTTGCCGTTCGGGCCCTCCGGGTTGACGTAGATGAGGCCCATCTGCACCGCGGCCAGCGGCTTCTCAAGGTCCCGCTCGCCGCTGTAGCGCTCGTCGTCGAGCCAGGCGGTCTCGGGGCCCCAGAACACGTCCTCCTCGGCCTCCCAGGCGTCCTCGCGGCCGCCGCCGAAGCCGAAGGTCTTCAGGCCCATCGTCTCCAGGGCGACGTTGCCCGCGAGGATCATCAGGTCGGCCCACGAGATCTTCCGGCCGTACTTCTTCTTGACCGGCCACAGCACCCGCCGGGCCTTGTCGAGGCTGGCGTTGTCCGGCCAGCTGTTGAGGGGCGCGAAGCGCTGCTGGCCGGCGCCGGCGCCGCCGCGGCCGTCGCTGACGCGGTAGGTGCCCGCGCTGTGCCAGGCCATCCGGATGATCAGCGGCCCGTAGTTCCCGAAGTCCGCGGGCCACCAGTCCTGGGAGTCGGTGAGGACGCGGGCGATGTCCTCCTTCACGGCGGGGAGGTCGAGGCTGTTGAACGCCTCGGTGTAGTCGAAGTCCTCGCCGAGCGGGTTGGTGATCGCGGGGTTCTTGGCGAGCAGCTTCAGGTTGAGCCGGTCCGGCCACCAGCCGCGGTTGCCGCCGCCCTGCGTCGGGTGCGGTGCGCGCGTGTGCGCCACCGGGCAGCCGCCTTCGCTGTTCTCAGACATGTGCTTTCCCTTCGGGGAGCGGGGGTGGATCAGGAATCTTCAGGTGTGGAGCAGGCGGGACACAGCCCCCAGTAGATGACCTCGGCCTCGTCGATCGTGAAGCCGCCGTCGTCGGACGCGGTCAGGCAGGGCACCTCGCCGACGGCGCAGTCGACGTCGGCGATGGTGCCGCAGGACCGGCAGACGACGTGGTGGTGGTTGTCCCCGACCCGCGACTCGTAGCGCGCCACGGAGCCCGACGGCTGGATGCGCCGGACCAGGCCCGCCGCCGTCAGCGTGTGCAGCGAGTCGTACACGGCCTGGTGGGACACCCTGGGCAGCTCCGCGCGCACGGCGTCGATGATCGATTCCGTGTCCGCGTGCGGATGCGCGTGCACCGCGCCGAGCACCGCCAGCCGGGGGCGGGTGACGCGCAGCGCGGCCTCGCGCAGCATCCGCTGGTAGTCCATGGGTGTGACCACGGCCACAGACTGGCCCATAAACTTGAATGAGTCAAGACTAGAGGAATACCTCCCGGCCACGGCCGTCCGGCGGTCCGGCGATCACTGTGATCGATTTCCCGGACGTTCACCGAACTTCGCTCCGCCGGGCCCCGTCGTACCCGTTCGACAGAACAACAATGTTCTTCTGAAGGAGGTAGCGGTGGCCGTGGTCACACCGGGCCCGCGCCGCCGCCAGAAGAACACCGGCATCTATATATTCGCCACGCCGGACCGGCGGGCGGCCTCAGCGCTCCCGGCCGGTCTCCGACCCAACTCCCGAGGATGCGAAACACATGGTCTCCCCCTTGCGTGAGAGAGATCCTCGCCAGCTCGGCGGCTACTGGCTGGCGGCGCGCCTGGGCGCCGGCGGCCAGGGGGTCGTCTACGAGGGCTACGACGCCCAGGGCGGCCGGGTGGCCGTCAAGGCACTGCACGCGGACGCGGTCACCGAGGCGTACCGCAACGGGCTCCGCAAGGAGGTCGCGACGCTCCAGCGCGTCGCCGCGTTCTGCACCGCCCGGATCATCACGGCCGACCTGGACCACCTTCCCCCCTACATCGTCAGCGAGTACGTTCCCGGCCCCGACCTGCAGAGCTGGGTCGACCGCAACGGCGCGTACGGCTCCGGCGAGCTCTACCGGCTCGCGATCGGCATCGCCACCGCGCTGTCGTCGATCCACCGCGCGGGCGTGATCCACCGCGACCTGAAGCCCGCGAACGTCCTGCTCGGCCCCGACGGCCCGCGCGTCATCGACTTCGGCATCGCCAAGACCGAGGAGATGTCGCGCAGCGCCACCGGCCAGCTCAAGGGCACCCCGCGCTGGATGGCCCCCGAGCTGTTCCGCGGCGAACGCGCCACCCCCGCCGTCGACGTGTGGGCGTGGGCCGTGACCGTGCTGTTCGCCGCGACCGGCAGGGCGCCGTTCGGCGGCGGGGAGCTGCCGGTGCTGATGCACCAGATCACGAACACCCGGCCGGACACCGCCGTGCTCGGCGAGCCGCTCCGCGGCCTCGTCGACGCCGCCCTCAGCCAGGACCCGGCCGAGCGCCCCGCGCCCGAGGAGATCCTCGTCGGGCTCATCGGCGGCGAGGCCCGCGACCCGCTCGAAGCGGGCGAGCAGGCCGCCGCCGAGGGCGCCCAGCCGTCGATGACGCTGCCGCCGTCCCTGGCCGAGCTCGCCGAGCAGGTGTACGGCGCGCTCGACCCGCACACGCAGCAGGCCGTGCCGCGCATCCTGCTCCGCATGGTCCTCGCGCGTCCCGACGCCGGCGACGTCCTGCGCACCGTCCCGCTGAGCGACTTCGCCGACGGCGAGACCGACCACGAGACGGTGCGGCGGGTGCTGAAGGCGTTCGGCGACGCCGGACTGCTCCACAGTCCCGACGGCGCCACCGTCGGGATCGGCACCCCCGCCCTGCTGCGCGCGTGGCCCCGCATGCGCGACTGGGTGGAGGCCGAGCGCGGCGGCCTGAACGGGCACCACGCCCTGGCCGACGCCGCCCGCCGCTGGGACGCCAACGGCCGCAAGCCCGCCGACCTGCTCCAGGGCTCGGGCCTGGAGGAGGCGCTCGGCTGGGCGTCCACCGGCCGCCGCCAGATCACGCTCAACCTCGCCGAGCGCGCGTACCTGGAGGCGTCGGTCGAGCAGACCCGGCACCGGGCCCGCACCCGGACGATCGTCACGGCGGCGCTCGCCGGCCTGCTCCTGGTCGCCGTGCTCGCCGGCGGCGGCGCGGGCGTGCTGAGCCTCAACCTCAGCCGGGCGAACGCGGAGGTCGCCGCGCAGCGCGACTCGGCGGTGGGCAGGCAGCTCGCCGCGCAGGCCGTCCAGACGCGGCGCAGTGACCCGGCCCTCGCGCGGCGGCTCGCCGTGGCGGCCGGATCCCTCGCCGGGAGCACGCCCGAGACGCACGACGCGCTGCTCTCCGTGCACTCGCAGTGGGAGAAGGACATCTGGCGGCCGCCGGGCACGGACGGCACGTGGAACGACCTCTATCCCGCCGGCGGCGGCCCGCTCGTCTTCTGGAAGCGCGACCGGCCCACGATCATCATCGCGGACCCCGAGCGGCGGAAGGTGGTGCGCACGCTCACCGCCAAGGGCGCGCCGCTCGTGGGCATGGACCTCACCCTGGACGGCCGCCGGCTCTTCACCCTCCAGACCGACGGCACCATGACGTTCTGGGACGTCGCGAAGGGCACCGCGAGCCCGCTCCCGTACAAGCACGCGGTCGGGTCCGGGCTCTTCCTCAGCCCCACCGGCGGAAAGCTGATCAGAACGCTGAACGGCCGGATCACGGTGCTGGAGACGGCCACCGGGCGGGAGCTGTTCCGGGCCAAGGGGAGGACGAGCGTGTGGGGGCCGGCGATGCCCCCGGACGAGCGGTACATGGTCATGCCGCTGGAGACCGGGAAGCAGCGGATGCGGCTGGCCTGGTGGGACCTCACCACCGGCAAGGAGGTCCCGGGCCGGCACAGCGCGCCGAACCAGTACCCGTTCGCCGGCGCCAGGCAGTTCACCGGCACGACGTTCAGCCCGGACGGCCGCTTCCTCGCGACCCGCGCCGGCGACACGATCGTCGTCCTGAACGCGCACGACCGCGAGATCCGCACGACGCTGGCGGTGCCGAAGGGCATGCTCGGCACGGACCTCGACTTCAGCCGCGACGGGAACCACATCGCCTCGGAGATGACGCTGTGGAGCACCGAGCCCGGCACGAACGCGGGCCCCTACCTCCGCTACACGCCCGACACCATGTGCAGCGGCACCCGCTTCGGCGGCGACGGGAGCAGCCTGCGCTGCGTCGACTCCCAGGACCGCGTCCGGTCGATCGACGTGTCCGGCTACACCGAGCGGCTCCGGTTCGCCGAGCTCGGCGTCCACTCGACGATCAGCCAGGACGGGCGGACGCTGGCCGTCAAGGTGAATCCCGACGCCGTCCAGATCTGGGACACCGAGTCCAGGAAGCGGCGGCCGGATGTCGGCGTCGGCCGCCCGCTGGAGCCGGAGATGGCGCTGTCGCCCGACGGCCGGCTGCTCGCCCTGCCCGCCCGGGACGGCACGATCGAGATCTGGGACGTGCGGTCGCGGGCCAGGCGGGCCGTGGTCAACGCCGGCCCGCCGCCGCTCGCCGGCCGCCCGCTGCCCTCGTTCTCGCCGGACGGCAAGGCGGTGGCCGTGCTGGTGTCCAGCAAGCCGCACGTGCTGCGGTTCTATGACACCGGCACGGGACGGCAGCTCGGCGAGGCCCGCCCGAAGAAGCCGGCCACGACGTCGGAGGGGCGCGAGCTCCGGATCGTCTGGAGCGAGGACGGGCGCCGGGTGGTCTCGACCGGCGACCTGGGCGTGGTCGCCTTCCCGTCCGGGAAGACGCTCGTCGAGCCCGGCCCGCCCGTGGTGGGCCGGACCGTGCAGGCCCTCAGCGCGCAGGGCGTGCTGGCGACCGTCGAGGGCTCCGGCGACCAGAGCGCCCTCATCTTCTGGGACGCCCGGACGCTCAGGCAGAAGGGGAGCCCGATCCGGCTGCCGAAGAACAAGACCCCGATCACGGCGATCTCGCCGGACGGCCGGCTCGCGGCCACCGCCGACGTCCGCGGCAAGATCGACATCTGGGACGTGGCGACCCAGCGCCACCTCGGGCTCGCGCTCACCGGCCACACCACGAGCACCGACACGGTGATCCAGTCGCTGGCGTTCAGCCCCGACGGCACGCGCGTCCACAGCGTGGGCCAGGACGACGCGGCGCTCGTCACCCACATCGTCGGCCCCCGGCTCCTGAAGGAGACGCTCTGCAAGGAGACCGGGCAGCTGTCCCGGCAGGAATGGCAGCGGTACGTGGGCGGCCCCAGCGGGATCGAGTACCGCGCGACCTGCTGACCCCGGCGGCGCCGCGGGGCCGGTGCGGAGACCCGCACCGGCCCCGCGCGCCGTTCAACGGGGGAGCGGGCGGAGGCCGAGCAGGCGGCGGGCGGTGTCCAGCAGGTGGCGGCGGAGGGCCTCGTCGTCCAGGCCGGCGAGCCGCGGATCCAGCCCGGCCGCCAGCATCCCGCCGCTGACCATGGCGGCGGCGACGAGCGTTCCGGGGTCCGGGTCCGGGCCGGTGAGGATCGCGTTGACGCGGCCTTCCAGCGCGTGCAGCGTGGGATGCTCGCGGATGAGGCGGCCGACCGCGGGATCGGCCAGGATGACGGCCATCAGCCGGCGGTTGTCCACGACCAGGTCGACCACGCCCGCCAGCGCCGCCGCGACCCGGTCGGACCGCCGGCTCCGCGCCTCGGCGCGCCGGGCCACCTCCTCCAGCTCGGCGAGCGCCGGGGCGATCACCGCCCAGACGATGTCCTCCTTGCTCGGGAACCGGTGGTAGACCGCGGCCTTCGTCACGCCCAGCTCGTCCGCGATCATCTGCAGCGACGTCCCGCTCACCCCGTGCCGGGCGAACAGTTCGAGGGCAACGGCCAGCAGCCGCTCCCGCGCCTCTCCCGGCCGCCGACTCCCCCTGGCCATCCCAGCAGCCTACGGCGGGCGCGCGGGTCAGAAGACCGTCCCGGCGTCGCGCGCGACCAGCTCGTCGGCCGCGCGCTCGGCGACGGCGGCGATCGTCATGGACGGGTTGCAGGCGGCGGTCGTGCCGGGCATCAGCGCCCCGTCCAGGACGTACAGGCCGCGGTGCCCGCGGACGCGGCCGGCGAGGTCGCAGACGATCCCCATCGAGGCGCCGCCCAGGGGGTGCCATGTGGACGGGACGACCGCGTTGGTGTCGAGGAGCACGGAGCCCGGCCCGGCGATCCTCGTGGCGCGCCGCTGGAGCCGCTCGTACAGCTTCGCGTCGCCGCCACTGGGCCAGTGCAGGACGGCCTCGTCCCTGGCGGAGTCGTAGACGAAGCGCCCGCGGCCCTCGCTCACGCCGTACCCGACGAGCATGGTGGAGCGCAGGTTGGCGGGCAGCGGCGGCAGCGACGCCTGGATGACGGTGTTCGCGGTGGCGGGGTCGTCCCACTCCTTGCTGCCGTAGACGACCGGCCCGCCCTGGGGGACGCCGAAGTCGTCGGCGAGGTTCGTCCAGACGTAGATGCGGTCGCCGTTGGTGCCCCAGTTGCTACCGAGCCCGTCGGGCATGTCCGGGATCTGGTCCTTGGCCGCCGCGCGCATCAGCAGCCTGGTGGTGCCGGCGGCGCCGGCCGCCATGACCAGCCCCTTCGTGGTGATGACCTTCTTCTCCAGCACGGTGCCGTCGGTGGCGATGCGGTCGACGGAGACCTGCCAGCGGCCGTCGCGGGCCATCGCCACGTCGGTGACGTTGTGCTGGGTCGCGACCGTCACCAGGCCGGTCGCCCGCGCGGCGGCGATGTAGGTGACGTCGACCGAGTGCTTGCCGCCGTTGTTCACGCCGAGCGAGCAGTCGCCGTTGGTGTACGACGGCTTCATCTCGCCCTTGAGCTCGCGCAGCGCGTACGACCAGTCGATCGGCATCGGGATCTTCGACAGCTCGTAGCCGGCGCGCTCGACGTTGCGCGCGAAGATCCGGGACGGCAGGTACGGCCTGCTGGCGATCAGCTCGTCCGGCGCGGTCCGGAGCCTGAGCATGCGGGCGACGCGCGGGTAGTACACGCCGTCCATCCGGGCGTAGTCGAGACCGCCGGGCATGGTCGCCTCGAAGACGTCCGCCGAGGGCTGGAGGGTCATGCCCTGGTAGACGAGGGAGCCGCCGCCGACGCCCGCGGCGCACATGATGTTCATCCCGTCGCCCTTCACCAGCTCCAGCAGCCCGGTGTACGGGTCGTGGACCGGCATCGGGACGCCGAACAGCTCCGGGTCGAGCCCCATCCACATCGCGCGCCGGTCGGGACTGGTGGCGTGCGGGAACGTCTCGGCGTCCGGCCCGGTGCGCCACCAGAGGCCGCGTTCGAGGACGAGCGAGGGCACTCCGGCCTGCGCGAACCGCAGCGCCGCGACACCGCCCCCGAAGCCGGAGCCGATGATCACCAGCCGGTGCTCCTCGCGCCGCACCGGTACGGATCCGCGTCGGGCGGCCCGGGCCGGCGGCGCTCCCAGGACGGACAGGGCCCCGGTCGCGGCGGTGCCGGCGAGCAGGGAACGGCGGCTGATCTCGGTCATGACTCTCCAGACGTCGGGGGGTGCGGGGAGTGAGCGTGGCCGGGACAAGGTCGGTGGAGCCGGGCTAAAGGTAGCCGATCGGCTAGTACGCGTGCCGTCCGGGTGCCGCTCGCCGGCCGGGCGCAACCCGGGGGCCGCCTTCGGGATAGAGGAGGGTGTCAGCACCCCCAGAACACGGAGGACGCAGCCATGAAGAGTCGCCCATGGCGATGGTGAGCCGGGTCGGGGAGGAGATGGACGATCCGCGGATCGTCGCCGCCTCCCTGGAGGACCCGGAAGCGTTCGGCGAGCTGTTCCGCCGCCACTCGCCGCGGCTCCACGCGTACATCAGGCGGCGGCTCGGTCCCGCACTGGCCGACGACGTGGTCGCGGACACGTTCGCGACCGCGTTCCAGCGGCGGGAGCGGTTCGACGGGCGCGCGGAGTTCGGCGCGTGGTTGTGGGGCATCGCGAGCAACCAGATCGCCAGGCACCACCGGCAGGAGACCCGCATGTACCGGGCGTTCGCCCGGACCGGCGTGGACCCCGCGGAGCAGGACTTCGCCGGCCCGGCCGCCGACCGGGCGGCCGCCGCGGCGCTCGGTCCCCGGCTGGCCCGGGCGCTGGCCTCGCTCGGCGCGCAGGAGCGCAGTGCCGTCCTGCTGCTGGCCTGGGGGGAGATGTCGTACGCGGAGATCGCGGCGACCCTCGATCTCCCCCTCGGCACCGTCAAGGCCAAGATCCACCGGGCCCGCAAGAAGCTTCGCAAGCACCTTCCCGAGGAGAAGAACGATGGATGAGCTGGACGCACTGCGCGGAATGCGGACCGCCCTGGCGGAGGAGGAGCACCCGGACCGGATCGCGTTGCGGACCGACTGGCGGGCCAGGGCGGAGGTGCGGCCCCGGCGCGGCGGCCGCGCTCCGCTGGGACGCCGCCGCGGGTTCCGGATGCCGCTGGTGAGCCTGGCGGCGACCGCCGCCGTGGCCGCGGGGGCCGTCACCGTCGTCTCCGTGCAGCCGGACGCCGCCCCGGAGGAGGCGACCGTGGCGCAGGGCGGCAACGTCCTGCTGGTCGCCGCGGCCAACGCGCAGAAGGCGCCGGCCGGGAAGTACTGGCACGTCAAGCGGATCAGCGGCGAGATCCACGCGGTCGGCGGCAGCGCGGCGAACCACTACAAGGTCGACTCCCGGCAGGGCGGCGAGGGCTGGGCGGAGCGCGGCGGCAAGGCGATCTGGGCGCACATCGAGTACTCCGACATCCCCCTCACCCCCGAGGACCGGCGGAAGTGGCGGGCGGCGGGCTCGCCCAAGTGGGCGAAGATCCCGAACTCGGAGGGCGGCGACGCGCAGATGCTGCTGGACATGGCGTCGCCCACCCAGCAGGGCACGCCGGCCTGGTACCCGGCCGACGACCGCTACTTCGGCCTCACGGCGGCGCAGATCGCCGCGCTGCCCACGGACCCGGAGGCGCTGGAGGAGTCGCTGCTGGACCTGGAGGGCGACTGGCACGCGTACTCCCGGAACAGGAACCCCGAGCCGATCCGGGCGCTGCGCGGCCAGGAGCGCGTCCGCGCGCTGAGCGACGTGACGCAGAAGCTGCTGTCCATGGCGCCCGCCCCGCCGAAGGTGCGCGCGGCGGCGTGGCGGATGCTCGCCGCCCAGCCCGGGGTCAGGGCCGAGGGCGCGACGACCGACCCGATCGGCCGGCGCGGCACGGCGGTCTCGCTGCCGCTGGAGACGACCGTGCCGCTGGGGCTCTACACCGCGCCCAAGCAGCTCGGCACGTACCGCCGGCAGCTGATCGTCGACCCGGCCGCCGGGACGCTGCTGGCCGTCCGGGACCTGGTGGCCACGCCGCCCAAGGGCAGCCGGAGGCTGCCGCCCGGGGACGACGGCAGGCCGCGCAGGCTGGAGGCCGCGGACATGCCCGACCGGTTCCACCGCCCGGGCGAGCTGGCCGGGTACGAGGTGTACCAGGTCACCGAGTGGACCGACGCCGAACCGCGGCGCTGACCCGGCGCACACCGTAACGCCGCCACCGCACGTGCCGCCCGCGACGCTCGTCGCGGGCGGCACGCCCCTTTCCGCGCGGAAAAGGATCAGAATGAGGGGAACCGAACGGGCGCACCGGACACAAGCAGGCCATGACCAACGAACCCCCCGCGGACGCGGAGTTGTGGGGCCGTGCCCGGAACGGCGACGAGCGCGCGTTCGGCGAGCTCTTCGACCGGCACTCGCGCACCGTCTACAACTACTGCTTCCGCCGAACGGCGGACTGGTCGGCGGCCGAGGACCTCACCTCCGTGGTCTTCATGGAGACCTGGCGCCGGCGGGCGCACGTGCGGCTCAGCGCGGACTCCCTGCTGCCCTGGCTCTACGGGGTCGCCACCAACGTCCTCCACAACCACCGCCGCAGCCTGCGCCGGCACCGCGCCGCCCTGGACCGGGTGCGGGCGCTGCCGGCCGCCGTCAACGACGCCGCGGCCGCCGCGGCCCGCCTCGACGCCGAGCACGAGATGCGCGCCGTGCTCGCGTCGATCCGGAAGCTGGCCCGCAAGGACCAGGAGGTCCTCGCGCTCTGCGTCTGGGAGGGCCTCGGGTACGCGGAGGCCGCCGCGGCGCTCGGCGTCCCGGTCGGGACCGTGCGGTCGCGGCTGGCCAGGGCCCGCGAACGGCTCAAGCAGGACATGGAACCGGTCCGGGTGGACGGACACAGGAAGGGCGACCGGCCCACGACGCTCTACACGGAGGAGGCATCATGATCGACCGGACGCCCCCCATGCCGCCGGAACGGCAGGACATGCCCGCCGGCCGCCATGCCGCCCGGCGCACCGCGCTGCTGACCGAGATGTCCGCCCGGCGCCGCGCCCCGGGACGCCGGCTGATGTTCGGCGGCCTCGGCGCGGCGGTCCTCGCGGGCGGCGCCGCCGCGGCCCTGGTGGTCGTGCCGGGCGGCGGCGAGGACGCCGCCCCGGGCGGCGGGACGACCCGGGTCGTTCCGATGAGCGCGCCCCAGGTCCTCGACCGCGCCGCCGAGACCGCGGCCCGGGAGGCCGAGCCGCGCCCGGACCAGTACATCTACCGGGCGGCCGAGTCGCGGGGCTTCGACACGCCCACCGTGATCCGCGAGCGGAGCTGGTACTCGGCGAACGGCAAGGGCATCGGCCTGAAGATCGAAGGGGGCCGGCGCTTCTGGGTCTGCGAGGCCATGGCGCGGCCCGCTCCGGCCAAGGCGCCCGCCGACTGCGAGAACGAGCCGCGCTACCGCGAAGACCTGCCGATCGACGCGAAGGCCATGCGCGCCTACCTCTACCAGAAGGCCCCGGGCACCGCACTGCCGCCCGACGTGCGGGCCTACAGCCACGTCCATGAGATCGTCTCCGGCGCCAGGCTGGCGCCCGCCTCGCAGGCGGCGATGTTCAAGGCGGTCGGGACGCTCCCCGGCGTGAAGCTCGTCAAGACGACCGGAGAGTACGTCGCGGTCGGGCAGACCTGGCGCGGCGTCCGGGTGGAGCTGCTGTTCGAGCCCGGGACGTACCGCTTCATCGGTACCCGCACCGTCGCCGACCCCGACCGTTCGTTCCAGCCCGAGGGCGGCAAGGACCTCGCGAACCCGGAGGGCTTCTCGGACCCGAAGGCGCGCGCGAGGGCGTCGAAGGAAGGGGCGATGGAGCGGTACGGCGCCGACCAGAAGCCGGGCACCCCGCTGCTCTCCTGGATGATCACCGACCAGCGGGTCGTGGACGCCATCCCGCCGGAGCAGCTCAAGAAGCCCTGAGACCCCGCATCGTGGACCGGCGCCGCCCTCGCCTCGCCTGGCCGAGGGCGGCGCCGCCCTTCCTTGCGCTGTTCGCGGCGCGGGACGGGAAGGAGGGAACGCCCACCGTCAGGATGGGGTGGGCGTGCGGCTGAGCCGGACGCCGCGGGCGGACCCGGTCACTCCGGGCGGGGGAGCAGGAGCGCGAGCAGGCGGTCCAGGACGTCCGGCAGGTCCTCGTCCGGGTGGGCCAGCCAGTACTCGTGCGCGGCGAGCGTGGCGGCGAGCACGGCGTGCCCGGCGGCGATCGCCACCAGGTCGCCGGGGCCGGTGCCGCGGCGCGCGGCCACGAAGTCGGCCGCGATGCGCCGCCATTCGGCGTGCCGCGCGGCGGCCTTCTCCTGCACCGCCGGGACGCTGAGGAGCAGCTGCGCCCGGTGCAGCGCCCACGTCCGGTGCTCGGGCGGATGGTGCAGGGCGCGCGGCGCCGCCCGGCGGAGCGCCGCGTCGTACGGCTCGCCGGGCGGGGCGGCGGCGAGCTCCGCGCGGAAGCGGGCGAACTCGGCCGGCGACTCGACCCACAGCACGTCGGCCTTGGAGGAGAAGTACCGGAAGAACGTGCGGCGGCTGATCCCTGCGGCCGCGGCGATGTCGTCGACCGAGGTCTCCTCGAAGCCCCGGTCGAGGAACAGGCCCTGCGCGATCTCGGCGAGCGCGTGCGCGCTGGTCAGCGCGGGGCGTCCGCCGCGGTCGGCGCCCGGGCGGCGCTGGCGGGATGGCGGCATGCCCCGATGGTCGCACGCGGTCCCCGCCCGCCGGTGTACGCGGGGCCCTAGACTTATGTCACCGTGCGCCATAACCTCCGGAGGGGAACCCTCGGAACGGGCACGGGAGACGGATATGGGCAAGCTGGACGGCAAGGTCGCGTTCATCACCGGAGCGGCGCGGGGCCAGGGCCGGAGCCACGCGGTACGGCTCGCGAGCGAAGGCGCCGACATCATCGCGGTCGACACCACGGCGAAGGTCGACAGCGTCCCCTACCCGCTCGCCACGGCCGACGACCTGGCCGAGACCGTACGGCTCGTCCAGGCCACCGGCCGCCGCATCGTCGCCCGCGACGCCGACGTCCGCGACTCGGCGGCGCTGGCCGCCGCCGTCGAGGCCGGGATCGCGGAGTTCGGCCGGCTCGACATCGTCCTGGCGAACGCCGGCATCTCCTCCCCGGCCCCGACGCTGGAGATGAGCGACGAGACCTGGCAGGACATGATCGACATCAATCTGACCGGGGTGTGGAAGTCGCTCAAGGCGTCGGTCCCGCACATCGTCGCCGGCGGCCGCGGCGGCGCCGTCGTCATCACCAGCTCGCTCGCGGCGATCTACGCCAACGAGAACACCGCGCACTACTCGGCCGCCAAGGCCGGGCTGGTCATGCTCATGAAGGTCATGGCCAAGGAACTGGCCCCGCACCGGATCCGGGTCAACACCGTCCACCCGACGACCGTCGCGACCGAGATGATCCTGAACGACGCCACGTACCGGCTGTTCCGCCCCGACCTGGACGACCCGACGCGCGCGGACTTCGAGGAGGCGGCCCGCGCCCTGAACCGCCTCCCCGTCGCCGCGCTCGAATCGGAGGACATCTCCAACGCCGTCCTGCATTTGGTCTCCGACGACGCCGCGTACGTCACCGGCGCCACCCACGTCATCGACGCCGGCGGCTCCCTGTGACCGTCCGGCCCGTCAGGAGCGCTGCCTGAGCAGGGTGCGGACGAGGCGGGCCAGCGGGGACTGGGACCGCGCGCCCGCACCGGCCCCGGTCTCCGCCGGCCCGTCCGCCCCCGCACGGGGCGCCGCCCGCTCCGCCCGAGCGGGACCCTGGTGGAAGCGGTACCGCACCGGCAGCGCGCTCAGTCCCCGCATCAGCGCGGACGAGCGCCACGGGAGATGGTCGGCGGGCAGGCCCAGCTCCAACTCCGCCATCCGCTCGAAGAGGCGCTCCACGGCGATCGTCGTGATCGTGGTGGCGAGCTCGTCGCCGGGGCAGCGGTGCGGGCCGGCGCCCCACGCGAGGTGGGCGCGGGAGCTGTGCACCGAGTGCGGGTCCAGCGCGCCGGCGAAGCCCGGGTCGGCGTGCGCGGCGGCCACCGACGGCATGACCGGGTCTCCGGGGGCGATCGCCACGCCGCCGAGCCTGGCGCCGGTCGTGGCGAAGCGCAGCGTCAGGTTGGTGTTGGGCGGCTTGGCCATCGCGGCCCGGTTGACGGCCTCGTGCAGCATGCCGCCGGCCAGGCTGGCCCGGACACCGGCGTCACCGTTGACGACCTCGACGATCGTGTTGCAGATCAGCAGGCTGGTGAAGTCGCCGAGGGTGCTGATCAGGTTGACCACTTCGATGGCGACCTGTTCGGTGCCGAGGCCGGGGGCGGCGGCCAGCATCCCCGAGGGCACGTCGTCCCCGGGCCGCCCGGCCCGGGCCTCGACGACCTGGCCGATCGCGGTGGTCAGCCGGCTCATCGCCCCGGCCGCGTCGGGCCCGGCGTCGACCACCCGCCAGGTGTCGATCAGCGCCTCGTCGGTGGTCGCGTCGATGCCGATCAGCCGGTTGCACGCCACCAGTGTCAGCGGCCGCGCGTACTGGGCCGCCAGGTCGGCGAACCCGGTCGGCCCGCCCTCGGCCAGCAGCGCGAGCAGCTCGTCGGCGTGCCCGCGGATCTCGTTCTCCAGCCGGCGGGCCTGCGGCTGCGTGCGGTCCTGGAACGGCTTCAGCCCCGCCGCCCACGCCTCCCGCAGCTCGGCGTGGCTGCGGCCCTCGTGGAACGGCACGCCGGGGTTCAGGTGAACGGTCAGCAGCGGCCAGTCCGCGGGGATCTCCCCGTGGACGTAGGCGCGCCAGTCGCTCATCCGCTTGCTCCACAGCCCGTTGTGGTTGCGCAGCACGGACAGGACCTCGTCGTAGCCGAGCGCCATCCAGACCGGTACCCCCATCAGCAGGATCGGGGCGACGCTGCCGTACTTGCCGCGCAGCCGCTCGTACACCGGCGCCGGGTCGTTGTCGAACTCGCGGGTGAGCAGCTCGTCGGTCGCCACCGCGTCGAGCCGTCCGGCGGGAAAGGGGGAGGCTGAGGGCATCTGAGGGTCCATGTCCGGAACTTTAGAGAGTGCGACCCCCGAACGCCCGGCGATCGGCTCATGACGGCGGGCGGCCGACGACGCGGACGGCGGTGCGGCCCTCACCGGGGAGCGCGCCCGCGGCCTCGCCGGCCGCTGTTCTAGGGTGGCCATGGACGGCACAGGGGCGGACGTGCGAGGTGGGCCAGGTGGGACGGGGCGGAACGGAGCCGGTGGGCGCGGGCCCGGCCGCGGGCGTCGACGCCGCCGTCGAGGAGCTGCTCGACGAGCTCGACTCGGTGGACGCGGAGGGCTGGTACCCGGCGGTCGACGTGGAGCGGCCGTGGTCGACGGCCAATCCCCGGATCGCCGGCGAGTTCGCGCGCCCGAGCGCGATCCGGCCCTACCTGCGCCGCGAGCTGTCGGCGCTGATGCGGGCCGGCGCGACCGTGACGGTACGGGCGTCCCGCCCCGCGCTCGACTTCAACGACCCCGGCTTCTTCCCCGCCCTGGACGAGGACCGCGTCGACCTGCGCGGCAAGAAGCTCTTCCTCTTCGGCCCGGAACGCATGGCGCTCTCGCTGGACCGCCTCTCGCACTACTGCGGGACGCCCGCCGAGTCGTTCCAGCGGCACGTGCTGTTCACCAACTACGCGATGCACGTCGAGTCGTTCCGGGAGCGTTTCCCCGACGCGGAGGGCCCGGTCCGGCCGGGCGTCCAGATGCCGGCCTGGCACCAGCGGACGCCGGACGGCGGCGGCGTGAGCCTGGTCAACATCGGCGTCGGCCCGTCCAACGCCAAGACCATCACCGACCACCTGGCGGTGCTGCGCCCGGACACCATGATCATGATCGGGCACTGCGGCGGCCTGCGCAATCACCAGGCGCTGGGCGACTTCGTGCTCGCCACCGCGTACCAGCGCGCCGACCACGTCCTGGACGAGGTGCTGCCGCTCGACATCCCGGTCATCCCCAACCACCGGCTCAACGCCATCCTGCTCGACAGCCTCGATGCCGCCGGCGCCCGCTACCGCCTCGGCGTCGTCCACACCACCGACAACCGCAACTGGGAGTTCAACCAGGGCCGCACGCTGGCCATGATGAAGAGCGCCCGCAGCATCGCCGTCGACATGGAGTCGGCGACGATCGCGGCCAACGGGTTCCGCTACCGCATCCCCAACGCGACGCTGCTGTGCGTCTCCGACAAGCCCCTGCACGCCGAGCCCAAGCTCGCCGGCGGCGCCCAGCCCTTCTACGAGGCGAGCAAGCGCCGCCATCTGAGCATCGCCCTCGCGGCGCTCGACCGGGTCGGGCGCGACTACCCGGACGGCCTCCCCAACCAGGAGCTCCGCGCCGCCGACGAGCCCCTCCTGGGCACCGAGACCGGCGACTGAGCAGGGCCGGATCCGGACGGGCGCCGGAGCGTCAGGGCAGCAGGCCGCGCTCGTGGGCGGTGACCGCGGCGGCCGTACGGTCGGACACCCCCAGCTTGGCGAAGATCCGTACCAGGTGGGTCTTCACGGTGGCCTCGCTGAGGAACAGCGCGGCGGCCACCTCGCGGTTGCTCGCGCCGCCGCCGACCAGCGCCAGCACCTCGATCTCGCGCTCGCTCAGCGGTCCCCTCGGCGGCCGGGCGGGCGCGCGGACGCGCTCGATGAGCCGCGCCGCCGCCGAGGGGGCCAGCACGCTCTCGCCGCGCGCGGCGGCGCGGAGCCCGCGGAACAGCTCCTCGCGCGGCGAGTCCTTCAGCAGGTAGCCCACCGCGCCCGCGTCGATCGCGGGCAGGACGTCGGCGTCGCCGTCGTAGGTGGTCAGCACCAGCACCCGCGTCCCCGGCGCCGCCGACGCCAGCCGCCGGATCAGTTCCACCCCGTCCACGCCCGGCATCCGCAGGTCGCTCAGGACGACGTCCGGCCGCGTCCGGGCCACCGCGGCCAGCGCCTCCGCGCCGTCGGCGGCCTCCGCCACCACCTCGAAGCCCGGCTGCCCGCCGAGCATGCCCAGCAGCCCGGCGCGGACCACCGGGTGGTCGTCGACGACGACCACCCGGACCACTTCGGCGCCGCCCGAGCCGTCGTTCACACGCATTCCCGTTCCTCCGCGTCCCCTTGCTCCGCGTCCCCTTGCTGCCCGTCCCCTTGCCGCGCGTCCCCTTCTTGCTCATCCGGGCGCACCGCCGGGACGGTCACGCTCACCGCCGTTCCGCGGCCCGGCGCCGACTCGATGCTCAGCGTTCCGGCGAACCGCGCGATCCGGTGCCGCATCGCCGACAGGCCGAGCCCGCCGCCGGCCGGGCCTGCGGCCGCCGCGTCCGGGTCGAAGCCGACGCCGTCGTCGTGCACGTCGAGCGCGACCACGTCGTCCATGAACGACAGCGTGACGCGGACGTGCCGGGCCCGCGCGTGCCGGGCCGCGTTCGCCAGCGCCTCCTGGGCCGCGCGCAGCAGCGCCTCCTCGGCCTCCGGCCGCAGCCGCACGGGCGTGCCGGTGACGGTCACGGCGGCGTCCGCGCCCTCGCGCGCCCGCCAGCGCCCGACCACGGCCTCGATCGCCTCGGGCAGCGTCCCCGCGTCGAGCGGGGACGGCCGCATCGCCAGCATCCAGCGGCGGGCCTCGGCCAGGTTCTCGCGCGCCGTCTCCCGCGCGACGTCGACATGGCCGCGCGCCGGGCCGTCCGCCGGAATGTGCCCGCGGGCGGCCTCCAGATGGGTGAGGATCCCCGCCAGCCCCTGGGCGAGCGTGTCGTGCAGCTCCCGCGCCATGCGGGTGCGTTCGGTCAGGACGCCCGCCGCTCTGGCGCGCTCCAGCAGCTCGTCCTGGAGCCCCGCGTTGTGCCGCGCCATCTCGGCGAGGCGCGCGTGCGCGGCGGTGAGCTCCTCGTACGCGACGCGGCGGCGCAGGGCCTCGGACTCCACCGCCCGCAGCGCTCCGCCCACGGCGCCGATCAGCACGGTGGTTCCGCAGAGCGTGGCCAGCATCCCCGGCGACCAATCCCAGTCGGTGACGGTCGCCGCGCTGGTGGCCGCCACGCCCGCGTACGCGAGCCGCCCCGGAAGGGTCACGAACGCGGTCGGGTAGCAGGCGGCCACCAGGAGGACGTACACGGGCTCGCGCAGGAACAGCCACCAGGCCAGGCCGAGCAGCACCGCGAAGTACGCCGCCATCGGCGCCGCGGCCCGTTCCGGCCAGCGCGGATGCGCCGTGACCATCCACCAGTGCCACAGCGCGGCCAGCGCCGCGGGCCCGAGCGTGAGCAGGAGGTCCGGCGAGGGCGCGGGCCGCTCCGCCAGCACGAGCAGGGACGCCGCCGCCACCGCGGCGTACGGGGACGCCAGCCAGAACCGGTCCCAGCCGCTCCGCCCGGCGGGGACGTCCACGGCGGCCTCCTGGTGTCGATCGCGTCCGGCCACGCTTGCAGTATCCACCGATTCCGGCCGGGGAGCCCGCGCGCGGATTCCATCGACCGGACGACACGCGCGCACGGCACCGCGTGCTAGCCGGCGCGGTGGCGCGCGCCGTTCGCGCCGGTCAGCGCCCTGTCCGGGGCGGCGGCCGGGCCCGGCCCGGCGGGACGCGGCGGCGCGCGATTCAACCGGTCGAACCGCGGATGGCCCGTTCAGCGGATACGGCGCGGCGGGAGTCCCGCGAAGACTCGCCGCCATGAACGAGACCGCACCGCGCCGTACACCGGCGGACGCGCCCACCCCCGAGAAGGAACGCTCGCTCGCCCCCGACCTGGCCCGCGGAACGGCCCTGCTCGGCATCGCCCTGGCGAACTCCGTCTACTACGTGAACGCCCCCGAGTACGGGGCCCGCTCCCGCCCGCTCGACGGGTCCTGGCCGGACCGCGCCGCCGACCTGCTCCTGGTGACGCTCGTGGACGCCAGGTGGCTGCCCCTGTTCGCCCTGCTTTTCGGGTACGGCGCCGTGCAGCTGATGCGCCGGCAGCTCGCGTCGGGGCACGACCTCCGGGCCGTGCGCCGGCTGCAGCGGCGGCGCTTCGGCTGGCTGACCGCGTTCGGCCTGGCCCACCTGCTCCTGCTCTTCGGCGGGGACATCCTCGCCATCTACGGCATCCTGGGCTTCGGGCTCCTGCTCACGCTGCGGGCCCCGGACCGGTCCCTGCTCGCCTGGGCCGGCGCCGCCCTCGCCGCCGCCGTACCGCCGGCCGCGCTGGTGGGCATGCCCCCGTTCGGGACGGACGTGCGCAGCAGCGTCCCGTCGCTGCTCACCGGCGACCCCTGGGAGGCGCTCGTCCTGCGGGCCGCGGCCTGGCCGCTCGACGTCGTCCTGCTGGCCCTGTCGGCCTTCGCGCCGATGCTGCTGGGGGTCTGGGCGGCGCGCCGCCGCGTCCTGGACGACCCGGCCCGGCACCGCCGCCTCCTGCGGCGCACCGCCCTGGTCGGCCTTCCCGCCGGGGTGGCCGGCGGGCTCCCGCTGGGCCTCATCGCGGCCGGGCTCTGGAACGCCGGGGTCGCGGCGACGTACCTGGCGTCCGCCCTGCACGTCCTCACCGGGTTCGCCGCGGCGCTGGGCGCCGGCGCCGCGTTCGGCCTGGCGGCCGCCGGGCGGGCGGGGCGGGGCGGGCCGGTGGCGCGGGCGATGGTGGCGACCGGCCGGCGGTCGCTGTCGTGCTACCTGGCGCAGTCGGTGGTGTTCGTGGCCCTGTTCGCGCCGTACGCGGGCGGGCTCGGCGACGATCTCGGGACCGCCGCGATGGCCGCCGCGGCCGCGCTGACCTGGCTGGCCACGGTGCTCGCCGCGGCCATGGCCGCGCGCGCCGGCCGCCGCGGTCCCGCCGAGGCGCTCCTGCGCCGCCTCGCCTACGGCCGCCGCACGGCCTAGCCGGCGGAGCCGGGCGGGGCGGGCGGTTCGAGCATGGGGACGAGGAAGCGGCGGGCGAGGGCGGCGAGCTGCGCGTCGTCGTCGAGATCGACGAGGTGGCTGGGGATGGCGAGGAAGGACGCGGAGACGCGGACCATCATCTCGGCCACGTGGTCGATGTCCAGCCCGTCCGCCACGTTGCCGGCGCGCTGCTCCTGGCGGAGCTGGCCCGCGACGAACCGCCGCACGGTGGCGAGGGTGTGGCCGCCGTCGCTGATCATCGCGGAGACGAGCAGGTCGGTCTCGGCGTCGATCAGGCCGCCGATCAGCGGGTTGCCGCGGATGGCGCGCAGCGAGCTGACGAAGCCCAGCACCACCCGGTCGGCGGCGGTCTCGGCCCGCTGTATGTCGGTGAGGAACCGGTCGAAGTAGCGGCGGAACTCGCGGCGGACGACCTGCTCGACCAGCGCGTCCTTGGTCGCGAACCGCCGGTAGACCGTGATCCGCGAGACCCCGGCCCGGCGGGCCACGTCCTCCATGGTGGACCGCTGGATGCCCATCCGGCAGAACTGCTCGTACGCCGCGTCGAGGACGCGCGCGCGGGCGGTGTCGGTCTCGCCCGCCTCGCCGTTCTCGCCGGCCTGGCCGACGGCCTCGCTGTACGCGCGTTCCAGCAGCGACTCGTGTCCCGAGGTCGCCATGAGGAAGGACAGCACAGGTTCCACGTTCTCCTCCTGGGACGACCCCATCCATTCTGCCGCACCCTTCCGCGGCCGCCGTCAAGATCAGGTCTTGTGGCGGCCGACACAGTGTGCTGTCATTGGACTGCCGTCGATGATACGCGGATGCAGGATGCGTTTCACCGTATCGCACGGCGATCTCGGCCCCGAGGAGGAACGAAGATGGACAAGCCCAGCAGGCGCAACGTGCTGATGACGGGTGGAGCGTTGGGCGCCGTCGGCGCGCTGACCGCGGCCACCCCCGCCCAGGCGTCCCGGCTGTGGACGTGGTCGCCCGAAGGCTCGATCGCCGGCGCGGGGGCGGGGGCCGACCCGCGCGGCGTGTGGGACCCGGAGGCCGACCAGCTGGTCGCCTCGCTGCTCGACCGGGGCGCCGTCCCCGACGTGAACAGGAAGCTGCGGACCTGGACCAAGAACGGCCAGGCACTGCCGAGCGGGCTCCCCGCCGACCTGCGCGACTTCATGGAACGGGCCAGGCGGCTGCCGTCCTGGGCCGACCAGGCCAAGCTCGACACCGCGGTCGACTTCAACGAGAAGCGCGGGCTCTACCTCGGCGTCACCTACGGGTTCGCCAGCGGGATGATGAGCACGGTCATCCCCAGGGAGGCGCGCGCCGTCTACTACTCCAAGGGCGGTGCGGACATGCGGGACCGCATCACCAAGACCGCCAAGCTCGGCTACGACATCGGCACGGCGAACGCCTACAAGCCCGACGGCGAGATGATCGTGACCTGCGTCAAGACCCGGCTGGCGCACGCGGGCGTGCGCCACCTGCTGCCGAAGTCGCCGTACTGGAACAAGGTCGCCGACGAGACGGTCCCGATCAGCCAGGCGGACATGATGGTCACCTGGCACAGCCTCCCCACGACCGTCATGCAGAACCTGGTCAAGTGGAAGGTGCCGATCCCCGCCGCCGAGTCCGAGGCGTTCCTGCACTCCTGGCAGCTGTGCGCGCACATGCTCGGGATCAAGGACGAGTACATCCCCAAGTCGTGGGACGAGGCGAACTCGCAGGCCAAGCAGGTCCTGGACCCGATCCTGGCCCCGACGCCCGAGGGCATCAAGCTGGCCGACATGCTGCTCAACCTGGCCACGATCGTCCCGGGCGGCCCGCTCAAGTACGTCACCAAGCCCATCCTCGGCGCGCTCACCCGGTACGTGCTCGGCGACGAGATCGCGGGCTGGCTGAACATCCGCCGGTACCCGCTCTGGGACACGATCTTCGAGACCGCGTGGGAGCCGTTCGTCCGCGTCCGCGAGGGCCTGCTCGAACTCGAGGACGCGCCCGGGATCGTGCAGAGCTCCTACTGGGCGTTCGACGAGATCCTCCGGCTGTCGGCGCTGCTCGTCCTGTCCGGCGCGGACTACCCGATCAGCATCGAGATCCCGGTGACCAACAACCCCGACTACTGACCCGCCTCCCGGGCTCGGAACCGTCCCGCTCCGAGCCCGGGTCGCATCGCGGCGCGCGGCCGCGGCGCCGGCGGCTCAGCGCTCGAAACGCCAGCGCGACGCGCCGAACGGCTTCGCGGTGCCCACCCCGAAGGCGGTGTGGAAGGTGAAGCGGTAGACGTGCCAGGGCGGCGGGCCCGCGCTCTGCGCGCTGTACGGCGCGGTGAGCGCGTCGCCGTCCACCCGCGCCGGCCAGCCGCCGTCCCGGTAGCCCGCCGCCACCCGTTCCAGCAGGTCCGGGTCGGCGGTGCGGACGGCCTCGCCCTCCAGGACGAGGTCGACGCCGGTCAGCCGGATGGACAGCGTGCACGCCGGGTTGGCCGCCAGGTTCCGGGACTTGCGGGTCGCGGGACCGCTGGCCAGGTAGAGGTCGCCGTCGAGCCACAGGGCGCCGACGCCGGCCGCGTGCGGGCGTCCGTCCGGCCGGACCGTTCCCAGGAACACCGGTGTCTCGGGGCTGGTCAGCTCCGTCGTCAGCCGTTCGTGGGCCCGGCTCCACGGCAGCGGGCCCGAATCGTAGATGTCGAGGTCCACGGCCTCGGCCGGTTCGCGATCGGTCATGCGTCCGCCTTTCCCCTCGGATGAGCCTTCGGTGGTCATCCGGGTAGACCGGGACCGGCCCCGGGACTCATCGGTCCGGGCCCACGCGGGATTGCTACGAGTTCCCGATGTGCGACCGCGACCCGCTGCCGTACTGGACGCGCGGCCGGGTGACCCTGCTGGGGGACGCCGCCCACCCGATGTACCCGATGGGGTCGAACGGCGCGGGCCAGGCCATCCTGGACGCCACCAGCCTCAGCCGCCACCTGGCCCGGCACGCCGATCCCGCCGCGGCGCTGCTGGCGTACGAGCGGGACCGGCGACCGGCGAGGTGGTGCTGCGCAACCGCGAGGGGCGGGCCGGAGAACGCCATCGACGAGGTCGAGCGCCGCGCGCCCGACGGCTTCGCCCGCATCGAGGACGTGATCGACACCGCCACCCTGGAAGCGATCGTGACGGGCTACGCCCGGGCGGCGGGCGCGTCCCGCGACCAGGTGAACCGCGATGCCTGACCGCAGCGCCGCGCCGACTCGTGGCGTGTCCCCCTTCCGGCGCGGCCGCCGCGGGCGGACACGCCACGAGTCAACCTCGTGGACGGGCCGGCGCGGCGGCGGTGTAGCGCCGGGCCAGGTCCGCGACGGCGGCCCTCAGCTCGGGCGGGCCGACGACATCGAAGTCGGCGTCGAAGCGGCCGATGGCGGCGGCCAGGCCGGGCCAGGACCACGAGCCGAGGACCAGCCGGCAGCGGTCCGGGCCGAGCTCCTCGACGAGCCCGTCGCGGGTGTGGCGGGAGACGGCGGCGGCGGGCAGGGCGAGGATCACCTCGCCGCGGCAGGGCCAGCCGCCGGCGCCGCCGGCGCCCATGAACCGGCCGGACACGAACGCCGCGACATCGCCCCCGGGCAGCTCGCGCGGGGTGAAGCGGGGGCCGGTGGGGGAGCGCGGGGTGATCCGGTCGGCGCGGAAGGTGCGCCAGTCCGCGCGGTCGAGGTCCCAGGCGACGAGGTACCAGCGCCCGCTCCAGGTGACGAGGTGGTGCGGCTCCACCCGGCGCGGCGGCACCGGAACGCCGCCGTCCCCGCCGCCCCCGCCGTCCCCGGCCTCCGGCGGGGACGCGGGCGGGTAGTCGAAGCGCAGCACCTCGCGGGCGTGCACGGCGGCGCTGATCGCCATGAGCACGGCGCCGTCGACCCGCGGGTTCGCCCGGGCCGCGGGCCGCTCGACGGCGGTGACCTGGAACGTGTCGATCCGGCGGCGCAGCCGGGCGGGCATGACCTGCCGGACGGTGTTCAGCGCGCGCGCCGCGGCCTCCTCGATGCCGGCCCCGGAGGTGGTGGCGAGCTGGAGCGCGACGGCGAGGGCGACGGCCTGCTCGTCGTCGAACAGCAGCGGCGGCAGCTCCGTCCCGGCGTCGAGCCGGTACCCGCCGTCGGGCCCCTTGAACGCCGCGATCGGATAGCCGAGCTCGCGCAGCCGGTCGACGTCGCGGCGCACGGTGCGCGGGCTGACCCCCAGCCGTTCGGCGAGCAGCGCCCCGGGCCAGTCCCGGCGCGCCTGGAGGAGCGAGAGCAGCGCCAGCAGTCGGGCGGATGTCTTCGGCATGGTGCCCATACTGGCCCGAGTAGAGGACACGTCCTGACCGCTTCTCCTGAGAGATTGTCCGTGGGGCAAGACGACGGACCGGAGGACGCTGATGACCGTTCTGACCACCCGGGCGCTGAACCGCGCGACCCTCGCACGGCAGATGCTGCTCGAACGGGCCGACCTCCCGGTCCTGGACGCCGTCGCGCACCTGTGCGGTCTCCAGGCGCAGGAGCCGCAGGAGCCCTACTTCGGGCTCTGGTCCCGGCTGCGCGCGTTCGACCCCGCGGTGCTGTCGGACCTCCTCGTGCGGAGGGAGGTGGTGCGGACCCACCTGATGCGCCGCACCATCCACCTCATGACCGCGGGGGACACCCTGGCCTGGCGGGCCCGCCACGACGCCATGCTGCTCCAGCGGGTCCTCGGCGTCTACCGCGCGGAGCTGGCCGGGGTGGACACGGCCGAGCTCGCGGCGGCCGGGCGGGAGGTGATGGCCGACGGCGAGTCCCGCACGATGCCCGAGCTCGGCCGGGCGCTCGCCGGGCGGTTCCCGGAGGTGCGGCCGCGGGTGCTCGGCGAGCTGGTGGTCGGGGCCCTGGTCCCGATGGTGCAGGTGCCGCCGCGCGGGGTGTGGCGCGCGACCGGGGGAGCGCGGAACGTCCCGGTGGCCGACTGGCTGGGGCGCGAGGTCGACCCGCCGGCCCCGGACGGCACCGACCCCGTGGGGCGGCGGCTCGTGCGGCGCTACCTGGCCGCGTACGGCCCCGCCGCCACCGCCGACGTGCGCGCCTGGTCCGGGGTCGCCGGGCTGCCGGGCGCGGTGGCCGCGATCCGGGACGAGCTGGTCTCCTTCCGCGACGAGCGCGGCCGCGAGCTGCTCGACCTGCCCGGCGCGCCGCGCCCCGACCCCGACACGCCCGCCCCGGTGCGCTTCCTGCCCGCGTTCGACAACGCGATCCTCGGCTACCACGACCGCCGCCGGATCATCGACGACGAGCACCGCGGCCTGTCGGTCGCCGGCGAGCGGGCCGTCCTGGTCGACGGCCGGGTCGCCGCCACGTGGAACGACAAGGACGGCATCGTGACCGTCGCCCCGCTGCGCCCCTTCTCGCGAGCCGACCGCGCCGCCGTCGCCGAGGAGGGGCGGGCGCTGGCGGCGTTCCTGTCCGGCGGCGCGTCCGACCGCGTCGAGGTCGCCGCCTCGCCCGCCTGAACGCCGCGCTACCGGCCCGCGGCGGCGATCACCGAGGAGATGCCGCCGGAGGTGGTGACCAGCCGCTGGTACTCGGGGCGGCGCAGCTCGCCGCCCATGAACGGGTACGGGTTGCGGTGCACCGCCGGGCTGGCCTCCTCGCTCAGCGCGGCGAAGTGGATCTCGCGGGCGCCGGTGGCCGCGACCACCCGCGCGGCGTTCCGCGCGGTGATGCCGCCGCCCGGCATCACCACGATGCGGTCGCCCGCGCGCCGCACCAGTTCGGCGATCAGCGGCGCGCCCTCCAGCACGCTCACGTCCTGCCCGGAGGTGAGCACCCGGTCGACGCCCAGCTCGATCAGCGTCTCCAGGGCGGCGTACGGGTCGGCGGCCATGTCGAACGCGCGGTGGAACGTCACCGGCAGGCCGCCCGCCGCGGCGATCAGGCGCTCGGTGACGGGCCGGTCGATCTCGCCGTCCGGGGTGAGGGCGCCGATGACGACGCCGTGCGCGCCGGCCTCCCGGGCCAGCGCGGTGTCGTGCTCCATCGCGGCGATCTCGTGCTCGTCGAAGATGAAGTCGCCGCCGCGCGGGCGGATGATGACGTGCACCCGGATCGACGACACCGCCGCCAGCGCCGCCCGGACCGTGCCCAGGCTGGGGGTGAGCCCTCCGTCGAACAGCGCGGCGCACAGCTCCACGCGGTGGGCGCCGGCCCGTTCGGCGGCGATGGCGCCGGCGACGCTGTCGATGCAGATCTCGTAGGTGAGGCTCACTGACTTCTTACTTCCCTTCGATGATGCGGATCTCGCCCACCGGGCGGCCGCCGCCCAGGACCGGGACGGCCCCCAGCTTCGCCGCGGCGGTGGTGTCGGCGCCGAGCGCGGCGAGCGCGCGCAGCGCGATGGCGGTGGTGGCGCGGGGACTGCCGTCGATGACCTTCACCGCGACGGCGTGGCCCGCGGCGGTGGCGGCGACGAGCACGCCCTCGGCGCCGCCCTTCACCACGGAGCCGGGCAGCGCCCGCATCAGTTCGGTGTTGGCGTGCCCGGTGCCGCCGACGTACTCGGGGTGGGTGCGCATGGCGTCGGCGACCGCGCGGGACGGCCCGCCGGCGGCGAGTGCGAGCGACCGCACGGCCCGCGCCAGCCCCACGAGCGTGAGCCCGAACAGCGGCGCGCCGCACCCGTCCACCGCCACCGGCGCCGGCGTCTCGCCCGAGCCGTCCGCCAGAGCCGCGCGGACGCCCTGCTGCACGGGGTGCCCGGGGTCGAGGTACGTCTCCGGCGGCCACCCGTTGGCGGCGCAGGCGGCGAGCATGGCGGCGTGCTTGCCCGAGCAGTTCATGTGCTCGCGCGTCTCGCCCTTCCCGGCCCGGATCAGCGCGGCCTTGGACGGCTCGTCCTCCGGCCAGGACGGCGGGCAGCGCAGCGCGCCGGCGTCCAGGCCGGCGGCGGCCAGGATCGCCTCGACGGCCGCGACGTGGAAGTCCTCGCCGGTGTGGCTGCCCGCCGCGATCGCCAGCCGCTCGCCGGCCAGCGGCGCGCCCGCCGCCAGGCACGCCAGCGCCTGGAACGGCTTGGTCGTCGACCGCGGCAGCACGGTCCCGCGCACGTCGCCGCGCGCGTACGCGAGCGTTCCGTCAGGCGCCAGCCCCGCCACGCTGCCGTAGTGAACGCTCTCGGCGAAGCCGTTGCGGACGACCTCCGCCAGCACGTCGTACATCTCGTCCCTCCATGGTCCGCTGCTCCAGCGTCCGCGCGACCTTGGCGAGCGTCGCGTTGACGACCAGGTAGATCAGCGCGACCACCAGGTACGTCTGGATGAGCAGGTGGTTGTAGTTCGCCAGCACCTTGCCGCTGTAGAGAAGCTCGGCGTAGCTGACGACGTAGCCGAGCGAGGTGTCCTTCAGCAGCCCGGCGGACTGGCTGACCAGCGACGGCAGCACCCGCCGCGCCGCCTGCGGCAGCACGATCAGCCGCATCGCGCGGCCGCGGGTGAGGCCGACCGCCAGGCCCGCCTCCAGCTGGCCGCGCTCCACCGACGCGATCCCGGCCCGGAAGATCTCCGCGAACGCGGCCGCGTTCGACACCGACAGCGGGACGACCAGCTTCCAGAACAGCGGCAGGTCCAGGCCGTACCGGGGGAGCGCGAACAGCACCACGTACACCAGCAGCAGCGCCGGGATCGTCCGGACGACCTCCACGTACGCGGCGCACGGCAGGCGCAGCCACCGCGCGGGCGACAGCCGGCCGAGCGCGAGCAGCACGCCCGCCGCCATCGACAGCGCGATCGACACCACCGCGGCCAGCGCGGTCGAGCGCAGCCCCTCCAGCAGGTAGCGCCACATCGGCCAGGTGCCGTACGGGCGCCACCGGTCGGCGGCGAGCTGCCCGTTGTCGCCGAACTGCTTCAGCGCCAGCGCCGCCAGCGCGAGCCCGGCCAGCACGGTGAGCACGGTCGCGGCGCGGATGCGGGCGCGCGCCCGCGGGCCCGGCTCGTCGAACAGCAGCCGCGCCGAGCCCGGCCGCTTCCGTCCGGTGGTCTGCTTGCTTCCGGTCATCACCGCAGGATCGCCAGCTTCCGTTCGAGCGTGCCCGTCACCAGGCCGAAGACCGCCGACAGCGCCATGTAGGCGAGGCCCGCGCTGACGAAGATCCAGATCGGCTGCGCCTCGGCGAGGTTCACCCGGTTGGCGGCGGCGGTCAGCTCGACCAGCCCGACCGCCGCCGCCAGCGCGGTGTTCATCAGCGTCATGATCGCGATGTTGCCGAGCGGCTGGACGACCGTCCGCAGCGCCTGCGGCAGGATCACCAGCCGCAGCGACTGCGTGAACGTCAGCCCGAGCGCCCGGGCCGCCTCGCCCTGCCCGGCCGGCACCGCGTTGATCCCCGACCGGATCGCCTCGGCCATGTACGCCCCCTGGTACAGGGCGATCACGACGACCGCGGTGGTGAACAGCCCGGCCATGACCCCGATCTCGGGCAGGCCGAAGACGGCGAGCACGAGCCAGACCAGCAGCGGGATGTTCTGCAGCACCTCGACGTAGGCCATGCCCGCCGCGCGCAGCACCCGTACCGGGCTCACGCGCATCGCGGCGACGATCACGCCGGCCGCGAGCGCGCCCGCGAGGGAGAGCAGCGTGAGCACGACGGTCAGCCGCAGGCCGGCGCCGAACTCCGCGAGATGGTCGGTGATGACGTTCATGACGGAGCCCGGCCCGCCCTTCGCCCGGGCCGGGCCGCTCCCGTCACCGCGGTCCCGCTCACTCCGAGCCCGGCGCGGAGCCGATCGCGGGCGGCTGAGGTGCCGCGCCCTCCGCGACCGTGCCGATCGAGTTCTTCCAGACCTTGGCCCAGAGGCCGGACGCCTGGATCTGCTTGAGCCAGTCGTTCACGAACTGCTTCATCTGCGCGTCGCCGTGCTTGAGCCCGATGCCGTACGGGTCGCTGGTGAACGGCCGGCCCTGGATGCGGACGGACGGGTCCTGCTTGGCGGTGGCCAGCAGCACGGCCTCGTCCTGCACGTACGCCTGCCCGCGGCCCTGCTTGAGCGCCTGCACGCACTCGGGGTCGCTGCCGAACGTGATGATCTTCGCGTCCGGGGCGGCCTTCTTGATGGCGGGGATGGCCGGCGTGTTGGCGCCCGCGATGACCGTCTTGCCCTTGAGGTCGGCCGGGACCTTGATCCCGGTCTCCTCCTTCTTGGTGGCGATGACCAGCCCGGACGTGTAGTACGGCCCGGCGAACGCGACCTGCTTCGCGCGCTCGGGGTTGATGCTGTACGTCTGCAGCACCACGTCCACGGTGCCGTTGGACAGCAGCGCCTCGCGGGTCTCCGACGCCGAGTTGACGATCTTCACGTTCGGCTTGCCGATGATGTACTTGGCCAGCAGCCGGCCGAAGTCGGCGTCCAGCCCCTCGACCTGCTTGGTGGCGGGGTTCTGCTGCGACAGCAGCGGGGCGTCCAGCGAGCCGCCCACGACCAGCTGGCCGCGCTGCTTGATCTTCTCCATGGTCGAGCCGGCCGGCAGGCTCGACGCGACCGGTGCCGCGGCGAGCAGGTCGTCCTGCTTGCCCTTGTCCGCGCCGGGCACCGCGGCGTCGCCGCCGCCGGAGCAGGCGGCGAGGCCCGCCAGCGACAGCGCCGCGATCGCGGTCGCCGCCGTCCGACGCGTCCTCGCGGAGGTACGCACCATGATCATCAACCTTTCTCGAAGTCGCGCACCGCGGTCACCTGCCGGGTACGCCTGCCGCGGCCCGCCGCCGCGTCCCCGCGGCGGCCGGCCGGCTAGTGGCTGAGGACCTTGGCCAGGAAGTCCCGGGCCCGGTCGCTCGCGGGTGAGTCGAAGAAGGCCGCCGGCCCGCCGCTCTCGACGATCTCGCCGTCGGCCATGAACACGACGCGGTCGGCCACCTTGCGGGCGAAGCCCATCTCGTGGGTGACGACCACCATCGTCATGCCGTCGCGGGCCAGCCCGGTCATGACCTCCAGCACCTCGCCGACCATCTCGGGGTCGAGCGCGGAGGTCGGCTCGTCGAACAGCATCGCCTTCGGCCGCATGGCCAGCGCGCGGGCGATGGCCGCGCGCTGCTGCTGCCCGCCCGACAGCTGCGCGGGGAGCTTGCCGGCCTGCTCGCCGATGCCGACGCGGTCGAGCAGCTCGCGGGCGCGCTTCTCGGCCTCGGCACGGGAGAGGCCGCGCACCCGCGTCGGCGCGAGCGTGAGGTTCTCCAGGACGGTCTTGTGCTGGAACAGGTTGAACGACTGGAACACCATGCCCACGTCGGCGCGCAGCCGGGCGAGCGCCCGGCCCTCGGCGGGCAGCGGCTCGCCGTCCACGCGGATCGTTCCGGCGTCCGGGGACTCCAGCCGGTTGAGGCACCGGCAGAGCGTGGACTTGCCCGATCCGGAGGGGCCGATGACCACGACCACCTCGCCCTTCGCGACGTCCAGATCAACGTCGCGCAGCGCGGTGTGGTCGCCGAACCGCTTGTGCAGGCCGCGCACTTCGATCATTCGTCCATCCCTGCTCGAACTTCCTTCGAAATCGAAGTAGAGCAGGACGATAAGGGTCGACATCGCAACAAGTCAACGTGTTGATGAAGAAAGTGGGGCGTGCTAGACATCTGGGGTGCGCAACAACAGAGACGACGGACCGGCCGCGCTCGTCCGGCTCGTGGCGACCGGCCAGGCCGAGTCCAGGGCCGAGCTCGCCCGGCTCTCCGGGCTGGCCGCCTCCAGCGTCTCGCTGCGCGTCGAGCAGCTCATCGACGCCGGGCTGTTCACCGAGGAAGGGGCCGGCGCCTCGCGCGGCGGGCGGCGCCCGCGGCGGCTGCGGCTGGCCCCCGAGGCCGGCGTCTTCCTGGTCGCCGACCTCGGCGCGCACCACGCCCGGCTCGCCGTCGTCGACCTCGCCGGGTCCCCGCTCGCCCTGGCCGACCTCGCGTGCGACATCGCCGTCGGCCCCGAGCGGACCCTCACCGCGGTCGTCGGCAGCCTCCGCGACCTGGCGCGCGCGCACGGCATGGGGAACGTCCCGGTACGCGGCATCGGCGTCGGACTCCCCGGGCCCGTCGACCCGCACACCGGGCAGGTCGTGTCACCGTCCCGCATGCCGGGCTGGAACGACTTCCCCGTCCGCGACTTCGTCGCCGAGCACGCCGGCCTCCCGGCGCTGGTCGAGAACGACGCCAACCTGATGGCCGTCGGCGAGCACCGCCACTCCTGGCCCGGCCTCGACAACCTCATGGTCATCAAGCTGGGCAGCGGCATCGGCTGCGGCGTCATCGTCGCCGGCCGGCTGCACCGCGGCCGCGGCGCCGCCGGCGACATCAGCCACGTCCGGATCCTGCCGGAGGCGAGCGCCGACTGCTCGTGCGGCCACCCCGACTGCCTGGAGGCGCACGCGAGCGGCGCCGCGCTCGCGGCGGGGCTGCGCGCGCAGGGCATCGCGGTCGAGCAGCCCGCGCAGATCGTCGACCTGGTGACCGACGGCGTCCCGCAGGCCACCAGCGCGGTGCGCACCGCGGGCCGCCTCATCGGCGAGGTGCTCACCGCGCTGGTGAACTTCTTCAACCCCGACGCGCTCGTCATCGGCGGCAGCCTGTCGGGCGCCGAGCCGCTCGTCGCCACGATCCGCGGCGTCATCTACGAGCGCTGCCTGCCGCTGGCCACCCGCAACCTGGAGATCGCCACGTCCCGGGCCGGCCCCGACGCCAGCATCCTCGGCGCGGGCCGGCTCCTCCTCGAACGCTCCGCCGACTGGATCGAGCCCGCCCTCACCCGCTGACGGCGTGCCGGATCACTCCGGCGCGAGCAGCTCCTGGAGCTCCGCGACCGCCTCCCGCAGCCGGCCGGCGAACGCGTGCATCGCGTCCGCGACCGGCTGCGGCGTGCTCAGGTAGACGTTGAAGCGGTCCGGCAGCAGGACGTACGCGACGCCGATGCAGTGCTCGCTCGTCGACCCGAAGCCGAAGTAGCGGATGCTCGTGGACGGCGCGGAGCTGGTGCTGAGGTAGTCGTCCCGCATCACCAGCCAGCCCGGCGACGCGAACAGCGGCGGCTCCTCCGCGACGCCGAGTTCCGCGCCGCGCCGCTTCTGGATCAGCTGGAGCTCCCACAGGTGCTGCTCGGGCGCCTGCCCGGCCTGGCACTCCTTCGCCCGCCGCACGTGCGCCTCGGCCGCGGCCCGGAACGCCGCCCGGCGCTCCTCCGGGCCGGCCGCGGGATCGTCCATCGCCGCGACGAAGCGCGGCACCTCGGGCGTGACCACCCGCATCGCCTCGGTACGGCCGTGCCGGAAGTGCCGCGTCGCGATCGACTCGTACGTGGCGCCGGTGAACCCCTTCGCCCGCTTGTGGGCGAGCTGGTACGCCATCTGCACGAACGCGTCCGGCGAGACGCCCAGGCTCTTGGCGCGGTCGCCGCCGAAGTCGTCGAACGACACCGTCGCGGTCGCGGTGGCCGCGCCGTACGCCGCGAACGCCTCGCCCGCGCCGCGCACGGCCGCCCGCAGCCCGTCGTCCAGGACGAACTCGATCGGCCTGACGGGCGGCTCGCCCTGGGAGACGGCACCGGAACGGGCCGACTGCTCCGCGGCGGGCGTGCCGAGCAGCGCGTCCACGAAGGCCAGGATCGTGGTGCCGTCCAGCTCGCAGTGCTCCACGTTGATGCCGGCCGTCCCGTCCGCGAAGACGATCAGCGAGACCGCCTTGTCGAACCAGCGGTTGCCGCTCTCGCCGTGCAGCAGGTGGTCGCAGGCGTCCTGCTCGCCGGCGGGGACGAAGTCCTCCAGGCAGACGCAGAACAGCGCGGTCTCCACCTCGTCGAGCGACGCGGCGTTGCGCGGATGGTGGTCGAGCAGCGCGCGGCGGGTCCGCGCCCACTCCGCCCTCGCCATCGTGGTGAGGTGGCCGACCGGCGCGTCCGGGCGGGCGTCCGACTTCAGGATCGTGCGGAGGGCGGCGGCGAGCTCGTCCAGCGTGTACGGGCGGCCGCCGGGCCCCAGCACGTCCAGCCGGAACATCGTCCCGCGGAAGAACACCACGATGTGCCGGGCGCCGGACGGGCCGGGCCACTCCGCGGAGTACGGCGCGCGGACGGTGTCCTGCACCTCGCCGGGGATGCGGGTGGTCGAGAACAGGAACCGCTGCTGCACCATCGACAGCGGGCGGCCGCGCTGCGACGCGGGCGGGACGCGCTCGGCGTCCAGCCGCAGCTTGTGGTCCAGCGCGCCGGCGATCAGGCCGGCGGCGCGCTCCGCCTGCCCCGTCCCGGGCGCGTCGCCGAAGAGGAAGAAGAAGTTCGCGTTCAGCGCGATCCGGTCGCGGCGCCCCAGGTAGCGGTACGGCCAGAACGTGTCGAGCCAGCTGTGCACGCCCTCCTCGGCGTCGTACCGCTCCAGCGCGGCGTGCAGGACGGGGCCGGGGCCGCCGGGGCGCCGGAACTCCTCCACCGCGGCCCTGGTCTCGGCGAGCTGCGCGTCGTCCAGCAGCGGCGCGCACCATTCGAGGAGCCGGGCGCAGCTGTCGTCCAGTGCGGGCAGCGGCACGCGGAGCAGGCCGTCCTCGTTGCCGAAGGTGCGGGCGGACGGCTCGTGGCTACTGTTCAATTCGTCGGTCCCTCGGTCCGGGGTGGGCTGGTCGGGGTGCCGCGGTCCATCATCGCGCGGCCGGGCGGGATACGTGCAGGCGTGCGGAAAGCCAGCCGTCGCGTTCCGGGCCGTCGGGGTCCACGCCGGCGGCGGACAGGGTCTCCAGCACCTGCGCCTGCTCGCCGGCCGTCGCGAACCGGCGCTGCCGGAACGTCTCCGCGGAGTGGACGGTCTCGTAGCCGGCCGCGTCCAGGGCCTTCTCGACCGGATCGAACGGGAACATGCGCAGCACGAAGTGCGCCATCCACGGCCGGCGGCCCGGCGGGGCCGCGTCGACGATCCGGCCCAGCGTCCGCTCGGTGACGTAGCCGACGCAGCCGGTGGAGATCACCAGATCGGCGGCGGCGAGCCGCTCGCGCTGCGCCGCGGTCGGCTCGTTCTCCTCCAGGTCGGCGTGGACGGCACCGTCGACGAACCCGGCCCCGGCCGCGTACTCCAGGGCCGGGCGGGACGAGTCCAGCCCGATGAACCGCACGCCGCCGGACCCGCCCGCCGCGCCGCCCCTCGAACGGACCAGGTCGCGGTCGCGCTCCAGCAGCCCGGCGATGCTCATCCCGTCCGCTTCCGGGCCGCCGTAGCGCTCGTACAGCTCGTCCATGGTCGCGTCGCATTTCAGCAGGGCGGCGTTGATGCCGTACGAGCAGCCGATGTCGAGAACGGTCGGATTCCGGACCCCGGTGGCGGCACGGTACTCCTCGATAAGAGCGCGGAAATGCGGCTTCGCGAGTTCCGGGATGTGGTAGTCGAGTTCACGGAGGGTGCTGAAATAGGCGCGTGGATCGGGCCGGGTGTAGATGTCGTCCAGGCAGATCTTGCCGGTGGTGTCGGCGCGCACGGTCTCGTTCCTCTCGGGGCGTCGCGGGGGGACGAGCGGGGGAGAACCGGGATCGGTGGTCGAGGGTCAGTCGAGGAGGGCGTCGACCCGTACGGCGCGGCCCTCGGCGGCGAGGTGCTCGGGCAGCACCCGGCCGAACAGCTGCCGGGTCCGCGCCACGCTGCCGATGACGCCGGGCCGCTCGCTGTAGGCGAAGATCGCCGTGTGCCGCGAGGTGCCGCCCCGGACCGGGCTGACCCGGTGCAGCGAGTAGCGGCCCTTGAAGAGCTGGAGGTCGCCGGGGCGCAGCTCCAGCCGCCGCACCAGCCGGTCGCCGCGGCCGTTCAGGACGGCGCGCACGTCGGCGAAGTTCTCCGCTCCGGCCGTCCTGATGTTGGGGCAGTACTCGAAGATCCCGCCGTCCTCGGCGGGCTGGGTGAGCATGCTGACCGTGAACTCGTTGGTGTCGAAGTGCCACGGGTGCTCCATGCCGGGGCGGACGACGTTCAGGCACAGCCCCGAGAGCGGGTCGGCCAGCTCGTGCACGCGGTCCAGCCCGAAGCAGGCGGCGACGAAACGCTGGAACGGCCCGCTGGTGTAGAGCCGCTGGACGAGATGGCCGACGGGGATGAGGTCGCGCGCCACGAACGCGTTGCCGCGCTCGATCGGGATGCGTCCCGGATGGTCGGCCGGCAGCGACGCGTCCACCGCGATGTTGTAGGCGTTGACGGTCTCGACCTCGAAATGCGCCAGCGGCGCGATGGCGGCGCATTCGGTCCGGAGCGCGTCCTGGAGTTCCGGCCGGACGAAGTCCGGCAGCACGCTGCATCCGCTTTCCCGCAGCTCACGGCGGGTGCGCTCCACCAGCGCGCGCCAGGCGCCGCCGCCCGGTTCCCCGAGCGGATAGCGGCCGGTGTCCACCACCTGTTCGACGTCCCGAGCCCCGGGCATGCCCATGAAGATCCTCTCCATCTGGGCGTCCCGGTGCAGGAGCCGCCCGCCGTCAAGACCCTCGATCCGCGAACAGGCCACGCTGCCTGCGTCCTGCGGTCCCGCCGGCCGTCCGGCGGCGGGACCCACGACGGTTTCTTAGCACAGTCGTTCCGGGGGACGGCGGCCGGATCCGCCGTCCCGCACGGCCCGCGGCCACCCGTCCCGGACGGTGACCTGGCGCGAAGGCCGCCGTCATCGGGCCCCCGCCACCCGCCCCTGTGTCCCAAGTCACGCTCCGCCGCAGCCGGCCGTCAGTCGACTCGTGGCGTGTCTCCGCTCCGCGGCGCCCGCCGGAGGGAGACACCCCACGAGTCAACCTCGTGCGGTCGCCTCGCGTACGGCGGGGACGATCTCGGCGGCCCAGCGGCCGAGCGAGGCGGCGTCCTGGGTGCCGCCGTCGGGGGAGAAGAGGGTGAAGCCGGCGGCGCCGTGCCGGAGGACGGCGCCGGTCAGCTCCTCGATCCACTGGCCGGCGGACCCGCCGATCCAGCGGCCGTCGGCGTCGCGGGTGGCGGCCAGCGGCCGCTCGGTGATCCGCCCGGGGAGGTTGAAGACCGTGCGGATCTCGCGCGGGTCGCGGCCCGCGGCGGCCGCCGCCTCGTCGATGACCGGGCGCGAGGTGCGGTACCGCTCGCTGAGCCAGTCGGCGGCGTGGCCCGGGATCCAGCCGTCGGCCACCCGGCCGGTCGCGGCCAGCGACTTCGGGCCGACCGACCCCGTCCACACCGGCGGCGCGGCCACCGGGGCCGGCTCGATCTCGGTCACCTGGTAGTGGCGCCCCTGGAAGGTGACCGGCGGGCCGCCTCCCGACAGCTTCCTGACCAGGGTGACCGCCTCCTCGAACGCCTCCACCGCCGCGCCGGGGGACAGCCGCGGCACGCCCATGTCGGCGATGCGGTTCCACAGCCCGCCCGCGCCCATGCCGAGCACGACGCGCCCGTCCGACAGCGCCGACAGCGACGTCACCATCCGCGCCAGCATGGGGGCGGGCCGGGTCGGCAGGTTGCTGACGTTGGCGAAGCCCGCGATGCGCTCGGTGCTTCCCAGGAGGAAGGCGAGGGCGGCGTAGGCGTCCAGGCGCCCGCCGAAGTAGGGGTGGTCGGACAGCGAGAAGTGGTCGAGCCCGTCCCGGTCGGCCTGCCGGACCATGCGCAGCAGCTCGGGCGCGCCGTCGATGCCGCTGTGCGCGCCGAAACCGAAGAAGACCTTTTGTGCCGGCACTGTGCCGCCTCTCGAACGAAGGGATTAAGTTCGTGTCACGAATAATATTAGTTCGTGACACGAACCGCAACTCGCGCGGCTTGGGACGGCCCCACCTTCAGGCGGCCTGAAGGGTGGGGCTAAGCTTCAGGCAAGCTGAAGGTCGGGGCGGCTCCGTGGCGGACTCGCCCGCACACCCAGGGAGTCGGAACATGAACAGGCGCGACCTGCTTCGCACGGGCACGATCACCACGACCGGCCTCGGCCTCGGCGTGCTCGGGGCGTCCCCGGCGCAGGCGGCCCCCAGGAAGCCGCTGCGCGTGCACACGGTCCTCTACGACGGCGTCGAGGAGCAGGACTTCGCCGGGCCGGTGGAGGTCCTCGGCATCATCGCCGACCGCTTCCAGGTGGAGCAGAGCTTCGTCACCGCCGGCGAGCCGCGCACGATCAGGACGATGTCCGGGATGGACGTCGCGGTACGGACCCCGTGGTCGCCCCGGTCGGCCGATGTGATCATCGTGCCCGGCGGCGGGCTCGGCCCGGGATCGGCGGTGGACGAGCAGATCCGCCGCGGCGCCCTGCCCCGCGCCCTGGCGGCGGCCCGGCGGCCCGGCCTGATCATGGCCTCGGTGTGCAGCGGCGCGCTCCTGCTGTCCGCCGCGAAGATCACCGCCGGCCGGCCGTGCACGACGCACCACGCGGCCAAGGAGGACCTGGCGGCCCAGGGCGGCCGGGTGGTCGAGGGCCGGGTCGTCGACGACGGGGGCCTCATCACGTCCGGCGGCGTCACCTCGGGCCTCGACCTCGCGCTGTGGCTCATCGAGCGCCTCTACGGGCCCGAGCCGGCGCTGCTCGCCGAGAAGGTCCTGGAGTACGAGCGGCGCGGCACCGTCTGGCGCGCGGCCTGAGCGGGCACCGGCCGGTCAGGCGGCCGGGCCGTCGTCCGGAGGCCGGCGCGCGAGGACGAGCCGGTGGCGCGGGCTCCCGTCCGGCCGCTCGCCCAGGGCGTCCAGGGGGACCGTGGTCACGGTGAACCCGGCCGCCCTCAGGTCGGCGCCGACCGCCCCCAGCGGGCACGTGCGGTAGTACATGACGAACGGGGGCCGCCACACGGCGTTCCGGACCCGCATGGCCGCGTCGAACCCGAGCAGCGCCCAGTACCAGCCCGACGTGAAGGGCGGCGGCCCGCCGATCGGGAAGGCGAAGAGGCCGCCGGGCCGCAGCGCGCGGTACACGCCGCCGAAGAGCGCGGGCCGCTCGGCGGGCAGGAAGTGCCCCAGCGCCCCGAACGTGACGGCCAGGTCGAACCCCCCGGTGAACGGCAGCGCCCGGACGTCGGCCCGTACCCACGCGGCGCCCGGGTGCGCCGCCCGCGC
This sequence comes from Actinomadura sp. 21ATH, assembly GCF_041951345.1. Lineage (NCBI taxonomy): Bacteria > Bacillati > Actinomycetota > Actinomycetes > Streptosporangiales > Thermomonosporaceae > Actinomadura > Actinomadura sp. 21ATH. The sequence continues at coordinate 169,469 of NZ_JBGNUR010000003.1, read as the reverse complement.
CTGCGCGAGCATGCCGGCGCTGAAGTCGACCCCCGTGACCCGTTCGCCGCAGAGCGGTTCGAGGACGCGCATGCCCGCGCCGGTGCCGCAGCACACGTCCAGCCCCCGGCCGAACGGCCCGAACTCCCGCAGCGCGCCGGCGGTGGCGGCGAGGACGCCGTCGGGGGTGCGGAACGGGGTGCGGTCGAACTTCGGCGCGAGCAGGTCGTACCCGCGCTCGACCGAGGACAGCGCCTGGATCGCCAGCTCGCGCAGCGACGGACCATGAGGCGAGAACACCGGCCCAGATTACTGTCCGCCGCCCCGGCACGGCACCGGCCGTGCATCGTGCGCCGTTGGGCGGGCACCCCCCGGTGCCGGGACATTCGCGCTAGGGAGTCACGGATGCGAAGGCGGTGCGGCGGGTGGACGCTGGTCCGGACGGGCTCGCACCCCTGCCCCTGGAGCATCTCCCGTGCGAGCGCGACGCCGAGGAACCGGAGGGACGTACGGGCCATGGACGATCTCGACTATGGGTGGCGGCTGCGCGAGGTCATGGCGGCACGCGGCATGTTCTCCACCACGGAGCTGCGTCCGCTGCTGGCCGACCGCGGTGTCGTCCTGTCGCCGAGCCAGGTGTACCGGCTGGTGGTCGACAAGCCGGAGCGGCTGAACCTCCGCACGCTGATGGCGCTGCTGGACATTCTCGACTGCACGATGGACGACCTGATCGAGCCGATGCCCGCCCGCCGCGCGGCGCGGTGACGCGGAGCGGCGGGGCCGCCACCCTCTGACGCGCCCGGGATGCCACTTCCGGCCAACCGGGAACCGGCTTTACGTCTGAGTGCGATATTGCAAGCGATGATGAGATATTGCATCAGATGAAAGTGGGAGAAGGCGGCGAGCCGCAGCAGGTGCCGCTCGTGGGCAGAGAGGCCGAGTGCGAGACGCTCGACCGGCTGCTGGCCGACGTCCGCGGCGGCGAGAGCCGGGTGCTGGTGCTGCGCGGCGAGGCCGGGGTCGGCAAGTCGAGGCTGCTCGACCACCTCGTCGCGGCGTCCACCGGGTGCCGGGTCGTGACCGCCGCCGGGGTCCAGGCGGAGATGGAGCTGCCGTTCGCGACCGTCCACCAGCTGTGCGTGCCGATGCTGGACCTGCTCGGTTCCCTGCCGGAGCCGCAGCACGACGCGCTCGGCACGGCGTTCGGGATGCGCGCCGGGCCCGCCCCCGACCAGTTCCTCATCAGCCTCGCCGTGCTCAACCTGCTGGCCCAGGCCGCGGACGAGCGCCCGCTGGTGTGCGTGATCGACGACGCCCAGTGGCTCGACCACGCCTCCGCGCAGGTGCTCGCCTTCGTGGCCCGCCGCCTGATGGCCGAACGCGTGGCGTGCGTCTTCGCCGTCCGCGACACCGGCGAGGAGGGCGCGCTGCCGGGCCTGCCGGTGCTGGAGGTCGGCGGCCTGCGGGACGCCGCCGCGCGAGCGCTCGTCGGCCGGGTGGCGCCCGGGCCGCTCGACGAGGAGGTCCGCGAGCGGATCCTGTTCGAGTCGCGCGGGAACCCGCTCGCCCTGCTCGAACTGCCCCGCGCCGCGTCCGCGGGCGGTTTCGTGGCGGAGACCGGGCAGTCGCTGTCGGGCCGCATCGAGGACGGCTTCCAGCGCAGGCTGGCGGGCCTGCCGGACGACGCCCGCATGATGCTGCTGCTGGCCGCCGCCGAACCGCTCGGCGACCCGACCCTGCTGTGGGCCGCCGCCGGCGTGCTCGGCGTCGACGCCGCGGCGGTCGACGCGGCCGACGAGCTGATCGACCTCCGCGACCGGGTGCGCTTCCGGCATCCGCTCGTCCGCTCCGCGGTGTACAACGGGGCCGCCCCGCGCGAGCGCAGGCGGGCGCACCGGGCGCTGGCCGAGGCGACCGACCCCGCCACCGACCCGGACCGGCGGGCCTGGCACCGCGCCCACGGCGCCGCCCACCCCGACGAGGACATCGCCGCCGAACTCGAACGCTCCGCCGGCCGCGCCCAGGGCCGCGGCGGCCTGGCCGCGGCCGCCGCGTTCCTGGACCGGGCGGTCGCGCTCACCCCCGGGCCCCGGCAGCGGGCCGAGCGCGCGCTCGCCGCCGCCCGGGCCAAGCACCTGGCCGGCGCGCCCGAGGCCGCGGTGGCGCTGCTGGCGGCGGCCGAGGCCGGGCCGCCGGACGAGCTGCGCCGCGCCAAGGCCGAGACCCTGCGCGCCGAGATCGCCCTGACCTCGAACCGCGGCACGTCCGCTCCGGCGATCCTGCTCAAGGCCGCCCGGCAGCTCGAACCGCTCGACGTCCACCTGTCGCGCGACACGTACCTCCAGGCGCTGTTCGTGGCGATCGGCGTCCTGCCCGGCATGGCCGAGCTCGCCGAGGTCGCCGCCGCCGCCCGCGCGGCGCCCCCCGCGCCCGGCACGCCCCGCGCCACCGACCTGATCCTCGACGCCCTCGCCCGGCTCTACACGGAGGACACCGTGGCGGCCGCGCCCGCCCTGCGGCGCGCCCTGGACGCCGTCATGAGCGACGCGACCGGCCCCGCCGAGCGGCTCCGGTGGAGCTGGGTCGTCAACTTCTTCGCCATGGCCCTGTGGGACGACGCGGCCTGCCGCGAACTGGACCGGTACTTCCTCGGCCTGGTCCGCGACTCGGGCGCGCTCGCGCTGCTGCCCCAGGTCCTCAGCAACTCGACGATGATCTCCCTGTTCGCGGGTGACCTCGCCGCGGCCGAGACCGCGCACGAGGAGGCGAAGGCGCACGCGGTCGCCGCCGACGTCTGGACGTCCGGCGGCGCCCTGGTGCAGCTGGGCGGTGCCCTCGGACTCGCCGGCTGGCGCGGGAACGAGGAGGAGACCGAGCACCTCGCGGAGGTCATCGCGAAGGAGGGCGCGGTCCGCGGGGAGGGCAGGACGCTCGCCGTCTGCGACTGGGTGCGGTCCGTCCTCTACAACGGGCTCGGCCAGTACGGCATGGCGCTGGAGGCCGTCCTGCGGTCCGGGGTGGACGAGGGGTCGCCCACCGGCTGCAACGTGCACTGGGCGCCCATGGAGCTGATCGAGGCCGCCGCCCGCACCGGCCGGCACGACCTGGCGTCCCGCGCCCTGGAACGGTTCGCCCTCTCCGCCCGGTCGGGCGGGACGGACTGGGGCCTCGGCCTGGAGGCCCGCTGCCGCGCGCTGCTCGCGGAGGGCGAGGAGGCCGACCGCCTCTACCGCGAGTCGATCGACCGGCTCGGCCGCACCTCGATGCGCGTCGACCTGGCCCGCGCCCACCTGCTGTACGGGGAATGGCTCCGCCGCGAGCGCCACAGGGTCAAGGCCCGCGAGCATCTCCGCACCGCCTTCGACCTGTTCACCGGGATCGGCATGGCGGCCTTCGCCGACCGGGCCGCGCGCGAGCTCCAGGCCACCGGGGAGACCGCCCGCAGGCGCGACGTCGAGGCGGCCGAGCAGCTCACCCCGCAGGAGGCGCAGATCGCCCGGCTGGCCCGTACCGGCCTCACCAACAAGGAGATCGCCGCACGCCTGTACGTGAGCCCCCGTACCGTGGAGTATCACCTGCACAAGGTCTTCACCAAGCTCGGGGTCACCTCGCGGCACCAGCTCGAAGACCCCCTCTGACCCGCGGGCGGCACGGCCCCCTACCCGCCACCGTGATCGGGCCCCCGGCCCCGCACCCCGGCCCCGCACCCCCGGGTGTCCCCAGGGGGTGCCCCGGGGTGTCCCCGGGTTCCCTAGGGACTGACGCCAGGCTCTCCCTGATGCGACCCGGGTCCCCTCCCGGCGAGAGTGAATCGTGCCGGCGGCGGGCGTCCGCGGGCAGGACGAACGGAGGGGCCATGGCGGTCGAGGCGAAGATCGCATCCGAATCGCGAGTGAGCGCACATCCCGAACCACGAGACCAGACGAGTTCGCTCGACCGGGCCGCCGCCGTCTTCGTCGAAGTGCGTCCGCGCCTCTTCGGCATCGCCTACCGGATGCTCGCCAGCTCCGCGGAGGCCGAGGACATCGTCCAGGAGACGTGGCTGCGCTGGCAGAACACCGAACGCTCGGCCATCGCCAACCCGGCCGCGTTCCTGACCCTGATCACGACGCGGCTGTCGATCAACGCCGCGCGGTCCGCGCGGGCCCGCCGCGAGACCTACATCGGGCCCTGGCTGCCCGAGCCCATCGACACCGCCGCCGACCCCGCGGCCGGGGCGGAGCGCGGCGAGGCGGTCGAGTTCGCCCTCCTCCTGCTGCTGGAGCGGCTCACCCCGGCGCAGCGGGCCGCGTACATCCTCCGGGAGGCGTTCGTCTATCCGTACGAGCAGATCGCCGAGATCATCCAGCTCAGCCCGGCCAACGTCCGCCAGTTGGTGAGCCGCGCCCGCAAGCACCTGAACACCGAGCGGCGCGAGCCCATCGACGCCGTCGAGCACCGGCGCCTCCTGGCGACCTTCCTCGACGCGGCGCAGGAGGGCAACGTGACGGCGCTGGAGGACCTGTTCGCCGCGGACGTCGTCCACGCCTCCGCCCGCCGCGTGAGAGGAGTGGACCCGGCCCTGACCGGACTCGCGTCCTGACGGCCGCCACGGGCGAGTATTTCCTGCTCCGCGTGCCTGGCACGCGAGACATCCCGCGATCGCCGCGCTTCGCCGGGGAAAAACCATTCGCCTGCCCGGGCGGTCCGGGGGAGCATGGAGAGCCGGCGGCGCGGGAGGGCGGGGTTTCGGTGCTCGGAAAACGGGGTGGGTCCCGCGACGGCCGGTCCCCTCGGAAATCGGCCGTGCTCCTGGCCCTGCGCCACTACAACGGCATGCTGCGCCGCCAGTGGCGGGTCTCGATCCCGGCGATGATCCTCCCGGCGCTCGGGAACACCTGCCTGTTCTACCTGACGCCGCTGATGGTGGCCGCCCTCGTGGGGCACCTCGCCGCCGGAGGCGAGAGCACCGCCGGTGCGCTCCTGCCGTACGTGCTCGGGTTCGCCGGGCTGATGCTGGCGGGCGAGGCGCTGTGGCGGGTGGGGATCCACTTCCTCAACCGGGCGGGCGCCCGGGGCGTGGAACGGCTCGGCGTCGTGGGCATGGACGAGCTGCTCGCCAAGGACGCCTCCTTCTTCCAGGACAACTTCGCCGGCGCGCTGACCAAGCGGATACTGAACTTCTCCGGCGGGTTCGAGCACTTCATCGACACGCTCACGTTCTCCGTCATGGCCAACGTGATCCCGCTGGGCTTCGCCTCGGTGATCCTGTGGCGATACCACCCGGTGCTGGTCCTCGTGCTGGTCGGGCTGATCATCGTCACCGGCTTCCTCATCGCCCCGTTCATCCGCCGCCGCCAGGCGCTGGTGGACGCGCGCGAGGCCGCCAAGGTGCGGGTGTCGGGCCATGTCGCCGACGTGATGACCAACATGGAGACGGTCCGCGCGTTCGCCGCCGAGGAGCGGGAGGCCGCCGAGTTCCGCGGCCGGGCCGCCGAGCAGGCCCGGCTCTCGCTGCGCTCCTGGGACTACGCCAACCTCCGGGTCGACATGATCGTGGCCCCGATGTCCGTCCTGACCAGCGCGCTGGGGCTGCTCGCCGCGGTCGCGCTGCGCGGCGGGCTCGGGGTGGAGGCCATCGTGGTGACGTTCTCGTACTACACCAACGCGACCCGGATCATGTTCGAGTTCAACCAGGTCTACCGGCGTATCGAGAGCACGCTCACCGAGGCCGCGCAGTACACCGAGCTGCTCCTGGAGCCGCCGACGGTCGTCGACCCGCCCGACCCGCAGCCGCTGCGCCCGGCCGACGCGGCGGTCCGCTTCGAGCGGGTGCGCTTCGCCCACGGCGGCGGCCCGCCCCTGTTCGACGGGCTCGACCTGGACATCCCCAGCGGCGCCAAGATCGGCCTGGTGGGCCGGTCCGGCGGCGGCAAGACCACCCTCACCCGGCTGCTGCTGCGCCTCATGGACGTCGACGGCGGCCGCGTCCTGATCGGCGGCCAGGACATCGCCCGGCTGCGCCAGCGCGACCTGCGCGGCCTGATCGCGTACGTTCCGCAGGAGCCCGCGATGTTCCACCGGTCGGTGTACGACAACATCGCGTTCGCCCGGCCGGGCGCCACCGAGGCCGACGTCCTCCGGGCCGCGCGGGCGGCGCACGTCACCGAGTTCGCCGAGAGCCTGCCGGACGGCTTCGGCACGCTGGTCGGCGAGCGGGGCGTGAAGCTGTCGGGCGGCCAGCGGCAGCGCGTCGCGCTCGCCCGCGCCATTCTCCGGGACGCCCCGATCCTGCTGCTCGACGAGGCGACCAGCGCGCTGGACTCCGAGAGCGAGCTGCTCGTCCAGGAGGCGCTGTGGCGCCTGATGCGCGACCGTACCGCCCTGGTCGTCGCGCACCGGCTGAGCACGGTCGTCCGGATGGACCGGCTGATCGTCCTCGACCGCGGCCGCGTCCTCGAACAGGGCCCCCACCGGGAGCTGCTCAAGGCGGACGGCGCCTACGCCCGGCTCTGGCAGCACCAGTCCGGCGGCTTCCTCACCGAGGACACCGAGGACGCCCGGGATGCCGGGGACGCCCGCGCCGGGGACGCCGCCGAGGGGTCGCTCGACCGCCGCCCGGCGTGACCCGGCACGCGCCCGGCGGCGGCCCGGCCCCCGCTCGGGCCGGGCCGCCGGGCCGGGGCCGGGGACGGCGCACCGTCAGCGGCGCGGCTCCCAGCGGAAGAGCCGGGAGGCCAGCGCGACGGCGACGCCGACCCAGGCCAGCGTGGGCGCGAGCAGGAGCAGCGAGTCCGCCATGGGGACGCCGCCGTTCCAGGCGTTGACGGCCAGCTCGGTGGCCGAGCCGCCGGGCAGCAGCCGCTTCAGCGGGGCGAGCTCCTCGGTCCCGCTGATCCCCACCCAGCTCGCCACGGCGATGGTGCCGAGGCTGACGGGCAGCGTGGTCACCTGGGCGTGCTCGGGGGAGTTGGTCAGCCCCGCCGTGGCCAGCCCCAGGCCCAGCATCATCGCCACCATCGACAGGACGGCCGCCGCCAGCAGCAGGACGTCGTCCGGCCCGCCGGCGACCGCGGCCAGGACCGCCAGGAGCACGGCCGCCTGCACCAGCGCGATCACGGTGACCGGGAGCAGCAGCCCGGACAGGATGCCGGCGTCGCCGGCCGCGGTGGAGCGCAGCCGCTTGAGGAAGAGGTTCTGCCGGCGCGAGGCCAGGGTCGTCACCGTGGTGGTGTAGAGGCCGAACGCGCCCACCGTGAACACCATGATCGCCGCGATGTAGCCGAGGCTGGCCATCCTCGCGAAGACGTCGTGCTGGTAGATGAAGTACGCGCTGACGGCGACGGGCATGACGAGACTGGTGACCAGCACCAGCCGGTTCCGGAAGATCTGGATCAGCTCGCCGAGGGCGATGGGGAGCATGGGAGGGTCCTTTCCCGAAGGGGGAGTGCGAGGCGGAGCGGGGTCATTCGCCGCTGATGGAACGGAACACGTCGTCGAGCCGGGTCGGCCCGGCCTCCAGGTCCCGCGGCTCCACGCCGTGGACCCGCGCCCAGTGGAGGAACGCGTACAGGTCCCCCGCCAGGTCGAACGTCTCGATGAGGAACCGCCCGTCGCCCTCGCGCCGGGCCCGCAGCGGCAGCGCCGGCGCCGACTCCGGAACGGAGAAGCGGATGGTGGCGGGGAGCGTCCGTGTCAGTTCCGAGACGGTCCCCTCCCTGTGCAGGGCGCCCCGGTGCATGAGCCCGATGCGGTCGGCGTGCTGCTGGGCCTCCTCCAGGTAGTGCGTGGTGAGGACGATGGTGGAGCCGTCCTCGCGCAGCCGGCCCACGGCCTCCCAGAGATCGTCCCGGGACTGGATGTCCAGGCCGGTGGTCGGCTCGTCCAGGAAGATCAGCTCGGGCGCGCCGTACACGGCGGTGGCGAAGTCCAGGCGGCGCTTCTCACCGCCGGAGAGCTGCGACACCCGGGTGCCGGCCCTGCGGGTGAGATCGACGACGCCGAGCACCCGGTCCACCGTGTCGACACGCCGGGTGAGCCGCCCGATCAGCCGGACGGACTCCCGCACCGTCAGGTCCGGGGAGAACCCGCTCTCCTGGAGCATGACGCCCATCCGGGGCCGGACGGCGCGGCGGTCGCGCGGGCTCCGCCCGAAGACCCGGACCGTTCCCGAGGTGGCCGTGCGGTGGCCCTCGACGGTCTCCAGGGTCGAGGTCTTGCCCGCCCCGTTCGTGCCGAGGAGCGCGTACAGCTCGCCGGGCCGCACCTGGAAGGACAGGTCCCGGACGGCGTGGAAGTCGCCGTACTTGAGGTTCAGGTGATCGACGTCGATGACCGGTGTGGAGGACATGGCACCGATTCCAGCCGACGCCGCGCCCGCCCGGCAGTGGGGCCACGTCACCACCTCGGCGTGACGTTTCCCTGGGTGAAGGCATGACGCGGCGTCACTGGTGACGCCGCGGAGCGGGAAGAATACTGGAGGCGCACATCGCCGTTCTCTGCCGCTCTCTGCCGTTCGCATCCGGAGACCACATGGATCCCAGACCTTCGCGCCCGCGCGCCCGCATGGCGTCCGGGCACTACGAGGAGGTGCGGGACCGGCTGCACACGCTGAACGTCACCTCGATGGTCGTGGCCATCGGCCCCGTCGGGGTCCTGCTGGTGGCGGTCGACGCCCGGACGTGGTGGGAGGCCGCCGTCCTAGGCGCGGGCGTGGCCGCGGGGCTGGTGGCCGTGCTGCGCTGGACGGCGAGCGGGATCTCCCGGGTGGTGCTGCCCTGCGCGATCGTCGCCGCGGCGGTGTGGGCCGCCGGGGCGCTGGCGCTGGACGGCTCCACGGCGTTCTACGGCATCTCCGTCGTGGGCTCCGTCTACGTCCCGAAGCTGCCGCGCCACCGCGTCGCGGCCACCGCCGGGCTGATCGCCTTCATCCCGCTGGTGGGGGCGGCGCGGCTGCTGGTGGCGCCGGACGACGCGGCCGCCGACCTGATCGCGTACGCCCTCATCCCGGCGGGCATCGCCGTGGTGTCGACCGCCGGGATGTTCGCCGGCCAGTGGTACTACGACCTCGTCGAGGAGCTGGCGGAGTCCCGGGAGCGGCAGGCCGAGCTGGCCGTCGTCCGCGAGCGGGTGCGGTTCGCCGGCGACCTCCACGACATCCAGGGCCACACCCTGCACGTGGTGAAGCTGAAGGCCGCGCTGGCCCGGAAGCTGGTGCGCACCGACGCCGACCGGGCCGAGGAGGAGCTGCGGGAGATCCACGCCCTCGTCGGCGACACCATCGCGCAGACCAAGGAGCTCGCCTACGCCCAGCGGCGGCTCAACCTGTCCGCGGAGCTGGAGAACGCCAAGAACCTCTTCGAGGCGGCGGGCATCCGCGTCCGCGTCGACCGCGAGGCGGGGGCCGGGGCCGGCACGGCCGCCGACGAGCTGCTCGGCCAGGTCCTCAGGGAGACGACGACCAACATCCTGCGGCACGCGCAGGCCGGGCAGGTGCGGATCACGCTCACGGAGGAGGGCATCACCATCGTCAACGACGGCGCGCAGGAGGCTCCCCTCCCCGAACTCAGCGGGCTCGCCGCGCTCAGGGAACGGGTCGCGGACGACGGGGGCGAGCTGACCGTGGAGCGGAAGGACGGGCGCTTCGTGACCGCCGCCGCGTTCCCGCGCGCCCGCACGCGGGAGGGCCGATGACCACGGTGGTGCTGGCCGACGACGAGGCCCTGCTCCGCAAGGCGATGGCGGCGCTGCTGCCGCTCGAAGGCGAGATCACCGTGCTCGCCGAGGCGGCGGACGGCGCCGAGGCCGTCCAGGCGGCGCTGCGGCACCGGCCCGACGTGCTCGTCATCGATCTGGAGATGCCGGGCGTGGACGGCCTCGGCGCCGTCGCGGAGATCCGCCGGGCCCGGCCGGACCAGGTCGTCCTGATGCTGACCCGGCACGCCCGGCCCGGCGTGCTCCGCAAGGCGCTGAAGCTGGGCGTCCAGGGCTTCGTGAGCAAGTCCGCGGACCCGGCGCACATCACGTCGGTCATCCGGATGCTGCACGAGGGCCGGCGGTGGATCGACCCGGACGTCTCGGCGCTCGCCCTCGTCGACGACAACCCGCTCACCGACCGCGAGGTCGACGTCCTCCGCGCGACCCGCGAGGGCTACTCGGTCGCCGACATCGCCGTCCAGCTCCATCTGGCGGAGGGCACGGTGCGCAACTACCTCTCCAACGCGATGCAGAAGACCCAGACCCGGACCCGCCACGAGGCCGCCCGCTACGCCCGCGAGCACGACTGGCTGTAGCGGCCGCTCCGCGCGGCGGCTCCTCACGCGTACATGGCCTCGATCCATGAGGGGTTGAGAGCGGCGGCGAGCCCGATGTGCAGCAGGACGTCGGGTGCGCCGTCGTCCAGTTGCAGCACCCAGTCGCGGTTCGCCTGCCGCACCAGCGCGCCCGCCCGCTCGCCGCGCTCGTTCCGGATGGTGTAGTCCCAGAACGTCACCGTCGCGGCCGCGAGGGAACCGGCGGGACGGCCGTCCGCGCCGACGACGTCGCCTCCGGGCAGGTCGCCGAACGGCCGCTGGAGCGCGGCCCGGACCGTCCCGCCGGGATCGAGCAGGCACAGGTCGGGCGCGCCGCCGTCGCCGCCGCGCAGCAGCACCACGAAGAGCGGCGCGCCCGTGGTTCCGGTGACCGTCATGAACTCGCGGCCGGCCTCCGGGGCCTTGGCCGGCCTGGCGTCCTCCTTGAGCGCCCGCCGCGCGGGCAGGTCCGCGGGCCGGTGGCCGGCCGGCGCGTCCGTCCAGGCGGACCGCATGACCTGCTCGCCGTCCCCGGTCGTGACGCGGCCGTCCTGGACGCGCAGGATCGTTCCCCGCCCGGATTCCAGGAGTTCCGCCGCGTGCCGGCGCGCCCGCCGGCCGGCCCGCCCGATGAGCAGGGCGAGCCCGCCGGCCGCCGAGAACGTCGCCAGCGGGGCGATGTACGCCATCGCGAAGGTGTACTCGCCGACCATCCGGACGCCGCCGAGCGGAGTGATCCGGACGGCGAAGGGCCCGCCGCCGCTCTCGGAGACCTCCCCGGTGCCGGTCCGGCCGTCCGGAGTCCTCCAGACGACCCGGCAGGAGCGCGAGCGCGTTCCGAAGCTGCAGCTCTCGATGTGGGCGGTGGCCCGGTCGTCCTTCACGAAGGTGTACGTCTCGTAGAAGGGCCAGGCGTTGACGGCAATGATCACCAGGACCCCGGCGACGAGCAGGGGAAGCGTCTTCAGCGACATGCGGGCTTGGACGCCGGTGGGGCAGATGCGGTTCTACCGGTTCTGTCCCTTATCGGCCAAGGGCGGCCTCCTGGAGGACGGTCAGGTCGCGGAGCAGCTCGGACGCGGTGACGTCACCGAGGTCGCCGAGCCGGACGGCGTTCCCGCGGGCCGTGCCGAACCGGTCGTCGGACACGAAGGCGTGGACGACGGTGTGCTCCTCGAACGCGCGGGCGTCGCCCGCGATGAAGCCGGGGTCCAGGAAGAGGATCGCGTACCGGTCTCCGGGCAGGGGGCGCAGGAAGGCGTGCTCGATGCCCGCGTCCTGCGGGTCGCCGCGTTCCCAGCCGCGGTTGGTCAGGCCGAGGATCACGCCCGCCGGCACGGTCACGCCCTCGAAGCGTTCGAGCCTGGAACCGTTCCGCTCCTGCTCGGTGAGGCGGTGGGTGTCACGGCTGAGCTGCGGGAACGGCTGGACGATCTCGTAGTCGGCGAAGACCTGCCCCCACGCCGCGAGGCCGTCGCCGAGGTCGAGCGGGTGCGCGATGCCGATCCGGGCGTCGCCGGGGAGGGCGAAGGCGTCGTCGTCGGCGTCGGCGAGGGTGAGGTCCTCGGCGATGCGGAACGAACCGGTGCCGGTGCGGGTCTCGGCGAGCCAGACCAGGCGGCGGGCGACGTGCCGGGTCAGGGGATGGCCGGCGAACAGCCCGGTGAACTCCTCCGGCGTCCAGCGGCGCCCGTCGACCATGGCGCGTTCGAGCCGGTGGACCAGGTGGGACGCGATGCCGCGCACGTCCTTCTTCAGCTGGGAGAACCGCTGGTACGCGGCGGGGGCCAGCGCCGCGTCGTCCTTCGCGCCGGGCTTGGGCAGGGACTTGCGAACCTTGCCCGCCTGGTCGATCACCTGCGGCCTGAGCGCCTCGTCGAACGCGACGGTGAACGTCCGGGGCCCGTAGTCCAGCGTGAGGGCGCTCGCGGCGTCCAGGTCGAGCGTGGGGACGAGGCGGTCGGCGAGCTGGTCGGCGGTGAGGCCGAGCCGCTCGGCGATCTGCCCGATCCGTTCGACGGCCTTGGTCTTCAGGCCCTTGTACCGCACCCGCTGCGCGATCTGGTTGAGGCACATCAGCGCGGTGTCGGTGCCGATCGCGGTGAGCACGTCCAGGCCGGTGACGGCGCGGGCGTGCCCGCCCTCGCCCGGCCATTCCCGCAGGAACGGCGTGAGGCGGCGCGCGGTGTCGTCGTCCCCGATGAGGCCCAGCTGGGTGAACGCCCAGCCGGCCCGCGACGGCATGCCGTTCGACCGCCAGGCGCCGAAGACGGCCCAGGAGAACGCGGCGAGGGAGTCCGGATCGCACGTCTCGCGCACGACGCGCAGGCCCGGGTGCGGGAGGTCGAGCGGCGAGAGGGCCAGGATCGTGAGCAGGTGGACGACCGAGTCGTCGGGCAGCCGGACGTCCCGGTCGCGCAGCAGCATCTGGGGGAGCGCGGCGGGGTCCAGCCAATCGGGGACCGCCGGGACGGCGGGCGGGACGACGTCCAGCGGATCGGTGGCGAGGAGCGTCCGGATCGCGGCGGCGGGGCGCTCGCCGTACTCGCGGGCGGCGGCGAGCACCGCCTCGTCGCCGTGGACGGCCGCGATGTGCCGCAGCGCGGCCTCGGCGGCCTGCCGGGCGGGCCCGGCCTTGCCGAGCGCGGCCGGCACCAGCATCCGGGCGGCGCCGGTGCCGTGCCATTCGAGCCAGGCGGCCGCCGTCCGCCGCAGGGCCTTCAGCCGGACGAACCAGTCCGCCATGAGCGCGGCGACATCGGCGCCGAGGTACGGCAGCAGGAACTCGCCGTACGAGCGGGAGTTCGCGCGCGCTCCCCGCAGCATGTACGGGTAGACCTCCATCTCGAAGCGCGCCACCGTCCGCTTGATCGCGTTGGTGACGCGGTGCCCCTCGGTGCTGTCCCACTCGGCGAGCAGCGGCCGCGCCACCTCCACGGGGGCCTGGGCGAACACCAGGGGCAGGACGATCCCGCTGTCGCGCCAGTCGCCGGGCCGCCAGATCTCCGTCCAGTCCGGCCTGACGCCGTAGTGGCCGGTCCATTCCCTGATGTCGGCCTCGGCCCACGCCCGGCGCGCGCCGTCCGTCCAGTGGATCGTGACCTCGTCCGGCGCCTTCAGGCCCGGGACGGTGACCGGCTTGGCGTTCTCCGGCCGGCGGGTCCAGGCGGGCGCGACGAGGACCTCGGGCAGCGCGCCGGCGGCGGCCTCGGGGTGGCGCCGGGCCCTCTCCAGAGCGGAGTCGACGAGTTGCCGGGCCCCCGGGCCCAGCGCGGGCGCGGTGGAGCGGAGGAGGTCCGGCTCGGTGCGGGTCCAGGCGTCGAGCACGCCGGCCGAGGCCAGGCCCATGCGGCCCTGCTGGGAGCACAGCCGGGTGGTCTGGCGCAGCGTCCGCACCGGGTAGCGGCGCAGCGCCTCTCGGAGCGGTTCCGTCATGGGCCGCCGCTCGCCGACCTCCAGCAGCAGCCGGAACGACGCGTCGCCGGGGATCGCGGCCAGCAGGTCGAAGGGGAGGTCGTCGACGCGCCGGTTCGCCGCGGACAGCAGCGGCGCGAACGCGTCCCCCAGCGCCACGGCCAGCGTCGCCAGCACCGGGCGTTCGAGCGCCTGGCCGGTCGGGACGGCCGACTCGCCCATCGCCGCGAGCTGCGCCGGGGTGCTCACGGCGCAGAACCGCATGGCCCAGACGTTCGACGCGTAGCCGTGCTCCTTCGGGCGCTCCCGGCACCACTCGTCCACCCAGTCCGGCTCGGTGGGGGCGAGGTAGGCGGCCGTCGCGCGCCGGACCGGGGTGGTGCGGAGCGCGGCGAGCCGTTCCACCGCGGCCGCGTAGTCGCCATCGGACGCGGCGGCGAGCAGGGCGCGCATCCGGCGGCCCGCCCGCCAGCCGGGCAGGTACCGGTCCAGCGGATCGTTCGGCCCCTCGGTCCGCAGTGCGGTGATGTCTCCGAGCCCGGCGGGCCGCGACCCGCCCTTCCGCTTGGGCGGCCGGGCCCGCCGCAGGACGATGCCGTTCACCTCGGTGAACGCGCACGCGGCGAAGGCGACGCCGTGCTCGGCCGCCCACGCGTCGAGCGTCTCCGCGTACCGCGCGGTGGCCTCCTCCTCGTCCTGGTCGGTCACGGCACCGGCGTACCAGAGGACGGCGACCGCGACGACGGCCGCGCCCACGGGGTCGGCGGCGCCGTCCAGGTAGGCGCGGGCGGCCGCCGCCGTCCCGGCGTCCTCCACCGCGGCGAGGACCTTGCCGATCCCGGCGCGGTCGCCGTCGATGCGGGCGCGCCAGCGGGGGAGGGCGTCCGCGGCGGGCTCGGCCGCCGGTACGGGACCGAGGTCGCGGCGCGGGTGCACGAGCTCCGCCCACGCGTCCGGGATCGTCATGATGTCCTCGTCCGGGATGTTCATGCACGGAGAGACGGCGCCCGTCCCGTGCCGGTTCCGCCCCGCGGGAGATCAGCCCGGTGCCGGGCCCCGCCGCCGCACCAGGGGCAGGTACACCTCGTCGACGATCTCGACCAGGACGTCGTCGGGGGCGGTGGGGGCGCCGCGCACGACGAACTCGTTGCGGAGCAGCACGATCGCCACGGTCGCGACCCGGGGGTGGAGCGCCTCGGGGGCCGCCTCGCCGCGCGCGACGGCGCGTCCCAGGATGGTCAGCCAGGGGGCGGCGACGGCGTCGCCGGACTGGTCCTGGAGCCCGGCCAGCAGCTCCGGGGCGCCGCCGGCCGCGGCGAGCAGCTCGCGCAGGATCGCGCCGAGCGGGGAGCTCCAGTGGCGGTTGGCGCCGCGCAGCAGTTCCAGGGCGTCGCCGCGCAGGTCGCCGGTGTCGGGCGGCCGGACCGCCGTGGTCAGCCGCCGGTAGGCGGCGATGCCGAGCGCCAGGCGGCCGGGCCAGCGGCGGTAGATCGCGTTCTTGTTGGTGCCGGCGCGGGCGGCGACGCGGTCCATGGTCAGCCCGGCGAATCCGGACTCGGTGAGCTCGTCCGCCGCCGCGCTCAGGATCGCCTCTTCGAGGGCCGCCCCGCGCCGCCGCGTCCGCCCGGCCGGTCTCGCCGCCATCGTCCTCCCTCGTTCGGTACGGCTGGTACCCCCCAATGCTCGTTGCGTCTTCTGCCCGTACGCAACTAGGGTACGGGCAGTACCTTAAGTGGAGAGGGCAGGACATGCGCGCCAAAGGCATCAGCTACGACACCGGTTTCGTCCTCGGCGGAGCCGTCGGCCACGAGCCCTTCGACCCCGAGACGGTCCGGAACGAGCTGCGGATCATCCGCGACGACCTGCACTGCACCGCGGTCCGCGTCATGGGCGGGGACCCGGACCGGATCGAGTTCGCGGCGGCGTACGCGGCCGAGCTCGGCCTGGAGGTCTGGGTCTCGCCCTACCCGCTGGAGCTGACCGGCGAGGAGATGCTGGCGCTGTTCGCCGACTGCGCCGAGCGCGCCGAGCGGATCCGGCGGCGCGGGGCCGAGGTCGTGTTCGTCACCGGCGCCGAGCTCAGCCTGATGGCGCCGGGCTTCCTCCCCGGCGCCGACACCGCCGGACGGGTGGCGGCGCTGCTGCGGCCGGAGGGCCTGCGCGAGCGCGTCGCCGAGGTCGGCGCGCGCGTCAACGACTTCCTCGGCAGGGCCGTTCCGCTGGTCCGCGAGCGGTTCGGCGGCAGGGTCACGTACGCCTCGGTCCCGCTGGAGCGGGTCGACTGGAGCCTCTTCGACATCGTCTCCGTGGACCTCTACCGCACGCCGGAGGTCGCCGACCGCTTCGCCGGAGGTGTGCGGGACCTGGTCGCGCAGGGCAAGCCGGTCGCCGTCACCGAGTTCGGCGCCGCGACGTTCCGGGGCGCCGCCGACATGGGCGGGCGCGGCCTGGAGATCGTCGAGTACGAGGAAGGGACCCGCGCCCCCCTCCGGCTCAAGGGCGAGTACGCGCGCGACGAGGCAGGCCAGGCCGCGTACGTGCGCGAGCTGCTGGAGATCTTCGACGCCGGCGGCGTCGACGCGGCCTTCGTGTTCACGTTCGCCCTCTACGACCACCCGCACCGTCCGGACGGCGACCCCCGCGACGACCTGGACCTCGCCAGCTACGGCGTCGTCAGGGTCTACGAGGACCGCCGCGGAACCGCCTACCCCGGAATGCCCTGGGAACCCAAGGCCGCATTCACCGCCGTGGCGGACCACTACCGGGAGGCGAGCCCTTTCCCCCACCCCGATGCGGCGTCCGGGAAGTGCCGTGAGAGGGTTTAGGCAAATGACAAACTATGCCCGCATGTATCGCTTCGGTGTTACCCCGTGGGAACGCTACGGAAAGGCGGCCGCGGACAGTATCGCGGCCGTACTGCATCGAGAGGAGGCCGAGCGCTCCCGCCCGCTCGGCCGGGCCCTGGACCTCGGCTGCGGCCGCGGCCAGTTCACTCCGGAACTTGGCCGCCGGGGCTGGGAGGCGGTGGGCGTCGACTACGTGCCCGCCGCGATCGAGGCCGCCGAGCGGAAGCGGCCGGAGGGCGTCACCTACGTCGTGGGCGACGTGACGAACCTGGCCGGGGCCGGCCTGGGGACGTTCGACTTCTTCCTCGACATCGGCTGCTTCCAGGGCTTCGAGGCCGACCGGCGGCGCGGCGAGGGGAGGAGCGTGTCCGCGCTGGCCAACCCCGGCGCGACGCTGCTGATGCTGGCCTTCGGCGTCACCCGGCTGCGCGGCCGGATCGGCGGGGTCTCCCAGGCCGAGGTCGAGGACGCGTTCCCGGACTGGGAGATGCTCGACGTCCGGCCCGCGGAGACCGCCGGGCTGGGATGGCCGATGAACAGGAGCTCGCCGCAGTGGTACCGGATGCGCCTCCGGCCGGAGTGAGGCGCTCGGACCGGCGCCTGAGAACGCGCGTCACCGGGTCTCGCCGCCGGCGCGCACCGGCATCTCGCCGACGGCGACGCGCCGGTCCCGGGTGACGATGTAGCCGATGGCGTCCGCGACGTCCTCCGGCCGCAGCGCGTCCATTCCGCTGATCGGCCGGCGGGCCGCGTCCCGGGTGAATTCGCCGGGGCGGTCCGCCGGTTCGGTGGCCACGTTTCCGGGTTGCACCACGCTGACCCGGACCTGTTCATGGAGCAATTCCTGGCGGAGCGATTCCGTGAACGCGTTAAGCCCTGAATTGGTCGAACTGTAAACGCTGCTTCCCGGCCGCGCGCAGCACCCGCATGTCCGCCGCCGCGTTCTCGGCGTACTCCAGCAGCGCCGACTTCCCGACTCCCGGCGCGCCGTGCACCACCAGCACGCGGCTCTCCCCGGTACGGACGGCCGCGATCATTGCGGTTCATTGAACCGGTGCGTGTCTGAATATCCGCCTTGACCTGGAATTTGGTCCCGCGTTCCGCCGTATGGCCGGTGCCGGACGCGGCCGGGCGCGCCGCACCTCGACCTAGCTTGACATGCAAGCAGTAGCTTGCATAACGTTCCGTATGTGGGAGACGTGTTCAAGGCCCTGGCCGACTCCACGCGGCGCATCATCCTCGATGAGCTGACCGATCGGAACGGCCAGACGCTCTTCGAGATCTGCGCCCGCCTGACGTCCAGGCACGGGCTCGGCTCGTCGCGCCAGGCGATCTCGCAGCACCTCGACGTGCTGGAGAGCGCCGGGCTGGTCGAGACCAGGCGCGAGGGCCGGTACAAGTTCCACTACATCAACACCGAGCCGCTCGAACCGATCGTCGAGCGGTGGCTCCAGAGACCCGACACCTAGGCCGGGCGGCCCCGACCGGGGCGCCGCTCACCGGCGGAGAGAGAGACCGGCATGAGGATCCACCTGACGAGCGTGCTCGTCGACGACCAGGAGAAGGCGGAGCGGTTCTACACCGAGGTGCTGGGCTTCGTGAAGAAGCACGACGTCCCGGTGGGCGAGCACCGGTGGCTGACCGTCGTGTCGCCGGATGACCCCGAGGGCACCGAGCTGCTGCTCGAACCCAGCGAGCACCCGGCCGCGAAGCCGTTCAAGGACGCGCTGGTCGCCGACGGGATCCCGTTCACCTCGTTCGCCGTCGACGACGTCAAGGCCGAGTACGACCGGCTGCGCGGCCTGGGCGTGCGCTTCACCCAGGAGCCCCTGGAGGCCGGCCCGGTCATCACGGCCGTCCTGGACGACACCTGCGGCAACCTGATCCAGATCGCCGCCCAGCCCGCCTGACGCCACGAGGCGTCGACTCGTGGCGTGTTCCCCCGTCGCGCGGCCGCCGGAGGGGCGACACGCCACGAGTCAATCCTGGGCCAGCGTCCGTTCCAGGGCGCGGGCCGTGGCGTTCAGGACGGCGACCAGCGACTGGAGGCGGTGCGGGTCGTAGCGGACGCTGGGCATCGACACCGACAGCCCGGCGGTCGCGGTGCCGTCCCGGTCGCGTACGGGGACGCCGACGGCGACCAGGCCGCGCTCGGACCGCTCCTTGTTGACGGCGAAACCGTTGCGGCGCAGGCGCTTCAGCTCCGCCCGCAGCCGGCCGAGATCGGGCCGGTCGGCGGGGCGGCCGCGGTACCGCTCGGCGGCGTAGACCTCCTCCAGCTCCTCGCCGGAGAGCTCGGCGAGCAGGAGGAGGCCCGCCGTCGTGCGGTGCGCCGGGAACACCATGCCCTCCCGGGACCCGACCCGCAGCGCCTGCCGGCACTCCACGCTGGCGATGAACCGGGCGGTGTCGCCGGTGCGCACGGTCAGGTTCGCGGTCTCGTCCAGGAGATCGACGAGCCGGTGCAGGTGGGGGAGGGCCGCCGCGCGCAGCCGCGACACGAGGGACTGGGAGTGCGCGGCGAGCTCCAGTACCGGCCCGGCGCGGTAGCCGCGGTCCTCGTCCCGCACGGCGAAGTCGCGGTAGACGAGCATCGCCAGGATCCGGTGGGCGGTCGATCTGGCGACGCCCAGCCGCTCGGCGATCTCCGACACGGTCGCGCCGCCCTCCATCTGCAGGATCGTCGCCGTGCGCAGCGCGTGGTCCACGCTGGCGATGGGGTAGGGCGGCGGCGTCTTGAGCGGCTTGTCCATGCTCTGGCTCCCTTGGGTTCTGCTCTCCAGAATCTACATCTTCTCTCTAAGGGACACGGGGCAGAGTACGGGGTGTGACTCAGTCCTCCATCGCCCAAGACGCGGCCCCAGGCTCCCCGGTCCGGCTCCAGGCCGTCGCCGCGGCGGGGCAGCCCGAGGTCACCCCGGCGCTCGAACGGCTGTACCGGGGCTTCGAACGCGAGCTGCTCGTCCCGCTGTGGACCGAGATCGGCGACCTGATGCCGGCCCACCCGCGCTCGCGCGCCGTACCGCACCTGTGGCGGTGGGAGCGGCTGCGGGAGCTGGCGGCCGAGGCCGGCGACCTGGTCCCCGTCGGCCGCGGCGGGGAGCGCCGGGCCATCGCGCTGGCCAACCCCGGGCTCGGCGGCCGGCCGTTCGCCACCCCGACGCTGTGGGCGGCCATCCAGTACCTCATGCCCGGCGAGGACGCCCCGGAGCACCGGCACACCCAGCACGCCTTCCGCTTCGTCGTCGAGGGCGAGGGCGTGTGGACGGTCGTCGGCCGCGACCCGGTCGCGATGCGCCGCGGCGACTTCCTGCCGCAGGCGGGCTGGAACTGGCACGCCCACCACAACGCCACCGCGGAGCCGATGGCCTGGATCGACGGGCTGGACATCCCGTTCCAGTACGCCACCGAGGCGCAGTTCTTCGAGTTCGGCCGGGACGAGATCGGCCACGCCGAGCGGACCACCCCGGAGCGCTCGCGCGCCGAGCGCCTGTGGGGCCACCCCGGCCTGCGCCCGGTGTCGGCCGGCGCCACCGGCCCCGGCTCGCCGCTGCTCGCCTACCGCTGGGAGCACACCGACCGCGCCCTCGCCGACCAGCTCGCCCTGGAGGCCGAGGGGCACGCCGGCACCGTGGAGCCCGGCCACGCCGCCGTACGGTTCACCGACCCCGCGACCGGCGCCGACGTGCTGCCGACCATCCGGGCGGAGATGCACCGCATCGCGCGCGGCGCCGAGACCGCGCCCGTACGCGAGACGGGCTCGTCCGTCTACCAGGTCTTCGACGGCTCCGGCCGGGTCACCGTCGGCGAGGCCGGCTGGTCGGTGACCCGCGGCGACCTGTTCGTCGTCCCGTCCTGGCAGCCGCTGTCGGTCCGGTCCGAGGCCGGCGCGAGCGACTCCGACTCCGGCGCCCTGGACCTGTTCCGGTTCGGCGACGCGCCCGTCTTCGAAGCCCTGCGGCTCGCCCGCACGCACGTGGAAGGAACCACCCGATGAAGCTCGCCACCCTCCGCACCGGCGGCGCCACCCGTGCCGTACGGCTCGACGGCGACGTCCTGGTCGACCTCGGCGCCCCCGACCTGGGGGCCCTGCTCGCCGAGGAGGGCTGGGCCGCGCGGGCGGCGGCCGCCACCCCGGCGAACGCGGCGGCCCACCCGGTGGACGGCGCTGACTTCGCGCCCGTGGTGCCCGCCCCGTCCAAGGTGGTGTGCGTCGGCCTCAACTACCGCGACCACATCCGGGAGATGGGCCGGGACCTGCCCGAGCACCCCACGCTGTTCGCCAAGTTCGCCGACGCCCTGATCGGCGCGCGCGACGACATCGTCCGGCCCGCGGAGACCGACCGCTTCGACTGGGAGGTCGAGCTGGCCCTCGTCGTCGGCGCGCCCGCGCGCCGGGCCCGCGGCGCGGACGCCGAGCGGGCCATCGCGGGCTTCACCGTCCTGAACGACATCACCTGCCGGGACTGGCAGTTCCGCACCCGCGAGTGGCTCCAGGGCAAGATGTGGGACTCCACCACCCCCGTCGGACCGTACCTCGTCACCCCCGACGAGCTGCCGGGCGGCGTCCGCCCCGTGCTGGACGTGCGGCTGGCCGTGGACGGCGAGGAGATGCAGGCCGACTCGACCGGCGACCTGCTCTTCGACCCGGTCGACCTGGTCGAGTACGTCTCCACGATCGTCCGCCTGAACCCGGGCGACATCATCGCCACCGGCACCCCCGGCGGCGTCGGCCACGCCCGCAGGCCCGAGCGCTACCTCCTCGGCGGCGAGACCGTCGTCACCGAGATCGAGGGCATCGGCCGCCTGGAGAACCGGGTCGTCAAGGAAGCCGGGGCGGCCGGGGAGAACGGGAGGAACGCGTCCTGATGCGCCGCACGCTCGACGACGCCCGCCGCTGGGCCGCGCAGGGCACCGGGGTGCTGCTCGCGACCGCCGCCGGCCTCGACGCCGGCGGGTACGCCGCGCCGAGCGCCCTGCCCGGCTGGAGCAGGGCGCACGTGGCGGCGCACGTCGCCGCCAACGCCGGGGCGCTGTCCAACCTGGTGCGCTGGGCCGCCACCGGCGAGCCCACCCCGATGTACGCCTCGCCCGAGGAGCGCGCCGCCGGCATCGAACGGGGCCGCACGCTGCCCGCCGCCGAGCTGACCGCGTGGCTGCACCGCTCGGCGGAGGCGCTGGAGGCGGCGATGGCCGCGCTCGGCGAGGAGCGGTGGGCCGCGGAGGTCGTCACCGCGCAGGGCCGGACCGTACCGGCCGCCGAGGTGCCCTGGATGCGCTCCCGCGAGGTGTGGGTGCACGCCGTCGACCTCGCGAACGGCACGTCCTTCGCCGACCTGCCGCCCGGCTTCCTCACCGCCCTGTGCGACGACGCCGCCGCCAAGCGCGCCGCGTCCCCCGGCCCGGCCGTGACCCTGCGCGCGCCCGCCGCGGGCGCCTCCTGGGAACTGCCGGGCGACGGCGAGCCCGCCGTGGTCACGGGCGAGCTGCACGACATCGCCGCCTACCTGACGGGACGGGACGCCGGCCCGCTCACCGCGGCCGGCGGCGCGCCCGCCCCCGCGCTGGGCGCCTGGCTGTGACCCCTGGCCCGCACTCGAAGGAACGGATCGATGAAGCCTGAACCCGGCTCCCCCAGCTTCCCCGACCGGCCCGGCCGGCCCGACGTCATCGTGGTCGGCGGCGGCATCGGCGGCCTCGGCACCGCCTTCGCCCTGGCCCGCCAAGGGCTGCGCGTGCGCGTCCTCGAACGGGCCAGGGAGTTCGGCGAGGTGGGCGCCGGCCTGCAGCTCGCCCCCAACTGCACCCGCATCCTCGCCGAGTACGGCCTCTTGGACGAGGCGAAGTCGCTCGGCGTCCTGCCGCGGAACATGGTGATGCGCGACGCGCTCGACTCCCGCGAGCTGACCCGGCTGGACCTGGGCGACCTCGAACGCCGCTACGGCTTCCCGTACATGGTCATCCACCGCAGCGACCTGCACGGCATCTTCCTGCACGCCTGCGAGCGCGCCGGCGTCGAGCTGCTCACCGACCGGGCCGTCGCCGGCTACGAGAACACCGGGGGCGGCGCCCGCGTCCGCCTCGCGGACGGGCGGGTGGACGAGGCCCCGCTGATCGTCGCGGCGGACGGGCTCCACTCGGTGGCCCGCCGCGAGCTGGTCGGCGACGGCGTCGTCAGCTCCGACTACGTCGCGTACCGCGCGGCCGTCCCGATCGGCGAGGTGCGCGGCAACGGCGTCGCCGAGCGGGACGTCACGGTCTACGTCGGCCCCCGCTGCCACTTCGTCCAGTACGCCCTGCGCGGCGGCGACATGTTCAACCAGGTCGCCGTGTTCCAGTCGCCCAAGGCGCTGGCGGGCGAGGCCGACTGGGGCACCCCGGACGAGCTGGACGCCGCGTTCGAGGGCACCTGCGACACCGTCCGCAAGGGCATCCCGCTGATGTGGCGGGACCGCTGGTGGCAGATGCTCGACCGCGACCCCGTCGACACCTGGGTGCACGGGCGGGTCGCCCTGCTCGGCGACGCCGCGCACCCGCCGCTCCAGTACATGGCGCAGGGCGCGATCATGGCGATCGAGGACGGCTGGGTGCTCGCCCGCCACTACGCCCGGCAGGTCGCGGCCGCTCCGGCCGGGGTCGCGCCGGACTGGGACGCCGTGCTGGCCGCGTACCAGGCCGTACGGGTGGAGCACTGCCGCCGGGTGCAGGTCACCGCCCGCGCCTGGGGCGAGCTGTGGCACCTCGACGGGACGCCCCGGCTCCAGCGCAACGCGCTCCTGCGGGCGCGGGACATCGGCGACCACTCGTTCACCGACTGGGTGTACGGCCCCACCGCCCTCACACCGGACGAGCTGCCGCCCATGTTCACGCCGATCCCGCTGTCCTCGGCGGCCGTGGAAGACTCGGGGGACGTCCCGCCGCGGCAGGCGGGGAGCGACGCAGCGGAGGGGAGCCGGGGATGACCGCGACCATCGCCGCGACGGCCGACGAGGCCGTGGCGGGGATCGAGGACGGCTCGACGGTACTGGTGGGCGGGTTCGGCTTCGCCGGGATGCCGTTCGAGCTGATCGACGCGCTGATCCGGCAGGGCGCCGGCGACCTGACCGTGGTGTCCAACAACGCCGGGAACGGGGACGTGGGCCTGGCCGCGCTGCTCAAGGCGGGCCGGGTCCGCAAGATGGTCTGCTCGTTCCCCCGGCAGAGCGACTCCTACGTGTTCGACGAGCTGTACCGGTCCGGCCGGGTGGAGCTGGAGGTCGTGCCGCAGGGCACCCTCGCCGAGCGGATGCGGGCCGCCGGGGCGGGCATCGGCGCCTTCTACAGCCCGGTCGGCGCCGGCACCCCGCTGGCGGAGGGCAAGGAGACCCGGGAGATCGACGGCCGCGCGCACGTCCTGGAGTACCCGATCAAGGGGGACGTGGCGCTGGTCTCGGCGTACCGGGCGGACACCATGGGCAACCTCGTCTACCGCAAGACCGCCCGCAACTTCGGGCCCGTCATGGCGACCGCGGCCACCACGGTCGTCGTCCAGGTCGCCGAGATCGTGGCCGCCGGGGAGATCGACCCGGAGGCGGTGGTGACCCCCGGCATCTACGTCGACCGCGTCGTCCGGGTCGATGCCCGCCGGCTCACCGTGCAAGGAGCCCGCTGATGACCTCCGCGAACACCGCGCCCGGCCCCGCCGAGCACGCCGGCCGGGGCCCGCTGTCCACCGACGAGCTCGCGGCCCGCATCGCGCGCGACATCCCGCCCGGCTCGTACGTCAACCTCGGCATCGGGCAGCCGACCAGGATCGCCGAGCACCTGCCGGCGGACGCGGGGATCGTGCTGCACACCGAGAACGGCATGCTCGGCATGGGCCCGGCCGCGGCGGGCGACGAGGTGGACCCCGACCTCACCAACGCGGGGAAGGTCCCGGTCACCGAGCTGCCCGGGGCGGCGTACTTCCACCACGCCGACTCGTTCGCGATGATGCGCGGCGGCCACCTGGACGTGTGCGTCCTCGGGGCGTTCGAGGTCTCGGCCCGCGGCGACCTGGCCAACTGGCACACCGGCGACCCCGGCGCCATCCCCGCCGTGGGCGGCGCGATGGACCTCGCGATCGGGGCGCGGCGGGTGCTGGTGATGATGCGGCTGTTCACCCGCGAAGGCGCCCCCAAGCTCGTCCCCGAGTGCGCCTACCCGCTCACCGGCACCGGCTGCGTCAGCGTCGTCTACACCGACCACGGCGTCTTCGTCCCCGGCCCGGACGGCGTACGGGTCCTGGAGACGTACGGCACCACCGTCGCCGAGCTGGGGGAGCGGCTCTCCGTCGGCCTGCTCACCTGATCACTCGGAGCCGGTGCTACTTCGCGAGGCGGGGGTAGCGCATGGTGTGCGCGCCGCCGTCCACCAGGAGCAGGTCCCCGCTCATCCACCCGCTGGCCGCGGAGGCGAGGAAGAGGACCACCGGGGCGATGTCGTCCGGGGTGCCGGTGCGGCCGAGCGGGATGTTGTCCCGGTACTCCTCTTCCAGTTCGGAGCCCTTGATGCCGGCGGTGAGGGGCGTGTCGACCAGGCCCGGGGCGATCGCGTTGACCCGGATGCCGCGCGCGCCGAGGTCCATGGCGGCGACCTTGGTCAGCATCTCGACGCCGGCCTTGCTGGCGCAGTAGGCGGCGAAGCCCATCGCGGGCTGCCGGGCGTTGAGGGACGCGATGTTGATGATCGAGCCGCCGTCGGCCATGGCGCGGGCCTCGTGCTTGACCGACAGGAACACCCCGGTCAGGTTCAGGTCCAGGACCCTGCGCCATTCGGACACCGGCAGGTCGGTCACCGATCCGAACGTTCCCGAGCCGGCGGAGTTCACCGCGACGTGCAGCGGCCCGAACGCGCCGGTGGCGGCGCGGACAGCCTCCTCGACCCGCGCCTCGTCGGTCACGTCCGCGGCGAACGCCTGCGCCCGGCCGCCGAGTTCGGCCGCGTGCCCCGACACCGCCTCTTCGGAGATGTCGAGCAGCGTGACCCGCGCGCCGGCGCCGTGCAGCGCGCGGGCGCACCGCAGCCCGATCCCGGACGCCGCACCGGTGACCAGGGCGTGCCGGCCCGTCAGATCGTCGGCCATGGTTCCTCCATGCGCTACTTGAGCGGGATGTTCTCGTAGTACGGGATGACGATCTCGTCGGTCGCGTGGACGTCGCCGAGCATGGCGGTGGTCATCGGATGAACGACCTCGTTGGAGACGGCGAGGTTGACGAGGGCGGGCCGGCCCGAGTCGAGGGCGCGGCGGACGGCGGGACCGACCTCGCCCATCTCGGTGACGTGCTCGCCGTGGGCGCCGAACGCCTGCGCGACCTTCTCGTACGGGGTGGGGGCCAGCCGGCTGATGAGGTCGTTCCCCGCGCCGAGCACGGCGTCCTGGCCGTGGACCGACATGCCCCAGGTGTCGTTGGACAGCACGACGGTGACGATGGGCAGCGCGTGCCGCACCATCGTGTCGAACTCCTGGATGTGGAAGCCGACCGCGCCGTCCCCGGTGATCTGGACGACGCGGCGGCCGGGTTCGGCGCGCTGCGCGCCGATGGCCATGCCGTGCCCGATGCCCAGGTGCCCCTGGTGGCCGTGGTTGAGGAGCAGGGCGGGCTCGGTGGCGGTGATGGCCGAGCCGACCCAGCCGGCGGTCTCCCCGCCGTCGGCGATGACGACCGCGCCGGGGTCGAGGGCGGCGAGGGCGTTCCTGGTCGCGTGGTACGGGTGGAGCCGGCCGCCGACCTCGTCCGGGGCGTCGGCGTACATCAGGTCCATGAGCCGGTGCGCGTTCACGACCTTCTCCGCCCACTCGCGGCGGTCGCGCCAGGGGCGGCCCTCGTGCGCGGCGAGCAGGGCGGCCATGGTCTCGACGGGGTCGGCCTGCACCGCGACGTGGACGGGGCCGAGCCGCCCGATCTCGGCGGCGTCGGCGTCCACCTGGACGATCTTCGCGTCGGCGGGGATGACCGCCCCGGGCCGCCCGCCCGACGACAGGCCGGGGGTGAAGCCGAGGAGGAGCACCACGTCGGGGGAGCCGCCGCCCGACATCGCGAGCGCGACGAGGGAGCCGGCGCCGTGGCCGTTCAGCGGGTGCCGGGGCGGGAGGCCGCGCGAGGCGGGGCCCCCGTACAGCACGGGGAGGCCGGTGGCCTCGGCGAACTCGGCGAGCGCCGCGTCGTCCCGCGCCCAGCGCGCCCCCTCGCCCACCAGGACGACGGGACGTTCCGCGCTCTCCAGCGTCTCCAGCGCCGCGGCGAGCGCACGGCGGCCGGGCGCGGGGCGGGCGCCGATCCGCGGGGCTCCCGCCGGCCTGACGTGCGCCGGGTTCACCGGGGTGAACGCCACGTCGATCGGGAGTTCCAGCGCGACCGGCCCGGGCCGGCCGGACAGGGCGCGGCGGACGGCGAGGCCGACCAGGTCGGGGATGCGTTCAGGGGTGGTGATGCGGTGCGCCCACTTGGTGACCGGCTTGAGGGCGGCGATCTGGTCGATCCCGCCCTGGAGTTCGCGGGTCTCGACCTCGCGCAGCGGGGGTGCGGCGACGATGACCAGGAGGGGGACGTCGTCGGCGTAGGCGTGGGTGATCCCGGCGAAGCCGTTCGCGAAGCCGGGGCCGCTGGTGACGGCGGCGACGCCGAGGCCGCCGGTGACGCGGGCGTACCCGTCGGCGGCGTTGACGGCGGCGGCCTCGTGCCGGAAGTCGAGCAGCTCGATGCCCTCGTCCGCGCAGCCCTTGTAGAAGGAGTCGAGATGCCCGCCGTGGAGGGTGAACACGATGGAGGCCGTCTCGGCCAGTGTCCTCGCCAGGAGAGTGCCGCCGTTGAGATCCACGCGTCTCCTCCTCGGGATGAGACTCAGATCTCAATTGATACTTGAGTTTCAGTTTGGCGGCAAGGGTCCTACGGGACCGGCCGGACCAGTCCGGCGAGCAGCACCTCCAGCACGTCCCCGGTGGCCCGCTCCAGATCCGCCCGCTCCCCGCCGGTGATCCACTGGCCGGTGGCGGTGGCCATCCCCGTCACGACGAGCCAGGAGACGAACGACGGCTCCAGCCGGGCGTCGAGCTCCCCGGTGCGCTGGCCGCGCTCGACGATCCGCGCCACCAGCGACAGCAGCTCCGGATGCGGGGGCGCCTCCGTGGCCGCGGAGAACAGCGCGGGCCCGGCCTCGGTCAGGAAGGCGCGCAGCATCTCCCGCAGCGCCGGGCCGGTGGCGGTCCAGTGCGCCACCAGCGTGCGCTGGACGGCCCGCAGCCGCTCCACGGCGGTCGCGGATTCGTGCGCGGGCATCGCCTCGCGGGCGTCCCTGGCCAGCCGGTGGTTGAACTCCAGCAGCAGGCCCGCCTTCGCCCCGTAGATCCGGTAGAAGGACGCCCGGCCGACCTCCGCCCGCGCGCAGATCTCGTCGATCGTGATCTCCTCGTACGGCCGTTCGGCCAGCAGGTCCAGGGCCGCGGCGTAGATCTCCTCCCGGGCCCGCTGCCGCTTGCGCTGGCGCAGCGTCGGGGCCGCCGGATGCGATGAGGCCATACGGCCAGTATCGCGGTCCCCTTCACCGGGGACGCACAAGGATCTTCACATGCCTGTCAGGGGCGCGCAGCTCGGCGAACGCGCCCGCGACCCCGTCGAGCCCGACGCCCCCGGTGACGAACGCCGCCGCGTCGACCCGGCCGCCGGCCAGGAGCCCGAGCGCGTGCGCGAACTCCTCCTGCCGGTACGCGTACACGAACGTGATCGACACTTCCTTCAGGATCGCCGCCACCGGCGTGATCGTGTCGGGCTTCATGGCGACGCCGACGCCGACGATCCTGGTGTGCCGCGGGACGCCGTCGACGATCCGCTGGATCAGCCCCGGGGCGCCGACGCACTCGAACGCGACGGCGTTCCCGGCCGGCACCCCGGCCGGCAGCAGCGGTGAGGGCGGCTGCTCGACGACCCCCAGCTCCGCCCACCGCTCGTAGGGGGACGACTCGGCGGGATCCACCACGATGTCGGCGCCCAGCCGCTCGGCCAGGGCCCGGCGCGCCGGGGAGAAGTCCGCGGCGACCACCGGCCCGTGCCCCTCGGCCTTGAGGACCGCGATCACCGCGAGCCCGATCGGCCCGCACCCGACCACCAGCGCGACGTCCCCGGCGGCGGGCCGGGCCGCCCGGACGGCGTGGACGGCCACCGCGAGCGGCTCGGTCAGCGCGGCGTGGTCGTCCGGCATGCCGTCCGGCACGCGCAGCAGCAGCGACTCCTGCATCACGGCCCGCTGCGCGAACCCGCCCGGCAGCACCGGCGACAGCCCGAGCCCCTCGGGGCCCGAAGGGCCGTCCGCGTACGGGACCGACACGACCCGGTCGCCGGGACGGAACCGCCCGGAGGTCTCCGGTCCGCGTTCGAGGATCTCCGCGCAGAACTCGTGCCCCAGCACGATCCGCGGCGCCTCGTCGCCGAAGGCCGCGAACTCGTCGACCATGTGGAGGTCGGAGCCGCAGATCCCCGCGGAGAGCGGCGCGACCAGCACCTGCCCCGGTCCCGCGGCGGGCTCCGGCACCTCCCCGACCCGCACCCCCGAGGCCGTGGTGTAAGCGGCGAGCATCCGACCTCCCGGACCGATACCGAAGTATCGATCGATACTAAAGTCCCGGATGGGCGCGGGCCAGCGGCCGGATCAGTCCTCCGGAAGGACCGAGCAGTCGTCGTCACTGGCGGACGAGTCGGTGTTCGCGGGCTCCCACCTCAGCGAATTCGCCGGCACGGTGACGAAGGCATAGGTCTCGCCGTTCTCAAGGCAGTTGTCGTGGTCCTTGCCGACCGCGGTACCGCCCAGGTCGTTGACGACGAATCCGCGCTTGGCGTCCAATGTCACGCGGACCGTGAAGCCGCCGACACGGCGGGTGCGGAACGGCGCGTTCGCGGGCACGACCCACATCCCCGAGGGCTTCTGCTCCACCATGGCCCGGTCGCCGGCGTCGGCGTCCTCGTCCCAGCCGTCGATGTAGACCGTCGTGTCCGGCTGGATCTGCCTGAGGGCCGTGTTCTCCGTCGAGCACGAGGCGGTGAGCCCGAGAACCGGCAGCAGTACGACCGCGGACACCATTTTCCAGCGCATTCTCGCCCTCCCGTAAGAGCGGCCGCCGGCCGGGCGCGAGAACCCGGCCGATGGGGCGGCCGAATGGTGTGACGGCCGGCGGGCGAATCTGGTTCGGTCTCAAGCGAGGGCGCTCAACCGAGGGCGCTCAGCGCCAGCATGGCCTCGCGCTCGATGCGGGCCAGGTCGTGCAGGACGGCGCCCGCCCGCACCAGGTGCCGCGCGTCGGCCGACTCGCCGGCCTTCGCGATCAGCGCCGCGACCTCCGTCCACAGGACGGCGGCCTCCGCGTACAGCCGGTGCCCGGTGCGCAGCGGGCCGCCGCCGACCAGTTCGGCGCATTCGGCGAGGAAGTCGCGGTAGAGGTTGCGGAACAGGGCGCCGCCCGTGCCCGCCTTCTCCATCAGCAGGGCGGCCTGCGGCAGGTCCCGTTCCGGATCCCCGGCCCGCTGGAGCCACCCGGGGACGAGCGTGCCGGCCTTCGCGATGCCGCGGTGCCCGAGGTTGGCGATGGGCGGGTCGAGGAAGGCCCCGGCGCAGGCGGTGATCGCGGGAACGAGCCGTTCCCGCGGGTCGGGCGGGACCGGCGGCGCCGCGAGCGTGAACGAGCGGTGCCTGGCGGTCATCGGGCCGCGTTCGGCCCTGGCCCTGGCGAGGCCGGCCAGGCTCGTGGACACCGCCCCGCCCTGCTGGGCGGTGTCCACGAGGAAGGCGTCGCGGTCGTCGTAGCCGTACATGGCGACGACATGACCGCCGAAGTGCGCCTTCGACCCGAAGTAGTCCAGGTGGTGGCTGTCGAGCTGGAGCCCGACGGGCCGGCCGGCGTCGATGGCGGCCGCCACGTTCTCCCAGCCCCGGCGGGGCGAGGCGGTCTCCCGGACCTGGAGCTCCAGCCCGAGCGCGGCGGCCAGGTTCCTGGTGAGCTCGAACGGCCTGACCCGCCCGCCGAGGAAGGGGAAGTCCATGTTCCTGGCGTCCCAGTAGACGAACGACAGGCCGGAGCCGAGGCCGAAGAGCATGGGCTCGGACAGGTCGAGCCCCTCGTGCCGCAGCAGCACGCCCAGCGCCGTCGTCTCGCAGTGCAGCCCGCCGCGGGCGTCGATGTCCGTCACCGTGGTCATGCCACCATGCTGGACCCTCCCACGGTGGGAGGGTCCAGGCGCGGTCCGGTGGCCCGGGCGGGCTACTCCGCGTACGGCTGGTCCTCGCCCTGGTCGCTGTAGGCGAGGCTCCAGATGTAGCCGTCCGGGTCGGCGAAGGTGGCGCCGTACCCGCCCCACGGCAGGGCGGCGGGCGGCTTGAGAACGGTGGCGCCGGCCTTCTCGGCCTCGCCGATGATCTCGTCGACCCGCGCCTCGGAACGGACGACGTAGGTGAGGACCAGCCCGCTGAAGCCGCTGCCCTCCGGGCTCGTCCCCACCTGGTCGGCCAGGCCCTCGCGGCCGTAGAAGCCGACGGGGGAGGCCCCGTCCGACTCGAAGAACACCGAGATGCCCCAGTCGTTCTTGATCTTCCAGCCGAGCCCCTCCGTGTAGAACCGCTTCGCGCGGTCCATGTCCTCGACGGCGAGCAGGATCGAGCTGACGTGCGCCTTCATGCCGGGTCTCCCTGGTTCGAGGTGTGCGCGCCGCGAGCGGCGGCGTCCATGGGAAGACGCTATGTACGGACCGGGGGCCGGCGCTTCTCGAAACCTGACCGATGCTGCACGCGCGGGAGCGCGCCCTTCCCGCGCCCTACCCGCCGTTCTTCCGGCGCACCATCTCGGCGATCCAGACGGGCGCGAACGGGGACGTGCAGCCCGGGGAGGTCGGGTAGTCCTTGAGCACCTCCAGGCGCTCGCCGATCGCGACGGCGCGGGCGCGGTGCTCGGGATGGTCGATCCCGATCTGGGCGAGGCAGTGGTTCATCGCCCACTGGAGCCGGTCGGGGGCGTCCTTCATCCGCGCCTCGATGACGTCGAGCAGCCCGGCGAGGTCGAGCCCCTCGGGCTTCTTCGCCACGCGTTCGGTGGTCAGGGCCCAGCCGGCGCTCGCGACCACCGGGTCCGGGTCGGCGGACCAGGCCAGGCGCAGCTCCTCGGCGTGCGGGCCCTTCTTCACCACGTAGTTCACGAGCCAGTCGTGCACCTTGGGGGCGCGCGCCTCGCGCAGCATGGCGTCCAGCTCGGCGCGCTCGAACGCCTTGGGGCGGCAGATCAGCAGCGCCAGCAGCCGGGCGGCGGTGTCGCCGGTCGCCCAGAGCCGGCGCGCCAGCTCCTGCTGCGTCTTCAGCCGCTTCGCGATCGCGCGAAGCCTGCCGAGGTTCACACCGTGATCGTCACCGTGCCGCTCGTTCACCGCGCGGGCCTTCGGGTCGTCGAGGGCGGCCAGCTCGGCCATCACCTCGGCCACGGCCGTCTCGGTCACCGTCGTCCCAGCCGTCCCAGCCATCCCGGCCTCCCGTCCGTCGCGTGCGGGGTCTCAGCCTACGTTCAGGCTACGACCGGAGACCGTCTCGCGACGCAGCGCGGGGGCCAGCCAGCGGTGCAGGAGGGCCCGCAGCCGCGCCTCCTCGCGCGGCGGCTCGCTCGGGTGCTGGAGGAACGACGACAGCAGCCGCATGATGATCTCGGCGAGCCCGTTGAGGTCGTCCTCGCCGACGCCGGCGGCGTCCCAGTCGACGGGGAACCGCCGCAGCATCCGGGCGCCGTAGGCGATGGCGTCCGCGGTGGTGGCCCCGCGGCCGAACGCGGTGGAGTCGCCGAGCTGGAGCAGCAGGCTCAGATGCGGCTCGGTCGGGATGGCGCGCACGCAGAAGAGCATGCCCTCGACGACGGCCTCGGCCGGATCCTCGATCCCCTGGAGGTGGGCGACCAGCCGGTCGACGAACGACTCCGCCCCCTGGGCCGCGACCTCGCCGATGATGTCGCTGATCCGGGCGAAGTGCCGGTAGACGGTCTGGCGGGTGACGCCCAGCTCGGCGGCCACGTCGGAGAGGGTCGTCTTGGCGACGCCGTGCCGGTCGACGCAGCGGGCGGTCGCGTCGATGATGCGCTGGCGCGCCTCGGCATCCGATGCGGGAGGCCGTCCTCCCCAGCCGTGGCGCGCCATCGCCCTAGGATCTCACAGGCTCCGGGGCCGCCCGTGCCGCGGTCGCGCGGATCGCGGCGGCGAGGAGCCCGGCCGCGGCGGCGGCGCAGAGCGCGGCGTACCACAGGCTGCCGACCGGGGTGCCCTGCTCGGTGACGCCGCCGGTCGCCGCGAAGTACGCGGGCAGCGCCCCCAGCCACAGGATGACGTGGACGCCGAGGTAGGCGGCCGGGTAGACGCGCACGAACAGCGGCGACGCCATCGGCTCCACCGCGCCGGCCCGCCGCGCGCGCCAGGCGTCCGCGAGCAGGTAGAGGCCGGCGAGCCAGACGGCGAGGAGCTCGGCGCCCAGGATGGCCCGCTGGATCCCGAGCTGGCCCTCTCCGCGGAACGCGCCGCTGGGGGCGCTCACGATGATCATGGCCAGCGGGGTCGCGGCGCCGGCGACGGCGGTCCGCCAGGCGATCCCCGGGCCGGTGAGCGCGCCGCCGCCGTCCCGGCCGGCCAGGCGCACGACGAGGTACGTCATCGCGCCGAACGAGACCGAGGCGAACAGCAGCATGCTGTTCATCGGCACCGACGCGAGGGCGGGCTGGTTGATCATCTCGTTGCCGGGGTTCCACGCCCACCACTTCAGCTGGGGCCCGAGATGGTCGAAGATCTCGTAGAAGACCTGGCAGGCGAACGCGACCGCCACCGAGCCGAGCAGCGGCCCGCGCCGCGCGAAGACGCCCAGGGCCCGGACCAGCTCGTACGCGAGCTGCGACAGCGCGGGGTAGAAGGCCACGATGTAGAGCGGGAGCCGGTCGTACATGAACTGCACGGTGAACACGTTGTGGGAGAAGATGAACCCGACGTGCTCCTCCAGGCCGAACCAGCCCGGGAAGTACAGCGGCGGCTCGATCACGGCCAGGTAGACGACCGAGGCGAACCACAGCGAGATGTTGACCGGGTCGCCGTCGCGCCGCCACCGGCGCCACGCGTGGACGAGCGCGAACACCGCGCCGCCGACGATGAGCAGTTCGAGGACCGGCATGGTGCCGTTCTCCAGCCCGAACGGGCTGCGGAGGTCCATCACGGGTTCGGCGTCCCGGCAGGAGAAGCCCAGTCCTTCGGCGAGCCGCTCGGCCGCCGCTTCGCAGGTGTGGTCCATCGCTCGCTCCCGGGTCAGGCGCCGACGGTGTCGGCGTCGGCGGACGGCCGCCGCGCGGCGCGCGTGTAGCCGGTGTAGTCGGTCCCCGGCGGGTCCTTCCGTTCGTCGAACCCGCCGGGCACGACCGTGCGGCCGAGCCTCTGCCGCACCTTGTAGCGCGCGATGCCGAACCAGAACCGCGGGTCGGCGGCCATCTCCCTCAGGGACCTGTCGAGGTTGAAGACCTTGGCGAAGGTCTGCTCGACGTAGGCGTCCTCGCGGCTCGCGGCGTTGATCGCGTTGAAGACCGGCCAGCTGAGGCGGGCGGCCAGCCGGCGCCGCCAGCGGGGGGCGACCTCGCTGCCGGTCGCGAAGTCGTACGCCTGGTCGCGCGCCATCGCGAGCATCCACGGCACGTCGAGGGACTTCTTTTGCCGGGCCAGGAACTCGCGGGTGAACGCCGCGTCCAGGGCGCCGCGGCCGCGCAGCAGTTCGCCGAGGATGAGCGCCGAGCGGGCGGCCGAGCTCATCCCCTGCGCGTAGAACGGGTTGAACGCGCAGATCGAGTCGCCGATGCCGACCAGCCCCGCCGGAGGCGCGTCGAGCAGGTCGAAGCGGCGCCACCTGTTGCCGGTGGAGCGGGTCAGGTGCACCTCGGAGATCGGGGTGCAGGCGCGCGCCGCCGCCCCGAAGGCCGTGGCGCGCACCCGGTCCACCGCGGCCTCGAACGCGTCGGCCTTGCGCGGCATCGGCAGGCCCCAGGACCCCATGCACACGATGGCCCGGTCGCCCTCGATCGGGAAGAAGTTGCTGAGGAACTCGTGCTCGTCGGGATGGGTGCCGGTGTCCTGGGTGGGCGTGATGACCAGGTGCTTCCACCACCACGTGCTCGGGCGCCGGTCGGCGGGCGGCAGGTCGTACCAGCGGGAGGTGTAGGTGACCTTGGCGTCGAGGGTGCGCTCGGGCGGGGCCGGCCAGCCGGCCGCGGTGAGCCAGTCGGCGACCGAGGAGCCGCGGCCCAGCGCGTCCACGACCAGGTCGGCGGCCAGCGCCTCCGCGCCGCCGTCGTCCGTGCCGAACTCGACGCCCTCGACGCGGCCGCGCGGGGTGCCGCCGCCGGAGGTCCGGAGCCCGGTGACGGTCGCGCCCTCGCGGATCTCGATGGCCGGCGACTCGCGGACCTTGTCGCGCAGGACCCGTTCGATGAGGACGCGGGAGCTGTAGACCATCGTCATCGAGCCGGACTTGCGCGGCGCCCAGCCGTCGTTCTCGCAGTAGGCGGCGTCCATCGACGGCATCAGGCGCATCCCGCCCGCGGCGATGAGCGCCTCCTCGAACCCGGGGAAGATCTCGCCGATGGCGCGCCGGCCGGAGTTGAGGAGGAAGTGCGGGTGCTTGCTCTGCGGCACGCCGCGGCGGTGCTCGGCGTCCGGTGGCAGCCGGTCCCGCTCCAGGACGACCACCCGGTCGAAGTGCTTCGCGAGCACTCCCGCCGCGCACAGCCCCGCCACGCTGCCGCCGAGCACCACGGCCGTCTCTCCGCGCATCCCGAGCCTCCATTCATACAGATGTTGCATGAATGTATGATCTGAGGCGTGGCGGGTCAACAGCCCGCCTCCGAAGGCGGGCCCCGGAGGCGGGATCCGGCCGGCCGCTCAGCCGGCCGGCCGCTCAGCCGGCCGGCCGCTCAGCCGGCCGGATGCAGGGCCGTGGCCGGGCTGAAGGTGACCGGGAGGGCGGCCAGGCGGCGAACCCAGAACGAGGGGAGCCACATCAGCTCTTCGGGCCGTACCGCCAGGTCGATGTCCGGCAGCCGGTCGAGCAGCACCTCGACCGCCGTCCTGGCGATGATCTCGGCGAGTTCGGGCGCCGGGAACGGGCAGCCGTGCTCGCCGTGCCCGAAGGACAGGTGGGCGCGGTTGGCGACGCTCTCACCGTGGGCGGGTGGCTGCACCTGCGGGTCCGCGTTGGCCGCGGCCCAGCCCAGGATCAGCATGTCGCCGGTGCGGATCCGGCGCCCGCCCAGCTCGCAGGAGTGCACGGCGAAGCGGCCGATGTTGTTCTGGGACGGCGTGTCCTCCCACAGCACCTGGTTGAGCGCCTGCGCGACGCTGCCGCGGCCGCCCTGGAGCGTCACCGCGAACTGGTCGTCGACCAGCATCAGCCGCAGCGCGTTCCCGATCCAGTGGCCGGTCGGCAGGTGCCCGGCGCTCATCATCGGGATCAGGTCGTTGACCAGCTCGTCCACGGTGAGGTCCGCGGGGTGCTGCAGCATGCGGGACGTGACGTCCGGCCCGGGACGCACCCTGCGCGCCTCGGCCAGCGCGCGCATCCGCTCCTGGAGGCGCTGGTGCGCGGGGACGGCGTTCTCGTCCGAGCCCGCCACGGCCATGACGTCCCGGATCATCTCGGGCACCTCGGCGTCCGGGACGCCGAACAGCCCCGCCACCACCAGCGGCGGGAGCCGGTCGGCGAACTGGCTGATCAGGTCGGCCTCGCCGTCCCCGGCGAACCCGTCGATCAGCCGGTCGGCGACGCGCTCGCAGCTGTCGCCCAGCTCCGTGCGGTCGACGGCGTCCAGCGCGTCGCTGATCGCCGCGCTGCGCCGCTGGTGCTCCTGCCCCTCGGCGAGCATCACCGACGGGTTCCAGCCGACGAACGGCAGCAGCGACCAGTTCTCCGGCACCATGTCCCACGCGTTCCAGCGGCGGGTGTCGCGGGCGAACAGGCCGGGGTTGCCGGTGACGTGGTTGACCTCGCGGTAGCCGATCACGTACCAGGCGGGGACGTCGCCTTCGA
Source organism: Actinomadura sp. 21ATH (assembly GCF_041951345.1). Lineage (NCBI taxonomy): Bacteria > Bacillati > Actinomycetota > Actinomycetes > Streptosporangiales > Thermomonosporaceae > Actinomadura > Actinomadura sp. 21ATH. Next base: position 132,877 of record NZ_JBGNUR010000003.1, on the reverse strand, counting down.
GCAGGACCGGCACGACCGGGCCGTGCTCGCGGCGCATCTGCTGGAAGAAGTCCCGCGGCCGCTGGTCGAACTCCGGCCCGTACAGGCGGACGGCGCCCTCGTCGATGTGCGGCCGGACGGCCTCTTCGGTCACTGCGCGGCCTCCTGGAGAGCGGCGGGCCCGGCGAGCGCGCCGGGCGCGGAGGGGTCGTGGAGGGTGGTGAGGTGCCGGACGAGCGTGATCAGCACGCTCTTGCACGAGTCCCGGACCCGGGCGTCGCAGTCGACCAGCGGGACGTCCGCGCTCAGCGACAGCGCGTCCCGCACCTGGTCCAGCGAGGGCCGCGGCCCGGGCTCGTCGAACCGGTTGACCGCCACCACGAACGGCATCCTGTGGTGCTCCAGCCGGTCCAGCGGGTAGAAGGAGTCCTCCAGGCGGCGGGTGTCCACCATGACCACCGCGCCCAGGCTGCCGGAGAACAGCTGGTCCCAGACGAACCAGAACCGCTTCTGGCCGGGCGCGCCGAACAGGTACAGCACGCGGTGGTCGTCCAGGGAGATCCGGCCGAAGTCGAACGCGACCGTGGTCGTCCGCTTGTCGGCGACGCGGCTGGGGTCGTCGATGCCGACACCGGCCTTCGTCATGACCTCCTCGGTGCTCAGCGGGCGGATCTCGGAGATCGAGCCGACCATGGTGGTCTTCCCGACGCCGAACCCGCCCACGATCACGATCTTCAGGGCGTCCCGGGCGGTGCGGCGCAGCGGCACCCCGCCGGCGGGGCCGGCCGGCGCGGCGCCGCCCCCGGGGTCCGCCGCGTGGTCAGAGGTCTTGGAGTCCAACGAGCACCTGCTTCAACGTTTCCAGGTCGGCCAGGTGGGTCGTCGCGGTGGCCGACGTCGGATGGCGGACGGTGATGTGGCCGGTGTCGCGGAGGTCGAGCAGCAGGATCTTCACCACGCTCACCGGGAGTCTCAAATGCGAGGACAGCTCGACCACCGCCACCGGCTCGTGGCGGCACAGCCGCAGGATCGTGACGTGCTCGGACTGCATCCCGGGCGCCGCCTCGTTCTCGGCGACGACCAGCGTGACCAGGTCGAAGTCCGCGCCGTCGGCCCGGCTGCGGCCGCGGGTCACGGTGTAGAGCCGGTCCGGCCCGTCGAGGTCCAGCGGGCGCGGGTTCATCTCGGCGCGGGAGTGCGCGGTGCCGCGGTCAGATAGCCGCCGATCTGCTCCACGAGTTCGTTCATGCTGTGCCCGACCAGGCCGACGTCGGCGTCCTCGTGGGCCACCACGGCCAGGTGCGCCCCCTCGCCGGCCGGGATGATCAGCAGCAGCCCGCCGGCGAACTCCATCATCGACTGGCCGGCGCCGGCGCCGCTCCCGAACTCGTGGGAGGCGGTCAGGGACAGGCTCTGGATTCCCGAGGCGATGGCCGCGAGCTGGTCGGCCCGGTCGTCGTCCAGGCCGCGGGTGTGGCAGATCTTCAGGCCGTCCCTGGACAGCACCAGGACGTGCTGGATCCCGGGGGCCCGGTCCGCGAGGGACGCCAGCAGCCAGTCGAGTTGACGCTCATCGGTGCTCATCAAGATCACGGGACGGCGCCCGCCGCGGATGCACGCCCCTGCCTCCTATCTGTCGATCTGCGATCCGGGCGCGGATGCCCGGGCCGCGGCCCTACTGGTCGGTGTCTTCGGGGGACGCACTGGACGCGGGTCCGTCCTCGGCCGTCCGGCGCCCCGAGGCGGACTCGCGGAAGGCGGCGAACCGCGCTCCCGGGTCGCGGGGCTTGGGGGCCGGCGCCGCCTGCCGCCCGACCGTCCCGGTGAGCGTGGCGCCGCGGCGCCGCTTGGGCAGGTACGGATCCGTGCCGGAGCCGTCCGCGCCGGGGCCGTCCGCGGCGGGCGCCGCCGCGGAGGCCCCGACCGCGGCCGGGACGCGTTCCGCCGAGCCGGGCAGGGGAGTGCCGCGGGGGGCGCTCTGGACGGACTCCGCCAGGGTCTCCCCGGAGGCGTCGCCGGAGGGGTGCGAGATGAGCCGGCGCGGGATCAGCACCACGACGCCGATGCCGCCGCGCGAGGACGGCCGGAAGCTGACCCGCAGGCCGTGCTTGCCCGCGAGCCGTCCCACCACCGCCAGGCCCAGCCGGGTGCCGGGCAGCGAGGTCAGGTCGGCGGCCTCGGAGACCAGCCGCTCGGCGCGCTCCCGCTCGCGCTGCCGCATGCCCAGGCCGCTGTCCTCGATGGTGACGACGACGCCGGCGTCCTCCTCCTCGGCGTAGACGTGCACGGCGGTGCCGTGCGGGGAGAAGTTCGCGGCGTTGTCCATCAGCTCGGCGAGGACGTGCATCACGCCCTCGGCGGCGAACCCGGCGATGGCGGCGTTGCTGACCGAGTGGTACTGGACGCGCTGGTAGGAGGCGATCCGGCCCATGGCGCCGCGGATGACGCTCTCCAGCACGATCGGCCGGGTCCAGCGCCGCCCGGTGCGCCCGCCGCTGAGCAGCGCGATGCTGTCGGCCAGGCGCCCCATCTGGGAGACGTGGTGGTCGAGGTCGAGCAGGTCGCCGAAGACCTCGTCCTCGTGGTACTGGTCCTCCAGCTCGCGCAGCCGCGCCAGCATGCGGGTGGTCTGCGCCTGGATCCGGGCCGCCGCGCTCGCGCAGGAGGCCATGGCGGACGCCCTGGTGCGCTCGCCCGCGGCGAGGTCGTCGGCGAGCCGGTGCAGGAGCCGGTCCAGCGCCTCGTCCGCGGGCGCCGGAAGCTCGGCCAGCACGGACGCCGCGGAGGCGCGGTCGCCGCGGACCCGGTCGATCAGGGTGGGCAGCGTCGAGTCGGCCAGCCGTGCGGCGTCGCCCTGCAGGGCGGCCAGCTCGGCCCGCGCCCGGGCGGCCTTGTGCTCGCTCACGGCGACGCCCTCCGCCACCACGCGCACCAGGCGTCCGAGCAGATGGTCGGGTACGGTCCGCAGCTCGGCCAGCGTCTCGTTCGGCGCCGCCCCTTCGTGGAGGCGGGCGATCAGCGCGGGCAGCGGCCCCTCGACCAGTTCGCTGAGCCTGCGCTCCAGCCGGTCGCTCTCGGCCTGCGTCCGGGCGAGCCGGGCGCGGGCGGCCCTGGCCTCCTGGAAGTGGTAGGCCGCGACGCCGACCGCGAGGCTGAGCGCCAGCGCCGCCGCGCCGCCGCCGGCCGCGACCAGCGCGCGCGACCGCTCGTCAACGGCCAGCAGCGTGCCCAGCCAGGCGCCGCCGGTGACGATCGCCGCGGCCAGCCAGATCCAGAACGCGCGTTCCAGCGCGGCGCGCTCGATGCGTGCTCGACCTGCTCGTGTTGCCATCCATCGTGTCCTTGTGAGCGTTGGTGACTGGCGCCGGAATCGTCGGTCCACTGCCTGGCGGCCATAACGGAATAAGGCGTGATAAGGATGCACCATAACGCTCGTGCGCACAGCTAGTTACAGAAAACGCGGATCTCTCCCACACGCGGCAAACGTCACATCTCTGACCAGGGCGGACGGGCGCGGCCCGGCGGCCGGAGCCGCCGGGCCGCCCCGGAGCGGTCCGGGACGTCCGGGGTGTCAGGGGCGGACGGTGCCCAGGGTGACCGGCAGGGAGAGCGGGCCGACCGTGAAGAACGACGGGGAGTAGGGGATTTCGCCCGGGTCGATGGCCAGGGCGAGGTCCGGCATCCGGCGGTACAGGGAGGCGAGCGCCAGCCGGCCCTCCAGCCGCGCGAGGGACGCGCCGATGCAGTAGCGGGGGCCGTGGCCGAAGCCGATGCGCCCGTTCTGCTCCCGGGTGATGTCGAACCGGTCCGCGCTCTCCCCGTGCTCCGCCGGGTCGATCCCGCTCGCCTGGTACACCACGCCGACCGCCTGCCCCTTGGGGATGGGCACGCCGGCGATGGTGACGTCCTCCGCGGTGAAGCGGAAGCTGGTCATCATCACCGAGTGGCGGTACCGCAGGGTCTCCTCGACCACGTCGCCCCACCGGTCCCCGGCCTTGGCGAGCGCCAGCTGGTCGGGGTTCTGCGCCAGCGCCACGATCGCGTGGCCCAGCAGGTGGACGGTGGTCTCGTGGCCGGCGACGAGCATCAGCCACAGCACGCCGACCAGTTCCTCGGTGGTGAGCCGGTCGCCCTCGTCGCGGGCCTGGACCAGGCCGGAGGTGAGGTCGTCGCCGGGCTCCCGGAGCTTGCGCTCCACCAGCTCGTGCAGGTACGCCTGCAGGGCGTTCTGCGTCGCGAACGCCTCTTCCGGGGGAGTGGTGTGCGCCAGCAGCGCGGCCGTCCAGCGGCGCATCTTCGGCCGGTCCTCCGCGGGCACGCCGAACAGCTCGCAGATCACCCACATCGGCAGCGCCTCGGTGAAGGCCGGGACCAGGTCCACGCCGTCGCCGGCGGCCGCAACGTCGTCCAGCAGGCCGTCCACGATCTGCTGGACGCGCGGCTCCATCATCCGCACCCGGGCCGGCGTGAACGCCTTGACGACCAGCCCGCGCAGCCGCCGGTGGTCGCCGCCGTCCTTGGTGGACAGGTGCCCGCCCTGGACGATGGCGCGCAGCGGCCAGTCCTCGGGGATCGTTCCGTCGTGCAGGGCGGGCCAGTGCTTCGGGTCCCGCAGGAAGGTCCTGTTGTCCCCGGCCAGGATCTCCCGTACCGCGTCATGGGTCAGCGCCAGGTACGCCGGGACGCCTCCGGGGAACTCCACCTCGACCACGGGGGCGATCTCCCGCAGCCGTACGCACGTGTCGAGCGGCGCTTCGCCGGTGGCGGGGAAGGCGGGCAAGCTCGTTGTCATTCGACCCCATTTGAAGTTGTGGGAGGCTGTTTGTAAGACGCGTTCATGAATATCCTTTCTGATCACCTGTCGCAAGGTGACGGAAGGATTAATGGTGCGGCCCCGGTGCCGCATCAGATCTTCGTGGAACCGGAACGGTTCACCGGACACAAGTGATCGAACGAATGATCACGAGGAGGTCCGGTGAGACGAACGAACAGGGCGGTGCTGGGCGCGGCGCTGCTGGGCGCCGCGGTCGCCGTGCTGCCCGCGGTGCCGGGGCACGCCGCCCCCGGCGACCCGCCGGCGGGACGGCCGCCGGCCGGCGGATCGTGGACGGTCACGCTGCTGACCGGCGACGTGGTGAAGGTCCGCGCGGTGAAGGGGCGGATGCCGCTGGTCTCGGTCGAACCCGGCGCGGACCGCCGCAACAGGGTCTTCCACCGGGCGATCCGGCCGGACGGGACCGTGACGGTGATCCCGGCGGACGTGGCGCCGCAGGTCGGGCGGGTGCTGGACCCGAAGCTGTTCGACGTGACGGCGCTGATCCGGCAGGGGTACGACGACGCGCGCAGCCGCGAACTGCCGCTGATCGTCGCCGGCGAGCCCGGGGTGCGGGCGCTGGGCGCGCGCACGGAACGGCGGCTGGCCAGCATCGGGGCCGTGGCCGTACGCCAGCCGAAGGGGCAGGGGACGCGGCTCGCGTCCACGCTGTCCGCGCGGTCCGGGGGGATCAAGAAGATCTGGCTGGACCAGAAGGTGAAGGCGTCGAGCGCGGCGGCCGCCCCGGCGGCGCGCGCCGCCGGACTCGACCGGAACCTGACCCAGGTCGGGGCGCCCAAGGCGTGGGCCGCCGGGTACACCGGGCGCGGCGTCACGGTGGCCGTGCTGGACACCGGCGTCGACGCCGCCCATCCCGACCTCGCCGGCCGCGTGGCGGAGGCGGCGAACTTCAGCCAGGCGCCGGACACCGCCGACCGGGCCGGGCACGGCACCCACGTGGCCGCGACCGCCGCGGGCACCGGCGCGGCGGCGGGCGGCGAGCGCAAGGGCGTGGCCCCGCAGGCGTCGCTGATCTCCGGCAAGGTGCTGGACGACGAGGGCTACGGCGAGATGTCCGACGTCATCGCCGGAGCGGAATGGGCCGCGCCGCGCGCCAGGGTCGTGAACCTGAGCCTGGGCGGCACCGAGCCGTCCGACGGCACCGACCCGGTCTCGCGGGCCCTCGACCGGCTGACGGCGGAGCACGGCTCGCTGTTCGTGGCCGCCGCGGGCAACAGCGGCGGGCCGGGCGACATCGGCGCGCCCGCCGCGGCCGGCTCCGCGCTCACCGTGGGCGCCGTCGACCCCGCGGACGCGCTGGCCGGGTTCTCCTCGCGGGGGCCGCGGCCCGGCCGTACCGCGATGAAACCGGAGATCGTCGCGCCGGGCGTCGGCATCGTCGCCGCGCGGGCGGCCGGGACCTCGATGGGCGAGCCGGTCGACGCCCGCTACACCGCCGCGTCCGGCACGTCCATGGCCGCGCCGCACGTCGCGGGCGCGGCCGCGCTGGTCGCCCAGCGGCACCCGGACTGGACCGCGGCGCGGATCGAGGCCGCGCTCACCGGCTCGACCGCCCCGGCCACCGGCGGCGACGCGTTCGAGCGCGGGACCGGCCGGCTGGACGCCGGCACCGCCGTCACCGCCCCCGCGACCACCGCCACCGGGGTCGTCGACCTGGGCGCCGTCACCGGCCCCGTCACCACCGAGCTGGCCTGGACCGGGCGGCAGGGCGCGCGGCTCCCGCTGTCGGTCGAGCTGACCCGGCGGCGCGGCGGCACCGTCGCGGGCGCGGCCGGACTCTCCGCCGCCGCGGTGGACGTGCCCCCGAACGGCACTGCCACCGCGACCCTGCGTATCGACACCGCCCAGCTCAAGGACGAGCCCGGCCTGTACGTCGCGGAGGTGACCGCCGAGGGCGGGCCGCGGACGCTCGTCACGTTCGAGATCGAGCCGCCGGCCCACACGCTCACCCTCAAGGCCGCCCCCATCGGCGGGACGCCGGGCGACGCGTTCAGCGCGTACGCCTACGTCATCGACCTGAACGACGTGACACGGACCTTCGGCGACGTGGAGATCGCCGCCGGCGGCGCCACGGCGGTACGGCTCCCGCGCGGCCGCTACAGCGTGATGGGGCTGATCTCCGACGAGTCCGACGGCGCCTCCCGGACCGCGCTCGCCGGCGATCCCGACTTCACCCTGGACCGGGACATGACGGTCACCCTGGACGGCGCCGCGGCCAAGGAGGTCACCGCGAGCGTCCAGGGGCGCACCACCCGGACCGCCTCGGCGATCGCCGCCTACGTCCAGGGGAACGGGCAGATGACCTGGGCCCAGAGCCTCTACTCGGCCGATCCCGGAACGCAGAAGATCTACGCCCAGCCGACCGGTCCGGTGGGCACGGGCACGTTCACCGCGTACGGCTCGTTCCGCCTGGAGGCCCCGGGGAACGTGTGGGACCTGCTGGAGCCGCTGGGCGACCGCTTCCCCGCCGACCCCTCGGTCGTGGTGACCCCGGCCGCGCAGGCGCGGATGGCGCGCGTCGACCAGCGGTTCGCCGCCATCGACGGGGACACCTTCAAGGGACTGCGGGACAAGCGGTACGGCATCACCCCCGAGGGCCTCCTGCTCGCCGAGGGGAGCAGCGCCAACACGGCCGGGACCACCCGGACCGACCACCTGTCGACCGGCCGCGGCCTCCTGTGGAACGAGCTGGCGTCCCCCGCGGCGATCGAGGAGTGGGTGGAGCAGGAGCCGTTCACCGAGCGCGCCCCCGGGAGCCGGATCGTCAAGAGCTGGGGCGTCCAGCCGATGCGCCCCGGCCCGTACTCGGCGACGCGGGTGTCGGCCAGCGAGTGCACGCCGCTGCCGTCCGCCCGGACCCGCGAGGTGATGACCGTCCACCTCGCCGACCTCCAGGCCCGCCCGGACCGCTTCGACTGCGGGCTGCCCGACCCGGGCGCGATCAAGCGGCGGATGACCCTGCACGCGGGAGATCGCGAGATCGGCGAGTCGACCGTCCAGGCCGCCCGCTTCGCCGTTCCGCGGGCGGCCGCGACCTACCGCCTCCGGTACGACACCGACGCCTCGGCGCTGCTCGCCGTGTCGAACCGCACGTCCACGACCTGGACGTTCAGGTCCACCGGCCCCGCGGGCACCGGCACCGCCCGGCTGCCGCTGCTCACCGTCGACCACGACCTCGGCCTCGACCTGCTCAACCGGCCGGCGGGGCGCCCCGCCACCTTCACCGTCGCGCGCGTCGAGGGGACCGGCGCCGCGCCGGTCACCGGCATGCGGCTGTGGACGTCGGCCGACGAGGGCGGGACCTGGACGCCGGTCACGGTCAGGGCCCTGGGCGGCGGCCGGTACTCGGCCCCGCTCCCCGTCCCGGCCGAGGGCCAGGGCGTGTCCCTGCGCGTCGAGGCCCGCGACGCCGGCGGCAGCGCCGTCGACCAGCGGATCATGAACGCCTACCGGACCCGCTGACGCCGTTCCCGCGGCCGGGACCTCAGCTCGGCAGAACCGACCTGGTCAGGTCCCGGTCGCGGGCATCGGTGACGTAGCAGAGGACCAGGCGGTCGCCCTCGGCCCAGGTCTCCTTCGAGGGGTTCCAGTGCCAGGTCTGGATCGGGACCGGCGGCTTCCCCTCCGCCCTGATGTCCTTCCACCGGGCCGTGCAGCCGCGCTCCGCCGCCTTCTCGGCCGCGGCGTCGCCCGGATAGGCCCCGGCCGGCAGCTCGAACCGGTGGAACAGCTGGCCGTTGTGCGGGTCCCTGCATTCGGCGAGCTCGACCGTGAACGTCTCGTCCCGGGTGTGGATGAAGCAGTCGCCGGGCCGCAGCTCGTCCAGGGCGCGGTGGTTCCAGGGGCCGGGCCCGATCGGCTGCGTCAGCGGGGTGTCCTGCAGCGCCGACACGACGGCGCAGTGAACGCCGCGGTCGCCGAGCCGCCAGCCGATCCTGGTCGAGACGATCGCGTGCGCCATGCCGTTGTCGACCGGGGCCTTGGTCTTGAAGCGGCCCTGGAAGCGCTGCTCGCACCCGGCGTCCCCGCGCCGCTGGATCTCCTGGTCGCCCGGGTAGGGGCCCTTGGGCATCGTGTAGCGCAGGACCATCTCGGCCTGGTGCGGCACGCTGCACGGAACGACCGCGAGTTCGGCCCCGTCGGCGCCGCCGAAGTCGAAGCACTGGCCCGCCTTGGGGAACAGCGCGAGCGACGACTCCTCCGCCGCGTCGCCGACGGCCGTGCCGAAGGACACGGCCGCGACGACCGTGCCGCCCAGCGTCCACACCCCGGCGGCGGCGAGACCGCCGATGGCCATCCCCCTGCCGCGCTCGCCGCGGCGGCCGATCTGGACGAGCGCCGCGATGCCGAAGCCGATCGCGAACACGATCATCCCGAACAGCCCGGCGAGCAGCGCGACCAGCGCGTACCGGTTGGTCCGCGCGGCCTGGGGGCCGGGCAACGGGCCCGTCGGGGGAGGGGCGGCGGGCGGCGGCGCCGCGGCCCGGTCCGAGGGCTCCGGAAGCGAGTCCGGAGGCGTCCAGGCCGGCGCTTCGCCGGAGGACGGGTCGGCCGGCGAGGGGCTCGCGGTCTCGTCGGCGTTCGATGGCGGAGTCACGAGCGCCGAAACTACGAAACGAAGATCACGAAATGTGCGTTCCGCCGGTCGATGGCCGGTTCCTGCCACGGGTTCGTTCTAGGGAGGACCGGAGGGAGCGTTGCGTGCGCGTGCCCGGACGGCTCGGGCGGCGGTGACGCCGATCGCCGTGAGCGCGAACAGGAGCATCAGGCCGAAGCCCGCCGCGACGGCTCCCGGCGCGATCCAGCTCCGGGACCCCGGCGGGACCGCCGTGTCCGAGCCGGGCGCCATCCTCGTCCGGACCCGGTCGCCGACGCCGTGCGCGCACTTTCCCGACGCCTCAAGCCGGATTCCCGTACGGGCGTCCCCGCCGCGGTCCGGCCGGAAGTCGCCCACGCAGCCGCGAGAGCCGCCCTTCCCGGTGGAATGGCCCGTGACGGTGAGCGTTCCCGGCACGCCGCCCTTCTCGTGCGCCAGCCGGTGGTGCGTCCACGAGACGGATCCCATGGCCCCCGCGACCGCGGCCAGCGCGCTGACGAACGTCGCGAGGACGAGAAGACCGCATCCGTTCCAGCGCCTGCTCACCGTCCGCCGACTCCTTCACCGACCGGGGGACCTCAGCCTATGGGGCGGCGCCGTTCCGCTGCGTAGGGTGGGCCGGGTGGAGATCGTGCACGGCCCGCCGGGCTGGCCGCCGGAGGCGGAGGTGGTGCGCTGCCTGGGGTACCGCGCGCGCTTCGCGGAGCCGCGGGAGCGGCCGTCGGCGCCGGGCGGCGGCGTGAAGGTGATCCTGCGGTTCGGCGATCCGGTACGGTCCGCGTCCGGGACGTCGGGATCGGTGCCCGCGCGGCGTCGGCGTTCGTGGTGGGCGTCAAGGACACGCCGGGGTCCACGGTGCACGCCGGCGAGGTGCACAGCCTCCAGGTCGAGATGACGCCGCTGGGCGCGTACCGGGTGCTGGGGGTGCCGATGCGGGCGCTCAGCGGCGCCGCCGCCGACCTGGCCGACGTGCTCGGACCGGCCGCGGACCACCTGGTCGAGCGGCTCGCGTCGACCGGCGACTGGGACGCGCGGTTCCGGCTGCTGGGCCGGGTGCTGGGCGAGCGGGCGGCCGCCGCGGACGCGCCGGACCCGGCCGTCGCGTGGGCGTGGCGGCGGCTGCGCCGGTCCGGCGGCACCGTCGCGATCGGCGAGCTGGCCGCCGAACTCGGGATGAGCCGCCGGCACCTGAGCCGCCGGTTCCACCACCAGGTGGGCCTGCCGCCCAAGAGCATGGCGCGGGTGCTGCGGTTCCGGCGGGCCGCGCGGCTGCGCGCCCTGGCGCCCGAGCGGCCGTGGTCGCGCATCGCGGCCGACTGCGGCTACTACGACCACGCGCATCTCGACGCCGACTTCCGCGCGCTGGCCGGCTGCACCCCGACCGAGTTCGCCACCAGACCGGACGTCCTGGCCCGGCCGTCCTGAACGGTGTCCCATTTCTCCAAGGCGCCCGGGCGGGGGCCTCCATAGCGTCGCGGCATGCCTATCACCCTTCGTGCGGCGACGGCCGTCTCCGTTCTGGCCGCCGCGCTGCTGGCGGCCGCGATGCTCGTCGAGCAGCGCGCCGGGGCGGCGGTGCGGGCCGCGTTCTGGCCGGCGTTCTGGTCGGCGGCGCTGCTGTTCTTCGCCGCCATGGCGGACCGGCGGTGGGGACGGACGATGCTGGCGGTGCAGGCCGCCCTCACCGTGCTGCTGTCACCCGTCCTGGTGTTCGCCGAGCCCTCCGAGCTGGACCCGGCGCACCGGCCGGACGCCGCCGTGCGGCTGGCGCTGGCGTGCGCGGCCGCCCAGATCCTCGCCGTGGCGCTGGCGTTCCTGCCGCCGTCCAACGCCCACATCCGGACCGCGGCGAGGCGCGAACTGTCCCCGCCCGTACGCAAGGGCGTGCTGGTGGTGCACGTGACGTCCTCGGTGGCGTGGCTGGGCATCATCACCGTGCAGGGCTCGCTGGGCATCACCGCGGTGAGCGCCGGGGACGCCGGCACGGCGCGGGCGCTGTTCACCGCGATGCTCGTCATCGACGGCACCTTCCTCGGCCCGGCCGCGTTCTGCGCGCTGTTCAGCGGGATCGTGCTGGCCGCCGGCACCCGCTGGGGCCTGCTGCGCCGATGGTGGGTGGCCGCGAAGTTCGCCACGATGCTCGTGCTGATGGTGCTGCCGATCATCGCCTGGCAGGACGTCCCGGCCGACGGCCTCGCGCTCGCGGAGGCGGGCCGTACCGGCGCCGAGATCCGCGCCGCGCTCGGCGCCACCCCGTACCTGGCCATGGTCTCTCCCGCGCTGGCCGTGGCCGCGGTCATCCTCTCAATCACCAAGCCCTGGGGTCCGACCCCTCTGAACCGCCGCCACCGCCCCGCCCACTCCCGCTGACCCCACCACGTCGACTCGTGGCGTGTTCCCCCTTCGCGCGCCCGCCGGACGGGGAACACGCCACGAGTCGACCGCTCGGGCTAGCCCGCGTGCACGGGGGTGGCGGGCGTGGTGTCGTCCGCCGCCTCAGCCGTGTCGTTCGCGGGCGGCCTTGAGTTGATGAGGACGGCGGCGACCAGCGCGGCCACCAGCAGGATGCCCGCGGAGGTCCAGGTCGCGAGGGAGTAGCCGTGCACCGTCGCCTCCGCCAGCGCCGCCTTCGCCTGCGCGGCCTGCCCGGCGGGGTCGATCCGGTGGCCGGCCAGCCGGTCGGCGGTCGCGCTCGCCGCGATGGTGTTGAGGAGCGCGGTGCCGACCGACCCGCCCACCTGCTGCATGGTGTTGAGGGTCGCCGACGCCGCGCCCTGCTCCCCCGGCGCGACGCCGCCGGTGGCCGTGGAGATGGCCGCCATGAACGTCACGCCCATGCCGAGGCCCATCAGGCAGATGCCGGGCAGGACGCGGCCGAGGTAGGTGGCGTCGACGTCCATGGAGGCGAGGAAGGCCAGGCCGCCGGCCGCCACCAGCAGGCCGGGCGTGATCAGCGCGCGGGCGGGCACCCGGTGCAGCAGCCGGGCCGAGATCTGCGTGGAGCCGATCACCATGCAGACGGTCATCGGGAGGTAGGCCGTGCCGGTCTTCAGCGGGGACCATTCCTTGATCCCCTGGAGGTAGAAGGTCAGGAACAGGAAGACGCCGAACATGGCGACGGTGACCAGGCCCATCGTCAGGTAGGCGCCCGCCCGCCGGCGGTCCCTGACGATGTGCAGCGGCAGCAGCGGCGTCCGGGCGCGGGACTGCCGCAGGGCGAAGAGCCCGAGGATCAGTACGCCGCCGACGAGCAGGGCGAGCACTCGCGCGTCCGTCCAGTCGCGGGACTCGGCCTCGCTGAAGCCGTACACGATGGCCAGCACGCCGGCGGTGCCCAGCACGGCGCCGAGGACGTCCAGCCTTGCGCCGGTGCCGCGGCCCGGCTCCTTGAGCAGCACGACCGCGCCGGCCACCGCGACGGCCGCCACCGGGACGTTGACGTACAGGCACCAGCGCCAGTCCAGGTACTCGGTCAGCAGGCCGCCGACCAGCATGCCGACGGCGCCGCCGGCGCCGGCGATGGCGCCGAACACGCCGAACGCCTTCCCGCGCTCGCGCGGGTCGGTGAAGGTCGTGGTCAGCAGGGACAGCGCGGCGGGGGCGAGCAGCGCCGCGAAGACGCCCTGGAGGGCGCGGGCCGCGAACAGCATGCCGGGGCCGGTGGCGGCGCCGCCCAGCGCGGACGCCGCGGCGAAGCCGACCAGTCCGGTGACGAAGGCGCGCCTGCGCCCGAACAGGTCGCCGATGCGCCCGCCGAGCAGCAGCAGGCCGCCGAAGGCGAGGGTGTACGCGGTGATCGCCCACTGCCGGTTGCCGTCGGTCATGCCGAGGTCCCGCTGCGCGGACGGCAGGGCGATGTTGACGATGGTCATGTCCAGCACCACGATCAGCTGGGCGAGGGCGATGACCACCAGGCCCCACCAGCGGCGGGGATCGGGCGGCGGGGCGGCCCCCTTCGCGTCCGGGGAGCCGCCGGGGCGGGCGGGGTCGATGCCGGGCAGGGTCGTGTCGGCCATGGATGGGGCTACCTTCCTTCTTCCTCATGTCCGGCGCGTACGCCGGTCCTGACGAACACGAGACGCCGGTGCCCCCGCCGCCATAACAGCCGCGGGCATGTGACGTACGCCACCGGGCGGCGGTGTTACAGAAGGGCGCGCCACGGCGTCTTGTGCGTGTGGCAGTCACGAGGCCGAACGGGCGGGAGCCGGGCATGAGCGAGCGCGGCGAGCGGACGGCCGGCGCGCATGAACGGCCGGAGCGCGCCGGCCGGGCGGAGTCCGCGGATCCGGCGACCGAGGCGTTCGTGGCCCACCGCAACCTGCTGTTCACGGTCGCCTACGAGATGCTCGGCTCGGCCGCCGACGCCGAGGACGTCCTCCAGGAGACGTGGCTGCGGTGGGTGAACGTCGATCCGGCCACCGTCCGGGAGGAGCGCGCCTACCTGGTGCGGATCGTCACCCGGCAGGCGCTGGACCGGCTGCGCACGATGGGCCGCCGCAGGGAGTCCTACGTCGGTCCGTGGCTGCCCGAGCCGCTGCTGACCGCGCCGGACGTGGCCGAGGACGTCGAGCTGGCCGAGAGCCTCTCGATGGCGATGCTGCTGGTGCTGGAGACGCTGGGCCCGACCGAGCGGGCGGTGTTCGTGCTGCGCGAGGTGTTCGACCTGCCGTACGAGGAGATCGCCGGCGCCGTCGGCCGGAGCCCGGCCGCGGTCCGCCAGCTCGCGTACCGGGCGCGGGCGCACGTCGCCGCGCGCCGGCCGCGCGGCGCCGCGTCCCCGGCCGAGATCCGGGCCGCGCTCCGGGCGTTCCAGCGCGCGGTCGAGACCGGCGACCTGCAGAACCTGCTCGACATCCTCGCGCCGGACGTCGTCGCCCTGAGCGACGGCGGCGGGGTGAGGAAGGCCCTGCTGCGGCCGGTCGTGGGCGCGGACCGGGTGGCCCGGCTGCTGGCCGCCGGCTGGTGGCGGCGCGGCGCGCGGCGGTCGGTCGAGGCGGTCCAGGTCAACGGCGCCCCGGGGCTGCTCGTCCGGCTGGACGGGGAGATCGACGGCGTGGTGGCGGTACGGGTCGAGAACGGCCTCGTCACCGGCGCTTACCACGTGCGCAACCCCGAGAAGCTGTCGCGGGTGGAACGGGAGACCGCGCTGAGCCGCTGAGCCGCCGAGCCGCCGGGTGCGGAACGATCACGGCCCGCCGCCACCTCCGCGGTGGCAGAATGCGCCCGTGCGAACCCCGCCCCCGCCCTCGGACATCACCGCGCTCTTCCCTGCCCTGCGCGGCCACGAGCGCACCACCACGATGCTGCACCCGGTCCCCGGCGCCCCCGGGGTGCGGGACAGCTCGATCGGCGGGCCGCTGCTGTGGCCGGCGGACGAGCCGTGGCCGCGCCGCCCGTACGGCTCGCGGGCGGACCGGGCCCCGCAGGCCGAACCGCTGCCGCTGATCGCGGTGGCGCAGCTGTGGGTCCGCGACCTGCCCGACCTGCCCCACCCGCCCGGCAAGGACCTCCTGCAGGTGCTCTGGATCCCGGACGACACCGTCGACTGCCTGTACGGGTCGCCGCAGGGCGACCCGGCGGACGAGTCCTTCGAGGTCCGCTGGCGCGCCTCCGCCGAGATCGCCGACCCGGCGCCCAACCCGCCGCGGCCGGGCTCCGGCGACGGCATCCTGCTGGAGGAGGGCTACCTGCCGGTGCCGTGCACGCTGAGTCCCGAGCGGGTCGCCGAGTACCCGCCGGCGTGGGTCCTCGGCGAGGCGTTCCACGACCATGTCGCGGAGCAGGACGAGCGCATGGGCACCTGGTACCCGGACGTCCGCTCCTACGCCGACGGCTGCAAGGTCGGGGGATGGCCGGCCGACTCCAACATCGGCGGCCCGTACCACGGCTGGTTCACCTGCGACTGCGGCACTCCGCTAGAAGCGCTGCTCACCATCGCGAGCATGGAGGTCCGGCACACCCCGGAGACCGCCCCGTCTTCCTACCGCGTCCCCGCCGGGGAACCTCGGGGGCCGGCCCTCTCCGAGCCGACCGGCCTCACCGTCGGCGACAACACCTATCTGCAGGTCTACTACTGCCCGGCCTCCTGGGACCATCCGATCCGGCGCTACCCCATGTGAGCGGCTTCACGGCTTCGTGCCCAGTTCGCGGGCGAGGGCGGCGACCGTCTCCCGCCGGTGGGACGTTCCGGGGAAGTAGGCGCAGACCCGTTCGGCCACGTCGCCGAACCGTGCCTTGATCTCGGCGGCGCACTCGGCCGGCGTTCCGGCGATCGCCAGGGTCCGCATCATCGTGTCGTCGATCAGGCCGATCATCGTCATGACGTCGCCGGTCTTGGAGAGCGCGTTCAGCTCGGGTTGCAGGTCCCCCCAGCCCTCGACGTCCAGGACCGGCTTGTAGGCCGGGGTGGAGCCGTAGAACGCCAGCAGCCCCTTCACCCCCACGGCCGCCGCCGCGATCTCCTCGGGGGTGTCGCCCATCGCGACGATCGCCTGCGGATACACGTCGATCCGCTCGCGGCCCGCCAGCTCCAGCCCCTCGGCCACGGCGGGGAGCGTCCGCTCGCGGAAATGCCGGCGGCTGTGGAACGGCATCACCAGCAGCCCGTCCGCGACCTCCGCCGCGGTCCTGGTCATCACCGGCCCCAGCGCGCCGAGCAGGACCGGCGGGACGCCGTACGGGTTCGGGCCGGGGTCGAACGCCGGCGGCATCAGGGTGTGCCTGGTGAACTCCCCGCGGAAGTCCAGCCGGGTGCCGTCCTGCCAGGCGTTCAGGATCGCCTTCACGGCCAGGACCGACTCGCGCATCCGGGCCGCCGGCCTGCTCCAGGTGGAGCCGTACCGGTTCTCGATGTGCGGCCTGATCTGCGAGCCGAGCCCGAGCCGGAAGCGGCCCTTGCTGAGCAGGTGCAGGTCGTACGCCATGTTGGCCAGCTGCATCGGGCTGCGGGGGATGGCGATCGCGACGTTGGTCATCAGGTCGGCCGGCGGTACCTCCGCCGCGCCGGCCGCGACGATCAGCGGCAGGAACACGTCGTGCGGGCCCTCGAAGGTGAACAGGCCGTCCACCCCCGCGGCGATGAGCGCGCGGGCGCGCGCCGCCGCCTCGTCCGGCCGGCCGTCCAGCTGCACGTCGAGTTTCACCGAGCGCCCTCCGTTCCGCGCGGCGGGCGCGCCGGGTCCGGTGCCGCCGCCGATCAACAGGATCGTGGGCACCGGGCCCGCCGCGGTCAAGGCGACGGGGAAGATCGTCGCGCCCAGGACGGCCGTTTTCGACTGTTATGGAGTGTCGTGTCCGTTCCGCGCATCGCCCGCCTGGACCGCTACCCCGTCAAGGGCTACCGGCGTGCGCCGCGAACCCGTCCCGCCCGTCCCCACCGGCATCGCCGAGCTGATGCACGAGGTCCCGGCCGACGGCGGACTCCTCGAACGGCCCTGTCACCGATCAACGAGCCGCCCTGTCTTACCTACTGGACCGGCGCGCGCCGTCCGCTGAAGGAGGAGGAGACATGGCGACGACCGACCAGGGCGGCGAGCTCGGCTTCGAGCAGGACATCAAGCCCCTGTTCCGGGAGAAGGACCGCAAGGCGATGCTGTCCTACTTCGACCTGTTCGACCACGCCGATGTGGCCGAGAACGCCGACGCCATCATGGGCTCCCTGGCCATGGGGCACATGCCCTGCGACGGCACGTGGTCCGAGGAGCGGCTGGAAACGCTCCAGCGGTGGATCGACATGGGCAAGCCCGCTTAGGGCCTGCTCCGCGCGAGTGGCCGGCTGTGGACGGGCGGCGGGCGGGAGGTTTGCGGACGATCAATCCGCTCGACGAGATCGTCGACGCCTGCCGGTACGTCGAGACCGGTCAGAAGATCGGCAATGTCGTGATCGTCGTCGTGCCCCCGAACCAGGGCCCGCTTCGATTAGCCTGTGGCGGCATGCCCGCCGATCGGAGAATCCAGACCAGAGCCACGCTCGACAGCGTCGTCGCCTATGACCTCTCGCGCCCCTTCGCCAGTGGGGCGCTCCTCGACCCGGCGGCGGTGTTCCCCGCCGGGGAGCGGCCCCTCGGCCATGCGGCGGCGCCCGACCTGGAACGTGCCGTGTACACGACCGGCGAGGAACTCGTCTGCGTCGGGCGCGACGGCGAGCCGAAATGGCGAGTGGACTTCGGCGCGGCGCCCGAGCAGTACATGAACGGCCGCGCCTCCTGCGCGTTCTCCCTGGACGGCGAGGTCGTGTGGCTCTACCGGCCGGACCTGGCGATGAGGGGGCGCGGCCATTTCGACCAGTGGCTCGCCCTCGACGCGGCGACCGGCGACGTGCTGGGGCAGGCCGAACTCGCGAGCGGAGGGCACGGCGCGTTCCATCTCGTTCACCCGGAGGGCGAGCACGTGCTGCTCGACGTGGGCGAAGGGCAAGAGGGATCGAGGGTGTACCGCGGCTCCCTGGAGGACGGGGGGATCTCGGTCTCCGAGTACGCGTGGAACGGCACCCTGTACGACCTGTCGCCCGACGGCGACCGCATGCTCACGATCGAGGACGTGCCGGGCTCGCGGCTCCAGCGGCTGCTCATCCGCACCTTCCCCGACGGGCAGGAGGGGACCGCCGTCAACGCCGACGCGTTCGGGTACGACGAAGAGAAGCACGAGACCTTCTTCATCGGCTGGATCGCCGGCTTCCTCGACGCCGGCACCGCGATCGTCTCCGTCCGCGGCGAACGCGCCACCGGGCACGACGAGTACGGCGACCCCGAGGATCTCGAGGATTTCCACGAGAACCACCTGGTCGACCTCCGCGCCGGGAGGGTGCTCCGCCCCCTGGCCCCGGAGTTCCTCACCCGCACGGACGTCGTCCCCCTCGGCGACGGCTCATGGCGGACCACCGGCCCCGACGGCAACTGGTACCGCCACACCGAGGCCGGGTCCTCGTAGGGCTCGTGCCACGCCCGCCGGTCAGCCGGGCGGGAAGTCCTCGGTCCAGTCCGGGGCGACCCCGGGGGCCCGGATCGCGATCTTCTCGCCGGACGGCATCGTCCAGCTGAACTGCAGCAGCTCGTGGCCGTTCCGGTCCCGGTAGCGCTCGGCCCGGACGTCGATGCCGGCGGGGAGACCGTCGATCAGCACCTCGGTGTCCGTGCCGAGCATGGGCGTCCAGGTGTTCGGCTGCAGGGACTGGACCTCGCTCATGACGCCATCCTGCCCGCCCCCGCCACCGGCCTCCATATCCGGGGTGGCGTCGCGGCAGGGGGACGGGTTCAGCCGCGGCCGACGATGCCGTTGTCGTACGCGAAGATGACCGCCTGCACCCGGTCCCGGACGCCCAGCTTGGCGAAGATGCGCCCGCCGTGCGTCTTCACCGTGGCCTCCGAGATGACCAGGCGGGCGGCGATCTCGCTGTTGGAGAGCCCGTCCGCGATGAGTTCGAGCACCTCCCGCTCCCGCTCGGTGAGCAGGTCCAGCCGCGGGTCGGCGGCGGGGCGCCCGGCCGCCGGGTCGGGCAGGTGGTCGGCGAACGCGCCGATCAGCCGGCGGGTCACGTTCGGCGCGATGACGGCGTCGCCCGCGGCCACGGCACGGACGCCGTACATCAGCTCCTGCGGCGTCACCTTCTTCAGCAGGAACCCGCTGGCCCCGGCGCGCAGCGCGGCGTACACGTACTCGTCCAGGTCGAAGGTGGTCAGCACCAGGCACCGGGTCGGGATGCCCTCGGCGACGATCAGCCGGGTGGCCTCGATGCCGTCGCACTCCGGCATCCGCACGTCCATCAGCAGCACGTCGGGCCGCAGCTCGCGGGCCATGGACACCGCCTCGCGGCCGTCGCCGGCCTCGCCGGCCACGGCGAGGTCCGGCTGCGATTCCAGGACCATGCGGAAGCCCATCCGCATCAGGGGCTGGTCGTCGGCCAGCAGCACGGTGGTGGTCACCGGGTCGCCATCCTCCTGACGGGGCCGTCCGGGACGGCGCCCGGATCGGCGTTCTCGAAGGTCAGCCGGGCGGCGACCCGCCAGCCGGACCCGGGGCGCGGCCCGGCCTCGACGCCGCCGCCGTAGGCACCGGCCCGCTCGGCCATGCCCACCAGGCCGTGGCCGCCGGTGCCGGTACGGCCGGCCCCCGGCCACCGCCGCAGCGCCCCGTCATCGACGACCTCCAGTTCGACGCCGTCGGGCAGGTAGCGCAGGCGCAGCTCGATCCGGGCGGCCGGCCCGGCGTGCTTGAGGGTGTTGGTGAACGCCTCCTGCACGATCCGGTACACCGCCAGCCCGGCACCGGGACTCCAGTCGCGCGGCATGCCCTCCTGGGTGACCGTGACCTGCGGGCCCGCGGCGCGCACCTGCTCGACCAGGTCGTCGAGGTCGGCCAGGCCGGGCTGCGGGGTGTGGCCGGAGGACGGTTCGGCGGTGCCGTTCCGCAGCAGGTCGAGGAGGTGCTGCATCTCGTCCAGGGCCTGCCGCCCGGTCGACGCCACCTTGTGCATCACCGTGGCCGCCCGTTCCGGATCGCCGGTGGCGGTGAGCGCCGCGCCGTCGGCGAGGGCGACCATGACGGCCAGGTTGTGGGCGACGATGTCGTGCATCTCCCGGGCGATGCGCTCCCGCTCGGCGGCCACCGCCAGCCTCGCCCGCTGCTCGCGGTCCCGTTCGAGTTGCCGGGCCCGCGCCGCCCGCTGGTCGAGGTAGGCGCGCCGGCTGCGCAGGTTCGTGCCGGCCAGCACGGTGACGGCCGTCAGCGGGGCGAGGCCCAGGATCTTCGCCCACGTCAGCTCGCCCGCCGCCCAGCCCCAGAGCAGCGCGGTCTCGGCGAGCCCGGCGACCATCAGCGACTGCCAGCGCGGCCGGTGCCGGGCGAGGGTGTACAGCGCCGCCAGCGGGGCCAGCAGCAGGTACGGCCCTTCGACGGCCAGCGGGTACGCGGCGACCCCGGCCAGCACGGCGACCGTCCAGAAGACCGGCAGCGGGGCCTGGCGCCGCCACACCAGCGGGACGTGGACGGCGGCGACGCACAACCAGCCCAGGACGCCGGCCTGTCCGCCCGCCGCGAGGCTGGTCACGGTGAGCGCGGCGGCCAGGGCGGCGTCGGCCGCCCGCGGCCGCCGTGCGATATGCGGTGCGATGTGAGAGAGAACCGGCACCATGGTCGTCCGAGTGTTACACGTCCCGTACACGCAGGACCACCGCGCCGGCGGCGAGGCTGAGCACGATGTAGACCGCCAGCACCGCGCCCGCCGCGCCGGGGGCGAGCAGGTCCGTCTGCGACGCGCCGGTGTCCAGCGTGTAGACCGCTTCGGCGGCCAGGCCGGGGTGGAACGGGAGGATCGCCTCGCGCACCGGCTCGGGGACGGCCAGCGCCAGCAGCGCCGGAGTCACCAGCATGACGCCGACGTAGGTGGTCAGCGCCCCGGCGGTGTGCCGGATGACGGTGGCCAGACCGAGGCCGACCAGGGCCAGCGCCACCACGGTCAGCGGCCCGGTGACGACGGCGCGCAGTGCGCCGCCGTCGCCGAGGCCGGCCCCGTGCTCGCCGGCGACCGCCTGGCTCACCAGGAACGACACCAGGCAGACGGCCAGCATCACCGGGGCGACGAGCACGGTCATCGCCAGCGCCTTGGCCCACATCAGCGGCAGCCGCCGCGGTACCGCGGTCAGGCTCGACCTGATCGACCCGGAGGCGTACTCGCCGGTCATCTGCAGCATGCCGAGGACCACGATGATCAGCGAGCCCAGGTGCAGGGCGTCGAAGGCGGTGTCGATGGCGGCGGCGGTGGACGGCTCGGCCTTGCCGGCGTCCACGTCCGACGCGTACGCGGCGGCGAAGAGGGCGGCGAGGCCGATCAGCGCGGCGCCGACACAGGCCAGCACGATCCAGGTGGAGCGCAGCGACCACAGTTTCGTCAGCTCCGAACGGAACACCCGGGGCAGGGTCACCCGGTACTCCGGGCGGGTGGCCGTTGCGGGCGTGTCGAGGCCGCTGGTCATGCCGCGCTCCTTTCCGCCGGCCGGTACTCCAGCGCGTCCCGGGTCAGTTCCATGTACGCCTCCTCCAGCGACGCGCGCTTCGGAGTCAGTTCGTGCAGCGGGACACCGCCGGAGGCGGCCAGCTCGCTGATCCGCTCCGCCGGCAGGCCGTGGACCCGCAGCACGCCACGCTCGGTGCTCGCGACCGTCGCGCCGTGGCCGATCAGCAGGTCGTGCAGTTCGCCGGCCAGCGGGGACCGCACGATGACGGTGCCGGTGTCGACGCGGGCGATGAACTCCTCGACGGTGGTGTCGGCGAGCAGCCGGCCGCGGCCGATGACGACGAGGTGCTCGGCGGCGACGGCCATCTCGCTCATCAGGTGGCTCGACACCAGGACGGTGCGCCCCTGCCCGGCGAGGTCCTTGAGCAGGTTACGGATCCACAGGACGCCGTCGGGGTCCAGGCCGTTGACCGGCTCGTCGAGGATGATCACTTCCGGGTCGCCGAGGAGGGCGACGGCGATGCCGAGCCGCTGGCCCATGCCGAGCGAGAAGGTCCCGACGCGGCGCCGGGCCGCCTCGCCGAGGCCGACCAGGTCCAGCGTCTCGTCCACGCGTCCGGCGGGGATCCCGTGGGTCTGCGCCAGCGCGAGCAGGTGGTTGCGAGCAGTGCGGCCCCGGTGCACCGCTTTCGCTTCCAGGAGTACGCCGACTTTCTGCAAGGGCGCATGGTATTCGGCGTATTCACGGCCGTTCACCGTGGCGGTTCCGCCGGTCGGGCGGTCCAATCCGACGATCATGCGCATGGTGGTGGACTTGCCCGCGCCGTTCGGTCCGAGGAATCCGGTGACCTGGCCGGGGCGGACGGTGAAGGACAGATTCCGCACGGCGGTCTTGCGGCCGTAACGTTTGGTCAAATCGCTTATCTCGATCACCGGAACAACGCTACGGATATGCGCCGCCCGCGGAAACAGACCGCGGTCTGATCCTCGCCACCGGCCCGGTACGACCTTTGTCGTACGGAAGTGCCGGAGGGCCGCCGCGCGGTGCGGCGGCCCTCCGGGAGGGGGATTACCTGGTCGCCGCGACCACCAGGTTGAAGCCGGTGTCGGCGGCCAGGAACGGGTCCCGGAAGCCGGCCTCGGCCAGCAGCGCCAGCCGCTTCGCCGGGCCGCCCTGGGTGCCCAGCCCGTACGCGCCGGGCTGGCTCAGCGAGCCGGGCGTGCAGAGGGCGGTGGAGGACGCGTACCCGATGCGGGCGATGGGCGAGCCGACCGCGGTGGTGAAGTCGTCGGCCGACCAGGGCTCGACCGCGACCAGGACGCCGCCGGCGGCCATCGAGTCGTACGCGGCGCGCAGCGCGCCCACCGGGTCGCCGAGGTCGTGCAGCGAGTCGAGGTAGAGGACCACGTCGAACGGCCCGTGCGCGCCGATCCCCGCGGAGTCGGCGACGTGGAACGTCGCGGCGGCGCCGGCCTCGATCGCGCGGGCGCGGGCCACGGCGACGGACGGCTCGTGGAAGTCCAGGCCGATCACCGTGCTCTTCGGCCAGAGCTCTTCGATCAGCATGGTGGCGAAGCCGTGCCCGCAGCCGACGTCGGCCACCCGGGCGCCGGCCTCCAGCTTGGCGACCAGCCCGGGCACGGCCGGGAACCAGGTCTGGGCGAGCTGGTTGACGTACGCCGTGCGGAAGTAGCGCTCGATGCCGTGGAACGTGCAGCCGGGCATGTCGCCGTAGGGGACGCCGCCGTCGCCGCGGAACGCGTCCGCCAGCTTCTCCAGCGACTGGAAGAAGCCGGTGATGATCTCGGCGGCCGCCACCACGTACGCGGGCGAGTCGACCACCGACAGCGCGAGCGCGTGCTCGGCCGGCAGCTCGAAGGTCTCGCCGTCGGCGACGACGTAGCCGGAGACGGCCTGCTCCTTCAGCCACTCGGTGACGAGGCGGAGGTTCAGGCCGGTGGCGGTCGCGAGGCCGGCCGCGGTCATCGGGCCGGCGCCGGTCATCGCCCGGTACAGGCCGAGCCGGTCGCCGAGGACGGTCATCGCGGTGCTGGACGCGCCGGCGAAGTCGGTGATCAGCTTGCCGGCGAACGCCTCCACGCTGGCCTCGTCGACCGCCGGAGTCTGCTGTGTCTGTGTCATGCCGGCAACCCTGCGCGGGCCCGCTTGCCGGGCGCTTGCCCCGCCCTTGCCGGCCGCTGTCAGCCGTGGCGGGCCAGCGCGGCCAGCGCGCGTTCCGCGACCGCGGCGGAGCCGCCGTCACCGGGCCGCGCGGACGGGGCGACGGCACGCAGCCGGGCGAGCCGCTCCCGGTCCGGGCCCATCACCGCCGGGGCGAGCGGGTCGGCGTCGGCCGCCGTGACGATCATCGCGGCGGTCCCCGCGTCGCCCAGGTCGGCGAGGAGTTCGGCGGTGAGCCGCAGGATCGTCCAGACCTGCGCGGTCATCCCGGTCTCCCGCACCTCGCCGATCACCTCGCGGCAGGCGGCCACCGCGTCCTTGTGCCGCTTCAGCCGGATCAGGACCGCGGCCCGCGCGACCCGGGCGACGTTGGCCATGTACGCCTGGTAAACCCGGTCGCTCGCCGCGATGGACCGCTCGTACCAGTCCAGGGCCGCCTCCGGGTCGCTCGCGGCGAGCAGCTCCCCGCGGGTGAACGACACGAAGCCATCGGTGCGCAGGCGGTCGGCGTACCGCTCCAGCCGGCGACGGCCCCGCTCCGCCTCGCCGGCGTACGCGTCCATCAGCGCCGCGCAGCAGATCCCGGTGGCGCGCGCCCAGCGCGGCGCCCCGGGGTCCTCGGCCATCCGCACCGCGTCGGCCCGCACGGCATCGGGCCTGCCCTGGAACATCGCGCTGGAGATCCGGCTCAGCAGCACGTTCCAGCGCAGCGGGTGGTCGCCGGGCATCCGGCCGAACGCCGCGTCGAGGACCCGGTCGGCCGCCGCGAGACGGCCGTTCAGCAGCTCGGCGTTGCCGGCGGCGACCGCCCGCAGCACCTCGCTCTCGGTCGTCACCCGGGCGGGCGCGATCCGGGCGAGCTGGGCGGTGACCGCCGGGTCGGGCGCGCCCGAGTTGATCACGGCGAGCCGGGCGGCCAGCCGCGCGCCGTCGTCGGTGCCGTCCAGCCAGGCGAGCGCCTCCTGGAGATTCGCCCGTTCCCGCCGGTACGCCGGGACGGCCCACGCGTCCCGGTCGCGGCTGCGGTCGGCCAGCTCGGCGGCGAGGCCGAGCATCCAGCGGGCATGCGCGTCCCGGGCGTCCCGCACGCCGTCCGCGCCGAGGTGGCCGAGGGCCGCGTGGCGGACCGTCTCCAGCAGCCGGTAGCGGGGCGTGTCCGTGCGCAGGTCGCACTCGACCAGCGACGCGTCCACCAGCTCGGCGAGCAGCCGGTCGGCGTCCGGCGCGAAGTGCGGCGGCGCGTCCGGCCCGAAGCCGCCCCGGCACACCGCCAGCCGGTCGAGGAGGGCCTGCGCGGCCGGGTCGAGCAGCCGGTACGACCACTCGACGGTCGCCGAGACGGCGGTGGCGCGGTCGCCCGCGCGGGCCGGGTCGAGCACCTGGAGCCCGGCCCCGAGCCGGTCCCGCAGGTGCACCAGCCCGAAGACCGCCTCCCGCCGGGCGGCCAGCTCGACGGCGAGCGGCAGGCCGTCGACCAGCCCGCCGATCTCGGCGGCCAGCTCGCGGGTGCGCGCGTCGTCCGGGAAGCCGGCGCGCAGCAGCGCCGCACGGTCGCAGAACAGCGCCACCTGGTCGGCCGGCGGCAGCGGGCCGAGGCGCAGCACCCGCTCCCCGGCCGCGCCGAGCCGCCGCCGCGAGGTCGCCAGGACCCGCACGCCCGGGCAGCGCGCGACGATCTCGTCGACCAGCGCGCGCACCGCCTCCAGCAGGTGCTCGCAGTTGTCGAGGACGAGCACCGCCGGCGCCGCCCCGAGCCGCTCGGCGATGGCCGCGGCACCGCCGCGCGGGGCGGCGCGCAGGCCGAGCGCGCCGGCGACCGCCACCGCGACGTCCGCCGGCACGGACCGTTCGGCCAGCTCGACCACCAGCTCACCGCCGGAGAGCGCCTCGGTCATCAGCCGCGTCTTGCCCACGCCGCCCGGCCCGACCAGGGTCGTCACCCGCCCCGCGGCGAGCGCCTCGCGCAGCGCGGCCAGCTCCGCCCGGCGCCCGAAGAAGCGGTCGGCGGGCCGCCGCGGCGCGACCCGTACGGCGGGACGCAGCGCGGGGTCCTCGCTCAGGACGCGGCGGTGCAGCTCGGCGAACTCCGGGGACGGGTCGATGCCGTGCCCGTCGGCGATCCGCTCCCGGTACGCGCGGGCCGCGGCCAGCGCCTCCGGGGTCCGGCCGCTCTGGTGCAGGGCCCGCACGAGCAGCAGGTGCGGGCGTTCCCGCGGCGGTCCGGCGGCGACCAGCGCCTCGATCTCGGGGAGCGCCGCGGCGGCCCGGCCCGCGTCGAGGCGCCGTTCCAGGTACTCCTCCCGCAGCTGCCGCCGCCACTCGGTGAGCCGCGCGACGTGCGGGGCGAACGCGACCCGGCCGGCCACGTCGGCGAGCGGGTCGCCGCGCCAGGCCGCGAGCGCCCGGCCGAGGGCGGCCGCGGCGGGCTCCGGCGGCTGCCCGCGGGCGGCGGCGACCAGCCGTTCCACCCGTTCGGTGTCGAGGGCGCCGGCCGGGAGGCGCAGCCGGTAGCCGCCGGGCTCGCGGCGGATGGCGTCCGCGCCGGTGCGGCGCCGCAGCCGGGACACGTAGCTGTGCAGGTTGCCGGTCGCGTTGTCCGGCGGCGCGCCGTCCCAGAGGGCGTCGACGAGGTCGCCGGCCGGGACGGCCCGGCCGGCGGCGAGGGCCAGCCGGGCGAGCACGATGCGCTGCGACAGGCCGGGCAGGGGTACGGGCGAGCCGTCCAGCCGCAACTCCACCGGCCCCAGCAGACCGACCTCGATGCCCACGCGACCATTCTGCGCTCCGGACCGGATCCGGTGGACGCCGAATCCCGCCCGGGCGCCATTTGGCAGATGTGGGCCAACCGGCGCCGGACGGCGCTCCCGACGGCCGCTCGTCTATACGATGCGCGGGATTTCCCATCCCGGGAGGCTGTATGGAAATCGCGTCTCCGGTGGCGGCCGTTCGCTGGGCGCGCGTCGTCGCGGTGGGGGTGAGCTGCGGGTTCGCGTTCGGCGGGTATGTCGGGATCATCAACGCGGAGCCGGGCGGCAAGCCGGCCGCGTTCGCCCTGCTGACCGCGTTGCTGCTCCTGCACCTGCGGAACTGCATCCGCTGGTCGGAGGACGTTCGGGTGCGCGGCTGGCAGTGGACGCTGGGCGTCCAGGCGGTCCTGACCGCCGTGGGCCAGATCTGGTACGCGTCCACCTGGTACGGCAACTCGGGGTTCCTGGCGGCGGCGTTCCTGCTGCTCATCCGCCGGCGGTGGGCGGCGTGGGGCGGGTTCGCGCTGGTGATCGCGGCGCAGTTCGCCGCCGCGCTGCCGGTCCGGCCGACGGTCGCGGAGGCGGCCCATCTGGCGGTCGGGCACGCGGCCTTCGTCGGGATCGCGTTGTACGGGGTGGCGCGGCTGGCCGACCTGGTCAGCGACATGCGGCGCACCAGGGACGAGCTCGCGGCGGCCGAGGTGGCCCGCGAGCGGCTGGTGTTCGCGCAGCAGCTCAACGAGCGGGTGGCCGTGAGCCTGGAGCGGGTCGTCCGGGACGGGGAGGCGGGGGACCGGGCGGCGGTCGGGCGGCGGCTGGACGTGGCGCGGGCGGCGCTCAACGAGACGCGGTCGGTGGCGCACGGGTACGGCCGCGAGCATCTCGCCACCGGCCGGCCGGCGGCGGACGACCTGACGTCCAGGAGGGTGGCGGTCCTCGGCGCCGCGACGATCTGCCTGATGATCGTTCCCGGGGCGGTGCGGGCGTTCCTGCGCGTCGACCTGAGCCTGCCGGAGACGGCGCTGTACTTCGGGGCGCTCGCCGCGTTCGTCCTGCTGTTCCTCCGTGCGTGCGCCCCCTCGGGCCGGCCGCTCTGGACGCTGCTCATCGTCGTGCCCGCCCTGGCGCCGCTGCTCGTCTTCGATTTCGCGCTGTGGATCCTCGTCTACTACCTGCCGGGCGTGGTGCTGGTCGTGGTGCGCGGGTGGGCGCGGTGGGTCCTGGCCGTCCCGCTGATCTGCCTGGATCCGCTGCTCATGGTCTGGGACGCGCAGCTCGGCGATCCGACCGCGCTGGGGATGGCCTACGAGATCGTGTGGAGCTGCGAGCGGGCGCTGGTCGTGTACGGGCTGGTGCGGATGGGCGAGCTGGCCCTGCGGGTCAGGGAGGCGCGGGCGGAGCTGGCGCGGACGGCGGTGGCCCGCGAGCGGCTGCGGTTCGCGACCGATCTGCACGATCTGCTCGGCCTGGGGCTGTCGGTGGTCGTGCTCAAGAACGAGCTGGCGCTGCGGCTGCTGGACAGGGACCCCGGCCGGGCCCGCGCCGAGCTGGCCGAGGGCCTCGCGGCGGCCCGCCGTGCCCTGGCGGACCTGGACGACGTCGTGGCCGGGCGCGGCGAGATCACGCTGGCGGCGGAGGCCGCGTCCACCCGCGCGGCGCTCTCGGCCGCCGGCATCGAGGTGACCGGGACGGTCCGGCCGGTACGGCTGCCGGCGGAGACCGACACGGTCCTCGCCACCGTCCTGCGCGAAGGCGTCACCAACGTGCTGCGGCACAGCGAGGCGAGTCGGTGCGAGCTGGACGTCGAGGAGACCGGGGAGGGGGTCCGGCTGAGCCTGGCCAACGACGGCGTCCCGGGCCGGGCGGCCGCCCCGGGCCTGGGGCTGGAGAACCTCGCGCGGAGGGTGCGGGAGCTGGGCGGGACGCTGACCGCCGGCAAGGAGAGCGAGGACGGCGAGGACGGGGAGGGCTTCCGGCTGACGGCGGTGGTGCCGCTACAGCCAGCCCTGGTCGGAGGCGATGCGGATCGCGTCGATGCGGTTCCGGGCGTTCAGCTTCATGACGGCCGACGAGAGGTAGTTGCGGACGGTGCCCAGGCTCAGTGAGAGGGAGCGGGCGATGTCGCCGGCCTCCGCGCCGGTCGCCGACAGCCGGAGCACGTCGGCCTCGCGCGCGGTGAGCGGGCTGTCGGCCCGTTCCAGCTCGGCCAGGGCGAGCTGGGGGTCGACCACCCGTTCGCCGGCGACGGCCTTGCGGATCGCGTCGATGAGGTCGTCGGCCGGCGCGTGCTTGAGCAGGAACCCCGAGATCCCCGCGGCCAGCCCGCGGCGCAGGTATCCGGGCTTGCCGAGACCGGTCAGGACGACCGACCGGCAGTCCGGGAGCCGCGCGCGGAGCTCGGCGGCGGCGTCCAGGCCGTCCATGCCGGGCAGGTCGATGTCGAGCACCGCCACGTCGGGCCGGGCCCGCTCGGCCGTGGCGACGATCTGGTCGCCGCGCTCGACCGCCGCCACGACCTCGATGTCGTCCTCCAGCCCGAGGACGGTGGTCAGCGTCTCCCGCAGGATGCGGACGTCCTCGGCGACCATCACACGGATCATGTGAATCCTTCACATGGAAGTACTGAACGGGGCCACTACCGGCGGTTTCTCCGGATTGCGAGTCTAATCACGCCCGCACAGGCGATACCCACCCAAACGGAGGAAACCATGCGCAAGGTCGTTGCCTCGACGATCGCCACCCTCGACGGCTTCATCGACAACCCGCACGAATGGTCGATGGAGTACTCCGAGGAGAAGTCCCAGACCCACGCCTTCACCACGACGAAGGAGGCCGACGCGCTCCTGCTCGGCCGCGTCACCTACGAGGGCATGGCGCAGGCTTGGCCGAACATGGGCGGCAACCCGTACGCGGACCACGTCAACTCCATGGCCAAGTACGTCGTCGCCACCGAGCCGGTGGACACCTCCCTCTGGGACCCCACCACGGTCATCGACGGCAACGACCTCGCCGGCGCGGTGACCGACCTGAAGAAGCGGGACGGCGGCGACATCCTCGTCTGGGGCAACGGCCGGCTGACCGACGGCCTGGCCGCCGCCGGGCTCCTGGACGAGTACCGGATCTGGGTCCACCCGGTCATCAAGGGCTCCGGCGAGCCGCTGTTCCGCCCGGAGAGCGCCGGAAAGGTGGAACTGGTCGACACCCTCACCTTCCCGAGCGGCATCGTCGTCCTCACGTACCGCCCCACCGGCGGCTGAGACGCCCACCCGGCCGGCCGTGGCCCCCACCCCGGGGGCCGCGACCGGCCGGCCTCCGCCGCGGACCCCGGTCACACTCGGGTCACAGCTTCCGGCACCGCGCTGTGACCGTCCGCTGGCTAGAAAGTCCGCATGGACGGTGACCACGACAGGGAATGGGACCGGCGCTCGCTACTGCGGGGCGCCGCCGCGGTGGCCGGTGCCGCCGCGGCCGTGCCGGTGCTCGGCGGGACACCGGCGGCGCGAGCGGACGCCGCCGGCGCGGACGCGCTGTTCAAGGCCGGAAGGTTCGAGCAGGCCGGCCGCGCCTACGAGGAGATCCTGCGAAAGGACCCCGCGAACCTGCACGCGGCCCGCCGGCGCGGCCATGTCGCGCTGCTGGCCAACAGGTTCCCCGAGGCCGAGAGGTACCTCAAGCGGGCCCTCGAACTGGCGCCGGGCGACAAGGAGACCAACCAGCTCCTGGGCGACTGCCATATCCGGCAGGACGAGTTCGCCCTCTCCCTTCCGTGCTGGCGAGCGGCCGGCAAGGACGTCTACGCCGAGTGGTTCGGGGCCGTCCGCGGCGCGCCGTACCGGATCCACGGCGACACCGCGCAGGTGCCGCTCCGTCGCCAAGCAGCGGATCGACTACCTGAACGGCACCTCATGGCAGTACTTCGCGGTGCTGGACTCCTTCAGGCTCGGCGACATCGAACTGCGCAACATGCCCGTGGTGTGGACGGAGACCGATCAGGTCTCGCCCGCCGGGCCCAACGACGGCCTCATCGGCACGTGGGTCTTCTACCACCTGCTGACCACCTTCGACTACGCGGGCCGGTCGCTGATCCTGCGCCGCCCGACCCCCGAAGCGGCCGCCAAGGTACGCGCGGACGCGGCCCGGGCGGGCGCCAGGCCCCTGCCGCTGTACCTGGGGCATGAGCACGAGCTGCACAGCCGGGGGAGCGTCGACGGCTCCGGCGCCCAGGTGGTGGGCCTGTCCATCGGCGGAGTCGGGGAGAGCGCGGCGGTCATACCCGGCGGAACGGCGGAGCGGCTGCGGATCCGTACCGACCGCGACCGCCCGGTGGAGACGTTCGCCCACAGCCACCCGACCGTCGCGTACCCCTGCTACCCGAAGGAGATCCGCCTCGGCGGCGCCACCGCCAAGGGGAGCTACTGCATGACGAACCCGAACAGCAGGCCGTCCCGCTCCGGGTTCGACGTGCTGGCCACCTTCTTCCACCCCTTCTACAAGCCCTACAACGTCACCCTCGACTTCACCGGCATGAACCTCTACATCGCCCGCGGCAAGGCCACATGACCACCGCTGACCCCACCCGGAAACCCGAGGACACGGCGGAGACCGCACCGGACACCGCCTCCGGTGACCGGCGCGCGACCGATCGCCGATCGGAGCCGTGGCGGCGCGGCCCGGTCCTGGCCGTGCTGGCGCTGCTGCTGGGCCTGTTCATGCTGCTGCACCCGCACATCCCGAACCGGATCGGGAACGTGGGCAGCCTGGTGGAGACCTTCCTGCCCTGGACCGGCCTGCCGATCCCGGCACTGGCCGCCGCCACACTGTGGCGCCGCTCACCCACGGCGGCGGTAGCGCTGCTACTGCCGGCCGCGGTCTGGCTGCACCTGTTCACCGCAACCCTCACCGACAAGACCCGCCCGGGCGGCGACCTCACCCTGGCCGGCCACAACCTCGGCGCCGCCAACCCCGACCCCACCGGCACCGCCCGCACCCTGACCGCCACCGGCGCCGACCTGCTGGCCCTGCAAGAACTCACCCCCCAAGCACGGCCGGCCTATGAGAAGGCACTGGCACACACCTACCCGCACCACACCGTGCAGGGCACGGTCGGCCTCTGGAGCAAACTCCCGCTCACCCACATCCGCCCGGTCGACATCCAGATGGACCACGGCCCCCTGGCCGCCACCAAAGCACCCGAAACCAAACAGGCCTACAACCGCGCCCTGCGCGCCACCGTGACCACCCCCCACGGGCCGCTGGCGGTGTACGTGGCCCACCTGGGCTCCGCCCGCCTCACCCCCCGCACCGGCTTCTGGACCACCCACCGCAACCGCAACGCCCACGCCCTCGCCCACACCATCGCCACCGAACCCAACCAGCGGGTGGTCCTGCTCGGCGACCTCAACGCCACCACCCACGACCGCGCCCTGCACCCCCTCACCACCCAACTACGCTCCACCCAGGACACCACCGGCGACGGCTTCGGCTTCACCTGGCCCGCCACACTCCCGGTAGCACGCATCGACCACATCCTCGTCCGCGGCGTGCAACCGAAAAGCTCATGGGTCCTGCCCGCCACCGGCAGCGACCACCGCCCGGTCGCAGCCAGAATCACCTGGTGACCATGGTTCGCGGCGCGACCGGCCTGGGGGAGTGTGCGCCGCCGTCCGCGACCTTACGATGCTGAGGTCGGCGCCGGGCGTCCTTGGAGCAGGCCATGTCCTCCTGCGTGTTCTGCGGGATCGTCCGCGGTGACGAGCCCGCGAGGGTCGTCGGCGAGTCGCCCGCCGCGCTCGCGTTCCTCCCGATCCGCCCGGCCGCGGTGGGGCACACGCTGATCATCCCCAGGGACCATGTGCGGGACATCTGGGAACTGACGCCCGCCCTGGCGGCGAGCGTCATGGAAACGGTCCTGAAGATGAGCCACGCGATAAGGAACGCGCTCGCCCCGGAGGGCCTGAACCTGATCACTTCGGCCGGACGCGCGGCGTCGCAGACGGTCTTCCACGTGCATTTCCATCTGGTGCCGCGCTGGACCGGGGATCAGATCGGCGATATGTGGCCTCCGCGCGGCAACGGATTCGGTGAAGACGCCCCCACCGAGTGGGCGTCCCGGCTGTCGGCCGCCTTCGATGCTCAGACCGCCGATCACTAGACCTCCGCTCCGAGTTCCCGTTCGATCAGGAGGCGGTGGGGCATGTTCTCGTGGAGCGTCAGTTCTTCGCGCGTGGCGCGGACGTCCCCGAAGTTCCTCAGGTAGGACAGGAGCGCGTCATCCGGTAGGCGAGGTCGTGCGCGATGACGGCGCGGCCAGTCCCGTACGCAGTTTCGAGTCCGTTCGGACGGGATGGAACAGCCGCCGCTGGACGATGCTGGAAGACCACCGCCTTCCTGCACGGCGGGTTCACCCGCGGCAGCGCGGTCGCCAACGGTTACTGGGCCGTTCGCAAGGGGCTGCTCACCGCGCTGGGCGCAAACCGGCCGGCGGGCACGATCGCGCTCAGCGAGGACGTGCGTGCCGCCGGCGCGGATCGCCGAGGCGGCCGGTCGCGCTGCGCGACATCTTGGCTGCGCACCGGTTCGACGCCTCGGTCGCGGGGCACGTCTCGGCGGGAAACGTGCACTTCACCATAGTGTTCGACCCGGCTGACCCGGCCGATGTGGACCGGTACGCCCGATGTCTGGAGGAGATCGCCGCGCTCGTCCTGGACCGGTTCGACGGTTACCTCCTGCGCGCTGGGGATCATCCGTGAGGCCCCCGGAGGTCCTGACCGCCGGCAACCGCGAACGGCACGTGGTCCTCACCGTGCTCGACGCCCTCACCTGGGTGCGCACCGAGCTCCTGCCGAAACTCACGGTCACGCGCCCCCTGGCACGGGCCGTCCTGCATCCGACGTGCGCGATGGGCCACCTCGGCACCACCGGTGACCTGCACGCAGGCGCACACCCCTACGAATCCGTTCTGGTGGCGCTCGAACGCGCCACCAGAGCCGAGGAGAACGAACGGAGAGCACCGTGACCGAAGAACCGGCGCACCCGCCGGCCCCACCGCACGACGCCCGGCCCATGACGCGGGAGGACCGCAAGGTCCTGGCCGGCACGCTCGCCGGCACCACCATCGAGTGGTACGACTTCTTCATCTACGCCCAAGCCGCGAGCCTGGTGTTCGGGCCGCTGTTCTTCGCCCCGGTGGACGAGGAGGGCTCCAGCATGGCGACGCTCATCTCGCTGTCCACGATCGGCATCAGCTTCCTGTTCCGGCCGCTCGGCGCGATCATCGCGGGCCGGTTCGGCGACCGGCTGGGCCGCAAGCGCATGCTCGTCCTGACCCTGCTGCTCATGGGCGCGTCCACCACGGCCATCGGCCTGCTGCCCACCTACGCCACGATCGGCGTCGCCGCGCCCGCCGTCCTCATCCTGCTGCGCGTCCTCCAGGGCTTCTCCGCCGGCGGCGAATGGGGCGGCGCCGCCCTGCTCTCGGTCGAGCACGCCCCGCGCGGCCGCCGCGGGCTGTTCGGCGCCTTCCCGCAGATCGGCGTGCCGATCGGCCTCATCCTGGCCACCGGCGTCCTGTGGATCATGAGTACGGCGCTCACCGAGGACCAGTTCCAGTCCTGGGGCTGGCGGGTGCCGTTCCTGCTCTCCCTCGTCCTGATCGTCATCGGCCACCTGGTCCGCCGCGCCGTGGACGAGAGCCCCGTCTTCCAGGAACTGCGCCGGCGCACCAGGACCTCCTCGGCACCGCTGCGCGACCTGTTCCGCGGCGACAGCAGGAACGTGCTGCTCACCGCGCTGATCTTCGTGGCCAACAACGCCGCCGGCTACCTCCTCATCGCCTACTTCATCGGCTACGGCACCGAAGCACTGGGCCACTCCAGGCCCTCGGTCCTGCTCTCCACCGTCGCCGGCGCCGCCGGCTGGCTGGCCTTCACCCTGTACGCGGGCGTGCTGTCGGACCGGATCGGCCGCGTCCGCACCTTCCAGATCGGCTACGCCGCCGTGTTCGTCTGGATGATCCCCCTCTTCATGCTGATGGAGACCCGCAACATCTGGCTGTTCGCCATCGCGATCATCGTCCTGACCGTCGGCCTCGGCCTGTCCTACGGCCCCATGTCGGCCATGTACGCCGAGATGTTCCCCGCCTCGGTGCGCTACTCCGGCGTCGCCATCGGGTACGCGCTCGGCGCCATCCTCGGCGGCGCCTTCGCCCCCACCATCGCCAAGGCCCTCGTGGAGACCACCGGCAGCGCCTACTCCGTCGGCGGCTACATCATGGTCCTCTGCGTGATCTCGCTGGCCGCCGTCAGCGCCGTCAAGGAACCCCGAGGCGACGACCTGGGAATCGCCCAGCGATCCGCCGCCTGACGGCCCGGCCGCAGCAGGCCGCCGGGCGAGCAGGACGATCAGCCGTTGCGGCCGCCGTCCCCGGCCGGTCCGAGCAGGAAGCGGTCGATCTCGTCCATCGTGCGCGGCCGCTCGGAGGTCACCTCCAGGACGTCGCGCCGGTGGTTGCGGATCTCCAGCACACCGCCCGGGTCCGCCTCGGCCAGGAGCCGCAGCCCCCGCTCCACCATCGCCCGCGGGTAGACCTTGAACGTCTTCTCCCGCACCGACCCGCGGCCGCCCAGTTCCCCGAATCCGGCCGCCCGCCGCAGGTCGAACCGCAGGTCGATGACGGGGAACGGCGCGCGGTCCCAGGTGGTGGAGGGCAGCGCGTCCCGGCCCTGGATCCGCGCCTCGACGAACGTCTCGGTGTCCTCGTCGCCGATCTCGCAGTCGCGGATCGGGAAGACCTTGCCGAGCCTGCCGTCGTGGTTCACGGCCGTGAGCGAGGGCCCGCAGAACAGCACGTGGTCGAACGGGCCGATCGGCGCGGGCAGCGGCACCTTGTGATGGGAGCGGCCGTCGAAGGCGAGCCCCACCCGCGGCCGGACGAAGTCCAGGAACGCCGACACCATCGAGCCGTCGTGACCGGGCTTCTTCACCACCAGGGACAGGCCCCGGCCCGGGTCCTCGCCGACGATGTAGTACTCGTAGAACGGCCCGGGCCCGGCCTTGAAGTCGTGGAACCGCACGACGACGCCCGGGTGCCCGGCGACGGGCTCGTACTCGTGGCCGCGCCCGACCAGGTCGAGCAGCCGGACGCCGGCCCCCGTGCCGGCGTCCGCGCCGGCCGCCGCGTTCGCCCGCTGTGCCTCCGGTGCCTCCGGCGGGGGCGCGACCTCGACGTACCCGTTCCGCCTCTTCTCGGCGATCTTCCTGGCGAAGTGGCGGCGCGCGTGCGCCTCGTCGTCGAGCGTCATGCTCATCCCGCGCATGGCGCCGCCGGCCACGCCCCAGCCCGTGCGGCAGCGGATGCCGTCCAGGGTGATCCGCCAGAGCCGGACGGCGCCCTCGCCGTTCCTCTCGAAGTACCGCGTCTCGGCCATGCCTCCGTGTCCTCTCCGCCGTCCGGAAGCCGCATGATGCCACGCGCGCCGGACACCCGGTCACACCCGCCCGGAACGAGAAAATGATCAATTGCCCGGAATCGGGGCCTGCGCTGTGCTGTAATCCGGTCAGTCCGGACCACGACGATCACCCCCACGGCCGCCGACGGCCGGGGAGAGGAGACACGCATGACCCGTCTCGTCGATCGCCTGCTGGCGCGTGTGGCCCCGAAGGCCACCGCGTCCGCCGGCTGCCAGACCTCCTACTACTGCTCGGGGGGCTTGAAGTACCGCAAGGTCTGCTGCGACGGCCGTTGCCGCCACTACGTCGTCGGTGCCTGCGGATCGCCGTGACGTCCTCCGCGGGCGGTGACGCCGTTTCACCGCCCGCGGCGGTCGTTCTCTGAGGAGTGCGCATGGAGTTCGTGCGGATCGGGAGCGCCTGCCTGATCGGGCTGGTGCTGGCCGTGTCGGCCGTTTCCAAGCTCCGCGACGTCGACGGGTTCGCCAGGTCCGTGGCCGCGCTGGTGCCGGGGATCCGGCCCGGCCGCGCCCGGCGGCTGGCGATCGCCACGATCGCCCTTGAGGCGCTGGTGCCGCCGCTGCTCATCGCGCCGCCCACCACGTCGTACGGCTTCGGCCTCGCCGCCGTGCTGCTGGCCGCGTTCACCGCGGTCATCGCGGCCTCGGTACGGCGCGGCCGCCGCACCGCCTGCCGGTGCTTCGGCCCGTCCAGCGTCCCGCTCGGCCCGCGCCACCTCGTCCGCAACGGAGCGCTCCTCGCCTGCGCCGCGGCCGGCGGCCTGGCCCCGGGCGGCCTGCCGCACGCGGGCGGCGCCGCGGTGGCCGCCGCGGCCGGGCTGGTCGGAGCGCTGCTGATCGTCTCGTTCGACGACATCGTCGACCTGTTCGCGAGGAACCCCTGATGCCCTACCTGGCCGCGGCCGTCGCCCTCATCGGGCTGCTGTGCGTGCTGAACCTCGTCCTCACGCTCGGCGTGATCCGCAGGCTGCGGGAACGGGAGGCGGGCCCGGCGCGGCACGCCGGCCCGCAGCCGGGGCTCGAACCCGGCGAGCGGATCGGCGACTTCACCGCGACCACCACCGAAGGCGAGGAGGTCTCGCGGGCCGGCCTCATCGGGCTGGTCGGCTTCTTCTCCGCGGGGTGCGAGCCGTGCCACGAGCTGGCCCCGCGTTTCGCGCGCCTCGCGACGGGGCTGCCGCGGCTGGCGGTGGTGACCGGTGACGATCCGGAACTGGTCGCGGTCCTGTCGCCGGCGGTCCGCGTCGTCGTCGAGGAGCACGACGGCACCGTGAGCGGTGCGTTCCGGAACACCTGGACGCCGGCGTTGTTCCTCGTCGACGGGGAGCAGCGGGTGGTGGCCGCGGGCGGCGGCCTGGAGGACCTGCCCATCGAAGCCCCGGCATGAGGGCGCCGGACGCCTGCCGGAAGCCGGACGGGCCGCGCGGATGACAGGGCGAGCCCCCGTGCGGGAGCTGGCCGCCGCCGCGGCGGAGGCGACCGCGCTCATCTGGCGGTCGGCGCCCGGCTGCGCGTCCGGCTACTTCCTGGTCACCCTGGCCGAGGCCGCCGCGCCGGTCGCCACCGCCTGGCTGACGAAGACGGTCGTCGACCGGCTGACCGCGTCCGGGGAGCCGCTCGCGGGCCCGGCCGCCGCGCTGGTGGCGACCGGGCTGGCCACGGCGGCGCTGCCCGCGATCGGCAGGTACCTGCGCGACCAGACCGGCCGGGTCGCGGGAGTGCGGGCGACCGACCGGCTGTTCGCCGCGACCGAGCGCCAGGTCGGCCTGCGGCGGTTCGAGGATCCGGCGTTCCTGGACCGCCTGCGCCTGGCGCAGGAGGCGACGGCCAGCGCCGGGTACCTGGTCGACTCCGTCTGCGGCACCGCGCGCGGGACGCTGTCGCTCATCGGCTTCCTCGCGTCGCTGCTGGTCATCAGCCCGCCGATGGCGATGCTGGTGCTGCTGGCCGCCGTACCGGCCCTGATCGCGCAGCTGCTGCTGTCGCGGAGCCGCGCGGCCATGGAATGGGCGATCGAGCAGACCCACCGCCGCGAGTTCTTCTACAGCCGGCTGCTGACGGACGTGGAGGCGGCCACCGAGATCCGGCTGTTCGGCATCGGCGCCTTCCTGCGCGCCCGGATGATGGCCGAACGCGAGCGCGGCAACGCGGCCGAGCGCCGGATGGACCGGCGCGAGCTGGCCGCCCAGGGCGGTCTCACCGTGCTGAGCGCGGCGGTGGCGGGCGGTGGCCTGTGGTGGGCGATCACGGCGGCGGGGCGGGGCGCGCTCGGCGTCGGCGACGTCACCATGTTCCTCGCCGCGGTCATCGGCGTGCAGACGGCCCTGGACGTGCTGACGTCCTCGATCGCCACCGCCCATGGCCGCCTGCTCACGTTCACCCACTACGTCGCGGTGACCCGGGCGGAACCGGACCTGCCGAGCGCCGCCGCGGGCGACGCCCCGGAACTGCGGCGGGGCGTCGAGTTCCGGGACGTGTGGTTCCGGTACGGCGACGACCAGCCGTGGGTGCTGCGCGGCGTCGACCTGACGATCCCGCACGGCCGGGCCGTCGCGCTGGTCGGCCTGAACGGCGCCGGCAAGAGCACGCTGGTCAAGCTGCTCTGCCGGATGTACGACCCGACCCGCGGCCGCATCCTGTGGGACGGCGTGGACCTGCGGGACATCCCGCCGGCCGCGCTGCGCGAGCGCATCAGCGCGGTGTTCCAGGACCACATGAACTACGACATGACCGCGCGGGAGAACATCGCGGTCGGCGACATCGGGACGCTCGACCGGCCGGACGCGATCCGGCGGGCGGCCGCCCGCGCGGGCGTCCACGACCGGCTCGCGGGGCTGCCCCGCGGCTACGACACGCTGCTGACCCGGATGTTCTTCTCGGAGGCCGACAAGGAGGACCCCGAGACGGGGGTGGTGCTGTCCGGCGGCCAGTGGCAGCGCCTCGCGCTGGCCCGCGCGTTCGTCCGCGACGGCCGGGACCTGATGATCCTGGACGAGCCCAGCTCCGGCCTCGACCCGGAGGCCGAGCACGAGATCCACGGGCAGATGCGCCTCTACCGGTCCGGCCGGACCAGCCTGCTGATCTCGCACCGGCTGAGCGCCGTGCGGGACGCCGATCTCATCGCGGTCCTCGACGGCGGCCGGGTCGTCGAACTCGGCGCGCACGAGACGCTGATGGAGGCGGGCGGCCGCTACGCGCGGTCGTTCCGGCTCCAGGCGTCCGGATACCAGAACGTCCCCGGCCCGCGCGAGGGCGCCGGATGACGCCGCTCGCGGCCGCCGCGGGGAGCGTGCTGCTGGCGGTGGCCGTCCTCGTCGGATGGGTGCGGCGGCGGTACCTGGTCACCACGGTCGACGGCCCCAGCATGGAGCCCGCGCTCCGCTCGGGCGACCGGCTGCTGGTTCGCCGCACCCGCCGCACCCAGCGGGTGCGCGCCGGGCAGATCGTGGTGGTGCGGATCCGGCCGCCGACGCTGGCCGCGCCCCCGCCGGACGCGCCCGAGCCGGGCGGGGAGGCGGTGGCGCTCCCCGCCCGGCGCGAGCATCCGGACGGCCTCCTGCTCGTCAAGCGGGCGATCGCGGTGGCCGGAGACCCCGTTCCGGTGGACCGGGTGCCGTGCCTGCGGGAGTCGGGCGAGACGGCCGTTCCGCCGGGGGCCCTGGTGGTCCTGGGCGACAACGCGGACTCCAGCTGGGACTCCCGCGACTACGGCTTCGTCCGCGCCGGGCAGTTCGTCGGCGTGGCGGTCCGCCGCCTCCCGAGCTGACCGCCGTCCCGCCGTCCCGCCGGTCACACGGTCACGGGGACGCCCACCTGGCAGCAGCCCTCCCGCGCCGCGAGCGGCCAGGGCGCGAAGCCGTCCTCGGGGGTCTCCACGAAGACGCGGTGCCGGTGCGCGGCGACACCGGTCGCCGGCCGCCCGAGCAGCCTGGCCAGCACGTACGCCGCGGCCAGGCTGGTGACGTCGCGGATGGTCCCCAGAGGCAGGAGCGACCGGGTCTCGGCGATCGCCTCGTGCTCGCCCGCCCTCAGCACCACCCTGGTCTCGCGGGAGACCCCCTGCGCGGTGATGGCCACGGCGATGTTGTCGAGGTCGTCGGAGCCCACCGCGGCCAGCGCGGCGGCCTGGCCGAGGTGCAGGCGCTCCAGCACCGCCCGGTCGCCGCCGTGGCCCGCCACCACCGGGATGCCGTGGGAACGGGCGATCCGTACGTTCGGCGCGTCGGGATCCCGTTCCACGCCGACGACCGGCACGCCCAGGCGCTGCAGCTCGTGGCACAGCCGCAGCCCCACCTGCCCGATGCCGACGACGATCACATGCCCGAACCGCGGCACGGTGCGGGGCCCGATCAGCCCGACCAGCCGGGGACCGAGCATGCGGTCGACGAGCCCGGCGGTGAACATCGCGCTGAAGCCGACGGTGCCGAGCATGAAGGCGCCGGAGACCACCTGGTAGAGGGCGGAGTGGTGCGGTGCGGCGGCGGGCCCGACGGTGGTGACGACGCGGGCGGCCTCGAAGAACGCCTCGGCCGGCGGGTGGCCGAGGGCCAGCAGCCAGGCCCAGTCGCCGGCCAGCACGGCGATCATGCCGGCCATGCCCGCCAGCATGATCCGCGTGCCGGCGTCGTGCGGCCGCAGCTGCCCGGCGAGCCGCCGCAGCCGCGACCGCGCCGAGGCCCGGCGGGGCCGCCACGGCTCGGCCTGGAGCCCCCCGCCGACCACCCGTACCGCCTGGGCCCCGCGGCCGCCGTGCCGGAGCGCGGCGAACGACGCGTCCACGCACGGCCCGGCCAGGGCCGGCGCCACCAGCTCGCCGAGGGAGGTGACGTCGCACTGCGGCAGCAGGCGCAGCAGCTCGTCGGCCACCGTCCGATCGAAGATCGTCACGATGATCGGGACCCGGGCGGAGATGTGCGCGATGGCCAGCGCGTACCGCAGGGCCGCGACGTCGTCGTGCAGCAGTACCGCGACCCCCTGCGGGCGCGCGGTCATCGCGGCGCGCAGCTCCTCGTCCCGGGGGTCGATGAGGTGCTGCACGCCGTGCCCGCCCTCGTGCAGCGACGCGCACACGTGGCGGGCGAGGTTGGTGTCCCCGATGACGAGGAACGAGCGGGTGCCGTGCGCGTCGGACGGCCCGGTCACGACGCGCGTTCTGCGGCCGGCCCGCCGCAGTCGTCCGACGTGTACGGATCGCAGGCCAGGCACCGCGGCGTGCCGCAGGTGACGCAGCTGGCCATGCTCCTCCCGCAGTGGCAGGGCTGGTTCTTCTCGTCGGTCGCGGGGGCAAGGGCGGTCGGCACGTTGCTCACTTCCTGGCTCGTCCTTCTGTCAGGTCCCCGACGCTGAGCGGGGGTTCGCGAGTGACTGTGCGGCGGTGCCGGGAAACCGCAGGTGCGCGTGCCGACCAAAATCGGGCGGGTCCGCCGGATCAGGTGCGGGGGACGGCGGCGGCCGGGGGAGTGAAGGTGCAGGGCAGGCGCTTGTAGCCGTTGATGAAGCCGGACATGAGCCGGTCCGGCTCCCCGGCGGTGATGTCGGGCAGGCGGGTGAACAGCTCGCGGAGCATCACGGTGATCTCGCGCCGGGCGAGGTTGGCGCCCAGGCAGAAGTGCGGGCCGGGCCCGCCGAATCCGACGTGCGGGTTCGGCGAACGGGTGATGTCGAACCGCTCCGGGTCGGTGAAGACGCTCTCGTCGCGGTTGGCGGACCAGTAGAACAGCGTCACCCGGTCGCCCTTGCGGAAGGTGTGGCCGTTCATCTCGTGGTCGCGGGTGAGGTTGCGGCGCATGAAGATGACCGGGCTGCTGAACCGGACGATCTCCTCCACGGCGCCCGCGATGCGCCCGTCGAAGTCGGCCAGCAGCAGCTCGCGCTGCTCGGGATGCTCGGTGAACAGCCTCAGGCCGTGCGCGATCGCGTTGCGCGTGGTCTCGTTGCCGGCCACCACCAGCAGCAGGAAGAACGTGGCGAACTCGCGCGGGGTGAGCCGCTCGCCGTCGACGTTGGCGTTCACCAGGGCGGAGGTCAGGTCGCCGGTGGGCGCGCCCCTGCGCTCCCGGCCGAGCCGGGCCGCGAGCCGGTGCAGCCGCCATCCCGCGGACGCGATCGTGCCGAGCATGCGCAGCGTGGCGAGCCGGCCCATCCGCGCGGTGCCGCCGGCGCCGTAGTCCACGGTGGCGCCCACGTACTCGGGGTCGGAGTAGCCGACGATGACGTTGGTCCACTCCACCACCCGGCGGTGGTGCCGGGCGGGGATGCCGAGCATGTCGCAGATGACCTCGACCGGCAGCCGCACCGCGACCCGCGACACGAAGTCGCCGCCGCCGGCCTCGATCAGCTCGTCGACGATCCGGGCGGCCCGCCGCGCGATGTCGTCCTCGGCCTTGGCGAGCATCCTGGGGCTGAACGCGCGGGACACGATCCGGCGGATCTTGGCGTGCCGCGGATCGTCCATGTCGATCATCGAGTTGAAGTACCTGTCCATCCAGCGCGGCATGTCGGCCGGGCTGGTGGCGCTGGGCTCGCTGCTGAAAACCGCCGGGTTCCGGCTGGCCTCGGTCACGTCCGCGTGGCGTACCAGCGCCCAGGACCCCGGGCTCTGCCCGAGGAAGGGGAGCCTGGGCAGGGTGAAGAACTCGGGACCGGGACGGGCGCGCAGCAGCGCGAAGGCCCGGGCCCGCTCCTCCAGCGGCCGGGTCCAGAACCGCAGGTCGCTCAGATCGATGTCCGCGCTCTCCATGGCCATCGGACCTCCCAGTCACACCGCGATGGAATTCTGGTGAAGCCATGCACCAGAATTATCTGGTGAGAACGATCCCCAGATTCGCGGGCGGCGTCAAGGGGTGCGGCACAATCGGGGCTGTGACGTCCGAGCCGCCCCGCGCCCGCACCTACCGCGGCGTTCCCGCCGAGCAGCGCCGCGCCCGCCGCCGTGCCGAGTTGCTGCGCGCCGGGCTGGAACTCCTGGGCACCCAGGGACGGGCGGCCATGACCGTACGGAAGGTGTGCGCCGAGGCCGGGCTCAACGACCGCTACTTCTACGAGAACTTCCCGGACCGGGACGCCCTGCTCCTCGCGGTCGTGGACGAGCAGATCGCGCGGGGCACCGACGTGATCCTGTCCGCCGCCCGCCAGGCCCCCCGCCACCCGCACGCCCGGACCCGCGCGGTGGTGACGGCCGTCCTCGACTTCCTGACCACGGACCCGCGCCGCGCCCGGATCCTCACCCACGAGTTCCCCGCCTCCCCGCTCCTCCAGCGACGCCGGCTGGAGATCGTCCGCTCGCTGGCCGCGATCTTCGCCGCCCAGGCCGCCGAGGTCATGGACGAGCCCGCCCTCCCAGGCGGCGACCTGGAACTGACCGGCCTGACCCTCACGGCCGGCCTGTGGGAGCTGTTCACCACCTGGTTCCGCGGCGAACTGGACATCGACCGGGACCACCTCGTCCGCTACACCGTCGCCCTGATCCTGAGCACCGCCGACCTGGCCGCCCCGCTCCACCAGCGCCTCCGCTGACCGGCCCGCGACGCGTCCCGGCGGCGGGCCGTACCCGCCCGCCCGGAGCCGCCGCGTTGCCGCCGAAAACCCTCCGAGGGGCCGGCGCGTCTTGTTAGAGCAGGCCGGATCGCGACGGCACGCGGTGCCCCGGCCGGCCGGAGGAGGCGGCGTGGACCCGTTCAGGATCAGCCGGCGCGACGTGTGGGCGGTGGGGTGGCGCGGCTGGCGCGGCCGGCTGCGGAGTTCCGGCGTGCTCCTGCCGCTGGCGCTCGGGCTCGGGATGCTGGCCGCCGGGGGATGGTGGTACTGGGACGCGCAGGCGTTCGCCCGGCGTG
Source organism: Actinomadura sp. 21ATH (assembly GCF_041951345.1). NCBI lineage: Bacteria > Bacillati > Actinomycetota > Actinomycetes > Streptosporangiales > Thermomonosporaceae > Actinomadura > Actinomadura sp. 21ATH. The sequence continues at coordinate 89,289 of NZ_JBGNUR010000003.1, read as the reverse complement.
CGGTGGTGGCCGAGGCCACGGTCGAGAAGGCGGAGGCGCCGTACCGGCTGGACCGGGAGGACGGCCCGCCGATCTTGGCCTACCACGGCACCGTGCGCTATACGGCCGCGGGCAGGCCGGTCACCGCCAGGATCAGGCTGGGGACCTGCGAGCGCGGTCCCTGCGCCCGGCTCGCGCCCGGCGCCCGGCTGGCCGTCGCCTACGATCCCGAGGCCGTGGGGCGGGCCAGGCGCGTGCCTCCGGGCGGGCTGTCGGCCGCGCCGAACCCGGCGATGCTGCTGCTCGCCGGATTGGGAGTGCTGTTCGTCGCGGCGGCGGTCCACTCCCTGTTCTCGTTCAGCGAACCCGCACCGTGACCGGCGCGAACCGCCATCATGATCGGATGACGAACTCCTGGCCGATCCGGCACTTCAGTCAGGCCAACCCGGCGGGCCCCGGGCAGGGCGATGTCCCCGCCCTGCTGCGGAGGGTCGCCGACTCGATCGAGAAACTGGGCGCGGTCGAGGTCCAGGACCTCGTCATCCACCAGGAGATCAACGCGGACGGCCCCCTCGTGAGCGCGACCGTCTACTTCCATCCCGCGGAACCGGCCCCGTAGCCGCGCGGTGCCGGAGCGTTGCTTTTGTCGCAAGGTATGACGCCCTGGCCGTCCCCGACCCCACCGTCCGGCAGGTTGCCCTCGTCCTGCTGGTCGGCCTGCTCGGCATCACGGCCATCAACGCCGTGCAGCTGCGCCATCTGCTGCGGCGGCCGGTCGTGGCGGAGGACGAGGAGTCGCTGACCGCCGACGTCATCATGCGGATCGAGGACGCCCGCGACCTCACCATGCCGACCGTGCAGATATCGCTGCCCATGGCGCTGCTGTTCGGCGCCGCGCCCGGCTGGTGGGGTGCGGCCGCGGTCGCCTTCCTGGTCCTGAGCCTGGCCGCGTACGTCGCCCTCCGCCTCAGGGCGCCGTCGAGCGCGACGGTGGCCCGCCGGGCCATGGGCCTGCGATGATCGTCATCGACTCGGCCTCGCCGGTGCCGCCGTTCGAGCAGCTCCGCGCGCAGCTCGCGCGCCGGATCCAGGACGGCGCGCTGGCCGTGGGCGCCCGGCTGCCCACCATCCGCCACCTGGCGGCCGACCTCGGCCTGGCGGCCAACACGGTCGGCCGGGCCTACCGGGAACTGGAGGAGGCCGGGCTGATCGAGACGCGCGGGCGGGCGGGCTCGTTCGTGTCGGCCGCCGGCCGGGAGGGCCGGGAACGGGCCCGCCGGGCCGCCGCCGAGTACGCGGCCCTGATCGCCGGCGTCGGCATCGGCATCGACGAGGCGATCCGCATCGTGCAGGCGGCACTGGCCTCCGCCACGGCGGCACCGGCCTCACCGCCCGAGCCCGCGTGAATACCTAGGACCGTACGCGGCGGGCGCGGCGGTAGGACCAGCGCAGCAGGCGGAACACCTGCAGCCCGAGAACGGCGGCCATCGCCATGTACAGCGTGCCGCACAGCCACGCCAGATGCCCCTTGAAGATCGCCTGGCCGACGGCGCCGTCCCGTACCAGCTGCACGGCCGTCAAGCAGCGTTCCCGGCTCCACGCATGCCCTCCAGCATCGTCACCCCATGAGCGGACGCCCCGCCCGGGCAACGGTTCCTCATACGGGACGCTTCCACCGAAGTCCACCCGGAAGTCACGCAATATAAGACCACGGGAACCGCGGCCCCGGCGGCTTTTCGATCAGCCCCGTACGGGTTCCGCCGGCCGCGCCGATCGGCTGCGCCTTCGGGCCTCAGCCACGGAGTTCGGTCAGGCGCGCGTAGAGCATCGCCAGGCCGGGCGGGGTGTACGGCGGCGGCGTGGAGTGGCGCTCGCCGTTCGCCGCGGGAGCGAACACCCCCACCGGATAGAAGAAGACCCGGCGCTCGGTGTCGGCCGTCCGCAGGTACACCTCCCAGTAGCGCAGCGACGCGTGCAGGGAGATCTCGGTGACGTCGTCCCAGACGTAGCGCCAGCGGCGCAGCGCGCCCACGATCGTGATGCCCTCGGCGTCCACGATGGCCCGGCTGCGCAACGCGGCGGCGGCCGTCACCAGGGCCGCGACGGCGACGGCCAGGAGGATGATCGCGCCGAGCCCTTCGAGGTACGGCAGCCCCCGGAACAGCGCGCGTACCAGCAGGCCGGCACCGACGCACAGGGACGCCACCAGCGCGGTCATGATCAGCAGGTAGCGGTGGCAGCGCACGGTCCGTCGTTCCATGCGACAGATGTCTAGCAGGCCCCGACCCGCCCCATGCACGCGCGCCCGCTCCAGCATCCGGCGGCCCCCGACGCCGGGCGCCTCGTCCTCCTCCCGGTGGACTTCACAGGTGGCCCAATGGCCTTCGGAGCCGCCCTATCCACCAACGCCGCGGCGACCCTTCGCGTCGGTGGCTCCGTCCTTCGTCAAGCGGCTGATGGACCACCTTCGGCCACCGGCCTCCCAGTGACATCTGGCCGGCGGTGTTGGCAACATGATCACAATCGGCTTCTGAGAATTGCAGCAGAGTGGCGGTACCCAGCCAAAGGATCGACGTGGCCCTGTCTGACTCTCCTAGGCCCGCCGCGAGCGGTTGCCCTTTCCCGTTCGTCCCGACGGATCCCGCCGAACCCCTCACTTTCGATCCCACCGAACCGGCTCCCGTGCCACCGGCGCTCAGCGGCGAGAAGATCGCCAAGGTGGCACTGCCACCAGGGCAGGATGACACCGAAGCATGGTGGGTCAGGGACTACGCCGCCGCCAAGAAGGTGTACCACCTGGACGATGTCTACCGGCGGCACGACGCCGACGGGATAGCGCCGTATCTCAAACTCGCCCCACTGATCGCCGCCCAGGACGGCAGGCATCTGCGGGACATGCGCAGCCTGGTGGTCCGCGCGTTCACCGGTGCCAACATGAGCCGCTTCCGGCCCACGGTCGAGGCCCTGGCCCGAACGTGCCTGGACGACCTGATCGGCTCCGGAGAACCCGCCGACCTGGTCCGGCATCTCGCGTGGCCGCTGTCCCTCAACGCCGTGGCCGAACTCATCGGTGTCCCCGCCGAGGGGCGGGAGCGGTTCCATGTCTGGGGCGACATGCTGCTGTCCACCGGTCCTGACCGCCGGACGGAGAACGCTCGGGCGATAGCCGAGCTGACCGCCTACGCCGGCGGGCTCATGGCCGCCCAGGCGAACGACTCTGACGGCGGACTGCTGGCCCATGCGGTCTCCAGAGGCGCCGAACTCGGCATCGACGAGGGGGAGTCGGCGCTGCTGGTCGCGTCCCTCGCGGTCGCCGGGTGGGAGGCGACCGCGGCAGCGATCGCCGGGAGTGTGTACAAGCTGCTCACCACTACCGACGAAACGGGCGTCGGCCTGTATCACCAGGTGTGCGCCCGGCCCGAGCTGATCCCGTCCGCGGTGGAGGAACTGCTTCGGGTGATGCCCAACTCGTGGTTCGAGACCGGGCAGCCGCGACGCGCGGCGGTCGATACCGAACTGGCCGGTGTCGAGATCAAGGCCGGAGACCTGATCCTGGTCGCGCACGACCTGGCCGACCGCGACCCGCAGGTGTTCGCCGAACCGGACCGTATCGACCTGGCTCGCACCGACAACCCGCACTTGGCGTTCGGGCACGGCGCGCACTACTGCCTGGGCGCCGGCCTCGCGCGGCTGGAGCTGAATGTAGCCCTCGAACAGCTGACGGCCCGTCTGCCCGGACTGCGGCTCGCCGTCGCACCGCACGAGGTGGGGTGGAGCCGGGCCACGCCGATCCGCCGACCGAACGAGGTACCGGTGGCGTGGAGCGGGTCCGTACGAGCTCCGGTGTGACTCCTGACCGAGGAGTGACGGCTGATGACGGCCGGATCAGGTGTCGTGCTCGGTCAGGGAGGGGGCGTGGTGGGCGAGGAACAGGTGGGCGATCAGGTCGCCGCGAGAGCCGGTGCCCGACTTGGCGAAGATCGACTTCAGGTGGTCCTGCACCGTGTACGACGACACGTGCAGGCGGTCGGCGATCTGCCTGGTGGACAGACCCCTGGCCACCAGTTCGGTGACGCGGCGCTCGCTGCCGGTGAAGCCGTAGGCGTCGACCATGAGGGGCGCCATCTCGGCCGGGCGGGCGACTTCCAGGGTCACCGCGACCTGCGGTTGCGTGTCGTCGAGTAGCGAGCCGCGGACGAGCAGCCACTGACCGGCCCGGGTACGCGCCCGGGCTCTGGCCGGCCGGGCGGCGGCCGGGGCAGGTGTCGTGCTGGTCGCGGAGAGGGAACGGGTACGGCGGGCCACAGCGGAGATCACCAGTGGCAATCGGGTGCCCGGTCTGTCCCCGGTGCCCAGCTCGTCCAGCAGGCGGTCCGCCGCCTTGTTGGACATGCGCACGCCGTCGTCGGCGTCGAGGACCAGCAGGCCGATGTCGCCGTCCTCGGCCCGCGCGCCGTCGAGCAGCAGGCCGCGCCGTAGTCCATCGGTGATCAGCGGGGCGACCGATGCCGCGAACTCCACCTCGGCCGGGGAGAAGTACGGGCGCTCCGTCTCGCGGAAGACGGTCAGCTGCCCCCATGTCCCGGTGCCGCCGGCGAGCACCACCCGCAGCTCGTCGGCGAATCCGCCGGGGCGGCGGATCTCCCGGCGCCGGGGGCTGCGGTCGAGGTCACCGCCGGTGGCCTCGCTCAGGCTGCCGGCCGGGCGGCCGGCGCGGGCGAGCCGGGCCCACGTGTTGAAGTCCGGCTCGCGTATCTCGATGTCCACGAGCCGGAGCAGCTCCGCGGCGGGCAGGCCGTTCTCCACGAACTCGGCGGTCGGGAGCAGGGGCGCGGGGTCGGTCGTCATCAGGCAGGTGCCCTCGGCGGGCACGGCCCGGCACAGCGCGTCGCCGGCGGCCCGGGCGAAGTCCGGCACGGACAGCCCTCGGTGGGCCAGCCTGACGATCTCGTCGCGGACGCGCGCGTGCGGCGCCATCGCGTTGGCCACGAGCGAGAGCTTACGACGATCGGGGGCATCATCCCAGGAATCTGGGATACCGCCCGGCTTCGCGATCTCGCATGCTGGGCACGCCGCCGCCGCGCGGCGTCCCGTTGGCCGTACCGAGAGGACCGGAAGCGTGAGCAGGACCGTGCTGTACATGTCGATGTCGGTGGACGGGTTCATCGCCGGGCCGGGCGCGGCGCCGGGCAACGGGCTCGGCGACGGAGGGCATCGGCTGCATCGGTGGTTCCTGCCGGACGCCGGCGCCTCCTCAAGGGGAGACCTCGGCCATCTCGCGGGCGCGGACCGTGAGGTCATGGACGAGGCGATGGCCACCGGGGCGGTCGTCGCCGGCCGGCGGACGTTCGAGCTCGCCGGCGGCTGGGGCGGCGACCACCACGACGGCGTGCCGATCTTCGTCCTGAGCCGCCGCCGGCCCGATCCCGGCCTGGAATGGCCCGGGGTCACCTATGTGAACGACGTGACGGCCGCGATGCGCATGGCCAAGGACGCGGCCGGCGGCAAGGACGTGCTGGTCCACGGGGCCCGCACCGCCCGGCTGGCGCTGGCCGCCGGCGTCCTGGACGAGCTGCGGATCCACCTGGTCCCCGTCCTGCTCGGGCAGGGCGAGCGGCTCTTCGAGGACATGCCGCCCGACCACGTCGAGCTGGAACCGCTCCGCGCCACGGACGGACCGGGCGCGGCGCACCTGAGCTACCGCGTGCGGACGGAGGTCTGAGGCGATGGCGCTCATCCGGCTCTACATGACCATGTCCCTGGACGGCTACGTCGCCGGGCCGGAGGACGGCCCGGACGCGCCGATGGGCATCGGCGGGTTCCGCCTCTTCAACTGGCTCGACCGGCGCCACGACCCGGGACCCAGCGGCCAGGTGTACGGCGAGGTGCTGGCCACCCGCGCCGTCATCTCCGGCCGCCGCACCTACGAGCACGCGGGCCGCTGGCAGGGCGACCATCACGACGGCGTGCCCGTCTTCGTCCTGACCCATGAGGTCCCGGACGGCCCGCCGCCGGGCGCCGTCCGCTACGTCACCGACGTACGCGAGTGCGCCGAACGGGCCCGCGCGGCGGCCGGGGATGGCGTCGTGATGGTGCACGGCGCCGGTGCGGCGCAGGCGCTGCTGCGGGCGGGGGAACTCGACGAGCTGGAGCTGCATCTCGTGCCGGTCCTGCTCGGGCAGGGACGCCGCCTGTTCGAGGGCCTGCCGGCCGAGCACGTCGAACTCGAACTGCTCCGCCGGCTGGCCACGCCGCGGGACGAGGATCCCGCGCGGCAGGTCACGCACCTGCGCTACCGCGTCCGCCGCCCGTGATCCGCGGCCGTCCCGTCAGCGGCGGGAGAACTCGGCCCTGACCCGGCCGGACCAGATGAACGGCTGGATGCCGAGCCAGATCAGGCCCAGGAGCATGAGCGGGGCGATGAGCGGGGCGTTGTGGTCGGAGTCCAGGTCGAGGCCCGAACCCGCCGCCTCGTAGATGGGCGCGACCCAGAGCAGGGCCACGACGCCTTCGACGGCCACGGCCGCGGTGAGCAGGGTGCGGCGGGCGAGCGGGTCCGCCACCCGCCTCGCGAGCGACGGGTTGACGGCGGCGAAGGCGAGCATGAGCGCGAGCGTGCTCAGCAGCCAGGAGATCTCGAATCCGGCGAGGGGTTCGATGACCGGGAGGTCGTCGGAGGACCGGTGCGCCCGCACGAGAAGGGCCTCCACGTGGACGCCGCCGAGGATCGCGGAGACCAGGACGAGGACGAGCGCCGGCCGGTGCGGCAGGAACCACAGCCCGCACATGACGATGAACGCGGCGGCCACGGGCAGCAGCAGGATGGCCGTGGCGGGTGAGGGGGAGATGATGGGACGCCCGTCGCCGGTCTCGTCCCCCCATGGCCCTGCCAGGAAGGCCAGGACGGCGAGCGCGGTGCAGACGAGGGCGGCCCTGACGAGGGGCGTCCGGTAGCGCGGTGGCGGGACGGCACCGGCGGGCGGGCGGAGGACCGCGGTACGGGGCGGCGGCGGGTGCGGGACGGCCCGTCCCGCGTCGGCGGTGGTGGCGGCCGTGGGGTTCAGGGCGGCGTTGAGCAGGTCGCGGACCTGGGCGTGGGAGAGCCGTTCGCCGGGATCCTTGCGCAGGAGGCCGTCGAGGGCCTGTGCCAGCGGGCCGCCGCACCGGGGCGGCGGCGGCCGCCGGGTGGCGATCGCGACGAAGACGGCTCCGTGGCTGGGCCCGTCGAACGGGCGGCGGCCCTCGACCGCCGCGTACAGGGTGGCGGCGAGCGACCACAGGTCCGAGGCCGGGGTGACGGCCCTGCCCTCCACCTGTTCGGGGGACATGTAGGCGGGCGTCCCCAGCACCATGCCCGAGCGGGTGATGGTGGCGTCGCCCTCCAGCGCGGCGATGCCGAAGTCGGTGAGCAGGACCCTGTCGCCTTCGAGGAGCACGTTGGCGGGTTTGACGTCGCGGTGGACGACGCCCTGGGCATGGGCGGCCGAGAGGGCGTCCAGCATCGCGAGCCCGATCGCGGCGACCTCCCTCGGGGGGAGCGCCTGCCGCTCGGCGAGCCGCTGTTCGAGGGAGTGGCCGCGGACCAGCTCCATGACGATCCAGGGGCGGCCGTCCTCGCCCTTCACGCGGTCGTGGACGGTGACGATACCGGTGTGCCTGAGGCGGGCGGCGGCGCGGGCCTCGCGTTCCATCCGGGCGTACCAGTCGCGCCGTTCCCGGTCGGGGACCTGCTCGGGCACCCGGAGTTCCTTGACGGCCACCTCGCGGTCGAGGTCGATGTCGTGGGCGCGCCACACCGAGCCCATGCCGCCCTGGCCGATCCGGCCGAGATTGCGGTACCGGCCCGCCAGTATCCCGCCACCCTCCCAGTCCATGATCGGAACCTACCGGTGCGGAACGCCCGGGAGAAGGCGATCCGGGCTACCTGGAGACATCTATGTCTGTCTGGAAGTGGCCCGCCCACCCGCCCCGGCCGGACGTTCCGCCGGCCCGATGCGCCGGTCAATCACCCGCGGGTGCCGGGGAATCGGGGGAAGTGCTCGTCCGGCAGCGGCTCGCCCGCGGTGAGGCCGAGCGGGTCGGTGACGGGGTGGGCGGGCCCGGTCGCGAGGGTCAGGCCGGCGTCCACGTAGATGATGACGTGGGCGATGCGGGGATCGTCGGTGAGGTTGGGCGTGGCGCTGTGCGCGAGGAGGGAGTGGTGGAACGTGCAGTCGCCCGCCCGCAGCGGGACGGTGACGCGGTGCTCCCATTGCAGCTCGGGCGCCACGGCGAACATGTCCGCATGGTCGGACAGGTCCTGCGGGCGCAGCCCGTCCAGGTGCTGCGAGCCCGGGATGAACGTCATGCAGCCGCGGTCGACCGGGACGTCCACCAGCGCCACCCAGGCCGACAGCGCGTGCCGGGAGCCGGCGTGAGGCCAGTACGGCTGGTCCTGGTGGAACTCGGTGGCGGCCCCGTTGTGCGGCTCCTTGATGAGGAGCTGGTCGTGCCACAGCCGCAGCGGGATCCCCGCCAGCCGGGACGCGATGGCCGCCAGGCCAGGGTGCAGGGTGAGCTCCCGCAGCGTCTCGTCCTGGCGCCAGAGCTGGAGCAGCTGGGTGAAGATCATCCCGTCGTGGTTGTCGCGGACGCTCTCCCTGACCGCCAGCGCCGCCTCGGCGTACCTGGCGGCGTCCGTCCGGGAGATGACCCCGGGCACATGGACGAAACCATCACGGCGGTAGGCGGCGACGGCGTCCTCGGAGAGGTTCTCGGGGGTGGTGCGGGGGCGTGCTGCGACGGCGTTCATTCTCATCTTCCTCGCGTTCCGGTGAGCCGGTCACGACAACTGTCGCGATCACGAGGGGCGCGCGGCTAGCACAGGAACCCGGCAGGTGTAGCACAATCTTGACGGTCGCCTGCGGAAGGAGGGCCCGGTGCATCGCGTGCGGCGAGCGGAGGTCTTCCCGCCCGGCGGGCCGCCGGCCGTCGCCGAGCGGTACGAGCTGCGCGACGGCGCCTCCCCCCACGGCCACGACTTCATCGAGCTGGCCGTGGTCACCGGCGGCACCGCGACGCACGTGTCGGCCGCGGGCGAGCGGGAACTGGACCGCGGCTCGGTGGCGATGCTCCGGCCGGGCGACTGGCACGGCTACCGGGACTGCCGCCGGCTGGTGGTCCACAACCTCTACGTCGGCCCGGAGGTGTTCCAGCGCGAACTGGCCTGGCTGCGCGACGACCCGCGGCTCGGCCGGGTCCTGCACGACGCCGGCCGCTCCGGCCACCCGCTGCGGCTGGACCCCGCCACGCTGCACATCGTCGAGACCGGCCTCACCGCGATCGCCGGCCGGCCGCGCCCCGAACCCCCGCACGCCGTACTGGTGGGCCTGCTGCTCTGCCTGCTGGGCGGCACGGCCGCGTCGCTCCCCGCCGACGCCGGCCCGGCCGGGCGTACCCACCCCGCCGTGACGGCCGCGGCGCGGCTGCTGGAGGACGACGTCCAGCGCGCCTGGAGCCTGGACGAGCTCGCCGCGGCGGTCACCACGTCACCGGCCTACCTGGCCCGCCTGTTCACCGCGCAGCTGGGCGTCCCGCCGATGACCTACCTGGGCAGGCTGCGCGCCGAGCGCGCCGCGGCGCTCCTCATCGAGACCGACCTGCCCGTCGCGGCGGTCGGGCGGCTGGTGGGCTGGAACGACCCCAACTACGCCAGCCGCCGCTTCCGGCACCACTTCGGCTTCAGCCCGGCCGCCTACCGCACCCGTTTCGGACGTGCCTAGCCAGGTCGCTCGTACGGTGTACCGGCTAATGTGAGACGACGTATCGACACAAAAGCCGCTGCTCTCAGCACTGATTCCGAGAAGTGACCCAGGTGGCGGGCGAGCGCCGTGAGGAGCGTGGCCATGGCGGCGGGGCAGCGGCCGGATCCGCCGTACCGGACGATCGCCGCGGAGATCCGGTCCAGGATCGAGTCCGGCGAGCTCAAGCCCGGCGACCGGGTGCCGTCGATCCGCCAGATCGCCCAGCGGTGGGGCGTCGCCGTCGCGACCGCGACCAGGGCGGCCGCCGTCCTCCGCGAGGAGGGCCTGGTGGAGGCGCGGGTCGGCGCGGGGACCGTGGTCAGCGCCCCCAGCGCCCCCAGCGCCCCCAGCGCCCCCAGCGCCCCCAGCGCCCCCAGCGCCCCCAGCGCCCCCGGCCCGCGCAGACCTCCCCGGCCGCCGGCGGAGCCCGGCAAGCACCCGCGGCTGCTGGAAGCGGCCATCGCGATCGCCGACGCCGAAGGGATCGACGCGGTGTCGATACGGCGGCTCGGCGCGCACCTCGGCGTCCGGCCGATGTCGCTCTACCAGAGCATCGCGAGCAAGGAGGAATTGCTGACGCGGATGGCCGACCACGCCTTCGGCGAGATCACCCTGCCGGAGGACGGGCCGGAAGGGTGGCGGGCGAAACTGGAGTTCATCGCCCGCGCCGAACGGGAGCTGTGCCGGCGCCACCCCTGGCTGCCGGCCACGGTGTCGTTCACTCGGCCGTCGTTCGCGCCGAACATGATGGCGCACACCGAATGGGTGCTCGGCGCGCTCGGCGGCCTCGGCCTCCCGATGGAGATCCGGATGCGCGAGGCCCTCACCATCCACATGATCGCCCTGGCCGCCGGGAACTCCGTGACAGCGGAGGAGGACACGGAGAACGAGACCGGGATGAGCCTGGAACGCTGGAACGCGACCCCGCACGTGCGGGAGCGGAAGATGCTCAACCGCGCGAGGTTCCCCTTGGCCGCCCAGGTCTCCCCGGGAGTCGTGGGAGACCTCGAAGCGCTCTTCGAGTACGGACTCGCGCGGCATCTGGACGGGTTCGCCGCCATGCTCGCCGACCGTCCGAACGGCCACCGCACCGGCACCGCCACCGGCGAGGATCGGTAGTCCAGCGGCCCGCGGCCCAGGCGTCAGAGGTTCTGGATCTCGGTGTGGGCGCGGGCGAGCATGGCGATGGCGCGGGGACGGCCCTGGAGTTCCTCGGAGAGCAGCTCCAGCGCGGGCAGGAGGCTGTGCGTGGGCACGCCGCGGGTGGCGAGCAGGCCGGCCGCCCAGGCCAGGAAGCCGCTGAACAGGTCCGGGTCGTCGACGTAGAGGGCCGCGCCGAGGAAGTCGACGATGTGCGCGACGTCCTCGGCCGTGTGCCGCAGCTGCTGCTCGCTGTAGGCGGCCATGGCGGGGAAGCGGGCCGCCAGGCCGGCCAGCACGTGCCGGACCAGCTGCGGCGCCGTCCGGCTGACGTGCGCGTACTCCATGTCCGCGAGGTGCGGCAGGTCGTCGATGACCTGGCGGTGGACCCTCCGCGGCTCCGGCGGCGGCCGCTCCGCCAGGCGGTCGGCGGCGGCGCGGGCGTCGCCGGCCCAGGCGTCCGCGCCCAGCCGGGCGGCGTAGCGTCCGCCGGGGCCGAACGCGGCACCGCCGACCATGACCGGGGTGCCGGTCGCCCGGCAGGCGACGATCGCCGCGTGCGCCGCGGGCAGCCGGGTCGCGATCGACGACGACAGCGCGATGACCGCCGGGCCGGTGCCGTGCAGGTAGGAGACCAGATGCTGGGTCGGCACCTGGGCGCCGAGGTAGTCGACCCGCCAGCCGCGCAGCCGCAGGACCTCGGTCACCAGCCGCGCGGGCAGCGCGTGCCACTCGCCGTCGATGCACGCCACCGCGACCCGGCCGGGCCGCCGCCGCGCCGCCTGCCGTTCCCGGACGGACGGATGGTGCGCGAGCGCGCTGATCACGCGTTCGTTGACGGCGGTCGCGAGGTGCTCCTGCGCCACGCTCAGCCGGTTGGCCGCCCACTCGCTCCCGATCCGGCCCTGGAGCGGCGCGATGACGTCGAGAAGCAGGGCCTCGATGTCGAGCCCGCCGTCCAGCGCCGCGACGGCGATGTCGGCCGCGGTGGCCTCGTCCCCGGAGGTGACGGCCTCCCAGAGACGGTCGGTCAGCGAATCCGCCGCGTGCGTCATGTCCCTCCCTGCCGGGGGGCGCTGATCGCGATGATCGCCATGTCGTCGTGCCGGTTGCCGCGGACCCATTCGGCGGCGAGCATGTGGACCCGTTCCACGAGCGCCTCGGGGAGCATCCCGCCGCAGCCGGCCAGCCCCGCGTACAGCCGCTCCTCGCCGAACATCTCGTCGCCGAGCGGGCCGCCGAACGCCTCGGTGATGCCGTCGGTGAACATCAGGCAGGTGTCGCCGGGCCGCAGGGTCACCTCCGCGGTCGTGGAGACGATCTCGTCCAGCACACCGATCAGCGAGCCGCCGGTCGCCGCCTCCTCGATCGGGCCGCCGGTCCGGACGATCAGCGGCGGGGCGTGGCCGGCGCTGGTGAGCCGGACGCGCACCTGCCGGTCCTCCCGCCGGACCGAGGCCAGGACCAGCGTGGCGAACCTGGTGCCGCCGTCGTGGAGCAGCGCCGCGTTCACGAGTTCCAGCACCCGCCGGTGGTCCGCGGCCAGCGGCAGCAGGGCCCGCAGCGTGGTACGGATCTTGCCGGTGAGCACCGCGGCCTCCAGGCCCTTGCCGGCCACGTCTCCGAGGACCACGAGGGACTCGCCGCCGGACTCGGCCGGGTACACGTCGTAGAAGTCGCCCCCGACGCGTTCGGCGTCCCCGGACGGCCGGTAGCGCGCCGCGAGCTCGATCCCGGGCAGGTGCTGCGCCGGCGGGGGCAGGAGATCGCGCATCAGCGTCTCGGTGATGGACGCCTGCTCGCCGTACAGCCGGGCGGCCGCCATCGCCGCCCCCGCCTGGCGGGCGAAGAGCCGGACCACCGTCTCCTCGCCCTCCGAGAATCCCGCCCGGCCGCGGCGGCGCAGCAGCAGGACCCCGGCCGGGACGCCCTGCCCCGGAAGCCCGATCACCGCGATCGCGCCGCCGGCGCCCGGCTCCGGCCGCGCGACCCAGCCGGGGACGTCGGACGGGTCGATCCAGCGAGGGATGGGGAGCCCGTGCATCGCCTCGGCGAGCCCGGGCACCTCCGCGGGGTCGATCGCCCGTTCCTCGTGCACGGGGTTCCCGTCCGGACCGCAGTAGGCGACGGGGTGGGTGTGCCCGGACGGCACGGCGATCACCAGGGCCGCATCGGCCAGATGCCGGGCGGCCAGCCGTACGGCGGCCTCCATGCACCGTTCCAGATTGAGCGAACCGAGGAACCAGCCGGACTCCTCCGCCAGGAACGCCATCCGCCGCCGCTCGGCCGCCAGCTCCTCCGCGAGCCGGGCCCGCTCGGTGACGTCGGCCAGCCACCAGTCCGTGGGGACGGGACCGCCCTGGGCGCCGTGCCGCGGCACGGCCCGGGCCTCGAACACCCGGTCACCGATCGGCCCGCCGGCGGTCGCCGTCCCCGCGCGTCCGCTCCGGGCAGGCTGATCTCGCAGCGCGCGGTGCGCGTCGGCGAGCCAGCCCGGCGCCGCGTCGGCCAGAGCGCGACCGGCCGAGGCGCCCAGCAGCGCCCGTGCCGCGTCGTTGAGCTGCGCGACCAGCCCGGACGGCTCGACCGTCAGGACCGCGTGAGGAGCCGACCGCGACACCGGGTCGAGGGCACCGGGAGAGCCGTCGTCTCCGTCTTCGGTCATGGCATCGAACCCGAGCCCGGGCGGGGCTCCCCCTCCCCTTCGGACGCACCTGCAGTGGATCTTCTCCACTCCGAGCCTAACCGACACCCGCCACGCCCTGTCACGCGACGTAGCCTTATGACTCCGGACCGTCCGCGTCGCCGACCTCACTACATGGCATCGCCGGGCTCGGTGAGCAGGGCGGCGCGGCCCGTGCCGCGCGCCTCCGCCAACGCCGCGATACGGGCGAACAGCCGCGAACTCATCGTCTTCCGCCACTCCGGCAGCGGCTGCACCAGCCAGCCGGAGTGCTCGGCGGGGTCGACGACGATCCGGTCGAGTTCCCCGGCGGTCAGCACCCCGCCGTCGAAGACGAACCCCACCTTGGCGCACGGCCATCCCGAGCCGGGGCCCAGGAAATGCGTCAGCAGCAGCGAGGGAGGCCCGGTGAACGCGATCCCGGTCTCTTCCCGGCACTCCCGCACCGCCGCCGCGAACGGCGTCACGTCACCATGGTCGACGTTGCCGCCCGGCAGTTGCCATGCCTCGGCCTTCTGCGCCGACCGCAACGCCAGCGGATGACCGTCCTGGTCGGTGAAGTACAGCCCCGCGTACATGGTCGCGCGAGGCAGGGTCCGCACGTATTCGTCAACCGGAAGCCAGGTCAACAATCCTCCACAGGGCGATAGCGGCGCCGGGCGGCGCATCTCGATGCGTGCACGTTTCCGCCGCGAGTGGACGGCTTCGGACGTTCGCTGGTGTCGTCGAACGCGCGGGAGCGGGCGCCCCCGCCGCGGTGACGAGGACGAGTTCCGTCCGCCGCAGGGTGGCGTCCCATCGCTCCCGGACCTCGCCGACGACGCACCCCAGGATCCCGGCGGCTCCGTTCGCCCGCGCGAGGCGGGCGATGCTCCGGGCCGCGTGGTCCGCGTCCCGGGACCGGCGCAGCAGGTCGCGGACCTCCTCGTCGTCCAGGCCGCGCCAAAGGTCCTCCGAGCAGAGCAGGTAGCGGTCGCCCGTCCACGATCTCACCCGGACGCGCCGCGAGCGGCGCTCTCGCCCAAAAGCACGAACGCTTCGAGCCGTACTCACGAGCTGTTCCTGTATGAGATACAGGCCACATCGCCCGCGCAGATGTCACATCCGGGCGCCGCCGTCCCTCTCGGATGCGTACGCGCTCTCGCCAGGAGGAGGCTCGTCATGGACGACGGCCCGGAGACCCCGTCCCGGATCCCCGAGGACCCCGTGGACCGTGCGACGGACGTGTTCGTCGAGCACCGCGAACTGCTGTTCTCCATCGTCTACAACCTGCTCGGCAGCGTCGCCGACACCGAGGACGTCCTGCAGGAGACCTGGCTCTCATGGGTGGGCAAGCAGCGCGACGCGGGCGAACCGGTCCAGAACCCGCGCGCCTACCTGGTGCGCATCGCGGTGAACCACGCGCTCTCCCAGCGCGCCCGCATCAGCCGCCGCCGCGAGACCTACGTCGGGCCCTGGCTGCCCGAACCGCTCGTCTCCCCGGCCGCCGCCACCGGACCGCACGCGGACGGCGCGCTCGACGCCGCCGACCAGGTGCAGCGCACCGAGTCGGTGTCGCTGGCGCTGCTGGTGGTGCTGCAATCCCTCAGCCCGCTGGAGCGGGCCGTCTTCGTCCTGCACGAAGTCTTCGCGTACGGCCACACCGAGATCGCCGGGATCCTCGACCGCAGCCCGTCGGCCGTCCGGCAGCTCGCGCACCGCGCCCGCGAGCACGTCCACGCCCGCCGTCCCCGCTACCAGGCCGACCCGGGCGTGCAGCGGCAGGTCACCGAACGGTTCCTCGCCGCCGCGCTCGGCGGCGACATGGACGCCCTCATGCAGGTCCTGGCGCCCGACGTGACCCTATGGACCGACGGCGGCGGCAAGGTCAGGGCCTCGATACTGCGCCCGGTGCACGGCCGCGACAAGGTCGCCCGGCTGATCAAGGGCGTCGCCGGGCGCGACGACGACCAGGCGCTGGAGGTGCGCTACCGCACGGTCAACGGCGACCCCTCCGCGCTGCTGTTCGCCGACGACGCCCCGTTCGCCGTCATGGTCCTCGATCTCAGCCCGGACGGCGACCAGGTGACCGGCATCTACGCCGTCACCAACCCCGACAAGCTCACCCACGTCGAGCAGAGCGACCAGGGAGCATGAGCGCACCCGCGTGAGCACGAGGACGAGGGCGCCGCGGCCGAACGGCGATCGGCCCAGCCCACGCGCCGAACGCGCGGGCTGGGCGACGACCCTGCTCAGGAACGGACCGACCGCGCTTCCGCGTGCTCCGGCCCGCCGCCGTCCCGCGTCCGCGCGGGAGAGGTGGCGCGGGCCAGGAGGACGAGGTTGGCGATGACCGCGGGGACGAGGACGAACAGGAGGGGGACGAGCAGGTCCTCCGACAGCGAGGGGCCGGTGGCCAGCCGGTCCCAGCGGGCGATCGCGATCGACGCCGCGAGCGATGCCCAGAGTGCGGTCTCGATGCCGGCGAGCCGTTCGCGGGCGCGCAGGTGGAAGCCGGCGGCCATCAGCGAGATGACGGCGATGCCGACGGCGGCCAGGGGGGTCGTCCATTCGAGCCGGTCGACGAGCATCGGCACGACGAGGACCGTGGCACCGGCGACCTCGCTGACGCCGATGACGATGGTCATGATCCGGGGCACCTGGTCGAAGCCGGTCCAGCGGTCGATGCCCCTGCCCGCCACCTTGGGCGCACCGGCGGCGAAGAAGAAGAGCGCCAGGAAGCCCTGGGCGGCCCAGACGGTCGAGTTCAACACGGATTGATCGCTCCTTGTCTCCGGCGATGCGCGGGGGTCAGTAGGCCAAGCCGATGGCCTTCCTGAAGGTCGCCGGATCGTCGAGGGCACGGAGCAGGAAATGCGCGACGTCGGGACGGCCGATGCGCAGGCCCCGGCGTACGTTCCGTTCGACGGCGGTCCGGTAGGTGCCGGTCACCGGCCGGTCGACGAGGTACGTCGGGCGTACGCAGGACCAGTCGAGATCGCCGGCGCGGAGGAGGTCCTCCATCATGGCGCAGTCGACGAAGTTCCGGCCGAGCGCTCTCCGGGCCAGCGGGGTGGCGAAGTACTGGTTGTACCAGCCGGCGCCCGGCTCGCGCTTGGGTGGATTCGGGCGGTCTGGGGTGCGCGCGGTGGACACGCCGGCGCCGCTGATGGCCAGGACGCGGCGGCACCCGACGCCTCGCACGGCCGTGACGATGGCCTCGGTCCCCGGTGTGACGATGCCGTACTCGCGCTTGTCGCGCGGACCGAGGCACGAGATGACGGCGTCCGCCTTGATGACGGCCCGGGTGAGTTCTCCGGGGTCGGGATCGGTGAGGTCGACGGCGACCGTGTCCACGTCGCGGTGCAGGTTCGCGGGCGTCCGGACGGCCGCGGTGACGGTGTGCCCGGCGTCCAGCGCCTGGTCCAGGACGTGGCGGCCCACCCGCCCCGTGGCACCGACGATGGTCAGATGCATGACGACACTCCAAGGAGGTTCCGAGGCGGCCCCGTTGCGATCGAGGCCGGAACGAGTCGCGGACCGTCCGCGCCCGGCGACACGAGGCGCCGTGAGGCGATTCCAGACCGTCGAGGCCAAGTCGCCGGCGGCGCTACCGCGGCGTACCGCGGTCATCGAAGGCCGCTCAGCCACCGGACGCCCGGAGGTCCCCGGCGTGGTCGGCGGCCCATTCGGCGAAGGTGAGCGCCGGACGGCCGAGGATCTTCTCGATCTCGCCGGTGACCAGGGCCGGGCGTCCCACCGACTTGACGATCGCGGCCAGGTAGGCGTCGGCGAACGCCTCGGGCAGGCCGATGCCCATCATGTGCGCCTTGAACGCGTCCGGCGGGATCTCCCGGAAGCTCAGGGGCCGGTCGATCGCCTGCCCGATGGCGGCGAGCATCTCGGCGTACGACAGGGACCGCGGCCCGGTGAGCACCGGCCTGCGTCCCACGAGGTCGTCGGTGAGCAGCGCGCGAGCCGCCACCGCGGCCAGGTCGCGCTCGTGCACCGGCGCCTCGGTGGCCTCGGCGTACGGACCGTGCACGACGTCGCCCGCGCCGATCTGGCCACCCCACATGGTCAGGGTGTTGAGGGCGAAGAAGCCGGCACGGAGGCTGGTCCACTCCAGGCCGCTGCCGACGGCGGCGTCCTCGGCCTCCTTGTTGCGGTCGCCGCGGTAGCGGGAGGGCTGGTCGGCGGGATCGTCCTCCACGTTCACGGCCGCCAGGGCCACCACACGTGCGACTCCCCGCTCCTTGGCCAGTGCCGCGAGCTCGGCACTCGCGTCCCCCGCGGCGCGGGGATGCAGGAACAGGCCGGTGGCCCCCTCCAGAGCGGCGGCGAGAGTGGCTGGGCTCCGCGGGTCGCCCTCGACCACTTCGACTCCATCAGGCAGCTTCGCCGCCCCCGCGTCCCGGGTGACGGCGCGAACATCGGCCCCGTCTCCGACGAGGAACTCGACGAGGGGGCGCCCGACGACGCCCGTCGCTCCAGTGACCACGATCATCGCGACCTTCTTCCTCTGCGTGTGGATTCGAGGCCCCAGCCGGCACGGGGTCGGGGGAGCCGCATCCTGAGAGGTGTTGGAGCGGCCGAGTGTGACATCAGGCGCGATCGTGTGACCCAGGTCACCGAAGTGAGATCGCTGAGGCGCCTCGAAGAATGGGACGTGCGCAGGCGACCCGATTTCTCGTCAGTCGTCGTTCCAGGTCCAGCGGGGGACCTCGCGCAGGGGATGCAGGTCGTTCTCCGTTTGTGCGCGGGAATTGTGCTGGGCGACCATCGCCCCGAACTCGGCGTGGGAACGGAATGCCTCGCGGAACGCCTTGTCGTCGGGAAGTCCGGCTTCGTCGAGCGATTCCATATAAAGGTCGACGAAGCGTTGCCGCTGCTCGTCGGTGATGTTCAGGTGGCGGTGCTCCCGGACGAGGTAGGCGAAGCCCAGTTCGCGGGTGAAGCGGTCGGGACCGCCGAAGGATTCGGCGGTGAACCAGGTCAGATGCTTGACGTGGTCCGGGCGCCGGACGGGGAACAGGGGCTTCAGCACCGGATCGGCCAGCAGCTTGGCGTAGAAGATCTCTTCGAGCCGGTGCAGGGCGTCGTCGCCGCCCGCGTGCTCGTACAGACTCACCATGCGGGTGCCTCCCTGCGAGCACTATAAGCAGGCTCGCGCACCGAGGGGGCGGGCTGGCCGGAAGCGGCGGCCGATTCTCGTCGATGTCGAAGTCCCGGTCACGGCCGGGTGGCAACCGTTGGCGCCGTGCTGTGACCGTCCTCTGGCTGGAAAGTCGGGAAAGGCCATGCCAGTTTGCCGATCCGGAAAGGGGCGTGAACATGAATCCAGATTCCGAACGTGGTGCCGACCGGCGGCTGCTCAAGTGGGGCGGGCAGGCAGGCAGGTGCCGGTGCCCTACGGGCCGCCGGCCCACATCGTCGAAGGCCGGTGGGAGCTGTCGCGCGGCGGTATCCACCCCGGCAGCTGCGGTCACTGGAGCATCTACCCGGGCACCGGGTGGGTCGGCGTCGTCCTCACCAACAACGACGACGCGCCACTGCGGGAGATCACGGGACGGCAGCGGCAGGCCATCACCGGCGCTTCGCCCGGTGGCGGTTGACATGCCGGCCGCGCCGGGTCGTTCAGTGGGCGGCCTCGTACATGGCGACGATCGCGGCCGGGAGGGGGCCGTCGTCGGTGACGGCGAGACCCTGCTGCTTGGCCCAGGCCCTGATGGCCGCGGTGCGTTCGTGGCCGCGCTGTTCGGACTCGGCCTCGTCGGGCTCGTCCGGGCCGGGGCGCCCGGGGTCGCGGGTGGACATGAGTGCAGTGTAGGCACCGCCAGGCGGCTCCGGCTGCCGCGCACACCATCGGCCGCCCCGGCGGCGGGCGGGCTCGCGGCAGGCCCAGGCAGACGTACTTCGGGCCATATAGGGCATATCGGCGCCATCTGGAGTTGGAGGCCGGTGTGAAGCGACTGTGGCGGTGGTTGATGAGGCTGGACGACCGGCTGCTCTACGACTCCGAAGGGAGCCTGCGAGCGCGTGCGCATCCGCCCCTGCCCCGGCGCGCCGCGGTGGTGGGTGTCGTGGCGATCGTGCTCGGCCTGCTCTTCGCCCTCGGCTCGTGGTTCTGGTGGGACGCCCCGGCGCTGGCGCCGCTCGGTGGAGTCCTGGTCGGGCCCGGCATGGCTCTGACGTTCTCGTGGGCGGTCAGGCGGCGGCGCTGAGCCGGCGGCCCGGCATCCGGACCGTCCCTTTTCTGTGCCCCGCCGTCTCGATGTCGCCGCGCGGGTGTGTTACTGTATCGATCCAGATCTAAATCGATACAGAAAGATCATCCAAGGATGCGGCCGACACTGCAGACCGTCGCGGACGAGCTCGGGGTCTCCCGGAGCACGGTGTCCAACGCCTACAGCCGCCCGGACCAGCTCTCCGCTGAGCTGCGCGAGAAGGTCCTGGAGACGGCGCGGCGGCTGGGCTACCCGGGGCCGCACCCGACCGCCCGGTCGCTGCGGCGCGGCACCACCGGCGCGATCGGCGTGCTGCTCAACGCCGCCGTGTCGGTGGCCTTCACCGACCCCTACACCGTGCGGTTCATGAGCGGCCTGGCCGCCGCCGCCGAGCGGCACGAGACCGGCCTGCTGCTGGTGCCGCTGTCCGGCCGCGACGACGAGGCGGCCGTGCGCCTGGTGCAGGACGCCTCCGTGGACGGCTTCTGCGTGTACGGCCTGCCCGACGGGCACCGGTCGCTGGACGCCGTCAGGGCCCGCCGTCTCCCGATCGTGAACGCCGACCGGCGCGACGACGACCCCGACGCGATATTCGTCGGCATCGACGACGCCGCGGCGGCCCGTGCCGCGGGCGCGCACCTCGCCGGGCTCGGCCACCGGCGGATCGCCGCGATCGTCGCCCTGCCCACCTCCGGACGGCCCACCGCCCCGTTCTCCCTGGCGAGCCCCGACGACATGCCGTACCACTTCAGCCGCGAGCGGCTGCGCGGCTACCGCGACGCGCTCGCCGAGGCCGGCGTCGGCTGGACGGACCTGGCGTTCGCCCGCGCCGCCGCCTACACCCGGGCCGACGGCGCCGCCGCGGCCGCCCTCCTGCTCGACCGCTCGCCCCGGCCCACGGCGATCGTCGCCGTGAACGACATGCTCGCCCTCGGCGTCCTCGACGCGCTCGCCGAGCGCGGGCTGCGCCCCGGTCACGACGTCTCGGTGATCGGCTTCGACGACGTACCGGAGGCCGCCGCGGCGGGCCTCACCACCGTCCGGCACTCCGCCCGCGAGATGGGGCGCGTCGCCGGCGGCCTCCTGCTCGACCCTCCCGCCGGGCGCGCCGCGCGCGACGTGGTGCTGCCCGCGGACCTGGTCATCCGGGCCTCCACCGGCCCGGCCCCCATGGAAGGAGCACGATGATGGATCTGCTCGGCTTCACCGTCGCCAACGAGATCTCCCGCAGCCGGGCGCGCTCGGCGATGCCGGACGCGCCGCGCGTCCCCGGCCGCCCGCGGCGGCGCCACCGCGGGCAGGTCCGCAGGGCGACCGCGCGGACGCTGCACCGCCTGGCCGACCGGCTCGAACCCTGCGGCCCCCAGGCCGGCTGAGCCGCAGGCAGACCGTTCCGCGGCTGCCCCTGGACGCCCTCCTGCCGTTGCTCGATCACGCCGGGCTGGCCGAAGCCGCCGCTGCCGACCCCGGCCTGCCCGTCGAGACCATGCACGGGCTGCTTGACCGCGCCGGAGTCGCCTGAGCGATGTTCCCGATCGCCCTCTCCAAGCTGCGTCCGTGCCCCGGGCACTCTCCATGTCCGGTCCCGCGAGGCCGTCACACCGGACCGGGGGCGCCGGGCTCTGGTGCCGACGCAGCCGACCGTTCACCGGATCGCGCCACCCGTGCCGGTCTGGGCGGCGTGGGCGTGGAGCAGCTCCTCCAGCTTGGCGGTCTGTGCTTCGGCGAGGGCCAGGGCCTGCTGCTCGTAGGCGGCCCGCGCCGCCGGGTCCGCCAGCATCGGCGGGGCCAGGTTCGGATGGAGCCGGGAGGTCTCCAGCCAGCGCGCGATGTCGGCGTTCCCGGCCCAGTTCAGCTGTTCGAGGTTCCCGGCGATGGCGAACCGGAGCCAGTCGGTGTCGGTACGCGGATTCGGCGCGACCGGGCACAGCGCGTTCTTCTCCGCGTCGTCGCCGTACGCCGTCTCCACGTGCGCGATCAGCGCGGCGCTGAACACCGGCTGGCAGACGCGCACCGGCTGCGGAATGATCAGCCCGTCCTGGAAGATCGGGACGACGGGACGCTGCTTGATCGCGTCGGCGGTGCAGTCCACATGCAGCGCGCGGTGGCCGGTCGGTACGGTGCCGCCGTCGAGTTCGACGCCGGTCTCGGTGATCCGCTTCACCCGGCCGAGGCGCACGACGTGCCCGATCCGGCGGAGCTGCCCGAGTTCGGCCCGCGACACGGTCGCGCAGCGGAACGCCGTCGGCCGGTCGTCCGCGGAGATGCGCAGCAGGATGCCGGCGGCGTTGAGCCGGTCGAGCAGGTCGGGAACGGACTCGGCGCCCATGATGGCCTCATGTCGGGCCATG
Source organism: Actinomadura sp. 21ATH (assembly GCF_041951345.1). Classification (NCBI taxonomy): domain Bacteria; kingdom Bacillati; phylum Actinomycetota; class Actinomycetes; order Streptosporangiales; family Thermomonosporaceae; genus Actinomadura; species Actinomadura sp. 21ATH. The sequence continues at coordinate 67,148 of NZ_JBGNUR010000003.1, read as the reverse complement.
TGGACACGCACGATGTCCTCGGGCCGGCGCAGCGACATCGGCTGCACCGTCTCGCGGTCGACGAGCCAGGGCGCGCGGGGCATGATCCAGGTCAGTTTCGCCGGGTCGACGCCCTGTTCGAGCAGCCAGAGGCAGGCGTCGATGCCGGTCTTGCCGGCGCCGACGATGACGTACCGGTCGTACGGCTCGCGGATCGCGGGCAGGTCGTTGGGCGGCACCAGGGGAACGCCGTCGGCGACCGGGAACTCCGGCGGCCGCATGGCCGGCACGGTCACGCCCTGGTACGTGGTGTCGACGACCTTGCGGCGCACGGTCACCTCGTACTCCTGGCCGGAGGTCGTGAGGTGGAAGCGGCCGGCGCCGTCGTACTCGGCCATCGGGAAGTACGACACCCGGCCGGACGGCAGGAACGTCTGCCGCATGACCCGGTCGAAGTAGCCGCAGACCTCGCTCGCGCCGGCCAGCTCGTACATCCCGGCGTTCCAGCCGGTGCCGTCGACCGTGCCGTCGCCGAGCGGGCGCGAGTTCACGCCGTACATCGCCGACGGCTGGTGCAGCCGCACGAACGGGTAGGCGATCGTCCAGTGCCCGCCGGGCCGGTGGTAGCGGTCGACCATCACCACGGTCGCGTCCGACTCGGTGAGCAGCGTGTCCACGAAGGCCATCGCCGTCGCGCCGGCACCGACCACCAGGTAGTCGGTGTCGATCTCGGTCACCATGGCGTGCTCCATCTCTTCTCGTTGACCCCGACGCTTCGCGAGCGAGTGTCGGTACGGCGTATCTCTGACCTGAGACACCGTAACGCCACTAAACAGGCTGTTCTACGCGTCATAGGCGTAAAGTGAACTAGTGCAGCGCCAAAGGTGACTAGTACGATTGCACCGCGAATCGGCGGCCGTGACAGTGCGAGCGACCGCCGGAAGGTGGTCCCGCCCACGCCGACGGCACCCCGCCGCCTGAGCGGTCGGGGCGAGGCGGCGGGGTGCCGGGCGGGAGCTTCCCGCAGGACCGGGTGCGCCCGTCCTGACCTGCGCGTACGAGGGATGCATCCCGGCCGGGAGATGCCCGCGGGGTCACGCCGGGTAAGGCACGAAGGGACGGGGGTCAGGAAGCGTTCGAGGATGTGCGACGACCTGCCCGCCGACGAATCGACGCCAGTGGGGAACCGGGAGCTCCTGCGGGCTCTGGAACGCCCCTTCCCCAGCAGCCTCAACCCGTACCACGCGCAGGTGCAGGAGGCGCACGAGCAGTGGATGCTGCGCCACCGGCTGGTCGCGGACCCCCGGGACATGCCGGCGTACCTGGCCATGCGCGTGCACCGTCTGGCCGCCCTGGCCTGGCCGCGGGCCGGCGCCGACGCGATGCGGCTCGGCGCCGACTTCATGGGCTACATCTTCATCAGCGACGACCAGTTCGACCTGCATCCGGAGCGTTCTCCGGCACAGGTGCGCAGGCTGGTCGACGCCATGCTCGAGGTGTTCGCGCCGGCCGGTCCGCGCCCGGCGGTGCGGTCGCCGGGCATCGACGCCCTGGCCGACCTCCGGGACCGCTGGACGCGCGGCATGCCCGAACGGTGGGTACGCCGCGCCGACGGGCACTACCGCGCCTACCTGGAGGCGGTGTGCGCCGCCTTCGCCCGCCGCCGGGACCCCCGCCCGATCACGGTGGCCGCCGCCACCCGGCTGCGGCTGGACACCGTGGGCGCGCACTTCTGCTTCGACCTCATCGAACGCATGGGGTCCTTCACCGTTCCGGAGGGCTTCGCGGCCGACCCGGTCTTCGCGCGGCTGTCCGACCTGGCGGCCCTGCACATCCTCCACGTCAACGACGTCTTCTCGGCGGAACGCGAGTACCGGAGCGGGGAGGTCGACAACGTCGTGATCCCCGAGCGGAGGGCCTCGGAACGGGACTTCGGCCCGGCCAAGCTGCGCACCTGCGCGGCGGCCAACCGGATCGTGCGCGACTTCCTGCGCCTCAAGGGCGTCCTCCCCGAGCTCTACCGGCGGCTCGCCCTGTCCGCTGAGGAGAAGGCGTCCGCCGGCAGGTACGTGCAGGGGCTGGAGGACTGGATGATGGGCCATCTCGATCTCTACGCCGACTGCAGCCGCGGGGCCGGGCCGCGGGTGGACACGATGTGCCCCGACACCGTCTTCTTCAGCCCGGCCGTCATCTCCGGCACCCGGTGACCTTTCCCGGCTACCGGCTACTTCGAGGTCTCCCGGCGGAGCGGCCTGAGCAGGCTCCGGGCTCTGGTGGAGTCGGCGGAGTGGGCGATCCACAGGGCGACGGCGATGTAGGCGGCCTGCTGGGGGATCCGGAACCACAGGGGGGTGGCCTCGGCGCCGTTGAGGGGGATGTCGTTGAGGGCGGCGTAGATGTTGGCCGGGAGCAGCAGCGGCAGCAGGACGGCCAGGCCGGCGGCGGCGCCCCAGCGGGTGGACGTGCGGACGAGGCCGGCAGCGATGAGCAGCTCCAGGACGCCGGTCAGGTAGACCATGGCCAGCGGGAAGGGCACGAACGGCGGCACCATGCGGGCGAGTTCCTCGGCGCTGGGCATCCCGGCCACGCTGTCGGGCACGAAGCGCACGACGCCGGTGAGAACGAGCATGGCCGCCATCGCGTGGGCGGCGCAGGCCGGCCAGTCGGCGAAGCGGCGGACGCCCAGGGCGCCGAGGAGGCGCAGCACCGGTGCGGCGATGACGAGGACGATGAACTCCACGCCGAGGGTGTTGGCGAAGTCTTCCATGGTTCCGGCCTTCCTGTGCGGGGGGCGCTGAGCCCCGAACGCTGAATCCTGTCACTGTCTAGATTGCGGTACGCGCGCCATCTAGTCAATGGCAAGATGTGGTCAGACCGGCGATGCCACGAGCCGGCTGGCCTCCGCATCCCCGAGCTGGCGGCTGAGCGCGTGCCTTGCCCGGAACGCTACGAACCGTGCCGCCCCCGGGGCATCGGACATGTGCCCTAGAAGCCGCGATCTAGGACGCCCGGGCGCCGCACGGCCGAGGCGGACGGCCGGCCGGCCGACGGGATCCACCGAACGGTGGATGCGCGGATCAACCCGCGCGCGGACGACGCGGTCGATGTGGCGGGGTGCGGTGCGCTCGTAGCTTCGCAGCGTGACCGCATTGGAAGTACGGAACCTGCACAAGCGCTACGGGCGGCACGTCGCCGTCGACGACATCTCGTTCACCGTCGAGGAGGGGGAGATCTTCGGCATCATCGGGCCCAACGGCGCCGGCAAGACGACGACGGTCGAGAGCATCGCCGGCCTGCGGACGCCCGACTCGGGCTCGATCTCCGTGCTGGGATTCGACCCGGTCAAGGACCGGGCGGAGGTGCGCGAGCGGCTCGGCGTGCAGCTGCAGGAGAGCAGCTTCCCGGACGCGATCAAGGTCGCCGAGGCCCTGGAGCTCTACAGCTCGTTCTACCGGGACCCCGCCGACTGGCGCGAGCTCATGGAGCTCCTCGGCCTCACCGGGAAGCGCGACACGCGGTACAAGGCCCTCTCGGGCGGGCAGAAGCAGCGGCTGTCGATCGCGCTCGCCCTGGTCGGCGGTCCGAAGGTCGCGATCCTCGACGAGCTCACGACGGGACTGGACCCGCAGGCGAGGCGCGACACCTGGAGCCTCATCGAACGGGTCCGCGACACGGGCGTCACGATCCTCCTCGTCACGCACTTCATGGACGAGGCGGAGCGCCTCAGCGACCGGATCGCCGTCATCGACGGCGGCCGGGTCGCCGCGGTGGACACCCCCGAAGGGCTGATCGCGCAGTCGAGCGCGGTGCAGCAGGTCCGGTTCCGCGTGAGCCGGCCGCTGGACGAGAGCGTCCTGACGGCGCTTCCCGACGTGACCGGTGTCGAGATCACCGGGAACCGCTGGCTGGTCACCGGCCGGGGGCGGCTTCTGAGCAGCGTCGCGGGGGCTCTCGCCAGGGCGCAGGTCGTGGCGGAGGACCTCCGCGTCGACCAGCGCAACCTCGACGACGCGTTCGTGGCCTTCACGGGACGCGCCCCGGGGGCGCCGGAACCCTCCGAGAGGAGGGGCGGGTGATGCGCGCTCTCCTGAAGCTGGTCGAGATCGAGACGAGACTCTTCCTCCGAGACTCCGCCACCGTCGTCTTCGGCGTGCTGTTCCCGGCGGGACTCCTGCTCGCGCTGGGCGCCGTCCCGTCGCTCAGGGAGCCGTCGCCGGACACCGGCGGGCTCCGGTCCATCGACGTCTGGGCGCCGACCGCGCTGGTGTTCGGGATGGTGATGATCGCCGTGCAGCACGTCCCGGCGGTGATCGCGACGTATCGGGAACGGGGCGTCCTGCGCAGGCTGTCGACCACTCCCGTGCATCCGCGGACCGTCCTGCTCGCGCAGATGATCGCCGCGTTCGCCTCCGTGGTCGTCTCCGCGGCGCTCATGACCCTCCTCGCGTGGGCGGTGCTGGACATCGCGCCGCCCGAGCGCCCCCTGGAACTCGCCGCCGCCTTCGTCGTCGGCTATGCGGCACTGCTCGGGATCGGCATGATCTCCGCGGCCGTGGCCCGCACGAGCGGCGCCGCGAACCAGATCGGTACCCTGCTGTTCGTCGCGCTGATGTTCTTCGGCGGGGCCTTCCTGCCCCGCGTCCTGATGCCCGACGTGCTGCGCCGGGCCGGCGAGTTCGTACCGCCCGGGCTGCAGGCGCTCACTTCGGCGTGGTCCGCCGAGGCGGGCGAGATCACCGCCACCGCCGGCGGGCAGCCCTTCTGGCTGCAGATCGCCGTCATGGCGGGCATCGCGGCGATCGCGACCGCGGTCGCCGCCAGGCTCTTCCGCTGGGAGTAGATGTCGATGTCGCGGGACGCCGGGGGCGGCGAGCGCCCGAGCCGCGGGACGCGCGAATCCGCCATCGCGGAAGAGGCGAAGATCGCGAACCGCTCCCGGCTGGCCTGGAAAGAGGAGCAGCTGCGGGTCTGGGACCTTCTGCAGCTGTTCTCACCGTGGCTGCTGCTGACGATCTCGACGGCCGTCTATCTCGCGTGGGCGCTCCCGGCCTCCGGTGAACCCTTCTGGCCCGAGGGCGCGACCGTCCTCGGGCTGGTCGCGGCCGCGGTGCCGTGGGTGCTGTTCGGGCACACGCTGCCCATCAGGAGGAGGACGCTCCGGCCCGCGCGGGCGGGCGTCTTCCTCGCCGGGCTGCTGGCGCTGTGCGTCCCCCTCATGGCGTACTCCGACATCTTCCTCGTCTTCACCGTCGCGGGCTTCTTCCACGCGTACCTGATCAGGCCGTGGCCGCTGGGGGTGCTCGGAGTCCTGGCCACCTCCGTGGCCCTCAATGGGTCGGCGATGCGCGTGTGGGCCGGCCCGACCCCGGACATGCTCGCGGAGTTCATCCTGGTCGTCGCCGTGCAGACCGCGGCGATCGGGGTGGGCATCCTGCTGACGGCGCGCAGCGAACCGGAGGAGCGCAAGCGGGAGGAACTCGTCGAGCGGCTCGAGGCGGCCCTGCACGAGAACGCCGGGCTCCACGCGCAACTGGTCGCCCAGGCCCGTGAATCCGGGGCGCAGGACGAGCGGCAGCGACTGGCCGGCGAGATCCACGACACGCTGGCCCAGGGTCTCGCCGGCATCATCACGCAGCTCCAGGCGGCGGAGCGTTCCGCGAGTGTGCGGGGCGAGACGGAAGAGCACGTCGCGCGCGCGCTCCGGCTCGCGCGCAGCAGCCTGACCGAGGCCAGGCGGTCCGTGCGTGCGCTCGCTCCCCGGGAACTCGGGCGGGCGCACCTCCCCGGCGCGCTGCGCGCGCTGACCGAGCGGTGGTCGGAGGACCAGGGGATCAGCGCGCGGCTGGAGGTCACCGGCACCCGGGAGCCGCTGAGCCCGGCGATCGAGGTGGCGCTCTTCCGGGTCGCGCAGGAGTCGCTGACCAACGTGGCCAAGCACGCGGCGGCCTCCCGCGTCGGCGTCACGCTGTCGTACACGGGCCCCGAGGTGCTGCTGGACGTGCGGGATGATGGACGCGGGTTCGCGAAGAGGGCCGGCACCGGCTTCGGCCTGACGAGCATGCGCCAGCGCATCCGAGGGGTCGGCGGCCACATCGAGGTGCAGAGCGGACCGGGTGAAGGGACGTCCGTCAGCGCGCGCGTCCCGGCGATCGCCCCCGGGGGCACGAGAGTTGAGGGGGAGCCGGCGGATGATCCGACTGGTGATCGTCGATGACCATCCGATCGTGCGGGGCGGTCTCCGCGACACCTTCGCGCACGCCGAGGACATCGTCGTGGTCGGTGAGGCCGGGGACGGCGCCGAGGGCATCGAACGCGCGAGGCTGCTCGCGGCGGACGTCGTGCTCATGGACCTCCGGATGCCCGTGATGGACGGCGTCGCCGCGACCGCGGCCCTGCGCGAGCGGGCCCCGAGCGCCCGGGTGCTGATACTGACCACCTTCGACGGCGAGAGTGACGTACTGCCTGCGATCGAGGCGGGCGCGACCGGATACCTCCTGAAGGACGCCCTGCCCGACGAACTGATGCGAGCCGTCCGCGCGGCCGCGCGCGGCGAGTCGGTGCTGGCGCCGTCGGCGACGCGGCACCTCATGGGGCAGGTCCGCAGGCCCGGCGCCGGGACGCTGACCGATCGAGAGAAGCAGGTGCTGCAACTGGTCGCGAACGGCAACTCGAATCGGGAGGCCGCCGCGGCGCTGTTCATCGGCGAAGCGAGCATCAAGACGCATCTGCAACACATCTACGACAAACTCGGCGTCCGTGACCGGGCCTCGGCCGTGGCCGAGGGCTACCGCCGCCGCCTGCTCACGTAGGAGGGTGGCGGCCCTGCGGGCCGCCACCCTCCACTCGTTCAGATGATCTCTATCGCGAGTCGCCCGTTGAGGTAGCACTCGTTCACCGAGCTGCGCGACTGGCTCCTCGACGCCGGTTTCCGCGAGGTGCGGGGGCTCGACGAGATGGGGGAGCCGCTCCACGCCGAGAGCAACCGCCTGATCGTGATCGCCACCCGCTAGACGAGGCGGCCCGCGTGTCACCTGTACCAGTCGTCGCCTTGGGCGCCGGCGCGGCGTTCCAGGTAGTCCCGCAGGGACGTGGCGACCGGTCTGCGCTCATCGGTCTCGTGATCCCAAACGACGATCTCGCCGGGCCTGCCCTCGGGGGCTTGGACGTAGGCGAACTGGTCGCCGCCGCCGTTGTCGGCGATGAAGAGGAGCCGATCGAACGGCGCGTAGAGCTCCGCGAAGCCGGGGTCCCGCCGGAATTCCGCGTTCCCGTCGATGATCTCCTGGACCGACCAGACCAGCCCGGAACCGTACTCGGCCCGTACACCGTCGGTCTGCCGCAGGAGTTCCCGCAGGTCGTCGGGCACGCCGCCCAGCGGACGGATCCGGTCGACCGCCTCATCGGCGGCGGGCGCGGCGAACTCCGCGTCGCCGTACAGGCGCCCGATCAGTTCCGTCCACATGGCCGGTCCTCCCGCCGCGAGATCAGCGATCATGGTACGCGGTGGGCGCTAAGGTCGGAATCAGGTTCTCTCGAACGGCGAGGTCGCCTTCTCGTCGCGATGCCGGAGGTGATCACGGTGCGCCAGGTCTTGTGACGGCCCCAGCCCGGGGCGTCGCGGAGCCGAAAGGTGACCGTATGAGCAAGACCGACAAGACCCGTCCCTGGTGGGTGGGGATGGCCGAGGCGCCGATGGTGAACTGCCGGCCCGTGCATGATCATCGGTTCGGGCCGTGCACGCTGCCGGAGGAGATCGCCGACGGCAGCGCGTCCATGAACCGCAGCGGACGAAGCGGCTGTTACTGGGGCGCCACCGACCACTACCTGTTCGACTGCGGCACCCTCGGCGGTGGCCGGGAGTGGTACCGCATCCGACGCGAAGAGCGCCGCCGCAGCCGTCACCAGGCGCGCCGCGAGCTGCGCGCCTACAACGGCGAAGACTGACAGACAGGGCAGGGCCCGGACACCAGCGGGCCCTGCCTTGGGCCGTAGTGCGGCTGGTCCACCCCGAGCTGCCGCTGCATCGCGGCCGAGGTGAGCCCCACCTTGCGGCCCTTGAACCGCGCCCCGTCCGCGAGTCACCGCTCCACCCGCGCGCTGGATCGCGTACGCGCCCTCAAGGGTGACTCGGTCAGCGGCCGCACCGGAGCCCTCGTCGCGTACGCGTTCAGCAGCCTGGCGGCCGCCTTCTCCGCCGAAGCAGAACGGTAAGTTCCAGACGTTCGCATCGGCGTGCGAGTTCATGACGTACCGGGTCGAACTGATCACAGTTCGGGGCGCCAACTCCCCGGACCACGCCCGCATCTCATTTTCTACAACGCGGCCAGTGGGGCTGCGCACGGAGATGGGAGCGGCACATGCGGAAGATCGTGTTCACCGGCATGGCGGCGGCGCTGGCGCTCGGCCTGACGGCCTGCGACGGCACCGGCACCGGCACCGGCGACTCCGCGGCGCCGTCGGCGTCCTCGCCCGGCGCTTCCACCCCCGCCCCCAACGAGTCCTCCACCCCGGGCGGCGACGCCTCCACGCCGAACGCCTCGTCCCCTGAGGGAGCGGGCACTCCCGACGCCCAGGAGCCCGCGGGTGGGACGCCCGGCGGCCAGCAGATCACGTCCAAGTGGGGACGGCTGCGCTACCTGGCGCCGGGCAAGTTCACCGTCGACGGCGTCGCCTTCTTCACGGCCGACGCCACCGTCCTCTACGTCGCCGGTGACACCTGCCCGGACGGCAGCAGGCCGCCCGGCGACAGCACGTGCACCATGGACGGTTTCGAGAAGTGGGTGCAGGCCGCACCGCACAACGCCTTCGTGAAGTTCTCCGGCCAGTCCGCCACCCTGATCCGAGAGACGCAGTAGCGGCCCGGCAAGCCCGCGCTCTCCCCTCCATCGACGCATTGGCCGGAACCCTCGCCCGACGCTCCGACTCCAACAGCAGTGCCGAGACGTGATCGCAGGAGCGGGGGGAGCGCGTGGAGCGCAGATGGGGCTGGTGCGCGGTCGGACTCGCGTCCGCGGCGGCCTGCACGGTGACGGCGCTGTGGCTGGGACGCTGGAACCTGGTGCTGGGCCCCTACATGTCGATCGTCCTGCTCCTGGCGGCGCTCCTGGCTGCCGGGATCGGGATCGCTCTGGCGCTGAAGAGCGGGCTGCTGCGGAACATCGTTCTGGTGGGCACGGTGGTCGCCGCCGTGCTCCTCGGCGGTTGTCTGTGGACGTTGGCCGCCCTCTTCGAGAGGGGCGGCTTGGTCGAGCAGCGAGTACCGGCCGCCGACGGGCGGCACGAGCTGCTGGTCGTCGAGGGCGCCGGATTCGTGGCGATCGACCCGGAGAGCGACGTGTACGTCAGGGCCGGAAAGGGCTGGCGCGCGCAGGAGGCACTGGTCTGGGACGGCAAGGAGGACGGCAGCGTCCCGAAGACCGTGCGTTTCACCGGACGGAACACCATAGAGATCGTCGCCGACGACGGCTGCCTGTACCGGTCGACGTTCGACCGCAGCACGCTGAAGGTCCGACCCGTCCACCGCGTCAAGGACGAATACGGATGCTGAGATCACCGGCCGAACCCTCGGAGAGACGCGTCGCCGCTGACGTTCGATGGGACGGGCCGGGACGGCAAGCCGGGGCCGGGGCCCCGGCTTGCAGGGGGCTTAGAAGTACTGGCTGTAGAGGTCGGTGGTCGGCCAGGTGGTGACCGCGTTGGCGGCCTTGTTGAGCAGCGAGTCGATCTCGGCGTAGCTCTTGCCGGAGGCGTCGTCACGCTGGTTGAACAGCGCGGCGAACGAGATCCCGTCGGAACGGCGGATGAGGACGGTGTACGTGCCCGACAGGCTCCCGGTGTGCCAGGTGTTGCGGCCGCCGGTCACCGGCCGTACCTGCCAGCCGCAGCCGTAGTACCAGCCGTTGGCGTTGACGCCGGTTTCGGGCTCGGCGAACGCCCGCGAGAGCGAGGTGGAGTTCAGCACCGTCCCGGCCGCGTCGAACAGGCCGGCGAAGCGCACCATGTCGACGGCGGTGCCGAGCCAGCCGCCGTGCGCGTCCATGTTCTCCAGGTTGAACGTTCCGTACGGGCCGGGCACGATCGTGCCGGACGCGTCGAACACCGTCGCGGCGGTGTACTGCGAGTTGTAGGGGACCTCGCCGGCGGCCGCGTGCGGCTTCAGCGTGCGGCCGAGCCGCATCCGGGTGATGCCGAGCGGCGTGAGGATCTTCTGCTGGACGTAGTCGCGGTACGGCAGCCCGCCGGCCTTCTCGATGATCAGGCCGAGCAGCATGTACCCGTAGTTGCTGTAGGCGTAGGTGCTGCCGGGCGCGTGGTCGAGCGGGCGGCCGGTGGTGTGGGCGGCGATGTTCGCCTTGGTGATCGGCAGCGGGACACCGAGCGCCCTGGAGATCGTGAAGTTGGAGAACATCGGGTCGGCCGAGATGCCGCTGTCCCAGCCGCCGGTGTGCTGGAGCAGCCGCCGGACGGTGACCTGGCCCAGCCGCGGGTCCGCCGTGCCGCCGGCGGGCGGGGCGAGCGCCAGCAGGCTGGTGACCGGCGCGTCCAGGCTGAGCTTCCCGTCCTGGACGAGCTTCAGCACGGCCGCCGCCGTCACGGGCTTGGAGAGGCTGGCCAGCCGGAACAGCGACGTCGGCGAGGTGGAGAGCGCGGTGTCGTCCGACCAGGTGTAGCCGCGGGCGGCCAGCAGCCTGCCCTTGCGCACGACCGCCAGGGACCCGCAGGAGACGCCGCGTTCCTGCATGAACGTCTTCATCGTGGTGTCGAAGCCGCCGAGCCCCGTTCCGAGGCGGCCGGTGACCTTCCATGTCCGGGCGGCCGCGTGGGCCTGCCCGTACCCGGGAATCAGGACGGCCCCGCCCAGGCCGAGTCCGGCGATCCGGCCGAAGTCGCGCCTTGAGATCTCGTTCCGCATGGGTCGTCCTCCCGGGGAGCGTCGCTCTTGCCGGTGCAATCTAACGCACAAGTGGATCTTGTACGCATTCGCCGCGGCCTCCGTTCCGATGCGGGTGGCGCGGCCCGTACTCCACGGACGGCGTCAGCGGGCGGTGATGAAGAGGCCGTCCTGGGGGTCGTCGCCGGAGGTGCCGTCATCGTGGATCGAGCCGACGCCGAGCATGGTGCCGGTGCCCGGGACGTTGGCGATGTTCGCGAGCGTGGTGCGGTTCTCCGGGGTGGAGGGCTGGACGACGGCGGTCCACTTTCCGGCCCGGTGGTTGACCAGCTTCTCGCCGGCCACCATCCAGACGCCGCCGTGCCCGTCGGGAGCGGGCCGGTCGAGCCAGAGGCCGTAGGCGGGCATGGCGACCCGGCTCCATGCCTTGCCGTTCCAGCGCAGGGCGAACGAGCGGTAGAGGTCGTCGCCGTCCGGGTCGTCCTTGTAGACCTCGGCGCCGACGGCCCACACGTTGCCGGGGCCGAGCTGCACGATGCCGCCGAAGTGGCCGGGCGCCGAGAACGGCAGGGGCGAGGCGTTCCACACTTTGCCGTTCCAGCGCCAGATCCGCGGCCGGAACTCGGTGTCGATGCCGGTGGCCCAGCCGCTGGTGGCCGAGGTGACGTGCAGGGAACCGATGCGCCGCATTCCGGGGACGTCGACGGCGCGCCAGGCGGTGCCGTCGAAGTGCTGGAGCCGGTCCCCGCCGGTGGCCCACACGTCCGTCGGCGATACGGCGTCGACGGCGTTCAGCTCGTCGCCGTCCAGGACGGTGAAGGCGCGCCAGCTCGTGCCGTTCCAGTGGAACGCCTTGCCCGAGGGCCCCGCCCAGTCCCGCCCGAACGCCCACACGTCGGTGTCGGAGGACGCGTCCACGTGCTCCAGGGTCACGTCGAGCGCGCCGGGGACGGCGAGGCGCTGCCACGTGCCGCCGTTCCAGCGGTAGACGAGTCCGGGCATGGCGCCGGTGGCGTGGTCGGAGTGCCCGCCGACCGCCCAGGCGCTGCCCGCCCTGGTGGCCACCACGTCGTTCATCAGGTCGAAGACCGGGATGCGGGTCTGGGAGGTGATGCTCCACTTCTGGACCGGCGGCGGCGCGGCCGCGGCGGTGCCGGGCGCGGCGATCGACGCGGACAGGGCGAGCATCGAGACGGATGCCGTCCATCGGAAGTTCAAGATATGGCCCTTTCCCCGATGCGGAACGTACACATGGTGGGACGGGGCCGATCAGAACCCGGTTGACCTCTGCGGTTGTCCCCATCCGGAAGGGCCGCCGTGTGATCGCTCGACCGCCCTCGCACGTCGGCGGATTCTCGTCGAGCCTCGCGCGGTTTCACCTGGGACGTGTTCGCGGGCCGCCCTCGTTGTGGCCGGCCGGGCCGCCCTGCGGGACCCCCGCCACCCGGACGCCCAAGCCGCCGAACACGCCACAGCACCGGCGGCGCCTTCGAGATGACACCCTCGCCCAGCCCTCCGCCGCGCCTCACCAGGGCTAGTGAGCGGAACCGGGGCGACAGCGAGGTGGGCGGCCTCTCAGGCATCGCGTTTCCGCAGGAGCAGGCCGCCGAGCAGCAGGGCCGCGAGTGCCCAGGCGCTCAGTACGCCCAGTCCTTCCCAGGGGGAGAGCGGGAGGGCGGCGAGGTCGGTGGTGGCCTGGACGGCGAGGCCGGCGTTCATGGGGGAGACCTGCCACAGCAGGCGCCGCCAGCCGTCGTCGGAGACGAGGAGGATGAGTCCGGGGAAGAGGTAGAGCAGTCCCAGGACGGCGGCGATGGCGGTGGCGGAGTCCCGTATCGCGGTGGCGACGCCCAGGCTCAGCAGGGCGATGAGCGCCAGGTACAGGATCGAGCCGATGGCGGCGCGGAGCATGGAGCCGCTGGTGAGCACATCGGCAGGGAAGCCGTTGTGCAGCAGGATGGGGCGGGTGGCCAGTACGGAGGCGAGCACGGCGACGCTCGCGGCGCCCAGGATGAGGGCGGCCAGGAGGGCCGCCTTGGCGGCCAGTACGCCGGTACGGTCCGGCATGGCCGCCAGGGTGAGGCGGATCATGCCGGAGCCGTACTCGCCGGTGATCGCCAGTACCGCCAGGACGGCGACGAGCGACTGGCCGGCCTGCACGCCGAAGAGGCTGATCTCCGCGGGGTCGTAGCCGCAGGTCCCGGTGTCGCAGGAGACGAGGGCGGACGCGGCGCAGCCGGTGAGGACGGTCAGCGCGACGATCGCGAGAAGCAGCCGACCGGTCGCCGGCAGCGTGCGCAGTTTCGTCCATTCGGCGTGCAGCGTCGCCCTCGCCGGGCGTGCGGGCCGGGGCGGGCTCATGCGTCCCTCCGGCGGAGGCGCGCGGCGGCCAGGCCGGCGGCGAGGGCGGCGTAGGCGGCCAGGACGGCGAGCCCGGCCGCGGGTGGCAGCGGGTAGAAACCGGCGATCGGCGAGTAGTGGCCGAGTACGTGGGGGTACTCGGGGATGCTCTGCTGGACGGCGAAGGCGGCCGCCGGGGTCACGCGCAGCAGCCACTGCGCCGCGCCGTCGGGCAGGATCGAGGTGGTCGCGAGGACGTGCGGCACGACGATCGCCGCGATGGCGGTGACGACGGCCGCGATGGCGTGCCGCAGCAGCGCGCCCAGGGCCAGGGCCAGCACCGCGGCCAGCGCGAACAGTGCCGCCATGCCGACCACGATGCGCACCTGGGTGAGCAGGGGCGCGGGCAGGACGGCGTTGCCGTTGGCGCGCAGGATCCGTCCGCCGGCCACGAGGGTGACCGCGGTGGCGGGCAGCGTGGCCGCGAAGGTGACCAGGCCGAGCGCGAGGGCCTTGGCCGCCAGCGCCCGGCCGCGCCGGGGAGCGGCCAGCAGCGTGGTGCGGACGAGGCCGTGCCGGTACTCGGCGGCGGCGAACACGACCGCCACGACGATCACCAGGATCAGCCCGATCGGCGCGCCGCCGAGCGGGGCCTCGACCGTCATCCCCTCCGTGGCCGGCGCGATGTCGCCGACCCCGGTCACGGCGACGGCGCCGCCGGACCGTACGGCGCGGCCGGGATGGTGGGGCGCCCCGCCGGGTCCGATCGTGACGCCGATGTCGTCGTCGCGCCAGGTGCCCGGTGCGGTACCCGCCACCGCGACCCGGTCGAACGTGCCGGTGGTCTCGGTGAAGCGCTCAGCGGCGACGGTCCCGCCGAGGTCCCCCCGCGTGACGGTCAGGTCGCCGGGGGAGGTCGCGAACAGGCCGATGCGGACGCTGCGCGGCAGCCCGGCCAGGGACGCGGTGCCGATCCGGCTCCAGGTGCGGCCGTCGGCGGACTCGTACCCGGTGAGCGTGTCGCCGGAGCGGGCCAGCCGCAGCCACAGCGGCGACCGGTCGGAGGCGTCGCGGTGACCGCCGGCCATGTCGTGGGTGAAGTCGTACTGCATGCGCACGCCGTGCTCGCCGGTCATCATCACCGCCGCGTACGGCGCGCCCTGCCGGGTGCTCTCCTTGATCATGACGCCGGCCTTGGCCCACGGCACCAGCCCGGCCTCCACGTTGCGTTCGCCGGCGTTGACGTCGGGTCTGCGTATCCGGCCGGTCATGGAGGTGAGGCGTACGGTGATGGCGCCGTCGCCGGTGAGCGCGCGGTGCACGAAGTAGAACTTGTCGTTCACCGCCTCGCCGGTCGGCGTGGTCGGCGGCGGCGGGCAGGCGACCTCGACGGGGCCGGCGCCGCAGGAGGAGTGGCTGCCGGACGCCGAGAACAGCCCGAGCCCCACGGTGACCAGCGCCGCCGCGATGACGGCGGCCACCCAGCCGCGCACCGTCCGGAACTTGGTCCACTCGGCGTGCAGGAGCCGGCCGAACTCGCGTCCGGCCTTGGCGCCGGTCCCGTGCGGAACGGTGCTCATCGTTCCGCTCCCCGGTACTCGACGGCGTCGCCGGTGAGGTCCATGTACGCCTGCTCCAGGGTCGCCCGGTGCGTCGCCACCTCGGAGAACGGCACCGCGCCGGAGTTGAGCGCGGCCACGATCCGTTCGGCGGGCAGCCCGGTGACGACGAGGGTGCCGTGACCGGACGGCCGCGCGGTGGCGCCGGCGCGGTCCAGCACCGGCATCGCCGCGGCGGGCGCGGGCGTCCGCAGCGTGACCCGGCCGCGGGAGGCGGCCGCGATCAGCTCGTCGACGCCGGTGTCGGCGATCACGCGGCCCCTGCCGATAACCACGAGATGGTCGGCGGTGCCCTCCAGTTCCCGCATCAGATGGCTGGACAGCAGCACGGCGCGCCCCTCGGCGGCCAGCGACCGCAGCAGGCGGCGCATCCACACGATGCCTTCGGGGTCGAGGCCGTTGACGGGCTCGTCCAGGATCAGTGCGGGCGGGTCCCCGAGGAGGGCGGCGGCGATGCCGAGCCGCTGCCGCATGCCCAGGGAGAAGCCGCCCGCTCTGCGCCGGGCCGCCGCCCGCATCCCGACCTGGTCGAGCACCTCGTCCACCCTCCTGGACGGCAGCCCTTGAGAATGGGCCAGCCACAGCAGGTGGTTCCGCGCGGTACGGCTCGGCTGCAGCGCCCCGGCGTCCAGGAGCGCCCCGACATGACGCAGCGGCGCGCGCAGGCTCCCGTACGGCCGGCCGCCGATCAGCGCATGTCCCTCGTCGGCCGCGTCGAGGCCCAGGATCACTCGCATCGCGGTGGACTTGCCCGCCCCGTTCGGCCCGACCAGCCCGGTGACCCGGCCTGCCCTGACGGTGAACGACATCCCGTCCAGCGCCGTGGTCGCCCCGAACCGTTTCCGCAGCCCGCCGACTTCGATGATCTCTCGCATGCGGTCGGTTCTACGGGCCCGCCGCTAAAACAGCCCGAACGGAGGCCGTCACATGGCTGTTAGGTCCGGCGCGGCATCCTTGGAGCCATGAGAACGTGGCGACGCCGGAGGCACACCGTACGAGTGCGCCTCACCGTCCTGTACGGGGGCATGTTCCTGCTGTCGGCCGCCGGGCTGCTGGTCATCACCAACGCCATCGGGTTGAGCGGGACGAGAACGAGCGAGTCCGCGCCCGCCGCCGTACCGCCTGCCGGACCGGCCATGCCGGCCGCCACCGCCCACCGCATCGCGGCGCTTCAGGCCCAGCTGTCCGACGCCCAGGCCGCGCAGTCGCGCCAGCTCCTGATCGCCTCGGCGGTGGCGCTGGCGGTCATGGGCCTGGTGGCGATCGTGCAGGGCCGGGTCGTCGCCGGACGGGTGCTGCGCCCGCTGCGGACGATCACCGCGGCGACCCGCCGGATCACCGCCGACAACCTGAACGAGCGGCTGGCCGTGCCGGGCCCCGACGACGAGGTCAAGGACCTCGCCGATACCATCGACGGCCTGCTGGAACGGCTGGAGGACTCCTTCTCCGCGCAGCGCCGGTTCGTGGCCGACGCCTCCCACGAGCTGCGCACCCCGCTGGCCACCATGCGGGCCTCGCTGGACGTGGCCCTGGCCAAGCCCGGGCCCGTACCGGCGCAGACCAGCGCGCTGGCCGGCCGGCTCCGTACCGAACTCGACCAGATCGACCGCCTCCTCGAAGGGCTGCTCTCCCTCGCCCGCGCGCAGCACGCCTCTCCGGCCGGCCGCGCGCCGCTCGCGCTCGGGGACCTGGCGGCCGAGGCGCTGGACGCCAGGGCGGCCGCCATCGCCGCCAAGGGACTCACCGTCGACTCCGCGGGCCTCACCGGCGGCGGCGCGTGGACGCGGGGGGACGGCACCCTCCTGGCCCGCATGGTCGGCAACGTGATCGACAACGCCGTCGTCCACAACGACGGCGGCGGCTGGATCCGGCTCGCCGCCACCAGCGACGGCGCGACGGCCGAACTCGTCGTGGAGACCGGCGGGCGCGTCCTGGACCAGGAGCAGGTGGACCGGCTGGCCATGCCCTTCCAGCGGCTCGCCGCCGACCGTACCGGTTCCGCCGACGGGTCCGGGCTGGGCCTGTCGATCGTCGCGGCCGTCGCCACGGCGCACGGCGGCGCCCTGCGGCTGCGGGCCCGGCCGGAAGGGGGCCTCACCGTCGCCATCGCCCTGCCCACGGCCGGGGCCGGGGTGCCGGCGTGAGGGTGCTGGTGGTCGAGGACGCCCGTTCCCTGGCCGGCGTGCTGGCCGAAGGGCTGAGCGATCAGGGCATGGCCGTGGACGTGGCGTACGACGGCCTCGAAGCCGCCGCCAAGCTCGACCTCAACGCCTACGAGGTGGTCGTCCTCGACCGGGACCTGCCCGGCATCCACGGCGACACGCTGTGCCAGATGATCACCGACCGCGATGACCGTCCCATGGTGATCATGCTCACCGCCGCCGGTTCACCGGTCGACCGGGTCACGGGCCTGACCCTGGGCGCCGACGACTACCTGGCGAAACCGTTCCATTTCCCCGAACTGGTGCTGCGCGTCCGCTCCCTGGCCCGCCGCCGCCCCTCCGCCCGGCCCCGGACGCTGCGCGCGGCGGGCATCGAACTCGACCCGGCGCGCCGTACCGCCACCCGCGACGGCCGCCACCTGGACCTGTCGGTCAAGGAGTTCGCCCTGCTCGAAGCCCTCCTCCACGCCGCCCCCGCCTTCCTCAGCACCGAGGACCTGCTCGAACGGGTCTGGGACGAGCACGCGAACCCGATGACCAACACCGTCACGGTCACCATCGGCCGCCTCCGCCGCAAACTGGGCGACCCGCCGATCATCACCACCACCCCCGGAGCCGGCTACCGGATCACGCCGCCCCCGTCCCCGCCCCCGGAAACCTGAGAGCGAACGGCGGCCGGGCTCGGTGACGTTCCCCGCAGGGCGGCCGTGCCCAGGATGGTCGCCGAGATGAGAATCGCGTTGCCGACACGGTGCCCACCGGGACTGTCCGTCATGCGGGAGCGGTACTCGCCGGATCCTTCCGGCGCCCCTCGCACGCTCCTCCATCCGGAAGGGACCGTATGTCGGAGAACCTGATCAACCGCCGCAAGCTCCTCACCATGGGCGCGGTGGCCGCCGGAGGCGTTCTGGCGCTTCCTCTCGGCCGGTCCGAGGCCAGGGCCGCGTCCCCGGCCCGCGCCTCCGCCCGCCGTGACGCGGCCACGTGGGAGAACATCATCGAGAAGTCCTCCTTCAGCAGCACCACGGCTTTCAGCCGGGAATGGGAGTACGGCTACCCCTGGGGCGACACCCACAATGGCGCCGCCCGGATGCGCGACGGCAAGGTCTCGGTCTCCGGTGGCGTGCTGACCCTGACGTCGACCCGGCTGAGCCAGCCCGACGGAAGGAGCGAGAGCGAGCCGCTCGCGCCGCTCTGGTACCACTCCGGCGCCGTCCACGCCAAAGAGTCGATCCTCGTCAACGACCAGTTCCCGGAGTACGACATCGAGGGCGAGTTCCGCACCCGGACCGGGCTGGGCATCTGGCCCGCCTTCTGGACCACCGGCATCGGGGACGACTGGCCCCCGGAGAGCGACATCCTCGAATACGTCGGCGACTCCACGAACCTGTTCAACACCTGGACCAAGGAGGCCGGTACGGAGGAGCCCGCGGACCGCTACGAACTCAGCGGTCACGACCCCGGCGAGTGGCACACCTACCGCGTCTGGATGGAGAAGCAGGGCGAGGACGTCCTGCTCGACTACTACTTCGACGGAGACTTCCAGGCTTCCCACGTGGGCGTCGGCTGGGCCGGCGTACCGCAGCGCCTGATCATCAACTTGCAGATGGGGGGCTGGGCCTCGGGCATCGGCAAGGACCACCCCGACTTCGAGCGGCAGCCGGGCCCTTCCGGCGACACCACGTTCCAGGCACGCAACGTGTGGTTCGGCCGGACGCGGAACTGGTAGGGATTCCATCGCAGCGGAACGCCTGACCGGCACGCGGCTCACCCCGGTCCTCCCGCGCCTATCCTGGCGGCGGATCGGTGGAGGGTGGCATGCGTCATGACGACCCGGGCGCGCCGAGCCGGCCCGGGCCGGGCGCCGAGAACGCCCACGGGCCGCTGGCCGCGCTCGTCCGGGAGATCGAGGCGGTGGACTGGGCGACGGTCCCCGGCCGGGCCGGCTGGTACGAGCCCGAACGCGCCGTGGCCGGACTGCGCGACCTGGCCGCCGCGACCGGCGGCCTCGCGGCCGCCAAGGCGTTCTCCCTCCTGGAGGGTGGCGGGATCCTGCACGGCCACAGCGGAGCGGTGCTGCCCGCGGCGGCGGTGGCGGCGCCGTTCCTGCTCGGCATCGCCGAGCACGGCGGGCCGGCGGCGCGGCGGGCCGCCGTCGGGTTGCTGGAGGAATCGCTGGCCTACGACCCGTTCGACGGCTACACCAGGATCGACACGCCGCAGGCGTGCGGCGTCCCGCTGTGCTGTGCCGTCGCCGGGCACGTCCGCGCGCGCATCGGCGCGCCGGCGGCTCTCGGGAGGGACGCCCGGGACCTGCTGGCCATGGCCGGCGAGCATTGGCGCTTCACCGTCCGGGAGCTGGCCGCCGACGGCACCGACATGATCGCTTCCGGTGTGCTCGACGGCGCGTTCCCCACCGGCCGGCACCCGGTCGAGCTGCACGACGGCCGCCGGATCGTCCCGCTGGACGGGGCGGTCCTGGAGTACCCGCCGGACGATGCCACCGGCGAGGCGTTCCTGCGGCTCGCCGGCATCCCCGCGGACCGGGTCCGGACCGGCGCTGCTCTCTTCCCAGGGGCCTGCGGCCGGCGGGTGCACTGAGGGCGATGCCGGACCGGCCGGTACGGCCGGGCCAGGCCCGACTCGTGCTGGGCGATATGGACAACAGCAGCGGGCAGCCAACTCGCGCGGCCGTCGTTGGTTCCTGCGGAGGGCCCTGATCGCTGCGACCGTTGGCGTACTGCCTGGGGACGCGCCGGACGGTCGCCCCAGCGAAAACGTCGCAACGCTCCTGATCGAGGCCAGAGCCGATCAGCTCGATGGCCCAGCCCCCGGGGCGACCCACCCTTTCTCCATGCGCATAAGGCTATGAGCTGCGCGTATGTACGTGAGTCGGGCATTGCTGGGCTGTCCTGGACCCGGGGCATCCCCTCAGCGGCACGGTGCTGGAGTTGGCCACGCGGCTGCGGGAGCTTGCCGATCCGCGCCAGCGGCGCCGCATGGTGGACGCCCACCTGCACTGGCTGATGGGCGCCGCCTGGGAGATCCCGGCCACCGTCCGCCGCCCCCGTCCCAGCGTCAACGACTACCTGCTCACCCGGATGATGTACGTCGCCTCCGCCGCCGTGCTGACCTGGGTGCAGGTCAGCGAACCCGACGTCATCGACGACACCGAGATCACCAGCCGCCCCGTCCGCGCCCTCACCGAAATGGCCGGCGCCGTCCGCACCATCGGCGCCATCACCGACAGCCCTGCCGCCACCGGCCCGCCCGGCATCCCCACGATCGACTGGTGGTGGGCCTGACAGGTCTCAGCCTCGGCAACGAGGTTCGGTTGCCCGGCCGGCCTGAGAGCGCCACAGGCCGGCCCCAGGCGCCACAGGCGATGATCACCCGGAAGGGCGGTCGGCTCAGGGCGGCATATCGTCCGCGTATCGAAAATCGCATACGTGCTGACAACACGGCGCTGTCTTGACTTGAGTCATGCCCTCCAGCGAATTGGGTTCGACCTACAGCGAAGCGACCACGGACCGTCCCGCCCGAACGGTGGCCGAGCCGTTTTCCTCGGCCGTCCCGACGACGGGACTCGCGGTCTTCGGATGCGGCCAGGACGAAGCCGGCTTGTTCCAGGAGACGGGGGCGCGCCTCGGATTGTCGCTCACCATCACCGAGGCGGCCGCCTGCGAGACCAACGCTGAACTGGCACGCGGCAACCGGTGCGTCAGCGTGAACCACAAGACCCGGGTCACCAATCCCACGCTTCTGTCGCTCAGCGAGACCGGTGTGGAATACATCTGCACCAGAAGCGTCGGCTACGACCACATCGACCTGGAGTACGCCGAGCGCGTCGGCATCTCGGTCGGCAACGTCGCCTACTCACCGGACAGCGTGGCCGACTACACGCTGATGCTGATGCTCATGGCGGTGCGCCACGCGAAATCCACCATCCGCCGCGCCGACGCTCATGACTACCGGCTGAGCGACGCTCGCGGCAAGGAACTGCGGGACCTGACCGTCGGGGTGGTCGGAACGGGCCGCATCGGCACAGCGGTCATCGACCGGCTGCGAGGCTTCGGCTGCCACGTGCTGACCCACGACAACCGAGCCCACGCCTCAGCCGGCCACGTGCCGCTCGACGAACTGATCGAACTGAGCGACATCGTGACGCTCCACACCCCGCTCACGGCGGACACCCGCCATCTCCTCGATCGCCGTCGCATCGAGCGGATGAAGCCCGGGGCGTACATCGTCAACACGGGTCGCGGACCGCTGCTCGACACCCAGGCCCTCCTCGCCGCGCTGGAGAGCGGCCGGCTGGGCGGCGCGGCACTGGACGTCCTCGAAGGCGAGGAAGGCGTCTTCTACGCCGACTGCCGGAACAGGCATCTCGGGAACGAGGCCCTGGTGCGACTGCAGCGCCTGCCGAATGTGCTGATCAGTCCCCACTCCGCCTACGACACCGACCACGCACTGAAAGACATCGTCGAGAACACCCTCACCAACTGCCTGAACTTCGAGAGCGGGAGAACAGCATGAGCAGATTGAAGGTCGGCGTCATCTTCGGAGGCGCGGGCGAGGAACATCCCGTCTCCATCAAGTCGGCGCGCGAGGTGGCGAGGAACCTCGACACCGAGAAGTACGAGCCGCTGTGGATCGGCATCACGGCCGGCGGCGTTTGGAAACTGTGCGATGGCCCCGCGGCGGACTGGGAGAACGGCAGCGCCCGTCCCGTCACGCTGTCTCCCGACCGAAGCGTGCACGGTCTGCTGGTCATGGGGCAGGAGGGCTACGAGACGGTGCGCCTCGACCTCGTCTTCCCCGTACTTCACGGCAAGCTCGGCGAAGACGGCGCGATCCAGGGCCTGCTGGAGCTCTCCGGCATCCCCTATGTCGGCTGCGGCATCCAGGGCTCGGCCGTGTGCATGGACAAATCCCTGGCTTACACCGTCGCCAGAAGCATGGGGATCGCCACGCCCAACTTCCGGGTCGTCGCGGAGAACGAGAAGGTCGATCCCGGCGGCCTTCGGTATCCCGTTTTCGTGAAGCCGGCCCGTTCGGGCTCCTCGTTCGGCGTCAGCCGAGTCACCGACGAGAACGAGCTGGCGAGCGCGCTGAGCGCGGCGCGGCAGTACGACTCGAAGGTCTTGATCGAGGAGGCCGTGGCCGGGAGCGAGATCGGCTGCGCGGTCCTCGAAGAGCCGTTCGGCCTGGTCACCGGCGAGGTGGACCGCGTCGACCTCGCGCACGGATTCTTCAGGATCCACCAGGAGGACTCGCCCGAGACCGGATCGGAGAACTCGACGTTCATCGTTCCCGCCGACATCTCCGGCGACTCGCGCTGGCTTGTCCAGGAGGCCGCCGAGACCATCTACCGCGCCCTGGGCTGCAAGGGACTCGCCCGCGTCGACATGTTCCTCACCGACGACGGACAGGTGGTGCTCAACGAGGTCAACACCATGCCCGGCCTGACGTCCTACAGCCGCTACCCACGGATGATGGCCGCCGCGGGATTGCCGCTGTCCGACGTGATCGACCGGCTTATCTCGGTGACATTGCACGGAAAGCAGCGATGAACGACGACTTCGTCTACGTCGACGAATGGGTGCCGGGCGTCCGCTGGGACGCCAAGTACGCCACCTGGGACAACTTCACCGGCAAACCGGTGGACGGCTATCTCGCGAATCGCATCGTCGGCACCCGGTCCCTGTGCGCGGCCCTGGAGCAGGCACGCGAGAAGGCGGCCTCCCTCGGCTTCGGGCTGCTTCTCTGGGACGGGTATCGCCCCCAGCGCGCCGTCGACTGCTTCCTGCGCTGGTCGGAACAGCCCGAGGACGGCCGGACCAAACCGCGGCACTACCCGAACATCGACCGCGGCGAGATGTTCGAGCACGGATATGTGGCCGCGAGGTCGGGCCACAGCAGGGGCGGCGCCGTCGACCTGACCCTCTATCACCTTGCCACCGGTGAGCTCGCCCCCATGGGCGGCGGTCACGACCTCATGGACCCGATCTCACGTCATCGAGCCCGCGGGATCACGCCGACCGAGGCCCGGAACCGTGAGCATCTCCGCTCCGTCATGGAGAGCTGCGGATTCGATCGGTACGACTGCGAATGGTGGCACTACACGCTGAGGAACGAGCCCCATCCCGATGCCTACTTCGACTTCCCCATCACATGACCGGAGTCTCCGGTGCGTCTCGCAGTGGGGACATCTGGAACGCAACGACGACGTCGTCATGCGGCGCACCGGCCTGTCGGGGCTGGAGGTCTTCTTGGGCGGCGCCGTCCCATCGCGACTGCACGACTGGGCCTCCGACGGATACCGCTCAAGCGAGGAGTACCTGTTCTGGTCCCGCAAGGTCTGCGGCCTGGCGTGCCTGCAGTCGCTGCTCCAGGGCTGGACCGACATCCGGCTGTCGATGGGCGAGCTGCTCGCGCTGGCCCTCGACTGGGGCTGCTACGTGGTGGAGCCCTCCAGCAAGGTCCACGGACTCATCTACCGGCCGTTCATGGCCTGGGCCGGCTCACAGTTCGGTTTCCACTGCGAACTGGTCGAGCACACGCCCATTCACGTATCCAGCCGAGAGGTGCGGCCCGGGCAGGTCCTGATCGCGTCGGTGTCACCCGAGATCCGCGACCCGAACACCCGCGCGCCCCGCCGTGGAGGCCACCTCGTGCTGGTCTATGCGGCCGATGACGGTGTGGTGCGGTTCCATAACCCGTCGGGCTATTCACACAATTCAGACTCTGCGTCATTGCCCATGCAGGTATTCGAGCAATTTCACGCGAACCGCGGAATCCTGATCAGAGCGACGTCCTGATGCCGGGCGAGCCGCCACCGCGGCTTCGCCGGCCAGGCTGGAATCTCGTCCCGCTTCCTACGGGACCTGCCGAGCCGTCGCGGGTAGCCGTACCGTGACGCGGAGCCCGCCGTCCGCGCGTGGGGTGAGCGAGAGCGTTCCGTCGTGCGCCTGGGTGATGCTCTTGGCGATCGCCAGGCCGAGGCCGGCGCCCACGTGGTCGCCGCGGATGCGTTCCGTGCCGCGCTGGAACGGCTCGGTGAGGGTGGAGACCATGTGCGGGTTGAGCTTGTCGCCGGTGTTCTCGACCGTGAGCACGGCGGCCTGGGGACCGGCGGTGGTGCCGACCCGAACGGTGCCGTTCTCGGGCAGGTTGTGGACGATCGCGTTGTGCAGGAGATTCGTGGTCAGCTGCAGCAGAAGCGCGTGGGACCCGACGGCCGGGGTGACGTCCCCGGAGGTCTCGACGACGACGCCGTGCTTCTCGGCGAGCGGGAGGAGCGTTTCGGTGGCCTCCTCCGCGATGAGCGACAGATCGACGTCATCTCGGGCGAAGGAGCCCCGGTCGGCGCGGCTGAGCAGCAGCAGTGCCTCGGTGAGGTCGATCGCTCGGGCGTTGACGACGCGGAGGCGTTCATCGAACTCGCTGCTTTCCCGGCTCGGATCGTTGCGGGCGACGTCGAGCATGGTCTGCATGATCGCAAGTGGAGTGCGCAGCTCATGGGAAGCGTTGGCGGCGAAGCGCCGCTGTTCGGCGACATGCGCTTCGAGCCGCGCGAGCATGCCGTCGAAGGCGTCGGCGAGCTCCCGGAACTCGTCCTTGCGCCCCTCCAGCTCGATCCGGTGAGAGAGCGACCCTCCCGCGGCCGTGCGCGCGGCATCGGTGATGCGGTTCAGCGGGACCAGCATCCGCCCGGCGAGAAGCCACCCTCCGGCGAGACCGAACACCAGCAGGAACGCGAGCACCAGCATCGCGGCCGGGACGAAGACGGTCGGGCCGAAGTTGCTCGGGTGGAAGACGCGGAGGAAGTCGGACAGCGCGGGGACGTACAGGCCGTTCGACCTTCCTCGCAGGAGGAACGCCCACACGGCGGCGAGCAGCAGGGTGCCCGCGATCATGAGGAATCCGGCATAGCTGAGAGTGAGCTTGAGGCGGACGCTCAACCCGGGCGTCCTATCCACGTCCGCCTCCCTCGCCCGCGGCTCCCGGCCCTGTGCCGTCCAGCCGGTCCGCAGCGGTGAGCATCAGGATCGGCATGCCGCTGCCCGACGCGACGATGCGTCCGGCGACCTCGTCGCCGGAGGGCCCGGGGATGTCGCGGTCGAGGACGGCGATGTCGGCTGCGATCGCCTCCAGGCGCAGTCCATTGCGGATGGCCTCGGCCATGTAGGGCTCATCTCCTCGACATCCAGCACACGCATGCTCTCGATCGTAGGAGCGGGGGGATATCGCCGGCGTATCGAAACCTGCTCGGGGGGCTGCTGGGTGTTCAAAGGTCTGTGATCAGTTCTACCCAGGTGTTCCCGGGGTCGTCGGGGTCGATCGCGGGGTCGATGATCGCCGCCGCTCTGATGACGGCTCGTTCGCAGCGCTGGATGCGGTCGAAGTGGGCCTCGTACTCTTCGAGGGACCGGGCATCGACCGGTTCCTGCTCGTCGAGTTCGCGTAGGAGTCGGACGGCGGCTCGCCATCGCCAGGCCAGTTCCACGAGGCAGGACACGGTGGAGTTGATGAAGATGACCGACGGCCCGTAGTAGCCGGCGTAGTGGTCGCGCAGATCAGGATGGAGATCCTCCGTGGTCAACGGTGCCTTGCGGAGGCCGAGAACACGGCCGGTTCCGGCGACGGCTCCCATGATCGGTGTGAGCTCGTGCGACCCCCAGCGGCCGAGCCGGTAAAGCCGCTGGTCCGCTGTGATCAGGCGGCCTTCGATGTCGCCGGCCACGTTGGGCGTCAGTACCGGTTCTGAGACCGTCTGGAAATCGGGCGTCATCAGCAGGTCCACCGGCAGCCCCCATCGGCTGAGGGCCTGGCGATCTGCGGGCGGGACGTCCCATTCCCGGATCGCCGCGGCAGGGGGCAGCGCCTGGTGCTCCCGGCTGACGATGTCACCGATCGGGGCGGCCAGCACGGCCTCCAGACGTTCTTCGATCGACGGCACCTTCGTCCTCCTCCAGACAGAGCCACATTGTGCAGGCCCGGGAGAGATACATCGCGAATCGGCGCGAAGTGACGGTCGTTGATCGGTGTCAGGGGCGGTGGGTGAGGAGGAGGACGGCGCGGGAGTGGTCGGCGGCGTCGCGGCGAAGGGCGGCCAGCAGTGCGCCGGCGGTGTCGTCGTCCAGCCCGGCCGTGGGTTCATCGAGTACCAGCACGTCCGGGTCCCGCAGCAACGCCCGCGCGAGCACGAACCGGCGGCGCTCTCCTCCGGAGAGGGTGCGGCCTCCGGAGTCGAGCCAGGTGTCCAGACCATCGGTGAGCCCATCGAGCCAGCCGTCGAGAAGCGCCGCCCGCAGCGCCGCCCGCAACCGGTCGTCGTCGGCGCCGGGGTCCGCGAGCAGCAGGTTCGCGCGCACGGTCGTCGCGAAGATGTGATCGGCGTCCCCTGCGACGGCGACGCGGCGCCGCAACGCGCGCGCGTCCATGCCCGACGTCGAGGCGCCGGCGCCGAAACGCGCACCACCGGCCCGGATCTCGCCCGCCGACGGGGAGAGCAGCCCGGCCAGCGCCATCGCGAGCGTCGACTTGCCCGAACCGGACGGCCAGCGGAGCTCGTGCACGTCCCCGGGAGCGATGCGCAGATCGACGTCGCGCAGCACCGGCGCCTCCGGCCGCCACCCGACGCTCAGTCCCGCGACCTGGACTCCCGGCACGACCGCCACGTCCTCGATCGGAGCCGGCGCGGTCTCGGGCGGGACGGAGTCCTGCCGCAACGCGTCCAGCCGGGCACCGGCGGCCCGGCCGTCCGCGAGCGCCCGCGCCGCGGGGAGCATCGAGAGCAGTGCCTCGGTCACCGCCAGCGCCGCCAGGACGACGATCCCGACCGTCTCGGCCGGGATCGTCCGGCCCGCCCACGCCCGCGCCGCCACGACCGCCGCTCCGACCACCAGTACGGCCGCGCCGAACTCGGCGATGCCACGCCCCTGGCCGTCGGCCCGCGCCGCCGCCCTCTCGGCGTCGTCCGCCCGCTGACCGCGCGTGTGCACTTCCCGCATCAGCACCCGGCCGCGGGCCAGCCCCAGTTCCTCGGTGTTCTCGACCGCGCCGACGATCGCGTCCTGGAGGCCGGTCCGCGCCTCGTCGGCCGGCCGGGCCGCTCGCCGGTCGGCCCGGATCGTCCACCAGGGTGCCGCCACACCCGCGATCGCGATGCCCAGCAGCAGCGGGACCAGCGCGCCGGGCAGCAGCCAGGCGGTCGCACCGGCGACCACCACGAGCGTCACGGCCGCCGCGGCCAGCGGCACGCGGCCGCGCACCCGGCCGGAGAGGCGCGTGTCGACGTCGTCGACCACCCTGACCAGCAGCGCCCCGCGCCGGGCGGTGAGCCGCCCCGGCACCTGCGGGACCAGATCGCCGATCACCTTCGCCCGCCAGTCGGCGAGCAGTCCGAGCCCGGCATCGTGGGAGGCGAGCCGCTCCAGGTACCGCCACAGCGGACGGGCGATCGCGAACGCCCGGACGGCGACGACGGCGACCGAGAGCGTCAGGATCGGCGGCCGGGCATCGGCGCGGATGATCATCCAGGCGGCCGCGACCGTCAGCCCGAATCCGGAGAGCAGCGATGCCGCCCCCGCCGCCGCCGCGAGCGCGAAGCGGGTGGAGGCGGGCGCTCGCGACCAGCGGCGCCGCGGACCCGCGAGCAGCGGACGGCGCCGGGACCGCTCGCCGAGGCCGGCGGCAGGTGCCGGGGTCGGCGGGTGGACCTCACCTCGTGGCCGCACGTCCCCGGCCTCGGTGCCGGGCGGCGAACCGGCGATGACGTCGACCCGCCGGTCCGCGGCGGCGATCACGGCCGGCCGGTGGCTGGCGACGACGACGGCGACCCCTGCCCGCGCGACGGTCGTGACGGCCTCGATCACCGCTGTCTCGGCGGCACGATCCAGGTGGGCCGTCGGCTCGTCGAGGAGCAGGGTGGCGCGACCGCCGCGGGTGACGGCGAGGATCGCCCGTGCCAGCGCGACCCGGTGCCGCTGCCCGGTCGAGAGCCCGCGGCCGTCGTCGCCGAGCGGGGTGTCCAGCCCGCGGGCCAGTGACGAGACCGGCAGCGCGAGCGACGCGAGCAGGCCGGTCAGCTCGGCGTCGTCGACGGCGGTGTCCGATCCGTGCTGGAGAGCGTCACGCACCGTCCCGGCCAGCGGCAGCGCCGGCCGCTGCGGCACGTACTCGGCGTCGTGCGCCCACGCATGGCCGCGGTCGGCGTCGAGCAGCCCCGCCATGGCCCGCAGCAGCGTCGTCTTGCCCGACCCGGACGGCCCGCTGATCGCGACGATCTCACCGGCGCGGACGTCCACCTCCGGTAGCGAGAGTTCGGCGCGGCGGCCCGGGAACCGCACCCGCAGCCCGCGGGCCCCCGCGACCGCCGAGGTCGTCGCGCCGTCGGCGGCCTCGACCACCGGGACATCGGTGATCTGCTGCCAGCGGTCCATCACCGCGCTCGCCTGTGCGGACTCATGGAACCGGGCGCCGGCCTCGCGGAGCGGGCGGTAGGCCTCCGGGGCGAGCAGGATGGCGGCGAGCGCCGGCCACAGCATCATCTCGCCTCCGGCGAGCCGTGTCCCGGCACCGACCGCGACGAGCCCGACCGAGACGGTCGCGACCAGGTCCAGCGCCGTCGAGGACAGGAACGCCACCGACAGCACCCGGGTGGTGGCCCGGGCGTAGCGGTGGCTGGACTCGCGGACGGCGCCTTCCTGCCGCTCGGCGCGGTCGAACAGGCGCAGCGTGACTAGGCCGCGGACGGCGTCGAGGAAGTGCCCCGCCAGGGCGCCACCGCGCGCGTACTGCTGGTCGGAGCGCCGCTGCGTCGCCCACCCCACCAGGGCGGCGAACAGCGGCACCAGCGGCAGTGTCACCAGCACGGTGAGCGCCGATGGCGGATCGACGAACGCGAGCAGAGCCACCACGACGGGCGGAAGCACGGCGGCCACCACCAGGGAGGGCAGGTAGGAGGCGAACCACGGGCGCAACGGATCCAGCCCGGTCGAGAGAAGCGTCGCGACGTCGACGGCTTCGGAACGCGCGCCACGGTGCGCCGCCCACGCCTGGCCCCGGCGGGCGACGGCGGCGAGCCCTTCCCGGCGGACGGCGGCGATCACCGGGGCGGACACCCGGTGCGCGGCACCCGGCAGCAGGGCGGCCGCGGCCGCCCGGACCAGCAGCGCGAGAGCGAGCCCGGCGAGCGGCGTGCGCCACTGGTCGCCGGACAGCACGGCGACGACGAGCGCGGCCGCGGTCAGCGCGATCCCGACGACGGCGAGCGCATGCGCGACCGAGAGCGTGACGAGCCATGCCAGCGGGCCGAGGGCGAGCCGCGACAGGGAGAGCAGCCTGGGGTCGAGCGGCCCGCGCGGCCCGGTCTTCCGGGCGATCTCGACGGCGGGGGGCGGGGCGCCGGTGGTCGCCGGCGCGGCACCGGCCTCGATGACGCTCATGTCGGCACCGGCTCGCTCGCCACCCGCTTCCGGAACACCCAGTAGGCGAACGCCTGGTAGACGACCACGGCGGGCAGGATCAGCGCCCCGGCCCACGTGATCGTGCGCAGCGCGTACGGGCTCGCGGCGGCGTCGTCGATCGTGAGCGAGTGCGCCGGATCGATCGTGCTCGGCATCAGCACGGGGTAGTGCTGCACCAGCACCGCCACCACCGTCACGGCGACGGCGGCCACCGCCAGCCCGAACGCCCACCCTTCGCGGCGCCGCCGGGCGGCGGCGGCGACACCGGCGAGCGCGGCCGCGACCGCCGCTCCCAGCCACCACGGCCAGGCACCGCTCAGGCCGGCGGCGAGCGCGGCGACCGCCAGGCCGATCGCCGGTGCCGCCGCCCACCGCCTCGCCCGGTCGCGCACCGGCCCCGTGGTGCGCAACCCGAGATAGGCGGCACCGAGCACCACCGCGGCGACGACGCCGATCACCGCGCCGAGGATCGCCGCCGGTTCGGTGAACACGGCCAGCGACCGGGCCGGCGCCCCGCCGCCCGCGGCCACTTCGCCGTCGGCACCGAGGGGGAGTCCACCGGAGAGGACTCCCAGGGTGGCGCCGAGGACCGCGGCGGTGACGGCGGAGCCGGCGGCCAGGGCGGCATCGCACCGGCGCCGCCAGGCCGCCGAGTCCTTCTTGCCGCGGAACTCCAGGGCGACCCCGCGGACGGCGAGCGCGAGCAGCAGCAGCACCATCGGCAGGTACAGCCCGGAGAGGAACGAGGCGTACCAGCCGGGGAACGCGGCGAACATGACGCCGATCGCGGCGACCAGCCACACCTCGTTGCCGTCCCACACCGGCGCGATGGTGCGCAGTGCGGCGCCGCGTTGGGCGGCGTCGCGGCCGAGCACCGGGGCGAGCATGCCGACGCCGAAGTCGAACCCTTCGAGTACCAGGAACAGCACCCAGCAGAGGATGATCAGACCGAACCAGACGAGAGCGAGATCCATGGTGATTCCTCCGTGGTCCGTCAGTACGTGGGCGCGGCGGCGGCGAGCGAGCGGGCGGAGGGGGAGGAGTCGTCGCCGTCGTCGGGCCGGTCCGGGTCGGGGCTCAGGTCGAGACGGGACAGGTGCAGGACGAGCCGGAGCCAGACGACGGCGAGGATCCCGTAGACGATGCCGAATCCGATGAGCGAGGCGAGTACCTCGCCGGCGGTGAGGCCGGGGGAGACGCCGTCCTCGGTCTTGAACATGCCGAACACGAGCCAGGGCTGGCGGGCGGTCTCGGTGAAGATCCAGCCGAAGGTGTTCGCCAGGATCGGCAGGGTGGGGATCAGCGGCAGCGCCCAGAGCACCGCGCGACCGGCGAGTGTGCGGACGCGACCCGGCCGGATCGGCGGGTTGCCCTTGCGGGTCAGCACCAGGAAGACCACCGCCAGGGCGGCGGCCGCCATCCCCGCGCCGATCATCAGGCGGAACGTCCAGTACGCCACCGGTACATAGGGCATGTAGTCGCCCGGCCCGTAGAGCTCCGTGTACTGCGCCTGCAGGTCGTCCATTCCCTGGACGGTGGCGGTCGGGTCGCCCTTGGCGAGGATCGACAGCAGGAACGGGATGTCGATGGAGAAGAACGGTTCGCCGCCGCGCGAGCCGCCGACCGCGAGGATCGAGAAGGGGGCCCCGGACTGGGACGCGTAGAGCGCTTCCGCGGCGGCCATCTTCATCGGCTGGACGGTGGTGATGATCTTGCCGAGGATGTCGCCGGTGACGGCGACGGCGACACCGCCGAACGCGGTGACCCAGGCGCCGAGCCGCGCGAGCCGCTGCCAGGCGGCGTGGTCGCGGTGCTCGATCGCGGCGTCGTCGGTGCGGACGCGGCCGCGGCGGCCCCAGGCGCGCCACGCGCCGATCGCGAGCAGGAGGGCGCCGCCGGTCATCGCGGCACCGGACATCGTGTGCGGGAACGCGGCGAGGTTGACCTCGTTGACCATCAACTCGAAGAAGTCGTCCAGCCGTGCGCGCCCGGTCTCGGGGTCGACGCCGTAGGCGATCGGGTTCTGCATGAAGGAGTTGGCGGCCAGGATCACGTACGCGGAGATCAGCGTGCCGACCGCGACGACCCAGATCGTGGCCAGGTGCGCGCGGCGGGGCAGGCGGTCCCAGCCGAAGAACCACAGCCCGAGGAAGGTGGCCTCCAGGAAGAAGGCGAGCATGCCCTCGATGGCCAGGGTGGGCCCGAACACGTCGCCGTAGAACCGGGCGAAGTCGCTCCAGGCGAGTCCGAACTGGAACTCCTGCACCAGCCCGGTGACGACGCCGACGGCGAAGGTCACCATCAGCAGCTTTCCGACGAGCATGGTCAGGTCGCGGTAGTGCTGCTTGCCGGTGCGATGCCAGGCGGTCTGCAGACCGGCGGTGAGGGCGGCGAGCGATATCGACAGCGGGACGAAGAAGTAGTGGTAGATCGTCACCACCGCGAACTGCAGGCGCGACAGATCCAGCGTATCCATCCCGACCTCCCACCGGCTCAGTCGATGTACTACACGCTGTAGTACGTGATCTTAAGTATTACACGCTGTAGTACTTCTGGCGCCGTACTTCAGGGAGACGTACGTCTCGTACGAAGAGGACGAGCTTGCGCGCGCGGTCACGCGCGAGAACGGCGAGGGAACCGATTCCGGGTGGCGTGGCAACAACAGGTGTTCTGATCAAACGTCGAGAGGCCGTCCATGAGCGAAACGGGGCCGGCGGAGCGCGATGACGCAGCCGTCATCGAACGCTCCCGGCAGGATCCCGAGGTCTTCGCCGAGATCTTCCGCAGACACGCACCCGACATCAAGCGCTTCGTCGTCCGCCGGCCGGGCGTCGACGCCGCCGAAGACGTGGTGGCCGAGACCTTCCTGGTCGCGTTCCGGCGGCGTGGCCGCTACGACCTGTCGTACTCCAGCGCGCGGCCCTGGCTCTACGGGATCGCGACGAAGCTGATCGGTCGCCATGCACGGACCGAGGTGCGCCATCTGCGCGCCTGGGAACGCACCGGCGTCGACCCCGTCACCGAGGCGTTCACCGACCGCAGCGACGAACGGGTCAGCGCACAGGCCCACGGCAAGGCCCTGGCCGGCGCGCTCCGACGGAGCACCGGCGCACCGACTACGCCTACGTCAGCCGGCTGCCCGCCGACCCGGAGCAGATGTACCGGCACCTCTACCGGGGACTCGGGAACGACGCCCTCGCCGACTACGAGGCGTGGACGAACGTCGGCGAACTCCTCCAAGCGACGTACGTGCCCGCACCGCAACGGGCCGCCCTGTTCCGCGCCGCCGCGTCGATCCGCGGCGCCGCTCCCGTCGGCGACGCCGTGGACGCGGCGGGACGCACCGGTACCGCCGTGGCGATGACCGGCCCCGGCGGACTGCGGGAGGAGTACATCTTCGACCGGAAGACCTACCGCTACCTGGGCAAGCGCAGTGTGGTCGTCAACGCGGAGAAGGCCCAGGCCCCGGTGGGCAGCGTGCTGAGCTCCACGGCCCTGCTCAAGGTCACCGTCGCCGACCGCGCCCCGGCGTGCCCTGAGCGCGACCGCTGCCTGGACTGATCCATCCCGCCGGGATCATCCCAGGTCAGGCCGGTCCGGTGGACCAGACCGCGATCCACCGGACCGGCCCCCGCACAACGACTACGGCGTCGCCTCGCACCGCGAACGGTGGCCCGCACTCTCGACGATTCGCTCCACGGCCGGATTGGAGACCGGCTCGGACGCGAACCCGCGGCCGGCTTGACCTCAACTCAAGTTGAGGTCAGAAGGTTGCAGCATGGAACCGAACGATGCCAGCGAGATCAGGGCCATGCTGACCGTCCAGGCGGGGCACTGGGAGCGCCATGAGATGGACGCGTGGGGAGCCTTCTTCACCGACGACTGTGACTTCATCACCCATCGAGGTCTCTGGTGGCGATCTCGGGCGGAGAACGTCGAGGGCCACCAGGACGTCCCGGAGTCCGTTGTCGCGCAGAAGAAGAGTTACAAGCAGGAGATCGCGAACATCGATGGCATCGCGCCGGGCGTTGCGCTGGTGCACACGACCTGGAATTGGCCCGAGCACCGCCTGCCCGGTGCCGCGGCGGGCCAGGATCGCTGTGGCCTGATCACCATGGTGCTGGTGAAAGTCAGCGGCACGTGGAAGATCCGTGCCGTCCACAACACCCGCGTGAACGGGCTAGACGACTTCACCGCCAAGAGCCAGTAGCCGGTGACATCCGAGGTCGCCGCGCTGGGCCATTGCCCGCCACGCCGAAGTACACGGGCGGGACGGCGGCCACGGCGCCCTCCAGCATCGCCTTGACCAGGGCGGTCGAGGCGGACAGGCGCGGGCCGAGTACGGGGCCGAAGATCCCGGTGGGGTTGACGACCGCCAGTTCCAGGCAGCCGCCCTCGGCGATGGCCTTGGAGCGGATGTAGGCGGTGTTGTCTTCGGCGGGAGCGGTCCAGTCGGTCTCGTCGTAGGCGCCTCCGCCCGGCTTGGGGCTGTAGCCGACGGCGGCGAACGAGGAGGTCAGGCAGCAGGTCAAGCTTGGCCGTGCTCGTCGTCGTGGCCGTCACCTGACGCGCGGTGGCAGGTAACCGGAGTCACCGGCCGTTCAGAGGGCGAGGCCGCGGTCTCTGCTGGTCAGGAGCCGGATGTGCAGGGTTCTAACGTCGGGGGGAAACGAGCCGTTCACAGCGCCCGCTGGCGAATGGTTCGGCGATGTGTCGGTATGCGCGCAGCGCCGTTCGTCTAGAGGTGCAGCCTCCTGGCAGCGGAGGAGACCTCACACCCAAGTGAAGGGGGAACCGTCGTGAACGCCGACGAAGAATTCGCCTCGACCCCGGTCCCGCGGGACCTGGCCGAGCGGCGGGCCCACGCTCGCAACCGGCTCGAAACCGGTTTCCAGATGTGGCTGGCCACCGGCAGCGACGGCCATGGTGCGCATCTGATCCCCGTGGCCTATGTCTGGGACGGCTCGGCTCTCTATACAGCGACCTTCGCCAAGAGCCGCACTGCCGTCAACATCAAGGCCCACCCACAGGCCAGGGTCGCTCTCGGTGACACCGCCGACGTCATCATGATCGACACCAGTGCGTCGCTCGCGGACGTCGCTGACATCGACGCTGATATCGCCGAGCACTACGCCAAGGTCTCCACAGACCCTCGTACCTACCCGGAGGGCACGTTCGTCTACCTACGCCTGCAGCCCAGGCGCGTTCAGGTCTGGAACGGCCTTCACGAATTCGTCGGGCGCACGGTCATGCGGGACGGCCGATGGCTGGAAAACCCAGTCGACTGAGGAAACTTTTGATCATCGACCCGGGTGACCAGGTGCCCAGACCCCGTCGTGACTGCACCACTGACGGAGCGAGTGCGGATGACCGGACGGAGAACCGCACAGGGAGAGTTCACCGCCGCCAACGCTCCTCGGTGAGGGGCCAGTCCTCGGTGTGGGGTCAGTGGGTCTCGGTGAGCCATCCCATCGAATGTGGGGTCGACGGGGCTGAGCATGCCGAGCGCGCTGTGGCGGCGTCGGCGGTTGTGGAAGATCTCCAGGTATTCGAAGATCGCGTTGGCTGGTTCGATGCGGGTGCGCCACCGTTGCCGGTTGCGGAGCTCGACCTGCATCCGTGCCCAGAACGACTCGATCATCGCCGCCGCCGGGTCCCAGTAGCCCTTTGAGGCCGGCGCGGCGGCCGCTTGCGCCACATATGGAACCCCGAGTCGGACGCGCTCAGGGACGCGGCAGCAGACCTTGATCGGCAGGCCCTCGCCGGCCATCACCGCGATGGCTTGGAAGCGTCGTTGGGGGCACTGCCTCTCTCGCCAGCTCGACCGCCCGCCGGGGGGTGACGGCCAGTTCGGTCTCCAGCTGGACGATCCTGCGCCGCGCGGCAACCAGCTCGATCTGATCGGCCGATGTCAACCCGGCCTCCAGGCCGGCATCGATCCGGTCCTGCGGCAGTCACACATAGATCGTCTGACCGGGCATCTGCAGGTCCGCAGCAACCTCGCGCACCGGTTGCCCGGCCTTCTCCAGGTCCAGCACCCTGCGACGGAACCGGTGACACACCCGTTAACGGCACCCGTACTACAGCGACCCCGTAGTGGCGGGCCATGTCTCCCAACCGGCGGCGGTAGCACTCCGCGTGCTGAGGCGAAGGGGCTTCGGGCTTGGGCACCTACTTCTCTGGCCAGCGAGGCACTTCGGAACGTGCGACTACAGCTTGGGCAGGGATTCCCTGTGGCGCAGGTCACAATGCCGGAGTGTCACGTTCTCCGGAGGCGTCCTGTCCCATAGCCGTCCCGAACGAACGAGCCCCACAGGGAGCGAGCGATGACCACAAGCACCGCCAATCAGATCGTCGTCCTCGGCGCCGGCTACACCGGCCTGATCGCCACAGCTCGGCTGGCCCGCTACACCCGCAGGCTGCACACCCGCATCACCCTGGTGAACCCCTCGCCCCGCTTCACCGAGCGTCTGCGCATGCACCAGGTCGCCGCGGGCCAGGAACTGACCGACTTCCAGATCCCCGACCTGCTGAAGGGCACCGGCGTGCGATTCCATCAGGCCGCCGCCACCGGCATCGATACCGCTGACCGGACCGTCGCCCTCGACGATGGCGCCCTCCTTCACTACGACACGCTGGTCTACGCCCTCGGCAGCGCCACCGACGCGAGCATCGTCCCCGGTGCGGCGGACCACGCATGGACCCTGGACGACCCCCGTCTGGCGCACCGCCTGTCGCGGCGGCTGCCCGGGATCGCCGCCGCGGGCGGCGCGGTCACCGTCTGCGGTGGCGGGCTCACCGGCATCGAGGCGGCCGCCGAGATCGCCGAGGCGTACCCTGCGCTGACCGTCAACCTGGTCTGCGCCACCGAACCCGGTTCGATGATGGGCGAGAAGGCCCGAGCCCACCTCAACCGCGTGCTAGACCGGCTGGGCGTGGTGCGCATGGTCGGGGTGAAGGTCACCAAGGTGCTGCCCGACGCGGTGGAGCTGGACACCGGTGAGCTCGTCTCCTCGGATCTGACCCTGTGGACCACCGGTGTGCGGGTGCCGCAGCTCGCTGCCCACGCCGGAATCGCCACCGACAGGAAGGGGCTCATCATCACCGACCCCACCCTGCGCTCGGTTTCGCACCCGGAGATCCACGCCATCGGAGACGCAGCCCTGGTGCGGCAGGCCTGGGGGCAGCTCCACGGCACCTGCCAGAGCGGGGTGGTCACCGCCGACTACACCGCCGACATCATCGCCCGGCTACTGCGAGGGAAGCCGGTGAAGCCCCTGCGGTTCGGCTACTTCCACCAGCCGGTGAGCCTGGGCCGCAAGGACGCGGTCGTCCAGTTCACCAAAGCCGATGACACCCCGAGGCGGTGGTACCTCAAGGGCAAGGCCGCGGTCATCTACAAGGAGCAGGTCAGCGGCACCCCGCCGATGGCCGCCAAGATGTCCCGCTACGTGAAGGTACCGGTGCAGCTGTCGAAGGGCGGCCGCGCCACCCGAAAGACCGCATGATGTTCCAAGACTCGGGTCAGGGACCCACCGGATCCCCGGCCCGCTGAAATCCCGAGCTTCCGACCACTTGGCATGATTCCGAGAGGTTCATGGCCGCCTGCCACGGCGGTGACCTCAACGCACTCATGGAACTGCTCGCCCCGGAAGTGACGCTGTGGAACGACGGCGGCGGCATCGTCACCGCAGCCCGCCGCCCGCTGCACGGCCCTGACCATGTGGCGCGCTGGCTCCTGGGCGTCATGGGCAAACCGGTCTCCGCCGGCATCCGCCTCGAACCGGCCGTCGTCAACGGCGAGCTGAGCGTCGTCGGCATGATCGGCGACGACCTCGTCGGCGCACTCACCTACGACATTCACGATGGCCGCATCGAGAACATCCGCTTCCAGGTCAATCCCAACAAGCTGAACGGCATTCAAACGGAGGGCGGCACCGACGGTCCTACCCTCAACACCAAAGGGACACGGTGACGACGACAACGGTGAAGACCACCGCCCCCGCCACCGGGGATCGCAAGGCACCGTCCTCCAACTGGCCGGAGTCTCACCGAGAAGTCGCATGACGAGAGCGCATCTGGTGTATTCGCCTTGCCGACCATGACTCGTGCCGCCCCCTGGTAGCGCTTCACCTCGTCCCCGTTGTCGGGACGTCGTGCACGTGCCACCGCCTGATTGAACAGCGCCCCGGTCCCTCGGCGGACGTCCACGTGCGCCCTTTTGGGGAGAGCAGCCTGGGTCTGGGTGGGGACGCCCGGCTGCGCCTCGATGAGCAGGTCGCGGCCCAGGGAGGCGGCATAGGCGCGCAACTGCTCGCGGATGGAGGGGGCCAGGTCCTCATGTCACCGCCGAAGCGGCCGGCGCCGCCCTGGCCAGGCAAGACCCCGCTCGTCGACACCGCTGACCGCACTCGCCACATCAGTGCGTCACCGGCACGAGCATCCGGCGTCGGCAGGGCCATGGTGGTCGTTGGTTGCCTGGTCACGGGGTGAGTGGTCACGAGCGGGGGCTGGGCCCGCCGCTCGCCGTCTCGCAGGCTTGAGGCCGTATCCCGGTTCCCTTGAGCATTGGAGAACGTGGTGGACCGATTTGCGGAACTCCTCGCACCGCTCTCTCTCGGCAAGCTGGAAATGCCGAACCGTCTGGTGATGGCGCCGATGACGCGCAGCCGGGCGGCCGGCGGGCGGGTGGACGACCTGACCGTGCAGTACTACGCGCAACGCGCATCGGCCGGCCTGATCGTCACCGAGGCCATCCAGATCAGCGAGATCGGCCAAGGCTACGTCCAGACGCCCGGCCTGCACACCGCCGAGCAGGTCCGGGCATGGCGGAAGGTCACCGACGCCGTGCACTCCGCCGGCGGGACGATCGCGGCGCAGCTGGTGCACTGCGGCCGGATCGGGCATCCGGTCCTGTACGACGACGGTGCCCTGCCGGTCGCGCCCTCGGCGGTCCCGTCCGGCGAGCAGCTGTTCACGCCCGGCGGCATGCTGGACCATCCGGTGCCGCGCGAGATGACGGCCGACGACATCGCCGGCACCGTCGCCGACTTCGCCGCCGCGGCGCGCAACGCGGTGGAAGCCGGATTCGACGGGGTGGAGGTGCACGGCGCGAACGGCTTCCTGCTGCACCAGTTCCTGTGCGATGCCACCAACCGGCGCACCGACGGCTACGGCGGCTCGATCGCGGGCCGGATCCGGTTCACCGTGGAGGTGGTCGAAGCCGTCAGCGCGGCGATCGGTCCAGAGCGAGTCGGGCTGCGGCTGTCGCCAGGGATCACCTTCAACGGGATGGCCGAGAGCGACACCGCCGACCTCTACCGCGCCCTGGTGCGGGCGCTGGCCCCGACACCGCTGGCCTACCTGCACATCTTCGAGATCCTCACCCGCGATGTCACCCGGCTCGTCCGGGACGAGTGGCCCGGGGGCCTCATCCTGTGCCCGCACGCCACCACGGATGCCTTCCCCGCCACGCCGGAGACCGGGGCGGCGGCGCTGCGCGAGGGCCTGGCCGACGCCGTCGCGCTGGCCACGATGTGGCTGGCCAACCCCGACCTGCCCGCCAGGGTCCGCGCCGGCGGCCCGTACAACGAGGCGGACCCGGACACCTTCTATGGCGGCGACCACCGCGGCTACACCGACTATCCCGCCCTGGACGGCACGGCATGACCCATGACCGCGGACTCAGGAACCGGGTGATACGGCTGGCCGCGCGCCCGAACGGTGAGCCGCGGCTGGACCAGTTCGAGCTGGTGACAGCCGACGTTCCCGAACTCGGCGACGGCCGGATTCTGGTGCGCAACACCTGGATGTCGGTCGACCCGTACATGCGCGGACGGATGAACGACGCCCCGTCCTACATCGCCCCGTTCCGGCTCGGAGAGGCCCTGGACGGCGGCGCGGTCGGTGAGGTGGTCCGGTCCCGCGACCCGGCCGTCCCGGTCGGCGCGACCGTCTCGCATTTCTTGGGGTGGCGGGACTACGCCGTGCTGGAGGGCTCGGCCGCCACGATCGTCGACACCGAGCTCGCTCCGCCCGCGGCGTACCTGGGGGTGCTGGGCACCACGGGCCTGACCGCCTACGCCGCACTGACCCGCGTCGCGCCCGTGCGGCGCGGCGACACGGTGTTCATCTCGGCGGCGGCCGGCGCGGTCGGCATCGTGGCCGGGCAGCTCGCTCGCCGGCTCGGCGCGGCCACGGTGATCGGCTCGGCGGGCGGCCCGGAGAAGGCGGCCCGGCTGGTGGACGACTTCGGCTTCGACATCGGCCTGGACCGCCGCGTCCGCCCCATCGGCGCCCAGCTGGCCCGGGCCGTCCCCAACGGCATCGACATCTACCTGGACAACGTCGGCGGCGACCACCTGGAGGCCGCCATCGCCGCCGCGCGGCCGGGCGGCCGGTTCGCCCTGGTCGGCGCGATCGACCAGTACAACGCCACCGGCCCGGTCACCGGCCCGCGCAACCTCTACACCGCCTACAGCAAGGAGCTGACGCTGCGCGGCCTGCTGGTCAACTCCTACTTCCCGCTGTTCCCCGAATGGATCGGGCAGGCGGGCGCCTGGCTCGCCGACGGCTCGCTGCGCACGGCGCAGACCGTGGTGGACGGGCTGGAGCAGGCGCCGGCCGCACTCTTGGGCGTCCTCCGCGGTGCCAACGTCGGCAAGATGCTCGTCCACCTGGGCGGTCGAGGTTGATCCAGGCGCCGGCGGACGCCTCCCGGAGCGGTACGGGACGCAGACGCCGCCCCCACGCCAAGCGCCCGCCACGGGGTCAGCCGAACGAGATGTCCGGCGTGGCCCGGGCGGCGAGGCGCTGGAGCCGTTCCCGTGCCGCTGTCCCGGGCCTCGCCGAATACAGCAGAAGCCCAAGCCCGGGCTCGTCTGGAAGGAGCACACGCTGATAGTCGAGCTCCAGCACGCCCACCACCGGATGGTCCATGACGAAGCTCTCGTCGCCGATGGACCACTCCTCCACCTCGTGCTCCTGCCACATTCGTTCGAACTGCGGACTCTGCACCCGCATCACCGCGATATGTCCCCGCAGACGCTCGTCGCCGGGATACCGGGCCAGGTGCGAGCGCAGGAGTGCAACGTTCGCGCGGGCGTGCTGCTTCCAGGAGTCCCCGAGCCACGGTCGCGCGTTCGGACCCAGGAACAGCCAGTGCGACGCCGTCCGTCGGCCGGGAGAGTCGTCCAGGCCGCCGGTGAGCTCGTCCGCCAACCGGTTCCAGGCCAGTATCTCGGTGTAGCGCCCGATCAGCACCGCGGCGGTCAGCACCATGGAGTCCAGCAGTCCCAGCAGGTTCGGACGGACGAGGGCGGCCTCGCCCGCACCGCCGGAGAGGCCGGGCTCGCCGGGCCGGACCAGCCGGTGCAGGTGAGCGCGCTCGTTCTGTGACAGGCGCAGCGCGTCGGCGATCGCGTCGAGGATCTCCGTCGACACGTTCAGCCGCTGCCCCTGCTCCAGCCGGGTGTAGTGGGTGACGCTGACCCCGGCGAGCTGGGCCAGTTCCTCGCGGCGCAGCCCGGGCACCCGCCGCCGCGCGCCGTAGCCGACCAGCCCCACATCCTCGGGACGCAGCCGCGCGCGCCGAGACCTGAGGAACTGACTGAGCTCGGTACGCGCATCCATGAAAACGGACAGTACAGCTACCTGACCGAAACAACCCATTTCTGGCGTGTTGAGAAGTGCCCGGGCCGTGGCGGCCCAGGGGCTACGAACCGCACCGACTCCGGACGGCCCAGCCCGTCCGGGCACCAGGAGGATCGCCATGTCCACTCACATGACCGTCACCGAGCGGGAACGCTTCCTGGCGGACACGCACATCGGGATGCTGAGCGTCAACCACGGCCGAGGCCCGCTGCTGGTACCGATCTGGTACGCCTACTCTCCCGGCGCGGAGATCAAGGTGAGCACCCCGTCCAGCAGCGCGAAGCTCGGTCTGATCCGCGAGGCCGGCTACGTGGGCTTCGCCGTGCAGCAGGAGGCGATGCCCTACAGGTTCGTCTCCGTCGACGGCCCGGTCGTCGGCTACGAGCCGACCGACCCCCAGGAATATCGGCAATGGTCGATCCGGTACCTCGGCGCCGGCCGCGGCGCGCGATTCCACGACCTGATCAAGGACTCGCTCGCCGGCTGGGTCACGATCAGCATCCGTCCCGACCGGTGGCGCACGTTCGACTTCGGCAAGCAGTTCACCTGACAGCCACCACCACTAACGCAGGAGCAACGATGCGAGCACTGACCTACGCGCCAGACCTTGCCGTCAACGTCGTACCCGACCCGGCCCCCACCGAGTCCCAGGCGCTGATCCGGGTGGCGGCCTTCTCGCTCAATTTCGGCGAGATCGCCTACAGAAGCGCCGGCGCCCGGCCCGGGTACGTCCCGGGATGGGACGCCGCCGGTGTGGTCGTCCAAGCCGCCGCCGACGGTTCCGGCCCCGCCGCCGGCGCCCGTGTGGTCACGTTCGGCTGGTCGGGGGCGTGGGCTGAGCTGCGCGCCGTGAACACCGCCGACCTGGCCGTCGTCCCCGAATCCGTCGACCTGGGAACGGCGAGCGCCCTGCCCGTCGCCGGAGTCACGGCACTGCAGGCATTGCGTCGTCTCGGGACGGTGAGCGGCCGCCGTGTGCTGGTCACCGGGGCGTCCGGCGGCGTCGGCCGCTTCGCCGTGCAGCTCGCCGCCCGCGCCGGAGCCCACGTCATCGCCTCCGTCGGAGGCCCGGCCCGCGCGGACGGCCTGCGCGAGCTGGGCGCCGCCGAGATCGTCTTCGGCCCGGAGAATCTGGACGGCCGGTTGCACGGCGTGCTGGACAACGTGGGCGGACGGCAGCTCGCGGAGGCCTTCTACCGGCTGGAGGACGACGGCGTGGTCATGGCCGTCGGACGAGCCGCCCGGGAGACCACGGTCATCGATTTCGAGCTGGCGGGCACACGGTCCGCCCGCGGGCGGATCGAGAACTTCAACGTCTCCACGCCGTTCGGCGGGGACCTCGCCCACCTCCTCGGCCTGCTGGCCGCCGGCGAACTGGACGCCCAGGTCGGCTGGCGCGGGCCGTGGGAGCGCGCCGAAGAGGCAGCGGCCGCCCTCCTCGCTCGCCAGGTGGCCGGAAAGGCGGTCCTCGAACTGTGACGCACCCGGTGATGCTGAGCGGACCTCCGGGCACGCCACTCTCCGTCGCGGAGAGGGGGCGGCAACGCGCTGGGTACCGCTGCTCCTAGGCGGAACGCGGTG
This sequence comes from Actinomadura sp. 21ATH, assembly GCF_041951345.1. Taxonomy (NCBI): domain Bacteria; kingdom Bacillati; phylum Actinomycetota; class Actinomycetes; order Streptosporangiales; family Thermomonosporaceae; genus Actinomadura; species Actinomadura sp. 21ATH. The sequence continues at coordinate 24,451 of NZ_JBGNUR010000003.1, read as the reverse complement.
ATCGTGCCGGGCGAAGCCCAGGTTCGTCACGGACGCGCCAGTCCTCGCACCATCGCATCGAAGGCGCCGTTCCAGTGGCGGTACGCCTCGTCCGTATCACCGAGCGCGCCCCTCAACTCGAGGCTGCACAGCCCGTGCGCGAGAGCGTTGACCCTGACAGCGAGGTCATTAGGGTCGGCGGCCGCAAAAGCGCCCTCCTGCACGCAGCGGGCGGCTGCGGTGACGAGGGCGTCGAAGGTCGGCTGAATCCGTGCGCCGATCTCCGCGTCGGGTTGGAACTCGGGGATCGGCCGCCCGAACATGAGCTCGTACAGGTGGGGGTTGGCGAGGGCGTTGGCACGGTACGCGCGGCCGAGTGCCAGCAGGTCGGCGACGCTGTCGTCGGTACGGGGAACGGCGGCGAACGCCCCGGCGAGGCGTTCGAACCCGGCGAGGAACATCTCACGGATCAGGCCCGCCTTGTCACCGAAAAGGCTGTAAACGGCCGTGGTGGACACGCCGGCCTGCTGGGCGACGCGGCGGGTGCTCAACGCCGGTGCCCCCTCGGCGGCCAGAAGCCGGCCGCCGGCGTCGATGAGCGCGCGGCGAAGTTCGCCATAGTCCCGGTTTCTCGGTCTTGCCATGGAGGCCATCGTATCGTAACGTCGTTACGTAACAGCGTTACCAAACTAGTAGGGGAGCGGGCCGCCATGTCGGAACTGCATGTAGTCCTCGGCGCCACGGGGGCGATCGGGTCGGCCGTCGTCGCCGAACTGACCGCCCGCGGCCACCGGGTCCGCGCCGTCAGCCGCAGCACCACCACCGGCCCGCGAGACTTCCGGGCCGACGTCACCACCGTCGAGGGCGCCACCGCCGCCTGCGACGGCGCCGCCGTCGTCTACCAGTGCGCGCAGCCCAGGTACGAGCGCTGGTCCGAGGAGTTCCCCGCCCTCACCCGCACGATCCTCACCGGAGTGGAGGCCGCCCAGGCGAAGCTGGTCATGGCCGACAACCTCTACGTGTACGGACCCGTCGACGGCCCCATGACCGAAGACCTGCCCCACACCGCCACCGGCCCCAAGGGGCGGGTCCGCGCCGAAGTGGACGAGCTGATCCTTGCCGCCCACCGGTCCGGGCGGATCCGCGCGACCCTCGGACGCGCCTCCGACTACTACGGCCCCGCAGGCGTCAACACCACCCTCGGCCCGACCGTCTTCGCCGCCGCCCTGGCCGGAAAGACCGTGCGCTGGATCGGCGACCTCGACCAATCGCACACCGTCGCCTACCTCCCCGACATCGCCGCCGGGCTGGTCACCCTCGGCGAGCGCGCCGATGCCGACGGACGCGCCTGGCACCTGCCGGCCGCCGAAGCGATCACCGGCCGCGCCTTCCTCGGCCTCGTACGGGCCGCGGCGGGAGGCGAACCTAAGATCGCCGCACTCGGCCGGGGAGCGCAGCGCCTCATCGGGCTGTTCGACCCGACCGTCCGCGGACTCGGCGAGACCTGGTATCAGCGCGACCGCCCGTTCGTCTCCGACGACTCCTCCTTCCGGAAGACGTTCGGCCCGGTCGAGGTCACCCCGCACACCGAGGGTGTCGCCGCGACACTCGACTGGTACCGGCAGAACGCGAACTGAACATGTGGAGCAGGCTTCCGGATGGTTCGGTGCTCACGATGCCGCGCCGTGCCGTTCCGTCCGCCTATGGCCCAATTTCACGTGCGCGGCGCGATGCTGCAGGTCCTCGGCGACGAGTGACGGCACGTCCAGCTCGGCGGGCGGCTCGGCGGCCGTGGCCTGGTTCCGCGCGCACCCTGAACAGCCCGGCAGGTAGCCGGGCAGGGCGCGTGCACGGTGACCTCGGCGATCTCCTCCCACCGCTGCCCGGCCCGCGGCGGCCGCGCGCCGGACAGTGTTGCCGGGGGCCTTGGGCGCGAGTGAGTTAGGTGGCGGCTGGCTGGCCGTGGGACGTGCTGATGGCGTCGACCGGGACGTCGCCTCGCTGCCCCGGACGCATCAGCACGGACATGGTCTTCGGCGAGCGCAGGCCCGTGCCCCGCCGCCGGAGCGCGGTGGGGCAGGGTTGGGGTTCAGCCGACGCTGGCGCCGGGGATCGGGGTGTAGCCGCCGAAGGGGCCGGGCGTGCCGTTGTCGTTGGGCTGGATGTTGAAGCCCAGGGTGCCGTTGGGCTGCCGGGCCAGCAGGTACTGGGGCAGGTCGTTCCCGTTGGGCTGGAGCGCGCGCTGCTCGCCTGCCTGCTGGCCCAGGAGGACCACTGGGCCTCAGACAACGTGCTCTTCCAACCCCGCGGCCAGGGCCGAACTCACCGGCGCCGACCCTGCTCGTAGCGCCTGCCCGGCTCCCGGCACGGACCTCGAACGGCCCCGCGTCCCCATTCCGCCGAGGCCGTGACGCCTTGGCCATTGAGCCGGGGACCACCGCCCTCGCCACGAACCCGCGACCGGCCCGCCGGCCGGTGTCACACGATCAACGTCAGCCGGTGGATCTCGTCGGCGGGGTGGCCCGCGCGCTCGTGGATCCGCTGGACCGCCTCGGCCGAGGGTCCCTCGGACAGGCAGTACACCGTGCCGGTCTCGGGGTCCGCCCAGGCCCGCTCGAAGTGCACGCCCTCGTCGCGTTCGATCGCCAGGTCCGCCTCATGGGCGGCCGACAGATCGTCGCCGGAGATCCCTTGCATGTTGTGGTGGACGTCCATGAACTTCATCTCGCTCTTCCCCCTAGGAGCATGTCGCGTCACCTGGCCGGCCGGTCGCCGGATCCTGCCTCGCTTTCCATGCTCCATCGGCAGGTTCCGGGCGTACAGGCGGGGGCGGTGCACGCGGCGGGTGCTTGGCCGGAGTTTGGCCGGCGACCGACCCATAGTTGGACATTTCGCTCTCGGTCCGGAGTGGCGTACCGCCTCGGAGAGGCCCGATCACGCGCCGCGCGGGGCGGGCGGTTCCGTTCTGGCCGGTACGTGTCAGTTCGGGAACGGCCTGGACTGGATCACCGTGACCGGGGTTCGGTGTGGGTGCGGCGGCGTCCGGTCGCCCGCGCCGACCCGACGGGAGGATCCGATGCGCAGACTCGGCCGGATGGCGGCGGGGGCCGCCGGACTCCTGCTGGCGGGGGCGACGATCACGGCGGCGAGCGCGGCGCCCGCGAGCGCGGCGCCGGTCCGGGAGGCGGCATCGTCCGGTGGGCGGGTGGTCTACGTGACCAACAGCGCCAACGCGGGCGGGACCGGCAACGTCGCCCGCTTCGCGGTCACCGGAGCAGGCACGCTCACTCCGGTGGACGCGCTGCCGACCGGCGAGACGGCGGGTACGCGCGCCATGGCCTTCACTCCGGACGGGCGCTTCGGGTACGTCGCCGACACCCTCCTGAACCGGATCCTGCGGGTGCGGATCGGGCCGGACGGGGCCCTCACCCGCCTCGGCACGGTCGCGACGCGGGCCCCGTTCGCGATGGCGATGTCCCCGGACGGCCGGACGCTCTACGCGAGCAACCTGGGAAGCCGCGCGGTCTCGGTGTTCGCCGTGGGGCGCCGCGGCGGCCTGCTCCCGCGCGATGCGGTGGACACCGGTGCCGAGAACAGCAAGGGGGTCGCGGTGACCCCTGACGGCCGGTTCCTGTACGTCAGCCACGGCACGCCCGCCGACACCGCGCGGACCGTGCTGACCGGCTTCGCGCTGCGCGCCGACGGTTCGGCCGGGCGCCGGGTGGCCAAGGCCGCGATCGGCGTGTCCGGGGCGGAGACCGTGATCACCCCGGACGGCAGGTTCGTGTACGTGGTCAACCAGGTGTCGGACGACGTTCACGGGTTCCGCATCGCCGCGAGCGGCGCTCTGAGGCCCGTGCCCGGCTCGCCGATGCCCGGCGGCGACTTTCCCGAGGGGGCCGCGATCAGCCCGGACGGGCACCGGCTCTACGTGGCCGCGGTCGGGGTCGGGGACGGTCCCGACGCGGTCCCCGGCCAGGTGCTGGGGTTCGCGATCGGGGACGACGGCGGCCTCACCGAGACCGTGCCGCGGACCAGCATGTCCAGCCCCATCGGCATCGGGTTCGCCCCCGGCGGACGGCGCGTGTACGTCAGCGACTTCACCGACAGCATCGTCAACACCTTCGCGGTCGGGCCGGGCGGTGCGCTCAGGCTCCTCCAGACAGTGCCGTCCCAGGGCCCGCGCCCGGCGTTCCACTCGGTCAACGTTCCACCCGCCCCGCGCCCCTCGCGGGCTTCGGCTTGACCTTCATACCGGGGTGAACGTTGATGAACTCTCCGTAGTGAACATGCCCGACCGCAAGGACGGCCGTGCACCGTTCACGGTCATCGGCCTGGGACCGATGGGGCAGGCGCTCGCCGGAGCGTTCCTGCGCGACGGCCGCTCCACGACCGTGTGGAACCGTACGGCGGCGAAGGCCGGCCGACTCGTCGCCGAGGGCGCGGTGCTCGCCGGTTCGGTGGACGAGGCCGTTGCGGCGAGCCGCCCAACTCCCGCCTGCGAGAGCGGCGACCTGCGCATGGTTCAGTCCGGTCCAATCGTTGATCTTGGCGATGGCGGCGGGTTACGTTGACTCCGCGAACAAGTGAATCTTCCGCCGGCGGCGTCCGGCGGGCAGAAGGAGGCCTGCCACCCCCATGCGTCTCTCCCTCTCCCGTCCCCCCACCCGGACTCTTGCCCTCGCCGCGACGACCGCGACCGCTGCGATGCCCTTGGCGCTCACCGTGCCGGCGTTCCCCGCGCACGCTGCCACCACCACCTGGAAGGTCGTCAACCCTGCGGCCGACGGACGGTTCAACGCCTTGTCGACGGGGTCAGTGACCATCAAGAACAAGGCGGGCATGGTCCTGCTCACCTGTTCCAAAGTCCAGACCTGGGGCGATATGGCAAGCAAGACCACCACCGACCCCAAGCCGGTACTGGCGGTAAGCGAAACCCTGTCCGTAGGCGCCAGCCCGCCCTGCGTCCGTCCCGACGGCACTCCGGCTCTTCTGACCGGGACCACGAGCACCGGCGTCGGCCGCTTCTACTACACCGCCACCGGTCACGACTCCGCCACCGGCACCACGACCCTCACGGGCACCAAGAGCTCCCCGTACGGCGTTTCGATCTTGGCGCCCGACTGCAGGTTCTCCCTCAACTCCATCACAGCGAGCTACAACAACAGCAGCCACACTTTGAGATACACCAGCGCGGCCGCCACGCCGTTCACCGACGCCAACCAGGACGGCTCCACCGGCTGTCCGGGGGTGAGCGCGAGCGAGATCGTCACCCTCACCGCCGAGTTCAAGGTCGATCCAGGCATCAAGATCACTCGTACGGTGAGCTGATCGATCCCAGCCGGGAAGACCGCTTCCGCCTCCCGGAGCGCGGTCTTCCCTGCCTGGTTCCCGCCAAAGGCGCCCGGGGAGACCCATCAATTCCCCATACTCATAAGGCTAAGAGCTGCGCAAACCGGCTACAGCTCGGTCTGGCCGGCACCGCGCGGCTCATGGCTTGCGGAACTGCTCCACCAGCGCCGCATACCCGCTGGCGCCGTGACCGGCGGTCGCCGCCCGCTCGGCCAGTGCCTTGACGAGCCTCGGCAGCTCGGCGTTGACGCCGAGCGACTCGCTCTCCTCCACTACGTGCGTCATCGCCGCCAGGTGGGTGTCGATGGTGCCGTCGTCGGCCGGGTAGCTGCCGTCGTCGGCCTGCCTCGCGTAGCCCGGCAGCCAGCCGGCCACCGTGCCGATCGCCGTCTGTGCGATGGGCAGGTACGCCGAGGCGGACACACCGGCCGCGCCGAGGATCGCGGCTCCGTTGAGGAAGCCGTTGAGCATGCCCCACATGAGGACGAGCGTGGCCATTTCGTGCGTGGCCGACAGTCCGGGGTCCTCACCGAGGTGGAGGCCCGTACCGAGACTGCCCAGCGTGGACGCGTGGGCCTCGTACAGCGGCCGCGGCCCGCTGTAGGCGAGCACGGCCCCGGCCGTGCCGACGGCCTCCGGGACGGCCATGATCCCACCGTCGAGGTAGCCGCCGCCGCGGCGCGCCACCTCCCCGGCGAGCGCTCTGGCGCGCGAGGGCGTGCCCGAGGTCAGGTTCACCACGACCCGACCATCGAGCGGCCCGTCAAGGACCTCGGCCACGGCGTCGTAGTCCGATACGCAGACCACCACGAGCGGGGCCGCCGCGATCGCGGCCGCCGGAGACCCGGCGAGCGTCGCGCCCCGACCCACGAGGTCGTCGGCCTTGGCCGTCGTGCGGTTCCACACGGTCGTCGGATGTCCCGCGCGCAGGAACGCCCCGGCGAGGGCGCCGCCCATCAGTCCGAGACCCAGAACCGTGACGGGTGTGCCGGTGTGCATCATGTTCCCCTTCTCTGATCGCTGGCACAATCGTCAACGTTCACACCGGTATGAAGGTCAAGGGGGAATCGGCGTGCTGATCGGGGAGCTGAGCCGGCGGACCGGGGTGAACCCGCACCAACTGCGGTACTACGAGGCGCAGGGCCTGCTGGCGCCCGACCGCGGCGACAACGGCTACCGCGAGTACGGCGACGACGCCGTGCTGACCGTGGCCCAGATCAGAAGACTGCTCGACGCCGGGCTGTCGACCCAAGAGATCGGGTACCTCCAACCGTGCGTCACCGGCGCGGCCCCCGACCTGAAGCCCTGCCCGGAGACCCTGGACCTGCTACGGGCGCGCATCGCCGGACTGGACGAGCAGATCGACACGCTCGTCCAGTCCCGGCGGACACTGCGGGAGTACCTGACGGCCACAGAACGGCGGCTGGCCGGCTAGGGCCAAATGCCGTTGTCTTTGGTCAGGGCAGGTGGATGAGGTTGGGCTCGGTCGAGGTTGGTTGGGGCGGCCAGTGGTGGCGTTGGGCGCGGTTGAGTCGATAGTTGGACATCTTGCGTTTGACGTGCGGGGCTGCTGCGCAGCCGCCGTGGCGGCAGCAGGTCGTCGCGGAGCCGCGTCAGGGCGCCGATCAGCAGCTCAGGGGAAAAGACCCCGGTGCGGTGGTGACGCTGCGGCGCACGGCGCGCAGAGTGTCGGTGAACGACAGTCGGTCGGGATCCATGCCGCCGGTCGCGTGCCGGTGCCGAGAACTGTGTCATCGAGCTTGACCTGCGAAGGCCCTGCTCGTCTGGTTGTCGGCCGCGGGCTCCACGAGGGTGGGTACTACGGGTGGTTGTGGTGCTACGTCTGGTGTATCTCGTGGTGGTGCGGGTGCTCGGCTGGTTGATGCTGCTGGCCTGGTCGGATGCGGCCAAGGACGCTGAGATCCTGGTGTTGCGGCATCAGGTGGCGGTGCTGCGGCGGCAGGTGAAGTGGCCGCGCCCCTCCTGGGCGGATCGAGCGGTGATCTCGGCGCTGGCCCGGCTGATGCCCGCTGGCGATCGTCGGTGGCTGCGATTGTTTGTCTCGCCGCGCACGGTGCTGCGCTGGCACGCCCGCCTGGCGCAGCGCCGCTGGACTTCCCGCACCGGCGGCCGGGACGCCCCCGCACCGCGGCCGGTGTCCGCAGGCTGGTGCTGGAAGGCGCGTGATAATCCCACCTGGGACTATCGGCGCATCCACGGGTGAACTGGTCGGCGTGGGCTACCGGGTGGCGCCCTCGACGGTACGGGCAATCCTCAAGGACGGCGGCATCGACCCCGCGCCCGCGCGAGCCGGGCCGAGCCGACGCCGGTTCCTGACAGCCCACACCCACTCGATCATCGCCGCGTCCACCTGGCCGGCGTGACCGCGCACCCGTCGGGGGCGTGGGCGGCCCAGCAAGCCCGCAACCTGCTGATGGAACTGGACCGGCGCTCAGCATCAGGAGTGGCGTCCGCTGCGTCGCCCCATGCGTTGTGCCCCTGACGCGACGCCTCGCACCGGCCCCCTGCCTGGGGCGACCGGCCCCGCCTCTGCTCGCCCTCGGCCCGCCGAGAACGGCGCTAGCGGAGTCGGCGGGCCAGGGCGCGGGTCTGGGCCGCCTGCCGCCGTAGCCGCCGGCTCTGCGCACAGGCCTCGGCGGCGCGGCGCAACGTGTCCCGTGTCGCCTCGCGCAGCCCGGCCGAGACCGCAAGGGCCGCCGCCACATCGTCGGCGGTGACCGGTTGCTGATACATGCCGCACAGACTGCCCGGTCCAGCGCGGCGCAACCCTGTCCGCCTCGCGCCCCCGAGCGGCCCCGCCGCGTCCACGCCGGCTAACGCGGCCCCGCGGCGGCTTACGGTTTGGGGCCGAGACCGGTGAAGAGCATCTGGAGTACGCGGTCGACGTAGGCGTGCGTGAGGGGTTCCCCGGTGATCAGGAATCTGTAGTACAGCGGGCCCGACAGGATCTCCATCGCCAGGTCCAGGTCGAAGTCGGCCGCGAGTTGCCCCTGGTCCCTGGCGGCTTCGAGGCGGGCCCGGGTGTCGGCGGTCTGGGGCTCGATGAAGCGCTGCTTGTGTGCGTCGGCGACTTCGGGATCGTGCTGTGCCTCGCCGATCAGGTCGCGGTAGAGGGAATCCCAGGGTGGCCGGCCCAGGAGGTCGACGACTCTGGTGATGACCTCGCGGAGGTCGGCCACGATGTCGCCGGTGTCGGGGTGCGCCAGGCTCTGGGTGTTGAGGCTGAGGACCGCGTCCAGGAACAGCAGGCCTTTGGAGGGCCAGCGGCGGTAGATGGTGTGTTTGCCGACGCCGGCCCGGGCGGCGACCGCCTCGATGCTGAGCTTGGCGTAGCCGCCCTCCTGGGCCAGGTCGAGCGTGGCTCGCAAGATCGTTTCAGTTCGGTTGGCGGCCCTGGCGGCGCGATGGTCGGTCATGAGCGCACCCTAATGGAACGGCACGGGCCGTGTTGACAGTGACCGGGTGCGTCGGCGACGCTGACTCTGCGGCACGGCCCGTGCCGTGTCATTGGTTCGGTTCGGCATGACGCACGGCCTGGGCCGCGTCGCCGACAAAGGAGATTCCGATCGTCATGAGATGCCGTCGATCCGTCGCCGACCGCGGTGGCGCTCTGCCTGAAACCTGCTGCAGGCCCGTTCCGTCGTTGTGGGGGCCGGGGCGGTGAGGGGTCCTGCGGGTGGTTCCGCGCTTGAGGCGGAGAGGGCTGCTGTGAAGGTTTCTCAGGCGTGCACGAGATCGGCACCGGGGCCGGGCGGGTACGAGGAGCACTGCCGTGAGCTGGTCGGGCAGGCGGTGCTGGAGGAGCGCGCCCGTATCGCCCGGGAACTGCACGACGTCCTCGCGCACCACATGTCGCTGACGGCGGTGCGCGCCGAGGCGGCACTGGTGGGAATGCCTGGACTGCCGGATGCGGCCAGTGAGGTTCTGGAGGTGGTGCGGGACGCCGCGCGTGCGGCGCTCGCTGAGACCCGCCGGATCGTCGGGGCGCTGCGGGACGGCGGCCAGGGCGTCGAAGGCGTCCCGGGGCCCGGGCTGGGCGATGTGGCCGAGCTCGTGGGCGCTGCCCGCGGTGTCGGCCTGCGGGTGTCCGTCTCCGTGGTCGGGGCTCCGCGGCCTGTGGACGTCGGCGTGGAACTGGCGGCGTTCCGAGTCGTTCAGGAGTCCTTGAGCAACGCTGTCCGGTACGCGCCTGGAGCACGTGTCACCGTCGAGATCGCCTACGGGCCCGCTGCGCTGACGGTGGCGGTCGTCGACGATGGGGCCCGGATGGCGCTCCGAGCCCCGCGCGGCGGCGGCCACGGCCTGGCCGGGATGCGCGAGCGTGTGACGCTGCTCGGCGGCACGCTTCGGGCAGGGCGGGCGGGGGACGGGGCGGGCTGGTCCGTCCTGGCCGAGCTGCCGTACGCCGGTCTCGCGCCTGCCAGCGGGCAGTCGGCGCGCTCTTCCGAGTTCGTGGCCGACCGCCGCATCGATCGCCGGGCCGGCAGCAGTGCCGTAGGGGGCGGTCGGCCATGTGGATAAGGCTGCTGGGCACGCTTGAGGTGCGGTCCGGTGAAGGCGCGGCGGTGCACGTCGGGGGCTGCGCCCCCGATCACTGCTCGCCTTGCTGGCGCTGAACTCCGACCGGGTGGTCGGTACCGGGCAGCTGATCGACGGCGTGTACGGCACCGCGCCGCCCGACGGCGTCGTCAACGCCCTTCAGGCGCAGGTGTCGCGGCTGCGCCGCGGGCTGCGAGCGGCCGGGGTCGCGGCGCCGATCGAGATGAGCGGCGCGGGTTACCGGCTGGCGGTCGATCCGGAGCGGGTGGACGTGCATCGCTTCGCGCGCTTGGCGCGCGACGGCAGGCGATCGCTGGACGCGGGAGAACCCACGCACGCCGCGGCGCTGCTGCACGAGGCGGTCAGACTCTGGCAGGGGGCCGCGCTCGCCGATCTGGCCGAGGCGCCGTTCGCCGCCGCCCAGGCCGCGCGGATGGCCGAGCAGCGCCTGGCCGCGCTGGAGGACCTGGCGGAGGCGGAGCTGAAGCTGGGCCGGTACGCGGCGGTGGTGGCACGGCTGCAGGAGGCGGCGGCCGAGCATCCGCTGCGCGAGCGGTTGCGGGGGCAGCTGATGCGGGCGCTGGCCGGGGCGGGACGTCAGGCCGAAGCGCTCGCGGAGTTCGAGGATGCGCGGCGTGTGCTGGCCGAGGAACTGGGGACCGACCCGTCGGCGGAGCTGACGCAGGCACACCTCGCGGTGTTGCGGGGAGAGGTGCGCCCGGCACCCGAGCGCGCCTCGGCTCTGTCCGGGCTACCCGCGCGCGTGAGCGGCTTCGTGGGCCGGCGGACGGAGTTGGCGCAGGTGGATCAGCTGCTGGCCGCGAGACGGCTGGTGACGCTGGTGGGCCCGGGCGGGGTGGGAAAGACCCGGCTGGCGCTGGAACTGGCCGAGCGGGCGGTGCAGCGGACCGTCGCCGAGGCGCGGTTCGTCAACCTCGCGGTCGTGGACGCCGGCGGGACCGGCGGCGGGGTCGCCGAGGCGGTGGCCGGCGCCTTGGACCTGCACGGCGTGGGACGCCTGAAGGACGGCGACAGAGCGCGGCCCGATCCGATCGGACGGCTGCTCACCGCCCTGGACGAACGGGAGGCGCTGCTGATCCTGGACAACTGCGAGCATGTGGTGGACGAAGCGGCTGTGGTGGTGCAGCGGTTGCTGGAGGGATGTCGGCAGGTGCGGGTCCTGGTCACCAGCCGGGAGGCGCTGGGCATCACCGGGGAGATGCTGTGGCCGCTGGCCCCGCTGGAGACCCCGGCCGGCGGTGAGGCCGACGAGCTCTCTGCTCAGGAGGCGCTCGGTTTCGCGGCGGTCCGGCTGTTCACCGACCGGGCGGCGGCGGTCCAGCCCGCCTTCCGCCTGGGGGAGGCCGAACTGGGGCCGGTGCTGCGGATCTGCGCCAGGCTGGACGGGTTGCCGCTGGCGCTGGAACTGGCCGCCGCGCGGCTGCGCTCGCTGCCGCTGGCCGAGGTGGAGGCCCGCCTGGACGACCGGTTCCGGCTGCTGGAGCGCGGGGAGCGGACGGCGGCGCCCCGCCACCGCACGCTGCGCGCGGTGGTGGAGTGGAGCTGGGACCTGCTGGCGGACCAGGAGCGCGCGCTGGCCCGGCGGCTGGCGGTGTTCGTGGGCGGCGCCCCGCTGAGCGCGGTGGTGGAGGTCTGCGCCTGCGACGACCTGGACGACCCGGCCGACGCGCTGGTCAGGCTGGTCGACAAGTCGCTGGTGGAGGTGGACGCCGTCGGCCGGTACCGGATGCTGCAGACCGTCCGGGATTTCTGCGCGGAGCGGCTCGCCGAGTCCGGCGAGCAGGCCCGGGTGGAGGCCGCTCATGCGCGATGGTGTCTGCGGCTGGCGGCCGAAGCCGAGCCGCACTTGCGCGGCTCTCGGCAGTTGGAGTGGCTGAGGTTGCTGGATGCCGAGCACCCCAACCTTCTGGCCGCGCTTCGCCGTTCCCTTCCCGCGGCACCCCGCCGGGCACTGCGCCTGGCCGGCCTGCTCAGCGGATACTGGTTTCTGCGCGGGCTGCGCGGGGAGGTCGCGCCGCTGGCGGAGGAGATACTGCGTGCGGCCGGCCGGCAGGTGCCCGACGGGCTGGCCGATGAGTACGTCCTGTGCGTGCTGAACGCCCACGGCCAGGGCGGCGACACCCCGGAGCGGTCCGCATGGTGGCGGCAGGCCATGACCGTCATGGACGGCCGGACCGAGCCGCCGCGATATCCGTACCTCACCTTCCTGTGGGCGATGACCGCCGGGCCGACCGAAGCCAGCCGCCGGCGCCCGCACACGCAGGTCGGCACCGACCCGTGGTCGCAGGCACTGCGACGGATAGGAAGCGGCTACGCGGCTTTGCGCACCGGGGGGCCGCAGGACGCGGCCGAACGCGAGTTCCAGGCCGCGCTGCGCGGTTTCCGCACCCTCGGGGACCGGATCGGGGCGGCCAAGGCGCTCGATGCCGCGGCGATGCTGGCGGCACGGCGCGGGCGGCACGGGGAGGCGTTGGAGCTGTGGGCCGAGGGCATCGCGGCGGCCCGCGAACTGGACGCGATGCCGGCGGCGGTGACCATGCGCTGCAACCGGGGTGCCGCCTTGCTGCGCACCGGGGACCTCAACGGTGCACGCGCCGAGTTCGCCTGGGCCGAGTCGGTGGCCCGGCGCAACGGACTGCGCGAGGAACTGGGCGCGGCCCGCTGCGGGCTCGGTGAGGCCGCCCGCCTGGAGGGAGACCTGACCGCCGCCCGCCGGCTGTTCGAGATGGCCTTGTACGACGCGGTACCCGAACACGCCTCCGCGACCGGCACCCGGATGCGTGCGCTGATGGGCCTGGGCCGGGTGGCCGAGGCCGAGCAGGACGTGGAGGCGGCGCAGGCCAGGCACCGCGAGGCGCTGGAGGTGGCCCTGCGCGCCGGCGACCTCGGTGCGGCAGCCGATGCGGTCGAGGGGCTGGCCGGTGCGGCCCTGCTGGCCGGCGACGGTGAGCGGGCGGCGTTCGTGCTGGGGCTGAGCGATGCGGTTCGCGGCGCGGAACCGGCGGCGCAAGCGGGCGCGGCGCGTACGGCGGCCGGCGTGCGGGACCTGATCGGGGCCCTGAGGTTCGCCGAGGTCAGACAGCGGGGCGCGTCGAGGACGGCCGAGGCGGCACTGGCCGAACTGGGCACATCGTCAGCGACGGTCAGCCCGTTGTAAGCCCGCGGTAGGCGCCGTCATGAACAGTGCTCACATGACACAGACACTGAACACCCACAGCATCGGCCACGAGAGCGTCGAGGCCCTGCGGCTGGTGGAGGTGGGCAAGGCACACGGCGATGAGGACGCTCGGGTGACCGCGCTGGACGCGGTGTCGCTGGCGCTGCCGCGCGGCACCTTCACCGCGGTGATGGGCCCGTCGGGATCGGGAAAGAGCACCCTGCTCAACTGCGCGGCCGGGCTGGATCAGCCCGATACCGGCCGGGTCTTCGTGGACGGCCTGGAGCTGGGCGGCAAGAGCGAGGCGGCGCTGACCAGGTTCCGCAGGCAGCGGATCGGCTTCATCTTCCAGCAGTTCAACCTGCTGCCCACGCTCACGGTCATGGAGAACACCACCCTCCCGCTGAAGCTGGCCGGACGGCGGACCGACCGGGCGCGTGCCCGCGCCGTCCTGGAACGGGTGGGCCTGGGACAGCGGCTCGACCACCTGCCCAGCCAGCTGTCGGGCGGCCAGCAGCAGCGGGTCGCCATCGCCCGGGCACTGGTCAGCGAACCGAGCGTGATCTTCGCCGACGAACCGACCGGTGCACTCGACAGCCACAGCGCCCGCCAGGTGCTGGAACTGCTGCAGGAGTCGGTACGCGCCTTCGGGCGAACGCTGGTGATGGTGACCCACGACCCGGTGGCCGCCTCCTACGCCGACGCCGTGGTGTTCCTGGCCGACGGCCGGCTGGCCGGGCGCATGTCCAACCCGACCGCCCAGGCGGTGGCCGAACGGCTGACCCGCCTCGGTGACTCCACGGCACGGCAGCACCGTGACACCGAAATCGCCGGCGCCCTCGCCACGGCCGGCCGCGGCGGAGAGGGGTTCTGATCATGCTCGGGCTGGCCCTGCGGTCGCTGCGGCGGCGTACCGGCGCCTTCGCCGCCACCTTCCTGGCGGTCTTCCTCGGCGCGGTGCTGGTGATCGCCTTCGGGTCACTGGCCGACACCGCGGCCGCCGGCACCGTGTCCGGCACCGACCAGGAGAAACTGATCACCATGGCCACCGTGGTCGGCGGCTGGGGGCTGTTCCTGGTCGCCTTCGCCGTCACCTCCACGATGGCGCTGTCGGTGAACCAGCGGACCACCGAGATGGCCCTGCTCAAGAGCGCCGGCGCCACCCCCGCCCAGCTGCGCCGCATGATCCTTGCCGAGGCCGCACTCGTGGCGCTCACAGGCGCAATGCTGGCGATCCCGGTCGGAGCGCAGGCCGGCCACGGACTGCTGGCGCTGATGCGCAACGGCGGCCAGGTCGACACCGGCGTGGACTACGCCTTCGGGCCGGTGGCCCCGCTCCTGGGCCTTGGCGTCACCGTCCTGGCCGCCCTGGCCGCCGCCGCGCTGACCTCGCGCCGCGTGGCCCACATGCGGGTGGTGCAGGCCCTGGGCAGCGCGGCCGGCCCCAAACAGGACGGCGCGCGGATGGGCAAGATCCGCGCCATCGTCGGTGTGGTGTTCCTGGGACTGGGCGTTCAACTGGCCGTGATGGGCTCCTTCGCCGGCCCCGAGGGACTGAACGCCATGCAGTTCGCCGGCTCCGCGGACGTCCTGTTCGCCATCGGCATGGCCTGCTTCGCCCCGGTCCTGGTGCGCTGGTCCAACGCGCTGCTGACCCGGCCCGTCCTGCGCTACGGCGGCGCCGGCGGCTACCTGGCGGTCCTCAACCTGCGCCGCCGCATCGCCCAGTCGGCGTCCGCGCTGACCCCCGTGATCCTGTTCGTCGGCATCGCGGTGGGCACCCTGTGGATGCAGGTCATCCAGAACCACGCCAACACCACCGCCGGAATGAAGACCGCCGACGACGACGCCGTCCGGACACTGAACTTCGTGGTCATCGGCTCGATCGTCGCCTTCGCCTGCATCATGCTGATCAACACACTGATCGCCTCCACCACCCACCGCCGCCGGGAACTGGGCCAGCAGCGCCTGGCAGGCGCGACTCACCGGCAGGTCCTCGGCATGATCCTCCTGGAGGGGACGGTGCTCACCATCGCGGGCGTGGCGTTCGGCACGATCGCCGCCATGACCACCGTCCTGCCGATGAGCATCGCCAAGAACAGCACCCTGCTGCCCGATCCGCAATGGGGCATCTGTGCCGGCACCGCGGGCGTGGCCGCGGCCGTGACCCTGACCGCCCTGCTCGGCACCGCACACCGCGTCCTGCGGACACCCGCCATCCAATCGGTGGCAACGGTTTAACCGGCCTGGCAAGTGTCAGGAGTGGACCGCCCCGGCGGCCCACTCCTGACACGCAGCCGCTCCAGCCGGTCATCGCCGACGCGCACCCGTGCCGTCGGGCCGCGGCTTCGCAAGAATCAGCGGGAGCGGGCCTCGACGAGCGGCCCGGGTCGCCGCGGCCCGTCAGTCGCTCCAGAAGGCCCGTCCAGAGCGGCCGCCGGAGACCGACCAGACCTCGGCGATGAGACCGTTCTCGATGCGGAGCATGTCGATCCCGCTAATGCGCAGATCACGCCCGGTCTCGTCGGTGAAGCACGCCAGGTAGGGGCGGGCGATCTTGCCGTTCGGGAGCCCGTCGCGCAGCTCCAGGTCCACGACGGCCTCGCCTTCGGCGGCGAAACTCAGCCCGGAACGTTCCCGGCGGAACCCCTCGATCTTCTCGGTCAGCTGATCGCGGCGCCGGATGCCGTCGAACTCATCGGCGCCCGGCTGGGCGTACCGGAGCCGGAACTCCGGCGCCATGATCTGGTCGGCCAGACCCTGGTCGCCGTTCCACATCGCGGACCAGAGGTCGAACATCCGGGCGCCGATCTCCCGTACATCCGTGGACTGCAGGTCGATGGTCATCACTTGACCCTTTCCGGATCATCTCACTGATACGGTCGCGATGAGATGGACGCTATAGTCTCATTGGGACGGTGTCAAGGGAGGGATGGTGGGTGTGACCGAGCTGAACTCACCCGGGTACGTGGTGCTGGGGCTGATCGCGCGTCACGGCCCGATGACGCCCTACGAGCTGAAGGGCAGGGTGGAGGAATCGGTCGAGTACTTCTGGCCGATCCCGCACGCGCAGCTCTATCGGATCCCGGTGCGGCTGGCCGAGCTGGGACTGCTGCGGGAGGAGGCCGAGCGGACCGGGCGCCGCCGTCGCGTCTTTCACCTCACCGACGCCGGTCGGACGGCGCTGCGCGAGTGGCTGGGCGACCCGCACGCCTCCGAGCCGGAGACCCGTGATCCCTCGCAGCTCAAGCTGTTCTTCGCCGACCTCGGCGATCCCGCCGACGTGGTGGCGCTCGCCCGCGAACAGGCGACACAACACCGCTACTGGCTTGAGGTCTACCGCTCGCTGCGCGCCGAGCTCGACCCGTCGGACGACGCGCGACTGGTGTCGCGGGCCCGGATCCTCAAGCTCGGAATCATGCACGAGCAGGCCTACGTCGACTTCTGGGAATCACTCGCCACCGACCCCGACCGCCTCGACGCCGACTGAGTACCCCGACCGCGAAGCCGAACGGCCCTCACGACACAAGAAACAACGCCGATCGCAGCCCGCTGCCGGTCACCTCCAGCACCGTGCCCCTCGTCCACCGGGACGGGCACCGGGCCGACCGTCCACCGGGACGCCAGTGGGCGCGGAATGCGGTCGCCTTGGGCGGGTGCCGAAACCCGCGGCGAACGCGGGCGGGGGTGAGTCGGTAGGGTCGCAGCGGGCGTTCCCAGGGCCGCCGCAGATCGCGGGCGAGCCTGCGTGCCAGGCGCAGTGGGCGTGGGCGGCAGGATCAGCCAGGTCCAGCGGTCGGCGGCCGCCGAGGAGCGCAGGCGCGGGCTGTTCCAGCCCAGCGTCTGGTTCAGCAGGCGGAAGTCGTGCTCCAGGCCGAAGCGGCCCAGGAACGCAATCCAGAGCCGGTCGACGTCGTGCTCGGTGGCGTCGGTCCCCGACCACCACAGCCAGATGGCTTGGGCGCCGCCGGTGGGCAGGTGCTCGACCTGGAGCCGGATCACCGTCCCGGAGATGACCGGTAGCCGGCCGGGCAGGTGTTCCCAGGTCGAGCCTCGGGTCAGCCGGGGACGCAGCCGATCCCAGGTGATGGCGGTGCCGGGCGTGGTGGTCTGGGCGTGCGGGGCGCCCCAGGTCGCGGGATCGCCGAAGACGAACTTGCCGCCGTGCTTGGGCGGACGTCCGCCCAGCGGGTTGGCCAGCAGGAACTCGGTGCGCGAAGGGGCGGTGCGGCGCAGCCCCGGTCCGAGCGCATCCTGCCCAGTACCTCGATCGGCAGGCCCTCCAACAGGAACACCGGTGGCGCCCGAGCGAACGGCTGTCACAGTGGAGTCCACGGCCGTCGTCTCCCGTTCTCGATGGACTCATCCAGCCCAAGAATGAGACGACGGCCGTCCGGCGACGAGATGCCTCGACCGCCACAGCCCACTGTCACCAAAATGTCCGCCATCAAGCAAAACACGATGTATGCGCAGTTCAGTGCCGGATGGCATGATGAGGATCATGAAGCTGCTCCGAAAGGACGATGCCGCGTAGGCGGCCTTCCCGTGTCCGGGCCTCCAGCGCCTCACATATGCGCGGACACCTTCTGGCTCCAACCTCGAATCTTCCCCGCGCCTCCAACGCATTGACCGCGGCGATCGCCCGGCTGGAGCACGATCGGCTGTGGCCTGGCGCCATCGCCGATGCCCTGCGCTGGTGGTCGTTGGCGGCCCATCGCCTCGGCCGGGCCCTGACGGGTGGCTGCGGGTGTGAACTGTGCCTTCCGGTCCACCGAAACGAACAGCGAGCGACCCTGGAACTTGCTCTCCATGCACTTCCCGCGCGACCAGCTCGTGAGCTGCGTCGCTTGGTGGAGCCACTCGATGATCGCTATCGCGCGGGAAGCCATCCCGACCCGTTGGCCCCAGGCGAGGATGGCTGGTGGTCACGTCGATGCTGAAGGGCGATCCGCCCAGACGTTGAACGACAAGCTGACATAACGACGCGATCCTTGCCTTCGGCGACCGCGCGCAGGTGCCGCATGGTTCGGCCGGTCCCGAAGCCGTGGGGCCGGCTTGCGGTTCAGCGCGCGACGCCGCGGGTTTGCGCCTCCCAGAGATGGTCGGCGTCAGTGGTGCCGAGGCAGGAACGGTGCCCGAGGTGTGGGTCGCGGCCGGCGGCGGCTGCGACCTGGTCCGCGCCGACGCGATCGTGATGCCGCGCGTGGACAGGACCGGCCGGCTGACCGCGCAGCTCCGCGACGACGCCAAGCTCAGCGTGACCCTCCTGGAGGGCTCGGCGGGCGACCATCCGCCCGCCGAGTTCCATCGCCGGTTGGTCCGGACGATCGCCGAACTCGCCGACTCCAACGATCCGCACCTGGTGAGCGCACGCGACGAAGACGGCACCTGGCGCTGGGTCAGCGAACCGCTGTAGACGTCCGGCGTTCGTGCTCGGCGGCCGGAGGACCCGGCGGTCCGCGCGGTGATCGTTGGGCGCGGTCAGCCGGGGATGCGGACGGCGAGGAGGGCCACATCGTCCTCCCCGCTGGGCTCCATCCGTTCAAGGAGCCGGTCGCACAGGTGGTGAAGGGGAAGCCGGGAGAGGCGGGCGCTCTGGTGACGCAGACCGGTGAGACGGTCGGTCAGGTCGGTGCCGCGGGTCTCGATGAGGCCGTCGGTATAGAGCAGGACGGTGGAGTACGGCGGGAGCGCTCGGACGGTGTCGGGCCTTGTGCCGGTGAGTTCGGGGTTGCCGAGCAGCATCCCGTGCTCGTCCAGGAACCGCGTCCCGCCGGCGCGGGTGATCAGCAGTGGCGGGGGATGCCCGGCGTTGCACCAGCGCAGGTTCCAGATCCCGGCGGCCGATCGCTCGATCCTGGCGAACACGGCGGTGGCCATCTCCGCGTCGCTGACGGCCGCCATGACACCGTCCAGACGCTCCAGCACACTGCTGGGAGGCCCGTCCAGGTCCCACGCCAGGGCTCTGAGCATGTTGCGGACCTGGGCCATCCGGGCCGCCGCGCGCAGGTCATGGCCCACGATGTCACCGATCACCAGGCCGGTGGTGCCGTTGGACAGCGAGAAGGCGTCATACCAGTCGCCGCCGACCCAGCCGGCTCGCGCCGCCGGCACGTAGCGGGCCTGGAGTTGCAGAAGACCCGGTTGCGGCAGGGGCGTGAGCAGGCTGCGCTGCATCGCCTCGGCCGTGTTGCGCTGCGCGGCGAACAGGCGTGCGTTGGCCAGGACCAGGCCGGTGCGGCGCGCGATGTCCTCGACCACGAGCCTGTCCTCGGGCCCGTAATCCTGCCCGGGACGGGAACGCCCCAGCGCCAGCGCGCCGTAGACCTCACCCCGGGCGGCCAGCGGGGTGACGATCGCGCTGTGGGCGTCCATGACGCGCAGGAACTCCCGCTTGGCCGCGGCCGCCGGCTCGTCGCCACGGACGTCGGCTCGGCCGTTGACGACCAGGGTCGTACCGCTGCGCAGCACTTGGGCCAGCCGATCACGGGGTGTGCGCGGAAGTACCGCCGTCGGTTCATCCAGGCATGCGGCGCCGTCGGCGGAAAGGTCACGGTGCGTTCCGGCGACCGGCTCCAGGCCGCCGTCGGGACGCAGCAGGTCGACCTCGGCCCAGTCCCCGAGCGCGGGTACCACGAGCCGGACCAGCCGCCGCAGCGCCTCGGTCTCGTTCAGCGTGGACGACAGCACCGTGGTGATCTCGGCCACCAGCGCCAGCCTGGTGTTGGCACGCTGCACCTGCGCCGTCCGGTCACGGCGTTCGCGTTCGACCGCCAGCAGGTCGGCGGTGTCCTGGAAGACGATGACGGCCCCGGCCATCGGTCCCGGATCGCGCCCCTTCCCATCCCGGTCGCCGGCGTAGATCGGTGCCGAGGACCAGGAGCACATCACCGGCCGACCGTCCTGATGGAGGAATCTCACGCTGTCCGCGTGATCGGGGACACCGGTGCGAAGCACGCGCATGAGGCGGCGCTCCCGCTCCGGCGGGGTGCCGCCCTCGTCGTCCGGGTGCAGGAGCCTGTGCAGCCGCCACCCCAGCACGTCGTCCCGGGTGTACCCGAGGATGGCCTGGGCCCGCGGATTCCACGCCGTGATACGGCCGGACCCGTCGGTGGCCAGAACCCCCGGGTTCATCGCCTCGACCAGACCTGCGTGCACCGTGCCCGGCCGATCGTGCGCAAGACCGTCCATCCAGTCCCTCCGGGGCCGTCACCACGTCCATTCCCACGCCTCACCACACCCACTCCCGCACGTGGCGGTCCACCCGCACGTGCAGGGGCACTTCGGGCAGTAGTTTTGATCATTGGGCAAGGAACGTCGGCGAGAGGTGAGAGCGGTCCCAGCCGTCCAGGAGCCGGGCGTTCCCCGCGGAGACCGCATCGGTGGGCCCGATCGGTTATGACTGAAGCCAATCACGCGGTCGGTGTCGGCTATGTTCGTTCCCCTTTCGGTGCTGCTTCTATCGGGCGTCACGGACGGGAGGGGGCGCCGGCGGTGCCTCGTCGCCGTCATCGGACCCGCTCGCATGGGGTGCGTGTTAGGCCGGGCAGGCCGCGGCCGCCGCCTGCGGTCGGCGTCGGCGGGCCGGCGGGTGGAGGCTGGTTGGTCACCGACACCGTTAGGCCTTACGCAGCGGCGCAGAATCACCACCACGTGTGCCGCCTCGTGCCGCGAGGTAACAGGCCGCCGTGCCGGCGCCCGGTCTGTTCCAGACAGCCTTCTACCGCTCATAGCGGGTGCTGCTGTGGAACCGGTTCCCGTCGCCTCACTTCATCTTGTTCGTTGATCTGGGCGTTGAGTTCGGCTCCGAGCAGTACCGCCAGCGCGGTGACGTACAGGAACAGCAGAGCGGCGGCGGGCGCGGCCAGCACTCCGTAGGTGGCGTTGTGGGTTATGGCGATCGACAAGACGAACCGCAGTGCCATGCTGCCGCCAAGCCACAGCAGCATCGCGACGACGGCGCCGGGCAGGTCCTGGTACCAGCGGCGGCGTACCGGTGTGGCGAGGTGGTACAGCGTCACCAGCAGCCCGGTGCACACCAGGATGAGGAAGGGCCAGTATCCGTACCGCACCACCGGTCCGACCGTGTGCGCGGCCGTGTCCGGCGCGGCTGCCGTGATCCATCCAGGGGCGGCGACCAGCAGCGGCAATATGACCGTGCCGGTGGCCAGTGCGCCCAGATACAGCGCGAACGACAGGGCCCGGGCGCGCACGGCCGATCGCATGTCACGCATTCCGTAGGCGATGGCGATGGCGTTGACGTAGGTGCTCATTGCGGCGGACCCGGTCCACAGCGCCAGCGCGAACCCGATCGAGACGATCCCGCCGCGACCGTGGCGCAGCACGTCGGTCAGCACCGGCTTGACGACATGTTCGACAGCCGTCGGCGCGAGAACCTGTTCGGCGCCGGCCAGGATGCGGGCTTCCACCTCGGCCACGACGTCCGTGCCGAACAGCGGGGCGAGGTACCCGATGGCGGCCACCAGCACCAGCAGCAACGGGGTCAGCGACAACAGTGCCCAGAATCCCGCCTCCGCCGCCAACCCCAGCACCCGGTCCGACCATGCCTGCGCGACCGTCCGGCGGACCAACCGCCAGACCGACCTCAGCCGTTCACACGATGGCGGCGGCGTTGTCCAGGCGCGTCGAAGGATCCCTCTGAAGATGTCCGCCGGACGTGGGATCGGCATGAAACCCCCATGGGCGAGGTGCGCCGACGTCGAAGGGCGGATCCACGAAGGGCATTCCCGGGCGCGGTGACTTCATGCGCCAGGCTGGTCGCCATGGGCCTGAACCCACTCGTTCCGGTCCCCCTCGGTCTGGGCGCGCACGAGTGCGCGCACCCCGGGCGGCAAGTTGTCATCGGCCCGGATCCGCTCGCTACGGGGCGCGGTATCGGGCTGGTTGTTGTGGGCCTGGATCCGTTCAATCTGGGCACGCACCGCTGCACAGTAGGACTCCGACGGCATGGCGGGCACCAGCGAGACATCCACCACCGACGCCGCAAGCATCGTCACGGTGACGGTCGTCCATCCTGAAGTCGCAGTTCATGGGCCTGGTGTGAGCGGGGCCGGGGTGCTCGTGCTGGCCGGTGGCCGGTTCCCGAGCCGGTGATCGTTTGTCAGCGGGTGACGTGGCTGCCGGGCGATCAGCCGACCCGATGATCCGGAGGGCGATCCGGAGATGCGCCGCGCCGGCGGCCGCGTTCGGCGTAGACCGGGGACGCCGGCCGCTGACAGCGCTTCGATGTCGCGCAGCACAGTGCGAGTGGATACCTCCAGTTCGCGGGCCGGCGCGACCGCAGACAGCCGACCGTGCCGCCGCAGCAACAGGACCAGCGAATCCAGTCGGTCGGAGTGCATACGAAAGGTTCTGCGGAATACACGACACAGGGTGTCGTGTATTGCCGGGAGGCTTAACGAGTGACTCCCTCAGACCCTCTGAGCGGTCACTCCATACGGTCTGGCGCGCAAGCAGTTCCCGCGGGCCGAACCTCGGCGGTCGAGCGCTGCCAGGTTCGGACAAACCGTCGGTGCCCGCTGCCGCGGTCCTGGCCGTTCGCAATTCACTCACACGAAGGAGCATCGGATGGGGTCTCAACTCAACCCGTGCCTGGCTTTCAACGGGAACGCGCGGCAGGCGATGACGTTCTACCACGACGTCTTGGGCGGCCAACTGGAGATGGGCACGTACGCCGAGTTCGGCTCGCCGGACGCATCCGCCGACAAGATCATGCATGCCACGCTCCGCACCCGGGACGGCTACACGCTGATGGGTTGGGACGTCCGGCAAGAGATGCCCCACGCCCCAGGCAACAACGTTGCGGTCTTCCTGGGCGGCGACGGCGCCGAACTCCGCGGCTACTTCGAGAGGCTGTCGGTCGGCGGCACCGTGACGTTGCCCTTGGAGAAGCAGTTGTGGGGTGATGAGGCCGGCTCGCTCGTGGACCAGTTCGGCATCACCTGGATGGTCAACATCAGCCAGGAGCAGTCCTGATCGACCACGGAAGGAGCCCCGGGCCGGTGGTGGGGTGCCGGACTCATCTCCCTAGCCGCCGGCGCGGCCGGACGCAGGGTTTGCTCACGAGCCCGATGGCGGCATGAACGGCCCGTAGCGCAACGCCCGAGCTGGCCGCCGCCCGGCCCGGAGCTTCCCCACCGAGCGCCGGACCGGGCGTGCGGGGTGACCGCATTCTCGCCCGCGCCCGGGGCCGCCGCCACGACTCCGGCGGGCAACGGGGCGCGGGCATCGGGGCGCGGGGGCGATGCCGCGCCGATCGTGGATGCGCCCGCCGCACCCCGGCCTGACACCGAACTCGCTCCCGGCGGCCGGCTGCAGCACCCTGAATGCCCAGGGTCACGGCAGCCGGCCGCCCGCTTCCAGGTGCGGCGGGCACGCTAGCCCCGCGCCGCCCTCCGGACCCCGGGTCTACCGGACGGGCTCGCCCAGTGGGCGGATCGAAGCGGGGAACGGCCCTGCCGTCCCTGGTCCAGGCCATGATCGCGCCGGGCGCGCGATCACCCTGGGCGCGCGGCCTGGAAAGCCGTAGAGTCCGGTTTTGAGCCTGGGAGCATCGCATCAGAACCTGCCCGGCGGCGTCACCGTGATCGCCGTCAGCGGCGCGGTGGACGCCACCACCTCCCCAGCGCTGGCCACCTACATCGAGCACGCCCACCGCAGTCCCGCCGACCGGCTGGTGCTGGATCTGGCCGAGGTCGGCTTCATCGACAGCTCCGGCATCGGCGTGGTCAACGCCCACACCTACGCCGCCCCACCACCACAGCGCCTTGCGGGTGGCCGCCCTGCAGGCCCGCGCGATGCGGGTGTTCGACCTGCTGCAAATGGACGCCCACATCCCCGTGGCCGAGGCCCTCACCGCCATGCTGACCGAGCCCCGCACACCCTCCCCGCAGCAGCAGGACACCGACCCGCCCCGCAGCGCACCCGCCTAACGCACGCCCGGACCCGGCCGCCCGGCGGCGCCGGGCCGCTCACCGCGCGTTCGGTGAAGCACCGGTCCCGCCGTTGCCGGGGACGGCGGCGCAGACACGCAGGAAGCGGTCCAGCCCGGTGCGCCTCAGCGCCGCTGTCACCCGGGCCTGCGGCGCCACCAGCACCAGCTCCCCGTCGGCGGCCGCGGCCCGCTTCCACAACCGCACCAGCGCGTTGAGCCCCGAGGAATCACAGAACACCAGCTCCGCCAGCTCCAGCGCGATCCGCGGCTCGCTGCGTTGATCGATCAACCCACCGACCCGGGGCCTTCCCCCTTGGATGTGGACACCTTGGAGACTGGATCTTGAGGTCCAGGGGAAGAGATGTCATCGATGGCGCTGAAGCACTATCCGGAGGAGTTCAAGGCCGACGCGGTGGCGTTGTACCTGT
>NZ_JBGNUR010000002.1:1144284-1268759 GCF_041951345.1 Actinomadura sp. 21ATH | reverse complement strand
ATGGCGACGCAGACCAGTTCGGCGTCGTTGAGCACCCTGCCGGGACCACGCCGGCGGGGCCGGTCGGCCGAGCGCAGGACATGGTCGTCCAGATGGACATAGAGTGCGGTCAGAAGGGCGTCCAGGTTTGTCTTCACACACTGATCATGGGCGCCCTTCGCCATGCCCGCGACCGGTTCCGCAAACCCCCATCAACGATCTAGCGCGCCTCCCGGGACGGGAACCCCGATGCGGGGCCCCGGCGGTCCATGGGATCGTCGGGGCTTCGCTGTTCCGGAGGCTCGCCTTTCCGGATGAACGGGGGCGTACCGGGGTGGGGGACAATCGAGGGGTGCGGATCGGCATCCTGGGACCGCTGGAGATCGTCGCGGACGGCCGCCCGGCCGAGGCCGGCGGCGCACGCCTGCGCGCCCTGCTGACCCTGCTGGCGCTGGAGGCGGGCCGGACGGTCCCCGCCGACCGGATCATCGACGACCTCTGGGAGGACCGGGCCCCGGCCGGCGCCCCCAACGCCCTCCAGTCGCTGGTCTCCCGGCTGCGCGCCGTGATCGGGCGCGAGCGCGTCGAGTCGCGGCCCGGCGCGTACCGGCTGGTGCTGCCGCGCACCGCCGTCGACGCCCACGACTTCGAGGCCCGGCTGCTCGCCGCGCGCGGTACGCCCGACCCGGCGGCCCGCGCGGACGGGCTGCGCGGCGCCCTCGCCCTCTGGCGCGGCCCCGCGCTCGCCGACGCGGCGGGACTGCCGTTCGCCGAGGGCCCCGCCGCCCGCCTGGAGGGGCTGCGGCGCGCCGCCCTTGAGGAGCGGATCGACGCCGACCTCGCGCTCGGCCGGTACGCCGCGCTGATCCCCGAACTCCAGGCCCTGGCCGCCGCCGAACCGCTCCGCGAGCCGGTCCGGACCCGGCTGATCAAGGCCCTGTACGGGGCGGGCCGCCAGGCCGAGGCGCTGGCGGAGTACGGCTCGGCCAAGCGCGCGCTCGCCGAGGAGCTCGGCGTGGACCCGTCCCCCGACCTGGAGAGCGTGCATCTCGCCGTGCTCCGGCAGGACCCGGCGCTGCTGCCGCCGCGCTCCGCGGGGGCGCCCGCCGCCGTGCCGGAGGAGAGCAGGCCGGCGAGCGTGCCGGAGCCCCCGCCGCGTCCCGCCGCGGGCAACCTGCGCGCGCGGCTGACCAGCTTCATCGGCCGCGACGACGATCTGCGGCGGGTCGGCAAGATGCTCGCCGAGGAGCGCCTGGTGACGCTGACCGGCCCCGGCGGCGCGGGCAAGACGCGGCTGTCCCTGGAGGCGGCCGAGCGCCACCTCGCGGCGGCGGACGGCCTGGCGGCGAACGGCTCGGCGCCCGCCGACGGCGTGTGGTTCGTCGAGCTGGCCCCGCTCACCGACCCGGCCGAGGTGCCGCCGGCCGTGCTCGCGGCGCTGGGGCTGCGGGAGACGATGCTGCTCCCCGCGGGGCTGCACGGGATGACGGTCGGCGACGCCGGCGACCCGCTGGACCGGGTCGCCGCCGCGCTGGCGGGCAAGCGGCTGCTGCTGGTCCTGGACAACTGCGAGCACCTGCTGGACGCCGCCGCGCGGCTCGCCGACCGGGTGCTGGCCGGCTGCCCGGGCGTCCGCGTCCTGGCGACCAGCCGCGAGCCGCTGGGCATCACCGGCGAGACGCTCTGGCCGGTGGAGCCGCTGCGGCCGCCGCCCGCCGGCGCCGGGGTGGCCGAGGCCGCCGCGAACCCGGCCGTCCGGCTGCTCGCCGACCGGGCCGCGGCCGTCTCCCCGGGATTCGCGGTGACGCCCGCGAACGTGGAGTCCCTCGTGCGGATCTGCCGCGCCCTGGACGGGATGCCGCTGGCGATCGAGCTGGCCGCCGTACGGCTGCGCGCGCTGACTCCGCACCAGGTCGCCGACCGGCTGGGCGACCGCTTCCGGCTGCTGGCCACCGGCAGCCGGACCGCGCTGCCCCGGCACCAGACGCTGCGCGCCATGGTCGAGTGGAGCTGGGACCTGCTGGACGAGGCCGGCCGCGCGCTGTGGCGGCGGCTGTCGGTGTTCACCGGCGGCGCCACGCTCGCCAGCGCCGAACGCGTCTGCGCCGGGCCGGGGCTCGACCCGGACGGCGTCCTGGAGGCCCTCGCCGCCCTGGCCGACAAGTCGCTGCTGGTCGTCGAGGGCGACGGCGCGGACGGCTCCGGCCCGCGCTACCGGATGCTGGAGACGATCCGGGCGTACGGCGCCGAACGCCTGGCCGAGGCGGGCGAGGAGGAGCGGGTGCGCCGCGCGCACGCCGAGTACCTCGCCGAGCTGGCCGAGACGGCCGAGCCGCGCCTGTACCGCCATGACCAGCTGCGCTGGATGGCCGTCCTCAGGGCCGAGCACGACAACCTGCACACCGCGCTGCGCTGGGCGATCTCCGCGGGCGACGGGGTGCTGGCCGTGCGGATCTGCGCCGCGCTCGGCTGGTACTGGTTCCTGCGCGGCGTCGTCCAGGAGGCGAAGGAGTTCTTCGCCGAGGTGATGGCCATGCCGGGCCTGCCGGAGGACGAGACGACCGCGACCGCCCTCGCGCACGGCGTGATGTTCACCTTCGAGGGGCCGTGGGAGAACGTCGAGGCCAAGGCGTGGCTGCGGCGGGTCATGCGGATCACCGAGGGGCTCGGCGGGCGGCGGCCGCATCCGGTGCTGCGGGTGATGGTGACGCTCATGCGGCTGTTCGCCCAGGGCTGGGACGAGCGGTCGCGCGCCGCGGCCCGGCCGATGATCGAGGACCCGGATCCCTGGGTGCGGGCGATCGGCCACTTCGTCATGGGCCAGCTCGCCCTCAACTTCGGCCGCGTCGACGAGGCGGCCGGCGACCTGGACGCCGCCCTGCGCGGCTTCAAGGAGGCCGGGGACCGGTGGGGGCTGTCGTTCACGCTGACGGCCCAGGGCGACGTCCTGTCGTGGCGCGGCGAGCACCGCGCCGCGGCGGGCCTGTTCGCGGCGGCGCTGCGCCACAACGCCCCGCTCGGCGGCGGCGCGGGGATGTTCGTCCACATGCACTCCCGGCTGGCGAACGAGCTCGATCTCCTCGGCGAGCACGGCCGCGCCCGGGACATCCTGGACGAGGCGCTGCGCGACGCCGAGCGGATCGGATCGCCCGAGGCGATGGCGTTCCTGCACATGCAGTACGGCGAGTTCGCGTCCAGGGCCGGCGACGCGGGCGAGGCCGTGCGGCGGCTGGAGCTCGCCGAGGAGTTCGCGCGCCGCGCCAACCCGCCGCACCTCCGGGCCATGGTGCTGGTCGCCCGGGCGCATCTGGACCTGGACGAGGGCGGCACGGAGGCCGCGCGCCGCCGCCTGGACGAGGCCCTGCCGGACGCGGTCCGGGCGCTCGACCATCCGATCGTCGCGGACGTCCTGGTGGGCCTGGCCCATCTGGCCGCCCGCGAGGGCGACGCGGAACGGGCCGCCTGGCTGCTGGGCACCGCCGACGGGCTGCGCGGCGTCCGCGACCTGTCGCGGCCCCTTCCGGCGCGGATCGAGGCGATGGTCCGCGACGCGCTCGGCGCGGCCGCCTTCGAGGCGCCCTACCGGCGCGGCGCGGCGCGGACCCTGGACGACGTCATCGCCGCCTTCGGCATGGAACGCCCGCCCCCGCCGCTCCTCCTCGCCCGGCCCGACGAGGAGGCCGAGGAAGCCCGGGCGGCCGAGGAAGAAGGGGCGGCCGAGCGGGACGAGCGGCATCCGAGCACCCGCTGACCCGCTCCGCCCGCTCCGTCCGCTCCGTCCCGTCCGGTCAGGCGCGCTTCTTGAACGCCCGCATCGACAGCGGCGCGAACACCAGCGAGATGCCGATGCCCCACGCCAGCGCGATCATCGCGTGGTCGAACACCGGGCCGCCGACCAGCAGCCCGCGCATCGCCTCGACCAGCTGGGTCACCGGGCTGTTGTCCATCACCCAGGCGACCGGCCCCGGGATGCGGTCGGTGGACGGGATGAACGCGGTGCTCAGGAAGCTCAGCGGGAAGATCACCACGAATCCGAAGATCTGCACCTTCTCCGGCTCGTTCACCTTCATCGCGATGTAGACCGACGTCCAGGAGAACAGCACGGCGAACGTCAGCAGCAGCAGGAACGCCGTCAGCAGCGCCAGCGGCCCCGTCTCCAGCCGGAACCCGATCGCGAACCCCACCACCAGCAGGATGATCATCGACCAGCCCTGCTTGGCGGTGTCGGCGATGATCCGTCCCGCCAGCGGCGCGCTGCGCGCGATCGGCAGGCTCCGGAACCGGTCGAACACGCCCTTGGTGATGTCGGTGTTGAGCCCGAACCCGGTCGCCATCCCGGCGAACAGCGCGTTCTGCGCGATGATCCCCGGGATCACCACCGGCAGGTACGCCTCCACGCTGCCGGCCATCGACGGCCCGAACACGTACGCGAACAGCAGCACGAACATGATCGGCTGGATGCTGAGATCGAGCAGCTCCATCGGGTTGTGCTTGATCTGCACCAGATTGCGCCACGCCAGCGTGGCGATGTTGCGCGCGGTGACGCCGGGCGAGACCCGCTTGGAAAGATCGACCGGCACCGCGATCCCGGGAGCACTCATGCCGGGGCTCCTTCCTTCTTGCTGGCCTCGGCCAGTTCGCCGGCCTCGGCGTCGAGGTCGTCGGTGTGGTGGCCGGTGAGGGCGAAGAAGACCTCGTCCAGCGTGGACTTGCGCATGGACAGCTCGGTGAGCAGCACGCCCGCCTCGTCCAGCCGGCGCACCATCGCCGGCATGATCGCCGGGTCGGTGATGCCCACCGAGACCAGGCCGTCGCGGATCTCGGGGTCGGTGCCGGCCAGCTCGCCGGCCAGCCGCGCCACCGTCACCCGGTCGGCCTCGTTGACCGGGCGCAGCTCCAGCACCTGGCCGCCGACCTGGGCCTTGAGCTCGTCGGAGGTGCCGTGCGCGATGGCCTGCCCCCGGTCGATGACGATGATGTCGTCGGCCAGCTGGTCGGCCTCCTCCAGGTACTGCGTGGTGAGGAGCACGGTCACGCCGTCGTCGGTCAGCCCGCGGACGATGTCCCACAGGCCGTTGCGGCTGCGCGGGTCGAGCCCGGTCGTCGGCTCGTCCAGGAAGAGGATCTGCGGCCGGCCGACCAGGCTGGCGGCCAGGTCCAGGCGGCGGCGCATCCCGCCCGAATAGGTCTTGGCGGGCCGCTCGGCCGCGTCGGTCAGGTCGAAGCGTTCCAGCAGCTCGCGGGAGCGGGCCTTGGAACGCGACCGGGACAGGCCGAGCAGCCGCCCGATGAGGACGAGGTTCTCGGTGCCGGTGAGCATCTCGTCGACCCCGGCGTACTGGCCGGTGAGGCCGATCAGCTGGCGGACCTGGTGGGCCTCCCTGGCCACGTCGAACCCGCCGACCCGGGCGCTGCCCGCGGTCGGCTCGATCAGCGTGGCCAGGATGCGGGTCATGGTGGTCTTGCCGGCGCCGTTGGGCCCCAGCACGCCGAGGACCGTCCCGGCGTCGGCGGTCAGCGAGACCCCCGCGAGCGCCTGGGTCTCACCGAATCGCTTCTCCAGGCCCTCGGCCTGGATGGCGTGTGTCATGTGGACTCCCCTGAGCGGGTCGTGTACGGGCTTCTCCGGACATCCCATGACCTTGACGTAACGGCAGGTCAAATCATTTGACGTCCGGAGTGGTGCGCATCCAGTTTTCGTGCGGGGTCTGTCAGATCGCTGACAGGTCGCTGGTGCCTGCACCCAGATTCGCATCCGGGTCTGACAAAACGCTGATACGGCGGTGATTTCTCGGAAAAGCGCGCCCATGCCGCCCGTCCGGCGGGCGGTACCGGCGGTGGGGGCGGGCACGGCCAGGAAGATCTAAACTCGTGTCCGTGACGGCGGTGCGGCCAACCCACCCATCCGGCGGAGGCGAGCCTCACCCGCCGCGGTTGCGGCCGCCCGCGCACCGGGTGTCGCCGCGCGCCATCGCGCACTGGGCGATCGAGGCGCTGCTGCTGTGGGGCCTGGCGTTCGGCCTGGCCTGGGGCGTGGCCGCCTGGTACGAGGGCTCCGGCTGGACGGGCGCGCCCGGCTGGCTGGAGACCGTCATCGCCCGGCTGCCCCTCCTGACCGGCGCGGCCGGCGCCCTCATGGTCCTGGTCGCCCCCGTGTGGCGCTACCGGGTGCACCGCTGGGAGGTCAGCGCGGACGTCGTCTACACCCGCACGGGCTGGTTCAGCCGCGAATGGCTGCTGGTCCCGGTCAGCCGCATCCAGACCGTCGACACCAAGCAGGGCTGGATCGAGCGCCTGCTGGGCCTGGCCACGATCGAGGTCAACACCGCCTCGCACACCGGCTCGTCCGAGGTCTCGGGCCTGCCCGCCGGCGTGGCGACCCGGCTGTCCGAGGACCTCGCGCACCGCGCCCACACCCTGCGCGACGACGCGACGTGAACCCCCCCGAAACGCCCGGCCCCCCAGGCGCCCCCACCCCACCCGCCACCCCCGGTACGGCCGGCGAGCCCGGTGCGGTGCCCGGTCCTCCGGCGGGTGCGGTCCGGGCGCAGCGGCTGCATCCGCTGACGTCCGTCGTCAGCGCGACCCGCGAGCTGCTCGCGCTGCTGGCGGCCGGGGCGACCGGCCTGGCCGTCGGCGGCCTGTCCACGGCGTTCTTCTTCACGCTCGGCGGCCTCGCCGTCGGGCTCGTCTACCACGTGATCGTCTGGCTGACGTTCACCTACACCGTGCACGACGACCGGATCGAGCTGCGCCGCTCGCTCCTGCGCCGGTCGGTCAAGACGATCCCGCGCGAGCGGATCCGCGGCGTGGACATCAGCGCCACCGCCCCGCACCGCCTGCTGCGCCTCGCGATCGTCCACATCGACGCGGGCGCCGACGGCGGCGAGGGGGAACTGAACGCGGTGACCCGGCCGGAGGCCGAGCGGCTGCGCCGGGCGCTGCTGCGGCGGGAGGGCGCCGCGCCCGCGCCGCCGCGCCGCGAACTCGCCCGGATCCGGCCGCGCTGGTACCTGTTCGCCCCGCTCGGCGGCGCGTACCTGCTCACCCCGTTCGCGCTCGCCGGAAGCCT
Source organism: Actinomadura sp. 21ATH (assembly GCF_041951345.1). Classification (NCBI taxonomy): domain Bacteria; kingdom Bacillati; phylum Actinomycetota; class Actinomycetes; order Streptosporangiales; family Thermomonosporaceae; genus Actinomadura; species Actinomadura sp. 21ATH. The sequence goes on along the minus strand of NZ_JBGNUR010000002.1, from coordinate 1,261,708 downwards.
GTTCGGCACCCTCTACAACCTCGGCGACGACCTCGGCCTGATCACCGAGGACCGGCTGTCGGACCTCGGGCACCGGCTGGCCGGGCTGCACGCCACCACGGTGCTGGTGCTGCTGGCGGCGCTCCTGCTGATCACCCCGGTGCTGTCGGTGATCGCGTTCGCGCTGGTGAACTGGGACTTCACCGTGTACGCCCGGGACGGCTCGGTGGTCGCCGAACGCGGCCTGGTCACCCGCCGCAGCGTCAGCCTGGAACGGCGCCGGATCCGCGGCGTGGAGCTGTCGGACAACCCGTTCGAGCGGCTGGCCCGGGTGGTCCGGTTGGGCGCCCTGGTCACCGGCCTGGGCGACGCCGCCCAGCGCGGCCGGCTGCTGCCCGCCGCGCCGTGGCCGGTCGCCCGCGGCGTGGCGGGCGAGGTGCTCGGCCCCGTGCCGGGCCCGCTCGTCCGGCACCCGCCCGCCGCCCGCGGCCGCCGCGTCCTGCGGGCCGTCGCGCCGCCGCTCGGCCTGGCGCTGCTGGCGTACCTGGTGGGGGAGCCGTGGGTGATGTACGGCTGCCTCGGCCTGGCCGTCCTCGCCGTGCCGCTGGGGATCGACCGCTACCGCCAGCTCGGGCACGCCACCGACGCCGTCCGGCTGGCGGTCCGGTCGGGCTCGCTGCGCCGCCGGCAGGCCGTCGTCGACCATGACGCGGTGATCGGCTGGCGCGTCCGCCGCACGCTCTTCCAGCGCCGCCTGGGCCTGGCGACGCTGTACGTCGCCGTGGGCGCGGGCGAGGGCGGCTACCAGGCCGTGGACATGGCCGAGGGCGACGCGGTCGCGCTCGCCGCGCGGATCACCCCCGCATGGGTCGAACCGTTCCTGGCCACGAACACACCAGACCCCAAGTGACCCGCCGGCACCACGCCTGAGCGCCCGGGGCCTCAGACAAGGCCCCGCCGGCGGTGTGGGCACGTTCCAGTGCCGCCTCCAAGGAGGCGGCCGCTGGGACTTCCTTCAGTCGGGCCGGCGCGCGCCGAACATGATCTCGTCCCAGGACGGGACGGACGCGCGCTTGCCCTTGGACTTGCGCCGGTTGCGGGCGGGGCGCTGGCCCGCCGTCCCGGTCTCGCCCGCCGCGGCCGCGGCGGCGGCCGCCGCCGGCGGGTCGACCGGTGCGGCGGGCATGGACGGCCGCCCGCCGGTCTTCTTCTTCGCCGGGGGACGCGACGTCTCCCGGTGCGGCGGGCGCTGCGGCTTGGGCGCGGGCTGGGCCTTCTCCCGCGCGGCTGGCCGCTCCGGCTCGGGCGCGGCCTCGGGCTGCTCGGGGACGGTCTCCGGCTCGGCCTCCGGTGCGGACGCCTCCTCGGCGGCCGGTTCGCCCTCAGAGTCAGACTCAGCCTCAGCCTCCGGCTCCTGTTCGGCCTCCGTCTCGGCTTCGGCCTCGGGCTCGGGTTCCGGCTCGGGAGCCTCGTCGGCCACCGGCTCCGGCTCTGGCTCCTGTTCGGCCTCCGCCTCCGCCTCCGCCTCGACCTCGGCCTCGGCCGTGGGCTCTTCCTCGGGTTCTGGGGCGGGCTCCGGCTCCCGCTCGGGCGCCGGGGCGGTCTCCTCGGCCGTGGGCTCGTCCACCGGCTCCGGCGCGTTCTCCGGCTCCGGCTCCGGCCCGGGCTCGGTGGCGGCCTCGTCGGGGGCGGATCTGGGGACCGGAACGGGCGCCACGGCGGCGGCCGGCTCCGGTGCGGAACGCTCCTCGTCCGCCTCGGGCGCCTCGGGTACGGGGCGCGCGGGCGGCCGGGACACGACCGGCGGTTCGCGGCGCAGGTCGGTGGCGGCGCGCAGCGGCTCGGGCGCGGCGCGCCCGGGCTCGGCCGGTTCCGGGGCGCGGGGCGTGCCGATCCCGCGCGGCGGCGGGGGAGCGAGGTCGCGGCTGTCGGAGACGACCTTCATGGCCGGGCGCCGGGGCACCAGCGGGGTGACGGTGTCGCCGCCGATCCCGTCGTCCTCCCACTCGACCGCGGTCAGCCGGGCGGCGACCTCGTCGAGCGGGGAGACGTGCCGGCGGCGCGGGTCGAAGACCCACTCGGCCGCGTGCGGGCGGCCGTTGTCGAAGAACGACAGCCGCACCCGCCAGGTGCTGTCCTCGCACTTCCAGGAGTCCCACTCGACCTCTTCGAGGTCGACGCCGCCGCGGCCCAGCCGCTCCTCGACGGTCTCGCCCAGCGGCGGGCCCGGCGTGGACTCGCCGGGACGGCGGACCGCGACGCGCTGCGCCTGCTGGGCCATGTACTCGCGTTCCTGCAGGACGGGACCCTCGAACCAGCGGACGCGTTCGACCGGGATGCCGGCCGACTCGGCGATCTCCTCCGCGGTCTCGCCGGACCGGATGCGAGCCTGGATCTCCTTGGGGCGCAAGGGACTCTCCACTTCGATCTCGAACTGGCCGAGGCGGGAGAAGTGCCCACGGACCGCTGCGCGCAGCCGATCGTCGACGGGCAGGGTGAACCGGGTGCCTCGGCCCGCGGTGGCCAGGACGAGGTACGTTCCGTCCTCGCTGACCGCGACGAGGCGCAGCTCCTGCATGCGTGTCCTTCCTGCCCTTCCTGACGGCACCGGAGGGTGCCGAGGGCGCATGCGTGCCCTTCCCCCGGGTTCCCGAGTCTCTCTTTCGGACACACCTGCTGCCAGCACCGTACCCGGCATGTCCGAACATCGCCGCTCTCGAAGCCCTCTTCACGAGGCCGAAGAGGGCACCTGACCTAGCTTGCCGGTGCCGAGGTCCGGCGGGGGACGCCCTACCCGATTCTTGTGGATCCTTTTCCACACTCTGCCCGACGGGACGTCGGGGCTCCAGTGTTTTGGCGTTGTCATCATCACGTCCGGGGACGGAACAGTTCACCCGCCGCCGGTAGTTCCGTTTTACGAAGTTTGATCGTGGTCGGTGGACAGGGGGAGCGAATCCGATGCGGCGCAAGGCGCTGGATCTCAGCACGACCCAGCTCATCGCCAGTGGCGTGGCCACGCTGGCGGCCGCCGTGGGGGCGTCCTTCCTCGGGGTGTACGGCACCGTCATCGGTGCCGCCTTCATGAGCGTGGTCTCCACGGCGGGGGCCGCGGTGGGCAAGCACTATCTGGATCAGGGCAAGGAGCAGATCAGGGAACGCACGCACCTGCACGACGCCGTGCGGGACGAGACGGTGGCGCGCGGCGCGGCGGCGGAGGCGCTGAACGCCGACCCGACCCGCACGGTCGTGTGGCCGGGCGGCGCCGGCGGGGGTGATCCGAACGCCACCCGCCTGGACGCGCCGGGCGGCGGGGATCCGAACGCGACGCGGCTGGACCTGACTCCCGCCGAGACGGTCGCGGACGCGCTGGCGGCCGAGGCGGGCCCCGAGGCGGTGCGGCGGGCGGCCTGGCGGGACGCGTTCCGCGACTCGCTGGCGTGGGCCAAGCGCCGCTGGGCGGTGCTGGCGGTGTCGTCGGTCGCGGTGTTCGCCGTGGTCATGACCGGCATCACGGTGCTGGAGAAGGTCACCGACAAGCCGGCGTCGGGCTGGGTCGGCGCGAACGACGGCCGCGGGACGACCTGGAGCAACCTCGGGAACGACGGTGGCGGCGGTGAGCCGGCCGAGACGCCGTCCCCGGGGACGACCGGGGAGTCGGAGTCGCCGGCCGACACGCCGGCGACGGGCGACCGGGAGACGGTGCCGGAGACGGGGCGTCCCACGGCGCCCGCGACGTCCGGGCCCGAGCGGCCGGACCGCCCGACCCCGACCCCGAGCACCGAGCCGGAGCAGCCGGCCGACCCGGGGACGACGCAGCCGACCGCGCCCGGCGGCGGTGGCGACCAGCAGCAGGACGGCTCCGGCGCCGACGGCCAGCGGGGGAACCAGAACCCCTAGCGCGCGGCGCGCGTCACGGGCCGAAGACCTGGCGGGTGTACGGGTTGGCGAAGCGGCGCTCCGGGTCGAGGTCGTCCCGGAGCGCCTGGAAGTCGCCGAACCGCGGGTAGACCTTCTCCAGGTACGCGGCGTCGCGGGTGTGGAGCTTGCCCCAGTGGGGCCGCCCGCCGGCCGCCGTCATGAGCTCCTCGATCCCCCGGAAGTACTCCTCGTGGGGGTCGCGGTTGTAGACGTGCACCGCGATGAACGCCGTGCGCCGCCCGTACGCCATCGACAGCCAGGCGTCCTCCTCGGGGAGCAGCCGGACCTCGATGGGGAAGCTGATCCGCCAGCCGCGCCGGTCGAAGAGAGCGCGCAGCTCGCGCAGCACCGGGACAAGGCGCTCGCGCGGGATCGCGTACTCCTGCTCCTTGAAGCGCACGGTGCGGGGGCTGGTGAAGACCTTGTACGAGGTGTCGCTGTACGTGCGCGCGCCGAGGGCCTTGGCGGAGATGCCGTTGACGAGCGGTGTCGCTTTGGGCACCCGGTGGGTGATCCGGTTGACGAGGCCGAAGACCTTGTTGGACAGGAACTCGTCGTCCAGCCAGTACCTGAACTTCGACAGCGGCTCGGCGGGTCCCTCGACGCGGTTGTTGCGCTTGGTCAGGCAGCCCTCGGTGTGGGGGAACCAGTAGAACTCGAAGTGCTCGTTGCCCGCGTCGAACTCGTCGACCCGGTCCAGGACCTCGTCCCAGCGCATCGGCTCCTCGCGGGCCTGGAGGAGGAACGCCGGGACGGTCCTCCAGGTGATGGCGGTGACGATGCCGAGCGAGCCGAGGCCGGCGCGGGCGGCGTCGAACAGGTCGGGACGCTCGTCGCGCGAGCACGTGACCACGCCGCCGTCGGCCAGCACCATCTCCATGGCGGCGATCTGGGAGACGAGCCCGGCGGCGTCGCGGCCGGTGCCGTGGGTGCCGGTCTGGGCGGCGCCGGCGACCGTCTGCTCCTGGATGTCGCCCATGTTGGCCAGCGCGAGCCCGTGCTCGTCCAGGACGCGGTTGAACCGGTGCAGCGGCAGGCCGGCCTCGACGGTGACCAGTCCGCTGCCGGTGTCGACGGAGCGGACGGCGGTCAGGCCGGCGGGGCGCAGCAGCACGTCCTCGGCCACGGCGGCGCCGGTGAACGAGTGGCCGGTCCCGGCCATCCGGACGGTGCGGCCGTCGGTGGCGGCGGTGCGGACGGCGGCGGCCACCTCGGCGGTGGTCCTGGGGGTGGCCACGCGGCGGGGGGTGGCCCGCTGGTTACCGGCCCAGTTGCGCCATGAATGGGTACTTCCGGGGGACATGGCGGAACTCTACTGGGGGAGGCTATCGCGAGGAAAGTTCACGTTTTGTCGGAGGGTGCGCCCGGGGCCGGGCCCGGCGAGCGCCGCGCGAGGAACCTCATCCCCGCCAGCCCGTACGCCGCCGCGACCAGCGCCGCGGCCATGGGCACCAGGAACGCCGCCTCGGCCCCGAACTCGTCCACGACCCGGCCGGCGGCCGACGAGCCGCCCGCCAGCCCCACGCCGACGGACGTGGACACCACCGCGAGCCCCTCGGTGAGCTGGTGCGCCGGGACGAGCCGCTCCACCAGCCCGTACCCCGGGATGATCGTCGGCGAGATCGCCAGCCCGGAGAAGAACACCACGGCCATCATCAGATGGAGGTCGCCGACCAGTACCGGCGGGACCATCGCGACCGCCATCAGCGCGAGCCCCACCTGGAACCGCCGCTCCAGCGGGCTCCGCCAGCGCCGCGCCCCGTACCAGAGGGCCGCGACCCCGCTGCCGAGCGCGTAGCAGCCGAGCACGACCCCGGCCATCCCCGTCCGCCCCCGCTCCTCGGCGAACGCGACGACGCTGACGTCGATCGCCGCGAACACCACGCCCAGCAGCAGGAACACCGGCGTGATCACGCGGACCGCCGGGTTGCGCAGGACGTGCCCGCCGCGGGTGCCCGGCGGGCGCGGCACGGGCGGCGGCTCGGTGCCGCGCTGCGCCGCCAGCGCCAGGCAGCCCGCCAGCGTGAACCCGGCGGCCGACGCCAGCCCGGCGGCCGGATGGACGCCGGTGGCCAGCGCGGTCACGATCAGCGGCCCGGCGACGAAGATCGACTCGTCCACCACCGACTCGAACGAGAACGCCGCGTGCAGCCGGCCCGGCGTGTCCCGCAGCACGTGCGTCCACCGCGCCCGGATCCAGGCGCCCAGCGACACCTGCGTCAGCCCGGCCAGCGCCGCCGCCGGGAACAGCGTCCAGACCGGCAGCCCGAGCTGGGCGAACGTGATCAGCAGGGCGAAGGCGGCCGCGTTGGCCAGCACGAGCGGGACCAGCACCCGGTGCTGCCCGTACCGGTCGGCGAAGCGGGCGCTGAGCGGCGCCCCGACCGCGTAGGACAGGGAGAGGGTCGCGGCGACACTTCCGGCGATACCGTACGATCCGGTGACCGCGGACACGAGGAGGACGATCCCGATGCCGACCATGGCCATCGACATGCGCCCGACGAAACCCGCGGCCACGAAGGGACGTGCTCCGGGAACGGCCAGCAGTTCCCGGTAGGGACCGGACATCCGCGCCTTCTCTCCATCCTCGGAGGCGGTCGGCCCCCTGACCGGGCGCCCGACCCCGGCGCCAAGATCACGTTACCTGGGCGAAACAATCGAAAAGACCAGCACCCGGTCACGGCGACTCTCGTAGGGAATGGATGTGGCTGCTCCTTCACCCACGCGCGCACCCGGCGGCCCCGGCCGACCGCCGACCGCGCCGCCGCTCGGCAGGGGCCTGCGCCGGGCCGTCGCCGGCATCGCGGTGCTCGCCGCCGCGAACCTGGGCGGAGGCGTCTACGCCGCGGTGACGGCCCAGGACGAGCGGGACGGGCGCGCGGCCCCCCGCGCCGGCACGCCCTCCGGCCCGCCCTCCGGCCCGGTGACCAACGTCGCCGACGGCGGCCAGGTCGCCCCGCTGAAGCGGGTCGTGCCCCCGGACGTCCTCGCGGTCGGCACCCGCCCGATCGGCCAGGCGCAGATCCAGCGGATCGCCAAGCTCGGCCGGGTCCGGGACGTGATCGCCGTCGCGGGCGGCGCCGTCCAGCTCCAGGGCCGCCAGGTCAACGCGTTCGCCGTGGACCCGTCCACGTTCCGGTCCTGGACGCCGCCGGGAACGGCCCGCGACAACGACCTGTGGACGGCCCTGGCCGGCGACCAGTTCGTGACCTCCGCGGCCGCCGCCGACCAGCTCAAGCTCAGCAAGGGCTTCCCGTACCCGGTGGTCGGGCGGACGATGCCCAGCCTGATGATGGGCGGCTCCGGCCCCCTCGGGCTGCCCGGCATCGACATGCTCGTGCACAAGAAGACCGGCCAGTCGATGGGCCTCGTCCCCAACATCGCGGTGCTGGTCAACGCGCCGGGCGTCAAGCCCGCCACCACCGCCCGCGCCGTCGGCAGGATCCTCGGCTCCGGCGCGGACGTGATCAACCTGCACGACCAGAAGTACCAGGCGCCCGCCAGCGGGAACTACCTCGACCTGTACAAGAACGCCGCCAAGTCCTGCCGCGGCCTGTCGTGGACGGTCCTCGCCGCCATCGGCCAGGTCGAGAGCGACCACAACCGCAACCCCGGCCGCTCCAGCGCCGGGGCCCTCGGCCCCATGCAGTTCATGCCGGCGACCTGGAAGTCGTACGGCGTGGACGGCGACCGCGACGGCAAGGCCGACATCATGAACCCGTACGACGCCATCCCCGCCGCCGCCCGCTACCTGTGCGACCACGGCGCCGCGGGAGGCGGCCGGGCGCTGTACAAGGCGATCTGGCACTACAACCACGCCGACTGGTACGTGCAGAAGGTCCTCGCCCTGGCCAAGGCGTACGGCAACCGCTACGGGTGACACCCCGCACCCCTGACGGGGGCACCGCGGCGCGGCTGGTTGGATGGAGGCATGAGTGGAGAGAGCACGTACGACGCGTTGCTCCTGGTGTCCTTCGGCGGGCCGGAGGGGCCCGACGACGTCATCCCCTTCCTGGAGAACGTCACCCGGGGGCGGAACATCCCGCGCGAGCGTCTCGAGGTGGTCGGGGAGCACTACCACCTCTTCGGCGGGGTCAGCCCCATCAATCAGCAGTGCCGCGAGCTGAAGGCGGCGATCGAGGCCGACCTCGCCGGGCACGGCGTGGACCTGCCGGTCTACTGGGGCAACCGCAACTGGGACCCCTACCTCGCCGGCACGCTGCGGCGCATGAAGGACGACGGCGTGCGGCGCGCGGCCGCGTTCGTCACCTCCGCCTACAGCGGCTACTCGTGCTGCGACCAGTACGTCGAGGACATCGAGCGCGCCCGCGCCGAGGTCCCCGGCGCGCCCGAGGTGGACAAGCTGCCCGTCTACTGCCTGCGGCCCGGCTTCGTCGACCCGTTCACGGACGCGGCGCGCGACGCCCTGGAGCGCCTGCCCGAGGGGCCGCGCCGGCTGGTCTTCACGGCGCACAGCGTCCCGCTGTCGCAGCCGGGCCGGCCCGACTACGAGTCCGAGCTGAAGCAGGTGGCCGAGCTGGTCGCGGAACGCGCGGCGCCCGGCGTCCCGTGGGACCTGGTGTACCAGAGCCGCAGCGGCCCGCCGACGCAGCCGTGGCTGGAGCCGGACGTCGTCGACCACCTGGACAAGCTGCACGGCGAGGGCGTGCCGGCGGTCGCGGTCGTGCCGATCGGGTTCGTGTCCGACCACATGGAGGTCAAGTACGACCTCGACGTGGAGGCCGCCGGGCGCGCCCGCGAGCTGGGCATGGCGTACGTGCGCGCGGCCACCCCGCACACCGACCCGCGCTTCGTCGCGCTGCCCCGCACGCTGCTCGCCGACCGCCGCTGACCGCGCACGACAGGGGGACCGAACGGATGAGCCTGCCCGAAGAGCTGCTGGAGCTGGCCGTCGCCACCGCCCGCGAGGCGGGCCGGATGCTGGTCGACAAGCGCCCGGCCGAGGGCCCGGACGTGGTGGAGACCAAGTCCAGCCCGACCGACGTGGTGACCCAGATGGACCGGGCCGCCGAACGCCTGATCATCGAGCGGATCGGCGCGGCCCGTCCCGGCGACGCCTTCCTCGGGGAGGAGGGCGGCACCCGCGCCGGCGGCAGCGGCGTCCGCTGGGTGATCGACCCGATCGACGGGACGGTCAACTACCTGTACGACCTGCCGGACTGGGCGGTCAGCATCGCCGCCGAGGTCGACGGCGAGGCCGTGGCGGGGGTCGTGGAGATGCCCCGGCGCGGCGAGACGTACACCGCGGTGCGGGGCGGCGGCGCCCTGCTGCACACCGCCGCCGGGACGCGCGAGCTGCGCTGCAACTCAGGCGTGCCGCTCGACCGGGCGCTGGTGGCCACCGGCTTCGGGTACGCGGCGGAGCGGCGCGCCCACCAGGCCGGGGTCCTCACCGGCGTGCTGCCGAACGTGCGCGACATCCGGCGCGGCGGGTCGTGCTGCGTGGACCTGTGCTCGCTGGCGGCCGGCCGCGTGGACGCGTACTACGAGCGCGGCGTGCAGGCGTGGGACATCGCGGCGGGGGCGCTCATCGTCGAGGAGGCGGGCGGCCGGGTCGAGGGCCTGGCCGGCGCCCCGGCCGGACCGGAGCTGACGCTGGCCGGCGGCCCGGGGGTCTTCGAGGCCCTGCACGACCTGCTCGTCCCGCTGGACCCGGCCCGCGACGCGTAGCCGTACGCGCGAGGGGCGCCCCCGCCGGGCGCTGCCGCCGGCGGGACCGCCCCTCTGGATCTGGCGTCTTTAGGGCGGGCCCTAGTCAGTCGCAGCGGGGTGGTTCGATGCCGATGTCGTGATTCGCTGCGATCCGGCGCAGTTCCATGATCTCCTCCTGGCGGATGTCGGCCAGGTAGATGTCGCCGTCGGCGTGGGCGTGACGCAACGACTCGTAGGCATCGTCGAGCCGCTGCTGGATGGTGCGTGACAGTTCGCCCATGGGCCTCCCTCCGGATCGTGACCTCCTCTACCCACGCCTACGCTGAAAATAAACCTGTTTCGGGCCCCCGGATTTCCGGTGAACTTCCGGTGAGTTCGCGGTGCCGCAGGAGGCCGTCCCGGGCAGGCTCTCCTGCCTGGGACACCGGCTTACGGGCGTCTTACGGGCGCCATGGCATACCTGGATCGGGCCCCCGGTGAGGGGCCCGCTCAGTGAGGGGGACGCAGTGCGTGTTCTGGTCGTCGAGGACGAGCGGGTCCTGGCGGACGCCATCGCCACCGGCCTGCGCCGCGAGGCGCTGGCCGTGGACGTGGCGTACGACGGCGCCGGCGCGCTGGAGCGGGCGGGCGTCAACGACTACGACGTGATCGTCCTGGACCGCGACCTGCCCCGCATCCACGGTGACGACGTCTGCAAGCAGCTCGTGACCCAGCGCTACCCGGCCCGGATCATCATGCTGACCGCGGCGGGCGAGCTGGACGACAGGGTCGAGGGGCTGTCCATCGGCGCCGACGACTACCTGGCCAAGCCGTTCGCGTTCGCCGAGCTGATCGCCCGGGTGCGGGCGCTGGGCCGGCGGGCCGCGGCGCCGCTGCCGCCGGTGCTGGAACGGGCCGGGATCAGCCTCGACCCGGGCCGCCGCGAGGTGGCCCGCGACGGCCGCCCCGTCGAGCTCACCCGCAAGGAGTTCGCGGTGCTGGAGGTGCTGCTGAGCGCCGACGGCGCGGTGGTCAGTTCCGAGCAGCTGCTGGAGAAGGCATGGGACGAGCACATCGACCCGTTCACGAACGTGGTCCGGGTGACGATGATGACGCTGCGCAAGAAGCTGGGCGACCCGCCGGTGATCGAGACGGTGCCCGGAGTGGGGTACCGCCTGTGAGCACCGCCCCGCAGCCGTCCCAGCAGGCGTCCCCGCCGGCCGCGCCGCAGCCTCAGCAGGGGTACCAGGCCGGGCCGCCCGCCCCGGGCGCCCAGCCGATCGCAGGGGCCTCGCCGCCCGCGGGGGCGGCGGCGAGGCTCCGGCCCGGCGTGAAGGGGCGGATGCCGTCCGGCCGGGTGAGCGTGCGGCTGCGGCTGACCGTCCTGTACGGCCTGCTGTTCTTCATGGCGGGCGCGCTGCTGCTCTTCGTGACCTACATACTGGTGGGGCAGATCCTCGACCAGGTGTTCCCGAAGGGCTACCTCATCATCACGCCCAACGGGTCCCTCGACCCCGAGGTGCTCAAGACGCTGACGATGAAGCAGCTGGTCAGCCGGTCGCTGGTGGCGCTGGCCGGGGTCGGGATCATCGCGCTGGCGCTCGGCTACTTCGTCGCCGACCGGGCGCTGGGCCCGCTGCAGCGGGTGACGACCACGGCCCGCCGGCTGTCGGAGAGCACCCTGCACGAGCGGATCGCGCTGGAGGGCCCGGACGACGAGATCAAGGAGCTGGCCGACACCTTCGACGCGATGCTCGAACGGCTCGGCCAGGCGTTCGACTCCCAGCGCCGGTTCGTCGCGAACGCCTCGCACGAGCTGCGCACCCCGCTGGCGATCAACCGGACCCTGCTGGAGGTGGCGCTGGGCGACCCGGAGGCGTCCGACGACCTGCGCACGGTCGGCCGCACGCTGCTGGCCACCAACGCCCGGCACGAGCGGCTGATCGAGGGCCTGCTGCTGCTCGCCCGCAGCGAGCGGGAGCTGACCACCCGCACCCCCGTGGACCTGGCGGACGTCGCCTCGACCGTGCTGGAGAGCACGGCCCGCCGGGCCGGCGAGCGCGACCACGAGGTGACCGTCCACGAGGAGCTGACCCCGGGCACGACGCTCGGCGACCCGGTGCTGCTGGAGCACTTGGTGTCCAACCTGGTGGACAACGCGATCAAGCACAACGACGACGGCGGCGAGGTCTGGGCCCGCACCGGCGTGCTCGACGGCTGGGCCACCGTGCAGATCGAGAACACCGGCGCGACCGTCCCCGCCTACGAGGTGGACCGGCTGTTCGAGCCGTTCCGCCGGCTCAACGCCGACCGGGTCGAGTCGGCCAAGGGCGCGGGCCTGGGGCTGTCGATCGTCCGGTCGGTGGTGCTGGCGCACCGCGGATCCGTGCACGCGGCCCCGCGCCCCGGCGGCGGCCTGATCGTGACCGTGCGGCTGCCGCTGACCCAGCCCGCCGCCTGAACGCCGCTGCACGGCCCTCAGCTGCCGCCTGCCGGGCTTACTTGTACGCCGCGGTCGCCAGTGTCGGATCGCCCTCGACGTCCATTTCGAGCCCTGTCAGCTTGTCGCTGCGCAGCGCCACGCTCCCCAGGAACATGACGGGGATGAGGGCCATGTCGTCCAGCGCCCGCTTCTCGGCCTCGCGCATCCGCTGGAGGCGGCCGTTCGCGTCGGCGGTCCGCGGCGCCTCGTAGATCAGCTGGTCGAACCGTGAGTCCTTCCAGCCGGAGTAGTTGGAGTAGCCGTTGTCGGCGGTCGCGATCAGGTCGCCCGACAGGAGCGGCCGCATCATGCTGAACGCCGTAGGGACGTCGGGCCGCCAGCCGAGCGTGGCCAGCCCGGACGCGTCGCCGGAGGTGATGTCGCGGACCCACGCCTTGTGGTCGTAGTCGTCCTGGACCTTCAGCTCGACCCGCCAGCCGAGGACGCTCTCCAGCTGCTGCTTCACCACCTCGCCCCAGCGCCGGTACGAGGGCAGCCCGCGCACGTGCAGCGGGACCTCGCTGCCGGGGCCGAGCCCGGCCGCCTCCGCGTACCGCCGGGCGGTGGCCGCGTCGGGGCGGTCGCACGACGGGCAGGAGCCGGCCTTCTCGAACCCGGGGACGGAGGGCGGGACGATCCCGCGCGCCGGTGGGTGCGCGCCGCCGTACAGGGTGTCGCTGATCTTGCGCCGGTCGAGCGCGTACGAGACCGCCAGCCGGGCGTCGCGGGACTTCATCGGCCCGCGCGCGGTGAGCGGGATGAGGTAGTGCAGGGTCTGGGTGGCCCTGGTGACCGCCGCGCGGTCGCGGGCGGTCGCGCCGATCCCGTCGCCCTGGAGGGCGGCCCACTGGTGCTCGCCGGACCGGAACCCGGCCGCGCCCGCCCCGTTCGTGTCCGACGACAGGGCGACCGTCACCCGGTCGAGCCTCGCCTTGCCGAACGCCCAGGCGTCGTTGCGGACGAGGACGATCCGGCGGTCCTTCTCATGCGACTCGATCTTGAACGGCCCGTTCCCGACCGGCTGCCGGTTGTACGCCTCGTTGTCATGCGCGAGCGCGCTCGCCGGCACCGGCGCCAGCACCGGATCGGCCAGCCGCCGGTCGAACTCGCAGTCGGGCGTGGTGAGGTCGACGTCGAACCCGTTCCCGGACGGCCGCAGTCCCGAGAACGTGCCGCTCTTGCCGGTGTTCACGTCCGCGAACCCCTTGACGTCCCCGATGTAGAGGGAGGCCAGGCCGGTGGGGTCCTGGGCGGCGCGTACCCAGCCGCGCACGAACGCCGCGGCGTCGACCGGGTCGCCGTTGCTGAACGTGGTCCCGGTCCGGAGCTCGATCCGCCAGCTGGAGCAGGTGGCGTCGGGGGTGAGCCCGGTCGCCATCCGGTTGCGCACCGCACCGGTCCCGGTGATCTCGACCAGGCCGGTGAACAGCTGCTTGGCGATCATCCGCTCGGTGCCGAACCCGGCGTTGGACGGCGACAGCTCCCGGTCGCTCGCGATCGTGGCGTAGGCCATCGAGAGATCGCCGCCGGTGCGGCCCGTACCGCCGCCGGCGGGCTCGCCGTCGTCCCGGAGCGCCACGGCGAGCGCGGTGCCGCCGACGATCAGCGCGACCAGCGCGGCGCCGCCCGCCCCGGCCAGGATGCCCAGGCCGCGCCGCCGGCCGCCGGGCCTCCCCGGTACGGCGGGCCCGGCGGGCCCGGCGGGTCCGGTCGGGCCGGTGCCGCCGGGCCACGTCGCGGGCGTGCCCCACTGCTGCGGCGGCGGAGCGGGCGGGGGCGCGGGGGCGTTCCACGGCGGGGGCGGCTGCCGGTAGGCCACCGGCGCGTACGGGACGGCCTGGGGCGGCGCCGGGGGAGCGGCCGCCAGGCGGGTCGTGGTGGTGCGGTCCGCGGCGGCCGCGGCGCCCTGGTTGAGCACCGCCGTCGACTGCGCGTCCTGCCCGCCGGGCCCGGCCCGGCCCTCGGCGGTGCCGGCGGCCGGCAGGCTGCCCGCCAGGTGCAGCAGGTGGACGAGGACCTGCTGCGAGCTGGGCCGGTACGCCGGGTCCTTGTGGAGGCAGGACTGGACGAGCCCGCGCAGCGGCTCGCCCAGCGAGCCCAGATCGGGCGGGAAGTTGAGGATGCGGTGCATGACCGCGGGGATCGAGTCCTGCCCGAACGCCGGCCGCCCGGTCGCCGCGTAGATCATCGTGGCGCCCCACGCCCACACGTCGGCCGCCGGGCCGATGGCGGTCCCGGAGAACTGCTCGGGCGCCATGTACGCGGGCGTGCCCACGGCGGTGCTGGACAGCGTGCCGGTGGCGTCCAGCGCCCGCGCGATCCCGAAGTCGATCACGCGCGGGCCGTCCGGGGCCATCAGCACGTTGTGCGGCTTGAAGTCGCGGTGGACCACGCCCGCCTGGTGGATCGCCGCCAGCGCGGTCATCGTCCCGATCGCCAGCCGGTCCAGCGCGGGCCCCTCGCGCGGGCCCTCGGCGGCCAGCACCTCCGACAGGGACGGCCCGTCGATGTACTCGCTGACGATGTACGGGCGGTCGCCCTCGACGTCGGAGTCCAGGACGCGGGCGGTGCAGAAGGCCGCCACCCGGCCCGCCGTCCGCAGCTCGTCGGCGAACCGCGCCCGCGCCTTGGCGTCGCCGCTCAGCCGCGCGTGCAGCAGCTTGACCGCGACCCGCCGCTTCCCGTCCTGCTCGTCCTGTCCTTCTGGCCCGTCCTGTTCGCGCTGGTCACCCTGCTCGCTCTCGCCGAGGTAGACCGAGCCCTGGCCGCCCTCGCCGAGCAGCCCGGTCAGCCGGTACGGGCCGAGCGTTCTCGGATCACCCTCGCGCAACGGGGCGATCTCGGGCATCGCGCTCCTCGGAGCCGGGGGGAAAAGTGATCGAGCGCGGGGGCCGATCACGGGGGATAGATCAACATTAGCCGGTGATCCGGCGCGCGGGGCGCCGGATCACCGGCCGTGGCCGGTACGGGCCGGGTTCAGCTCTTGGTGACGGTGCCGAACGCGGCGTACGTGGAGTCGGACTGGTTCTGCCGCCACTCCCACCGCATCGAGCTGCTGGTGATGTTCTTGAACGTCACGTAGCCGGCGGCGCACTGGTTCTCCGACTGGCCGGAGTAGGGCGTCTCCTGGTAGACGGCCTCACCGCTGCTCTCGCCGCCGGAGATCAGCGTGAGCCGCGTCCGGCAGGTCTCCGAGTCGGCGTAGACGTAGCTCGCCGAACCGGACCGGCCCAGCAGGTAGAACGTCGGGCGGAAGGTCGTGCGGCCCGACCCGGCGTTGGGCTGGTAGCCGGTGCCGCGGTAGGTGCCGATGACGCCGCTGGTGATCCCGCTGGTCGCCGGCGGCGAGTAGCGGAACGTCGGCGTCTCGTACGGGTCGACCTCGGGGTCGTCGTCGCCGCCGATCGCCAGCGCGACGATGAGCACCACGACCGCCAGCACCGCGAGGACGGCGCAGCCGATCCCGGCGATGAGCGGCCCGCTCGACGAGGACTTGCGGGCCGGCGGGGGCCCTGGCGGGTACGGCGGCCGCGGCCCCGGCGGCATGCCCTGCTGCATGGGCATCGGCGGCGGCGTCGACCCCTGCCCCTGGTACATCGGCATCGGCGGCGGGGTGATCGGCTGCGGCGGCGGCGTGTTGGGACCGGGCGCGCCCTGGTGCATCGGCATCGGGGGCGGCGTGATCGGCTGCGGCGGCGGGGTGTGCTGCGGCATCTGCGGCACCCGCGGCGGCGCCGGCATCTGCGCGGCGATCCGGGTGCCCTGGTTGAGCAGGTCCTCCTGCGCGTTCGGGTTGGCCGGGGCCGCCCCGACGTGGCCGAGCAGGTTGAGCAGCAGCTGGGCCGCCGGCGGGCGCAGGCCCGCGTCCTTGGACAGGCAGCGGCCGATCAGGTCGCGCAGCGGCCCGGCGGGCAGCGCCGACAGGTCCGGCTCCTCGTTCAGGATCCGGTTGATGATCACCGGCAGCGTGTCGGCCTCGAACGGCGACTGGCCGGTGCCCGCGAACACCATCGTCGCGCCCCAGGCGAAGATGTCGACCGCGGGCGTGAGCGGCGCGCCGGTGAGCTGCTCGGGCGCCAGGTAGCCGGGGGTGCCGACGACCATGCCGGTCGCGGTGACCGCGCTCTCCTGGGAGTTGACCGTGCGGGCGATGCCGAAGTCGACCACCCGCGGGCCGTCCGACGCCAGCATGACGTTGTTCGGCTTGAAGTCGCGGTGCACGATCCCGGCCTCGTGGATCGCGGCGAGCGCGGTCACGGTGCCGATCGCGAGCCGTTCCAGCTCGGCCGCGCCGAGCGGGCCGTTGTGCGCGACCACGTCGTGCAGCGACGGCCCGTCGATGAACTCGCTGACGACGTAGGGCTGGTCGCCCTGGACGTCGGCCTCCAGCACCCGGGCGGTGCAGAACGGCTCGACCTTCTGGGCGGCCGCGACCTCGCGGCCGAAACGGGCCCGCGCGGCGGGGTCACCGGCCATCTGGGCGTGCAGCAGCTTGACGGCGACGTACTCGCCGTTCGGCGCCTTGCCCAGGAAGACCGCGCCCTGCCCGCCCGCACCGAGCCGCCCGACGACCTCAAACTGACCCAGTGCCCGGGGATCGCCTGGCTCCAGCGGAGCGGCATCCGGCATTTCGACCCTCCATTGACCCGCAGTGGTGTTCCCGCGTGATAGTCCAGCGTCAGGCGGGCACGATATCGCGTAACTTCAGACGTTTCACCGCTGCGTCTGGTTCGCCTCGGGCGCCACCGATCTCGGTAGTCGGCCGGTCGCGGCCCGGTCCGCGCGCGCAAGCCGCGCGGGACCGATATGATCCCCGCCGCCGCGGCTTCCCGCGGCACGCGTTCCGACCCAGATCAACGTCGTGACCTTCGTCCGGATATGTGACATACGGCACATAGGCGGGGATGGTCGCGGGTGATCGGTGTCACCACTGGGGCCCGTCGCGCCTCGTGTGTCGCACGCCACCGCCCGTGACAGAATTTCCCGCCCGGATCGGGCACAAGAACGGTCCCCCGTGCGTTAGATCCGCGCGACGGGGCGCATAAAGCACTGAGGGGGATGGAGATAGAAGATGGCGACCGACTACGACAGCCCACGTAAGACGGACGACGACCTCAACGAGGACAGCCTCCAGGAGCTCCAGGCCCGCCGGGCGGACAAGGCCGCGAGCATCATCGACGAGGACCTGGACGCCGGCGAGGTCGCCGAGCTCCCGGGCGCCGACCTGTCCAACGAGGAGCTGACCTTCCGGGTCGTTCCGCGGCAGGCCGACGAGTTCACCTGCAGCCGCTGCTTCCTGGTGCACCACCGCAGCCAGCTGGCCAGCGAGAAGAACGGCCGGCTCGTCTGCCGCGAGTGCGCCGCCTGATCCGGGGTAACCCCGGAGTCTGGCAAAAGTGGCGCAAACGGCAGGGTGCCTTTGAGTAGAGGGCAATATGTCCTTAATGAGGGGGCGCCACCAGGGAGCGGTCCGTGACGGGAGAGACCGAACGCCACGAGGAGCGCGACGGCGAACTCGTGGCACGGAACGACGACGCGCCGGTGGACGACGAGCCGGTGCGGGACGAGCCGGCGAAGAGCGAACCGGCGAAGAGCGAACCGGCGAAGAGCGCGCCGGCGAAGGACGAGTCGGCCGAGATCGGTGAGCTGATCGGCCGGCTGTCCGCCGGCGACCGGATGGACGACGACACCCGCGGCCGCCTGCTCGGCCGGCTGTCGCGGCTGCTGGGACGCAGCGCGCGGCGGGCGGGCGCGGCGGGTGTCGCGCGCGGCCGCTGGCTCGCCGAGCTGATGATCGTCGCGGCCCCGCACATCCCCATCCGCGACGCGGCGACGCTCAGCGAGCACCACCACGGCCTCACCGGCGAGGAGCTGGCCGACAACCTCGTCCGGGTGGCCAGCAACGGCACCACCGCGGTCGGTGCCGCCGCCGGCGCGCTGGCGGCGGCGCAGTTCACCGCGCCGCCGCTGATGCTGACCGCCCCGGCCCAGCTGGCCGCCGAGACGCTGGTGGTCGCCGCGATCGAGACCAAGCTGATCGCCGAGCTGCACGAGGTGTACGGGGTGCGCGTCGAGGGCTCGGGCACGGTCCGCGGCGCCGCCTTCCTGACCGCGTGGGCCAGGCAGCGCGGCATCAACCCGCTGGAGGCGGGCTCGTTCACCAGCGCGCTCGGCTCGGCGGCCAAGTCGGCGCTGCGCAAGCGGCTGCTGAAGACGCTGGGCCGCAGCATGAGCACGCTGGGCCCGTTCCTGACGGGCGCGGCCGCGGGCGCGGTGCTGAACCGCACCGCGACCAAGAGCATGGCGGCGGCGATCCGCAGGGACCTGTCGCCCAGCCCCGAGCGGCCCGGCGCGCTGCCGGGCCCGTACGCCCCGATCGAGCCGGGCGGGCGCACCGGCCGGCAGAAGCGCGGAAAGAAGTAGCGGCCGGTCCCGCGAGCCACGGGACCGGCCGCGCGCGCCGCCGCGCGGGGGAGTGCTCAGACCTCGGCTTTGAGGTGGGAGGGGAGTTCGCCCGTGCCCTTGGCCCACTGCCGGGCCGCCGCGCGGGTGGCCAGCAGCCTGGCCACCTCCATGCCGATGCCCATCACCACGACCCAGCCGATCGCCTCCTTGAGCGCGACCTCCGGGGACTCGGGGTTGGTCGGCGGCTCCTTGCCGGTGGTCTTCTTCCAGGCCATCGAGATCGCCTTCTTGGCGACGAAACCGCCCGCGAAGGCCGCGGCGCCGGCCGTGACCTTCCAGCCGAGGTCGCCTCTGTCCGCCATGATCGTCCTTCCGTCGTCCGTGTGCCCGACGCTACCGGACCGGCCTTCCCGCGATGACCTTCGCCATGCGGCGGTTTAATCGCGTGCGCGGGGCCGCGCCGTCAATAGCATTGACGCATGACAGCACAGCCGCGTACGCCCGACGTTCCTTCCAAGCCCTCCCTGGACGGCCTGGAGGACAAGTGGGTACGCCGCTGGGAGGACGCCGGCACCTACCGCTTCGACCGCACCCGGCCACGGGCCGAGGTCTACTCGATCGACACGCCGCCGCCGACGGTCAGCGGCTCCCTGCACGTCGGCCACGTCTTCTCCTACACCCACACCGACACCGTCGCCCGCTTCCAGCGGATGCGCGGCCGCGCCGTCTTCTACCCGATGGGCTGGGACGACAACGGCCTGCCGACCGAGCGCCGCGTCCAGAACCACTACGGCGTCCGGTGCGAGCCGTCGCTGCCGTACGACCCGGACTTCGAGCCGCCCGCGAAGCCCGATCCCAAGAAGCAGCTCCCGGTCAGCCGGCGCAACTTCATCGAGCTGTGCGAGCGGCTCACCGAGGTCGACGAGAAGGCGTTCGAGGAGATGTGGCGCCGGGTCGGCCTCTCGGTCGACTGGACCCGGCTCTACACGACGATCGGCGCGGAGTCGCGGACGGCGTCGCAGCGGGCGTTCCTGCGCAACCTGGCGCGCGGTGAGGCGTACCTGGCGGAGGCGCCGACGCTCTGGGACGTCACGTTCCGCACGGCGGTCGCGCAGGCGGAGCTGGAGGACCGCGAGCAGCCGGGCGCGTTCTACAAGCTCCGCTTCCACGGCGAGGACCGGCCGGTCTACATCGAGACGACACGGCCGGAGCTGCTGCCCGCGTGCGTCGCGCTGGTCGCCCATCCCGACGACGAGCGCTACCGGGAGCTGTTCGGCACGACCGTCCGCACGCCGCTGTTCGGCGTCGAGGTCCCGGTCCTGGCGCACCGGCTCGCCGAGCCGGACAAGGGCACCGGCATCGCGATGATCTGCACGTTCGGCGACGTCACCGACGTCACCTGGTGGCGCGAGCTGGACCTGCCGACCCGCGCGATCATCGGCTGGGACGGCCGGCTGGCCGCCGAGCCGCCGGCCGGGGTCCCCGCCGCCCCGTACGCCGAGCTGGCGGGCAAGACCGTCTTCTCGGCCAAGGAGCGGGTCACCGAGATGCTGCGCGAGTCCGGCGACCTGGACGGCGAGCCGCGGAAGATCGTCCGGCCGGTGAAGTTCTACGAGAAGGGCAGCAAGCCCCTGGAGGTCGTCACCACCCGCCAGTGGTACATCCGCAACGGCGGGCGCGACCGCGGCCTGCGCGACCGGCTGCTGGCGCGCGGCGGCGAGCTGGCCTGGCACCCGGCGTACATGCGGGCCCGGTACGAGAACTGGGTCGAGGGCCTCAACGGCGACTGGCTGATCTCCCGGCAGCGGTTCTTCGGCGTCCCGATCCCGGTCTGGTACCGGCTGGACGCCGCGGGGGAGCCGCTCTACGACGAGCCGATCGTCCCGCAGGAGGCGGCGCTGCCGGTCGACCCGTCGTCGGAGCCGGCGCCCGGGTTCACCGAGGAGCAGCGCGGCGCACCGGGCGGCTTCATCGGCGACCCGGACATCATGGACACCTGGGCGACGTCGTCGCTGACGCCGCAGATCGCGGGCGGCTGGGAGCGCGACCCGGACCTGTTCACCCGCGTCTTCCCGTACGACCTGCGCCCGCAGGCGCACGACATCATCCGCACCTGGCTGTTCTCCACGGTCGTCCGCGCACACCTGGAGCACGACTCGCTGCCGTGGACGGACACCGCGCTGTCGGGCTGGATCCTCGATCCGGACCGCAAGAAGATGTCCAAGTCCAAGGGCAACGTCGTCACGCCGATCGGGCTGCTGAAGGAGTACGGCTCGGACGCGGTCCGCTACTGGTCGGCGAACGGGCGGCCGGGCGCCGACACCGCCTTCGACACCGGCCAGATCAAGGTCGGGCGGCGGCTGGCCATCAAGATCCTGAACGCCTCCAAGTTCGTCCTCGGGCTGGGCGAGGCGGGAGACGGCGAGACGGCGGCCCAGGTCACCGAGCCGCTGGACCTGTCGATGCTGGCCGCGCTGGGCGCCGTGGTGGACGAGGCGACCGCGGCCTTCGAGGGGTACGACCACACCCGCGCGCTGGAGCGCACCGAGCGCTTCTTCTGGGAGTTCTGCGACGACTACCTGGAGCTGGTCAAGACCCGCGCGTACGGGGACGGCCCGGCGGCGCTGTCGGCGCGCGCGGCGCTGCGCACGGCGCTGTCGGTGCTGCTGCGGCTGTTCGCGCCGTTCCTGCCGTTCGTGACCGAGGAGGTCTGGTCCTGGTGGCGGGAGGGCTCGGTGCATCTGGCCTCCTGGCCGGAGGCGGGCGCGCTGCCCGCGGGCGGCGACCCGGGCGTCCTGGCGGCCACCGCCGAGGCGCTGCGGCAGGTCCGGAAGGCGAAGTCGGAGGCCAAGGCGTCGATGCGCGCGGATGTCGCGCACGCCGCCGTCCGGGGCGCCGCCGCCGCGCGCGTCGCGCGGGCGGACCTGGTCGCCGCCGGCCGGATCGCGGATCTGTCGATGGAGGAGTCGCCGGGGGCCGACGGGGAGGGCCTCACGGTCACGGTCAGCATGGCCACCTAGATACGGCCCGGCCACGGGACGGGAGACCGAATGACATTCGGGTCAGCGCGCGCTAGCGTAAGCGGACGCTGACACCGACGTCTTCGGAGGAGCCGCCCCGTGACGGATCTGGACGAGTACGGGCGCCGCGCCCGCGCCTGGCTCGACGCCAACGCGAGCGACCTGCCCCGCGAACCCGACCTCGCGACCTGCCGTGCCTTCATGGCGAAGCTCTACGACGCCGGGTACTCCGGCATCACCTGGCCGTCGGAGTACGGCGGGCAGGGGCTCAGCGCCGCCGAGGAGCGCGCGTTCCAGCAGGCGTCGCGCGACCACCGGCTGCCCGTCGGGCCGTTCGGGATCGGCCTGGGCATGTGCGGGCCCACGCTGCTCTCGATCGGCACCGAGGAGCACAAGAAGCGCTACATCAGGCCGCTGCTGCGCGGCGAGGAGATCTGGTGCCAGATGTTCTCCGAGCCGGGCGCCGGCTCGGACGTGGCATCGCTGCAGACCCGCGCCGTCCTGGACGGCGACGCGTGGGTGGTCAACGGGCAGAAGGTCTGGACGTCGGTCGCCCGCCAGGCCGACTACGGCCTGCTCATCGCCCGGACCGACCCGGACGCGGTGAAGCACCAGGGCATCACGATGTTCATCATCGACATGCACGACCCGGGCGTCACCGTCCGGCCGCTGCGCGACATGAGCGGCGACTCGCACTTCAACGAGATCTTCTTCGACGACGTGCGGGTCGCCCCCGACCAGGTCGTCGGCGAGGTGAACGGCGGCTGGTCGGCCGCGGTCACCACGCTCCTGCACGAGCGCGTCTCGATCGGCATGGGCGCGACCCGTACCGAGCGGCCCGCCTCGTTCGGCAACATGGCCGCCGCGGCGCGCGAGCGCGGGCTGCTGGACGACCCGGCGGTGCGCGAGCAGCTCATCGACCTCTACCTCCAGGAGCGCGCGTTCGACCTGTTCAACGCGCGGCTCAGCCAGGAGGTCAAGGCCGGGATCCAGCCGGGCGCGCGCGGCTCGATCGCCAAGCTGCTGCTGGCCGAGCTGACCCTGTCCAGCTCGGACGTGGCGAGCGAGATCCTCGGCGCCGACGCCGTCGCCTACGAGGAGGGCGGCGGCACGATCGCGCGGGCGCTGGCGTTCGCGCCCGGCATGGCGCTGGGCGGCGGCACCAACGAGATCATGCGCAACATCATCGGCGACCGGGTGCTCGGCCTGCCGCGCGAGCCGCAGGTGGACCGCGGCGTCCCGTTCCGCGAGCTCAAGGTCGGCACCCAGGCGAAGGAGGCGGGCGAGTGAAGCTGATCCTCACCGATGAGCAGAAGGAGCTGGCGGGCTCGGTCCGGTCCTTCCTCGCGGACGTGGCGCCGATGGCGCGGGTCCGGGAGGTCGCCGAGTCGGCCGAGCCGTACGACGCCGGGCTCTGGCGGCGGATGTGCGGCGAGCTGGGCCTGGCCGGGCTCGCGGTCCCCGAGGAGTACGGGGGCGCGGGCGCCGGGCACGCCGAGGTCGCGGCCGTGCTGGAGGAGCTGGGCGCGGCGCTCACCCCCTCGCCGTTCCTCGCGTCCGCGGTGCTGGCGGCGAACGTGCTGCTGGAGGCCGGCGACGAGGAGGCCGTCAAGGCGTACCTGCCGGGCATCGCGGCGGGCACCACGGTCGCCGCGGTCAGCGTGCCGGGCGACGGCCCCGCCCCGGCGGTGCGCGCCGGAGACCGTCTCGACGGGACCCTCCCGCACGTGGTGAACGGCGCGGACGCCGACCTGGTCCTGCTGGTGGCCGACGGCGGGCTGTTCGCGGTCGAGTCCGGCGCCGAGGGCCTGACCCGCACGCCGCTGGCCGTCCTCGACCTGACCCGCCCGCAGGCGCGGCTGTCGCTCGACGGCACCCCGGCCCGCCGCATCGGCTCCGGCGAGGGCGTGCAGCGCGCGCTGGAGCTGGCCGCGGTGGCGCTGGCCGCCGAGCAGCTCGGCGGGCTGCGGCACTGCCTGGACGCGATGGTGGAGTACGCCAAGCTGCGCGTGCAGTTCGGCCGGTACGTCGGGTCGTTCCAGGGCGTCAAGCACAAGCTGGCCGACATGCACTGCACGCTGGAGCAGGCCGAGTCGATCGTCCGGTACGCGGCGTGGGCGGCCGACGAGAGCGCCGAGGAGCTGCCGGTGGCGGCGGCGCTGGCGCAGTCGTACATGGGGCGGGCCTACTTCCAGGTCGCGAAGGACAGCCTGCTGCTGCACGGCGGCATCGGCTTCACCTGGGAGCACGACGCGCACCTGTACTACAAGCGCGCCAAGAGCTCCCAGCTGCTGCTGGGCTCGCCGCGTCACCACCGGGCGCACCTGGCCGAGTCCCTGGGCCTGCTGGCCTGACCCCTCCGGGTCGACTCGTGGCGTGTCCCGCCCCGCCGCCCCCTCGCGAAGGGGAACACGCCACGAGTCGACCCCGTGCTCAGTAGTCGAACGGCAGGTGCTTGATGCCGTTGATGAAGTTCGAGAACAGGCGCTCGGGGCGGCCCGCCGCGCGGATCTCCGGGACCCGCGTGAACAGCTCCCGGAACATCACGGTGATCTCCCGCCGCGCCAGGTTGGCGCCCAGGCAGTAGTGCGGGCCCGGCCCGCCGAAACCGACGTGCGGGTTGGGCGCGCGCGTGATGTCGAACGTGTCGGGGTCCTCGAACACCGCCGCGTCGCGGTTGGCCGAGTTGTAGAAGAGCAGCACCTTGTCGCCCGGCCGGTACAGGTGGCCGTTCATCTCGTACTCGCGGGTCACGGTGCGGCGGAACTGGATCACCGGCGTCGCCATCCGGACGATCTCCTCCACCGCGCCGCCGATCCGGCCGTCGAAGTCCTCCATCAGCAGCGCCCGCTGCTCCGGGTGGTCGGTCAGCAGCTTCAGCCCGTGCGACATCGCGTTGCGGGTCGTCTCGTTCCCGGCCACGACCAGCAGGATGAAGAACGAGCCGATCTCCTGGTCGGTCAGCGACTCGCCGTCGACGTTCGCGTGGACCAGCGCGGACACCAGGTCGTCGCCGGGCTCCCGGCGCCGCCGCCGGGCGAGCTTCATCGCCAGGTGGTTCAGCTCGTACCCGGCGGCCATCACGGCGGTGAGGCCGTACAGGACGCCCGCGCGCGTGATGCCCTGCTCGTAGGTCCGCCCGCCGCTGTACTCGGGGTCGCCGAGGCCGAGGATGGTGTTCGACCGCTCGTACACCATCGGCCGGAGCCGCTCGGGGATGCCCATCATGTCGCAGATGACCTGGAGGGGCAGCCGGGCGGCCACGTCGGTGACGAAGTCGCCCGGCCCGTCCAGCTCGTCCACGATCCGGGTCGCGGTCGCCTGGAGGTCGCTCTCCAGCTTGGCCAGCACCCGCGGGGTGAAGGCCCGGGACACGACCCGCCGGATCTTGGCGTGCCGCGGATCGTCCATGTTGATCATCGACCCGAAGTACCGCGCCAGGTACGGGGGCAGGTCGGCGACGCAGTTGGAGCACGGCTCGCTGCTGAACACCTCGGGGTTGCGGCTGGCCTCCACCACGTCGGCGTGCCGGACCAGCGCGTAGTAGCCCGGCCCGTGCTTGATGAACGGGAGCTTGAGCTCGGGGAAGAACGCCGGGCGGTCCCGTTCCCGCAGCCGCGCGAAGCCGCGCTCGCGCTCGCGCCGCGGCCGCGCCCAGAAGTCCAGGTTCGACAGATCGGCCTCGGCGGGCACCGCCGCCTGCCGCATGTCGGTCGCCATGCCGCTCCCTCCGTGTCCGAACACGGTTCGGTTTCCATCGAAACCGCCCCCGCCTGGCCGCGTCAAGCGGCCGCGACGATCCGCCGGTGCAGCACCGCCCGCTCCGCGGCCGTCCAGGCCCCGGAGACCAGCAGGTAGAGCCCCGCCGCCAGCGGCACGAACGCCGCGACGGCCACGGTCGCGAACGGCAGCGCCCGCGCCACGTTCCCCAGCGGCCCCTCGGCGCTCACCCGCCGCGACGACCACCACGCCACCAGCGCCAGCAGCACCAGCAGCCCGGCGAACACGAGCGTCCCGGACGAGAACAGCCCCACGCTCAGCAGGTTCTGCCCCAGCGGAGCCCCCAGCAGCGTGTGCGCGAGCAGCAGGTTCTGGTGCCCGGCCACCGTGGCGGACACGAACAGCTGGTACATGACGGCGAAGAACGGCCACTGCGCCAGCGCGGGCAGGCACCCGGCGGCCGGCGACACCCCCTCCTTCGCGTAGAGGTCGGCGGTCTCCCGCTGGAGCCGCCGCGGATCCTTCGCGTGCTTCTTCCGCAGCGCCTGGAGCCGGGGCGCGAGTTCCATACGGCTGCGTTCGCCGCGCGCCTGGGCGATGCCCAGCGGCAGCAGGACCAGCCGTACGGCCAGGGTGAACAGGACGATGGCCGCCGCCGTGGCCGGCTCGCCGAGCGGGGCGAGCATCCCGGCGAGCGAGCCGACGATGTCATGGGCGGCGGAGACGGGCGTGTCGAGCAGGAACATGGAGGGCCTTCCAGGGGAGAGGGAGATCGGCTAGCGAGCAGCGATCTCCGGCCCCGGGGCCCTCGGCCGCGGCCGCCCGGCCGCGTCCGGATCGCGCTGCGGCAGGAAGGCCGTGCGCAGCGTGCGGTCGCGCAACGTCGTGCGGACGCTCGCCGGCGAGGCGTGCCGGTCCCGCCGCACGACGAGGGCGGCCCCCAGCACGAGGAGTCCCGCGACCGCCAGCGTGCCCAGGCCCACCGCGAGGCCCTGCCCGGAGAGCAGGTCCGCGACGGCCAGCAGCAGCGGCAGCAGCAGCGACACGGCGGGACCCTTCCACGAACAGGCGATCGCCAATAGAGACGTTCCACTCCGGGGAAGGGTTCCCGCGCGCTCCGCCGCGTGTCACGGACCGTTCAGCAGGAGGAGGGCGAGGGCCGCGGGGACGGCCAGGGCGGTGGTCCTCGTGATCCAGGGGAGGCGGGCGCCGACGCGGGCGTCGCGGCCGGGATCCCTGGCGGCGTAGGTGAGGGCGGCGCTGAGGGCCCGCCCGGCGCCGAACGCGGCACCGGCCAGGAGCGTCGGGAGCAGGGGCAGGCGGCTCAGGAGCAGCCCCAGGGCCAGGACGTACGGCGCGCTCGCGGAGACGTACGTGCGGACCCCAGTTCCGAGCTCGAAGCCGAACTGGAGGGAACCCCGGCGCATCCGGAACCGGAGGACCTCCTGCGGGATCTGCCGGGCGTTCTGCGGCAGCGGCACCGCCAGCAGGCCGAACTCGCGGGCCGCGCCCAGGACGGCGACGGCCGGCACCGCTCCCGCGCGCACGGGAGCGGGGACCGGCGCGGCGAGGCCGGACAGCAGCCAGACGGCCGCCGCGCTGAGGGTGCCCCCGAGCAGGAGCCCGAGGATGAAGACGGCCAGGACCTCGCCCTGCCGTACGTGGGCCCGCCAACCTGGCGAGAACAGCACCGACTCGCTGTTGCGCGTTCAAACGGAGCCGGACAGCGAGAAGCCCGCCAGCGCGCCGATCGAGGCCCAGCACAGGACGGCCGCGTCCAGCGCCCCGGCGGCGGCCGCGAGCAGCGCGAGGGCCGCGACGGGCAGCAGCGGCTCGGTGAGGCCCCGGCGCAGCCGCCCGGCCGCCTCTAGTTGCGGCACGAGGTGGCCTTGCGGCAGATGGTCTTGTACCAGTTGCCCTTCGCGGACTTCTTCCAGCCGTCGTGGCAGCGCCAGGTGACGCCCTTCTTGCAGCTGCCGCAGCTCTTGGAGTACGACCAGAGCCAGCCGTCCCAGCCGCTGCCGTAGCACTGGCCGGGCCGCAGCTTGTACCGGCCGGGGTCCGAGACGCCGGACCGGTGGAAGCCCTTGTACTTGCCGCTCGTCCGGCAGCAGACCGAGCACACGAGGCTCGGCCCGCAGCCGGGGGAGCAGTTGTGGTTGGCCGCGTACGAGGGGCAGCGCCCGTAGATGTCGTAGTAGCCGCGCATGCTGTACCCGGCCGCGATGGCCTTGCGGGCGGGCGGGAAGACGCCGAGCGCGTTCAGGCCGGCGGCGGCCCCGGCGGCGGCGACGCCGGACAGCACGCTGCGGCGGGCCACGCGGGCGCGCGGCGCCTCCTCGGCCGCACGGCGGCGGCGGACGCGTTCGGCGCCGGCCGGTCGGGGGCCGCGCAGCGGCGGGACGTCCTCTAGCTCGATCATCGCGTTCCCTCCAGATCCACCGTGGGGTCCATCAGCTCGCGCAGGGCCTCCGGGGACCCCACCGGCTCGGCGGCGCGGACCCGGCCGTCCGCGTCCACGAGCACGGCGAACGGGGTCGCGGGCACCCGGTAGTCGGCGAACAGCCCGTCCCGCTCGTGGGCCAGCGCCGCCGCGGGGGCGCCGTCGGGCGCCGGGCCGGAGAAGACCGCCGTGACCGGGCCCTCGACCGCATCCAGGACCTCGGCGCACACGCCGCAGTCGCGGTCGAGGAACAGCAGCAGCCCGGGGCCGAGGCGGTCGAACGCGGGCGCGCGCGAGCCGGGCGGCGGGCCGAGCGCGCGGCGCCGCGCCCCGGCGGCCCCCTGGCCGAGGGCGTGCACCTGCCGGACGAGCCCGGCGACGACCAGGGAGAGCAGCAGGATCGCGACCCACGACAGCAGGAGCGCGCTGGTCTGGAAGCTCATCCTGCGGTTCTCCCCTCGATCGGTTCGTTCATGGCCCGCGGGAGCGTCCAGAGAAGGACACCGAAGGTGAGCCCCGCGAGCACGGTCACCGCGGTCCCCTCGTCCGGCAGGGGCCGGGCGGCACCGGCGGCGGCCAGCGCGGCGAGGGCGGCGGCGCGCGCGGCGACCCAGCCGGTCATCGGCGTGCCGAGGTCCCCGGCGCAGCCGCAGGGGGCGGCGGGGCGGGTGCGTGCCACGCGCAGGCCGTACGCGGCGTACAGGGCCAGCAGCGCGGCGGCCAGGCCCAGCGCGGGGCGCAGCACGGCGTCCCGGCCCAGCAGCAGGCCGGCCAGGGCCGCGAGGCCGAGCAGCGCCTCGGCGGCCACGGCGAGGACGGCCGCCGGGACGACCAGCGGCGGCGGCAGCGTGCGCTGGGCGCGCAGGGCGGTGCGGAGGAGGCCGGGGCGGCGGAGATGGCCGGCGAGCGAGGCCAGCAGGACCAGCGGGACGGCCACCGCGCCGGTGCCCGCCAGCAGGCCCGTCACCGGACCGCCTCGACCGCCAGCCCGGCGAGGCGTCCCGGGATCTCGCGCACCCGCTCCTCGTCCGGCAGCACGGTCACCAGCAGCGCGCGCGTGGCGAGCAGGAAGTACGGGCCCTGCCCCTCGACGGTGTCCTGGAACAGCTCGCCGTCGCCGACGCGCGCGCCGCGCCAGGGCGGCAGCCGCCGGCGGGTCCGCGCGGTCAGCGCGGTGATCTCCAGAAGCCCCAGCTCGGGCACCTCCTTGACCAGCTCGGCGGGGTCGGGACGGGCGGCGCGGCCGCGCGGCTCGGCGGTGACGCCGTCGTCGTGCTCGCGCAGCTTCAGCGTGTTGAAGAACTCGATCGCGTCGGCCGCGACCCCGTGGTAGAGGTGCGTGAACACCGCGTGCCGGCGGCCCTCCCAGACCGCGGCGAGCACGGGATCGGCGACCCGGGTCTCGGCGTCGCGGGCGCCGGTGCGGCCGAGCCGCAGCCGGCCGCCCTGGAGCCGGTACTCCTGGTGGAAGCGCTCGACCCCGATGTCCTCCGCCCACGCGCGGGCGTCCGCCCGGGTGCCGCTGGAGATCTCGTGCAGCCGGCCGCCGTCGGCGATGCGGGCGACCGAGGTGGTGGGACGGCCGAGCTCGTACGGCCCGCGGAGCCGCACGCGCGTGCCGTCCAGGGACCGATGGGTGACGTCTCGCAGCAATTCGGACCCTCCGTACGAAAAGTACGGTTAGTGACTTCATTGACGCTACGCGCCTGCGGGCTCGCACGGGATGGCCGTGCCGGAAGTGGTCACCCGGCCGGGCCGCGCGGCGTCCCTCCAGTAGATCATGAAAACCCGGCCGTACCCTGCAAGGACGCGCCCGGGCGCCGGGCGGGGCGGCGGTACCCCCGTCCCCCGGTAGGGTTCGGGTCGGCCCGCGCCCCAGCGCATCCCGACCGTGAGGTGAAATCCGTGACGAACAAGGTCGACGTGCTCATCCGCCGGCTCGACCCGGGGCTGCCGCTCCCGTCGTACGCCCACGCGGGCGACGCGGGAGCCGACCTGTTCGCCGCCGTGGACGTCGAGCTGCCGCCCGGCGAGCGCGCCGTGGTCCCGACCGGTGTCGCGATCGCCCTGCCGGACGGCCACGCCGCCTTCGTTCACCCGCGCTCGGGTTTGGGCGCTAGGTTTGGGGTGACCATCGTCAACGCACCCGGTACGGTCGATGCCGGTTACCGGGGTGAGATCAAGGTGACCCTGCTGAACACCGACCCCCGCGCCACCGTACGGCTGCGGCGCGGCGACCGGATCGCCCAGCTGGTGGTGCAGCGGGTGGAGCCCGCGGTCTTCCACGAGGTCTCCGAGCTTCCGGGTGCGGCGCGCGGCACCGCCGGATTCGGTTCCACGGGCGGATTCGCGGATAATGGGTTGAGCGAAGAAGGAGCGTGAGTCGTGGCTTTTGGACGTCGCCGTCAGGCCGATGAGCCCGCGAAGGAGCCTGCGAACGAGCCACAGACGGCCGACGAGGAGACCGAGGCCGCCGCCTCGGCCGCGGACGGCGAGGCTCCCGAGACGGCCGGGGCGCCCGCGGAGGGCGGCCCCTGGGACTCCGAGGACGAGCACCCCGAGCTGCAGCGGCTCGACTTCGGGTCGCTCCAGGTGCCGGTCGCGCCCGGGCTGGGCTTCCAGGTCAACTTCGAGGCCACCCAGGTGGACGACGAGGGCAACCCGCTGGACGGGCGGCCGGTCGCGGTGCTGGTGCAGTACGAGGAGAGCGCCATGCAGCTGCAGGCGTTCGCCGCGCCCAAGCGGTCGGGCATCTGGGACGACATCCGGCGGGACACCGCCAACGACATCCAGGAGGACGCCGGCGGCCAGACGCAGGAGCAGGAGGGCCCGTTCGGCCCCGAGCTGCTGGCGATGGTCCCCGCGGCGCTCACCGAGGAGGTCCTCGCCGAGATGCCGCAGGAGATGCGCGAGCAGATCCCGGCGGAGTTCATCGAGCAGGGCTGGGCGCCGCAGGTGATCCGCTTCATCGGGGTGGACGGCCCGCGCTGGTTCCTCCAGGCGGTCGTGCAGGGCGCCGCGATCGAGGACGAGGAGCAGTGGCAGGTCCTGGAGGACGTGTTCCGCAACATCGTCGTCGTCCGGGGCGAGTCGCCGATGCCGCCGCGGGAGCTGCTCGAGCTGCAGATCCCCAAGGAGTTCAGCGAGGCCGCCGAGGAAGAGGGGGAGGAGAAGGTGGAGACCTTCGACCCCTTCGAGCGCGGCCCCGAGATCACCGAGGTGCGCTGAGCGCGCGTTCGCTCGGCACGAGAGCCCGCCGGGACGGCCGTCCCGGCGGGCTCCGCCGCGTTCGGGGTGTTTGGGCCTTGCCGAACGCGGTTCGCGGGTGGTGAATGCAGGCATGTCGAAGAAGACCCGCAAGCGCCGTACCCGCAAGCGCCGCAGGGCCAACGGCGGCAAGCGGCCCTGCGCCCGGCGCTAGCCGGGCGGAGCCTACTGGATCATTTCGAACGGCATCGCGTGGGTGACGCCGACCTCCTTGCCGGCGGGCTCGACCATGCCGGTGAGGAACTCGCGCGCGTCGAAGTCGGCGCCCAGGCCCGCGAAGTAGACCTTGTGGGCCTGGAGCGAGGCGATGCCGGCGTCCAGGTGGCCGGTCACGTCGACGTAGTGGGTGGCCTCGGGCGAGCCGCCGAACAGCGCGAACCGCACCCCCTGCCACGGCTCCAGCGCCTTTCCTCCTCCCGCCTCATCCCGCCCCAGGTCCCGGAAGACCCAGCGGTTGGCGGCGTCACGGATGGCGTCGACGACGGCCAGGCCGAGCACCCGGTGGTCGGCCATGTTGAAGAACCCGCCGGGGAAGGTGTCCCGGAAGTTCACCGAGATCACGACCTCGGGGCGGTGCCGCCGGATGGCCGCGGCGAGCGTGCGGCGCAGCGGCAGCCCGTACTCCAGCATGCCGTCGGGCAGGTCCAGGAACTCCACGGTCTCCACGCCGACCGCGCGGGCCGCCTCGACCTGCTCGACGCTGCGGACGCGGGCGGCCTCCTCCGGGTCCATCCCGTCGATGCCGGCCTCGCCGCGGGTGGCCAGGACCTCGACCACCGTCTTGCCCTGCGCGGTCCACTTCGCGACGGCGGTCGAGCCGCCGTACTCCAGGTCGTCGGGGTGCGCCACGATGGCCAGTGCCCGCGTCCAGTCCTCCGGTACCGGTTCCATCCTCCGATTCTGGCCGATCTCAGGCCAGATAGCGGAACCACAGGTACGGCGTGGCGAGCAAGATACTGATAAAAGTGACGATCAGACCATACTTCGTAAAGGTCCAGAAGCTGATCGGTGTACCGTTCCGGGCGGCGATGCCCAGGACGACCACGTTCGCGCTGGCGCCGATCGCCGTGGCGTTGCCGCCGAGGTCGGCGCCCAGCGCCAGCGCCCACCAGAGCACCTGGCCGTCCGGGCCGTGCTGGTGGACGAGCGTCTCGACGATCGGGCTCATCGTCGCGACGTAGGGGATGTTGTCCACGATCGCCGACAGCCCCGCCGACCCCCACAGCAGCGTCAGCGCCGCGAACGCCAGCCGCCCGTCGGTGGCCTCGGCCGCCGCCCTGGAGACCGACTCGATGACGCCCGTCTCGACCAGGCTGCCGACCATGACGAACAGGCCCGCGAAGAACACCAGCGTGGGCCACTCCACCTCGCGCAGCGCGTCCTCGGTGGTCACCCGGGTCGCGGCCACCAGCAGCCCCGCGCCGAGCAGCGCGACCACCGAGGGCTCGTAGTGCAGGACGGGATGCAGCACGAACGCGGCGATCACGATCCCGAGCACCGCCAGGCCCTGCACCAGCAGCCGCCGGTCGGTGATCGCCTCCCGCTCCTCCAGCGACATCACCTCGGCCGCGCGCTCCGGGTCGTACCGGAACGACTTCCGGAACAGCACCCGGCACAGCAGGCAGAACACCGCCATGAGCAGTACCACGAACGGCGCCAGATGGACCAGGAAGTCGTTGAACGACAGGTCGCCGCGGCTGGCGATGATGATGTTGGGCGGGTCGCCGACCAGGGTGGCGGTGCCGCCGATGTTGGACGCCATCACCTCGGCGATCAGGTACGGGACGACGTTCAGCGCGAGCCGCTCGCACACCAGGAACGTGACCGGCGCGATCAGCAGCACGGTCGTGACGTTGTCCAGCAGCGCCGACGCGGCCGCGGTGATGAGCACCAGCATGACCATGAGCCGGTACGGCCGGCCGCGGGCCCGCTTGGCCGCCCAGATCGCCACGTACTCGAAGACCCCGGTCTGCCGCAGCACCGAGACGATCACCATCATGCCGAGCAGCAGGAAGATGACGTTCCAGTCGACGCCGCTCCGCTCGGAGAAGAACGCCGCGTGCGCGTCGGTGATGTGCAGCAGGAGCATCAGCGCCGCGCCGCCGAGCGCGACCTTGGTGCGGTCGATCCTCTCCGTGGCGATCAGGACGTAGGCGATGACGAAGACCGCGATCGCGATGGTGGCCTGCACGGTGATCGACCCTAACGCCTCGTCATCGGCCGGGATCGGCGCAGGGGCCCGCGGCGCGGCGCGGCGCGCGGCGGGGCGCGAAAGGTGGGGTTTTGCCTACCCCGGTCGGCGGTGCAGGCCCATGTTCCGGGCCTCCGGCCGTCCATAGCGTCTCTACCGGACGCGGAAAGGGCGGTCTCGATGGGAGGACGGGCGATGATGGGTAATGAGGCGCTCCGGCTGGAGGACGTGCGGAAGGTCTACGGCGCGGAGGGCAACCGGGTGACGGCGCTGGACGGCGTGTCGCTGTCGCTGCCGGCGGGCTCGTTCACGGCGGTGATGGGGCCGTCCGGTTCGGGCAAGAGCACGCTGCTCCAGTGCGCGGCCGGGCTGGACCGGCCGACCGGGGGCCGGGTGTTCGTGGCCGGTGCGGAGCTGGCCGCGGGCGGCGGCGAGGCGGCGCTGACGAAGTTCCGGCGGGAGCGGATCGGGTTCGTGTTCCAGCAGTTCAACCTGCTGCCGGCGCTGACGGTCCTGCAGAACGTGACGCTGCCGCTCAAGCTGGCGGGCCGCAAGGCCGACCGGCGGCGGGCCGCGGAGATCCTCGGGCGGGTGGGGCTGGGCGACCGGCTCGGCCACCTGCCCTCGGAGCTGTCGGGCGGCCAGCAGCAGCGCGTGGCGATCGCCCGCGCGCTGGTCACCGAGCCGGAGGTGCTGTTCGGGGACGAGCCGACCGGCGCGCTGGACACCCGGAGCGCGCGCGAGGTGCTGGCGCTGCTCCAGGAGGCGGTGCGGGTGTACGGGCGGACCGTGGTGATGGTGACGCACGACCCGGTCGCCGCGTCGTACGCCGACGGGGTGCTGTTCCTGGCCGACGGCCGGCTGGTGGGGTCGCTGGCCTCGCCGACCGCGGAGGCGGTGGCCGAGCGGATGACGCACCTGGCCGACGAGGTCGAGCGGCAGCGCGCGCTGGCGGGGGTGTGACGATGTTCGCTCTGGCTCTGCGCTCGCTGCGGAAGCGGGCCGGCGGGTTCGCCGCCAGTTTCGCGGCGCTGTTCCTCGGCGCGGCGATCGTGATGGCGTTCGCCTCGATGCTGGACACCTCGATCCGGGGGAACGCGTCCGGCGCGGCCGCCGAGACGTTGACGATCATGGCGGCGGTGGTGGGGAGCTGGGGCCTGATCCTGGTGGTCCTGGCGGTCTCCTCCACGCTGGCGCTGTCGGTGCGGCAGCGCGCCGAGGAGATGGCGCTGCTGAAGAGCATCGGCGCGACCCCGGCGCAGCTCGGCCGGATGGTCGTGGGCGAGGCGGCCGTGCTGGCGGTGGCCGCGTGGGCGCTGGGGATCGTCCCGGGGCTGCTGGGCGGGCGGGCGCTGCTGGCGATGCTGCACGACACCGGCCAGGTGCCGGCGGGCATCGGGTACGCGTTCGGCCCGATCGCGCCGGCGATGGGCCTGGGCGTCACGCTGGTGTCGGCGGTCGCCGCCGCGATGATCGCGGTGCGCCGGACGGCCCGGGCGCGGGTGGCCGAGTCCCTGGCGGACGCGGCGGTCGGCGATGCCAGGCTCGGCTGGAAGCGGATCGCGGGCGGGATCGTGTGCCTGCTGCTGGGGCTGGACCTGGCGGTGATCACCTCGACCGTGCTGCGGGACGAGGGGGACGCGGCCATGGCCACCGCCGGGCAGGCCGACATCTTCGCCGCGCTGGGGCTGGCGCTGCTGGCCCCGTGGCTGATCCGGCGGATCGCCGGCGCGCTGGCCCGGCCGCTGGGGCTGCTGGGCGTGGCCGGGGATCTGGCGGTGAGCACGCTGCTCCGGCGGACCGGGCAGATGGCCGCGGTGGTGATGCCGATCATCCTGTTCAGCGGCATCGCGGCGGGCACGATCTACCTCCAGGAGATCGAGAGCGACGCCATCCGCGCCGCCGGGCTGCTCAGCACGGTCGAGCAGAAGAACATCGCCACGCTGAACTTCGTGGTCATCGGGATGATCCTCGTCTTCACCGCGGTGATGCTGGTGAACACGCTGCTGGCGGCGACCGCGTACCGGCGCCGGGAGTTCGGGCAGGCGCGGCTGGCCGGCGCCACGCCCGGGCAGGTGGTCGGCGCGGTGGCGCTGGAGGGCGTGCTGCTGACCGTGATCGGGCTGGTGTGCGGGGCGTTCGCGGCGGCGTTCACGGTGGTCCCGTTCGGCATAGCGCGGGCGGGCACGGCGCTGCCCGACCTGGGCCCGCTGACGATGGCCGGGGTCGCGGCGGTGGCCGCGGCGCTGACGATGGCGACGGCGCTGGGCGCGGCGCGGCGCGCGGTGCGGGTCCCGGCCGTCGAGGCCGTCGCCGTGTGACGGAGTGCGGGGGTGCGTGAGGGAGCCCGGGGGCGAGGGCACGCCCGCCCGGAACGGGGCGGCCGCGATGGCGCGGCCGCCCCGTTCCGCGTCCGGGCGCAGGGTCTAGGGTCCTGGTGTGGCTGATCGGGTGAACTGGGACAGGGGGCCGGCGCGCGGGCGGGTCATGCCGGAGGTGTTCGACGCCGCCGAGCGGTTCGAGCCGCCGACCGCGCCGGAGCCGGGCCTGGTCCCGTACCGCGATCCCAGCGATGTCGGCGACCCGGGCACCGCCGCCCGGCCGGGCTCGGACCGGGACGAGATCGGCGGCGCCGCGCAGGCCCCGCCGCCGGGGCTGGCGCGCTCCAGCGCGGTGATGGCGATCGGGACGGTGTTCTCCCGCGCGACCGGCTTCCTGCGCACGACGGTGGTGAGCGCCGCGCTCGGCGTCGGGCTGCTGGGCGACGCGTACCAGACCGCCGACATGATCCCGTTCACCGTGTACGCGCTGCTGCTGGGCGGGCTGCTGTCGAGCGTGTTCGTGCCGTTCCTGGTGAAGCGCCGCAAGCTGGACGCGGACGGGGGAGCGGCGACCGAGCAGCGGCTGTTCACCGCCATCGTCGCCGGCCTGCTGGTGCTGACGGTGGTCGCGGTGCTGGCGGCCGATCCGCTGGTCTCCCTGTACGCGCGGGACTTCGAGGACCGGCAGCGCGAGATCGCGGTGCTGCTGACCCGGCTGCTGCTGACGCAGATCCTGTTCATCGGCGTGAGCGGGGTGGCCGGGACGCTGCTGAACGCGCGGCAGGTGTTCGGCGCGCCGATGTGGGCGCCGGTGGTCAACAACCTCATCACCTGCGGTGCCGGGCTGGCGTTCATCTGGGTCGCGGGTCCGGGGCGCGGCGTGGGCACCGTCACCGACGGGCAGCTGGCGGTGCTGGGGATCGGGTCGGCGGCCGGGACGGCGGTGCAGAGCCTGCTGCTGGGCTGGTCGCTGTGGCGGGCCGGGTTCCGCTGGCGGCCCCGGCTGGACCTGCGCGGCTCGGGGTTCGGCGAGGCGGCGCTGGCGGCGCTGTGGATGTTCGTCTACATCGTGGTGGCGCAGGCGGGGCTGCTGGTGACGGCGAACGTGGCCAACCGGGCGGGCCGCGCCGCCGTGGCCGAGGGGGAGCCGGGGGCGGGGCTGGCGGCGTACAAGTTCGCCGAGGTGGTGTTCCAGCTGCCGTACGCGATCATCGCGGTGTCGGTGATCACCGCGCTGCTGCCGCGGATGAGCGCGCACGTCGCCGACGGCCGCCGGGACCTGCTGCGCGCCGACTTCTCGCGCGGCCTGCGGCTGGCGTCGGCGCTGCTGGTGCCGCTGTCGGTGGCGATGCTGGTGTTCGCCGTCCCCGGCGCGGTGCTGCTGTTCGCGTACGGGAGCACCACGCCGGACGACGCGGAGCGGATCGGCCTGGTGCTGATGGTGTTCGCGGTGATGGTCGTCCCGTTCACGCTGTTCCAGCTCCAGATGCGGGTCTTCTACGCGCTGGGCGACACGCGCACGCCGGGGCTGCTGGCCGTGCCGGCGGGGATCGTCCAGGCGGGCACGGCGATCGCGATGGGGGTGCTGCTCCCGGCCCGGTACGTGGTGCTGGGCCTGCCGGTGGCGTACGGGCTGTTCTACCTGGTGGGCACGGTCGGCGCGACGGGCGTGCTGCGGCGCCGGCTCGGCGGCATGGACGGGCGGCGGATCTTCCGCACGCTGGGGCTGCTGTTCCTGGCGGCGGTGCCGGGCGGGCTGTTCGGGGCCGCGTGCGTGTGGGCCTCCGGGCGGCTGCCGGGCGAGCGGATCCCGGGGCTGGCGGCGATGGTCGTGGGCGGGCTGGGCGGCGGGCTGCTGTACGTGTGGTGCGCGCGGCTGCTCAGGGTGCCGGAGGTGGGCTACTTCCTCGATGTGGCCCGTACCCGGGTGCCAGGTCTCCGTGACCGGGGTTGACAGGCGGCTGAAATTCTCTGCTAATCGGTCACATAGGAAATTAACCAACATCGGGGCGCCCCCATGACGATGACGACCCCCCTCCCTGCTCTCGGGCGCGTCGTCCTCCGGTTTTCCGCGTTCACCACGGACCCCGGCGGGGGCGGCCCCGCGGGCGTCGTGCTGGACGCGGCCGGGCTGGACGACCGGGCCATGACCGCCATCGCCGCCGAGCTGGGGTACCTCGAGACCGCGTTCCTGACCAGGCCGCCGCGCTGGGTCGGCGAACCGGGGCGCACGCACGCCGTGCGCTATTTCAGCCCCAAGGGAGAGGTGCCGTTCTGCGGCCGCGCCACCCTGGCCGCCGCCGCGGCGCTGGCCGAGGGCGGCGCGCGGGGACGGCCGCTGGAGTTCGCGACCCAGGTGGGGCGGGTGGCGGCGGTGGCCGGGACCGGGCCGGGCGGGCTGCCGCGCGCCACGTTCACCAGCGTCGAACCGTACGTGCAGGAGATCAGCCCCAGCTACCTGGCGGAGGCGCTGCGCGCGCTCGGCTGGAGCCCGGCCGACCTCGACCCGGCGCTGCCGCCGTTCGTCGGGTACGCCGGCGCCCGGTACCTGATCCTGGCCGCCGCGACGCGGGAGCGGCTGTCCCCGCTGGACTACGACTTCGACCGGCTCGCGGCATATCTGGTCCCGCGCGACCTGGCGGGCGTGCAGCTGGTGTGGCGGGCGGCGCCGGACGCCTTCCACGTCCGCTCGGCCGCGCCGCCCCGCGGCGCGCTGGAGGATCCGGCGTCCGGTGCCGCGGCCGCGGCGTTCGGCGCGTACCTCCGGCGCCTTGGAGCGGTCCCGGCCGTCGGCCGCGTCACCCTCCGCCAGGGCGAGGACCTGGAGCGCGCCGCGACGCTGCACGTGGAGCTGCGCGCGGGCGACCCGCGCGTGCACGTCTCCGGGACGGTCGTGCCCATCCGCACGTGACCTCCGCGCGGGCCCCCGGTCAGCGCTCCTCCCGGGGGTGGACCGGCTTGCCGAGCGCGCTCCCGGCGACCCAGCTCCGCCACGGGATCTGCCAGTAGCCCCAGCCGTTGTTCCATTCGAGGGGCCGGTCGGTGCCGGTCACGGTGATGACGTCGCCGCGCAGCGAGCGGGCGTGGAACCAGTGCGCGAACGCGGGCGGGGCGTTGACGCACCCGTGGCTGACGTTCCGCTTCCCCTGGTCCCCGACCGACCACGGCGCCGCGTGCACGTACTCGCCCGAGGCCGAGATCTGCACCGCGTGCCGCACCCGCTTCTTGTAGTAGCGGGGATCGTCCGGGTCGGTGACGCCCATCCACGCCGACGTCATCGTGACCGGGTCGTACTTCCCCATGGCCAGGTGGACGCCGCTGGTGGTCGTGTACGCGCGCTTGCCGCCCTTGCCGGCGCTGATCCCGGCGGACCGGACGACGCGGCCGTTCTCCCGCACGGTCATGCGGTGCCGCCGCACGTCGACCGTGCTGATCCGGCGGGGGCCCACGGTGAACGTGCCGGCGTGCCCGCCCGCGCCGTACACGCCGCGTGCGGCCCGCACCCCGGTGGTGCGGGCCAGCAGCGTGACCCGCTGGCCCGCCGGCCAGTAGTGCCGCGGGCGCAGGACGACCTGCCGCGGGCCCGTCCAGTGCCAGGCGGCGGTCACCGGGCGGGACATGCGCACCCTCAGCGCGCGCTCGACCGCGCGGCGCCGGGAGATCGGCCGGTCGAACGTCACGATCAGCGGCATGCCGGCCCCGACCGTCTCGCCCGGCCGCGGCGTCACGTCCGCGATCCGGAACGTCCCGGCGGGGCGCAGCGTGCTGAACCGGCCGGCCAGCGCGGTGCGCTCGCCCTCGGCGCCCGTGCCGGTGGCCGTCACCGTGTAGGACGTGGCGGGCCGCAGCGGCCACCGGGTGCGCCAGCTGCGCCGGTCGGCCGACAGCCGCCCGCCGGCGGTGGACCCGCCGCCGCGCACGATCACCCGGTCGAGCGTGCCGCGCACGGCGGAGACCACCACGGGCCGGTCGGGCCGCACGTCCCGGCTGCCGTCGCCGGGCTCGATCGCGATGGCGGGCGGCGGCGGGGCGGCCCCGGCGGGCGAGACCGCGGGCCGCGCCGACCCGTCCCCGCCGCCGGTGCATCCCGTGCAGCCCGTGGCCAGGAGGGCCAGGGCCGTGACCGGCCTGTACCCATGTCGCAGCATTCCGCCCCCGTTGTACCGCGTGCGACCCCTATGCAGGGATTCCGTTACCGAGAGTGACAATCGCTCGCCAAACTAGCGTCCCCGCGGCCGCCGGGTGGCCGTCTCGCGGAAACCCGCCGCCCGGCGCGCCGAACGGCCCGGACCGGCCGCCGGGCGGGCGGTTCCGGTATGCAGGCACTCCTCCGTTCAACTGGTGATTTGTCCGCTGGGGGCAAGGTTCGATTGGGGGTGGTATGCCGTAGGGTTTCGTGTATGGACGACGTTCCGGCCAGTACGCCGCCGGGTTCCGACGGCCCGGCGGCGCCCGAGCGCGGCCGCCGCGGGCTGCGCCGCTTCCTGCGGCGGATGGCGTCGAGCGACACCGAGCTGGAGGCCGAGGAGCTGCAGAAGACCTCCGGCGAGGAGGGGGCCACGCCCATCACCGCCTGCGCCACGCGCAAGCGGGCCTGCGTCGCGGGTACGCTACGGACCGTGACTCTGCGACCCCGAGGCGGTGCGCCGGCCCTGGAGGCCGAGCTGTACGACGGCACCGATGTGATCAACCTGGTCTGGCTGGGCCGGCGCAAGATCGCCGGCATCGACCCGGGCCGCCGGCTGCGGGCCGAGGGGCTGGTGAGCCTCCAGGACGGCCGCAAGGTCATGTTCAATCCGCGCTACGAGCTGCGCGGCAGCGCGTGACGGGCCCCGAGGAGACCGCGGGCCGGCCGCGGGCGGAGCGCGACGGCGCGGCCGGGGCCCCGGCCCGCGACGACGTGCCGGCCGAGGTGCTCGCCAAGGAGGTGCTCGCCGAGGAGGCGTCCGACGCCGAGACGGCCCTGAAGGCGGGGGCGCCGGGCACGTCCGGGCAGGCGTCCGGCGATGCCGGGGACGGCAACGCGCACGACACCGTCGAGGCGGCCGTGCGGGCGCAGCTCTCCAAGGCCCTGGGCGGCGTCCGGGGCATGATCGAGGCCGCCGTGCCGACGATCGCCTTCACGCTCACCTACGTCCTCACCAAGGAGGTGAAGACGGCCGTCATCCTGAGCGTGGGCGTGGCGGTGCTGCTGGTGCTGGTCCGGCTGGCGCAGCGGTCCAACCCGCAGTTCGTGCTCAACAGCCTGGTCGGCATCGCGGTCGCGGCGTTCTTCGCGCTGCGCTCGGGCAAGGCCGAGGACGCCTTCATGCCCGGCATCCTGCTCAACGCGGGGTACGGCGTGGCCATGCTGGTGTCGATCCTCGCCCGCTGGCCGGTCGTCGGCTTCATCATCGGGTCGGTCACCACCTCCGACCCCACCGCCTGGCGGTCCGACCCGGCGGTCGTGCGGCTGTGCTCCAAGCTGACCTGGATCCTGCTGACGCCCTGCGTCCTCCGGGTGGTCGTGCAGTACCCGATCTACATCGCCGACGGCGACCAGAGCGGGCTGCTGGGCGCCGCCAAGATCGCGATGGGCTGGCCGCTGCAGGTCGCGGCGCTGGCGACGATGGTGTGGGTGGTCGCGCGCGGCCGTACCCCGGTGGAGTCGCGCGGCGCCACCGGATAGTCCGCTTCCGGACATCTCTGCTGTAGAAGGTAATCGAGGGTGACTCCGGGGTAACCTGCCGGTAGGTGTGCCGGGAAGTCTGGTCGGCGTCGTAGCGAGCGAGCCCGCCGACAGGAGACGCGCATGACGCCGCCCGCACCCGCCCCGCTGCCCTCACTGTCCTCACCGTCCCCGCTGTCCCCACGGTTCCCGGCCCCCGGCGGCGCGCTGCGCGGGACGCTCGGCGCCGGGCTCGTCCACGTCCCGCCGGTCCCGTCCCGCGATCCGGCCGAGGCGGTGCTCGCCGACCCCGTGGTGCCCGAGCACCGGCGCTTCTGCGCCGGCTGCGACGCCCCGGTGGGCCGCGGCCGCGACGGCGCGCCCGGCCGTACCCGCGGCTTCTGCCCCAAGTGCGGGATCCGCTTCTCCTTCGTGCCCGGCCTGGCGCGGGGGGACATCGTCGCCGCGCAGTACGAGGTGCTCGGCTGCCTGGCGCACGGCGGCACCGGCTGGGTCCACCTGGCCCGCGACCGCGGCGTGTCCGGCCGCCGGGTCGCGCTCAAGAGCATGATCGGCTCGGACGACCCGGACCTGCGCGCCGCGGCCGCCGCCGAGCGCCGCTTCCTCGCCGCGGCCGATCATCCCAACATCGTCCGCATCCACAACTTCGTGCGGCACTTCGGCGAGGGCTACATCGTCATGGAGTACGTCGGCGGCCGCTCGCTCAAGGACCTCGCCCTGGAACGGCGCCGGGCGGGCGGGTCGCTGCCCCTCGCGCACGTGCTCGCGTACGGGCTGGAGGCGCTGCGCGCGCTCGGCCACCTGCACGGCCTCGGCCTCCTCTACTGCGACTTCAAGCCCGACAACGCCATCCACTCCGGCGACCAGCTCAAGCTGATCGACCTCGGCGGCGTCCGCCGGATCGGCGACCCCGCCGGGCCCGTGTACGGGACCGTCGGCTACCAGGCCCCGGAGATCGCCGAGCACGGCCCGTCGATCGGCTCCGACCTGTACACGGTGGCGCGGACGATGGCCGTGCTGAGCTTCGCGTTCACCGGCTACACCGGCGAGTACCGGGAGTCGCTGCCCGAGCGCGCGGACGTGCCGCTGCTGTCCCGGTACGGGGCGTACGACCGGCTGCTGCGCCGCGCCGCCCATCCCGACCCGGCCGAGCGGTTCGGCTCGGCCGGGGAGATGGCCGAGCAGGTCGCCGGGGTGCTGGCCGAGGTGTGCGCGGACACCGGCGGCCCGCCCCGGCCCTGGCGGTCGGGCCTGTTCCGGCCGGGCCCCTCGGCGCCGGGGCCGGGCCCGCTCCCCGGCGCGGCCTGGGTCGCCGACGTCCTGCCCGTACCCGCGCCCGGAGCCGCGGGCGCGGGCGGCGGCGCGACGCTGCGGGCGGCCGCGGAAGGGCTCCGGCAGGGCGATCACGAGGCGGTGCGGCTGCTGCTGGAGGGGCTGACCGGAGACTGGCGGTACGACTGGTACCGCGGGGTCTGCGCGCTGAAGGCCGGCGAGGTCGACGCGGCGGAACGGCACTTCGACCGCGTCCACGCCCTGGTGCCGGGGGAGCCGGCCCCCAGGTTCGCCCGCGGCCTGTGCGCCGAGCTGCGCGGCGACCACGCCGCCGCGGCCCGCCGCCACGCGGCCGTGTGGCGGGCCGACCCCGGCCAGGCCGGTGCCGCGTTCGGGCTGGCCAGGGCGCGGCTCGCGCTGGGGGAGCGGGACGCCGCGGTGGCGGCCCTGCTGGCGGTGCCCGAGTCGTCCGCCCACCACGCCGACGCGCAGGCCGCCGCGATCGTGGCGGTGCTGGCGGGCCGCGACCCCGCCGGCCTCGACCCCGCCGAGCTGGTCGCGGCCGGCGAGCGCCTGGAACG
The DNA here is from genome assembly GCF_041951345.1 of Actinomadura sp. 21ATH. Lineage (NCBI taxonomy): Bacteria > Bacillati > Actinomycetota > Actinomycetes > Streptosporangiales > Thermomonosporaceae > Actinomadura > Actinomadura sp. 21ATH. Next base: position 1,218,789 of record NZ_JBGNUR010000002.1, on the reverse strand, counting down.
GCTCGGCCTCACCGGCGTGCCGCACCACCGGCTGAGCGTGCTGATCCTGCGCGCCGCGCTGGAGTGGCTGCGCACCCTGCCCCTGACCTCGGCCGCCGGCCTGGTCCTGCTCGGGCGGCCGCTGACCCAGCGGGGCGTCCGGCACGGCCTGGAACGCGGTTACCGCGCGCTCGCCCGGCTGTCGGACCGCCGCCGCGACCGCGTCGCCCTGATCGAACTGGCCAACGACGTCCGCCCCAAGACCCTGCTCTGACGTCCAGGGAGGCGAACACCCGTGACCACGTTCATGCCCGTGACCGGGCTCGGCGTACCGGACCCGGTACCGCCGCGCCGCCGCCGCTGGAGTACACCTGCCCGGCTCAGGGCGCTGACCGTACTGGCCGTCGTGCTCGCCGTCGCGTTCGGCGCCCTCGTGGCGGTCACCGCCGCGGACCTGCGCGGCGGGCTGCGCCGCGCGGGCGGCCGGGAGGCGCCGCGGTCGCTGGCGGCCGCGGACCTCCGGATCCGGCTCGGCGAGCTGGACTCCGCCCTCGCCGCGCTGCTCGCCGCCGGCGTCCGCGACCGGGACGAGCCCGCCCGCGTCCAGGCCCGGGACCGGTTCCAGCGGGCGCTGGCCCGGGCCAACGCGGACCTGCGGGAGCTGGCCGGCGCGCGCGCCGCCGCGCACGAGACCCGCACGATCATGGACGGTCTCGGCCGCTACCAGGTCCTCGCCGCCGCCGCCGGCGAGGCGCGGGGAGCGGATCGCGCGGCGCGGCACCGGGACGCCGCCGCCCTGATGCGGGAGACGCTGCTCCCCGCGGCGAAACGGCTGGCCGACTCCGCGCACCGCGACCTCGACCGCACGTACCGGGAGACGCACCGCACCGCGGGCGGCACCGCCACCGCGGCGAACTGGCTCGGGCTGGCGCTGCTGGCGGTCCTGGGCCCGCTCAACGCGCTCCTCACCCGCCGCCACCGCCGCATGATCAATCCGCCGGCCGCCGCGGCGTCCGTGCTCGCGCTCCTGCTCGTGGCGCAGGCGGCCGGCATGATGCGGACCCAGGCGGACGGGCTGCGCACGCTCAAGACGGGCCCGTACGAGTCGGCGCGGGTGTACTCCGAGGTCAGGGCGTCCGAATGGACCCGCGAGCCCGCCGTGCACGGCTCGCCGGAACCGGCGGCGCGGCTGAAGCGCGCCTCGCTGTACACGGCGACGATCGCCGGGGACGTGTCGGCCGTGGACGAGGAGTTCCTGCGCGCCCGCCACGAGGAGGGGAGCGCAGGGGCATGGGAGGCGTACGACCGGCTCCTGGCCACCCTGACGGACGTCAACCGGCGCGATCTCGACCGGCGGGCCCGCGCCGCGTCGCGCGAGGTCGAGCCCTGGGCGACGCTCCCGCTCGGCGGCGCGGCCCTGCTGTCGGCCCTGCTGATCGCCGGGGTCCGGCCCCGGCTCGCCGAGTACCGCTAAGCAGCGCCCCGGAGCCGGCAGGGGCCGGGGGCGTGGCCGCGCGGCTCAGCGGGGGCTGAGCAGCTCGGCCAGCTCGTCCTCCACGTCCTGGCTGGCCACGAACATCAGCTCGTCGCCCGGCTCCAGCGTGTCGTCGTCGGCCGGCACCAGCACCCGGCCCTCCCGCAGGATCGCCACCAGCGCCGTGTCGCGCGGCCAGCTCACCGACCCGACCCGCTCACCGCCCAGCGGGGCGTCGTCGGGCAGCGTCAGCTCGACCAGGTTGGCCTCGCCCTGCCGGAACGTCATCAGCCGGACCAGGTCGCCGACGCTGACGGCCTCCTCGACCAGCGCCGACAGCAGCCGCGGCGTGGACACCGCGACGTCCACGCCCCACGACTCGTTGAACAGCCACTCGTTCTTGGGGTGGTTGATCCGCGCGACCACCCGCGGCACCCCGTACTCGGTCTTGGCCAGCAGCGACACCACCAGGTTGACCTTGTCGTCGCCGGACGAGGCCACCACGACCTGGCAGCGCTCCAGCGCCGCGTCGTCCAGCGAGGCGATCTCGCAGGCGTCTGCCAGCAGCCACTCGGCCCGCGGCACCATCTCCACCTTGATGGCCTTGGGGCTCTTGTCGATCAGCAGCACCTCGTGGCCGTTCTCCAGCAGCTCCTGGGCGATGGAGCGGCCCACCGCGCCGGCCCCGGCGATCGCGACCCGCATCACGCGTCCTCCTCAGTGCGCACCGCGACCGCGGCGTTGACCCGTTCGAGATCGCCGGCGCGGGCGATGATGTGCACGATGTCGCCGTCCTGGATCACCGTGTCGGAGTGCGGGACGACCGCCTCGCCCATCCGCGTCAGGAACGCCACCCGCGTGCCCGCCGCCTCCTCCAGCGCGGCGACCTTGTCGCCCACCCAGATCGGGCCGGTGTCCAGCTCGGCCAGCACCACGTCCCCGGTCGGGTCGCGCCACAGCGGCTCGGCGCCCTCGGGCAGCAGCCGGCGCAGGATCTGGTCGGCGGTCCACCGCACCGTCGCCACGGTCGGGATGCCGAGGCGCTGGTAGACCTCGGCGCGTCGGGGGTCGTAGATCCGGGCCACCACGTTGTCGACGCCGAACGTCTCGCGCGCCACCCGGGCGGAGATGATGTTGGAGTTGTCGCCGCTGCTGACCGCGACGAACGCCGACGCCTGCTCGATCCCCGCCTCGGCGATCACATCGCGGTCGAACCCGAACCCGGTGACCCGGCGCCCCCGGAACCCGCTGCGCAGCCGGCGGAAGGCCTCGGGGTTCTGATCGATGATCGCCACCGAATGGCCCTTGTCCTCCAGGATGTGGGCGAGCGTCGACCCGACGCGGCCGCACCCCATGATCACGATATGCACGCCCGTTCCTTCCCCGTTACCGCGGGACCAGTGATCCTTGCCGGGCTGCAAAACTACACATCCGCCCAGGCAAGTTACTACCCAGCCGCCCCGCCGCCTGCCCCTCCCCGGGCCCGCCGGCGGGCGTTTCGGGCCAGGCGGTGATCCGCCCGGGGGGCCGTCGCCCCCAAGGGCTAGAGTCGCCTCCGTGTCGAAGGCCTCGGACCTAGCCAAACGCGCGGTGCTCGGGCGCGCCCTGCGCAGCGCCCAGCAGCACGAGCAGCTGCTCCCCAAGCGGATCGCGCTGCCCGTGTTCGCCAGCGACGCCCTGTCGTCGGTGGCGTACGCCCCGCAGGAGATCCTCATCACCCTCGGCGTCGCCGGGATCGCCGCGTACCACTTCACCCCCTGGGTCGCCCTGGCCGTCGTGGTCGTGCTGCTGACCGTGGTGGCCTCGTACCGGCAGAACGTCCGCGCCTACACCAGCGGCGGCGGCGACTTCGAGGTCGCCACCGAGAACCTGGGCGGCAACTGGGGCGTCGTCGTCGCCAGCGCCCTGCTGGTCGACTACGTCCTCACGGTCGCGGTGTCGATCTCCTCGGCGGTCGACAACCTCGGCGCCTTCGTCGGGATCGTCCGCGAGCACCAGGTCGCGTCGGCGCTGGTGCTGGTGCTGGTGATCACCGTGCTCAACCTGCGCGGGATCCGGGAGTCGGGCTTCGCCTTCGCCATCCCGACGTACCTGTTCATGTTCGCGGTCTTCTCGATGCTCATCTGGGGCTTCGGCCGGCTGGCCATGGGCGCCGACCTCAAGGCCGAGACCGCCGACCTGGAGGTGCACGGCGCCGAGATGGGCCTGGGCGGCTTCGCGCTGGCCTTCCTGCTCATGCGGGCGTTCGCGTCCGGCTGCGCCGCCCTCACCGGCGTCGAGGCGATCAGCAACGGGGTGCCGGCGTTCCGCAAGCCCAAGGGCCGCAACGCCGCCGCCACCCTGCTCGCCCTCGGCGTCATCGCGATCACGATGTTCTCCGGCGTCACCGCGCTGGCCTACATCACCGACGCCAAGTTCGCCGACCCGTCCCACCACAGCACCCTCGTCGACCCCGCCACCGGGCAGGTCGTCACCCAGCAGGACCCGGTCATCGCCCAGGTCGCCCACACCGTCTTCAGCAACTTCACCCCGATGTTCGGGTTCATCACGCTGATGACCGCGCTGATCCTGGTCCTGGCCGCCAACACCGCCTACAACGGGTTCCCCGTCCTCGGCTCCGTCCTGGCCCAGAACCGCTACCTGCCGCGCCAGCTGCACACCCGCGGCGACCGGCTCGCCTTCAGCAACGGCATCATCATCCTGGCCACCATGGCCGGGGTGCTGATCTTCGCGTACGGCGCCGACGTCTCCCGGCTGATCCAGCTCTACATCGTCGGCGTCTTCGTGTCGTTCACCGTCAGCCAGACCGGCATGGTCCGGCACTGGAACCGGCTGCTGCGCACCGAGGAGGACCCGGCAGCCCGCCGGCAGATGCGCCGGTCCCGCGCGATCAACGCGTTCGGCCTGCTCCTGACCGGCACCGTGCTGATCGTCGTGCTGGTCACCAAGTTCACCCACGGCGCCTACATCGTCTGCATCGCGATGCCGCTGCTGTTCCTGCTCATGCGCGGCATCCGGCGGCACTACGACCGCGTCGCCGACGAGCTGGTCCCGTCCGGCGAGGACGTCGCCCTGCCCGCCCGCAACCACGGCATCGTGCTGGTCTCCCAGATCCACAAGCCGACCCTGCGCGCCCTGGCGTACGCCCGCGCGACCCGCCCGTCCACGCTGGAGGCCGTCACCGTCGCCGTCGACGCGCAGGAGTCCCACCGGCTCCAGGAGGAGTGGGACGACCTGGACGTCCCCGTCCCGCTGAAGATCCTCGACTCGCCGTTCCGGGAGATCACCCGGCCGGTGCTCAACTACGTCAAGAGCGTCCGCCGCAAGAGCCCGCGCGACGTGGTGACGGTGTTCATCCCCGAGTACGTCGTGGGCCACTGGTGGGAGCACCTGCTGCACAACCAGAGCGCGCTGCGCCTCAAGGGCCGGCTGCTGTTCGTGCCCGGCGTCATGGTCACCAGCGTCGCCTGGCAGCTGCGCTCGTCGGACCGGCTCAAGGGCCGTCCCGAGCCGGTCGCGCCCGGTGCGTCCCGCCGTCCTCCGCGTCCTCCGAGGGCGCCTGAACAGCCTCCGTCCGGCGGTATCGTTTCCGAACGTGAGTGAACCCGAACTGCTCGACCTCGAGGTCGGCAATGTCGCCAACGGCGGATTCTGCGTGGCCCGGCACGAGGGCCGGGTGGTGTTCGTCCGCCATGCCCTGCCCGGCGAACGGGTTCGCGCCCGCGTGACCGACACCACCAAGAACTTCCTCCGCGCCGACGCCGTGGAGATCATCACCGCGTCCCCGGACCGGGTCGAGGCCCCGTGCCCGTTCGCCGGGCCCGGCCGCTGCGGCGGCTGCGACTGGCAGCACGCCTCCCTCGCCGCCCAGCGCCGCCTCAAGGCCGCCGTCGTCGAGGAGCAGCTCCAGCGCCTCGCGGGCATCACCCGGACGGTCACCGTCGAGGAGATCGACAACCCCGAGTCGCCGCCCGGCCTCGGCTGGCGCACCCGCGTCCAGTTCACCGCCTCGCGCGGCACCATCGGCCTGCGCAAGCACCGCTCGCACGACATCGAGCCCATCGACGAGTGCCTGATCGCCCACCCGGGCGTCGAGGCGATGGGCATCGAGCGCAAGTCCTGGCCCGGCGCCACGTCCGTCGAGGGCATCGTCTCCGCGACCACCGGCGACCGCCTCGTCGCGCTGAAGGGCTCCCGCAAGGCCCGCGTGCCCCGCCTCGACGTCCCCGTACGGCTGGCGCGCAAGGGCGCGGAGAAGACCCCGTACGTCCGCGAGGAGGTCGGCGGCCGCCTCTTCCAGATCAGCGGCAGCGGCTTCTGGCAGGTCCACCCCGGCGCGGCGTCCGTGCTCGCCGACGCCGTGCTCAAGGCCCTGGACCCCCGCCCCGGCGACATCGCCCTCGACCTCTACTGCGGCGTCGGCCTGTTCGCCGGCCTCCTCGGCGACCGGATCGGCTCCGACGGCCTCGTCGTGGGCGTCGAGTCCGACGCCCAGGCCGTCCGCGACGCCAAGTTCAACCTCCGCGACCTGCCGCACGTCGCCATCGAGCGCGGCCAGGTCGAGGAGGTCCTGCCCGACCTGGAGTTCGGCGTCGCCGACGGGACGGGCCGTACCCAGACCAAGCGCGGCGGCGGCCACCACCGCGGCACCCGCCGCCGCGGCGCCGACATCGTCGTCCTGGACCCGCCCCGCGCCGGCGCCGGCCGCGCGGTCGTCGACCAGATCGCCCGCATCGCCGACCGCAAGATCGCCTACGTCTCCTGCGACCCCGCCACCCTGGCCCGCGACCTCGCCTACTTCAGCGAGCGAGGCTGGACCCTGGAGTCCCTCCGCGCCTTCGACGCCTTCCCCATGACCCAGCACGTCGAGTGCCTGGCGGTACTGGTCAAGGGCTGATCGCTTTTCGGAGGGTGTGGAGGCAGAGGGTCAGGGCCCTGTGCTTGGGGGTGGCCTCGCGGGTCTGTTCCCAGGCCACGTACAGGAGGGCCCACAGGACGTTCTGGACCCAGGCGGCGTCCATCTCGGGGTCGATGGTGCCCTCGGCACGGCCGCGTTCGATGAGTTCGGCGAGGGCGCGGTCGGCGTCGGTCTCCTCCTCCCAGCCGGACCAGTCCGCCAGCTGCGGGGTGTCGAAGAGGAGGGTGAGGCGGTCGCCGAGCTCGAAGAGCTCCTGGCAGAGGCGTTCGAGGGCCTGGGGGGCCGGGCCGTCGCCGAGGCGGGCGCGGTCGGTGGCCGCGGCGACCTTGTCCAGGACGTCGGCGCCGATGGCCGTGAGCAGGTCGGAGCGCTCGGGGAAGTAGCGGTGCACGGTGGTACGGCCCACGCCGGCGGCCGCAGCGACGTCGCCGAGGGAGGCGGTGGCGTCGGCTGAGAGGACGGCGACCGCGGCATCGAGGATGGCGCGCCTGGTACGGGTCCGCGTCCCGCTCTCGGTGGGCATGGTCATAAGGTAGCGCGCCGTGCCGTTCCGGAAATCATTTGCCCTCCATGGAACAACTGTGTTCCACTCGGAAGCATGACCGTTCCGTCTTCTCGGCTCTCGATCCTGTGGTCGTACGCGCGGCCGCACCGGGGCACGCTGGTGCTGGGGCTGCTGCTGGCGCTGCTCGGGTCGGCGATGGGGCTGGCCACCCCGATGGTGACCAAGTGGGTGCTCGACGCGCTGGGCGGGTCGGCGTCGCTGAAGGGGCCGGTGCTGGCGCTGCTGGGGCTGGTCGTGGTCGGCGTCAGCGTGTCGTACTGGCAGTGGACGCTGCTCGGGACGCTCGGGGAACGCGTCGTGCTGGAGGCCCGCGAGTCGATGGTGCGGCGGTTCCTGCGCGCCACCGTGCCCGCGCTGGCCCCTCGGCCGCCCGGCGAGCTGGTCACCCGGGTCACCTCCGACACCGTCCTGCTGCGCGAGGCCGCCACCGGCGCGCTGATCGGGCTGATCAATGGGTCGGTCATGCTGGTGGGCACCCTCGTGCTGATGGGGGTGCTGGATCTCGTGCTGCTCGGCACCACCGTGGCGGCGGTCGTGCTGGTCGGGGTGCTCTTCGGGGTGCTGATGCCCGGCCTGGCCAGGGCGCAGCGGCTGGCCCAGGAGCACATCGGGCGGCTCGGCGGGACGCTGGAGGGGACACTGCGGGCCGTCCGCACCGTCAAGGCGAGCCGCGCCGAGGAGCGGATGGCGGACCTGATCGTGGCCGACGCCCGCTCGTCGGCCGAGTTCGGCGTCCGCGCGGTGCGGAGAGAGGCGCTGGCCTGGACGATCTCCTGGTCCGGCCTCCAGCTGGCGATCATCGCGATCCTGGGGCTGGGGGCGTGGCGGGTCGGCGCGGACCTCCTGGAGGTGTCAAGCCTGATCGCGTTCCTGCTGTACGCGTTCGGCCTGATGGAGCCGATCACCGAGCTGAGCCAGAACCTCACCGCCCTCCAGTCCGGGATCGCCGCCGCCGAGCGGATCCGCGAGCTCGGCGGCCTGGAGACCGAGCGGGCGGCGGACCGGCCCGCCGCGGCGGCGGGGCCGGCGGGCGACGGTCCCGTGCTGGAGCTGCGGAACGTCACCGCGGCCCATGGCCCGGACGTGGAGCCCGCCGTACGGGGGATCGACCTGGCCGTCCCCAGGCGCGGCCACATCGCGATCGTGGGGCCGTCCGGCGCGGGCAAGACGACCCTGTTCTCCCTCATCCTGCGCTTCCTGGAGCCGCGGGACGGCGAGCTGCTCCTGGACGGCCGCCCGTACGGCGCCCATTCCCACGGCGAGATCCGCGCCCGGCTGGCGTACGTGGAGCAGGACACGCCGATCGTTCCCGGCACCGTCCGCGACAACCTGCTGTTCGCCTGCCCGGCCGCGCCCGAGGAGCGGCTGCGCCGGGTCCTGGACGAGCTGCGCCTGGCCGGGCGGATCGAGTCGCTCGACCAGGGGCTGGACACGCCGCTGTCGTCCACCGTGCTGTCGGGCGGCGAGCGGCAGCGCGTCGCGCTGGCCCGCGCGCTGATCCACCAGCCGGACGTGCTGCTCCTGGACGAGGCCACCGCGCAGCTCGACGGCCTGACCGAGGCGGCCGTCCAGGAGTGCGTGCGGACGCGGGCCCGCACCGGCGCCGTGATCACGATCGCCCACCGGCTGTCCACCGTGCTCGACGCCGACGCCATCGTGGTGCTGGGGGCCGGCCGGATCCGCGCCCGCGGCACGCACGAGGAGCTGCTGGAGACCGACGCGCTGTACCGCGAGCTGGTCGAGGCGCTCCGCATCGCGGCCCGGCCGGCCCAGCCGGTCACGGGGCGTTGAGGGCCTCGGTGGGGGAGAGCCGCGCCGCCCGCAGGGCCGGGTAGAGGCCGGCCAGCGCGCCGATGAGGAGGGTGGCCAGCAGGCCGCCCGCCATGGCCCACGCGGGGACGACCGTGGGCCAGCCCTGGCCGACCGCGTACACGGCGGTGACCAGCGCGCCGAGCGCGACGCCGCCCATCCCGCCCAGCGCGGCCAGGAGCTGCGACTCGGTGAGGAACTGGAGCCGGATCTGCCCCTTCGTGGCGCCCAGCGAGCGGCGCAGCCCGATCTCGGAGCGGCGTTCGAGCACCGAGATGACCATGGTGTTGGCGACGCCGACGCCGCCGACCAGGAGGGCCACGCCGCCGAGGCCGAGGAGGAGCCCGGTGAACGCCTCGTCGGTGGCGTTCCGCGCGGCGAGCGCGTCCGAGGGGCGGCTCACCTCGATCTCGCTGGGGGACTCCGGCTGGGCGGTGGCGGCCAGGAGCTCCCGGACCTTCTCCACCGAGTCCTTGCGGGCACGGGTGTAGACGGTGGTCGGATGCCCGTCGAACGAGAGCCGCGCGGCGGCCGCTTCCCAGCCGACGAGGGCGGCGGCGTCGAGTTCGGGCACCAGCGCGCTGGGCGCCAGGACGCCGACGACGGTGAACCACTGCCCGCCCAGCCACACCTGGGCGCCGGTGCCCGCGACGCCGAGGCGGTCGGCGGCGGACGCGCCCAGCACGACGGCCGGGTAGCGCGCCGTCGCGGGGTTGAGCCACCCGCCCGCGGCGATCTCCAGCCCGACCGTGCGGGAGAGGTCGAGGCGGGCGGCCTGGACGGAGATCCCGCCGCTCTCCCCGGCCGGGATCCGGTCGTTGCGGTAGACCTTGGCGTCGAGCGTCGCGGTCGCGGACGCCGACTCGACCGCCGGGATCCGGGCGATCATCCCGACGGACTCGGCGGGCAGGGACGTCTCGTCCCCGAACAGGTCGCGACCCGGGGCGACGGTCAGCAGGTTGGTGCCGAGCCGGTCCAGGGTCTCCTGGAGCTGGGCGCGGCTGGACGTGGAGATGCCGACGACGCCGATCATGGCGGCGATGCCGATCGCGATGCCCAGCGCGGACAGGAAGACGCGCAGCGGCCGGGACCGGAGTCCGGCGGCGCCGACGCGGAGGACGTCCGGCGGGCTGAGCCTGGCGGCGTTCACCGGGCGGCTCCCGCGTGCGCCTCGACGATCCGGCCGTCGCGCATCCGGACCCGGCGGGGGAGCGTGGCGGCGATGTCGCGGTCGTGGGTGATCACGATGACCGTGGTGCCGTGGTCGGCGAGCTCGCGCAGCAGGTCCAGGACGCCCGCACCGGACGCCGAGTCCAGCGCCCCGGTCGGCTCGTCGGCCAGCAGCAGCGCGGGCGAGCCGGCGACGGCGCGGGCGATCGCGACGCGCTGCTTCTCGCCGCCCGACAGCTGGTGCGGCCGGTGGCCGAGGCGGTGGCCCAGGCCGACGCGTTCGAGGGCGTCCCGCGCGTGCCCGCGCCGCGCCGCGAGCGGCTCGCCCGCGTAGAGGAGGCCGTCGGCGACGTTGTCCAGGGCCGGGACGCCCGCGGCGAGGTGGAACTGCTGGAAGACGAACCCGATCCGGCGGGCCCGCAGCGCCGACAGCCGCCGGTCGGACATGCGGGAGACGTCCTGCCCCTCGATGAGCACGGTGCCCGACGTGGGCCGGTCGAGCGTGCCGATCATATGCAGCATCGTCGACTTGCCCGAGCCGGACGGTCCCACGATCGCGAGCGGCCCGCCGGCCTCGACGGTGAGCGAGACGGCGTCCAGCGCGGTCACGCCGGGATAGGTGCGGGTGACCTCGCGGAGCTCCACGACGGGGGTCATGACGGCACCCCCACCTTCATGCCCTCGGCGAGGCCCGTCCCCGAGATCTCGACCCTGCCCTCGCTGAACACGCCCGTCTCGACCGGGACGGTCCGGACGCGCCCGTCCTCGACGGCCTGGACCGCGTAGCCGCCGCCCGGCCGGGCCATGAGCGCCCCGACCGGCACGGCGAGGACGTCCGCGTGCCGCCCGGCGGTCAGGTGGACCTCGACCGGCGCCTTGTCGTACGTGCCGAGCGCCCGCTGCCCGCGCACCGCGACGGTGACCGCGACCGTGGTCGGCTCGTCGCCCCGCCCTTCCTTGGCGACCCTGCCCACGCCCGTGATCGTGCCCTTGGTGGTGGTGCCGTCCGGGAGTTCGACCGTCACCGCGGCGCCCTCCTCGGCGAGCCGCTGGTACTCGACGTCGAGGTCCACGCTCACCTTGCGGGTGGTGCCGGTGCAGGTGAGGAGCGCGCCGCCCGCCCGGTCGCCCACGGCGGCCTTGCGCTCGGCGACCCGGATCTCGCCCGGGGCGATCAGCACCGAGCCGGGGGCGACCGTCCCGGTCTCGGGGAGCCCGAGGTCCTCCTGCCAGCGGCGCACGGCGGCGGCCGTGGCGGCGTCGTACGCCTCGTCGACCGTGAAGCCCGTGTGGCCGAGGGCGCCGAGGTTGCGTTCGAGCTGGCGCACGTCCGGCCCCTCGGTGCCGGCGGAGAGGGTGCGGTAGACGGGCAGCGACCCGTACAGCAGAGGCACCGGCCGGTTGTCGATCTTGTAAGCCCAGCGGCCGCGGGCGATCTCGGTGCCCGCCCGGGCCAGCCAGGTGACCGTGCCGCGGGCGTTCCCGCCGGTCACGGTACGGGCGGTGCCGTAGCCGAGCGTGCCGTCCACCGTCCGCGTCTCGACCAGCGTGGTCCGCTCGACCGGGGCGGTGGCGGGCGGCAGCGCGCCGCGGGCGGCGGGGGCCTGGCCGCCGCCGAGCCGGGGGGGGGCCCGGCCCGCGCCGGCGGCCGCGACGGCGCCGGCCGCGGCGAGCGCGGTGGTGCGCGCCCTCCTGCGCGCCCGCTTCACTCGCCGCTCCCGCCGGAGAGGCCGGGACCGCCGCCGTCGTCCCGCTTGGAGTCCAGCCGGCCGCCGCCGTTCTTGTTGCAGATCTTGTCGGCCTTCTTGAAGGCGGTGCTCTGGGGATCGATGCCCCCGCCGCCCTTGCGCCCCCGGATCTGGATGCCGCCCGTCTCGGGATCGGGGTCGGGGAAGTCCGGGACGCCGTTCTCCCGCATGCACTTGGACATGGCGCGCATCTCGGCCAGCTGCTTCGCGTCCGGCCTGCGGGGCTCGCCGCCGTTGGGCATGAGCCTGCGGCACTTCCGCTCGGCGGCCTTCATCTTCTCCTCGCCCGCCTTGCCGCCGCTCACCTTGACCTCGACGCGGCCGTCCGCCGAGGGGTCGGGCATGTCCGCGCCGTTCGCCCGCATGCACTTGGCGTACTCGCGCATCTTCTCGCCGTCGCCGGCCGCCTTCTCCGTACCGTCGCCGCCGCTGCCGCCGCCTCCGCAGGCCCCGAGGGCCAGCATCGGGAGCAGCAGGAGCGCGACGAGCGCGTGTCGTCGCATGAACCGCCTCCGTGTCCCCCGCCGGGACGGTCCCGGCGGGCGAGCAGAAGTCCAGCGGCCCGGCGGTAACCCCGGCGTAACCGCTCCGGGTTATGCCGGCGTTACGCCCCTTCCTCCAGGCTTGGGCGGCGGACGGCGCACGGCACGGGAACGGGGTACGAGCATGCGGATACTGGTCGCCGAGGACGAGCGGATGCTCGCCGACTCGGTCGCCGAGGGGCTGCGGGCCGAGGCGCTCGCGGTGGACGTGGCCTACGACGGGGACGCCGCCCTCGAACGGCTCGGCGTCAACGACTACGACGTGCTGGTCCTGGACCGGGACCTGCCGGTCGTGCACGGCGACGACGTCTGCCGCGCGGTCGTGGAGTCGGGCGCGCCGGTGCGGATCCTGATGCTCACCGCCGCCGGCACCGTCCCGGCCCGGGTGGACGGGCTGCGCCTGGGCGCCGACGACTACCTGACCAAGCCGTTCGCGTTCGAGGAGCTGGTGGCCCGGATCCACGCGCTGGCCCGCCGCGCCCGCCCCGCCGACCCGCCGCTGCTGGAACGGGCCGGGATCCGCCTGGACCCCGCCCGCCGCGAGGTCTACCGGGACGGCCGGTACCTGCACCTGGCGCGCAAGGAGTTCGGCCTGCTCGCCGAACTGCTGCGCGCGGGCGGCGCCGTCGTCCCGGCCGAGCGGCTGCTGGAGAAGGTGTGGGACGAGCACACCGACCCGTTCACCAACACCGTCCGCGTCACGCTGATGAAGCTGCGCCGCAAGCTCGGCGACCCGGCCGTCATCGAGACCGTCCCGGGAGCGGGGTACCGGATCCCATGACCGCCGTCGCCGGGCGGCTGCGGCCCACGATCCGGGCCCGGCTCACGCTGCTGTACGGGGGGCTGTTCATCGCCGCGGGCATCGTCCTGCTCGCGCTGACCTACCTCCTGGTCCAGAACAACCTCCGCGACCAGGGCGAGCCGGAGGCGTCGTTCACGCAGGTGGCGGGGCAGCCGCCGCAGCGGGCGCCCGCCCTGGCCGCGCCGCCGCCCCCGCAGGACCGGCTCAGCGCGGGGCAGGTCAAGGGCGTGCTGGTCGAGGGCCGCAAGAACTACCAGGAGGAGACGATGCGGTCGCTGCTGACGCAGGGCGGCATCGCGCTGGGCGTGGTGAGCGCGGCGGCGCTGGGGTTCGGCTGGCTGCTGGCCGACCGGGTGCTGCGCCCGGTGCACGCGATCACCGACACCGCCCGCCGGGTGGCGCACAGCCACGACCTCACCGAGCGGATCGCCTACGACGGGCCGCGCGACGACGTCAAGGAGCTGGCCGACACCTTCGACACCATGCTGGAACGGCTGGCGCGCGCGTTCGACGGCCAGCGCCGCTTCGTCGCCAACGCCTCGCACGAGCTGCGCACCCCGCTGGCGATCAACCGGACGCTGGTGGACGTCGCGGTCCGCCGCCCCGACGCGACCGAGGACGTCAAGCGGCTCGGGGAGTCCCTGCTGGTCGTGAACGGGCGGCACGAGCGGCTGATCGACGGGCTGCTCACCCTGGCCGGCGGGGAGAACGCCGTCGCCGACGCGAGCCCGCTCGACCTCGCCGACGTCGCGCGGCACGTCCTGGACCAGGCCGCGGCCGAGGCCGCCGAGCGCGACGTCACCGTCCGCCGCGCGACCGGCACCGCCCCCGCAGCCGGCGATCCGGTCCTGATCGAACGGCTCGTGCAGAACCTGGTGGAGAACGCGGTCCGCCACAACCACGACGGCGGCGAGGTGCGCGTCGCCACCGGCGCCCGGGACGGGTGGGCGGAGCTGACGGTCGCCAACACCGGGCCGGTGGTGCCGCCGTACGAGCTGGAGACGATCTTCGAGCCGTTCCGCCGGCTCCGGCAGGACCGGGTGCGCTCCGACCGCGGCTCGGGCCTCGGCCTGTCGATCGTGCGGGCCGTCGCCACCGCCCACCACGGCCGCGTCACGGCCGAGCCCCGCCCTGGCGGCGGCCTCGCGGTGACCGTCCGGCTGCCCGCGCGGGCGGCTAGCCCGCCGTGACGCGCAGCTTCGACTGCTTGTGCCTGTTGCCCTGCTCCCAGTCGTCCATGAACCGCGCCTCCAGCCCGTGCCGCCGGGCCAGCGCGACCAGCGTGGCGGTCCGGTAGTAGAAGTCCTCCCGCAGGACGTGGTGCTCCTGCCCCTCGGTGCGGTTGAACGTGAAGTCGAAGAACCCGCCCGGCGCGAGGATCCGCCCGACATGGGCCAGGCACTCGTCGACGACGGTGATCGGGGAGTGGGAGAAGACGCTGTGCGCGTGCACGACGTCGAAGTGCCGTTCCGGCAGGAAGTCGAGCCGCAGGTCCCGCACCGGCGTCAGGTGGGGCAGCTTGCCCTGGAGCTTGTACGCCGCGACCGTGTCCTCGGCGGCGAACAGGATGTCGGGCGAGATGTCCACGCCGTAGTAGTGCCCGGCGTCGAGATGTTCGATGAAGAGCCGGCCCGCGCGCAGGTTGCCGCAGCCGATCTCCAGCATCCGGTGCGACGGCCGCAGCCCGTGCTCCACCAGGTAGTCGAACTGGAGCCGGCCGATCGCCGCCCACCGGTCCTGGTCGGCCGTGCCGACCGCGCCGTACGGGCTGCGCGCCGCGTCCGAGCGCATCACCGACCGGTAGTACGCCACATGGTCGCGGGCCCGCGCGCGCAGCCACGTGTCGCGGGCGAGCCGCCGCGCGTACGGGACGATCCGCTCCGGGTTCCGTGCCGCGTACCGCAGCTGGTACGCCAGCCGGGCGCGGTCTCTGCTCATCCGGTTCTTGAGCTCCATCGTCCCAGTCAAGGTCGGCCGGAGGCCGCCCGCAAGACTCCCGCCTATTCGGGCGTTTCGGCGCCCTCCTGTCGGCAATGCATGACTCATGCATGATGACCGCACGGCCAACCTGCTCGGTGCCGCCTCGCTGGCCGTCACCGACCTCGTCCTCGCCGCCGCCCGCAAGAAGGGCGTCGGCCCGAGCGCGGCGGCGGCGCTGGTCGCACTGTCCGCGGCGCCCGAGATCACGGTCACCGAACTGGGCCGCCGCATCGGCCTGTCGCAGTCCGCGGCCGTCCGGATGGTCGACGGCCTGGCCGCCGCCGGCCTGGCCGAACGCGGCGGCGGCCGGGGCCGCGCGGTGCCCGTGCGCCTCACCGCCGAGGGCCGTACGGCGGCGGCCGAGCTGCTCGCCGCCCGCGGCGCCGTGCTCTCCGGCGCCCTCGCGGACCTGCCCGGCGCGGACCGCGAGGCCCTGAACGGCCTGCTGTCCCGGCTGCTCGCGAGCCTGTACGGCCGGATCGGCGACACCGACCTCATCTGCCGCCTGTGCGACCGCGAGTGCTGCACGACCGGCGCGCCCTGTCCCGTCGGCGCCGCGGCCCGCGAGGCCGGGGGCGCCTGATGGGCGCCGCGCTCGCGCTCGCCTCGGCGGCCCTCTACGGGGCCGCGGACGTCGCCGGCGGGCTGCTGTCGCGGCGGGCCGCGGCCGCGGCGGTGGCGCTGTGCGGGCAGCTCGGCGGGCTCCTGTTCACGCTGCTCGCCGCGCCGCTGTTCTCCACGGGCGCCCCGGCTCCGGCGGATCTCGCGTGGGGCGCCCTGTCGGGGATCGGGACGGGACTCGGCATGGTGTTCCTCTACCGCGGGCTGGCCCGGGGCGCGATGAGCCTGGTGGTGCCCGTCAGCGCGGTGAACGGGCTGGCGGTGCCCGTGCTGGCCGGGGTGGTGCTCCTCGGCGACCGGCCGTCGGCGGCGGCCTGGCTGGGAGTGGCCGCGGCCGTGCCCGCCCTCTGGCTGGTGTCGCTGGACCCGTCCGCGGACGGGGACGTGACGCGGGCCGCGACCCTGGACGCGCTCGTCGCGGGAGCGGGCATCGGCGTGCAGTACCTCGCGCTCGCGCAGGCGGAGGCGGGCTCGGGCCTGTGGCCCGTGGTGGCCGGGCGGTGCTCGGCGGCGCTGGTCGTCCTTCCGATGCTGCGCGGCGGGCGGCGCCTGCCCGCGCGGATGCTGGCGCCCGCGGCGCTGACCGGCGCGCTCGCCGCGCTGGCACTGGTCTGCTACATGCTCGCGGCGCGCCTGCAACTCGTCACCGTCGCGGTCGTGCTGGCGTCGCTGTACCCGGTGATCCCCGTCCTGCTCGGGATCACGCTGCTGCGGGAACGGCTCGGCCGGGCGCAGGCCGCCGGGCTGGCGGTCGTCGCGGCCGCCGTCGTCCTGTTGACGGCGGGCTGACCCCGCCGCGAGTCCCGGCCCGCCGGGTCAGTCTTCGAGGCGCCACTGGCCGTAGTCGTCCCGGGTGGCCCGGTCGTGGTCCACCGCGACGCCGTCGATCTCGTGCCCGTTGGAGTACTGCTGGATGTGGGCGCGCTCGTCCCACTTCCCGCCCGACCAGGCGTGGGTCTGCCACGCCCACGCCGCCTTCCCGGCGTCCAGCACGCGCTTGGCGGGCCCGTACCCGGCGTACACGCCCACGCGGTCGCGGCCGAGTACCTCGGCGGCGCCGTCGAGGTAGGCGTCCACGGTCTCCTGGTGGTGGGGCTGGGCGTCGAAGTCGACGGCGAAGTAGATCGGGCGGCCGTCCGGCATCCCGGCCTCCCCGGCCTGCCGCGCGGCGTGCCGGGCGTCGGCGACGCCGCCGGCGCGGCCGGACAGAGCGCGGCGGGCGGTCGTCTCCCACACCACGACCAGCGCGATCCCGGCCGCGGACAGCTTCGCGGCCTCGTCCCGGGTGAGGTTCTTGCCGGTGGTGTCGTGCGACAGGTAGCGGCACACGAACGCGACGTCCTTCTCCTTCAGCGCGGCCGGATCGGGGCGGCCCCACGAGTAGTCGACACCGAAAATCGTCATGGCCCCATTCAAATCGTGATGACCCCGTCACGGTATGCGCTTGGCCGATACTTGAACGTGCGCCGCGCGTGGTTCGATGGTCCCATGCGTCTACGGATCTTCACCGAGCCCCAGCAGGGGGCGAGTTACGAGACACTGCTCAAGGTGGCGAAGGCCGCGGAGGAGCTGGGCTTCGACGCCTTCTACCGCTCCGACCACTTCCTGAAGATGGGGGACGTCTCCGGGGAGCCGGGCCCGACCGACGCCTGGGTCACGCTGGGCGCGCTGGCCCGCGAGACCAGCCGGATCCGGCTCGGCACGCTGATGACGGCGGCGACGTTCCGGCTGCCCGGGCCGCTGGCGATCGCGGTCGCGCAGGTCGACCAGATGAGCGGCGGCCGGGTCGACTTCGGCGTCGGCACCGGCTGGTTCGACGCCGAGCACACCGCGTACGGGATCCCGTTCCCGAGCCTGAACGAGCGGTTCGAGCGGCTGGAGGAGCAGCTGGAGATCGTCACCGGGCTGTGGCGGACGCCGGCCGGGGAGACGTTCGACTACGACGGCCGGCACTACCGGCTGGCCGAGTCGCCCGCGCTGCCCAAGCCCGTGCGGCCCGAGGGCCCGCCGGTGCTGATCGGCGGGTTCGGCGCCAAGCGCACGCCGCGGCTGGCCGCCGCGCACGCCGACGAGTACAACGTGCCGTTCCACCAGGTGGACGACACGGGACTGGCGTTCGACCGGGTCCGCGCGGCCTGCCGGGACGCGGGCCGCACCCGGCCGATGGTGTACTCGGCGGCGCAGGTCGTCTGCTGCGGCCGGGACGAGGCCGAGATCGCCCGGCGGGCGGAGGCGATCGGCCGCCAGGTGCCGGAGCTGCGCGAGAACGGGCTGGCGGGCACGCCGGCCGAGCTGCAGGACAAGATCGGCAGGTTCGCCGAGCTGGGGGCCGAGACGCTCTACCTCCAGGTCCTGGACCTGCACGACCTGGACCATCTGGAGCTGCTGGCCACCGAGGTGCTGGGCAAGGTCTGACGCGCGGCCGCGGGCCGTCCCCCCGAACGGAACGGCCCGCGGTGCCCGGCCTCACGCGGACGCCGCGCGGCCCGGCGGCGTCAGCGGCCGAAACCCGCGAAGACCGCCTCGAACGCGGCGTGCCGCGGCGCGCCCGCGGCCGTGTCCCAGACGGCGAAGACGACGTGCTCGAACACGCCCGCGTAGTCGCCCCGCAGCGGCTCGGCGAACGCCTCGGCCACCTCGTACGGGTCGTTCCGGAAGACGCCGCAGCCCCACGCGCCCAGCACCAGCCGCCGGTGGCCGTGCGCGAGCGCCGCCGCGAGGACCTTGCGGGCGCGCCGCCGCAGCGCGCCCGGGAGCAGCTCCAGCCGCTCCGGGTCCTTGATCGCGCCGCGGTTGGGCGCGGCCGAGGTGAGGAAGGCGACCTCGTACGGCTCCTCCAGCAGCCGCCCGGCGTCGTCGCGGAACACCGGCACGCCCGGCGAGTAGATCATGTGGTCGCTGTAGAGCAGGTCGCGCTGCTCGCGATGGAAGTCGTAGAACGCGCGCGCCGACAGCAGCGAGGTGTACAGCCCGGACGAGCGGGCGAGCCCCTCCTCCTGCGCGTGCGCGCCATTGAGGAATCCGCCGCCGGGATTCTTCGCGGAGGCGAAATTGAGCGCCAGCGGCACTTCGCCGCCGCCGTCGCCCAGCCGCCGCGCCGCCGCCAGCGTGGTCTCCCCGGTGACCTCGACCAGGGTCGCGCCGCGCTCGCCCGAGGGCGCGGACTCCAGCTCGGACGGGGTGTGCAGCACGGTCCCGCGCACCGCGCGGTCCAGCGCCCCGGCGATGCCGACCGTACGGCCGGAGGGGGCGGTGTACGCGCCGCGCTCGAGGATGGCCACGGTCTCCTGCGCGGTCGCGCGCCTCGGATGTCTGCTCATTTCCCGTGAATTGTGTCGGCCGCTCGCGGGCCGCGCCAAATCCTTTTCGGAAACGCCGGTTATTCGGCCACACTGTGGGGCGTGCTTTTGACCATCACCACGACGGCGGCCCCGGCGGACGACCTCGGATACCTGCTGCACAAGCATCCCGATCGCGTGCAGGCGTTCTCGCAGTCCTACGGCACCGCCCACGTCTTCTATCCCGAGGCCGGCCGGGAGCGCTGCACGGCGGCGCTGCTGCTCGACGTCGACCCGGTGGCGCTGGTGCGCACGCGCGGCCGCAACACCCCCGACTTCTCGCTCGGTCAGTACGTCAACGACCGGCCGTACGCGGCGTCGTCGCTGCTCGCCTCCGCCATGGCGAACACGTTCCGCACCGCCATGCGGGGCCGCTGCGACGCCCGCCCCGAGCTGGCCGCCGCGCCGATCCCGCTGGAGATCACGCTGCCCGCGCTGCCCTGCCGGGGCGGCCCGGAGCGGGCGGAGCGCTTCTTCGCGCCGCTCGGCTGGCGGGTGGCGGCCGAGCCCGTCCCGCTGGACGCGGGGTTCCCCGAGTGGGGCGACTCGCGGTACGTGACGCTGCGGCTGGCCGGCGAGGTGCGGCTGGCGGACGCGCTCAACCAGCTGTACGTGCTGCTGCCCGTCCTGGACGACGCCAAGCACTACTGGATGGCGCCGGACGAGGTGGACAAGCTGATCCGCGCGGGGGAGGGCTGGCTGGCCGCGCATCCGGACCGGGCCGCGATCACCCGCCGCTACCTGGCCGACCGGCGCGGGCTGGTGCGCGCCGCGCTCGGCCGGCTCGCCGACGCCGACGACTCGCCCGAGGACGCCCTCGACCGCGACCCGCTGGAGGAGGAGCCGCCCCCGGCCGACCCGACCGCGGCCGAGCCGGGCGCCGCGCCCGAGCCGGAGCCGGGGACGGAGGCCGCGCCGCCGCCCGTCCCGCTGGCCGAGCGGCGCATCCAGGCCGTCCTGGAGGCGCTGCACGCCGAGGGCGCCGCCCGCGTCGCCGACCTGGGCTGCGGCACCGGCAAGCTGGTCGCCCGGCTCAAGCAGGATCCCCGGTTCACGAGGATCACGGGGGTGGACGTCTCGTACCGGGCCGTCCAGATCGCGAACCGGCGCGGGCGGCCGGACGCGCACGGCCCCGAGCGGGAGCCGCGCGTGGAGATCCTGCAGAGCGCGCTGACCTACACCGACGAGCGGTTCCGCGGCCACGACGCGGCGGTGCTCATGGAGGTCATCGAGCACATCGACCCGCCCCGGCTCGGTGCCGTCGAGCGGGTCGTGTTCGGCGACGCCCGGCCCCGCGCCGTGCTCGTCACCACCCCGAACTCCGAGTACAACGTGCGCTACGACGGGCTCGCCCCCGGCGCTATGCGCCATCCCGACCACCGCTTCGAGTGGACCCGCGCCGAGTTCGCGGCGTGGGCGGAGCGGGTCGCCGCCGCCTACGGCTACCGGGTCCGGTACGTCCCGGTCGGCGACGACGACCCCGAGGTCGGCGCGCCCACCCAGATGGGCGTCTTCGTGAAGGAGGCGGGCTGATGGAGATCAAGGTCCCGGAGATGGGGCTCGTCGTCCTCGTGGGCGTGTCGGGCTCGGGCAAGTCGCACTTCGCGGCCAAGCACTTCGCGCCGACGCAGGTGGTGTCGTCCGACCGCTGCCGCGGCATGGTGTCCGACGACGAGAACGACCAGTCGGCCACCGGCGACGCGTTCGACCTGCTGCACTACATCGTGCGCAAGCGGCTGCGGCGCGGCCTGCTGACCGTCGTGGACGCCACCAACGTCCAGCCGAAGTCGCGCGAGGCGCTGCTGCGGATCGCCAAGGACCACGACGTGCTGTCGGTCGCGATCGTCCTGGACGTCCCCGAGCACGTCGCCGCCGAGCGCAACGCGGCCCGGCCCGACCGCCGCGAGCTGCCGCCGCACGTGATCCCGCGGCAGCGGCGCGAGCTGCGCCGGGGCCTGCGGGCGCTCCAGCAGCGCGAGTTCAAGCGGTCGTACGTGCTGGAGGGCACCGAGGCGATCGACGCCGCGACGATCACCTTCGACAGGGCGTGGAACGACAGGCGCGAGCTGACCGGGCCGTTCGACATCGTCGGCGACGTGCACGGCTGCCGCGCCGAGCTGGAGGACCTGCTCACCGACCTCGGGTACGAGATCGAGCGCGACGCCCTCGGCCGCGCCGCCGGGGCGAACCACCCGGGCGGCCGCACGGCCGTGTTCGTCGGCGACCTCGTCGACCGCGGCCCCGACAGCCCCGGCGTGCTGCGCCTGGTCATGGGCATGGTCGCGGCCGGGCAGGCGCTGTGCGTGTCCGGCAACCACGAGGCCAAGCTGGTCCGCGCGCTGCGCGGCCGCAAGGTGCGGATCGCGCACGGGCTGGCCGAGTCGCTGGAGCAGATGGAGGCCGAGCCCGCGGACTTCCGGGACGAGGCGCTGCGCTTCATGGACGGCCTCATCAGCCACTACGTGCTCGACGGCGGCCGGCTCGTGGTCGCGCACGCCGGGCTGAAGGAGGACTACCACGGGCGCGCGTCCGGCCGCGTCCGCTCGTTCGCGCTCTACGGCGACACCACCGGCGAGACCGACGAGTACGGCCTGCCGGTCCGCTACCCGTGGGCGCGCGACTACCGCGGCAAGGCGATGGTCGTGTACGGGCACACGCCCGTCCCCGTCCCCGAGTGGATCAACAACACGATCTGCCTGGACACCGGCGCCGTGTTCGGCGGCAAGCTGACCGCGCTGCGCTACCCCGAGCGCGAGCTGCACGCCGTTCCGGCCCGCCGGGTCTGGTACGAGCCGACCCGCCCGCTGGAGTCCGAGCGGTCGATCCCGGCCGCCGGCGGCCACCGGGAGAGCGACGTGCTCAAGATCGAGGACGTCCTCGGGACCGGCGGCGTGGAGACCCGGCTGATGGGCCGCGTCACGGTACGGGAGGAGAACGCGGTCGCGGCCCTGGAGGTCATGAGCCGCTTCGCCGTCGACCCGCGCTGGCTGGTCTACCTGCCGCCGACGATGGCGCCCGCCGACACCTCGCCGCTGGAGGGTTACCTGGAGCATCCGGCGGAGGCGTTCGCCGCGTACCGGAGCCTCGGCCTGGACCGCGTGATCTGCGAGGAGAAGCACATGGGGTCGCGGGCCGTGGCCGTCGTGTGCCGGGACGCGGAGGTGGCCGCCGCGCGCTTCGGCGTGGACGACGGCACCACCGGCGCGCTCTTCACCCGCACCGGGCGGGCGTTCTTCCGGGACGGGGCCCGTACCGCGGGGGTCCTGGACCGCGTCCGCGCCGCGATCGGGGCGGCCGGGCTCTGGGACGAGTTGGAGACCGGCTGGCTGGTCCTGGACTGCGAGCTGCTGCCGTGGTCGGCCAAGGCCATGGACCTGATCCGCACGCAGTACGCGGCGACGGGCGCGGCGGCGGGCGCCGCGCTGCCGGTGGCCGCGGACGCGCTGGCGCGGGCGGCCGGCCGGGGCCTGGACGTGGCGGGCCTGCGCGACCGGATCGACCGCCGGGCCGCCAACGCCCGGCTCTTCCGGGACGCGTACGCGCGCTACTGCTGGCCGGTCGACGGCCTGGACGGGATCAGGCTCGCGCCGTTCCAGATCCTGGCGGGCGAGGGCGCCGCGTGGGGCGCGCTGCGCGGCCACGACTGGCACCTGGAGGTGCTCGGCCGGCTCGTCGCCGCCGACGCCTCGGGACTTCTGCAGGGCACGGAGTCGCACGTGGTCGACCTCGGCGCGCCGGAGTCGGTGGACGCCGCGGTGCGGTGGTGGGAGAAGCACACCGCCGAGGGCGGCGAGGGGATGGTGGTCAAGCCACTGGGGCCTCTCCCCGAGGACAGGAAGGTGCAGCCGGGCATCAAGTGCCGGGGCCGGGAGTACCTGCGGATCATCTACGGCCCGGACTACACCGAGCCGGCCCATCTGGACCGGCTGCGGAAGCGGTCGCTCGGCCGGAAGCGGTCGCTGGCGATGCGCGAGCACGCGCTGGGCGAGGAGGCCCTGACCCGCCTCACCGGCGGGGAGCCGCTGTGGCGCGTTCACCAGGCGGTCTTCGCCGTGCTGGCGCTGGAGTCCGAGCCCGTGGACCCGCGCCTGTAGCCACGCGCCTTCGGCCCGTGCCCGGTGTACGGCGCCCGTGTTACCGGGCGCGGTGTGCGGAACGCCCGCGGGATCGGCCGATCCCGCGGGCCTTCGCCTACGTCCCCCCTGAGCCGCTCAGGTGGACGCTCAGGTGGAGAAGAGCATGTGGAAAACGCCGCCGCCGTACGGGCGGTGGTGCCCGCCGTGGTGGTGGTGGTGCACGGCGGCGGGGGCCGCCGGGGCGCCCCACGCGGGTGCCGCGGGCGCCGCCGGCGGGGCGGGCCGGTACTGCGCCTCCGCCCTGCTCAGGGCCTCCAGCTCGCCGTAGTCGAGGAAGATCCCCCGGCAGTTGTCACATTGCTCGATGTGGACGCCGTTGCGGGTGTAGGTCCGCATCACGCCACGACACTTGGGACAGTGCATCGCCTTGTCGTCCTTCCGGTATGGATCCCCAGGTAGAGGCTAAATGTAGGGCAGGGTCGGCGCCAGGTCATGCCGGGGTGCCCACGCTGGAGATTCTGCTGC
The DNA here is from genome assembly GCF_041951345.1 of Actinomadura sp. 21ATH. NCBI lineage: Bacteria > Bacillati > Actinomycetota > Actinomycetes > Streptosporangiales > Thermomonosporaceae > Actinomadura > Actinomadura sp. 21ATH. Next base: position 1,195,242 of record NZ_JBGNUR010000002.1, on the reverse strand, counting down.
AGGTGCCGACGAGGGCCTGTGCGGCCTCGTCGAGCGGCCGGTCGCCCGCCCGCGCGGATTGGACGCACGTGGCGGCGATCTGGATCACCAGAGTCCGCGCGGGCACGTCCAGGACCTCCCACGGATCCCCCTCCGCCGGCACGGCCGGACCGCCGGACGCCCGGTAGGCGCCCAGCAGCCGGGCCCAGTGCTCCGGGTCCAGCACCCCGGCGGAGTAGAGCGCCGCGGGCCGGGCCAGGTCCCACGCCGGGTCCCCGAGCCCCAGATCCTCGACGTCGATCAATCGCCACGTGTTTTGGACGCGCACCATCTGCCCCAGGTGCCAGTCCCCGTGAACGAGATGCGTCCGTTCCGTGTCCGGCGGGTGCCCCTCGCCGCGCAGCCAGCCCGGCAGCGTGCCGAACGCCCGCCGGACCACTTCGGTCTCCGGCCCGCCGGGAAGCTCCGCGACCAGCCGCACCAGCCGCTCCCGCCGCCCGCGCACCGGGGTCCCCTCCGGCGGCGGGACGGCGTGCAGCCGCGCGAGCAGCCGGCCCGCGTCCTCCCACGGCAGGTCGGCCTCCGGATCGACCGGCTCCCCGTACGGCCACAGCGTGACCACCCGGCCGTCGACCTCCAGCGGCGGGCCCAGCGAGGTGAGCAGCAGGCCGGGCAGCGCGTCGGCGATCCGCATCCGCAGGGCCAGCGGCGGACCGCCCTCCCGGTTCGGCTGGTGCGCCTTGACGACCACGTCCCCGACCCGGACGACCAGCACCCCGTGCCGGTCGTACACGACCGTTCCCCCGGCCCCGGGCGTGCCCGCCCGTTCCCGGCCGATCTCGACAAGACGCTCCAGAAGCACCCGAGTAGTCAACCACGCGTCATCGGCCCCGATTTCCCGCCACGGGCGTCAGCGGTCGAAGACCTCCATCTCCCACAGCGAATAGCCGTACACGGTCGCGCGTTTGACGCCGTACATGCGGACCCATCGGGCGTCGCGCGGCGTGAACCGGACCTCGTCGAGCTGGCCGTCGCCGTTCGCACGGGTGTGGACGGTCGTCCAGACGCCGCCTCCCGTGGACGTCTGGACGCGGTACTCCTTGCCGTAGGCGGCCTCCCAGCGCAGCAGCACGTACCCCACGCTGCGCACCGACCCGAGGTCGACCTCGATCCACTGGGCGTCGCCGCGCGCGCTGGACCAGCGGGTGCCCGGCGGTGGGTTGGCCGGGACGCCGTCCACCGCTTTCGGCCCCTCCAGCCCGGCCTTCTCCACGCTGGACACCTTCGTCGGGCGCTTCAGCGCGAGGTTGGCCTTCGGCCTGAACCTGGCGGTCAGCGTGAGCGGGGACCCGGACGCGGTGACGTTGTGCGTCGCGGCGCCGCCGTCCGACCAGCCCTCGAACTCGTACACCCTGTTGCCGACCAGCGTGGCCTGGGTCGGCGCGGAGACCGACACGGTGGAGCCGTCGATGACCGTGCCGGTGAACGGGGCCTGCTGCGTCCTCTCCAGGAGCGTCAGCGGCACCCCGGGCGGGTCGCTGGCCAGCGTGACCGAGCCCGTCCTCGGATGCAGCTCCACGGACCGGGTGTCGGACAGCCCGTCGGAGTCGGTCGCGGTCAGCCGCAGCTCCAGCCACGACGGATGCTCGTGGTCGGGCGCGGTGAACTCGCCGCTCGCGCCGTCCTGCCCGGTCAGCGTGTGGGTGTGGCAGTCGCTCGGGCAGTGGTGCATGATCAGCTGCCATTTCAGCGCGGAGCCGGTCAGCGCGCCGTCCTCGGCGTCGGCGGCCTGCCCGGAGAACGCGATCCGGTCGCCGACCTTCCACGTCAGGCCCGCGCCCGGGGAGGTGATCGACGCCGCCGGCGGCGTCGAGCCGGCCGTGATGACCGTGCTCGCCGTGTCGCTCGCCCCGCGCGTGTCGGTCACCTTGAGCCCGACCGTGTGGCGGCCCCTGCCGGTGTACGTGTGGGACGGCCTGGCCTCGGCCGAGTCGTCGTACGCGCCGTCCCCGTCCAGGTCCCACGCGTACGTCAGCGGGACGTTCCCGTCGGCGTCGCTGGACGTGCTGCCGTCGAACGCCACGGTCAGCGGCGTCGCGCCGCTCGTCACGTCCGACTTGATCGCGGCGACCGGCGGGTTGTTGACGCCGTTGTAGGTGTAGCGGACGACGCGGCCGTTGAGGACGTCCACGCCGAAGACGTCGCCGCCCGGCCCCTGCTGGAGCTCCACGATCCCGCCCGCGTCGGTGGCGAACGTCTCGATCCTGCCGCTGTCGGGCAGCCCGTCCGCGCCCGCCTTCATCACCCACACGCAGTCGCGGGCGTAGTCGGTGAAGAAGAGGCCGTTGCGGTACTGCGCCGGGTACGTGCTCCCGGCGTAGAACGCCAGCCCGCTGATCGACGAGCTGCCGGTGTCGCAGTTCTCGCCCGGCACGATCAGGTCGCTGTGCCGGTACGTGTAGCGCGGCGCGGTCACCGCGGAGGCGCCGGCGGCGTAGAGGTTCTCGCAGATGGTCAGGTTGGCGGCGTCGTACCCGGCCGTGCGGCCGTTCCCCTCGTAGCAGGGCCAGCCGAAGTTGCGCACCTCGGTGGTCGGCGACACCACCCGGTCGATCTCCTCCCAGGTCGTGTAGCCGACGTCGCCGAGCCACGCCTCGTTCGTGCCGGGCCGCATCGTGAAGCGGTAGGGGTTGCGCAGGCCGTACGCGACGATGCGCTTGGCGTTCTCGTCCCCGCTGGTCGTGGGGTTGCCCGCGGCGGCGCGGCCGGTGTCGGGGTCGAGCCGGACGATCGTGCCGTCCAGCGTCGTCGGGTCCGCGGGCGTGCGGCGGTCCTGCGAGCGCAGCGCGCCGCCCTCGGCCGCCGGCGCGGCCAGCGGCGTCCCGGCGGGCCGGTTCGGGTCGCCGCAGGCGTTGTTCTTCTGCCCGTAGTCGGCGTACTGGAAGCTGGCGCCGTCGCCGCCGCCCGCGTACAGCATGCCGTCGGCCCCGAACGCGATCGTGCCGACCGAATGGCTGGAGAACTGCTGGCAGTAGTCCTCCAGCAGCACCTGCTCGCTCGGCGCCGCCCGCGCCGCCCGCGCCGCCCGCAGCGCGCCGTCCGCCTGGACGGCCGGCGTCAGCACCGAGATCCGCCCGGCCACCACGCAGCCCTCGTTGTTGGGCCCGGGCGGGTCGGGGCACTGCTCGTTGCCGCCGTCGGCGGACGGCCAGCGCGGGAACGGCCCGCCCAGCACGCCGTTGTAGGTGTACATGACGTACACCCGCGGGTCGGCGGGGAAGTCCGGGTGCAGCGCCATGCCGAGCAGCCCGCGGTCCCAGCCGTTGAACGTCTGCGGGCGCAGGTCGGCGAACACCGTCGCGCTCGTGTCGGTCAGCGAGTCGAAGACCTTGATGATCCCGCTCTTCTCGGCCACGAACACGCGGCCGTCCGCCGCGAACTCCACGTTCGTCGGCATCGTCAGGCCCGAGAAGACCGTCCGTTCCTGGAAATTGGCCGGGAGCGCCGCGCGCGCCTCGCGCGGGAACGCGGCGATCGACAGCAGCGTGGCGGCGAGGACCGCGACGAGCGTGCCCGCGACGAGTGGACGGGACCGGTGAGCGACCACGGACGGAAACCCTTCTCTGCCCCTGAGGAGAACTGCCGTTCTCCTGGGGACGATGAACGATTTCCGGCGCTTTTGGAGTGATCGGACCGTACATGGCCACGTTCCAACCGCATGCGGTCACCGCGTCAACGCGATGGGTGCCGGGCGCGTCCCCGGCCCGGCGTCAGCGCCCGCGGCGCGGCCGCCGCCCGGCCCGCTCCAGCACCTCCACCCGCTCCGGATCGACGCCGAGCGCGCGCAGGTGGTCGCGCGGGCGGTCCGAGCGGCGCGGGAGCCGCCCGTCCCGGTGCGGGTAGGGGAGGACCCGCACGTCGCTCACGGCGGGGACGGGGGCGCGCAGCCCGTCCAGCTTCGACCGCGCGCGCTCGTGCCACAGGCCCAGCCAGCCGCCGCCGGGGCGCTCGGCGAGGGCGCCGCCCGGCAGGCCGAGATGCTCGGCCCACAGGTCGCGGCGCAGCCGGCCCGCCTCGTCCCCGTCGACGGCGAGGTTGACTTCCGAGGCGCGCGCCTGCCACGGGTCGCCGCGCAGCGACGCCGCGCCCAGCGGCCGCCCGAGCCGGATCAGCGGGGGCCGGCGCAGCTCGTGCTGGCTGTGGCTCAGCGACAGCCCGTCGAGGTTGGCCGAGCCGACCGTCAGCCAGGAGTCGTCGACGATCGCGACCTTGGAGTGCACGTGGTCGCGCAGGATCCGGGTGCGCCCGCCGCCGCCGTCGCCTTCGCGGGTCTCGTGGCTCCAGAGCGTGAAGACGCCCACGCGGTCGCGCCCGGCCGCGCCCACGCCCGCCAGCAGCCGTTCCAGCGCCTCGCGCTGCCAGCCGACGTAGTACGGCACGTCCGGCCTGATGTTGAGCAGCAGGATCAGCTCCAGGTCCGGCGCCCGCCGCACCGCCCCGACGAGCGCGTCCACCATCTCGGGGCAGGTCAGGTACTGGTTCTCCAGGTAGACCAGCCGCTCGGCGGCGGACAGGGCGCGCAGGTACGAGTCCCGGATCCCGGTCTCGCCGCCGGGCCGCCCGGCGAAGCGGCCGTTCCCGGCGAGGGTACGGGTGACCCGCGCCGCCGTCTTCCCCGCGGGCCCGGGCGAGGGGCGCGGCCACGTACCGCCGGGGGTGCCCAGGGACGGCTCGGCGTGCTCCCAGTGGAGGCGCACCGCGTCGTCCAGGTCGGCGACCGCGGGCCCCTCCACGCGGACGCTCACATCGTGCACCGGCACCCCGAGCGCCCCGCGCCACCGCGGCGCGCCCCGGCGCGGGTCCTCGATCAGGTGCCGGCGCCCGTCGAAGTACTCCTGGGAGAACACCGACCCGACCAGGTACGCGACGCGGTCGTCGATCACGATCACCTTGGCGTGGATCGGCAGCGTCTGCGGGGTGCGCAGGCGCCGCACCCGCACCCGCCCCTCGGGGTCGTGCCGCCGGAAGAACCGCTCGACAGGCCAGGTCGTGTTGGCCGGCGAGAACGCGGGCGTGACGTGGTTCAGCACCAGCCGCACGTCGGCCCCGCGCCGCGCCGCCTCCAGCAGCAGCACCTCCGGCCGCACCGCCGCGGGCGGGTCCCGCTCGAACGCCAGCCGGACGTACGGGGCGTCCAGCATGAACACCATCGCCCGCACCGACGACCGCGCCGCCGCGATGTCGCCCGCGAGCCGCCCCCAGGCCGCCTCGTTGTCCACCAGGAACTCCAGCGCGTTCCCCTCGGTGATCCCGGCGGTCCCGGAGGGACCGGCAGGGCCGGTGGGACGGGGCGCCCGCTGCTCGGTCGACGGCATGGCGCCGAATATAACCGGCTCGCGATCAGGCGGCGGGCGCGCCGAACCAGCGGGGGAGATGGGCGAGGAGGTCCTCCTGCTCCTCGCCCGCCCAGGCCACATGGCCGTCCGGGCGCAGCAGCACGGCGGGCACGTCCAGCTCGTCGCTCCCCTCGGCGACGAGGTCGACCCGGTCCGCCCAGCCCGCGACCGAGAGCCGGCCGGTCCGGTCGAGCAGCAGGCCGCGGCCGCCGTGCATGCGCTCGTACAGGCGGCCCCGCTTGAGCCGCACGTCCCGCAGGCGGCGGCCGAGCAGCGGGTGGCCCGCGCCGAAGTCGTACCGGATCCCGATCGCCGTGGTCCGCTCGACCAGATGGCGGCGCACCTCCTCGAAATCCATCAGCTCCGACATCAGTTCCCGGATCGCCCGGGAGTTGGGCTCGGGGGACATCAGCCCGGTCTGCGCGCGGGTCAGGTCCAGCACGGCCGCGGCCACCGGGCGCCGTTCCGCCTGGTAGGTGTCCAGCAGGCCGTCCGGCGCCCGGCCCGCGATCTCGGCGGCCAGCTTCCAGCCGAGGTTGAACGCGTCCTGGACGCCCAGGTTGAGGCCCTGCCCGCCGACCGGCGGGTGGACGTGCGCGGCGTCGCCCGCCAGCAGCACCCGGCCGGACCGGTAGCGCTCGGCCAGCCGGGTCCCGTCGCCGAAACGGGTGACGAAGCGCGGCGAGCGCGCGCCGAAATCGGTGCCGGCCAGCACCACCAGCCGCCGCCTGAACTCCTCGAACGCCGGCGGGGCCGTGCGGTCCTCGGCCACGTCCTCGGCGCGCAGGACGAAGGCGTACGCCCCGTCCCCGCCCTCGCCCCCGCCTCCGTGGACGGCGGGACCGAACCGGATATGCGGCGAGCCGAGCTCGGCGGCCGCGGCGACCATCGCCTCCGGCGCCTCGGACACCTCCACCTCGCTCATCAGCCACTCGACCGTGGCGGGCTCGCCGGGGAAGCCGATGCCGAGCAGCCCGCGCACCGTGCTGCGGCCGCCGTCGCAGCCGACGAGGAAGCGCCCGCGCAGCCGGGAGCCGCCGGCCAGCTCGGCGGTCACCCCGCCGCCGTCCTGGCTCAGCCCGACCAGCTCGCGGCCGCGCCGGATCTCGGCGCCCAGCTCGGCGGCGCGCTCGGTCAGCAGCCGCTCGGTGACGGGCTGCGGGATGCCGAGCAGGTACGCGTGCGCGGTGTCCACGCCGTCCGGCAGCGGCTTGGCGATGCCCGCGAAGCCACCGCCGAGCGGATACTTCCGGCCGTGCGCGAGGAACCGTTCCAGCAGGCCGCGCTGGTCCAGCACCTCGATGCTCCGGGCGTGCAGGCCGAGCCCGCGGGCCCGGCCGGCCGGCTCCGCCTCCTTCTCCAGCACGACCACGCCCACCCCGTGCAGCCGCAGCTCGGCGGCCAGCATCATTCCGGCCGGCCCGCCGCCGACGATGATCACGTCGACCATGAAATGCCCCCCATCGCCATTCGCGAATTCCGCTGGTCATGGCGTCGGCTGCAGATTCTGCAACGCGACCGGGGCCTTGCCGCAAGTCCCCCTGTGCGCTATATATTGAAAATGGCAGGGAGAGCGTTTTCTCCTTGCCTTTTTCGGTGACGGGGATTCCGCCGGGTGGCTATCATCCGTTGATCATGAGCGGTGGTTGGCGCAGGTTCGCGCCGTGGGCGCTGATGGCCGTGCTGACCGCGGCCCTCGCCGCGGCCTGGTGGGGCGGGCTGCTGGACGTCCTCGACAAGACGGCGGGCCCGGTGGCGGTGCTGCTCCAGCTCGGCATCTTCCTCAGCGGCTGGGCGGTGGCCGGCCGGCCCGGGGGCGACGCCGGCCCGTCCGGGGACGGCCTGGACGGGAGCGCCGCCAAGCTCGCCGACGCCGTCGAGGCGTTCTGGGCGGACGAGGTCGCCAAGCGCGGCCTCACCCGCGAGCACGGCCTGATCCCGATCGACCTGAGGCCGCTCGGCCCGACCGGGCACCCGGCCGGGCCGGACGGGCCGGACGCGCCGCTGACGCTCGACTCGGCGCGCTCCGCGGTCGACGCCTACTCGGCGATCGGCTCCCGCTGCTGGGTGATCCTCGGCGGGCCCGGCGGCGGCAAGACGCTGCTGGCCGCGCTCATCACGGTCGGGCTGGTCCACCAGTGGAAGCGGCGCGCCCGCGAGGAGGACGGCGTCCCGCGCGCGCCCGTCCCGGTCTACGTCTCGCTGGCCGGCTGGGAGCCCTCGGACCGCAGCACCCTCGTGGACTGGATCGCGGCGCAGCTGGAGGAGAGCCACGCGTACCTGACGGGCGCGCGGGCGCTGCTGGAGGCCGGCCGGGTCCGCCCGATCCTGGACGGCCTGGACGAGATCGGCGTCCCCGGCGACCGGCCCGGGAGCGCGGCGGAGACGCGCCGGCTGCGGTCCGAGGCGCTCGCGCGGATCGCCGACTGGGCCGCCCGCTGGGACCAGGAGGACCCCGAGCGTCCCGGCGTCGTCCTCACCGGCCTGACCGGCGCGTACCGCGGCGCCGTGTCGCTGACCCGCGCCGGCCGGCGGCGCGCCGCGATCCCCGGGGCGCGGGTGGACGAGGTCCGGCCGCTCGGCCTCGACCGGCTGCGGGAGCACGCCGCGCGGACGGTGTCGCCGGGGCAGCGGGACCGCTGGGCGTCGGTGCTCCGGCACCTGGAGCAGCCGGTGCCCGCCGCCGGGGTGCTCGCCAACCCGCTGATGGCGACGCTGGCGTTCGAGATCTACGACGACGACCGCCGCGACCCGCACGACCTCCTCTCGTACGCCGACACCGCCTCCCTCGAACGGCACCTGCTGAGCTCGCTCGTCGACCACGCCTACCCGGACGACGCGGACGCGGGCGCGGCGGACGACGGCGGGGACGCGCGGCCGCGCGAGTGGCTCGCGCACCTGGCCCGGCGCATGCGGGACGAGGACCGCAACGACATCAGGTGGTGGGAGCTGACCGGCCGCTGGGAGCGGATCCTCGCGGCCCTCGTCACCGTGCTCACCGTCGGGCCCGCCGCCGGGCTCGGCTTCGGCCTGCTGTTCCACGAGTGGCTGCACGTCTACCGGTGGGCCGATCCGATGTGGGGCGCCGCGGCCGGCGCGCTGCTCGGCGCCGGGTGGGGGCTGGGCCTGGGCGCGGCGGCCGCGCTCAAGCAGCCGCCGCCGTCCCGGCTGCGGTTCCGGGGCGCGCGGCGCCGGCGGCTGCCGCAGATGTTCCGGGCGGGCGCGCTGACCGCGATCTTCGGCGGTGCCGCGGGCTGGGCGTTCACCCACGACTGGGCGGGCCTGGCGGCCGGTGTCGCGTTCATCCTCCCGATCGCCCTGGTGTACTCCGCGGCCTCGCCCGACGCCACCGTGCAGGTCGCGCACCCGCAGCGGCTGCTGCGCACCGACCGGACGGTCGCGGCCGTGTTCGGGGCGGCCTACGGTGTGCCGATCACGCTGCTGACCGCGTTCACCGTGGACCCGCTGATCGGGGTGGTCCTCGGCCTCTTCTGCGCGGCCGCGGGCGCGTTCACGTACGGGGCGCCGTGGGTGGCCGCGATGCCGAGCGGCCAGGCCGGCGCGGTCGCGATCGTCCGGCTGTGGCTGGCCAGGGTGGTGAGCCGGGGGCGCCTGCCGCGGGACGTGCTGGGCGCGCTGGACGACGCGTACCGCCGCAACGTGCTGCGGCGGGTCGGCCCGGTGTACGAGTTCCGGCACGCGTCCCTGCGCGACGTGCTCGCGGGCCCGCTCCCGCCCGGGGACGGCCGCCCCGAAGGTTGACTCGTGGCGTGTCTCCCCCCGGCGGCCACGCGAAAAGGGAGACACGCCACGAGTCAACACGGGGGGTGCGAGAGCGTGGGGTGGCGGGCGGCGAGGAGGGGCTCGGCGCGGCGGGCGGCCAGGCAGGCGGCGCCCGCCACGGCCAGCCCGGCCAGCAGGTCCGCGATGTAGTGCTGGTGGACCAGCAGCGTGGACGCCATGATCAGCACGCACCAGGCGGCCGCGTACCGGCCCGCCCGATGCCCCGACCACAGCCAGTGCAGCCCGATCACCACCGAGAACCCGGTGTGCAGGCTGGGGAAGCAGTTGTACGCCTGGTCGCTGCCGTAGACCAGGCGCAGCAGCGCCGAGAACGGGTCGTCCCCGGTGATCTCCGGCCGCTCCATCCGCGTCTGCGCGAAGACGTAGAAGAGGAACGCCGTCACCAGCAGCATGATCCCGGCCAGCAGCGCCGAGTGGGCCAGCCGCGGCCGTTTCACGGCGAAGTACACCAGCGTCGCGGGGCCGAGCAGCAGCGCCGAGACGTACGGCACCACCATCGGCTCCCACAGCGGGATGTGCGCGTCCAGCGGCATGCGTGGGCTCCACCGGGCCGGGCCGTGGTTGAGCACCGGATACAGCGAGAACAGCGCCGCCAGTACCGCGGTGAGCACCACGGTGGTGATCGTCTCGCGGCGGCGCTGGTCGGCGGTGGTCATGCGGCCCCTCCGGCGGTGATCGTTTCGGACCACCTTAGAGCCGGCGGTCAGCGCCCGTGCGCGGCCGGCCGGAGGCCCTCCTCGCGCAGCACCCTCCGCAGGACCTTGCCGAGGAGGTTGCGGGGGAGGTCCTGCCGCGGCCGGAACTCCGCCGGCACCTTGTAGTGCGCCAGGCTCCGCTCGCAGTGGCGGCGCAGCTCGTCGGCCGAGAACGGGTACGCCGGATGCTCCACCACGTGCCCGATCACCCGCTCGCCCCGCCGCTCGTCGGGCTCACCGGTGACCGCGCAGTCGTACACCGCCGGATGGCGGCGCAGCACCTCCTCGACCTCCGACGGGAAGACGCTGAAGCCGCTCACCTTCACCACGTCCTTGCGGCGCTCCAGCATGGTGAGGAAGCCGTCCCGGTCCATCACGGCGATGTCGCCGGTACGGAGCCAGCCCTTCGACAGGACCTCCGCCGTCGCCAGCGGCGCGTTCCAGTACCCGGCGAACACCTGCGGCCCCCGCACGACCAGCTCGCCGGGCCGTCCCGGCGGCAGCGCGCGCGTCGGCTCGTCCGGGTCGACGACGACCGCCTCGGTGCCCGGCAGCGGCACCCCCACGGTCAGGTTGCGGGCGCGCGGCCCGATCGGGTTCGCCGTCACCGCCGGGGACGCCTCGGTGAGCCCGTAGCACTGGATCAGCCGGCCCGGGCAGGCGGCCTCGATCAGCTCGATCGTCCGCTCGGTCAGCCCGGCCGCGCCCGAGATCAGCACCCGCACCCGGCGCAGGTCGCCCGGCCGCAGCCGCGGATGCACGAGGACCTGGTCGTACAGCGTGGGGACGCCCGGGAAGATCGTCGGCCGGTGCCGCCGCATCGCCCGGACCATCTGCGCGCAGTCCAGCCGCGGCAGCAGCACCACCGCGCCCGCCTTCATCACCGGCGCGACCAGGCAGCTGATCAGCCCGAACGAGTGGAACAGCGGCAGCACCCCCAGCGTCACCTCGCCGCCGTCCCGCGCCCTGGTGTCCCAGGCGTGCTGCTGGCAGGCGTTGGCCACCAGGTTGCGGTGCGTGAGCATCACCCCCTTGGGGCGCCCCTCCGTACCGCCGGTGTAGCTGATGGCGGCCAGGTGCCGGGACGGGTCCAGCGGGTACTGGCGCACGTGCCGGTGCGGCGGCCTGCGCATCTCGTCCCACCGCACCACGCGCGGCTCGTCCGGCACCTCCGCGGTCAGGCCGCTCCGCCGCCGCTGCGCCTCCACCACCGGCAGCCGCAGCGCCGCCCGCAGCCGCCACGGCAGGTAGTCGGCGAGCGAGGCCACGACGATCCGCTCCAGCGGGAGGTCGCGCACCGCCGCGTACGACAGGTCCAGGACCACGGCCACCCGCGCGCCGCAGTCGGTGATCTGCTGCGCCAGCTCCTCGCCGGTGTAGAGCGGGTTGTGCGGCACCGCGATCGCGCCGCGCCGCAGCACGCCGAAGAACGCGATGACCTGCTGCGGGCAGTTGGGCATGACCAGCGCCACCCGGTCGCCGGGCTGGACCCCGAGCCGGTGCAGGCCGGACGCGAACCGGTCCACGGCCTCCCTGAGCCCCCGGTACGTCAGCGTCCTGCCGTAGAAGTGCAGCGCGGGGCGCCGCGGATGGCGCTCCGCGGCGCCGTCCAGCAGCGAGATCACGGAGACGTCCGGGACCTCCGGCTCGGTCGGGACGCCCGGCTCGTACCACCGAAACCACGGTTTTTGTGACGATGGCCACATATCCGTGGATTAAAACATCATTCCTCTGCGCGTGTCGGCGTCCCGCGACAATGAGGGTAGACCGATCCACGGAGGTGCCCATGATCCGCAAGCTCTCGTCCCGCGTCGTCTACGAGAACCGGTGGATGACCGTGCGCGAGGACGAGATCGAGCGCCTCGACGGCTCGCGCGGCATCTACGGCGTCGTGGAGAAGAGCGACTTCGCCCTCGTCATCCCCGCCGAGAACGGCGGCTTCCACATGGTCGAGGAGTACCGCTACCCGATCGGCCGCCGCACCTGGAACTTCCCGCAGGGCTCGTACCCGGACGGCCGTGCCGGCGACCCTGAGGACCTGGCCCGGCGCGAGTTGGCCGAGGAGACCGGCCTCCGCGCCGGCACGATGACCCGTCTCGGCTACCTCAACTGCGCCCACGGCACCAGCTCCCAGGGCTTCCACGTCTACCTGGCCACCGACCTGACCCCCGGCGACACCGCCCGCGAGATCGAGGAGCAGGACATGGTGCAGCGCTTCGTCTCCCGGGACGAGTTCACGTCACTGATCCGCTCGGGCGCCGTCACCGACGACTCCACCGTCGCCGCGTACACCCTGCTCCGCCTCCACGAGGACGGGCTCAGAACCTGACGAACGCGAACACGATCCCGCCCACGACGTGAGCGATCACGGTCAGCCACAGCCCCACGACGAAGACGTTCTTGGCGGTGGGATGGTCGAACTGCGAACCCGGCGTCCGCGCCGTGGACCGGCTCTGCGCCCGGTCCTCCAGCTCGTCCAGCGAGGGCAGGAACGACGGCCTCCTGATGGGCATCCGGCCCCTCCTCAGTGCAGGTAGACGGCGAGCACGATCCCGCCCACGACATGGGCGGCGACGGTCACCGCCAGCGAGATGACGAACAGGTTCTTGGCGACGGGGTGGTCGAACTGGCTGCGCGGGTCGCGCGGCGGCAACTCGGCCTGGCGCTGCGCGATGCGCTCCTCCAGCGACTGCTTGCGGAACATCCGTCCTCCGTTGCCCGACCAACGATTGGCGTACAAAGTATTGTCGTACTAACGTTTATAGCCCATGACACCCGCGCTTGGAGGACCGGTGGCCGGTGATCTGACCGACATCCAGGACCCGCTGGCACTGGAGAACCAGGTCTGCTTCGCCCTCGTGGTGGCCTCCCGCAGCGTCCTGTCGCTCTACCGCCCCATCCTGGAGCCCATGGGCCTGACCCACCCGCAGTACCTCGTCATGCTCGCCCTCTGGGAACACCGGCGCCTCTCCGTCAAGGAGCTGAGCCGCCTCCTCCAGCTCGACCCGGGAACCCTCTCCCCCCTCCTCAAGCGCCTGGAGGCCGCCGACCTGATCACCCGCCAGCGGGACACCCGGGACGAACGCCTCCTGGCCGTCACCGTCACCCCCGCCGGCCAGGCCCTCCGCGCCGAGGCCGAGAAGATCCCCGCCACCGTCATGAGCCGCCTCGGCATGACCGTGGACGAGCTCAAGTCCCTCCACGCCACCCTCACCCAGGTCATCAAGGCCGCCACCGAAGCCTGACCCATGAGCCGGGACCGCTTCACCGATCCGGGCGTCCGCCTGTGGGCGTTCGCCGACGACATCCTCGTCCGCTGCCCCCGCTGCGGCGGCCGCGCCGTCGTGTCGCCGTACCCCGAGCACCGCGAGTCGCATCCGTCCCCCGCCGTCCGGCTGACCGCACCGCACCGGCTCGTCTGCCCCGCCTGCGCCCACACCGCCGAATGGACCGCCCGCCACGAGCGCGGCTACGCCCGTCCGCCGCGCCTCACAGGCCCGAACGGCCCGTTCTTCGACCTGCCGCTGTGGCTGAGCCGCCCCTGCTGCGGCCACGTCCTATGGGCCTACAACGAGCCCCACCTGACCCTGATCGAGTCCTACGTGTCCGCCCACCTGCGCGAACGCGGCGGCTGGACGGGCTCGGGCAGCATGCTGGAACACCTCCCGGCCTGGATCAAGGCCGCCAGCAACCGCCCCGAACTCCTCAAGACCATCCAAGCCCTGCGCTCAACGCTCTGAACCCGAACCCGTCCGGGTGCTGGTCAGGGTGCCGAGGGGGCCGTACCGCTCGGCGAGCAGGTGCGCGAGGAGGTCGGTGGGCACGCAGCCGTCGGCGGCGGCCGGAACGACGGTGTCGGCGGCGCTGCGCGCCGTCCACGGCGACCCTGCGCACCCGTGGACGGTCGAGGAGCTCGCCGCCCGAGGACGGCTGTCCCGCGCGGCCTTCGCACGGCGCTTCACCCGCCTGGTCGGCCGGCCGCCGCTGACGTACCTGACCTGGTGTCGGACGAGCGGAGCAGGTGGGCGGCCGCCGTTCTGGAAGCACCCCACGACCCCTCGGACACGGGCCGGAACGGCCTGCCGTTACCTGGGACGTAATCGACGCCGTTATGTTCCGGTCGGCATGCTGGACGCATGATCACTGAGAGTGCGACGCGTAAGGCCGTTCAGGAGTTCCTTCAGACGATGGCGGCCGGAGAGGACCTCGGGCCGCTCTTCGCCGAGACCGTCGATTGGCAACTGGATTGGCCTGAGGAAGGGCACCCGGACGTGCCGTGGATTCGTTCCCGTACGACCCGGGGAGAGGCCGCCGCGCATTTCCGCGAGCTTCGCGAGTACCACGTTCCGGAGAAGGACGCCTCGCAGGTGCACCAGATCCTCGTGGACGGCCCGGACGCGGTCGTCCTCGCGACGATCGCCCAGACCGTACGGGCCACGGGCCACGCGTACACCGCCCGCTGCGCCCTCCACCTGACCTTCGAGAACGACCTGATCACCCGCTACCACGTCTACGAGGACAGCCTCTCGGTCGCGAACGCCCTGTCGCGCCACCGCTGAGGATTCTCGCGAGGGCGTGTCCATCGCGGCCAGGGCTGTTCGTGGTGATGGCGTACATCGCCGACACCCGAGGAGCCCGAGATGGACCAGACCCTCGCCTGGCTGGAGACCGAACGCCTCGACCTGGCCGGCTTCCTGGACGGCCTGTCCGGCGCCGAGTGGGCGGCGGACTCCCTGTGCCCCGGCTGGACCGTACGCGACGTCGCCGCGCACCTGACCCTGTCCACCCGCGTCACGTTTCCCGCCACGGTCAAGGGCATGATCCGGGCCCGCGGCGACTGGGACCGGATGACCGGCGACATGGCCAGGGAACGCGCCGCCCGCTTCGAGCCCGCCGACCTCGTCGCGCAGATCCGCGAGACGGCCGGCTCGTCCCACCGGGCCCCCGGAGCCGGCCTGCTGGACCCCCTCGTCGACACCCTGGTGCACGGCCAGGACATCGCCCGCCCCCTCGGCCGGGTACGCCGGATGCCCACCGGGCCGGCCATCGCGGGGCTCGACCACGTCCGTACCAGCCGCTTCTACGGAGCCCGCAAGCGCCTGCGCGGCCTGCGCCTGGCCGCCACCGACGCCGACTGGTCGGCCGGCGAGGGCCCCGAGGAGATCCGGGGCCCGGCCGCCGACCTCCTCCTCATCGCGACCGGCCGCCGCGCCGGCCTGACCGGCGTGTCCGGCTCGGGTCTCGACCGCCTCACCGCGGCCATGCGGCCCTAACGCGTCAGCCGACGAGGGCCTCCGTGATCTGCCGAGCGGTCTGGGACGCGACCCTGGGATCGACCGCGGCGTAGTTGATGTAGGCGTTCAGGCCGGTGGCCAGGGCCCAGCCCCGGCCGCGGGTCCAGGTGGCATCGTCCACGCCGAGCGCGCCCCGGAAGACCTTCCGCGTCCTGGGTGTCATCAGCGTGAAGGCGACCATCAGATCGCGGGCAGGGTCACCGGCGGCCAGCTCGCCGAAGTCGATGACCGCGCTGACCCGTCCGTCCACGGTCAGCAGGTTGCCTGTATGGAAGTCGCCGTGAAACCACACCGGCGGACGCCCCCAACCAGGAGCGCCCAACGCAGCGTCCCACAGCCGTGTCATGGCAGCCGCGTCGAACACACCCCGGACCTGCGCGATGGCCTCGCGGGTCTCCCGATCCCGCGCGGCGAGGCCCTCGTCCGTGACCAGTTCACCGGCGGGCGGGACCCGCTGGAGCGCCGCCAGGAACTCCGCGAGCCGGTGGGCGGCCTCCGCCGAGCCGGCCAGCGCCTCGACGGTCGCCGTCTCGCCGTCCAGCCAGCGGGTCACCGACCAGGGCCACGGATACCCGAACGCAGGCTCGCCCACCGCGACCGGCACCGGAACGGCGAGCGGCAGATGCGGGGCCAGCCGGGGCAGCCACTCGAACTCCTTCCTGGCCTGCCCGAGCGCATCCGCGTGCCGCGGCAGCCGCACCGTAAGCCTGCCGCCCAGCCGAAAGATCACATGATCGGACCCGGCGGCTTCGAGCGGCTCCAGCGGCAGCCCGGCCCACTGCGGAAACTGCGCCTCGACCAGCCGCCGAGCCAGCCCGGCACCGATCGCGGGACCTTCGATCACGTCGTTCGTCAACACGGCTCCAGCACTAAGCAACAGCGGCCGCGGCCATCCCAACGCGCCCCCGCCCCACCTGTCGACCGCTTTTCGCCAGGCACGTCGAGCGCCCGCCGAAACGCTCCCCGAAGCTGGGGCTCAACGGTTCCTCAATAACCGATCTTGAGCCCGCCCACGTCAGAGGCGTGCCGGCCCGCTTCTATCTCTCCGGGGAGCGCATCCGGGAGCCCGCGCCTACGCTGATCTCCGCTAACACCAAAGACCTCGTTCAAAGGCTCAGCGGCGTCATTACCTCGGGGTTGAGCTGGTCCGGGGAGGTTCTGCGTGATCGTCGTGTTCTTGTGCCAGATGAGGTCGCTGATCTGCTCGATCGGTACGCCGTGATCGCCTATGAGCGAGACGAACGTGAGTCGCAGTCCGCGCGGCGTCCACTCCTCGCCGTTTGATGCCCGCCGCGTCCAAGACCCTGCGGAAGCGGAACCGGACGTGTCCGGCGGTGTACGGGGCGCTGTCCTGGTGGCAGTACACGAAGTCGTGATCCTCGTACTCGTCACCTGCGGTGAGCTTCTCCTTGCCTGCTCATTACGCAGACTACGGAGCGAGCGTAAGCCGCTCATCATCCAGCAAGGTAGCTCGCCTGCGTTCCACATGTGGTTGCTGTCCCAGGTAACGAGTGAGCGATCTGTATCTCCCAGCGTAGATAAACAGTATTCCATTTCTTCTACTAGAAGACGGCATCTCTGGCCAGAAGAGGACAATCCTGTGCAAGATGGGCTTGTCGACCTAGGTCTAGTTTAGAGTATGTCCTCCGAAGTCTGTAAGGCGGAAGTGTTGAACCCAGAAAGGCTGGCGAGGGGTGGACAAGACACAACTCGTACAACGAGTTGCTGAGTTGATGGGCCTCGCCGACTGCGATGTGAGCACTAGCGTGCGAATCAACTCGCGCGAGATCGATGTTGTAGCCGAGGAGCGTTTCGGTATCTCCCGTAAGACTATCTTCATCGAATGTGCCGACTATACTAGGCCGGTCGGTGTGGGGAAGTTGCAAGAAGATCTCTCTAAACTTAAGGCTGCGCAAGAGGAGTATAAGTACTCCAGTCATCTCATGCATGTGGCGATGAATGGGTACAGTACCGATGCGAATGCTTTCGCTAGAGCGAATCGCTTGGAGGCACTCTCCTTCAATGCGCTCGTTTCGAGGCTGATGAACTTTGATGGGTATGTCGAAGCTGTTCGCCGAGACCCTTTGCGATCCATAGTTCTAAACGAGTACCAACCAACGACCATCCACTCGGAAGGCAAGCCGAGGGATCGTAAGCCGGCTCTTGTGTACATTCGCGACTGGCTTGGCGGCGACCAAACTTGGCTGACAGTCCTCGGCGACTATGGAGTGGGTAAGTCTTGGATGCTGAAAAGGCTGCTTTATTCTTTGATTGACGACTATGTGGCAGACCCGCTCAATGAAGCAATTCCCCTTTTCGTCCCTCTGCAGAATTTCACCAAGGCTTTCGATTTCGAAACGCTGGTAACAGCCACTCTTCAACGCTCAGGTGTCACTACGGTGAATTATAAGGCATTTGAGTATCTCGCCTCCCTGGGGAGAGTCACCTTCCTGCTTGATTCTTTCGATGAGATGGCTCAGACAATTCGTCCTGATGTCATTCGGGAAAACCTTGCCAATCTTCTCATAGGTGTATCTAATGGGTCGAAAGCTGTACTTACCTCGCGTCCGACGTACTTCGAGAGTCGCGCTGAAAGGTTGGTGGTAGTCGAGAAAGACGGGGGTCTCGTCTGGGAGCAACTGGACCGTGAGACTAGTGCGCGTAGGACCCAGCTCGCAGAGTTGCTAGCCGAACGGCTATCCACTACCTCCTATGCTCGACTCAACGATCTTACCCGCATACAGCGCCAAGCGCTTTTCGATCGTGTACTCGCAGGAAAGCCTGAGGCTCTGGCCAAGCTAAATGAGCTGCATGAAAGATTCACTTCCCTGGGAGGGGTTAGTCAGCGGGCGGTTATAGCCCGCCTTTTGACGACTGTAGCTGAGACGTTAGCTGATAACGCTCAAAGCGTCACGGCTGACGGATATAGACTTATCCCAGAGGATCTGGGAAGCATTAACGAAGCTAAGATTTTTGAGATCGTAATCGCAAATTTGCTATACCGCGATCTCAACTCTGGAGGCTTGACTGCGGGCGAGCGCCGGCTCTTCCTCCGTGCCTTCGCGCTAAGACTTCAGCAACCCGGTAGGCAATTGTTCGCCCCTCCCGAGGAAGTTCGGTCTCTCGTAGAAAGTCTGTTCAGGGGCGCTCTCGAGAAGTCAGATACTCCTCAAGCCGACTTGGAAAACTACTACAGAACCTGTAGGCGTCACTCTGGGCTGACGACTGAGCGTCAATTTCTAGACACTTCGGGCGCGATCGATACTTTGGTCGAAGATATCGATTCTGACGCGCCGGTGGGATTCTCGCATAACTCACTGCGGGAATTCTTGGTGGCGGATGCAATAGCGGAGTATCTTTCGAACGGCAGGATTATTGATGGGCTGTACTCTGCGAGGGTTACAGAGACGGTCGCCGCATTCTTTGTTGGTCTGACGCAGTATGATTCGGGGCTTAAGCGAGCACTCATCGAGGCATATGCAACTGCGCCACCCAGCCCTAAACGTCAATGGCTGTTTCGATTGATCGTCGGCTTCTTGCGTGTTGAGCCGGATGCCGAAAAGTTGCTGGGGTCGCCTGCACTATTGCGCGACCTTGATCTGGCAGGTATCGACTTGTCGGCTCTCGATATCTCTCACGCCGACCTTAGTGAGTCTTTGCTGCTTGAGACTGACTTGCGGTCAACTAACCTCCGTGGAGCAAAGTTCGCTGGAGCAATACTCGACCGAGTCCAGCTTGATGGTGCGCAGTTAAAGGGCGCTGATTTCAGAGATGCGGAAGTCCTGTCTATTTATGTGCACGATCCGTTCGTGCGTGACACTACGGCAATGCTTCACGGCGTTGAAGCTTCGCAGTGGTTGTTCTCGTCAGGCGCTCTGGTCGCCAATCCGCATCTGCTAAACCCCTATCTGGGGAGACCTTGGTATGACGCAGCCCGCGAAGTTGCAGTGTCATTGAAGGGAAGACTTGCTGGCACACACCGTAAGCGGGGACTCATTAGAGGTACCCGATTGAGGTACCGGGGACTGGCTGCCCAGTTCACAGATTATCTTTTGCAGCGGGGCATACTTACTGTGGTTCGCAAGAACCGTTCGGGAGGAGATATTGTCGTTCAGGTAGTGGCTGAGTATAGGGCCGTCATTGTAGAGTTCGCTGATCAAGGTAAGATCGCGGACGAACTGGAGCCCTTCTTTGCGAGATTCGTAAGAGAAGTATCGCGAGATTAGAGACAGGCTTTTTGTGATCGAGTGTTTGTCTGCGAGTGTGATAGCTGTCGCGATGCAGGTACCAACTTGCTGCGAAGCGCCTTCTGTGGCCAACGATTAGATGGCTTCTAAGTTGCCACATTTCAAGTGATATGCCGCTCCGTATCCTTTCTCATTGGAAGAGCGTCCAAGAGCCCGCGTCTACGCTGACCTTGGCTTAACGCGGAAGATCTCGTTCATGTGCTCGGCGCCGTCACGCACCTCGGGCCTGAGCTGATGCCGGTAGATGGTTTCGGTGATCTTTGTGTTCTTGTGCCCGACGAGGTCGCTGATCCGCTCGATCGGTACGCCGTGATCGCTCATGAGCGAGACGAACGTGTGCCGCAGTTCGCGCGGCGTCCACTCCTCGCCGTTGATCCCTGCTGCGTCCAAGACCCTGCGGAAGCGGAGCCGGACGTGGCCGGCGGTGTACGGGGCGCCGTCCTCGTGACAGAACACGAGATCGTGATCCTCGTACTCGTCGCCTGCGCTGAGCTTCTCCTTGGCCTGCTCCTTCCGCAGACTCCGGAGCGAGCCGACCGCCATATCAGCGATGCCGAGACCGCGTCGACTCTTCGGTGTCTTGGTCTCTTCTCGATGCCTCTCGGAACGGACGACGTAGACGGTCGCCTTGTCGAGATCCACGGCGCTCCACTTGAGCTTGCGGAGTTCCTCGGTACGGAGTCCTGAGACGATCGCGAGGACGACGTACGCCCCGATCCGATGCTCTGGCTTGCTCGCTTCGGCCAGCACCGCCGTTGCCTGCTCCAGCGACAGTGAACGCGACTTGCGGCCGGCCCTGCCAACCGGAGTGTCCACCAGGTGCGCGACATTCCGCACGACCTTGTCGTGACGCTCGGCTCGGCGGATCGCTCGCTTGAGCAGGCCGTGTGCGAGCGTAAGTGTGGCCGTTGTGAGGTGCGCGGACCGCTTGTGAAGCCATCGTTCGACGTCGTCCGCCGAGAGATCCTTGAGCCGGATTCTGCCGAGGAACGGGATGATCTGGTGCTCGGAGATCGACTGGTAGACGTCGTTCGTCCTCGGCGAGCGGCCGGTCTTGGCGAACGCGGTGAGGAAGTCGTGAACCGCGTCCTTGACGTAGTAGTTCGGGTCGGGCTTGACGCCCTTGGCGAGTTCGTCCAGGGCTTCGATGAGCTTGTCCTTGACGGCGGCCTTGGTCGCTGCCTTCCTCTTGAGCCGCTTGCGCCTGCCGTCCGGTCCGTAGCCGAGTGCGATGGCTCCGGTGTAGCCCTCACCTTCCGGATAGATCGTTCCCTCGTACTTGCCGATGAGGATCTTGGACATCGGATCCCTCCTCTTATCGGTTGAGGTCACCATCGACGTTAACTCAAGACGTCCCTAGACGTCCCTGTCTCGCCGAGACCGGATCCGGGCGCCTGCTTCGGCCTTCAGCGGGTCTCTTCGAGAGAGGCGATGAACTCGGCGAGGTGCTGATCAGTGATCCGGCGCAGCTTGCCGATCTTGATGCTGCGAAGCCGTCCGGTTCGGATGAGGGCGTAGACCTTGTCTCGGCCGATCTGGAGGATCTCGGCGACCTGCTCGACCGTGTATGCCTGCAAGCTCACCTCCTAAGTTCGTGTGGCGATCATCTCCGTTCGTTACGGGGTGTGTTTGTCTACGTCTTTGTCTATGGCCCGTCTATGCGCCATACGTGCAGACGCGTAGGGGGAGACGTAGACGTAGACGAGTCACTGAGCGTGTTCGGTGACGGCGCGCCAGCGGCCTCGGGAGACCTGCGTGACGCGATCGGCCTCGGCGAGGTCGCGTAGCCGTTGGTAGATCCACGGTCGGCTCATGCCGGTTGCCGTCATGAGGAGGGAGACCGGTGTGCCCTCGTCCGGTGCGCTGTTCAGCAGGTCCCACAGGATTGCCTCGGGTCCCTTCGCCTCGGCGACGTTCGGAACGCTGGTCACCTTGTCCGGATGCTCGTTCGTGCGCATGCCGATGCCGGCTTGGGCCTCCTCGATCGCCGTACGGGACACCTCGTCCAGCCTCGGGCGCAGGTCGGCATGCTGCTGGGCAGCGTTGGCCACGCGCTCATCAGTGAGGAGGTACGCGCGGCCTCGGCGAGGCGTGTCGTGTTCGGGTGCCGAGAGCAGGAACTTGCCAGGCGCGTTGAGAGTGTGGGCATGCCATCCGGCGGCGAGCATGCCTTGCCCGAGAATGAGATCGATGTCCTTGCGCTCCCGTACGCGGAAGCTCACGCGTACGTCCATCTGTGAGCGGACGGCGCCCTTGCCCATGGCCTTCTGCGTCGGGCGCTGTGTGGCCGCGATGAGTGTCACCGCGACGGCCCGTCCTCGGCGGGCGATCGAGTCGGTGTCGCTGGCGCTCTCGGGTGCGTCCTCGGCGAGTTCGGCGTACTCATCGATGATGACGACCAGTGCTGGCATGTCCGGGGACGGTTCCCATACGCGCCGTCCCCGCGCGGCGAGCGTCTCCGCGCGGGCCTCCAGGACCGCTACGGCGTCACGCAGCAGGACGCAGGCTTGCTCGGGTGTGGTGGCGAGTCGATCGATGCAGGATGCCCACGGCTGGAGTTCCATCCCGCGTTTGAGGTCGATCGCCCAGATCACCACGTCCCGGCATGCGGTGAGGTTGCCCATCAGGACGTTGATCCCGCCGCTCTTGCCCGAGCCGGCCACGCCACCGATGAGCCCGTGGCGACGCAACAGCAGGACCCGCGCGTTGGACGCGTCTTCGAACGGCCCCAAGTCGATCGGCTCTGAGATGAACGCGACTGATGGCCCCTGCCACGGGATCGCGTCGGCGTGCGGATCGGTATCGAGTACGCGCAGCTCGAACCGGTTGGCCTTGTCGTCCCGCGTCGGGTAGACGCGCACCGCTCCGCGGAACGTCCCGAGTGCCGATTCGATCGCGGGCACCTTGGCGGTCACGTCCTGGATCGTCTGGCCTCTGGCGAGCGCGAACCGTGCGCGCCATCCCCACACGTCCACGCCTGCGGACTGTGGACGCGAGCCAGGGAGCCCGATCGAGTGCGCGATCTCGGGCCATGCCGCGATCTGCCGATCTACCCGGACCTTGGCGCGCCGGCGCCGGTGGGCCCACCACGGCACGGCCAGTACGACCGTGCCCGCGAGAAGGCACTGAGGAAGCGGCCCGTACCCGATGCCGAGGGCGGTCGCGGCGGCGAGCCACGTACCGCCGCTCATGGCCACGGTCGCGGCGTACAGCCGTTCTCGCCGCACCGTGAGCCCGAAGCGTCCGCCGAGAACGGCCAGCGTCCATGCGGCCGCCATGGCGGTGCTGAGAAGGTACGGCCACCACTCCGGACGGGTGAGATGCAGCACCGTCCCGCCCACGGCGAGCGCGCTCCCCGCATAGAACGGGGCAAGTTCGGAGCGGTAGCGCCACAGCGCACGGGCGATGAGAACGGCCGCGAGGTCGGGAAGCTGATCGTCGTTGTTAATGACGATCATTGGCTGTAGCCCATGGCGGCGCATCTTGCGGGCATGCCGCCGCATCTGCCGCGCGCGGGTCATGAGCGCCTCCACCAGTCGGGCGGAAGCTGCCCCTGTGCCCGCAGTTCATCGCGCAGGTAGTACAGCGGGTCCGGTTCGGCGTCACGGTCGGCCAGGAGCGATGCCCGCGCGGCGGCGGCGAGATTCGCGCGGTCACGTCGCGCCTTCACCACCTCGGCGGCGAGGCGGTTGACCTGCGACAGCAACGTCAGAGTGTCGGTCAGTGCGGCATGGATGCGAAGCCACAGATCACCGATGCCGGGCAGCGCCTCGGCGAGCGCGGCGACGATCTCACGCGCGGCACGGTTGCGGTTGCGGACCTCCTGAGGATCGAGTCTTGAGGACGGGGGAGTGCCAGGCACCAGGGCATCCCTCCCTTCGAATCGGGGGACGTCAGTGCAGAGAGAGGCTCTGGAGGAGGACGGTCACCATGCGGCGAATCTCCGGAGCGGCCTCGGTGGCGGCGAGGAAGAACCCGCACAGCAGGCACACGACCACGTGCCACGCGCGCAGGCCCATGTAGCGCCATGCCACCCAGACCACGGCGGCGAGGATGGCGACCAGCGGAACCGAGACGTTCACGACGTGCTCACCCCCTCATGGTCAGAGCCAGATGTCCGGGAAGCGGGACCCCTGCCGGCGGCGCTCCCATCGCGCCCGGGACCGGCACTTACGGCAGCGCCGGTTACCGGGCTCGACGCGAGCGCCGCACTGGCAGGAGTGACCGGTGATGATGCGCGGCATCCTCATCGCGACTCACCGCCCCGCCGGAACGCGTTCGGGGACGTCGTCACACGTCGTCCGCGTGCTCAGCACGCGACGGGAGACCGCGCCGGTGCGGGTGGAGGTGGCGCCGTTGCGCAGCGCGCGGCGCTCTTCGGAGTGAATGCCGATCACCAGCATCGCGAAGATGCCGCAAACGGTGCCGGCGAGGAAGACGGCGATGATCGAAGCCAGGACGAGAATCATGAAGATCACCTCTCTCGCGTGCGGCCTGTGTCGGCGGGGGCGGCTCGGGCGTTTGGTTTGCCTTGCGAGAAAGAGAGTCCTGCGAAACGCGGGGACGAGGTCACTACATGACTGGACCTGTTCAAGACGTCCTCATAGGGTTGACCGCGTCCCAGACGTCCTTGACCCCGGACCGGTGAATGCCGAACGAACGCCTACGCGCGGCCTTGCTCCAGCAAGGGCTGACCGTGGCCGCACTCGCCGAGTCGATCGACGTCGATCCCAAGACCGTCGAACGGTGGATCACCAAGGACCGGACGCCCTACCGGCGGCATCGCTACGCAGTGGCTTCGCGCCTCGGGCTCGATGAGACGTACCTGTGGCCTGAGGCACTGACCAAAGAGCAGGTCACCTCGGTTTCCGACAGCGAGATCATCACCGTCTATCCGCATCGCTGGTCCGTCCCGCGGGACGCATGGGGACGACTCTTCTCCGAGGCTGAGGACGAGATTGGCATCCTCGTCTACAGCGGCCTCTTCCTCGCCGAGGACAACGGCGCCCAACGCATCCTCGCCGACAAAGCGCGAGCCGGCGTGCGCGTGCGCGTCCTCCTCGGCGACCCGGACTCGTCACCAGTCGCCGAACGCGGCACGGACGAAGGCATCGGCGACTCCATGGCGGCGAAGATCCGCAACGTTCTGGTCCTCTACAAGCCGCTCAACACCGTCGAGAACGTCGAGATACGGCTACACGGGACCGTGCTCTACAACTCGATTTACTTCGCGGACGATCAGATGTTCGTCAACACCCACGTCTACGGCATCCCGGCGTCCAACGCGCCCTCATGGCACATGCGCAAGATGCCCGGCGGCGAGCTGGTGACGACCTACCGCGAGAGCTTCGAGCGCGTCTGGGAAGGCGCCAAGCCGCTACAACCGGGAGCATGATGGGCCGCAGGATCGATTACTACGATGACCCCAACGCCCCCAAGGCCAACAGCCTCGTCCCATCCGTCAACGTCGTCGTCACCAACGACAACGGCGAGATCCTCCTGATCCGCCGCACCGACAACGACAACTGGGCCGTCCCAGGTGGCGCGATCGACCTCGGCGAGTCCGTCAGTCAGGCAGCGGTACGCGAGACGCGCGAAGAGACCGGCATCGAATGCGAGATCACAGGGATCGTCGGGATCTACTCAGACCCCAAGCACCTGATCCACTACACCAGCAATGACGAGGTACGGCAGGAGTTCTCGATCCTGCTGACCGGCCGTCCGCTCAGCGGAGAGCCGACGCCAAGCGACGAGTCTCGCGAAGTGCACTGGAAGGCACCTGCGGACGTCGAGTCGCTACAGATGGATCGTTCAATGCGGCTACGCATCGGCCACTACCTAGAGCAGCGCGACAAGCCGGTAGTCATTTAGAGAGCGAGACCGGCACGCCGTGACTTGCTCTGCACGTCCCGTACGGCCCCGACAAGATGCGGTTCGGCAAGCTGAGTGAACCGCGTGACGAGGTGAGCATGACCGTACCGCTGGCGGATCTCAGCGAGCCGATCGGCCACGTCCACCGAATCGCCGTCCGGCGTAGTGGTCATGTCGCAGTAGATCAGGGCCCGGCTCAGACATGCGTCGGCCGCCGGGAACTCCCTGTGCAGCTCCTCGGCAAGGCCACGTTCGCCGGCTTCAATGCTGGCACAGGAGTGACCGGCGACCAGGCGGCACAGCACATCATCGGCTCGGGCCACGTCGCGCAGGTAGCGAGCGCCGTCAAGCGGATGGAAACCGGTCACGGCGATCCGGGGGCTATAGCCGATGTCGTGCAGCCACGCGGCCGCCTCAAGTAGGTCGGCCTGGTCGCCGAGGAGGGGAGCGAGATCCCGAGCCTTACGCGCCACGCCCTGTGTGTGAGCCCAGCGGCGAGGCAACGGCACTTCGAGCAGGTCACGGGCGATCTCGCTCGCCCAAGCAGCCTTGGCGTTCATGTTTCCGACGCTACGGGCACCTCAGCGGACGTCCACGGGCGCCGATGGATCATCTAGGGACGTCTTGCGGAGGACGAACCGTCCTCGCCCGTGCAAGCACTCGACGAGACGAGCCTTCTCCAACTCGGTCAGAGCCCGCTGTGCCGTGTAGCGAGAGACCCCGTACCGAGCCGCTATCCGCAGCTCACCCGGCAACCACGAACCAGGCAGGTAATCACCGCGATGGATCCCGGCTCTTAGGTCAGCGGCTATGCGCTGGTACCGAGCCTCGGCCTGGTCGGTCGAACGCTCACCCGGCCGGCGAACGAACCGGCCGACGCCCACCTGAACCCTGATCAGCCCCTCGTCCTGCAACGTATCCAGTGCCCGCCGGACCGTGCCGCGCGTGACACCGAACTCCTTACAGAGCGAAGCCTCGGAGGGGATTCGCGCACCGATCGGATATACACCCTTCACTACTCGCTGGCGCAGCTTCGCAGTGATGCGGACGTACACACGCCACGGTGTATCGCGCGGGCTCACGACTTGACTCGCTCGCCATGCGCGATCCGGATCACCAGATCGAGTAACTCGAAGACACACTCGAGTGCGCGTGATGGATCGGCACACGGGGCAAGCCGACCACCGCCCGAGTGCCGGTACCACCAAACCGGGTCCGCGCCATCCTCCCGCACCGGAACCGCGCTGATGCTCTCGCCGACGTTCGGCAACTTCGGATGGAAGACACGCAGCATCGGAACCGCCTCGGCATACCGCGTGACAGCGACCAGTTCGGTATCGGCGACAGCCCACCCAAGCCGGTCCAGGCAAGCGGCCGCTGTCGCGCGGTAGTCGTCCGTTATGGCAGGGACGGGAAGGTTCACGACCGGCCTTCCTCATCACTCGGCCACGCCTCCAGTTCGAACCACACGGCCTTGCCGTTGTCCGTCCGGTAGACCCCGTGCTGATGAGTCAGCACATCGAGAATGAACATGCCGCGGCCCGATTCGGCGAGCATCCCGGCATCCCGAATGCACGGAACTTCCGGGCTCTGATCATGAACCTCACAGCGCAGGCATGCGCCGATACGAAGCACGATCAGGCGCAGCGGACGTTCCTCGTCCGGGTCGGTGTGCTGGTAGGCGTTGGTCGCGACCTCCGAGACGCACAACTCGGCGGTCTCGCTGACATGGGAGACACCCCACGCGGCGGCGACACAGCGCAGGAAGCGGCGTGCCCTTCCAACCGCCTCGGGCGCGTACGGCAGCCTCAGCTCACCGAGAAGCGACCCAAGAAACTCCTCGAAGACGGGAGACCGGTACCAGGGCGCGATGTCCGGCAGTTGCTCGGCAGACATGGAGACACCCCCTCAGGGATGCGGATGCAGACAGGTTCGCCATGGCCCGGAAGCCTGCCGCCACCTGCGGGACCTCTCCACAGGCATCTAGGGACGTCTAGGGACGTCTTCTGTTAGCGTCGTCCATGACACAGACGCCCGGGAGGTCCTGTGAACGAGATGCTGCGACACGCCCTCGCCGACGCTCAGCTCTCTGAGGCTGATCTAGCCGAACGCATCGGCGTAGACCCCAAGACCGTTCACCGCTGGCTAGCCGGCCGCGTCCCCTACGCGCGGCACCGAGCGAGACTCTGTGGTCTCCTAGGGCAACGCACCGAAGATCTGTGGCCCCAACTCGCCGCACCACGACCAATCAGCGAGCCGCCGGCCGCCCAGATCCTCGCTACCTATCCGCACCGTTGGGCCGTTCCTTGCGCAGTCTGGCAACACCACTTCGCCAACGCCCAACGCGAGATTGGCATCCTTGCTTACGCAAGCCTCTTCCTGGCCGAAGACCAAGGCGTCATGCGGACTATCGCCGACAAGGCTCGCGACGGCGTCGCGGTACGCGTCCTCCTCGGTAACCCAGACGGCCCACGCATCTCCGAACGGGGCACTGACGAGGGCGTAGGCGATTCTCTAGCCGCCAAGATCCGCAACGCGCTGGTGCTTTACCAGCCCCTCTGCGACCTGGACAACGTAGAGATCCGCCTGCACGACACAGTCCTCTACAACTCCATCTACCGAGCCGACGACGATCTATTGATCAACCCCCACGCCTACGGCATCCCGGCGTCACACGCACCAGTCCTCCACGTCCGCCACTCTCAAGCCGACGACATGGCCACCACGTACCAACACAGCTTCGACCGCGTCTGGTGCAGCGCCGGAGCGTCGAGTCTGTGCCGAGTCAGCACAGATGCCATAAGCCACCTGCGGTGAGCAATTTCCCTATGCCGTAAAGGGCGCCGCTACGAGTTGCTGGCAGCGCGCCCTACTCTGCGAGCGGGCATGTGGCATCTCCTGTCCGGTCCGTCTCACAGAGCCGTACATGCCCGTCCAACGTTGCAGTGAATAGACATCACAGCTTCCCGTCGTTAGGAATGCGACGAGAACACCACCATTGACACGCGTGCGATAATTAACTCATGGACCCCAACAGTTTGCGGAAAGTTATCGCTAGTCTTATCGCATCCTTCGAGGGCAATTCATTTCAAGCTTTCTGTGATCGACTCGCTTCGGAACTGTATCCAGGCGACTACCAGCGCGTGCGTCCGGGCGGTAGGCATGGGGACACGAAAAATGACGGCTACTGCCCGCAAGCTCGAATATTTTTTGCTGCCCACGCCACACGTGGTGAAGCGGCAACGAAAACAAAAAGGAAGATTAAGAGCGATTTGGAAGGCTGCATTGCTCAGCATCGTGATATGCGAGTATGGCGATATTTAACGAACGACACTCTGATCGGGGAAGTGGACGCGTTCGTAGACAATGAATTGCGTCCCACCTACCCAGGACTCACCATCGAAGTCTGGGATCACGAACGGTTGGCCGAGGAAATCGGCAAACTCAAAGTAGCGCAGATCGAGAAGATCCTTGATGTGCTCATTAGGTCGGATGGCCTCTTTTTTAAGGGAGAAGCCGCTAATAGGCCGATGCGGGTAGTGCCAGATCCTGACCAACCGAAAGGGATGATGCTGCGCGAGCTTACTACAGGCCTAGACGTCTGGAACGTAGTCGCGAACGCCCACCAGTATAAATTCGGCCATCCAGGGGATGGAACGGATGACGAGCTCGATGAGTTGTCAGTGATTTATGACCAGATTAAGGACTGGGGTGAGGTGGCCGGTGATCTGCTATCCATGATCCATCAACGTGATGCGCAGCGAAACCTGTCCAAACTTCTCGAACGGGCCAAAGAAGCGGGCTTTATTCTGTTCGGCGCTCAGGAGCGAATGCTGTTGACTGGAGGTGCGTACGCTACCCCATCGCCATGGATCCGGGCGATTATAGATGCACTGCGGGTCGGCGAAGTCGAGAAGCTGAAGAGGAGTAGAGCTGGTGCCTCTCGGTCGGGAGAAAACGAGTTAGATCAGCAAGACATGTGAGCATGACGCGATAGGTGAAATCAGAAGCCGGTCGCCTCGCTTCGACGAGCCGCTCACATGTAGAATTCAACTTCGCACTCGCTTGGTGATCCTCGAACTTCAGGATCATCAGGGAGGCGAAAATTGGCCGATTGGCAGAGTGTCCGTCTAAGCTGAGTGAATGAAAGTCTATTAGACTAATTGCCTTTCGCAGTTCATGGCCACTTCAGCAGATCAACGAATTTTTTTTCGATATCGAGTACAAAACTCCGGCAACCCGCTGCAAGTTTCGGCACGGTTGTCATAGTAGGATGCATCCTGTTTCCGCTCACACTAACGTCGATGCATTTCATGCGAATACCTAGCCTCTCCTCTGAGAGCAAGATCTCGGTGAGATTTCCTAGGCCGTGAGCTAGACAGTTGCGGAGGGCGATTCCTGCATTGACACGCTCCCAGCCACTGAGTGTTTTCAGGACGATCCCGTGTTTGTTGTTATAGTGCTTGTGGCGCTGTGGCCATGTGAACGGAGATTTTGGTGGGGGTGACGATGTCTTGGTGAAGAACAGTGCGGAAGCTGCATTTGTGTACGCTTCGATCGTGGATATGAGACGAAGTATTGCGGTCTCGCGTAGCCACAGTTCGTCAGCAGTTGTCCCGCCAAGTTGCTCTGTCAACCTCATTCCAGAAAGGGGTCGATTGCCCTGCACTTTCTCACCTATGTCGTTCTCTGCGTGAAGGATGAGAGTCAGTGCATCGTCCGTGAGTGACCATGAGGGTGCAACGTCAGTCATTTTGTGTCTCTTGGGAGACCTTATGAAGCAAAATATCGATAAGCCCGTGACTTTCCTTGAGTGCTTGGAGTCGACTCTGATTTACGTTGGGAATTGCTCTAGCCGCCAAGGCATACCAAGGGAGTAGCGCTTCGGGTTCAGTACGGACTGCGCGGTCAATCTCATCGAAAGAGGCCAATCTATGCGGGGCTAGGGCCAGAGTTGCTTCGGCTCGCAGCAGCGGATCGGCGGCTGCTCGCTGTGCCTGGACCCATGCATGACGGGTGGAGTCCGTCAACAGTTTGCTGACGCGTGCGACATATGCCAGCCACACTCGTTGCCAGGCGTTATAGACGGCACTTCGGGTGACCAACATGTCCCAAGTAGAGCCCACATCCGTGCCTGATTTATGGAGCGTAACCAGGTACGTTCCAAGCCGATGACTGAGATGGGGCGCATACTCGAATAGTCTGGCGACATGGGCGAGACCAGCCGGATCGGCTTGCGCTGTGAGGATTCCGATCGCCCGCCTGAGGGAGTAGTTGTCGTCTGAAGAGAGGTTTGCCAGATCTAGGTGATCCGGCATACCGGGCGCGGCCTCCAACCTAGTGAGTGTTTCGTGTGCGACGCTCGCGAGAGCGTCAGCATCCATCTCGCCATAGTCACTGGTTATTGTGATCAATTCGGGTTTGAACTCCACGTCCCCTTCACTTGGGGCCTCTCCCCAGTACTTCCAGAAGTACCTCTTAAATTTTGTAATCCGGGTTTTGCGCTCGTTGAGAACGAGCCCAACAACGCCGGCCTCGTGTGCAAGGGCTTCTAGGTAGGCTTGAGCCTCGTCGTAGACGTCGGCGGTCACACGGAAGTCATCGTTGTAGCGCCATACATTGATTCCGCGTCGGCGCAACTCGCGTTCGATAATTCGTACGTAGACCTCGGATAGTTCATCGGAGGGGTCGAGCAGTTGCGGGAGCCCGAACGGACGACCTTGGATTTCCGTCAACAACTGAATTAGATAACGAGGGAGTTCGACTGTGGAAGTGCGTAGTTGTAGTTCGGCGAGTAGGCGGGAGTGGTCGACATATTCATAGAATGCGGTGATGTCGGACTCGACAACGTACTGTGTGGTGACGTTACTGAGTCGCCGCCTAAATCCTTGGCCATCGAACGCGGCAAGTATGGGGCCAGTGATGAATTTCTGATAGGCATTCGGTGATCGGTCAACCGGTTGCTTCGCGGCAAGGATATGATCGCATAGCGCGCGATAGGCGATTCGCTCGGGGATGCCGACTACTGGTACTGGGCGTGTCTGTTGGTGAGGTTTGCGGGCCCGAGTTACTACTGACGGCGCATTCGGAACACCAGCTTCGAGGCGCAGCCGGGCGTAGTCTCCGAATTTTAATGGGTGCTCACCAACCACGTGCAGCCACGGCTCTGGTGGTAGTAGATTTCTCCAGGTTTGCGATTCGGTGGCGGCGGCCTTCTCGAAATTGAGCGTGTTCAATGTCGATGATTGAATGGGATTCAATTATTCCTCAAACGACTAGTTCTAGCGTGAATACGCGCTTTTCAAATCTACTTTCCAGGTCGACCCACCAAACTAACGCGGCGGATGCGGGCGGGCAGTCCCTGAACTGACGGTGAGCGGTCCCTGTACAGCCAGCGACGAGCCGGGCGGCAGTGGACGAGAGTCGGGTCGATGTGTGTGCACACTTGCAGGACGCTTACCCGCAAGAAGAGGTTGGCAGAGCAAGCTGGTAGGTCGATATGTGAGCTCAAGGGGGCAGTGCGGGCTGCTTCCGGCGGCTCGGGGCAGGGCTGACCATGGGATTTTGCCCAGTTGAGGCCATCGACGGTGAACGAGGGCTGGCGTGCCGTGATGCGGGATCCCCGTGAGCGTTCACCAGTTCGTACGCGTGGCGGTAGAGATGGCTGCTGCTGCCACGACTAGAACGGCTACGGCTGTGGTGGTGCGAGTGAGGCGATCAGCTTTGGCGTAGCTCTTCGCGCCAGGCGATCACGACTGGGGTCGGTCGTGCTGTGGGTTGCCTCGCGTTCGGCGAGGGTCATGGCTGTGATGGCTTCGTTGTAGGTGAGCGGTGCTGGCCATGAGGTGGCGTGCCAGGTCCTGCCCTTTCGGGTGGCTGTGGCTATGGGGTTGCCGTTGACCGTGGCGGTCATCTGGTTGCCGGTGATTTCTAGGGCCATGGGGTGGCCTCCTGCCTGCTGGCGGGAGGGGAGCCACGGGAGCCGGAGACGGGAGCCATCGCATAGCGATCGCGAGCGACGTGCGCTGACTGTGCCGGACTCACCGGTGGCCTCCCTCTCCGGGTTTGTGCAGGTGGGGGGCTCCCAGGACGACTTCCTCGGACTGTGCCGGACGTAGTGACACAGGCCGTCTCTCAACGGTTCCTTAAGGGCGGTATAAACGGGTGGGCTCGGGCCAGGGGTGGTGCGAGGTTCAGGGGCGTGGCACTGCGATCCGGCAAAGACGGCGATTCGTACGCTCCCGGCGTGATGGGGGAGCGTGTGCGCCCGGTGAGCGTCGCCCGGGCGTTCCGGGCGCTGCCGACGGCGCACCGAGAGATCCTGAACGAGACGGTCTTCCGCGAGCGGTCGGTGAACGAGGCGGCCGCGACGCTGGGCGTTCCCGTGGACGAGGTCAAGGCGCGCGTCTACCACGCGCTCAGGGCGCTGCGGGTGGCGCTCGACACGCCGGAGCCGGGGCGATAGCGGACGTGGCGAGGGCGAGCGGCCGGGGTGGCCGCTCGCCCTCGGGTGGGTTCGGTCAGCGTGCCGAGTTGCCCGCGCCGGCGGACCTCGCGGTGGTCTTGCGGGTGCGGTCGGGGATGGACGAGAGGTTGAACGCGTAGCGGACGGTGGAGTCGGCGATGGCGTCCGAGTTGACGTCCAGGGCCGTGCGGTTCGCGTTGGCGAGGGTGTCGCAGGCCAGGTGGTAGCAGACGTCGTACGCGACGCCGGCGGTGCCGCCGAACATGGCGGCCTCGGCCGGGGTCTTGATGCCCTCGGCGCCGGTGAAGATGCCGCCGGCGGGGATGCCGACCGCGATGAACGGGCCGTAGTCGGAGCGGCCGTCGAAGTCGGTGCCGACGTGGCCGAGGCGGCGGGCGTCGAAGAAGCGCGCCAGCTGCGCCTCGATCTGGGCCGATCCGGGCGGGCCGGCGGGGGAGCCGGTCGCGTCCGAGTCGTCGCCGTCGTACAGCTTGTACGCGTAGTTCGGCGAGGCGACCATGTCGAAGTTCAGGTAGACGCGGATCCGGTCGCGCTGCGCTTCGGAGAGGCCGGCGACGTACTGGTCCGAGCCGAGCAGGCCGATCTCCTCGGCGGCCCAGAACGCGAACCGCACCTTGTTGCGCACGGGGTACCTGCTCATCTGGAGGGCGGTCTCCAGGATGGCGCCGCTGCCGGAGGCGTTGTCGTTGATCCCCGGCCCCTCGTGGACGCTGTCGAGGTGGGCGCCGACCATCACGACGTCGCGCGGGTCGCCGCCGCGGGTCTCGGCGATGACGTTGTGGTTGGTGCCCAGTACCAAGTTGGAGTCGACCTTGAGGCGTACGGTCGCGCCCGGCGTGGAGGCCAGCTCGTTGCCGACGGCGAAGCCGGCGAAGACCATCGGGATGCCGGCCCGCCACTCGCCGACGTCCAGCGGGAACGGGTCGGTACGGCCGGGCTGGCCCTCGTTGAAGACGATGATGCCGGACGCGCCGGCCGCCTTGGCGTTCTGGATCTTGTTGACGAACGCGCAGGTGCCGCGCTGGATCAGGGCGATGCGGCCGGCGACGAAGCCCTCGAAGTCGGACGCCTCGCAGCCGCTGGTGGAGCTCGGCTCCGGGGTCGGCGGGAGCGTCAGGTCCACGGCCTGGACCTGGGCGGTGACGTCGCCGGCGGGGGAGGGCTGGAAGGTGACGAAGTCGGTGCCGTGGGCGTACGGCTTCGGCGTCGGCGACTGCATCGACAGGATCGGCGTGGAGTTCTCGCTCCACTCCTTCACGAAGTTGATCGGGTTCAGTTGGACCTTGTAGCCGGCCCGCCGCAGCTTGTCCGCCACGTAGTCGCGGGAGGCGTCGTAGCCGGACGTCCCGGCGGCCCGGTTGCCGCCGTTGGCGTCGGCGATCGACTGGAACGCCCGCAGGTGCTTCTCGACGTTCTTGCCGGACACCTGCTTGACCAGGAGGCGGGAGAAGACCTCGTCCAGGGAACGGGTCCGGGCCTCGGCCGGGCCGGTCACGGTGAGCGGCACGGCGACGGCCAGGGCCAGCGCCCCGGCCATGGCCGCGCGCCGGCGACGGTGCATGCGCATACGACTCCTTTGTCAGTACCCGAACGTGTACACACCCCCGACACGCGCTGCCAGGACCGTAACTCCGGACGCGGCCCCGCGCCTCGGTCATGACCGCTCACGGCCACCGGCTCCGGTCGGGAAAAGGGTTTGCCGCGCGCGGGCGGGTGCGGCACAGTGAAGGTCGAACGAGCCGGAAGGAGCGGAGAGAATGCGAAGCCATCGAATGCACAGCCGCAGTGTCTCCGCGTGCCGGCGGACGTGAAACGTCCGTTCTGAACCGCCCGCGGAGTGTCCCGGGCGGTTTTTTCATTTCCGGAGGGTTGGCCGAGCGGTAAGGCAGCGGCTTGCTAAGCCGTCGTCAGGTTCACCCCTGCGCGAGTTCGAATCTCGCACCCTCCGCGGCGGGTAGGAACGCTGGTGCGTTCGGTGGCCTCATAAACCACTGCAGGTGGGTTCGATTCCCACACCCGCCATGTCTCCGTGGCGCAGTGGAGAGCGCGTCCGGTTGCGGACCGGAAGGTCGCGGGTTCGAGTCCCGCCGGAGACGCGGCGACCGTGGTGTGGTGGTCTGCACACCAGGTTGTGGCCCTGGAGGTTCTCGGTTCGATCCCGGGCGGTCGCCCTCGTGTGTCCGTGTGGATCTCGGGTACCTCCCCCGCTCAGGGGGAGGGAGTACGAGATGAGGCTGCGGACCGTACCGGGGCGCCTGACGACGGGCGCCTTCATCATGCACAGCGGGCTGGAGAAATGGAACGGGGGCGACGAGGCGGCCGCCGGGTACCACGGAATGGCGGCGGGGGCCTTTCCGTTCCTGAACGAGGTGCCGCCGCGGAAACTGCTGCGGGCGCTCGCGGCGGGGGAGATCGCGACGGGGGCGCTGCTGCTGGCGCCGTTCGTTCCGGCGGCGCTCGCGGGGGCGGCGCTGTCGGCGTTCTCCGGCGGCCTGGTCGCCTTTTACTGGCGGACGCCGGGAATGCGGAAACCCGGCAGCATCTGGCCGACCGAGCAGGGCCTGGGCGTCAGCAAGGACGTGTGGATGCTGGGCATCGGGCTGGGGTTGATGGCGGAGTGCTCGGGGAGGCGTGCCCGCTCGGAGAAGTGACGCGGAACCCCCTGGCGTGCCCGTCAGGGGGTTCCGTGCGTCGTCTCGGCGATCCG
The DNA here is from genome assembly GCF_041951345.1 of Actinomadura sp. 21ATH. NCBI lineage: Bacteria > Bacillati > Actinomycetota > Actinomycetes > Streptosporangiales > Thermomonosporaceae > Actinomadura > Actinomadura sp. 21ATH. The sequence goes on along the minus strand of NZ_JBGNUR010000002.1, from coordinate 1,159,763 downwards.
GTCACTCCAGGAGGGACGGGTCCGCGCGGAGTTCCTGGCGGACCATGGCCTCCCAGAAGCCGGCGAACGTGTCGCCGCTGCCGCGCCGCATCTTGTCGGCCCACCACCGCGGCAGCGGGGAGTCCAGCGCGCCGCCGGCGGCGCGGATGTACCAGGCGCGCTGGCAGCGCTGCTCCAGCGCGACGGCCCGCTGGTGGACGGCGCGGGCCGAGTTCCCCACGACGAAGACGCCGTGGCCCGCGAGGAGCGCGAGGTCGGCGTCCCCCATGCGGGCCACGGCCGAGCGGGCGGACTCCAGGCTGTTGACGGGCTCGTCGTACTCGTCGATCACGGTGAGGTCGCCGCCGCCCAGGGCGCTGCTCTGGTCCATGGCGGGCGGGGCCTCGCGCATGTCGGCCCAGACCGTGCCGAAGAGGGGGTGGTTGTGCATCGCCCAGCGGACGTCGGGACGCCGCTCGTGCAGGGCCAGGTGCAGGGGGATGCCCAGCGGCACGGGCCAGTCGCCCTCGACCGCGTTCCCGGCCAGGTCGATCCGGATGACCTGGTGGGGGCGCAGCTCGTCCCAGGTGATGAGCCACGGGTTGCACAGGAGGGTGCCGTCGCCGAGGGCGCGGGTGATGTGGCCGGCGAGGTGGTCGTTGTAGCCCTCACGCCACAGGCAGCGGGCCAGCAGGACGAGTTCCTCGCGCGGGGACAGGTCGGGGATCAGCTTGTCCGGGGTGGGTTCGAACGCCATGGTCAGTCCAGGGGGAGGACGGTCGCGGGCAGCGGGTGGCGGTAGAGGGCGGCGGCGTTCTCCGAGCACATCGCGCGGAGTTCGGCGGCCGGGATGTGCCCCCACGCCTTCTCGATGACGTCCTGGGTGTCGGGCCAGGTGCTGTCGCCGTGCGGGTAGTCGGTCTCCAGCATGATGTTCTCGACGCCGATCCGGTGCCGGGTGTCGATCGTGGACGGGTCGTCGATGGTGCAGAACCAGAAGTTGCGCTTGAGGACCTCGGCGGGGCGGACGTCCCAGCCCTGCCCGTAGCCGGAGCGGTCCACGATGTTGTCGAGCCGGTCGAGGAGCATCGCGACCCAGCCGATCCCGCCCTCGCTCATGGCGATCTTGAGGTCGGGGTGCCGCAGCGGGTGGCCCGACCACAGCCATTCGGCGCACGAGCGCAGCGACTGCTGGCCGAAGAGGGTGGCGCCGAGCTGGAGGCGGGGGGCGCCCTCGGGGTGCTGCGCGAGGCCGGAGCTGCCCACGTGCAGGGAGATCACCGTGCCGGTCTCGACGCACGCCTCGATGATCGGGTCCCAGTGGTCGCGGTCCCACAGCGACGGCAGGCCGATCGCGTGCGGCCGCTCGGGGAAGGTGACCGAGGTGAAGCCGCGGGCGGCGTTGCGGCGGATCTCCTCGACGGCCAGCTCCGGGTTCGTCAGGTGGGTGATGCCGAGCGGGACGATCCGGTCGGGGTACCTGGAGTGCCACTCCTCGTACAGCCAGTCGTTCCAGGCGCGGACGCAGGCGTGCCCGAGCTCCTGGTCGTGGGTGGCGAAGAAGACCCGCCCGCAGAAGCCGGTGATCTGGGACGGGAAGTTGACCGAGGCCCAGACGCCGTTGACGTCCATGTCCTTGATCCGCGCCTCGATGTCGTAGCAGCCGGGGCGCATCTGGTCGAAGCGGAACGGCTCGAACGTGACCGTCTCGGGTCGCCGGCCGGCGACCGCGTTCATGCCGACCTGGGTGTAGCGGTCGCCCTCGAACTCCCAGACCTGGTGGCCCTCGGGCGTGTCGACGATGCGCGGCGCGCGGGCCTGGAGCCGGGCGGGGAGGCGGCCCTCGAAGGTGTCCGGCGGCTCCACGACATGGTCGTCCACGGAGATGATCGTGTATCTCGCCTCGCGCGGGGCGGGCTCGGGCAGGAACAGGTCCTCCGGCGTCACGGCGCCTCCAGGCACACTCGACTGTGTTACTGTGTGACACAGATGTGTCACTTTTGATCCTAGGTTGGTGGAATGAGCACGGTCAAGCAGGTGCGCTCCGTCCGCAACGCCTGCGCGCTGGTCGAGGCGATCGCCGCCGGGCAGCCGGTGGGCGTGAGCGAGCTGGCGCGCCGTACGGGGCTGGACAAGAGCGCCGCGCACCGGATCGCGGTGACGCTGCACGAGGCGGGCTGGATCAGGCCCGCCGCCGGGCCGGCCACCCGGTGGGAGCTGGCGCCCGCGTTCGTCGGGCTGGCCCGTGCGGGCGGCGCCGCCAGCCTGGCCGCGGCGGCGCGCCCCCTCATGGAGCGGCTGCGCGACGACAGCGGTGAGACCGTGCTGCTGGCCGTGCGGGACGGGGACCGGCTGGTCGTCGCCGAGGCGGTCGAGAGCCGCCGGCCGGTACGGCTGAGCATGGCCCCCGGCGCGGACATGCCCGTCCCGGGGAGCGCGGCGGCGCGGGCGATCGCCGCGCACCTGCCGGCCGGCGAGGTGGCCCGGCTGCGCGCCGTCCACCCGGGGTTCGACGGCGATGCCGCGCTGGAACGGGTCCGCGGCCGGGGCTGGTCCACCAACGACGAGGAGGTTCAGGAGGGGGCCAGGGCGGTGTCGGCCGCGCTGCTCGGCCGCGACGGCTACCCGCTCGGGGCGCTCGTCGTGTGCGGCCCGAGCGACCGCATGCCCCCCGCGCGGATGCGCGAATGCGGCGAGCTGGCGGCCGCCGCCGCGGCCGCGTTCGCCCCCGAATGACGCCCGCAATGCCGTGTTTACCCTGGTCACGATCGGAAACACAGGTAGTAGTCAGACAACTCCGGTACTTCGGTATCCGGGGTACGGGTACGGGGGAAGCCCCGCTCAGTGGGGGTACGCGCCGCGGCACGCCGCCGCGGGTCCGGCCTGGGGAGCCCTGACCCGTCGCGCACGGCGCCGGACCGGGTCAATGGAGACGGCAGCACGTCCGCCCGCGCGCGGACGGGGTCCGCCCGCCCACAGTCACGTTCAGTGGAAGCAGGGGTGTTTCGCGTGCAGACGCAGACGAACGTCAAGGAGCTGATGGACTGCGATGTGACCGACAGTTCCGGTCACAAGTGCGGGACCGTCAAGCAGGTGTATCTCAACGACGTCACCGGCGAGCCGGAATGGGTCCGGGTGCACACCGGGTGGTTCGGGACGAGGGAGAGCTTCGTCCCGCTGTCCGACGCGCGCCGTACCCGCGACGGGCTCCAGATCCCCTACGACAAGGACAAGGTCAAGCACGCGCCGAACGTCGACGCCGACCAGCACCTGTCGCGGGAGCAGGTCACCGACCTGTACGGCTACTACGGGCTCCGGCCGCCGACGGGGCGGCAGCCGAACGTGCCGGGGCAGCAGCCGCGCAGGGAGACCGGGGAGGCCAGAGGGACCAAGGAGAGCAAGGAGGCGCTGCGCGGCGGGCCGGTGGCCGGTGAGCAGAGCGCCCGCGAGCACGGGACGACCCGCGCGACGCCCACGGCGGGGACCACGTCCAGGACCGACCGGATGCAGACCTCGCAGGGCAAGGTGGCGGGGGAGCGGACCATGGCCGGGGACCGGTCGATGGCCGCCGACAGGACGGCCGACGACGGCATGGTCGAGATGACCCTGTCGGAGGAGCGGCTGCGGGTCGGCACCGAGCGGCACGAGGCCGAGCGGGTGCGGCTGCGCAAGCGCGTCGAGGTCGAGCGGATCGAGCGGACCGTCCCCGTCTACCGCGAGGAGCTGCGGATCGAGCGCGAGCCGATCGCCGAGGGCGAGCTGGGCGACGCCGCCGGCCGGTTCCGGATCGGCGAGGACGAGCGGGAGTTCATCCTGCACGAGGAGCGCCCGATGATCACCAAGGAGACGGTGCCGGTCGAGCGGGTCCGGGTGCGCGCCGAGCGCATCGCGAGCGAGCAGACCGTCCGGGACGAGATCCGCAAGGAGCGGATCGACTTCGCCCACGAGAGCGACGCCGCCGGCCGCCGGCGCGGCCAGGGCGGCGAGTCGGGCCGGCACGAACGCAGGTGACCCGAGGCGCGCGGGCCCCGGCCGGAACCGGCCGGGGCCTCTTCATGCTCACCGGCGACATCGGTGGCCACGGGCCGTCATAGGGCGTCACGGGTCGCCTGGGGTATTGCCGCGGCGCCCTGGACGCTCTACTTTGCGTTTGTTGGGGGGGAAGACAAATTGGCCCGATGAGCCCCTAGCGGAGGCGATGATGCACCGCAGCCCACCCCGGTCCCTGGTAGTCGGCCTGACGGCGGCGCTCGTGCTCGCCGGAACGGGCGGCAGCGCGACCGCGGAGACCGCCGCCCACCTCGATCCGAAGCGGCCCGTCCACGATCGGGTGGAACGGCTGCTGGACCGCATGACCCTGGACGAGAAGATCGGCCAGATGACGCAGGCGGAGCGCGGCAGCGTCACCGCCGGTGACGTCACCGCCTACCGGCTGGGCTCGCTGCTGTCCGGCGGCGGCTCGGTGCCCACGCCGAACACGCCCGAGTCGTGGGCGGACATGTACGACGGCTTCCAGCGCGCCGCCCTCGCCACCCCGCGGCGGATCCCGCTGATCTACGGCGTGGACGCGGTGCACGGCCACAACAACGTGGTCGGCGCGACGATCTTCCCGCACAACATCGGCCTCGGCGCCGCCCGGAACCCGGAACTGGTCCGCCGGATCGGCGCCGCCACCGCCGAGGAGGTCACCGGCACGGGCCCGGACTGGAACTTCGCCCCCTGCGTGTGCGTGGCCCGCAACGACCGCTGGGGCCGTACGTACGAGTCGTTCGGCGAGATCCCCGAGCTGCCCGCGCAGATGACGACGGCCGTCAGCGGGCTCCAGGGGCCGCGGCTGGGCGGGCCGGCGTCCGTGCTGGCCACCGCCAAGCACTACGTCGGCGACGGCGGGACGACCGGCGGCGTCGACCAGGGGAACACCGAGATCTCCGAGGCGGAGCTGCGGAGGATTCACCTGCCCCCGTTCCAGGCGGCGATCAGGCGCGGCGCCGGCTCGGTGATGATCTCCTTCAACTCGTGGAACGGCGTCAAGGCGCACGGCCACCGGTACCTGATCACCGACGTGCTGAAGAAGGAGCTGCGCTTCTCCGGCCTCGTGGTCTCCGACTGGAACGGGATCGACCAGATCGACGGGCAGCCCGGCTTCACCGCGGCCGAGGTCCGCACCTCGATCAACGCGGGCATCGACATGGTGATGGTGCCGAACGACTGGAAGCGGTTCATCGAGACGCTGAAGGCCGAGGTCGAGGCGGGCCGGGTGCCGATGTCGCGGATCGACGACGCCAACCGGCGCATCCTGACCAAGAAGGTGCAGCTCGGGCTGTTCGAGCGGCCGCTGGCAGACCGCCGCTACCTGCGCACGGTCGGGAGCGGGGAGCACCGCGAGCTGGCGCGCCGGGCCGTCGCCGAGTCCCAGGTGCTGCTGAAGAACGAGGGGAACGTGCTGCCGCTCGACCGCCGCGACGGCAGGATCTTCGTGGCCGGCAAGAACGCCGACGACATCGGCAACCAGAGCGGCGGCTGGACGATCACCTGGCAGGGCTCGTCCGGCGACATCACCCCGGGGACGACGATCCTTGAGGGCATCCGGCAGACCGCCGGCAAGCGCGGCACGGTGACGTACAGCAAGGACGGCAGCGGCGTCGACGGCTCCTACGACGCGGCCGTGGCGGTGGTCGGCGAGACCCCGTACGCCGAGTTCATGGGCGACCGGCCCGGCGCGATGGGGCTGGACGCCGAGGACCTGGCGACGCTCCAGCGGCTGCGCGCGTCCGGCGTGCCGGTGGTCGTGGTGCTGGTCTCGGGCCGCCCGCTGGACGTCTCCGCCCAGCTCCCGCAGTGGAACGCCCTGGTCGCGTCCTGGCTGCCCGGCACCGAGGGGCGGGGCGTGGCGGACGTGCTCTTCGGCGTCCGGAAGCCGACCGGGAAGCTGCCCGTGACGTGGATGAAGGACGTCGGCCAGCAGCCCATCAACAAGGGCGACGGCAAGGACCCGCTGTTCCCGTTCGGGTACGGCCTGACGTACCGCCGGTAGGCGCGGCGGGGACGGCCCGTCCGTGAACGGGCCGTCCCCCGCCGTCCCCCGCCGTTCCGCCGGCCGGGGCCGGGCGTTGTCAGCGGGCGAAGATGCCCAGCGCGTCGTACACGTGCCAGGAACCGGCCTGCTTGTCGATCGTCAGCACGTTCTCACCGGCCTTCAGCGCGGCGGCGGGCAGCGGCAGCTCCACGTACGAGGGCTTCAGCGGGGTGCCGGGAAGCGTCGCGTCCCCCTCCAGGGAGCCGCGCGTCCCGCCGAACTCCAGCTCCACCTCCCGCACGGGCGTGCCGTTGAGGGCGAGCTTGACCGTCCCGGGAAGGGAGGCGTGGGTGTCCACGAGCCAGACGGCCAGCCACGTCTCCCCGGACGGCACCTCGTCCAGGGGGAACCGGAACGTGGCGCGGCTCGGCCGGCCGCCCGCCCACGAGTCCGCCGGGCCCGGCTGGATGTAGGCCCAGTCGTTCCCGGGGGTGCTCTTCCCGTACGTGTAGTCGGGCCCGTCGCCGAACCGCGCGCGGTACTGGGCGTAGCCGTTGGGCGCGAGCGCGAGTTCCAGCGACCGGTGGTCGAAGTTCCCCACCGTCGCCAGCGCCCGGCCGGCGACGGTGACGGACTCGACGCTGTGGGCGGAGAGCGCGGCCGAAGGGCGGCTGCGGTTGCCGGCGGCGTCCACCGTGACGACGCGGTAGTGCCAGTCCTGCCGCGCGCCGCCCATGCGGTCGTGCACGAAGTACCCGTACACGGTCTTGCCGACGAGGGTGCCGGGACCGATGCCGAAGCCGGCCGAGCGCGCGCCGTAGATCGCGTAGTGGTCGACGAGCGGCGCGTACGCCTCGCCCTTCCACGACAGCCGGATCCGCCCGATCCCGGACTCGGCGCGCAGCGCGTGCACCGGGCGGGGGCGGCGGGCGGCGGCGCCCAGGCCGAGGGCCGAACGGCGGGTGACGGTCATGGCTCAGACCTCTCGGTTCAGGCCGGGCCGGCCGGCCTCGGTGACGAAGCGCGCCGCGGTGCGGACCGGGGCGCCGGGGCGGGTGACGTACTCCACGGTCCGGAACTCGGACGTGAGCCGCTGCGGCGTCAGCGCGCAGCTCACGTACCCGCGGCGGGCGTTGTAGAGCTTGACGTGCGGGTTGCCCAGCCAGACCCGGGCCAGCGAGTCGGTCTCGCCGCCGTCGCCGTCCGAGCCGATGGAGCCGGTGACCAGCTCGGTGCCGATCGTCTTCGAGCCGGGGTCCTTGAAGTCGGCCTTGAGGTCGGCCGCGACATGGCGGTGGATGTCGCCCGACAGCACCACCGGGTTCGCGATCCCGTGCCGCTCCAGCGCCGACCACAGCCGCTTCCGGTTGGCGGGGAAGCCGTCCCACATGTCGTTGCTGTACAGCTCGCCCGCTCCCGTGTCGCGGTCGATCTCGGCGACGACGACGCCGCTGCCCAGCAGGTTCCACGTGGCGTCGGACCGCCCGAGGCCGTCGTACAGCCACTTCTCCTGGCGGGCGCCCAGGATGGAGCGCTCGGGGTCGTGCCGCTCGGGCGAGTTGTCGGTAACGGCGCCCGCGGGGTAGGTGTCGCGGTACTGCCGGTTGTCGAGCATGTCGATCTGCGCGAGCCGCCCCCACCGGTAGCGGCGGTACAGGTCCAGGTCGGGCCCCTCGGGGCGCATGACGCCGCGCAGCGGGAGGTTCTCGTAGAACGCGCGGTACGCCACGGCCCGGCGCCGCAGGAAGTCCGCCGGCGGGACCCCCGTCTCCGACCAGTCGCCGGCGTGGTTGTTCTGGACCTCGTGGTCGTCGGTGGTGAAGATCCAGGGCGCGACGGCGTGCGCGGCCTGGAGGTCCGGGTCGGTCTTGAAGAGGGAGTAGCGCAGGCGGTGCTGCTCCAGCGTGTTGATCTCGACCGCGTGTTCCGGCCCCGGCAGCGGGACGCCCTGCCGCCACATGTTGGCCGCGGTGATGCCGTACTCGTAGATGTAGTCGCCGAGGAAGAGGACCATGTCCGGGTCCTCCCGGGCCATGTGCTGGTACGCGGTGAAGTGGCCGTGGTACCAGGCCGCGCACGACGCCGTCGCGAACCGGAACGAGTCCGGCGTCGACCGCGGGTCGGGCGCCGTGCGCGTCCGCCCGGCCGGGCTGACCTCCGTACCGGCGCGGAAGCGGTAGAAGTACTCCCGCCCCGGCCGCAGCCCGTGCACCTCGGCGTGCACGGAGTGGGCCAGCTCCGGCGTGGCGAGGGCCTGCCCCCGCTTGACGACGCGCTTGAACCCGGCGTCCTCGGCGACCTCGTACCGGACCGTGAACGGGCGGAGCGGCATCCCGCCGTGCCCGTCAGCCGCGAGCGGAACGGGCGCGAGCCGCGTCCAGAGGACGAACCCGTCGGGCAGCGGGTCGCCGGACGCGACGCCCAGCGTGAACGGGTCGGCCGGGACCTTGCCGCCGGCGTTCTCCTCGGCGGCGGCGTGGCCGGTGCCGGCGGCGAACGCGGCGGCGCTGACGCCGGTCATCGCCAGGAACGTCCGCCGTCGCGGTGCGGGCAGGGGTGATCTCATGCGGCGCTACTCCAGGGGGAGGGGGTGACCACTACTTCAGGCCGCCGGAGGTGAGGCCGGCGACGATGCGGCGCTGGAAGGCCAGCACCACGAGCACGAGCGGCACGGTGACGATCACCCCGGCCGCCATCTGGGTCCCGAACGGCTGGTCGTAGCCGTGCTGGCCGGTGAACTGCGCGACGATCACGTTGGCGGTCTTCATCGTCTGGTCGTTCACCATGGACACCGCGATCAGGTACTCGTTCCACGCCACCACGAACGTGATGATCGCCGTGGTGAACACCCCGGGCGCGGCCAGCGGCAGGATGATCTTCCGGAACGCCTGGCCGGCGGTGCAGCCGTCCACCATCGCGGCCTGCTCCAGCTCGAACGGCAGCCGCCGGAAGAACGCCGTCAGGTTCCAGATCGCCAGCGGCAGCGCGAACGACAGGTTCGGCACGACCATCGCCTGGTAGCTGTTGATCCACCCGATATCGGTGAACAGCTTCAGCAGCGGGACGATCAGCAGCGCCCCCGGGAACATCGAGGTCGACACCACCAGCGCCAGCACCAGCCGCTTGAACCGGAACCGCAGCCGGGCCAGCGCGTACGCGGCCGCCGTCCCGACGACCAGCGTCAGCACGGTGGTGGTCCCGGCGACCACCACGCTGTTGCCGAGCGCGCGCAGGAAGCCGTTGCCCGGCTGGAAGACGGCTCGGTAGTTCTCCAGCGACAGCGGGTTCGGCAGCACCGACATGTCGAGGACGTCGTTGGGCCGGCGCAGGCTGGAGACGACCATCCAGTAGAACGGCAGCAGGCAGAACACCGCCATGAGGACCGGCGACAGCCGGTCGGTCCACCGCCGGATCACTTCTCGTCCTCCTCGCCGATCATGTCGGCGCCGAGCAGCCGTACGAACACGTACGCGGCCAGCGCGATGTAGAGGAACAGCACGGTCGCGGTCGCGGCGGCGGGCCCGTACCGGAGGTTCATCGCCTCGTCCCAGGCCAGCTGCGACAGCGTCTCGACCGACGGCTTGCGGGTGCCGATGAGCACCTGCGGCAGGTCGAACATCCGCAGCGCGTCCATCATCCGGAACATCACCGCGACCAGCAGCGACGGCATGACCAGCGGCAGCGTCACGTTCCGGAACCGCTGCCAGGCGCCGGCGCCGTCGACGCGCGCGGCCTCGTACACCTCGTCGGGGATCACCTGGAGGCCGGCCAGCACCAGCAGCGCCACGAACGGCGCGGTCTTCCAGGTGTCGGCGATGATGACCGCGAACTTCGCCTCCAGGCCGTCCGCGGTCCACAGGATCTCCCGGCCGAGCACCGCGTTCGCGACGCCGTCCGCCGAGAAGATCCACCGCCACAGCAGCGCGGAGATCGCGGTCGGGATCGCCCACGGCACCAGCACGCTGGCCCGGAAGATCCCGCGGCCGCGGAACGCGCGGTGCATCAGCAGCGCCATCGCCAGCCCGATCACCGTCTCGATCGCGACCGTGGTGACGGTGAAGAACGTGGTGTTCCACAGCGCCGTCTGGAACCGGCCGGACCCGATGAGGGCGGTGTAGTTGGCCAGGCCGCTGAAGCGCTCGGCCTCCACCACCAGCCCGTCGGCGTCGAGTTCCTCGCTGGTGCGGTGCAGCGAGTCCCAGATGGCCGCGACGATCGGGAACGCGATCACCACGGCGAGGACGGCGAAGGTGGGGGACAGCAGCAGGGCGGCCAGCCGGCCCTCGCCGCCGCGGCGCCGCTTCCGGGCGGGCCGTCCCCGGCCGGAACCCTCGTGGCCGGCGGGAGCGGCCCCGGCCGGGGACGTGACCGGCGGGCCGGCGGGGTCCCGGCCGGTGCCGGTGGTCAGCTCGTTCATCAGTGGGAGGTCCGGTCGGCGGTCAGTCGGTCAGGCCCGACAGGGCGGCCTGGAGGTCGGTGGCGGCCTGGTCCACGCTCTTCTTCCCGGTGATCGCGGCGGTGACGTGGTCCTGAACGGCGGCGGTCACCTCGCTGTACTTGACGACCACCGGGCGCGGCTCGGCCTGCTCCAGGGCCTTCTTCATGATCGGGAAGTAGGGGTACTGCTTCACCAGCGCCGCGTCGTCGTACAGCGCGGTCCGCGACAGCGGGAACGACTGCTCCTTGTTGTACTCGCGCTGCACGTCGAGGCCCACGATGTACTGGATGAAGTCGCGGGACGTCGCCTGGTTCTTGGAGAACGCCGACACCGCCAGGTTGTTGCCGCCGAGCGTGCCCGAGCCGGGGCCGTCCTTGCCGGGCAGCGGCGCGACGTCGAACCTGCCGTTCACCTTGGACGTGCCGTCCTTGGCGGCGGCCAGCGCGTACACGTAGGCCCAGTTGCGGTGGAAGACCAGCTGCCCGTCCTGGAAGGCGCGGCGGCTCTCCTCTTCCTTGTAGGTGACGCTCTTGTCGGGGATGGTGCCGCTCTCGAACCCGTCCACGAGGAACTGGAGACCGGCCTTGGCCTGCGGCGTCGCCACCTGCGGCTTGCCGTCGGCGTCGAACACCTGGCCCCCTGCCGACTGGACCGCCTCGGAGTAGTTGACGGTCAGGCCCTCGTACTTGTCGTACTGGCCCGCGTAGCAGCCGACGTCCTTGCCCTCGTCGGTCTCCTTCACCTTCGCGCAGGCGTCCCGCATCTCCGCCCAGGTCTTCGGCGGCTCCTTGACGCCCGCCGCCTCCAGCAGGTCGGTGCGGTAGTACAGGATCCCCGTCCCGGTGAGCCACGGCGCCGCGTACAGCTTGCCGCGGTACTTGCCGGTCTCCAGGGACGCCGGGACGAACGTGCCCGGGTCCAGCCTGCCCTCGTCCAGCGGCAGCACCCAGCGGCGCGCGGCGAACTCGGCCGTCCACACCGCGTCCAGCCGGACCACGTCGTACGCGTCGGACTTGATCTGCGCGTTCTGGACGAGCTGCTGCCGGGTCTGGTCGCCGTCCTCGGGCAGCTCGACGATCCGCACCTGCTCCTTGGGGTGCGCGTCGTTCCACTTCTTGACCAGCTTCTGGATGGTGCCGGTCAGGTCCTTGCCGGTGGCGAACGTGATGGGCCCGCGCCCCTCGTTGGTCGCCGGGGCCGAGGCGTCGCCGCCGTCGGACCCGCCGCACGCGCTCAGCGCCAGCGCGAGGGCCAGCGTGCCGGCCGCACCGGTCCACACTCTTCTAGTCATGGCGTCGGGATACCTTTCGCGGGGGGTTGCGGGGCGAATACTGCGGGGAGGGGGCGCCGGCCGCGTCGGCGGCGGCGTGCGGGTCGGGCACGGCGACGATCGCTCCCGCGTGGCGGGCGCGCTCGGCCGCCCACACGACGCGGTGCGAGTCGAGGCTCTCGCGCCCGCCGGAGCCGAGCGCGGCGGGGTCGCCGGCGGCCAGCGCCGCGACGAAGGCGTCGGCCAGCGCCGCGTCGGCGGCGTCGTGCCGGCCGTCGGGGCTGGCGTGGTCGGGCTCCGGCTCGAAGGTCTCGACCTCGCCGGTGACGAAGTCGCGCAGCGCGACCCGGACCCCGTCGCCCTCGATGCAGCCGGCCGAGCCGAAGATCCGGGTCTGCCGCTGCGCGTACGGGGAGAACGCCGTCACGGTGAACGTGCCGGTGGCGCCGGACGGGAACTCCATGTTCACGACCTGGTGGTCGACCACGTCGTTGTCGCAGGCGTACACGCAGCGCCCGTACGGGCCGTCGCGCAGCGCCGCGAGCACGCCCGCCTCGGTGTGGTCGGGCGTGACCGCGCCCAGCGGCCAGGTCTCCCGCTCGGGGTCGCCGAGGCAGGAGAGGTAGAGCCGGGTGGCCGAGTACGGGCAGCTCGCCTCGACCTTGCAGTCCAGGCAGCGGTCGGCGGCCCCCGCGGGGCGGTTCTCCGCCCGGAAGTGCGAGCGCCGCCCGAACGAGCCGACCCGGGACGGCCGCTCGCCCATGATGTGGATCATCCAGTCGATGTCGTGGACCGACTTGGTCATCAGCATCGGGCCCGACTCGTCCTCGCGGCGCCAGTTGCCCCGCACGTACGAGTGGGCGTGGTGCCACCAGCCGACCGGCTCCAGGTGCTGGACGGTGATCGGGGTGCCGATCCGGCCGTCTTCCAGGAGTTTCCGGATCATTCTCGTGTAGGGCGTATAACGGAGCACGTGACAGACCGCCAGCATCGTCCCGGCCCGTTCGGCCGCCGCGACCACCCGTTCCGCGTCGGCCTCGGTGGTGGCCATCGGCTTCTCCAGCAGGATGTGGTAGCCCTGCCCGGCGAGCCGCACGGCGGGTTCGGCGTGCTCGGCGTCCTGGGTCGCGATGATCGCGCCGTCGGCCAGCCGGCCGGCCGCGCCCGCCGCGACCAGGTCGGTCCAGCTCGCGAAGACCCGTTCCGGCGGGATGCGGTGCTCGGCGGCGAACCGCTCGCGGCGCAGCGGGTCCGGTTCGGCCACCGCCACCACCCTGCCGCGCGCGGTCGCGCGGATCCGGCGGGCGTAGGTGCTCCCGCGCAGTCCGGCGCCCACGACCGCGATCGTGGGTCCCCTGGTCTCGGCTGTCACCGCCCGGTCACCTGCCCTCTGAGCTCGCCTTCCGTCCCGTCCGGGACGGTGCCCGCCTTTACGAAAGTGCCTTTCGTAAGTAGGTTGGCATTAATGTCCACGGTCCGTCCGTCCCTGTCAAGGCCCTGAAACCGAGCAAGAGGTGCCGTGTCCGAAATATCCCTGCATGGGGGAGATCCCTCGGTACTCCGCCGTCTCAACTCCGCCGCCACCCTGCGCGCGCTGCGCGGCGGCGGCGAGCCGACGCTGAGCGAGCTGGCCAAGCAGGTCGGGCTGTCGCGGCCCACCACCGAAGGCGTGCTCGGCGAACTGGCCGGCCGCGGCCTGGTCACCGAGGTCGCGCCCCGCTCCGGCACCGGGCTCGGGCGCCCCGCCCGCCGCTACCGCTTCCGCGCCGAGGCCGGGTACGCGCTGGGCCTGGACATCGACGCGCACTGGGTCCAGCTGTTCGTCGCCGACCTGAACGGCGAGGTCGTCGGCTCGCACCGGGCCGACCTGGACGTGGGCTGGGCACCGCCGGAACGGCTCGCCGCCGTCCGCGCCGCCGTCAAGACCTGCCTGGCGGCCACCGGCGTCGAGCGCTCCCGCCTGTGGGCGGTGGCCGCCGGCACGCCCGGCGTCGTCACCGCGGACGGCGAGGTCGCGTTCTGCACCGTCGTCCCCGGCTGGCAGGGCCTCAACCTGGGCCGCGAGCTGGGCCGCTCGTTCCCCTGCCCGGTGTACGTGGAGAACGACGCCAACCTCGCCGCCATGGCCGAGCGCTGGCGCGGCGTCGCCGAGGACGCCGACGACGTGATCTGCGTGCTCGCCGGCCTGCACACCGGCGTCGGCGCCGTCATCGGCGGCCGGCTGCACCGCGGCCGCTGGGGCGCCGCGGGCGAGGTCGGCATGCTGCCCGAGCTGGGCCTGCGCGACACCACCGCCGCGCTGACCGGCGTCCCGACCGCCGCCGGCCGCGCCCCCGAGGGCGGCGGCGCCGCGGCCGTGCTCGCCGCCGCCCAGCACGACGACCCCGAGGCCGTCGCCCTGGTGGAGCGCCTCGCCGCCCGGATGTCCCGCGGCATCGCCGCGATGGCGCTGGCCATCGACCCCGAGATGATCGTCGTCGGCGGCGCGCTCATCCGGGCCGGCGACCGCCTGATCGACGAGCTGCGCCGCCAGGTCCGCCCGCTGTGCCTGAGCCCCACCCGGATCGAGGCGTCCACCCTGGGCGACGAGGCCGTCGGCGTCGGCGCCGTCCGGCTGGCCCTCGACCGCATCGACGAGAACCTCTTCAAACTCGACTGAACCCGGGCCCCGGAAGCCTCCGTCTCATCAGAGATCGATGAAGGGGAGGGCCGGTGGCCGTACGGGCGGAGAGCGGGCGGGACGCCGAAGGAGCCGTGGCGGGACGGCCGCGCCGGGGGTGGCTGAGCGGCGTCCTGGTGGCGGCGGTGGTGCCGTTCGCCGTCTGGGCACTGCTGCGGGCCTCCGGGTGGGAGCCCGCGTTCCGGTGGAAGCAGCTGGTGGCGTTCACGCCGTACGTCGCGGCCGCCTCGGTGGCCGTCCCGCTGGTGGCGCTGGTGCTGCGGCGGTGGTACGTCGCGACCGCGGCGCTGGTGCCGGCCGTGATGCTGGTCGCGACGGTGGCGCCGCGGGCGTTCCCCGACGATGCCCCGGCCGCGAAGGGGCCCGCCGTGCGGGTGCTGGCGGCGAACCTGCTCCAGGGGAGCGCGCCCGCGGCCGAGGTGATGGACCTCGTCCGGCGCGTACGGCCCGACGTGCTCGCCCTCCAGGAGATCACGCCCGAGGCCGCCGGCGCGCTCGACGGGGCCGGGATCGGGCGGAGCCTGCCGCACCGGGTGGTGCGGGCCGAGCCGGGGGTGACGGGCTCGGCCGTGTACGCGCGGTACCCGCTCCAGGAGCAGCCGATCATCCACATCGGCTTCGGCCAGGCGCGGGCCCGGGTGGCGGTTCCCGGGGCGCCGCCGGTCGAGGTGGTCTCCGTGCACCCGTGCGCGCCCACGTACCCGGAGAACGAGGCGTGCTGGGAGGCGGGGCTGCGGGCGCTGCCCGCGGCGGACACCGGCGGCCCGGTACGGATCCTGGCCGGTGACTTCAACGCCACCCTCGACCACGCCGAGATGCGCCGGATCCTCTCCACCGGCTACCGCGACGCCGCCGACGCCACCGGCCAGGGCCTGCGGGCGACCTGGCCGGACGGCGCCGGCGGCCGGGACCTCCCCGGCGTGGCCCTAGACCGGGTGGTGGCCGACCGCCGCGTGGCCGTCCGCGGCTTCGGCGTCCACCCGCTGCCGATGACCGACCACCGCGCGGTGCATGCCGAACTCGTCCTGCCAGGACGTTGACTCGTGGCGTGTCCGCCTCCGGCGGCCGCGCGGGAGGCGAGACACGCCACGAGGCG